>DVFL01000012.1 GCA_018713255.1 Candidatus Cottocaccamicrobium excrementipullorum | reverse complement strand
TACTTTCTGTACTCATCCAAGGTAGTTGCGCCGATACAGTGAAGCTCGCCTCTGGCCAGCATTGGCTTTAACATATTGCCGGCGTCCATGGAACCTTCCGTCTTTCCGGCGCCTACAATGGTATGCAGCTCATCAATAAACAGGATGATCTTGCCTTCACTCTTCTTGACTTCTTCCAGAACAGCTTTCAACCGCTCCTCAAATTCGCCCCGGTACTTGGCTCCTGCTACCAGAGAACCCATATCCAGAGCAAACAGTTTTTTATCCTTCAGCCCTTCCGGCACATCTCCCCGGACAATCCGCTGAGCCAATCCTTCCACTACGGCGGTCTTGCCTACGCCAGGTTCACCGATAAGAACCGGGTTATTCTTCGTCTTTCGAGAAAGAATCATCACCACGTTTCGGATCTCGCTGTCACGTCCGATTACCGGATCCAGCTTCTGATCCCTAGCCCGCTCTACCAGATCATAGCCGTATTTCTCCAAGGTATCATAGGTAGCCTCTGGATTATCACTGACCACCCTCTGGTTTCCCCGGACAGTGGATAAAGCCTGAAGGAACCGTTCTCTGGTAATGCCGTACTGACGGAATAACTCCTTCATGGTGCGGTCCGGCTGCTTTAACATGGAAAGGAATAAGTGCTCAACCGACACATATTCATCCCCCATGGCCTTAGCCTCATCTTCGGCATTAACCAGAACTTTATTTAAATCGTTGCTGATGTATAACTGGCCGCCTCCGCTGACCTTGGGCAGACGGGTAAGAGTCTGCTTTACTTCATCAGTAAACTGGTTTCCATTGATTTCCATCTTGGTGATCAGCTTTAAAATCAAGCTGTCCTCAAGAGTCAACAGGCTGTACAGCAGGTGCTCCTGCTCGATCTGCTGGTTTCCATACTCATAGGCCAGCTTCTCGCAGTTTTGGACGGCTTCCATGGATTTCTGTGTAAATTTATTAATGTTCATATCCTCGCCTCCCTTACGAGTTTGGTATTCATCTCATCATCAGATTCCGCCCCATGCCAAGGGGACGCATGGGGCATTAAGCAAACACCGGGCAAAGAAAAGACCCCGGTGAGAATATGGGGTAATAATCTATGTAAAAACAGAGGAGGAAATTCATTTTCTTTCATTCCCTTTTCTGTTCTAGACGTAATATAACACATATTGTTAGCACTGTCAAGAGGTGAGTGCTAATTTTTTTAAGATTTTTTTAGAACCGTAAAATGAAAAACTAAATGCAGCTTTTGATCAGGATAGAGTCCTCTACTATCTCAAAAGACATCCGCAGACACCGCTTCCTTGTTCCTCACTGCCATGACGAGAAAGGCCACAGCCGCTCGGAGTGTGCTCATCTCTCCTCTTCTGAAGCAGGGAAAGCCTCCGTCCCATATTTATCTCACCCACAGGAAGAGATCAACTGTTCCCAGCGGACACTTTACAACTATATCTATCAACGTCATTTCCCGGCTGTTAATCTGGATCTTCCCAAAAAAGTTTCTTATAAACCAAGGGAACAACTTTCTCAGGACTTACACAGCCCAAGGCCGCACTATTGGCCAATCATATCAATAGTACAACAAGAGCCAGTCTAAACGGCGGCACCCCGTTTGAACTGGCTCTTCTCCTTTTATGGAGCTGTGCCATATGGCACAGCTTCCGGCAGATCAGGTGGTCCTGAGACTATCGATTTTAAAATGATTTAAGATAACTTAAAAAACTACTATTCACCACGCGTACACAATTTCATATTTAGAATCATTATTTCGATTGACATTGTAAATCATCATGTACAAAATATTGTTGTTAATACATAAGGCGAGATATCCGGTTGTTGATATTATTCTTCATATCTTCTGAAAATTCTCCATCAAATTCATATAGGAAAATGCATGCGCAAGGGGCGGGGGCGCTGTCTTCAGACGTACCCTCGGTTACGCCCCCAGCTGCCCATTACTCAGCTCTTCTGTCGCTTTAATCTATCACATTTCAGCCCTGATGGAAAGAATCTACCTGAAAATCAGGATATTTAATGCTCTTTACAAGACCATGTCCTTACAGAAAGTTTCAAAACCTTTGTCCTGTCCACCACTTTCTCACTAAATTCCCATTGTGTCTGATTGGTATAATGATCCATGATTTTTCTTAAGCCGTCAATTTTTTCCTTCGTATCGGAAACAATCTCCAATGTTCCTGTCCCCATGATACATTGATATAAATAGGAAAATTCACACCCTAAATTTCCTTCTGCTAACTTGTGCTTTGTATCCATCTCAAATGAAACCACCGATTGTCTGGGCAGCAAATCCATTTTTCTTCCTTCGCTGGCACAGTGAAAATACAGAACAATTTGCTCATTCATGATGTCATAACCAAAATTCATGGGCACAATATATGCTTCATTTCCATCCACAAGTCCTAATCGACAGCAGTCGCAAGATTTCATCATCTCTATCATTTTAGAAAAATCTGTAACTTCTCTATCTTTTCTTCTCATTGCAGTATCCTCCTCAAAGTCGGGATTAAGGATTAATTCTTTTTAGCTCATGGATATTTTTATTTCGATAAACCAAATCATCCCTAACAGAAAATCCTATATTTTCCCAAAATCTATTTCCGAGTTCATTTCGTTCGAAAACCACTAATGCTGCTTTATTTATGCCTTCTTCCTCTAAAGCCTTCATGACATGATCTACCAATCTTCTGGCTATTCCTTCCCTGCTGTCATCTGTTGAGTTAAGTCCCATTCCCGGCGTACTCATCCATAAAGCATATATCCGCTCATAATCTGCAATCTCCATTAATCTGACTTTTACTCTATAAGTCCGCCGCCGGATAGGCGGCATCAATTCAAGGATGCCAAATGCGCCGCCAAGACTTTTGCGGGAGGGCTGGTGCGTCGGCTGCCGGCGCATGAAGGTTTACCATGATGTTTCTCCCTAAAATTCCAATTTATGGCTGGCTTTATCATATCATACTCAGCTCCATTTAGAAATAAGTGAATTATAACATGTGCAGGAAGGTCACAGGGTTTTGCATCTGCACTGGTGCTAAACTCTCCCTGTTCAAAAATAATGATTCCTGATATAATTTATACAGAACAATAAGCAAGAACCGTTCCAGATAAAGAGGAGGTGTTGTCAGAACATGAATATCCTTATCCGAGCTGCCACAGGAAATGACATTGATGAAGTAGAGCGCTTATATAATGATTTAAACGACTATCTTGCCGTCCATGAAAATGGCCCTAGGTGGAAAAAGGGAGTGTATCCCCTGCGTGAACATGCAGAATAAGGTATACGAAAAATTAGTATAAATTCGTTCTTCCCTCGTTCCCAATCATCCATATTTCTTCCCAGCCCAATACACGGGAATGAAAAGACCGCCCAAAAACAGAATGAGAAACAGCCCGCTTCCAACCTCGGTCCATAAGTTTGCCGCCGTGCTGCCTAGAATAAAATTGATGATAGGCAGCACCACCATAGACAGACACATAGTTATCCGAATCGCTTCTACAATATATGGCCAGTTGCTGTTGTTAAATCTTATTCCTGGCAAATTCATGTGGAATGCACCGTCATAAAAAATGCTTATATTGTTTTCATCATAAAGCGCAGGTAATTTGGTCTTTACAAAGCAGCAGAAATACCCTCCAAATACAGCGCCCAAAAATGCCATTGTCTTCACCGTTTCTAAACACGGCTGTTCCGTCCGATCATTTAAATATATACCGATAAAACCAATGAATAGAGACAGACCATAAAAAGCAATCCACTTATATTGATCTTTAGATTGATATGCCCGCTCCGTTTTTTCATTTCCATAACGAATGGCGGCTTTAACAATATTCTCAACCTTATTTGCTTCCAATGTATCGCCCTGGGTCATCCTCTCGCACATCAAAAGTTCTGTGACAGAAATCCCCAGCAAATCTGACAATGGAATTAGCAGAGCTGTATCTGGCAAACTGGCTCCGGTTTCCCATTTACTAACCGCCTTATCCGATATCAGCAGCTGCTTCGCAATCTCTTTTTGTGTAAACCCTTTTTCCTTCCTCAGCTTTGCGATAAATTGCCCAAACTTTTTCTTGTCAATCTCAAACACATTCATCACCTCTGTGCTGATTCTAATCTGAATGATTTTCATTGGCAACCGAACAGCAGTAGAATATAGCAGTTTCACCGCAAATTGGAAGTAAACTAATGGTAGAATCCTTAATATCCAATTCTCCCGCTGATTTTGCCCTGTCTCACTCCTCCGTCAGCAAAAAATATTGTCCAGAAAAACGAGGTACGTTCATCCTTAACCGATTTTCTTGAAGAATACTGCCGCCCTTTTCGCCATTGGTACCTCCCCAAATTTCGTCGCTGCTGTCCAGCAGCAAAACCGCCTTTCGCTTCTTTGGCAGCCTTATCTGATAGTCGTGCAGATCCGTGTCATCAAAGTTAAGCACTGCCAAAATTTCCTGATTCTCTCCCTTACGCAAGAAGGCATACGCCGCGTAATCTGGATTTTCACAATCCAGCCACTCAAAACCATCCTGCTCATAATCCTCCCTAAACAAAGCCGGACATTGGAGATAAAGAGAGTTTAATTTCCGGATGAAATGATAAAACTTCTCATGCTGAGGATAAGCCAGCAAATTCCAGTCCAAAGAGGTTTTCTCGTTCCATTCCCGAAACATGCCGATTTCATTCCCCATAAAATTTAGTTTCTTTCCAGGATGGGCAAACATGTACATATACAGCAGCCTAGCCTGGGCAAATTTATCCTCATAGACATCGCCGTTCATTTTTTGAAGAATGGAGGCTTTCCCATGAACCACTTCATCATGAGACAGGGGCAGCAGATAATGTTCATGCGGAAAATACATCATGGAAAATGTCAGTTTATGATACTGTTCTTTTCTTTCCTCTGGCGAAAGCTGCAGATATGATAAGGTATCATTCATCCATCCCAAATCCCATTTATAATCAAATCCCAGGCCGCCGTTCTCTGTGGGGGAGGTAACGCCGGAATAATCTGAGGAATCTTCTGCAATCAAAATTGCTCCAGGGCATCTTTTCTTTAATCCTTCGTTCATCGTCCTAAGGAAACGGATGGCTCCCTGGTTTTCTCCCCGCCGTTTATCTCCCTGCCAGTAGATCAAGTTGCTGACCGCGTCAACCCGCAGTCCATCAAAATGAAATTCCTTCAGCCAGTAATATGCAGCGGACTGAAGAAAACTCCTGACCTCTCCTCTTGAATGCATGAAATTGCAGCTTCCCCACTCATTGATCCCCACGTCATGGTGAGGATACTCATAAAGGGCAGTGCCGTCATATTTCAGCAAAGCATAATCGTTAACCGCAAAATGCACAGAAACAAAATCTAAAATCACTCCGATTTTCTCTTTGTGACATTGATCAATAAAATATCGCAGATCATCAGGGGTTCCATACCTGGAAGTGGGGCTGAAAAATCCAGTGGCCTGATATCCCCAGGATTCATCACATGGATATTCATTTAAGGGCATCAGCTCTACGTAATTATAGTGATTTCTAATCAAGTAAGGGACCAGCAAATCCGCCAGTTCCCGATATCCATAAAACCCTTCCGGATCATTTTCCGGCTTCTTCCATGAACCTGCATGGAGCTCATAAATATTAAGAGGATCCTTCTCCGTATTTTTTCTCTGCCTGAGATAAACCTGATCAGAAGCCCCTTTATTCGACAATCCATAAATCACTGACGCAGTTCCCGGGCGCAGCTCAGAATAAAACCCATAAGGATCGCAATGATCAAGGAATTTGCCCTTTTGATCATAAATCCGATATTTATATTTCATTCCCTGACGGGCATTGTTTACCGTGCGCTCCCAGAAATTCCCATCATAAGTCTTCTCCATTTCGATTTCCTGCCAATCGCTGAATTCTCCTATGACAGAAACCTTAATCGCATTGGGAGCAAAGGTGCGAAACACAACGCCGTCCTGTACTATATGCGCTCCCAAATACGTATAAGCTTCAAATTCCTGACCTGTATAAAAATCATAAAAATCCATCCTCAGTCTCCTCCTAGAAATAGACGTCAGCCCCTTTTTGTATTATACTATAACGAAAGGGAATTCAGACAGCATCGATCCTTTTGATTAGTTGGAAAAACCACATTTACGAAAAATCGTTGGGTATAAAGGAGTCTGCAAAGGATGGATATACGCGTTGCCAAAACAAAAAAGAGCATTATTAATGCCTTTTTGGCTCTCCGGTCCAAAAAGGCAATTGAAAAAATAACGGTAAAAGAATTATGCGAAGCTGCGGAAATCAATAAATCCACCTTCTACTCTCATTTTCAGGATATCTACGATTTATCGGAATTTCTGGAAACTCAGACCTCAAACGAAGTCATTGCCAGCATCCAGCATCCAGAGTATCTGTTTTCCAAGCCGGACCTGTTTATCCATGAACTTTTCCAGGCCTATGCGGACCAAGAACGGATAATTCGCCTTCTTTTCTCTGGAAGCCGGAAAAATATGCTGCTGATTCAGATTGAAAACAGCCTGAAAGAAACTATTTTTTCTATTCGCCCTGACTATAAAGAAAATATCACTGCCAATGTATTGTTCACCCTTTCGATTTACGGCGGTTTTTATGCATTCGAAAAATGCCGGCATTTCGGCGATGATTCTGTGATTGATGCTTTAGCAGAAATCAATCAAAAGATCATGGAACTGCTGAAGCAGACCTCCTAGAAACCTTTCCCTCAGGATTTCCTTTTCCAAAACAGCACAAACAATCCTGCCGCAATCAGAATAATGCCTGCCGCAGCTATCTCTGCCGTGGAAGGCATTCTTACTTTCCCGGCAATAAAAATTGATGTGGGGCCATCTGCGCTGCCGATCACCGCCACTGACGTCTGGCCTGCGGTTTTAAACAGAAAACCAGAAATCACGGTGATGATCCCAATTCCTGCCAAAATGATTCCTACGATTCTTTTCATCCTCTGTTTTCTCCAATCTAAATTTTTTATCTTCGCGTATAAATCATATTCACAATTCCATTATCTTGTTGAACATCCACTAAAGCCAGGGGAATCTCTTTTCTGACTCCGCCAAACAGAGGAATGCCAGACCCCAGAATAACGGGAATAACCGATATCTCATACCGGTCAATTAAATCCTCATCCATCAGCTGCTCAGCCACCTTTGCCCCGCCGCAGATCCAGATGTTTTTCCCTTCCTTCTGCTTTAACTCCTTCACCAGGAGACAGGGAGACTTTGACGTAAAAATAATCTTACCAGTGGAAGGCAATGATCTGTGGGTAATCACATAACTAGTCTGCTGATCATATACCCATTGGTCTGGGGACAGTTCCGTTACGATCTGATCATAAGTGTTCCACCCCATCACCACTGTATCCACCCTTTGGATAAACGCAGAATAAGTATCCTCGCCCTCTTCCTGTTGATTCTGCCCCTGAAGCCATCCTACCCCGCCCTGACAATCTGCAATATAACCGTCAAGACTCATCGCGATAAACAAAATAACTTTTCTCACGCCGTCTTCCTCACCACCTGCCCGTACATTACCGCCATCAGCGCCGTAAATACCAGAAGATAGCCCGGAAGAAGTGAGGCGGAGATGTGATTGGCAAGGAGGCCGAACAAGGGCGGCATGAGGCAGGTTCCCACATAAGCGGAAGCCATCTGGACGCCAATCAGGGCCTGGGACCGGTCCGCGCCGAAATGATAAGGGGTGGAATGAATAATGCAGGGATACACCGGTGCGCAGCCCAGGCCGATCATCACCAATCCTCCGGCAGATGAACCTGTTCCAAAGGGCAGACAAAGAACAAGAATTCCCAAAGCAATCAGGATCTGTCCTCCCCGAATCATCTGGTTATCATTGAATTTCATGGTAAGAAAACCGCTGACAAATCTTCCTGCCGTAATTCCAATGCAGAAAAGGCTGGCAAAGGAAGCTGCTTCCTGGGCGGAAAGACCATTGTGAAGCACCATATAGCTGCTTCCCCAAAGCATAGCCGTCTGTTCCACGGCGCAGTAGGAGAAAAATGTAATCATAATCTCCCTTGCTCCAGAAATGTTTAACACCTCTTTTATGGTCAGAGCTTTCTCTTCCTTCTCATTCCTTTCCTGTCCGCCTCCGGTCCTTTCTGCTTTCCGCCAGATAGGAAGACTTAAAAACAGGGCCCCGCTTAAGGCAATCTGAAGAAGGGCAATAAAAAAATATCCCCGGTTCCAGGTCATTCCATTGGTCAGGGCATACCCCATCACATTAGGCCCTACAATCGTTCCGATCCCCCACATACAGTGGAGCCAGCTCATATCCCGGCTGGTATAATGAACAGCTACATAATTATTTAAAGCCGCGTCAACGCTGCCGGCCCCAAGCCCGTAGGGAATCGCCCACAAACAGAGAAGCCAGAAAGAGCCGCTGATGGAAAATCCAAAAAGCGCCGCAGCCGTCATTGCCACGCTGACAGCGGTCACCATTCCCGCCCCCAGCTTTTTCGTCAGACGGTCGCTTTGAAGACTGGAGACGATGGTTCCCGCGGAAATAATCATGGAAATGATTCCGGCATAAGATACGGGAACATTCATCTCCCGGTACATGGAAGGCCAGGCCGATCCCAGAAGCGCATCCGGAAGCCCCAGGCTGATAAAAGAAACATAAATAATCACAAGCAGAAGCTGAATCATGATTTATTCTATTCCTCCTGAATTAATTTTCAAATCCCAGCACAGTGTAAGCCATAACCTTCCATCTGTCCAGCGCTTTTTCCTTTCCCGGTGGCCGCCAGACTTTTATGGGATAACCAGGGACATCGGCTTTCGGCCCATAACCACTGCAATGAACGGATTGCCAGTGAAATTTCCTTGTGCTATAATTCCCATACTACATTCAAGGAGAAAAACGAAAATGAATTATTCTGACAGCATTTTATTTGTTATGGAAATTATTGGGACCATCGCCTTCGCTTCCTCCGGTGCAATGCTGGCAGTCCGCAAGCGGATGGATCTCTTCGGGGTCTGCGTGCTTGGAGTCACCACAGCAGTTGGCGGCGGCATGATCCGAGACCTGATTCTGGGCATCACCCCTCCCAATATTTTTCAGAACCCGTTAAACACAGTAATCGCCCTGGTAGTTTCCATTGCTCTTTTCCTGTTCCTGTACTTCCGACATGGCTCCATGGGAGAAGAGCTGGCCCTGGTTTACGATAAAATCATGATGGTTTTCGATGCCGTGGGCCTTGGGGTTTTTACTGCCATGGGAATCAATACTGCCAGGGAAGCCGGTTATGACCAGGCCTTTCTTCTGGTATTCGTCGGCGTTGTCACAGGAGTAGGAGGCGGCCTTCTCCGAGATGTGATGGCCCAGGAAAAGCCTTACATTCTGACTAAGCACATTTATGCATGCGCCTCCATTTTAGGCGCCCTGGTATGCGTCTATACCTGGGAACCGGCAGGCAACCTGCTTTCCATTATGCTGGGCGTTTTCGTGGTGATTGCCGTCAGATTTCTGGCCATGCATTACCGGTGGAATCTTCCGCGGCTGGATTAAAAAAAGTTCTAATGCTCCTCTCCAGATACAAAGGAAAAAATCCCGTCCTCCAACTGGCAGCGCCCTCCCGTATACTCCTCAATCACCGATTTCCAGAAGGCCATGGCCCCGCTGCTTCCCACCGCCGGGGCCACTTCCCAGTTCCCCTGATGCTTCTGAAAGCAGGCCCAGGCAGCGGCACGGCCGATTCCTTTTCTCCGCTGTCCGGGAACCACCATAAATTCCGCAATGCTGTGGCCAGATTCGGCTTTTTCCATATGGCAGTTGATCATCACAAAGCCCGCCAATTTCCCTTCTCTGCCTTCCCTGATGAAGTATCCTTCTCTTCCTTCCTCAGAAAAATACGCCTCAAACCATGGATAAGGAAAAATGGCCTCCTCATTCATCTCATTTCCGTCTCCTCCGCTCTCCTCAAACAGAGAATACTGAAGAAGGCGAAACAGCACCTCCCGTTTTTCAATCTCTGCCTTTTCCAAAATCACTTCATTTTTCCCTGTCTGTTCTAACTTGCCCCTCATAGCCTTTACCCTTTCGTTCTTTATATTAAAGACGTTTCATCATCCAATAAGCATTGGCACAGCTTCCGTCTTGATACTTCATGTTGTTGGGAAACTCGCCGTATATCTGAAATCCCATTTTTTGATATAAGGCAATGGCTCTTTTATTTTCTGCCACAACCTCCAATTCCACCTGCTCTAATCCCATTTCTCTTCCATGGGAAAGCAGCTGTTTAAGCATGATTGTTC
This sequence comes from Candidatus Cottocaccamicrobium excrementipullorum, assembly GCA_018713255.1. Classification (GTDB taxonomy): domain Bacteria; phylum Bacillota; class Clostridia; order Lachnospirales; family Lachnospiraceae; genus Caccovicinus; species Caccovicinus excrementipullorum. The sequence continues at coordinate 133,806 of DVFL01000012.1, read as the reverse complement.
CGATTCCCATTCCAGTATACTTCTGATACAGCGCAATTCCCAGGGTTCCCCGGTGCTGCTGCCGCATAGGGGCCATTCCCATCAAGGAACAATTTCCCACATATTCTCCGTTATACATGCCCAGGAGCATCAAATTTCTCCTGGAATGATTCATGCTCTGAATAAAATTCTGTTCTTCTTCTAAAGTAAATCTAATCTCATCCGGCTCCTTCAATAAATTTCTGGTTTCGCCGCACATGATTTTAAGTCCCTCCAGAAGCATTGCGGCATCCTCCTCTTCTGGATTTCTCAAAATCAGTTCATGACCATTTAAACAGCATCCATATCGTTCTACCCGCATTCTCTCTTCTCCCCTTTCTTCACATTAATCCTTAGTTCGCCCGGCGCTGCACCCGCCATTCCATAAAAATCTCATAAAATCCATGGGCCTTTAGCGTTTTTGATTTTTCCCGTCTGTTCGGAGGCAAACCATCATAGTAAGAGTATAACACACTTCAAAAAGACTTCCAGCATCATCGAAAAAATAAGAACTCCTCTTTATTTCAAATAACGAGTTAAATTATTGTCCGATAATTTTGGTATTTTACTCATTCTATACAAAAATATTACCAATTTATGCTATTTTTGCTAACTCCCCAATGTTAAAATCATTGCAGCATTAAACTTTCCTGCTGACTAAATTGTTTTAACGCAGCGAAGCAGCTGCCTCTTTCAAAATCATTTTGTCAGCAGAAACCTAAAATTTGTTCGTCCTTCAGGAGGTAATCATTGTGAAAAAAGTGTTAGCATTAGGACTTTCTGTCTGCATGATGGCGTCTGTCACCGCCTGCTCCACCAGCGGAACGTCAGCAGAATCCACCACAGCCTCAGCACAGGCTCAGGAAACCAAAGAAACCAATACTGCTGCCGAAGCAGCAGAATCCAGTGAGGAAGCACAGGCAGACGGCTCTTCCGCAGAAAAGCCGGAGCAGACAGAACCTCTTTTAGTTTACTTAAACGACTTTGACGCTGTAATCGGAGATATGTTTAAGGAAGCCACTGGATATGATGTGGAAGTTGTGGTAGGAAACGGAGCGGAAACCATGTCCAGAATTGAAGCGGAAAAGAGCAATCCTCAATGGGATGTGGTTTGGATTGATTCCATGTACGATATCTACAACCTGTCCCAGGACGGCTCTCTTCTTACGGACTGGGAACCGGAAAATGCCGCTAATCTTACGGAATTCTCCAAATCCTTGGTTCCGGAAAATAAATGCTTTTATCCTACCGGAACTCATGCCGCCGGCGTTTTAGTATACCGCAATGACGTTTATGATGACACCACTGCCCCCAAAACCATCGATGATCTGACTGATCCCCGCTTTACTGATCAGGTGGGAATGGCCGATCCAGGAGTGGCCGCCCCTGCTTATCCTCTGGCTGCGGAAATCATGTATGAAAAAGGAATGGAAGCTGGTCAGGAATATTTCAGCACCTTATTCAGCCAGGGCTTAAAAGTTTATCCAAAGAATCCACAGGTTGTACAGGCTTTAGCCAGCGGTGAAATTTCTGTGGCACTGCTTCAGGAAAGCAATGCCTATGAAATGGTAAACAGCGGAGAACCTATCACCATCGTATGGCCGGAAGACGGAGCTCCCGGTTCTACCCGTGTGGCAGCCATCAACGCTTCCACCGACCAGATGGAAATCGCCAAAATGTTTGTGAATTTCCTGCTTGATCCAGAGACACAGCAGACTCTGGTAAATACTGGCGATGAAGGTTATTTTGAGCCTTCTGTTGAAGGAGTAGAGATGAAGGCGAACCGTGATCCCAACGCCAAGCTGGAAACTGCCGACGTTGCCTGGGGCGCAGAGCATGAAGCCGACATCAAGGCCTGGTTTGCCGATATGTCTGTTCAATAATATTCAGCAGCTAAACACAGCCTTTTGACAAATTAAATCAAGGAAAAACCGGTTGCCAGGTCCCGGACAAGGACCTGGCAACCCTTTTTTCTCTGGCTGCCTTCCTCAGGCAAATAAACACCGAGTTTTTTGATGGAGTAACAAGAATGAAATTACGAGAAAATATTGCAGGATCCCTGCTTCTGGCGATTCTTGCGATTCTGGTTTTGCTGCCCTTAGTGACAGTGCTTCTCCAGGTAGTCTGCCCGGGACTGTCTTTAGAAGAATTTAATCCGGGAAATTTAAGTCTGGTTCTGGATGTTTTCGTCCGCCCCTTATGGAAACGGGCATTTATTAATTCCGCCGCCATGAGTCTGTGCACCACAGCGGCAGGCCTTCTTCTGGCTGGCATTCTGGCCCATATTCGGGTAAGATACGATTTTCCTCTGGCAAAACTTTTAGATATTGTCAGCTGGATTCTCATGATTATGCCTTCCTTTATCTTGGCTCAGGGATGGGTGTTCTTTGTCTCCGGCAACGGCATTGCCCGCTCCTGGCTGCACATTGAAGGAATGAATAACTTCCTCTTCAGTTTTCCAGGACTGGTTACGGTAATGGTTCTCTGCAAATATCCCATGGCTTATGTGACCATTAAGGCAGCTCTGGAATGGTATCCTGCCAGACTGGTTCACGCTGCCAGAATGAATGGCGCCTCTCCCTTTAAGGCGTGGCGCAGCGTCCAGCTTCCTCTGTGCCTTCCCACTTATTTCTCTGCAGCCATGCTGATTTTCATGGATACGGTAGGCGATTATGGAATGTCCTCCACCATTACGGCGGTATATTCCTTCCCCACCCTTCCCTATACCATTTACAGCGCCATCTGTTCATCCCCCGTGCGGTTTGATATGGCGGGAGTGCTCTCCCTTTATTTGGTAGTCATGATTGTCATTGCCATGGTCCTTCAGTTTTACATGATGGGAAGAAAACGGTTTGATTTTCTGGGAACCGGAACAGAGCAGGTAGTGCCGAAGAAAGCGTCTCCTGCCGCCACTGGCTTTTTTTCTCTGGCTGCCGGGGTATTCTCTCTGATCGCCCTGGGAATTCCCATCGGTTCCAATTTTATTATGTCCTTCTCTGATTCCTTCAGTATTGAACGGTTTCAGTTTACCCTGGCCAACTACCAGAACGTGCTGCAGCTTGACGGCGCTCTGCTGGAAGGCATTAAAAATTCCTTGACCCTGGCGGCCGTGGCCGCAGTAATCGGTCTGGTTATCGGCTTTGCCGTGGCCTACGTCCTCACCTACTCTCAATTTAAATTAAAACGGCTTATCGACATGATGACCCTGGTAGCAATGGCTGTTCCCGGCGTTGTGCTGGGTATCGGCTATATCTTCGTCTGGAACCAGAAATGGCTTCAGCCCCTTGGCCTTAATCTTTACGGCAAACCGGAAATCCTGATTCTGGCCAGCGTGGCTTCCGCCGTTCCTTTAATCAACCGTGTCCTGGTAGGCGGAATGTCTAAAGTACCTCAGGAACTGCTTACTGCTTCTCAGGTACAGGGAGCAGGGCTTTTCAGACGGCTGAAAACCATTCTCCTGCCTCTGCTACACTCCAGCATGGTATCGGCAGTTCTGGCAGCCTTCGGAGGAAGCGTTTTTAATCTAGCCATCACTACCATTTTGTACCCGCCGAACTACAGCACCCTGCCGGTGTACATCAGCGATGCTTACAATGATTTAAACTTTGGCTATTCTGCTGCAGCAACCATAGTGGGCGGCGCCTTTATCATCGCGATTATGCTGCTGCTGGAATTTATTTTAAACTTTGGAAAGAGGAACAGGAATGCAGACCATACTTGAAATTGAGAATGTAAAAAAGAAATATGGAAAAACCCAGGTATTAAACGGCATCAGCCTTAAAGTGGAGGAAGGGGAAATCATCAGCGTACTAGGACCTTCAGGCTGCGGCAAATCTACCCTTCTTCGAATCATTGCCGGCATCCTGCCTTTGGACGGCGGAATTGTGCGGATCCGCGGCCAGGAAGTATCCGGCCCTCACCATAATCTTCCCCCGGAAAAACGGGGCATCAATATGGTATTCCAGGATTTCGCCCTTTGGCCCCACATGAAGGTAGAGGACAATATTACCTACGGCCTGAAGATCCAGAAAATTGACCGTGAGGAAATCCGCCGGCGGGTAGAAGAAACCATAAGTCTTCTCCATCTTGACGGACTTCTTCACCGTTATCCCGCAGAACTTTCCGGCGGCCAGCAGCAGCGAGTGGCTATCGCCAGAGCTCTGGTGACCAAACCCTCCATTGTTTTGCTGGACGAGCCTTTATGCAACCTGGACGTTCAGCTGCGCATTGAAATGCGCACAGAAATGTCCTACCTGTTCCATAAACTGAAAACCACCGTGTTCCATGTAACCCATGATCCTTCTGAAGCCTTTGCCATGGCAGACCGGATTATTATTATGGACGGCGGAAAAATCGATCAGGCGGATGATCCCAGAACCTGCTATTTAAAACCCAGCACCGCTTTAGTGGCCGGACTTCTGGGAGCAGGAAATGATTTAAAAGACGCCGGTCTTTTCGCAATCAATGATGCCGGCTGTCAGGTGCAGATCGGCGAAGAAACAGTGGCAGGAACGTATTTCCCTGCTTCTGATTCTTCAGGAAACGCTCCCTCCTCCTTCCCCAGGAAGGCAGAAATCCGTTTCCGACCGGAAGACGGACACTGGCTGGGAGAAAACCTTCAGGACAACTGCTTTAAAGCCCAGTCCATTCTCTCTACCTTTGAGGGAGGCTGCTACCGGGTAAAGATGCGCACACAAAACGGGCAGGAATTCTGCATCCTTCATGATGATCCTATTCCCGAACAGAAAGAAGGATTCGTCCAGATAGAAAAGGAGAAGCTTTATGTCTATGAATCGGCTGATCATTAAAGGCGGGTACGGGGAGCATGGCCGCAGCTGCTTTCTCCTCTCCTTTGGGGAAAACCGCTATTACATGCTGGACTGCGGCATTATGGATACTGATCCTAATCCCTTTCCCCAGGTAGAACCCGCTCTTTTAAAGCAAACCCGGTATCTGTTTTTAAGCCACTGCCATAAGGATCACAGCGGCGCCTTCGAAGAGTTCTGCCGCCAGGGATTTAACGGATGGCTGGTCACCACCCGGCCTACCCTGGAATTTTCCGGAATTCTCTGGGATAAAACGATTCTTCTTGACTGCCCCAGCAATCCAGATCAGGGAAGAAAGGGCTTATCCCTTGAAGACGGCTTGTCCTTTTCTTATGGGAAATCAGGCCACTGCGCCGGAAGCCTCTGGTTTCATTTCCGCGATCCATACGGAAGCGTCCTCTACACCGGGGATTATCAAAAAAGACCTTTAGTTTACCAAACTGATCCCATAGAGGGCCGAAAGGCGGATCTTGCCATCATGGACTGCGCCCATAGCAAAGAACAGGGAGATGCCCCAGAGCTGCGGGGGCAAATGATCCGGCAGATTCAGAATCTGCTGAAAGAAGGGCGAAAGATTCTGATGCCCCTTCCCAAATACGGACGGGGAGTGGAAATCATTTATATGCTTCGGGAAAGCCTTCCTGAGGCCAAGATTGCCATGGACCAGAATATGATCCGTCTTACCGAAAAAACATTGGCCTTTCCCCAGTGGCTTAAGCCGAAAGCGGTTCAGGATATTCAGGCCTTCCTGGCAGGACAGCCGGACAAGGGCCTGGACTCCGGAGAATATGACATTCTCCTTCTGGGAGATACCCATTTAGAACAGCCAGAAAGCATCCAGCTGGCTCTTCAGGCCACAAGTAAAGGCGCTGCGGTTCTTCTCACCGGCCGGGTGAAAACAGGATGCCTTACGGAAACTCTTCTGGCGGAAGGAAAGGCCTTTACCATGGCCTATCCCCACCATCAGAGCCGGGGAGATTTTCTGGAAATGGCCCATGAAAACCAGTTTCAGGTCATGCTCCCCTTTCACAATCCAGAGAAAGAAGTTTTCTGGAATTCTTTCTCATGTTCTTTAAAAAAATCGTAATATGCTCTCACATTGACAAGTTCTGTCCAGGGTTTAATGTCTGCCGGCGATTCATCCATATCGTATATCCTTGCCCCCTTCATGGCCAGCAGGAAGGGGGAATGGGTTGCGATCACCAGCTGACAGCCGAAGAATCGAGCAGAATCTTCCAAAAACCTTGCCAGTTCCTGCTGTTTTTCCGGAGACAAGCTGTTTTCCGGCTCATCTAACAGATACAGTCCGCTGTCATTGATTTTGCTGGTAAAATACAAAAATGCGCTCTCTCCGTTGGAATGCTCCCGCACATTATCCATCAGTGATTCCCGCACAAAGCGGGACTGAGTTTTCCTTCTGGCTGTGTTCACTTTTTTTAACTGATCGTAATCAGCCAGAGACTTCATCTGAAACTGGGAATACTTGGCTTCCAGGTATTCAGAAAACAGTTCTTCTCTCTTCTGGTCAATTCCCTGATTTAAGGTTCTGAGATTCAGCATAAAATCAAACACATCGTCGCTGGTGATGATTCTGCTGGCCTCTGGGAGGGCCTCAGAAAGCCGCCAGTCACACATCTTTGTGTAATCCTCAAAAAAACTGGTCCGGTTATACAGGGTATCCCTGGTAAGCTTAAGTGCCTCTCCCATCACGTTAAGGACCGTAGTCTTTCCGCTTCCGTTTCCCCCATATAAAATCGTAATCGGTTCGAATTCCAGGAATTTAAGGGCCTTTTTCGGCAGCACCTGAAAGGGATAAAAGCTGTCATAACAAGTCCGCCGGATTCCCATCAGGAAACTGGCTTCTCTCTCCCCGTCTGGGAAAGCAAACTGTGTTAAATACATCTTTTGTACCTCCTGAATTTATTATCACGCTCTCACCTTATACCGCAGTGCCGCAGCAGCGATATTCCGGGTCAATCATATGGGTAATGATCCGGGCCTTAAACTGTCTGGCATTGCACAGGGAGGCAGCTCCCGTTCCCGATACATCCAGATCCTCGGGAAGCACAAACCGGATACACTTCACCAGCACATCCCGGCACTCCGGATAATAATGGGCGGGAATGGTCATGGTTTTGATTCCCCGGGGATATTCATTTCCCTGCGGATCCACTTCCGTGAGAATCACACCAAGGGCAGTTCTCCTCCCTGGGCACACATTTTTAATGTTCACATCCATCTCAAGGATACGGCCCAAGGATTCCAGATATGCACTTTCCACCTGGAAGGAAGCCATTTCTTCGCAGCCTTCAATGGAAAATTCTCTGGGGACGGGACAAGGCTCGGGATGAACCACTGCGCCGCAGTCCACTGTGACAGAAGGCTCAGGGAAGGTAGCCTGATTATTTTCTGAATCCGTGTAGGTGATCGAACGGTTAATCAGCTTCGTTCCGGAATCCGTTCCCACATGCTGAACGAAAAATTCCAGACTAGCTCCCTCATTAGCTGTGGTCCCCAGTTCATCAATAGACCAGGTAAGGGTGGTGGAATTCACCAGCGCCGCCGTTCCTTTGACTGGCGTCAGAATTCCGGTAATGGCAAAATCAGGGTGAACTTCCTCTTTAAGAAAAATATCTGTAGCTCCTGGCTTAGCAATATTGGCCGCCAGATCCTCAAACAAATTCTCCAGATCTCCATCATCCGGCGTAATGGCCACATGGGAGGCGTCTGGATCAGTGGCCCACTCATTCAGCACGTTCGGGTCGATGCCATCGGCGCCCACCAGGCCGATGCAGTAAATGATAATTCCCGAAGCCCTGGCAGCGGCAGCCACCGGATCGGGATTGGGACCTGCCGTGGTCTTTCCGTCAGTAAACATTACCATCACTCTGGCATTGGAAGAAGCCGGATCAAACATGGCTGCCCCTTTCTCAAAGGCGTCTGCATGATTAGTGGCGCCTCCTGCTGTCAGGCTGTCTACTGCCGCATTTAACGCATCCACCGAGGTAATCAGCTGTGTGTTCTGCACTGCCGTATCAGCAAAACTGACAATGCCAATGCGGCTGCCGGAACCAATTTGACCGTCCTGCGATCCGTCTGTTGCCTCGTCAATAATGGAAATAAATTTCTTTGCTCCCAGCTTTAAATTCGCCAGAGCGCTTCCTGCCATGCTTCCGGAACGGTCCAGAATCAAAACAATGTCCGTAGGATTGCTGATAATATCCGGCGAAGCGGCAAGGGCAAGAGTGATCTTGATATAATCAGAACACCCCATTTGATTTGTACTTACAACTTTGTTTGAATTTGTTAACCCCATAGCTGATTCTCCTTTTCTTTATTTAGGCTTTGGATAAGCCCTGATCTATCTTATGCAGGAGAACGCTGCAGGGTGAGACAAGGCGTCTCAGACCTTCTCCATCCTATTATATCAAAACAAAAAGAACGTTTCCAGGTCTGCGCTGAAAGTCCGCCGCCGGGCAGGCGCCGTCAAGTCAGGGATAAAAACTGCGCCGGCGGGCAGCTGGAGCGCTGCCTGCCGGCGCAGTCAGAAATAACAAATCTATCCTATCATCTCATCTGCTTGAACAAACGAATTTCCGAATGCGTCGTGACAGCTCTTCAGCCATCCCGGCGCCCACATAAGACGCATGGCCGGAGGGCAGCACCAGCCGATCGGTACGTTCTGGATCCAGATCATAGTGGGACAGGTACCAGTCCACAAAATCAAAAGTGCTGGATAAATCGTAGCGCCCTGAGACGAAAAGCATCTGAAGCCTTGGGCGGACCTTCATCAGTTCTTCAGGAAGAGCCAGGGTATCCTTTTTATAACCTGCATAATCCCAGCGTTCCGCAATATCCACGGATGAAGCCTCCCTCCGGCGTCCTTCAGGCACAGCCAGTTCTGAACCAGCGTACTGCAAAAGAGCCTCCTCAAAAATATCCGCAGCCCCTTCCATAAAGGGATCATACTTAAGATCATATTTCGTGCTGTCCTCACCAGATTTAAAGACATGGGTAAGACGAGAATCATACATACTCAGCAGAGAACCAGGAACCAGCCCCAGCATAAAGTCCTGCTCCGAAAAACGCAGGTGGTTTCGTCTAAGCATATCTGGATCAAGCCCTGTATAATAAGCAAGGCGGCCAAGGACCTCCTCATACTCCTTCCTGTCAAGCCTGCTTCCAAGGAGCAGAGCGCGGGCATAGTCGCCGCAGGCAAACTCCATGGCATCCTTGATAAATTTTTCTTCTTCAACATCCTGATGATAGTGGTAGCGGCAGGCAGCGGCATTTGCTCCAAGGCGGCGCACATTAGGCTCCACATACATGGCTCCCTTGGCGCCCACGTTAAAGGACACACCAATGTGGATAATTCCTCTTAAGTCAATGGTTTCCGGCAGAGCATCAGCCAATGCCAGGCTGCGGATGGTGCCGTAGCTCTCCCCCAGGATATACACCGGGCTTTTCTCCCGTCCTCTGTCCTTAAGCCAGCCGGCAATAAGCCTGGCAAAGGCACGTCCATCTCCTGCAACAGAGTAGTACTCTCCTGCTGCCTTCTGATCCAGAAGGCCGGCCCAGCCGGTACCAGCAGGATCCACCAGCACAAGATCGCACTGATCCAGCAGGAACTCTTCATTGTCTCGTATCCTCCATCCTTCAGAAAAAGAAGGATAACCGGGAATCTCCACCAGCTTCGGGCCCAGCAGGCCCATGTGCAGCCAGGCGCTGGGGCTTCCCGGTCCGCCGTTGTAGGCAAATATTACCGGCCTGGAGGGATCACCCTTCTCCATGGTATAGGACCAGGTAAACATGACGGCTTCCTCCCCGCCGGATTCTCCACGAAGCACATAATCCTCCAGTCTCACGTTGTATCTCAGGCCAGAGGAATGAACCTTAATCCCCTCCCATGCGAAGGGCTTGAACCCGCTCATCCGCTCACCTCACTTATCATAGTCCGAATATCCCGGGCAAGGTCCCGGCGGCTTGAGCCGATGTAGGGCATATGGCCAGATTCATAATCCCGCACCAGTACCCGCCGTCCAGCGCAGTCCAGATGATTCGCCAGGTAACGTGCCTGTCCCGGCGTGGTGACAAAATCATAGCGGCCGCAGCAAAACATCACCTGCAGACCTGGGCTTCGCCTGAGAGCGGCCTGAAGATGCTCAGCAGGAGTTTTGCGTCCCTCATAGCCCCAGCGGCTGTTAATTTTAAAGTTAATAGCCTTATAGGGCTCCGCAATACGGATGCCTAATTTCTTTGCCATCAGAGCAAAGGCTCCGCAGTATGCCGGAACGTAAGCCCCCATGGCTGGATCGTCTGCGGTGGGTTCTGCCATAAAGCCCAGCTGGCCGGAGTGGGGCATCGTGAAACGCCCGTCATACAGGCCCAGATCCAGGCCCTGGGAGGCCAGGCGCCGGCTGGCAAATTCTTCTGCGCTGATGCGGCAGTTATTCTGGCGAATCAGCTGCGGGTCAAGGCCGGTAAAATAAGTCAGCCTGGAGATAATCTTCTCCCGCTCATCCTCCGGCATACTGTATCCCGCATATAAACTGCGAAGCAGATCCCCGCCGGCAAAAGCGTATGCTTCATCCATATACTTATCAAGATCCGGCTTTTCCCCTTCTGTAAAATACCAGCTGCACGCAGCCATGGTAGGGAAAGCCAGCGTCATCTGCTCCACACCGCCCTCGAAAAAGGCCATTTTCCCCGGGTTCCAGGCCACAGCGCTGCCCATGAGAATAATGCCGTTTACGCTGTACCCCCTGGTCTCAGCCACGGCGGTGGTGGGACCTCCAATGAGCATATCCGGTATAGTACATGCCCGCAGAGTACCATAGCTTTCTGCTAAAAGGTATACAGGGCTGTTTTCCCGCCCGTGGGAAATTTTCCAGCTTTCAATAAACTGTGCAAAAATCTTGGCATCAGATTCAATGGAGTACGCTTCCCCCTGACGCTCCTCATTAAGCACCAATCCGTACCCTGTCCCCATAGGATCAATCAGCACAATATCACTTACGTCCAGGATACATTCATCATTGGGCTCCAGGGCGTATGGCGGCATTGTGGGGGGATTAAGAGGATTAGGCATCTTGACTGTCTCCGGCGCCAGAAAACCGGCGTGAAGCCAGAGGGAGGAGGAGCCTGGCCCGCCATTAAAGGCAAAAACCACAGGACGCTGGCTGTCCTCCTGGCTGGTGGAAAGATAAGCATAACTGAACATGGTACCCAGCAGCCCGCCATCCTCGGCATATACCGGCCAGTCTCCGCACTCTGTGCGGTAGTCAACCTGCCGTCCGCCAATCACAGCGCTGCCGCTAGTTTCATATAATCTAGGTGTAAAATCCATAATCTGTCCTTTCTCTCGAAGATACCAAAGGAACGCTCCCGGCAGAGCAGCCCGGTATCGCAGATTCCAAACTTTCTTGCTCTCTGCATCATTTAATCATCTTTCCGCTTTTCCATACGTGCTGCGGAGCGGAGTACAGAACAGAAAAGTCCTCCCTGGGATCTCTTTCCAGCAGCACAAAATCAGCCTCAAGGCCTGGCTTAATCTGTCCGATACGTTCTGACAAGCCAAGAATAGCGGCGTTAATCACCGTTGCCTGCATAAGGATGTCTATGGGAGACATTCCCACCAGCTCACGGCGCATTTTAAACTCAATCCCCAGTTTGTACTGGGTCATAAGGGCATTGCTGTCTGTGCCGAATCCCATCAACGCTCCAGCCTCATAGGCCGCCCGGATATTCGCCCTGCAGCTCTCAAGCATCGGCGCCAGGCGTGCCTCCCAGAAAGCCTTCAACTCCGGGTCAGTCTGGCTGACGTACATTGCGGAGAAGGTTGGTACAAGGGCACAGTCTGGTGTATCCATCAGAAGCTTCAGCGTCTCACTTCCTAAATATGTGGCGTGCTCGATGGTCTTTACCCCGGCGCGGATACAACTTCGGATAGCGCTGTCAGCATGGCAGTGAGCGGCGACATAGACGCCGCAGGAACGAGCGGCATTTACCGCCCCGCAGATCTCGTCATAATCCATAATGGGATGCTTTGGCACGCCTGTGGGCAGATAGGCTGAACCAGATGCATAGATCTTGATAAAGTCAGCCAGATTTACGCACTCTTCCCGCACCGCCCGGCGGGTATCCGCCTCACCGTCAGCAAAATTTATGCTGGCCCGGGATATGCAGCTTTTAGGCGTGTCAGCGCTGGTACTGATCTGGCGTCCAGCAGAAATTATCCGCGGACCAGAAATAATCCCTCGCTTTACCGCCTCCCTGACGTAGTGTCCTGCCCGATGGATGCTTCCGCAGTCCCGTATGGTGGTAAACCCATAATCAAGGAACCGGCTGGCGCAGGCAAGGGCTTCCACAAGTACAGCCTGCGGATCCTGTTCCTTCCCCTCTCCCACGCCGCCTAGGATGGTAACATGGGTGTGGGCATCAATGAGACCGGGAATCAGCGTTCCGCCTCCGCAGTCGAAGCCGGCTGCGTCTCCGGCTTTTGCGCTGACAGAAAGAATTTTTCCGTCCTGGATTTCCACACTTCCGCAGAAAGTCTCAACACCTCCCGAAAGCTCTGGAATCAGACGGCAGTTATTCAGTATCATATCAATATCTCCTTACTGTGAAAGTCCGTCTTCGAACAGACGGCATGTATTCAAAGATTCCAACTGCGCCGCCAGACTTTTGTGGGACAGCCGATGGATCGGCTTCCGGCGCACGCGGGGTTGCCTGCCTTATCTGCGGCGGGCTTCAATCTCCCGGCGCATTTCAGGGAAACGCTTTTCGTAGCGCAGGTACAAAAAGGCAAAGAATGCGGCAAAAAGGGCGCCTGCAGCAGGCAGAATGGTATTTTCATAAAAGAAAAGATTCAATACGCTCTGCTCCTGACTAGCTGCCCCCTCTACCCATGGTACCATACCCATCAGCAGTCCGGCAATGGGCGTGGCAATCGTAGATCCGATTTTATAGGACACGGAATAGCCGCTCATCAGCACAGCCTCATGAGCCACTCCAGTCTTCCACTGGCCATAGACGCCCGCGTTAAGTACCATAAGCATAATTAAGGAGGTGGTCATTGCCTGACCAATGTTTCCAAAGATACTGCCCGCTATCACAATAACGGTGTTGGCATCGTGGAGCAAGAATCTTGCAAAAAATCCAATGAACATAATCATCGCCCCGCCTATGCCGATTTTGGCGCATCCAAAGCGTTTAACTGCCGGCTTCAGGAATGCATAAGCAGCCAGACTGCAAAAAATCGTCAGGGCGTTTACGATAGAATAAAGAGCTGTGTTTTCAAGATTATACTGGAAGTAATACAATCCAGAGGCCGTATAAATGCCCACTGTAACCATCACGACAAAATACATTCCCACGCACATAAGCCAGGGCACGTTGGTAACCAAGGCTTTAATCGATTCCCCAGCTGAGGTATGTTCTCGTTTTCCTTCATCCCCGCCTTTTTCCTCTTTCAGTTCATCCGCCGGATCGTATCCACGGGTGCCCCAGTAAACAATAAGATTCGAAAGAACGAAAAAAGCGCCGTAAATCACGCCCACAAAAGCAAAGCCCCGCAGCTCGTTTCCGCCGCCGCAAAGCTGAACCAAAGGCACCGTGAAGGAACCCCCAACCAGATTGGCCAGCAGTCCAAATATACCGTTCATGCCGTTGATTCCCGCCCGCTCCGCGTCATTCTGGGTAATGCGGCCCAGCATTGTATTGATGGGAACCAGAGTAGCGGTGCCTACCATATCCTGCAGAACATAAAACAGGATGAACCAGATAATCTTGCCGGAAGTTCCGAAATCCGGCATGATAAAACACAGAGCAAAAGCGATTCCGGCCGGCAAAGAAAAATACTTCAGCCAGACACGGCAGCGGCCGATCCTGGAACGGGTACGATCCACAAGTATGGCCATCAGCGGGTCATTGGCAAAATCCCAGATTCGTGCGAAAAATACTACGGCTGACACAATAAGCGGATCAATGCCGCAAAGGTTGTTGTAAAAATAAAGTGAATACGCCATCAGCATCACCGTTGGCAGAGATTTTCCAAATCCGCCTGCGGAGTAGCAAAGTTTTACCTTAAAAGGCAGTCTGTCATTTACGTTTGTGTTGGTGCCCATTTGATCTCCTCTTCCTGCCTTGCGGCCTTATTCTTCCACCGCTGCAATCATCTCAACCTCTACGGGAATCCCGAAAGGCAGAGTATTTACGGCAACGGCAGTGCGGGCATGGCGTCCGCGCTCACCCAGAACCTGACCGAAAAGATCGGAAACGCCGTTGATCACCTGGGGCTGCTCCATGAAATCGTTAGTACTGTTTACAAAGCCCTGAACCTTGACAATCTGTTTAAGTCTAGACCAGTCGCCTCCCAGTTCCCGCTTAAGAATGGCCAGAAGGTTGATTCCCGCCAGGCGCGCAGCCTCATAGCCCTGCTGGGTTGTTAAATTCTCTCCTAGACGGCCGAACATGCTGGGTTTTCCGTTCACAAAAGGCCCAGCTCCAGAGAAAAACCAAAGTCCTCCCGCCTTCTGCACACTCACGTAATTGGCCATAGGATCAGGAGCACTTACCAGCTCTATTCCAAGTTCCTGCAGTTTCTTTTCAACATCATCCATTTGTATTTCCTCCTCTTCTAAACACGTCAATCAATTTGTCTATGTCCTCAGTGTTGTTATAATAATGTACGCTCAGGCGCATCCATTGGGCTCCGTCGGCGCTCTGGGAAAAAGGAGCGCAGATGCCTGCCTCAGCCAAATTCTGAACGCTCAAGCCTAATTCCGGAGCAATCCTCAGCAGAATAATGGCGGATCGGTTTTTCTCCTCAAGACTGCTTGCACATGTGACGCCGGGAATACCCTGGATTCCAGTCAGCAGCCGGTCGATGAGGCCAAAAATATACGCCCGGATCTTCCCGCCTCCAAGAGCCATATACTGCTCCGCCGCCAGCCCCAGTCCATACACCCCTGGAGCATTGGGATAACCAAATTCATAGCGCCCTGCATCCTCCCGCAAGGTAAGTCTTTCCTTGGCGGTGTCAGCCCTGTCTGTATCACTCATCCATCCAGCCGCTTTCTGCACAAGCCGCCCCCGCAGACGCGGAGAGACATAGCCGTAGCCGGTTCCACAGAAGTTCATCATCCACTTATAGTCGTTGGCAGCAAGAAAATCTATGCCCATAGATTCCACATCAATGGGCATCACGCCTCCCGCCTGGGTTGCATCCACAGCAAACCACAAGCCCCTCTCTCCACATATCTGACCGATGGCAGCGGCATCCAGCATAAATCCCGTAGCCGATTCCACCAGCGTCAGGCACACAGCCCTGGTACGGCCGTCACATGCAGCAGCCACGTCCTCAGGCTGAATGCCTCCTCTGCGGGACCTGACATACTTCAGCTCAATCCCCTCCGATTCCCGAACCTGCCAGGCGAAGCGATTAGCCATCCAGCCTCCTTCCGGCAGGATCACATTATCTCCAGATTCCAGCTTAAGGCCTGCACTGAACACACTGTATACTTGAGAGGTATCCAAGCCAAAAAATATGTTCTCTCCGCCTGTTCCTAACATCCGTCCCAGAGAAGCCGCCGAGCGCCGCAGCATTTCTGGTGTGGCCACGTTCTCCTGGCCGTACCGCCACAGCGAATCGCCGCCCTTAAAATAGCGGTCATCCTGATACGCTCTCACCGCTTCATAGACAAAGTCCGGCACAAGACCGGTGGACGCCGTTTCAAAATACGCGCAGTTTGCCGCAGCCGGCACATGCCTGCGAAACTGCCCGATCTCTGTTTCCAGCATATTCATCTCCTTTCTCCGGCCGCCATGTGCCATAACATATACTAATTGCACTTTAGCGATTTAAACCGGCTTCACATGAATATATTATAGCATTTTCCTTGCTTTTGATGAATTCCGGCTTTATAATACCTCTATAAGTTAAACTAATATCTCTGAAGGAGGTCACATGGACATACGGGACATTGAATATTTCATGGCCCTGGCAAAACAGGGCAGCTTCACCCGGACAGCCGCCGGGTTTTATATCACACAGTCAGCCCTCTCTCAAAAAATTTCCGCCCTGGAGAGCGAACTTGGCGTAAAACTTTTCGCCCGCACGGGCCGGGGGGTAAAGCTCACCCAGGCCGGAGAAGTTCTGTACGACCACGCCCTTGGCATCATGCGCGGATGGGAGAACATGCGGCAGGCTATGGCCCATTTTCGTTCGGACACGCTGCAAAATATCTCTGTAGGACTGTTTTCCCAGGCGGCTTATACCGAGTTTCCAGCTATGATCACCGATTTCATCTCCTTAAATCCCGGCTGCTGCGTCAATATCTCCATGACCAGTGAAGGAAATCTATTAGAAGGCGTAAGAAGCGGACGCTTTAACTTCGCCCTGCTTCGATGCAACCGGGCTCTGCTGCCTGCCGGGATAAACAGCCAGGCCCTCTTTGCTGAAAATGTGTGCATTCTTTTTCACTGGGAAGACAAGCTTGCCGCCAAGGAGAACATCACGTTGGAAGATATTGTGGATTACCGGCTGATCTGCGAAAAAGAAGAGTTCGACAACTCCTATGGCTCATTGAAAAACAATTTCCGAGATGCCGGTCTGACGCTCCACGCGCCCTATGCTTACACAGACCAGGCATCTATGCTTCCCATGCTGATCTCCGGCCCCGGCTGCTATACCTTCACTACAACAGAAAGCGCCCGGCGCATCCCTGAACGCTTCCCTGACCTGTGCGCCCGTCCCCTGTACCCGCCCGTTACCGTCACCGCGAACCTCCTCTACTCCGCCGACTGTCCTGAGGCGGCAGACCATCCCTTCTTTAAACACATCCGCAGGCTGTGCCGCAGCCGGACCAAACAGCCTGACCAAAACTAAAATGAGTTAGTTGACAGAGAGGCATTGGATTCCTTGCCATAACAAACGGGAGCGCCGCAAATTCATCCGTTATGATGATTTGCGGCGCTCCCATTTTTCAGGAAAGTATATCGCTAATAATTTGCTGAATATGCACAATTTGCTCAACAGTCAATCCTGTTGCACATAAGCAGGAATAATAATCCAGCCCCAGCAGATAATCTGTCTTAACAGGAAAGAATTGCAATGGAATGAACTGTAAAAAATAATCATGTTTTAGTAAGCTTCATCTCTAAATCATGCACAGATATCGACATGTACGAAAACGTTGTTGACTATTACGTAGGAACAAAAAAACTTCTGTCTTGTACAATTCCATCTGGAGAACAAATGAAAGACAAGAAAAACAAGAATGGTTATGAATCCAACAGTTTCCCCTTCTCCATCACATAATTCGTCAGCCAGACCCCTTTTCGCTGGACCTGCTGTTCTTTAACCACCCGGTACCCTCTTTTCTCAAAAAAGGGCCTGGCGGTAATGGAGGCATGGGTGGTATAGTTTTTCCCTTTTCTCTTCTCCTCCAGCGCATCACAAATAGCGGCGGCTGCCCCTTGTCCTTGATAATGTTTATGCACATACAGCCGGTCCAGATAACCTTCTTCGTCCATATCTCCAAAACCGATGATCTGTCCTTCCTCCTCTGCCACCACCGTAAAATGTTCCTGAAAGGACTGATCCCAGGCTTTAAGATCCACATCGCCTCCCGCCCAGGCATCCAGCTGCTCCTTCGTATAATGGGCGGCATTTACCGTATGGACCGTCTCATAAAACAGCCTGGCCATCTGGGCGCAGTCTTCCGGCCTATACCTTCTCAGTTTCATCATGCTCCTTTCCCTCCTCAAATTTTTTAATGGCTTCTAAAAAACGCTCCCCATACTTCTCCACTTTAAATTCTCCTACACCGGATACTGAGAGCATCTCTTCTCTGGTTTTGGGCTTCAAGATACACATGTGGGTTAAGGTTTTATCAGAAAATACAATATAAGGCGGCACCTTCTCTTCCCTGGCAATCTCCATCCGCAGATTTCTTAAGGCTTCAAATAAAGATTCCTCCTTGGGCGAGAACGCTTCCGTCCCTGGAATCTTTCTGGATTTTTTCCCCTTCTCCCCTGAGGCCTTTCCTGATCTTGGCATCTCCTTGGCCATCTTCATGATCACCCTGCCGCCTTCGCTTAACACCTCCGCCGATTTTTTCGTCAGCTTCACAATGGCATACTCATCATTGGTCACCCACAGGTATTCCTGAAGGAGAAGATGATTCATCACCTGGCGCAGCTTGTACACCGGCGTTTCTGACAGGCAGCCATAAAAAGGATTCTGGTCCATCCGGTAATTTCGGATTTTTATTGTATTGGCTCCGTGAACCGTATCCACAATCACTGAAGCTCCATATCGCTGGCGGCTGCTTTCCACACATTCCATCAGCCCTTTGGCGATTTCCGTCACATCCGTCTCTTCAAACTGACTCAGGCAGTTGGCGCATTTCCCGCAGTAGTTGCTTCCATACTCCCCGAAATACCGGAGAATGTAATCCCGCAGGCAGTCATGGGTAAAACAGTAAAATGTCATTTTCTTTAGCCGTTCTCTGTCCCGCTCCATCACCAGCTGCCTGGTTAAAGGATCCAAAGCCTCATTATCCTGGTTATGATCAATAAAAAACTGGTTAGTCACCACGTCCTGACCGCCGTATAACAGCAGGCAATCTGCCGGTTCTCCATCTCTGCCCGCCCGGCCGATTTCCTGAAAATAGCTTTCCAGATTCTTAGGCATATTGTAGTGAACCACATAGCGCACATTGGACTTGTCAATGCCCATGCCGAAGGCATTGGTGGCCACCATAATCATGGCCCGGTCATAAATAAAATCATCCTGGTTCTTCCGTCTCTCCTGATCACTCAGCCCCGCATGGTAGCGGGTCACAGAATATCCATCCTGGATCAGCTTCTGACAGACCTCCTCCACCAGTTTCCGGGTAAGGCAGTATACGATGCCGCACTGCCCTTCATGAGCCTTAACGTAATCTTTCAGGGCGCCGTACTTGTCCTTCGGAGACTGAACTTCCAGATACAGATTAGGCCGGTCATACCCGGTGGTCACCACCATGGGCTGTCTGAGCATCAAAATATCCACAATATCCTCCCGCACCTCTTTCGTGGCGGTAGCGGTAAAGGCGCTGACCACAGGCCGCTTGGGAAGGCGCTGGATAAACTGGGCGATTTTTAAATAGCTGGGTCTGAAATCCTGCCCCCACTGGGACACGCAGTGAGCCTCGTCCACCGCCACCATAGAAATCTCCGTATGAAGGGCAAAGTTCAGAAACTCATCGGTTAACAGCCGCTCCGGCGCTACATAAATAATGGGATATCTCCCCTCTCTGGCAAAAGCCAGGGCCTTATTATACTGAGCCGCCGTGAGAGAGCTGTTTAAGTACGCAGCATGGATTCCTGCCTGATTTAAGGCACTGACCTGGTCCTTCATGAGAGAGATCAAGGGAGAAATCACCAGAGTAATCCCCTTCATCAGCAGCGCAGGAACCTGAAAGCACAGAGATTTTCCTGAGCCCGTGGGCATGATCCCCAGCACATCCCCGCCGGAAAGAATATGATCAATCAGTTCTGCCTGTCCCTGCCGGAAGGAATCATAGCCGAAATACTGCTTCAGAACTTGAACCTTATCCATGTTAAATTTCCCCTTCCCTTTACCCAAAACTTTCTGCAGCTGTTCAGGACGGTGCGCCGCCCTGGACTTTTCTACCATTATACCGCAAAACCCAAATATTTCCTATCTGTATCTATCAAGAATATTTCTCCACAAAAAGAGCACAAGCCTGTACTTGTGCTCTTTCCCATTACAAGATTAAATTTCTTTCCCCATCTCTTCCTTCCGCCGGGCAAAATCCTTTTTAATCTCTTCCATCAGCTCTGGACTCTCCAGAATATCCAGGCAGGTTCCCGCCAGAATCTCTGCCCCCACTCTCACTGCCTCATGGGCTGCTTCAGATTTTCCAGCCTTGACGTAGGCTTCTGAATGAGCCGCCGTCCCAGAGGGAACGAAAGCCACTCGGATACAGGATCCCGGCACCTCATACATCACATTGCCGAAGTCCGTAGAACCCGTTTTTTCTCTGGGCGGAGCAATCTGAGGAGCCTGGAAGATTTTTGCATTTTCCATGATCAGCTCATTCAACCGCAGGCAGGGAATCTTCGCTTTATAAGCAGGATCCCGCTCAATGGTATAAGTGGTTCCTGTAATCAAGGCAGATCCTTTGATAATATCCATAAACCGGTCCACCACCTGAGAAAGGTAATGCGTATTGTAGGAGCGAAGGGTATACTCAGCCACCGCATGCCCAGGCACCACATTGGCCGGTCCTCCCGCATCCAGAATGGTATAATGCATCCGGGTATCTTCCAGCACATGCTCTCTCAGGAATTCGATTCCCTGGAAGGAAATCAAAATGCCGTCCAAGGCGCTTCTCCCTTTCTCCGGAGAAATGGCTGCATGGGCCTCCTCTCCGTGGAAAGTCACCCGGAAATTTTCCAGAGCCATGGTTTTCACATCCACGCAGGTTTCCGGCGCGCTGTGCATCATCAGGGCAATGTCAATGTCCTGGAAACAGCCGTTTTCCTGCATGATGATCTTTCCCCCAAGGCTTTCCTCCGCCGGGGTGCCGTAAACCACGATCTTGCAGGGACGATCACCGCAAAGCTTCTTAATGCACATGGCCGCTCCCAGAATTACCGGCCCCTGCATATGATGTCCGCAGCCATGCCCCATAGACAGCGCGTCATACTCCGCCAAAAGACCGAAGGAGGGGCCTCCTTCTCCCTGCTGGTACACTGCCCGGAAGGAGGTTTCCATTCCGCCCACTCCCTGCTCTACCGTAAATCCGTTCTTTTCCAGGTACTCCTCCAGAATCCGGCAGGATTTAAATTCTTGGCAGCTTAATTCTGCCAGGTCGAAAATCTCATCGGAAATCTTCAAAAGCTCCGGAAGAATCTCACCGATATATTCCTTGATTCTTGTTTTCATTTTCTCCTTTATCCTCCTCGGCAACTCTTAATAGCCAATGGCCACTGCGCCTACCATGACCACGCAGCCTAACACCATCCAGATTAAAAACAGCGGGAACATGAATTTAAACCATCTTCCATAAGGAACTTTGGCTACCGCCAGGGTACCTAGAAGACTGGAAGTCGTGGGCAGCAGCAGATTAGAGAATCCGTCTCCCATCTGATATGCCAGCACCAAAGTCTGGCGGCTTAATCCGATAAGATCTGCCACCGGCGCCATCAGAGGAATCGTCACCGCCGCCATGCCGGAACCGGAAGTAATCACAAAGCTGACGCAGGTCTGGGCCAGGAAAAAGCCGATGCTCTGGATAGAACCGGGAAGGGCATTCACCGCCCCGGCCACTGCGTTGGCAATGGTATCAATCACCATAGCATCAGACAGGGTAATCTGAATTCCTCTGGCAAATCCCACGGTAAGGGCGCTTCCTGCAATTCCCTTGGCGCCGGCCGTGAAGGTGGTGGCAATCTGGCTGGGCGTCAGCCCGGAAATCAGTCCGCAGATTACTCCCATAGCCAAAAACAAGCCTGCCATCTCTTCAAAATACCACTGATACTTCATCAAACCGTAAATCAAAATGGCCAGAGTTCCGAAAAGAACCACTAAAACCGCAGTTTGTCTTCCATTAATCTTTTCATGCTGTCCTTTATCCGCCACAAAGTCTTCTTCATCCGGCAGGCCATAAAGGATGCTTTTTTCTGGATGGGCCTTTACCATTTTATCGTAAGAAATAATATACACCGTATCGATTGCCAGCATGGCAATCAGGAGAATTCCCCGGTATCCCATTCCAGAAAACAGAGGTACTCCCGCAATATCCTGGGCCACCCCAACGGTAAACGGATTCATCAGTCCCGCCGTAAATCCAGATACTGCACCTACAGTTACCATAGCCATTCCAGTTACCTTGTCAAGACCCAAAGTCAAAGCCATGGTGATGCCAATGGGAACGAAAATAGCCACCTCATTGGACATGCCCATGGTCGTGCCGAATAAGGCAAACAGGGCAAGAAAAATGGGAACCACGAAGAATTCCTTTCCCTTAAGCCGTTTCGCCACAGTTCTGCACAGGGCAAGAACCGCTCCGCTTACGTTCACCAGTTCAAACGCGCCGCCGATAATCAGCAGAAAGGCGATAACATCTGCCGCCTCCAAAATTCCCTGATACATCACAATGGGAATCCGGAAAAAACTTACAGGATTTGTTCCTGTACTGACATAACTTCCTGCCTGAACTACAGTTTCTCCTGACACCGGATCTTCATATCGAATAAATTCTCCGGCCGGCACAAAATAAGTGGCCGCAACCGCCAGAAAAATTAAACAAACAATGATCACCAGCGTATGAGGGGTAGTAAATTTTCTTTTCTTTGTACCCATTTTAAATTTCCTCCTGCCTTTCTTTTTCCCTGAAGAGCAAGCATCAAACGAAAGTTTGCAAACGAGTGTTTTGCCCCAGGGGTAAAGATTTCATAATTATACCATATTTTGCATATATTTCAACATTCATATCAGCCCGCATTTTCTCTTTCCCATTTTGCCCAATGATTTGACATCATTCTCCCTTCATAGTATAAATAATGCATGAGCAGAAGGCAGCCTTTCCCATGTGGAATAAATGCAAAAAAATTTCTCTTTCGATTTATAATAATGAAGATATCAGGCCTGAATGGTCTGCATCCTTACTTTTTACAGAAAGGAACGTCCCTTATGAATGTTTTTGATATTTTAGGACCGGTGATGATCGGTCCCTCCAGCTCCCATACGGCGGGAGCTGCCCGAATCGGCCGAATCACCCTGGCCCTTCTAGGCGCTCCCGCCGTCAAGGCCCATATTCTTCTCCACGGATCCTTTGCCAAAACCTACCGGGGCCACGGCACCGACAAGGCCTTAATCGCCGGCATTATGGGCATGGAAACCGATGATGAGCGAATCCGCTTCGCCCCTGAACTTGCCAGGGATGCAGGACTCCAGGTGGAAATCACTGCCGGTGAAATTCCTGGAGCTCATCCCAATACGGCCCAGATTACCTTAACTGACGCCTCTGGTCACCAAGTCAGTCTTCAGGGAAGCAGCATCGGAGGCGGAAATATTCTCATCACTCAGTTAAACGGCATGGAAGTTTATATTACCGGCCAGTACCCTACCCTCATCGTTCTCCACCGTGATGCTCCCGGCACCATTGCCGCCGTTACAGAGGTAGTGGCAGAGACCGGGGCCAATATCTGCAGTTTCCGCCTGTCCCGTGAAGAAAAAGGAGGAGACGCGGTGATGAATATTGAACTGGACAGCCTGACGGATCCTGACCTGGCAAAAAAGATCCAAAGGCTGCCCAATATCTTTTCCTGCACCATGCTGAAGCCGGTGTAGCTCAACCAAAAGACTGGAGGAATTACTGATGGAATTTTCATTCAACTACCATTCACTGGCATCGATTATCCAGGCCGCCGAAACAGAAGGCTGCCCCATTTCCCAGCTGGTCCTTCGCCAGCAGGCGGTTCAAATGGAAAAAAGTGAAGAAGAAGTTTACCAGCAGATGGCGAAAAATTACCAGGTGATGGCAGCCTGTATCGAACCGGGAAGCCGGAAGAATCTCCGCAGCACCAGCGGCCTTACTGGAGGAAGCGCTTACCGGATGCGTCAGCGGGCAGAATCTGGTCAAAGTCTTACCGGCTCCCTTCTCTCCGGCGCCCTTTACCGTGCTCTGGCTGTCTCTGAGCTTAACGCCGCCATGGGGCGGATTGTGGCGGCTCCGACTGCCGGGAGCTGCGGAATTCTCCCCGCAGCCATTCTCACCATGGAAAAAGAAAAAGGGTGTTCCGAGAAGGACTGCGTCATGTCCCTGTTCACTGCCTCTGCGGTGGGCATGGTCATTGCCGAAAACGCCTCCTTAGCCGGAGCAGAAGGAGGATGCCAGGCCGAATGCGGCTCCGCCGCTGCCATGGCGGCTGCAGCCATTACAGAGCTTGCCGGCGGCACCCCGAAAATGGCCGGTCATGCAGCAGCGATCGCTCTGAAAAATATTCTGGGACTGGTCTGCGATCCCGTAGCCGGTCTGGTGGAAATTCCCTGTATCAAACGCAACGCCTCCGGCGTAGCCGGCGCCTTTGTGGCAGCAGAAATGGCCCTCTCCGGCATTGAAAGCGCCATTCCTGTCGACGAGGTCATTTGGGCAATGAAAAAGGTGGGGGACGCCATGTCCTCCACCTTAAAAGAAACCGCTGAAGGCGGCCTTGCCGCCACGCCTACGGGAAAACGCCTTCACGATCAGGTATTTAATTCACCACATTCTCCGGCTGCCCCGTAAGAAAAGCCTTGAGATTCGAAACGGCAATATTCATCAGCCGCTCTCTGGCCGCCCTGGATGCCCAGGCAATGTGCGGGGTGATGATGCAGTTTTTTGCCTTCAGCAGAGGATTGTCCCCCTTCGGGGGTTCCTCTGCTAACACATCCAGCCCGGCGGCATACACCTTCCCGCTGTTCAGCCCTTCTGCCAGAGCCTGCTCGTCAATCAGCTGCCCCCTGGCAGTATTCAGCAGAATGACCCCGTCCTTCATCCGGCTGATGGTTTCCCGATTAATCATTCGTTCATTCTCCGGAAACAGAGGACAGTGAAGGGAAATTACATCTGCCTCCTGAAAAATCTGATCAAGAGAAGCGTACCGGCAGGTTTCTCTTTCTTCCTCTGGTTTCCGGTGAGGACTGTAGGCCAGCACGTTCATGCCTAAAGCTTCTCCGATTCTGGCCACCGACCGTCCGATCCGGCCAAATCCCACAATTCCTAAAACCTTTCCCTGAAGTTCTATAAGTGGAGACTCCCAGAAACAAAAATCCGGACAGTTCTCCCACTTTCCTTCATGGACAGCCTGACTGTGGAGACCAATATGATGGCAGATCTCCAGCAAAAGAGCTATCGTAAACTGGGCCACTGCTTCCGTTCCATAGGCCGGAATATTCGTTACCGGAATCCCTTTTTCTCCTGCATATTGATAGTCCACAATATTATATCCTGTGGAAAGAAGACCGATATACCGGAGATTGGAACAGGCATCGATGATCTGGCGGGTAATGGGCGTTTTGTTGGTAATAACAATCTCCGCCCCTTTCATCCGCCGGATAATCTCCTCCTGCTCCTGTCTCGGGGTTCGGTCATACACCGTAAGATCTCCCAGACTTGCCAGCGCTTCCCAGGATAAATCCCCTGGATTTTCCGTATATCCGTCTAATACTACGATCTTCATGTCTGCCTCCTAGTCTTCTACCAGCGCCCAGGCCCGGTTAATTACTCGTTTTGTGTTGGCCAGAATAATCTCGCCGTCTTCTCCGGTCCATGGCTTAACCTCAAAGGAAAGAACGTAGGGCCTGATCGAATCAAAAAAGCCTTCTCTCTTAAGTATGGTAAAGAAATCTCTAAGCTCCTCCACATCATTGGCGCTCTCTGGAAATCCGAATCGCGGATGCTGGTCGCCGTAGGCCTCGCAGCCTTTTTTCACCACTGCATTTCCAATATGAAAATGTGTGATGTAGGGGCGAAGGGTCTGAATGACAAAGCGTGAGGTTTCATAAGTAGTGGGAAAATGAGACAGATCAACCAGAAGGCCAAAATTATGATGGGTTGTTCTCATTTCCTGGGCAAAACGCAGAGCCAGAGGGGCCGGACCGATCAGCGCCTTTTTATCCATATCATAATCAAACACTTCAAGCTCTACCATCATCCCTTTTGACTCTGCATAATCACAGAGATTTCTTGTAGTTTTCAGCAGCTGGCTCAAGGCCTCCTCTCTGGTTTCCGGCTGCCATTTTCCCGCCAGGAAAGCAATTCCCGCCGCTCCCAGATATTCTGCCTCATCCAAAGCCTCCATAAGAGTCTTCTCTGCCTTAAGCCTTCCTTCCTCATCTAAGTCATTAGGATTTAAACCAGTTCCCAAAAGCCTTGGCTGCGCCCCGTAGCAGACCTTCAGATGGGACTGAGCCAGCATCTTTCTCACCTTTTCCCGTTCTTCGTCTCCGGCAATCTGCGTCACCTCCAGCGCTCCAAAATACTCATCACAGCAGATGGCCCGGACAGAATCCAGAAGGGAATAATCCGCCGGCGGATAACTCATCCACTGAATGGTTCCTACATAAAAATATTTCTGAATTGGATCTTTCATGGAACTTCTTCTCCTCTCTCCTGTTCTTTCTGAATTGTATCACAGATTCCCGGCATAACCAAGAGAAACCTACTTTTTCACTGGACGATTCTCTTTATTCCCCCTGAATATCTTTATTTTTCCTTACTTATTCTGACAATTTCAGACATCTTATTTCTAAATCCAGAAGAATATGTTAAACTGAATCTGAACACAAAAATCCATTGTTGGAAACGGATATTTTCCACAGAAAGGAGCATTTATGCCGCAATTTGTATTTCCTCTGATTGTTGCAGTTGTCGTAGTGATCTTTTTGATTATTCTCCTTACCCAGGGCTACGTCAAAGCCCCGCCGGACCACGCCTATATCATCTCTGGTATATTAAAAGAACCCAGAGTGCTAATCGGACGGGCCGGATTTAAGATTCCCTTCTTTGAACAGCTGGATAAATTGTATCTGGGGCAGATCACCGTGGACATCAAAACCGATGAATACATTCCCACCAATGACTTTATTAACGTAATGGTGGATGCCGTGGCGAAAGTCCGGGTGGCAGATGAGCCGGCCAGAATGAAACTAGCCATGCGAAACTTTCTGAATAAGGAGCCTGCAAAAATTTCTGCCGATCTCCAGGATTCTCTTCAGGGAAATATGCGTGAAATTATCGGAACCCTCAGCCTGAGAGCCATCAACACTGATCGGGACTCTTTCTCCGATCAGGTAATGGCCAAAGCCTCCCGGGACATGGAAAAGCTTGGAATCGAGATTCTCTCCTGCAATATTCAGAACGTAACCGACGAGCACGGCTTGATCCAGGATCTTGGAATGGACAATACTTCCAAAATCCGAAAAGACGCCTCCATTGCCAAAGCTGAGGCGGAACGAGACATCGCCATCGCCAAAGCAGCGGCAGATAAAGCCTCGAATGATGCCAGAGTCCAGGCGGAGACGGAAATCGCTCAGAAAAACAACGAGCTGGCCATTAAAAAGGCGGAACTGCAGAAAGCCTCCGACTCTAAAAAAGCAGAAGCCGACGCCGCCTATGAAATCCAAAAACAGGAGCAGGAACGGACTATCCTTACTGCCACCGTAAACGCCCAGATCGCCAAAACAGAACGAGAGGCAGAACTGCGGCGCCAGGAAGTAACAGTGCAGCAGCAGGCCCTGGAAGCAGAAATCAACAAGAAAGCTGATGCCGACCGCTATGCGATCGAGCAGGCAGCGGCGGCAGATCTGACCAGACGGCAGCGGGAAGCCGAAGCAAAACAGTACGAACAAGAAAAAGAAGCCCAGGCCAAAAAAGCCATGGCAGAAGCCCAGAAGTATGCTATGCTCCAAGAAGCAGAAGGCATACGGGCCCGGGGCGAGGCTGAGGCCGCCGCAATCCAGGCTAAGGCTCTGGCTGAGGCTGAAGGAATGGAGAAGAAAGCCCTGGCCTACCAAAAATATAACAAAGCCGCTATGGCAGAAATGATGATTAAGGTTCTTCCAGAGATCGCCGGCAAAATTGCGGAACCTCTGGCACAAATTGACAAAATCACCATTATCGGCAGCGGAAGTGAAGGAGAAAAGGGCGTGGGAAGCGTAGCCGGCAATGTGCCGGTGGTCATGGCAAAACTTTTTGAATCGATGAAGGAAGCCACTGGAGTCGATCTGGCAGATATTATGAACGCCGATTCTTACGAAGCTCAGGTGACAAGGAATATTAACCTTACCGGGGCTCCGGATATTATTATCGGCAGCCAGAAGGAAACAGATTCTCCTTCCCCCGAATCCCCTGAAAATCCATCTTCAGAAGATTCTCCAAAGAATTCACCTTCAACGCAGTAACCGAAGAAAACAGCCGGAAAGGGCAGAGCATTGCTCTCCCTTCCCGGCTGTTTCTTATTCCCTTGTTTTTCCTTCAACACTTGTTGTTTCCAGAATCCTGCAGATGGTTAACCTCCATCTTATCCAGAATGCCCCGGGCATCAACGCCGGGATGGGTAAGGCAGATCCGGTAAACCTCCTCCACAAAAGAAAGCTCTGTTTTCAGATTGCCGGCTACCCATTCCGCCGTATCTCCCCGCCGCATAAACCGCATAATTTTGGCGATGAAAAATAATTCATCTTTATTTCCTCTGACTCCGCCGGACAACCGCTTTAACCGCCCAGTCCAGCTTTCATTTTTCTCTTCCTTCTCCTCCTCTTTTCTCTGCTCCGGCACAGGCGGAGAAAGCCATATAGGCTCCACCTGAACCTGCCCCTGGTCAATGGTCATCACAGCAAGAGACAAGGGCAGATGGAAGCGGGGATATCCGCAGCTTCCCGGATTCAGCCAAATCCTCCCCTCGATTTCCTGGTGAAAATACTGATGAGAATGGCCGAAAATCACCACCTGAGCCTCTCCCAGCCCAGCAGAAGGCACATCCGCCCGGTCATGAGCCATCATCATCTTTACCCCTCCCAGCTCAAACCGCCTTACTAAAGGAAGCTGACGGGCCCAGTCACCGTCATTGTTTCCCCTCACTCCGTAAAGAGGCTGACGAATATTCAGTTTATGATAAAGCATTTGATTGTCGAAATCTCCTGCATGAATAACCACATCGCAGCTTTGAATCACCTGTTCTACCTCCGGTCTGAGCAGACCATGGGTATCGGAAACCACAGCCGCCCGAATCGGCTCCCCTCTCATGTTTTTTCCTCCATTTTCTCACTTCCCAAACTTTCTGCAGCCAGCCCGCCGCTCATTCTCCAAAGAACCGGCAGCTCAAGGATTATTATAGTCAAAGCATTCTCAAAATTCAACCAATCCATCTTAAACAACCCTTCATGTGCCGGCGGGCAGCGCTCCGGACATCCCATGAAAGTCCTGGCGGCACATTTGGCATCCCTGAATTAATGCCGCCTATCCGGCGGCGGACTTTCAGGGTAATCTTAAAGGAGAGCGGCTCTTTCCAGAACACCTTTGAGGAATGTTTTCTTCTCTTCCTCCAGTGAAGTAAGGGGAAGACGGCAGGTTTCTCCGCAGTGCCCCATCATCGCCATCGCCGCCTTAACCGGGATGGGATTCACCTGACAGAACATGGCATTCATCACCTCCAGATACTTAAGGTGAAGCTGGAGACTTTCCCTCTGCTTCCCCTCTCGGTACAAACTGCATATTCTGGACATGACATGCGGAATCAGATTCCCCGCCACAGAAATCACCCCTTGGCCGCCCAAGGATAAAAAAGGCAGAGTCTGGTCATCGTTGCCAGAATATAAATCCAGATTGCTGCCGCATCTGGCGGCAATCTGCGCCGCCAGAGAAAGATCTCCTGACGCTTCTTTCATTCCTGTAATCTGAGGATGAGTCGCCAGTCTCTCCACAGTTTCCGGAGTCATTCTCACTCCGGTGCGGGAGGGAACATGATAGACAATCACCGGAATCTTCACCTGATCCGCCACCGCAAAAAAATGGCGGACCAGCCCTTCCTGGGAGGCTTTGTTATAATAAGGCGTGACCACCAAAAGTCCATCGGCCCCCAGTTCCTGAGCGTTAAGAGACCAGCAGACTGTTCTGGCCGTATCATTGCAGCCTGTTCCCACAATAAGAGGAACCCTCCCGTTAACCGTTTTTACCGCAAAGGCAGCCAGCTCCTCTCTCTCCTTTTCCGTCAAGGTAGAAGCCTCTCCCGTGGTGCCCTCCACCACCAATGCTTCTGCTCCCTGTTCAATCTGATATTCTATCAGGTTTTCCGCCGCAGCATAATCAATTTCCCCCTGCTGGTTCATAGGCGTAACCAGAGCTGTGGCGCATCCTGAAAATAATCTGGGTTTCATAAACATACTTCCCATTCTTCTGCTATATTAATCAGATTATGCGGACTTTTTTATCTGGTTCCCTGATGAAAGAAATCAGCCTGCAAGCCTTCCCCCTCTTCTTCATACCATAAAGTAAGAATTTCCAATCAAAAAGGAACCTCTTATGACACAAACTATTCTGCTTCTTGGCGGAGACCAACGGCAGGAATACCTGGCCGCCATGCTGTCCCAGCTGTATTCCCGCGTCCGCTTTCTGAATACCGCCGAGAAAAATGCCGGGGAACTGGAGGAAGAAACAGCCAAAGCAGACCTGATTCTTCTTCCTCTTCCCTTCAGCAAGGACCAAAAAACTCTTTTCTTCTCTTCCGGCACTGCGCCTTTAGTTGAAGACTTTCTCTCCTGGCTCCATCCCGGCCAGCAGCTTTTCGGCTGGAGTCCCCCTCCCGTTGTCCGTGATTTTTGCCGGGAAAACCATATTTTCTGCCATGATTTTTCCAAGGACCCTGAAGTCATCGCCCAAAACGCCAAACTCACCGCAGAAGGCGCCCTCTGCACCGCCATTGCCAACAGCCCAGGAGCCCTCTGCGAAAGCCTCTGCCTGGTCACCGGCTGGGGACACTGCGGCAGCGCTTTGGCCTTAATGCTGAAAGGAATGGGCGCCAGCGTAACCGTATCTGAAATAGACCCTGAAAAACGCCGTGACGCCCAGGAAAAAGGGGTTCTCTGCCTTCCCTCCCTTATTCCTTGTGATTCTTCTTGGGAAGAGTCCCAGACTCCCCTGGAAATGTTTGATTATCTTTTCAATACCGTTCCGTGCCCGATTTTCAGCCAGAAGCTTCTCTCCCAGACCAGCCCCCGAATCACCATCATTGATCTGGCTTCTGCTCCTGGGGGAGTAGATTTTGAATTCTGCCGCCTTACTGGGCGAAAAGCGCTGGCCGCCCCAGGCCTTCCCGGCCGTTTCTGTCCAAAAGCAGCAGCGGACATCCTCCTAAAACAGCTGATTCCTTTCCTTAATCCGCCAGACCTTTCCTCTTGTCCCCAGGTCCCTTAACTTCTTATTCTGCATATAACAAAAGCAAGAACAACTTGCAGACAGGAAAATCTATGGAACTAAAAGGCAAACACATCGGCGCCGCCTTTTGCGGCTCCTTCTGTACTTTTGAACAGACAGAAAAAGAAATTTTAAATCTTCTTCGGGCAGGCGCCTTTGTCTACCCAATTTTTTCCCGAAATATTCAAACCATCCAATCCCGGTTCGGCGATCCCCAGGAGTGGATCAGCCGGCTTACCAATATGACCGGGAATCAGCCCATCCTTACCATAGAGGAAGCAGAGCCCATCGGCCCTAAAAACTTCCTTGACCTTCTTCTTATTTCCCCCTGCACCGGCAATACCTTGGCTAAACTGGCTGCCGGCATCACTGATACCCCTGTGCTCATGGCCGCAAAAGCTCATCTGCGCAATGAAAAACCTGTGGTAATTTCTTTATCCACCAACGATGCCCTGGGCGCCAGCTTAAAAAACATTGGTCAGCTGATGAATACCAAACATATTTATTTTGTCCCCTTCGGTCAAGATAATCCTCAGGCGAAGCCCCGCTCCATGAGCGCCCGCACTCAGCTGATCCCTCAAACAATTATGGAAGCTCTGGACCATAAGCAAATTCAGCCGGTAATTCTCTGAATTCTCCGCGCCTGTCCTGGCTGTTTCCATGGTTCTCACCGCTATTGTTAACCACGTCTAAAAAATAGTTGACAATCTTTTTTCTGTTTTCTATAATAATAAACAATCATGAAAAAAGAAAGGAAGTCAACTATGGAAGTTTCTGCAGTTCGTTCCGGCCTGACAATTCGTCAAATGACCACAGCCGCTCTGGTCACCGCTGTGACCTGCGTGGCAGGCCCCATCGCAATTCCCATCCCGGTAAGTCCGGTTCCTCTGTCCCTGACCACCTTGATTCTTTACCTGTCCCTTTATCTTCTGGGGATGAAAGGAGCTTTAGTAAGCTGCTTTTTATATCTTCTTTTGGGAATCATCGGTCTTCCTGTATTTTCCGGCTTCTCCGGCGGATTGGCCAAAGCTGCCGGTCCCACCGGCGGCTATCTCATCGGCTATCTTTTTCTGGTGCTTGTCAGCGGCTTTTTCATTGACCGCTTTCCGAAACCTTCATGGATTCATGCTGCCGCTATGGCGGCAGGCACAATCTTGTGTTATGCATTCGGAACCCTTTGGCTGGCCTGCCAGATGAAGATTCCTTTTCTCTCCGCCGCAGCAATAGGCGTTCTTCCTTATCTGCCAGGGGATGGGGTCAAAATAATCGTTGCACTCACTGCCGGACCTATTTTGCGGCGCCGGGTGCGCTCTGCTTCTTTCTAATCTTTCCGGCCGGGACTCTTTTTCGTCCTGGCCTGGTTTAAAATCACAATTTTTTGGGATTTTCTCCCCCTTCTAAGGCATATATACCAAGTTTTTCATTGAATTTCCCCCACTTTACCTATATCCAATTCAGACTTTTTGTTCTATAATGATAACTGTTCAGGACCTTTGTCCTGAACAGTTGCGTTTAATACGTTTCACCAAAGAAGGGAAAGAAGCATGAAAAAAGTACAAGCAGCTTTATATCATCTAGGAAAAAACTTCCTTACCCTGGTCTTAAGCTTACTTGGCATTCTGGGCTGGCTGTTTAAAGCCGTCATGACCGTGCTCACCGTTTCCTTTATCCTGTGCGCCTGCGCAGGAATTTTCCTGTTCATCAAGGTAAAACCTGAACTGGAATACTGCCGTGAGGTAGCTTACGACACTTTGGCTACCATGGACCGCTCAGACTTCAGCATGCTGTCTGATACCATTATTTACGACAAGGACGGAAACCAAATCGGCCTGATCAACGCTGGCCATTATGAGTATGTGGACATCAGCCACATCAGCATGAACATTCAGAATGCCTATATCGCCCAGGAGGACCGGCGGTTTAAGACCCACTCCGGCGTAGATTGGATCGCCACCTTCAGAGCCGGATTGGCTTTGATTAAGCACAACGGGGAGATCACCCAGGGAGGCAGCACCATCACTCAGCAGGTGATCAAAAATACATATCTGACTCAGGAACAGACCTTTACCCGGAAGATTATTGAAATTCTCTTAGCGCCAGAGCTGGAGAAGAAATATTCCAAAGCCGATATTATGGAATTTTACTGCAATACTAATTTCTACGGCCACCAGTGCTACGGCGTACAGGCTGCCAGCCGCTATTACTTCGGCAAGAACGCTTCAGATCTGGAGCCTTATGAAGCCGCCGTCCTGGTGGGCATCAGCAACAGTCCCTCCGCTTATGATCCAGTAAGGCACCCAGAAGCTTCTCTGGCCAAGCGGAATGATGTGCTGAAGAGCATGTATGAGGTAGGCTATTTGACTGAAGAAGAATATGAAGAATATACCAGTCAGCCCTTAAGCATTGTCCAGGAAACCCAGGAAGGCACAGATGAAAGCTATCAGACCAGCTATGCCATCCACTGCGCCGCTCTCACCCTGATGAAAATGGACGGGTTTGAATTCCAGTATCTGTTTAAGGACAAAGAAGATTACGATACCTATATGGAACGGTATGACGAAGCCTACAGCCAGAAAACCGACAGCATCCGGGCCGGCGGATATAAAATTTATACTTCTCTGGACCAGTCTCTCCAGGACCAGCTCCAGCAGGCCATTGATCTGGGCCTGTCTTCCTATACGGAACTGCAGGAAAACGGAAAATACGCGCTCCAGGGAGCTGGGGTGATTGTGGATAACCAGACGAATTATGTGGTGGCCATTGTGGGGGGCCGCGGAACTGAGGATCAGTTCAACCGGGCTTATTTAAGCGCCCGCCAGCCAGGCAGCACCATCAAGCCCCTGATCGATTACGGCCCGGCTTTCGACACCGGAGAATATTACCCTTCCCGCATGGTGGATGACCATAAATGGGAAGACGGACCCTCCAACAGCGGGGGCCGCTACTACGGAAATGTTACCGTCCGGGAGGCCTTAAACCGCAGCTTAAATACCGTGGCCTGGCAGGTACTGGCTGATATCGGCGTGGATACGGGACTGCAGTATCTGGCAAACATGGAATTTCAGCGGATCAGCTACGTGGACAACGGAGTTCCCTCCTTAAGCATCGGCGGCTTCACTAACGGTGTCCGGGTGGTGGACATGGCTAAGGGCTACAGCACCCTGGCCAATTATGGCGTGTACAACGACCGCACCTGCATTGTAAAAATTCTTCATGAGCATGACGGGGACCTTACTCAGGGCCTTACTCCTTCTGCAAAACAAGTGTATCTGGAAGATACTGCTTTTATGCTGACGGATATTTTAAAAGGTACCATGACCTCCCCCTATGGAACCGGCCGCGGCCTGGCCTTAAGCGGAAATATGCCCTGCGCCGGCAAAACCGGCACCACCAACAGCAATCGTGACACCTGGTTCTGCGGCTATACCCGCTATTACACCACCGCCGTGTGGGTAGGCTACGATATTCCCCGGGCCATGCCTGGAGTTTACGGAAGCACCTATGCCGGCCGGATCTGGAAAAATGTAATGGATCAGATCCACACCGGCCTTGAGCCCCTTGACTGGGAGCAGCCGGTAACCGTAGAACAGCAGCAGGATCCGGACAACGGCATCACCGACTACTTCAGTCTTACTGCCGAACTCAGAGCCCAGCAGGCAGAGCATGACCGCAGCCAGCGGCAGATGCTGGATGAGCTTTCCGCTGATGTAACAGAATTTGAAAGCCGCACCATCTCCAGTGCAGCCGACGGCTACTGGGCAGAGGAAACCTATCAATCCATGCTTACTCAAATTGCTCTTATTGACGAAAGCGATGAGCGCACCCGCCTGCTTGAGCGCATTGAAGCCAGATATTCTGCTATTGAGCCTGTTCTTCAGTCCATGCAAAGTCAGATCGACGCCTATTCTGCCAAGCTGGCGGCGGAAGAAGCAGCCAGACGTCAGGCAGCTGCAGAAGCGGCCAGGCAACAGCAGGAGGCAGCTGCCAGAGCGGCAGCGGAAGCTCAGGCGGCTGCAGAAGCTTCCAGGGCAGCGGAGGAAACTCAGCCGGAGACCCAGCCAGATTATTCTGCCGGTCCCGGAGCTTTCCAGGATGGAAATCCGCCTACCTCAAACCGCGTAACGATCATTCCACAAGGACCGGGAGGTGCAAACTGATGAACAGCAAACTGACAGACAACGCCGCATCCGTGGACAAACCAGCAGTATCTCACAAAACCTCTGCTCCGGCGCCCCTTTCCGCTCCAGTGTCTGACCCTGGCCCGCAGTATGTGCGCCGGGCTCCCATCCGTTCCTGGTTTTCAACATTTATGATCATGAACCTGCCCATTATCGGCTGGATCTATCTGCTGATTCTGGCATTAAGACGGAAAGGCGATCAGCGCAGAGATTTTGCCAAAGCTTATCTGGTCTATAAACTTGTTTTCCTGGTCGTTGCTTTGGGAATTCTAGCGGTTTTCCTCTACTTCGGCCTGGAAATGGCAGATAACCTGCTGGAATATATGGAGATGCTTTAATTTTCTTCCTCATAGGAGTAAAAATATGCTCTGCAAAAAAGGAGAACCCATTGTCAGGTTCTCCTTTTTCTGCAGCTAATTTTTTCTCATTCCGAATCCGCCCCGCCTCCGTCTTTCAGAAGAGCCAGCATTTTATCCAGTTCAGCCTTCTCCGCCGCCAGGCGGCTCTCCATAATGGCCCGCAGTCTGTCCACCGTTTCTCCCGGCTGGAGGCATCCTTCTTCGTCCACCACAATATCGGCATACTTCTCGTAAAGGGGCACTCTCTCATTATACAGATCACGCAGAGTAAATCCAGGCTTTAACGCCACGCCCCGGTCCACCACATTTCCGATCCGCTTCTCCATTTCCTCGTAGCTCATTTTTAAATAAACGACTTCACTGATTTCCTTTAAATGCTCCATCGCCTTTTCGCCGTAGATCACCGATCCACCGGGAGCAATCACAGACTTTCTCACATCCAGCTCTGCGTTGACCCGCTCCTCTACCTTAAGAAAGCCCTCCATGCCCTCCTGGGCAATAATCTCCTTTAACAGCCGGCCTTCCTTTTCCTGGATCACAATATCCACATCCACGAAGGAATAACCAAGGCGCTTGGCCAGCAGCACGCCAATGGTGCTTTTCCCGGAAGAGGGCATGCCGATTAATGTAATATTAGGTTTCATTCTGTCTCCTTTACCTTATTTCTTCTGCACCGAATATCCGAATTTTCCCAGCTTCTCTCCTAAACAGAAATACTCGCCGTGGGAATAGGCCACCAGTCCCGTCTGGTTCAGATGGAATTTTCCCTTGGCGTCCATATGCTTCCGATCCACGGTGATTCCTGCTACCTTTGCCAAAAACATATCATGACTTCCTAAAGGAATGACCTGGGTTACCCGGCACTGGATATTCACAGGGCTTTCTTTAATGGATGGAGCAGATACCAGCGGGGACTCCACTGCCGTCAATCCCATTTCCTTAAACTTATCCACATCCCGTCCGCTTTTCACCCCGCAGTAATCTGTGGCAAAAGCAAGATCCTTGGTCACCAGATTGATCACAAATTCTCCCGTTTCCTTAATAATCCCATAAGAATGCCGTTCCGGCCGAATGGAGATGGAAACCATGGCAGGAGAAGAACACACCGTTCCGGCCCAGGCTAAGGTAATAATATTCGCTTTCTCCCCAGGCCTCTGGCAGCTTACCATCACCACGGGGAGCGGATATAATAAATTTCCCGGCTTCCAGTTTTCCTTTCCCTCTTTCATGCAAACCCGCCTTTCCTTCATTCTTCTGCAATCATAATTCCAGGTACCAGCTGCTTTTTCCGGGATACCACCCCTGGCAGACTTACCACCTGGCTCTGCTTCTGTCCTTCTCCACTTTCTCCGTCAATGTGAAAAGCCTTGCGAATTAACTGTTCCGCCCCCGCTCCTGCACACAGAAGCTCTGTGGACTGTGTCAGAATATTGGTAAGCATAAAGAACATCATATTTGTTCCGTGCTCCTTCAGCGCTTCCTGGAGATAAGGAAGAAGTCTTTCCTTCAATTCCCCTAACTCCTCCGCATTTACTGAACTGATCTGGCCTACGCCGAAAGTAATTTTCCCAGCTTCAAACCGCTTAAAATCCTGGTAAAAGATCTCCCGGTCTGTCTTTCCCTTCAGGTTGCTGGCCGCCGCAAACATTTTTCCGGCATATTCCTCCAGGGAAATTCCGGCGATCTGGGCAAGCTTTTCCGCCGCTGCCCTGTCCACTGCAGTGCAGGTGGGAGACCGGAACAGCAAAGTATCCGAAATAATGGCGCTGCACAACAGTCCGGCAATCTTCGGTTCAATTTCCTTCCCCGCCTCCAAATACATCTGATACACAATGGTGGCGGTGCATCCCAAAGGCTGATTTCGGAAATAGACCGGAGAAATCGTATTGACTGCCCCCAGCTTATGATGGTCAATAATTTCCTGAATGTCCGCACCTTCGATGCCGTCCACCGCCTGACCTTTCTCATTGTGATCCACCATAATCACGGCTTTTCCTCTGGCTCCCAGAAGATTCCGTCTAGAAATCATCCCCTTATAAAATCCATCTTTGTCCAGAATAGGGAAATCACGGTGACGCTTATTGGTCATTACATCCCGAATATCATCAATAAAATCCTCTTCGTCAAAGGTAATCAGATGCTCTGTCTTCATAAAATAGCTGATTGGCATGCTCTGATTAATCAGTCTGGCAGCAGTATAGGTGTCGTAAGGCGTGGTAATAATGGTGCAGCCTCTCTCCTGAGCCAGCTTTTTAATGGTCATGGACACCCCCGCGCCTTCACAGACGATAATACAGCTGGCCTCCATCTCAATGGCGCACAGCTGGGACTCATACCGGTTTCCCAAAATCACCAGATCGTTAGGTTCAATATAAAATTCCATCATATCCGGATTAGCCGCTGCAATCAGCACCTTGCCCCGGTTAAAATAGGCCTGAATATCCCCAATTACCAGATCCCCCTCCAAAGTCTCCACAATATTGGAATACTGGGTTTCCGCTTTGGACAGAATGCTGCTGTCGTACACATTCATATAGGATTTGGTAATATCTCCCACGGTAATCAGCCCTTCCAGAAGTCCGCCTTCCGTCACAGCTGCCAGGGTCACCACATTGGCCTGCTGCATCAGATTCCAGGCCTCTTTCAAAGAAATGTTCCGGTTTACCCCTGGAGTTTCCCGGATTTCAATGTCCTTTACCTGAGTACGGACAGTTTTTACCAGCTCCGGCTCCTTTACTCCAAAATAATCCAAAACGAACCGAGTCTCCGAATTAACGTTTCCTGCTCTGGCCGGCTCATAAACGCCTCCCGTCACCTGCTGCTTTAAATTCGCATAGCAGATAGCCGAACAAATGGAGTCTGTGTCTGGATTTCGATGCCCAATTACCAGGGTTTTTCGCTTCGTCTCTGCTGCCATAGTACCTCCTGAACTGTTACAATCTATTCACAAGATGTTCATATTCTATTCACAATCCATCCCTATACTATTTGTATAGAAAGTTACAGAAAAGCTTTCTTCCTTTAGACAAATTGCACATAGATTTTTCATAATTACCCCGGTTGCTTTTATAGAACCGGGGTCTCCTCTTGCTTTCCCGCCTTTACTCTCCTGCAAACAGCTGCCTCGGATAAACGCCGTCCTCCACCAGTTTCTGGATCGCCTGGATTACCGCCGCCTTATCCTCCTGATACGTTACTCCGAACCATTTATCTGGAGTATCCAATATTCTTACCACTGCTTTTTTCTCCTGCACCAGGTCGTCGATAATTCCCGGGAGAAGATACTCCGCCTTCAGATTTCCTTCTGGAATACCCTTTAAAAATGCCGGGAAACGCTTCTCCAGCTCATCTAAAAATGCCGGAGGAAGTCCCCACATATTCATTGATACATGCTGGCTTCCCTGAACCGAAACAGCTTCTCCCTTCTCGGTTTCCGCCTTCAGCTCTCCTTCTTCCATGCGGATATTATAGGTCTCCGTAACCGTCTTCAAAGTACCGTCCGGGTTTACCTGACAAACCCCGCGGGTTACCGCTCCATTGTCACTTAAGGTATTGGCCAGCACAAAACCTGCCATACAGATATCATACACCTGCCGGTTCTCATCCATAGTATTCGCCAGATAGTCATGAATCCGGTGGAACGCTTCCTTTCCATAGTAATCATCTGCATTAATCACCAGGAAAGGTTCCTTGACCAAACCCTTGACCGTAAGCACCGCCTGTCCTGTTCCCCATGGTTTCTTCCGGCCTTCAGGAACCTGGAAGCCTGCCGGCAGATCCGCAAGCTCCTGGTAAGCATACTCTACTGTTACCAGCTTCTCAATTCGATTTCCAATAATCTCTTTAAAATCCTTCTCCAGATCTCTTCGGATAATAAACACAACCTTATTAAATCCAGCTTCCAGAGCATCATAAATGGAATAATCCATAATAATCTCTCCGTTAGGTCCCACTGGCGCAAGCTGCTTGATGCCGCCGCCGAACCGGCTCCCGATTCCTGCAGCCATAATAACCAGAGTCGTATCTTTCATGGTTTCATACCCCTTTCTTTGCCGGACTCCTGCCGGCTTCCTTTCACAGCTAAGGATAATATAGCACATCCGTTTCGAAAAAACCATACGAAAAACAAAAGAGTAAACAAAGGACCTAAAGAGCAGATCGGGCTCCATTCCGGTACTCCCGGGGAGTTACCCCTTCCAGAGCTTTAAAGTTCCGGTTAAAAGAACGGATCGCTGAATATCCGCAGGCAAAGGCAATATCGCTGACGGTGTCTTCTGTATGTTCCAACAAGTAAGCGCCGTAGCTGATCCGATGCCGGTTAACCAGCTCTGCAAAGGACTGGTTTACTGTCTGATTCAAATATCTGGAGCAATATACCGGACTATAACCAAGAGAAAGGGCCATAGAGGAAAGACTGATTTCCTGCTGAAAGTTTTCCTGGATATAAAGAAGAATATTGTGCAGCAGATCAGTCCGCTCTCTTCTCCTGGGCACAACCCGTGTTTCCATCTCCAGCCTTCCAGCCACATAATAAAGAAACGCCTTGCTCATCCATATATTTTCCTGGTTTCCCAGCAGAGAAAAGCGCATAAACTCCGCCGCTTCTTTTCCCAGAGAAATGACCGGATTTTCCAAGGCATACTTTGTTCCCATGGCGGAAAATTCGCTCAAATAATCTGGAGAAAACACCGCCACCTGACATTTAGACGGCCCC
The DNA here is from genome assembly GCA_018713255.1 of Candidatus Cottocaccamicrobium excrementipullorum. Classification (GTDB taxonomy): domain Bacteria; phylum Bacillota; class Clostridia; order Lachnospirales; family Lachnospiraceae; genus Caccovicinus; species Caccovicinus excrementipullorum. The sequence goes on along the minus strand of DVFL01000012.1, from coordinate 93,741 downwards.
TGGGTCTCATAGGCATGAATCTCATAAGGCAGCACCAAAAGCAAATCTCCAGCCCCCAGCCAAAAAGTGCGTCCATCCGTTTCTGCCCTCATATTTCCTTCTTCCACATACAGCAATTCATTGCTCCGATGAAAATGAGGCACCACAGAAAAATTGGCAAATCCATAGCAGGCTCGGTGACCTTTTTCTCCGAAATGACACCCTTCATAAACGATCATATTCCGCCTTCCTTTCTGTTTCCGGCATCGCACCCAAAGGTTAATTTTTGTCTACTATTATAAATGGGATGACTGGAAATGACAACGACCCGGGCCGTATAATTATTTATGCTGATCATCCGGCGTCCGCCGGCAAAGGAACTGCAGAAAGGAAAATCGTATGGAATTTTTTAAAGAACAAGACGGCGCACTGGTGTTTCGCCGCCGCAGAGAACTGATGGAAATCCGCCCTTGGGGCAGCGGATTCCGGGTAAGAGCCACAGAAAACAAATTTTTTACTCAGAGAAACTGGGCGCTTCTTCAAGTCCCCACCCCTGAAGCATCCATTCAGATTACCTCTGAAGGAGCTTCTGTCACCAGCGCTGATCAAAGCCTTACCCTTCAAATTACTCCTTATGGAAAAATGTCATTTTTCGACCGGCAGGGCAATCTGCTCCTGAAAGAATATTACCGCTCCTGGAACTACGGCACCCAGGACTGGAATGATCTGGATCAAATCACCATGTGCCGCATGGCTGCAAGAACCTATAAAAGCGCCGGCGGGGACAATTATTCCCTGAGCCTTCGCTTTGAAGCAGACGACAAGGAAAAGATCTACGGCATGGGACAATACCAACAGCCCTACTTAAATCTGAAAGGCTGCTGTCTTGAGCTTGCCCAGAAAAATACCCAGGCCAGCGTCCCCTTTATGGTGTCCAGCAAAGGCTACGGCCTGTTATGGAATAACCCCGCAGTGGGACAGGCAGTGTTCGGCATGAATCTTACGGAATTTTCTTCTCAGTCCGCCAAAGAAATTGATTACTGGATCACCGCAGGAGATACTCCCGCAGAAATTGTGGAGCGTTACAGCTGCGTGACCGGAAAGGTGCCCATGATGCCGGAATTCGCCTTAGGCTTCTGGCAGTGCAAGCTCCGCTATGAAACACAAGAAGAAGTTCTTCAAGTAGCCAGAGAATACTTCCGCCGCCGGATTCCCTTAAGCGTGATCGTCATTGACTTTTTCCACTGGCCTCAACAGGGGGACTGGACCTTCGATCCTAAGTACTTCCCTGATCCAGAAGCCATGATCAAAGAGCTGAATTCCATGGGCATCAAATTGATGGTATCTATCTGGCCTACGGTAGACCGGCACTCTGTCCATTATCAGGAGATGAAGGAGAGGGATCTGTTCATCCGCACCAACCGAGGAATCGATGCCGCCATGGAGTTCCGCGGCATGGAAAGCTTTACGGATACAACCAACCCGGAGGCCCGGGACTTTATCTGGCAGGCCGCCAAGAAAAATTATCTGGATAAAGGAGTTGCTTTATTCTGGCTGGACGAAGCTGAACCGGAATACACCGTCCCGGATTTTGACAATTACCGCTATTATGACGGCCAGGCTCTGGAATGCGCCAACGAATATCCGGCCTGTTACGCCAGAGCCTTTTACGAAGGCATGAAGGATGCAGGAATCGAAAATCCCATTAACCTGATCCGCTGCGCCTGGGCAGGTTCCCAGCGTTTCGGCGCTCTTGTATGGTCGGGCGATGTTCCCTCCACCTTCACCTATCTGCGGAATCAATTTACCGCCGGCCTCAACATGGGAATGGCCGGAATTCCCTGGTGGACGGCAGATATCGGCGGCTTTCACGGGGGAAATATCTACGATCCCGCTTTCCACGAGCTCCTTATGCGCTGGTTCCAGTTCGGAACCTTCTGTCCGGTGATGCGGCTTCATGGAGACCGGGATCCCCACAAGCCGGCTATTCCTGGCACCCCGGCATCTGGAGCCGGCAACGAAGTATGGAGCTATCCCCCTCATGTTCAGGAAATGATGGTCCGCTTTATCCATCTTCGCCAGTCAATGAAGGACTACTTAAATCAGGCCATGAAGGAAGCCCATGAAAAAGGAACGCCGGTGATGAAGCCCTTATTCTATGACTTCCCTCAGGATGCCGAAGCCTGGGACGCTGAAGACGTATATCTGTTTGGCCATGACCTTTTAGTGGCCCCAGTTCTGGATGCCGGAATCCGCCGCCGCAGCGTTTATCTTCCTTCCGGCGCTCAGTGGACAGAAATGGCTACGGGAAAGATTTATCCAGGGGGACAAAGGGTGGACGTTTCCGCTCCTCTTGAGGAAATTCCCCTGTTCCTTAAAAACGGAGCCCAGGTTTTTTCCTCTGCCGAAAAATGATTTTCCCCCCTGCAGCAGAAAAGACCCGCTCAGGCGCTCAGCCTGAACGGGTCTTTCTTGGGAACATTATGGAAATGGCATGTACATCAAATATGCCGATAAACGCAATCTTAACATTCAGCAAATACTGCCTGCCGAACCGCAGATACTTACTCTGCCAGAACTACCTTGTAAGCCTCTGCCATGCCCTTCTCCTGGATCAGATCATAATACCGCTGTACTAAGGGGATCATCTCCGTCAGGTCTGCATGCCAGTAATCCTCTCTCTTCATGATCTCTTCTACAGAAGCGGTCTTCATGAAGTCCATGATCTCCTGACCGTCATTAGCTTTATCGGTACGATAGAAAGCAATCAGGCTGGCCATGGAGAAGGTAAGCGCTGCCGGATACTTTCCGAACTTTTCCTTGTACTCCAGAATGGTGGGCAGTACGCGAACCTGGAACTTGCTTACGGAATTTAAGGCAATGCTTAACAGCATGTGCTTGATAAAGGGATTGGAGAAACGCTCCAGAACATCCTGAGCAAACTTAATATCCGTCTCCGTATTTCCCAGAGTAGGTACAATCTCATCGAACAGACACTTCTTTAAGTATGTGCTTACGGTCTCATCCTTTAAGCACTGGCCTACCGTCTCCAGTCCGTACAGGTAAGCGCCTAATACCATAGAAGTGTGGCCTCCGTTTAAGATGCGGACTTTTCTCTTCTTATAAGGCTTAACGTCATCTGTCCATACAATGTTATAGCCTGCAGTCTGGAAGGGAAGCTCATCCTCGTGATGACCGCCGATTACCCAAAGGTGGAAAATTTCAGCAGTATCAATCAGGTTATCCTTGTAGCCGATCTGCTTGGTCAGCTCCTCTACCTCATCTCTAGGATAGCCGGTTACGATACGGTCTACCAGCGTATTGCAGAAATCGTTCTCCGTCTCAATCCAGTTCTTAAAGTCATCGCCTAACTCCCAAAGATCGGCATACTTTAACACACAGGCCTTTAAGTTGTCGGCGTTGTTGTCAATCAGCTCGCAGGGAAGAAGAATCATTCCCTTTAATCCTGCCTGGAATCTCTTATACAGGAACTGGGTCAGCTTAGCCGGATAGGATTTAGGAGGAGTATCGGTCAGCTTCTCAGTGCCCAGATACTCAATGCCAGCCTCAGTGGTGTTGGATACCAGCACCCGCAGATCTGGATTCTCAGCCAGTGCAATGTATTCCTCATACTGGGTATAAGGATTCAACGCTCTGGAAATGGAAGTTACATGGGTATGCTCATTTACTACCTTGCCGTTCTCAATGCCGCGGAGGAACAAATTGTACTCGCAGTTCTGATCTGCCAGCATCTGGCACATTCCTTTCTCAATGGGCTGTACCACTACGATCTTTCCATCGTATAATCCCTTCTCTCTCAGCTTATGAAAGAAGTAATCAACGAATCCGCGCAAGAATCCGCCTTCGCCAAACTGAATTACTGTTTCTTTTACCTGTGTGCTCATCCTTCGCTACCTCCATTTGTGTTGGTTTTTTTGTAAGCCCTTACATTTCCCCAAATCGTTGCGGGTGCTTTTAATTTCTATGGATACTATACTACATCCTATGGATAAAATCAATAGTTTTTGAGATTTTTTTGTAAGTACTTACATTCCATATTTTCCGGTTTCCTTTTCCCCTGTCTGCCGCCGTCTTCTGCTTAATTTCTCCATAAAAAAGAACCCCTGTCCGCCGGTTTTTCCCGGTTCCAGAGGTTCTCTTTCTCCTATCCCTTCTGCAAGGGACGCTGCTAATCTTCCTTAGTAGACATCCAGTACAGGAAAGCAAATCCTGCCAGGCAGGTTACGATGCAGATGGGAATTTCCAAGCCAGAAGGAAGACCAGGATTAATCTCCCCTAAAGATACCAGCACAAATCCCAAAATCATCAAATAAGCGCAGGCCGGATACCGGTTCATCCATTTTTCCAGGATTCCGGAAACAGCAAAAATACCAATCACTAATCCAAGCCCCAGAGGAAGCAAATACAGGATATCCAGGGTCTGAATCGCCTGGAGAATGGGCTCATACAGTCCCAGAATCAGCAAAAAATAAGAAACGCTGATCCCTGGCAGGATTAAGGCCGCCGAAGAAACGACTCCGGCAATAAACAGTCCCAAAAATCCATCAATCTGACCGCCGCCGGAGGCCGCCAGCCAGTTCTGCCCCATGGTAAACAGAATCAGCACCAGCATGCCTGCCACTACATAAGCGATTCCCTTTACTGAAAGAATCTTCTGTCCTGATTTTTTATAGATCATCGGAATTCCTCCGGCTACCGCTCCAATAAAGAACCAGGATACCGGCATGGGGAACTTCTCCAAAAGCATGGAAAAAGGCTTGGCCACAATGAGAATTCCCAGCAGACCGCCGATGCAGAACTTAAGCAGGAAAAAGAAGCTTTCCATTCTTTTCTCCTTATCAGCAAGAATGGTGGTAATAGAACTAAGGAGCCGGTCATAAATTCCCATGATAATAGCCATGGTACCGCCGCTGACTCCGGGAATCATCATGGTTCCGCCAATCCATGCCCCTTTCAGGCACACTTTCAGGCTTTCCATCCAATTATTCATTTAATGATTACATCCTTTCTTTTAGAATCACCGCAACCGGTGGAAATTATTTAGCTATTATACGATATAACCAGAAAAATGGCAATTCCCCAAATCAGAAAAGGCATCGCCTCCTAAACGCAGCGCTCCCCTCCCCCAATCTCTCTTTTGGTCTGATGACACAAAAATTGCACAAAAGAGCTGCCTCATCCTCAAGGCAGCTCTCATTTGTTATCCCTTAAATTTTATGAAGATTTACAGCATCGCATCTACCATGGCCTTTACTGCCTTGCCCAGAGCTTCTGATTTCGCCTCTGCATCTTCCAGGGAAGCTCCCTTAATGCCGTAATAGAACTTGATCTTAGGCTCCGTTCCAGAAGGTCTTACGCACAGCCATGCATCGTCCTCCAGATCATAGTAAAGCACATTAGAAGAAGGAAGGCCAGTAGGCTTCACCTCGCCGGTCGCCATATCTTTAATGGTATCCATCTTGTAGTCTCTTGCAGATACTACCTTATAGCCTCCTACCTCAGCCGGAGTGTTGTTCCGCAGCGTTTCCATAATAGACTGGATCTTGGCTAAACCTTCAATGCCCTTTAATCCGATGGACTGAACGGTATCTTTATAGTAGCCGTACTTTTCGTACATCGCGATCATGGCATCCCATAAGGTCATGCCTTTCTCTTTGTAATATGCAGCAGCCTCACAGAGCGCGGCGGTGGCAGAAATTGCATCCTTGTCCCGGGCATAGGTACCGATAAGGCAGCCGTAGCTTTCCTCCATGCCGAACAGATAATGTCCCTTGCCAGTCTTTTCATTCTTTAAAATCTGCTGGCCGATCCACTTAAATCCAGTAAGCACCTCGATCAGCTGACAGCCATAGTTCTTTGCCACTGCGTCAATCAGATTAGTAGAAACGATGGATTTTACTACCTGGCCGTCTTCCGGAATCTTTCCTGCAGCAGCCTTCTGGCTCAGCACATACTCGCAGAGCAGGGAACCAGACATGTTGCCGGTGAGCGGGATATACTCTCCAGACTTGGTATCCTTAACATAAACGCCAAGGCGGTCTGCGTCAGGGTCTGTGGCCAGCACAAGATCTGCATTCTTCTCCTTCGCCAGCTTTAATCCCAGCTCGAAAGCCTCCTTCGCCTCAGGATTAGGATAGCTTACTGTGGGGAAGTCGCCATCTGGAAGCTCCTGCTCCGGCACTACGTACACATGGGTGAATCCGATTTCCTTCATCACTCTTCTGGCAGGAATATTGCCGGTTCCGTGAAGAGGCGTATAAATAATAGTGATCTGATCCTGCATTCTGTCGATGGCAGCCTGGTTAACCACCTGCGCCTTTACCTGAGCAATGTATTTATCGTCAATATCCGCTCCAATAACCTGATATAAGCCGGCTGCCGTAGCAGATGCTTCATCAGTCACCTTAACGGCAGACAAATCCTCGATGGCCAGTACTTCTTCCGTAACGCCTTTATCATGAGGCGGAGTAAACTGAGCGCCGTCCTCCCAGTATACCTTATAGCCGTTATACTCCGGCGGGTTATGACTGGCCGTAATATTGATGCCGGCGATGCAGCCTAACTCACGGACTGCAAAGGACAGCTCAGGAGTCGGACGAAGAGACTCGAATTTATAGGCCTTAATGCCGTTGGCTGCCAGAGTCATTGCCGCTTCCATAGCAAACTCTGGAGACATATGACGGGAATCATAGGCAATGGCCACGCCTTTGGAGGCTCCGCCCTGCTTAATAATGTAATTAGCCAGGCCCTGCGTAGCGCGGCGCACCACATAAATATTCATCCGGTTAATTCCGGCGCCGATAATTCCTCTCAGGCCTGCCGTACCAAATTCCAGATCCATATAAAACCGCTCTTTAATCTCGTTTTCATCCCCCGCAATGGCACGAAGCTCTTCTTTCGTGGCTTCGTCAAAATATGGATTCGTCAGCCACTCATTGTAGATTTTCATGTAATCCTTCATAAAATTATACTCCTCCTGCTTTCTCGCCAGCCTGGTCTCCTGCCTGCCGGTATTGGCAAGAACGGCAAAACAGCCCCCGGGCATTGGCTCATTTGTGTACATTATATCATATCTGCAATGGAAAAGAAAAGGTTATCCCAACATGTTTTCTGTATACAATTTCCAGTTAATCGCCTTTCTCCTGCCATCCTTTCAGCACCTTTAAAAATGCCTGTCTCGCCGGCTCCTGCTCGCGGATCGTTCGGATCTTATCCAGATTTCTGGCAGGAATCCAGGCCTTATTGGCATTAAAATAGTAATTAATCTGTTTCCAGTATTTCTCCGGATAGAGAAAAAGATAATAAAGGCACCTTCTCTCTGCTTTATCTAAAGGAAGAATCCTTTCGTAGGCCTCCAGCATTTCCATGCCTGTTTTCTGGTTCCATCCATGCTTTTCCATAGCTTTGCGCATAAACCGGTACAGATCCTCCATCTGAAGGCCTAAATGAAGCCGGTTATACTCCACCACCGCCACGTACCCCTCTCCCATCAGCACATGGTGCTGATCCAAATCCCCGTGGCACAAAAAATAAGGCTCTTTTCCCGGCTCCCACAGTCCGGAAATCCCTGCGGCGGCCTCCTGAGCCTGAGCAAAAAAACCGGAAAAGCTGTCCATTACCGCCAATTCAAAATCAGTTTTCTTCCGTTTCCCCCGAATATAAGCCCGCGCCCGCTTTAACTCACGAGTATGACGGATAAGATCTGTTCCGGCCCCCCGGGACAAGGTAGAGCCCATGGCCCACTCCTCCTGAAAAATCACCGTTCTCAAGTGCTGATGAAGGGCGGCAATGCAGGAGGCTGCCCGGCAGATTTCTCTCCCATCCCGCATGCTGCACTCTCTGTCTCCAAACCAATCCTTCAGGATAAACCGCACCCCGTCTTCTGCCGCAGTGAGAAGGCTTCCCTCTTCGTTGCGCACATACTGGTCGGCAGCCAGACCCTGAAGGTCTTTAAGGCCGCTCAGCACATGATCCTCAAATTCCAGCCGTTTGCGGGTCCCTCGATATTCCCGCAGGCATTTCAGTCCCTGATCCGTATCACAGATCCAGGATCCCCGTCCTTTTCTTATGGTTTTCACCTGAAGCGGATAGTGCTTAAGCACCTCTTCATATCGGTCGCTCATGGTCATGGCTCATCCCCCCTGCTTTTCTCAAGTGAGTCCGGATTTACTTGGCTACTTCCAGACTATGAAAAGGGGGGTGGTTTTATGACAAAGGAACAGGGCCGGAAATCTCCGGCCCTGATTTTTGCTGCTGATTGTCTTAATTTTTCTCTTTGTCCACCAAGGACAGGAGAATTTCTTTCTGATTTAATTCCGGGCTGTCCAGCACCTGGGAAAGAAGACTCTTTAACAAGCTGCCAAGCTCCTTTCCAGGGCGGATTCCCGCCTGGATCAGATCATTTCCCCCCACTGCCAGATCCTTAAGATACAGGCAGTCGCCTCGGTTCCAGATCAGATCCGCTATTCTTTTCCGCTCATGGATTTCCGGAAGATTAAGCACCTGCCAGATGGCAAGAAGATCCTTAAACAAAGAAGGCTCCATCTGGCTCATCGCCTTCCGCATGGCTTTTTCCTCCGGGCTAGGAGGCCGGTCTATCCAGGAAACCAATGTTTTGACTTTCTGAATGGTATCGTTGTCCATCTTAAGTTCCTTTAAGCTTGCTCCAGCCTTCTCTTTCCCGCCGTCCTTAAGAAACACTGCCCAGCGGACATGCTTCTTTGGCGGAAGCTCCCCGGTCAACGCCAGTTTCCTTCCTGCCAGTTCATGAATCCGGGCAGAAATAAAGGAACTGATTCCATCCTCATAAATCTTGCTGATTTTCTCCGGATTGGGGGACAGCAAAAGCTTTGTCAGCTCCGCCTGTACCCGCTCCCGGCTGACTTTTTTCAGATTTGGCCCGATGAGAGCAATGGCCTTTTCCGTCTCCTCTTCAATGGCAAATCCCAGCTGGGCAGAGAAACGGATGGCCCGCAGAATCCGCAGCGCATCCTCCGAAAAACGATCCACAGGATTTCCTACACAGCGGATTATCCCGGCTTTCAGATCCCCAAGGCCGTCAAACAGATCCACAAGACCAGTTTGTGGGCTGTAGGCCATGGCGTTGATGGTAAAATCCCGCCGGCGCAGATCCTCCCTCAAACTGGAGGTAAAGGAAACCGACTTTGGATGACGTCCATCCTGATACTCGCCGTCTATCCGGTAGGTGGTCACTTCGTAGCCTACCCTGTTTTTCATCACCGTTACCGTTCCATGCTGAATACCGGTGTCAATGGTCCGCCCAAACAACGCCTTCACCTGGGCTGGAAGAGCGGAGGTGGTAATGTCCCAATCCTCCGGTGTCCGTCCCATCAAGCTGTCCCGAACGCAGCCTCCCACCACAAAGGCTTCATATCCTTCCTTGTTCAGCCGGTTCACAATCTCTTCTGCCCCTTGAGGAATCTCTATTCTCACTGGCGCCTCCTTCATTCTCCTTCACCGGATTAATAAGCCCGTCCCCAGTAAACCATCTTCTTAGCCGGCTTGCCGCAGCAGATACAGGTATCTGCCAAATGCTCCTGCTTAAACGGCATGCACCGGGAAGTGGCTCCCGTCACTTCTTTAATCTTATCTTCGCAGGCCTGATCACCGCACCACATGGCTTTGACAAAGCCAGGCTTATTGTTGATGGTATCTACAAATTCATCCCAAGTTACTGCAGAGTAAGTATGGCTGTCCCGATGGTTTCTGGCCCGCTCCAGCATATCCGCCTGGATCTTATCCAGCATTGCGCCAACTTCTTCTTCCAGATTATCCAGAGAAACCACCGTCTTTTCATGGGTATCCCGGCGCACAAACACTGCCTGATGATTAGCCATATCCTTAGGTCCGATCTCAATCCGCAGCGGAATGCCTCTCATCTCACAGTCGCTGAACTTCCAGCCCGGACTCTTGTCGCTGTCATCCACCTTTACTTTGAAGCCGGAAAGACGATCTCTCAGCTCATAAGCCTTGTCAAGCACACCCTCCTTCTGCTGCTGAACCGGTACAATCATTACCTGGACCGGAGCAATTCTGGGAGGCAGCACCAGACCGTTGTCATCGCCGTGTACCATAATAATCGCGCCGATAATTCGGGTAGACATTCCCCAGGAAGTCTGATGAACGTATTTTAACGTATTGTCCTTATCTGCATACTGAATCTGGAAGGCCTTGGCAAATCCGTCTCCGAAATTATGGCTGGTACCGGACTGAAGAGCCTTTCCGTCATGCATCAGGGCCTCAATGGTATAAGTGGCCTCTGCTCCGGCAAACTTTTCCTTGTCCGTCTTCTGTCCCCGGATTACGGGAATAGCCAGCACCTCTTCACAGAAATCCGCGTACAGATTTAACATCTGTGTGGTCCGCTCCTCTGCTTCCTCTGCCGTTGCATGAGCCGTATGGCCTTCCTGCCATAAGAACTCTCTGGAACGAAGGAAAGGTCTGGTGGTCTTTTCCCAGCGGACAACGGAACACCACTGATTGTAAACTCTTGGCAGATCCCGGTAAGAATGAATATCCTTCGCATAAAAATCGCAGAACAGCGTTTCTGAGGTAGGTCTCACGCATAATCTTTCCTGAAGAGGCTCCAGACCGCCGTAAGTTACCCAGGCTACCTCCGGAGCAAAGCCCTCTACATGATCCTTTTCCTTCTGCAGCAGGCTTTCTGGAATGAATACGGGCATATACACATTCTGCACTCCTGCCGCCTTAAATCTGCTGTCCAGCTCATGCTGGATATTCTCCCAAAGTGCATAGCCTGCAGGCTTGATCACCATACAGCCCTTAACGCTGGCGTAATCGCAAAGCTCCGCCTTCTTCACCACATCGGTGTACCACTGGGCAAAATCCTCTTCCATGGAAGTAATCGCTTCCACCAGTTTCTTTTCTTTCGCCATGACATACTCTCCTTTTCTATTGATTACCATATGCTTCAGAGGACAGCCCTGGCAAAATAAAAAAGCTGCCGTCCCCTGATCTTAATCAAGGGACCGAACAGCTTAAAATTCGGCGGTACCACCCTGTCTTCAGCCTCAGACTGCACCATCGCCTTTGAGGACTGCGCTTCATTTTCTCCGTTAACGCCGGAAATACGCTGCGCTCATCACGCAGAGCTCCAAGGCCGGTTCGAACTGCAGGGACCAAAAGGCCTTCCACCAAATAGCCTTCTCTCTGAATGGTATCCAACTCTACTATTCCTTTTCATCGCTCTTTTCTGTAGGTTGATTGTACGGCAAAACCCGGCGTTTGTCAATGCGGTAATTTTCCCTTGACATCCCATCAGACCCATCGTATAATTGTAGTCAAATATGTTTTTATAAACCGAAAGAAAGGAAAGGTTTTCACTTCAATGAACGACGCAGACGCGGACCCTGACGGGAACACGACGCAGATTATTAGAAATCATAAAATCTTCATGATATTAAGAATATAAAGGCATGGTCTGCCCTTTTTCTAAAAAAGGCAGGCTGTGTCTTTTTGTGCTTTTTTCATGACATTTTATGAAATATTTCTGCTGATTTTTGCTGATCCATGAATAATGGATTCCTAAATTGTAAAGATGCTAAGTTAAAAGAAAAGGAGAGATTTTGTTTTGAGTTCCATTCCACAACAACTATTGATTCAGATCCTGTTAATTGCGGTAAATGCTTTTTTTGCCGCCACCGAAATCGCTGTGGTTTCCTTAAACAGCTCAAAGCTTCGGAAAATGGAAGAAGACGGGGATAAAAAAGCCGGGAAACTGGTAAAACTGGTGGAAAATCCTTCTGCCTTCCTCTCTACTATCCAGGTAGGCATTACTCTGGCGGGCTTTCTGGGCAGTGCGTTTGCTGCAGACACCTTTGCAGAATACCTGGTAACCTGGATCCATGACGATCTTGGCGTTACGGCAATCCCCTTAAGACTGCTGAACACCATTTCCGTTATTATTGTTACCATTATTCTTTCTTATTTCACCTTAATTTTCGGTGAGCTGGTTCCTAAGCGAATCGCCATGCAGAAATCCCTGGAACTGGCAAAATTCAGCAGCGGTGTGGTTTCTTCCCTCTCTGTTGTGATGAGACCGGTAATCTGGTTCTTATCCTTCTCCACCAACACCGTGTTAAGGCTTTTGCACCTGAAAACTGAAGCTGAAGAGGATACGGTAACCGAAGAAGAAATCCGAATGATGATTGATCTGGGCGAGCAGAAAGGTACCATTGATACCGGTGAGCAGGAATGGATCGAAAACGTGTTCCGCTTTGACGATATTTCTGTCAAGGAAGCTATGACCAGGGAAGCGGATATGGTTGGATTTTATCTGGATGTTACCGATGCAGAGATTTATCAGATCATTCGGGAAACCGGCCTTTCTCGTTATCCCGTTTATGATGAAGACATCAATGATGTGGTGGGCGTGTTAAACGCAAGAGATTTCCTGCTGGATCGCAATTCTAATCCCAGCAACCCCACTCCAATTAAGCAGCTTCTCCGGGCGCCTTATTTCGTTCCGGATACCATTCATGCAGACGATCTGTTCGCTGACATGCAGAAAAAGAAAATTCATTTTGCGATCGTCATTGATGAGTACGGCCAGACCGCCGGCATTATTACCATCGAAGACCTGCTGGAAGAAATTGTGGGCAACATTTACGATGAATTTGATCCTGCTGAACCTCCGGAAATGGTACAGCTGGAAGACAACCTTTGGAGAGTGTCAGGCAGCGTTTACATAGACGACCTGGCAGAGGCTCTGGATATGGATCTTCCGGAAGATACAGATTACGACACAGTAGGCGGCATGATTTTCAGCTGTCTCCACACGATTCCTGCCGACGGAACCCAGTTCGACGTCACAGTCAACGGTCTGGAAATTCATGTTGAAAAGATTGAAGACCGAAGGATTGAAGCCGCACTGATCAAAAAGCTTCCTCCAGAAAAACCTGAGGATGAACAGAACGAGAAAAAGGACGGCAAAAAAGAAGAATAATCATAAAGGCTGATTTAAAGGTGCTGTGAAGAGATGATTTCTCATTTCTTCACAGCACCTTTATTTTTTCCTTAGTCCGTAAATTCCCGAAGGATGCAGGGCCTTGTGTTCATGGTTCTGGGAATAACCTCTACATTTTCCAGAACCACCTGGTTGGCGTGACGGATGTAAAAACCGTAAGCCGGCACATCACCGAAGGCGTTGTTTTCCGGATAATCTCTGAGGTTTTCATAAACCGGAGCCTGGGGAGTAAGAACCTCCCGGTTATCTCGGTAAACTACTTTAACGTCCCGAATGGACAGTTTTTCGATTCTCCGCTCCACCTGTTCTTCCTCTGCCATAAAGCCGGTAATAATGCTGGGAACCTCTGCATTCAGCGCCCGGATATGGGAAATCTCAATTTCCTCTATGGATCCGCCAAAACGGCGGCCAGCCTCGTCCTCCGGCCCTTCAAATCCGAATTTATTTCTCATATTCAGGCAGATAAACACCGGACACAGCACCCGGTTCATCTGAATATTCCTTACCTTCACCCTGCGGATATGGCTTCCATCCGCCGACTCAATGGAGATTCCCGATACCGCTCCCGGGAAGATATCCGGCATCATAAACCGGCAGTTCTCCACCGTAATCCCCTCAATGTCAAAATACGTTTCTGTTCCAATTTTGAAGCAGTTCATCACCGAAATTACTGTACAGTCGGAAATGTGGACGTCTTTCGTCTCCCTCATGGCAATATCCTGATCCGCAACATTAATTCCGTCATGCCCCTGTTTTCTTGGAGACTTGACGCAGATTCCATCATCAGCACAGGAAACGAAGCAATGCTTGATTTCCACCTGGCTGCAGCCCATAATATCAATTCCATCGGTATTCGCCACATGGCGGTTTCCGTTGATCACCACATTCTCCACCTTTACCTGACTGCTGCAGTCCAGCACCAGGGTCCAGTCCAGGGCATCCTCAATGATTATATTGGAAATCTCCACCCGCTCACACCCTCGAATCCATACGGTATACATGGGGCGGGAAATAGGCGGAAGGCCTTCCTGGTATCGATCCTCGGCATAACGAATCCGGGAACGATAGGCATAACGGATAGTATTGACCGGATATCCCATGGGGTCGTAAAGCCTTGGAGGCAGGAAGGTTTCTTCCAGAGGCGAGGTCAGCGGCGGTTTTAAGGGCAGGTACACAAAATACTCGCCATTTCCAATGATCCGTCCTCCTCCCTTAATGGCCACATCCTTGCTGCCCACACAGGAAATCAACGCATCCCGATAAAGATCCAGATTCTTTGAAGCACAGATTGCGGAATCCCTGTCAATCCACAATGTACAGCCGCTGGGAATGTTTACGGTTCCCGTACAGTAAAAGCCTCCGGTTACAAGGAGGATTCCTCCTCCGTTAGCCTCAATGGCCCAAGCAGCCGCCTGAAATGCCTGGGTACAGAGAGTGGCCCCGTCTCCCACTCCGCCAAAATCCCGAAGATCAAAAATTCTGTTCTCCTGTCCCTGAGGAAGATTTTCCGGGAAAATATACTGAGAGAAGGGTATCGCCCGGTAATAATCCCCTTCATAAACCACTCCATTCTCTGGATAAGTGGCCTGATCCCGGCAGAAGGTCTGCCAATGCTCCATATCCCGGCTTACTGCAAGCCCGATATTTCCTCTTTTCTCTCTATCACCGGCCTGAGCACAGTAAAACAGAAAATACAGGCCTCCTTCCTGGCAGTACACCACAGAGCCCTCTCCCCTTATGGGACCCTCAAGCTCCTTGGGACGAGTTCCCAGCCAGGAATCCATCGGTCCTTTCTGTTCCAGAACCTGATTCAAATTCTTGTTTCCCTCCAGCTGAACATCCTGCCACTTCCGGTCTGTCCTTTGAAGAATATTCCAGAAAATGAGATCCTCACTGAAGGATTCCACCACCAGCTCCTCCCCGTCTTTGTTCTGGGCCGATGCCAGAAGATGCCACTTTCCTTCCTTAAGTTCAGCCTGCACTCCAGTAAAATCAAGTTCTTCCCATCCGCGGAACACCACAGGAGCCTTCAGCTCCGTCAACGATATTTTTTTCATTCTTTCGCCTCCATTTTCCCGTTTCATCTCTTTCTCTTTTATCTGATCAAACCATATTTCCCCGGAAAAAAGCCGGCGTTGTTTCCTCCGCCGGCTTTTTTCAAAGCTTCCCAGGCCATAAAAAGGCCCATTGTTTCTTGTTGGCTATTCCACAAACTGCGTGGGATCCTGAACCGTCCGGCAGGTTAACTGGAATCCCTCTGCGCTAAGCACTCCTTCTTCCGGAGAGTAAACAGGCTTCAGACTCTTTGCATAAGCGCAAAACTCTTCCAGAGAAGAATACTTCTCACCTCCGCCGCATACGCACAGATAAGCATGATTGCGGCTGTATACCCGGAATTCGCAGTGGAAAATCGTATCATCATAAGGTTCCATCCCCTGGCTGGACCATAAGGCCATATAGCCTTCTCCCTTTTGTAAAAATAGCCAGCTGCCCTCCTGTCTTACCACATCAAACCGTTCTGCCGGGCAGTATACATGGGTAAAGGATACAGGATGCTCTTCCGTTATCTGATAAACCGCGCCTAAAATTCCCTTTTCCTGCTTAATGGCAGGCATCACTCCGTTGCCGAACCAGTATCCAGGACGCATGCTGGAACGCTCTGCCCAGGTTCCTGGATGGTTGGTAAAAATCACTGCCTCTGGAGAAAGGGCTCCATACCACATATGCTGCTGGTAGCCGTAGGTGCCTGGCTGGAAGCAGGAGGTCCCGTGGAAGCATTCATTTAAGGACTTGGTAAATTGATGGGTATCTGAATTCGTCCAGGATCCGTCAATCCGTTCATTATGCCAGCGGACGTATTCATCCTGCCTTGGGGATTCCACAGATGTCAGGCAGTAATTCTTCGTTTTTTCCAGATGAATCCGGGCATTTCCCGAAGTATATGAGCAGTCGGTCTCCTCCTCCATTAACGCCTTTAACCCCTCTGGGAACCGGTAACTGCTGGTTGCCAGGAAAGCAAGCCATCCCTCTCCATAAGAATACGGCGCCTGAGGATCAACGAGATTTACAATAGACTGAGATCCCTGTCCAAAGGGATAAATCACATCCCGGTACACTCTGCCCATGGGAGCCATCATTGTTCCCTTAAATACGTGACGGCTCAGCTGAGTCAGAAGAAGGTCCGCCGCCTTTCTTGCCCGGGCGGAAATCTCTTCACAGGCAAAATCAATAACATGGACCAAAGCGCCGAGAGTAACGCACATGTAAACTGCACTTAAAAACTCCTCGTATCCATACTCTTCCACATCGGTCAACCACTGCCTCAGTTTATCTTCGCTGTAGCGGCAAAGCTCTTCTCCCGTCATCTTTGCCCGGTGGAAATAAGCATCAGGATAAGTTTTTCCGGCATCCATTGCTGCTGCGTAGAACATCAGCGCATGGTTTTCACTCCAGAAACACATGGCGTCTGTTCCTTCCATATTCATCCAGTAACGGAAATCCAAAAGCACTTCCTTGGCCTTTGCCTGAAGTTCTTCATCCAATGGATAGTGATGCATGTACCGCAGGAAACCGCAGACGATAAAATCTGAGCAGTCCACTCTGGTCTGAATCAGGTCCAAGGTCTCCATAAGATACTGCCGGTCTTTTGGGCCTTCTTTGCCCAGGTACTTTCTGGCCAGCACATTAAAAATCGCAAATCCGAACTTTCCCCGATTTAAACTGGATACAGAGGCAATAGACTCCATAGTATCCAGCCAAGCCTGCTTCTCACTGGTTCCTGGCCTACGCAGCAAAATCTTTTTATGCGAAACGGCCTCAAGGCTGCGGGACAAGGTGATGCCCCCCTGCTGAATACGGATTTCTACCCCCAGAACAGACTCCGGAATCTGAAGATTCTCTTCTCCCTCCAGAGATTTCCAGGAAACCGGCTGACGCATTACTTCATAATCCGGACTCTCCCGGCTCTCTGTATAGCAGGCTCCCTTTGGGGCTTTTCCCGGAAATTTCACCAGGCTTTCTTCCAGAGTCAGCCCATCTAAAAATTCCTTCATCTCTCTGGTCTGTTCTTCGCAGCTTATGTCTGCCAGTCCCGTTCGCAGTTCTTCCTGGCGCTCCAGAATCTGCAGTCCTAAAATATTCCGGGTATCTCTTGCGCCAAGATTATCGCAGATAAACAAAATCTGATTTCTTCCCTTCTTCAAGGAAAGGGTAAGATCACAGTACTGAATCGGTTTGTAATCCGGGTAGGCCACTTTTCCTGCCAATTCTCCATTTACATAAATCCCCACGGACATGTAAGTCCACACCCGAGCCGGCACCTTCATTTCTTCCGGCGCAATGATTTCTGCTGCAGCCAGAATCCGGATTTTCTGGAGAGTGGAATAAAAATCAGATACGTCAATCATTCCATTTCCATAAGGGGCGTAAACCTGCCACGGACAGCCGTTGGGCGCCTTTTCTCCCAGCCGGATCTCCGTCTCCCACTGCTTTTCCCTTTCCTCGCTGATCTCTTTTCGCAGCCTTCCCTCCAGTCTCAGCTGATCTTCATCCCGAAGCTCCGTCTGGAACTCTTCGAGCGCCGGGCCGGCTACCATGTATTCCATTACAAATCCGTCTTTTCCCAGTTTCCATCCCTTTACTGTCTCGTCCATACCAGGTACCTCTCTTTTTCCTCAATCAAACCTTCCCGCGCCGGCAGGCGGCGCGTCAGCCATACCAATCTATCCTTATCCTTTTACTGCGCCGCTGGTCATACCGCTCATAAAGTGGCGGCTGAAGATGCAGTAGATAATCAGCATGGGGATAATGGCGATGGTGGCTCCGGCAAACATAATATTCCAGGCGGCCGTTCCATCTCCTGCATTTTTCAGCATATTTACGCCTACGGTCAAAGGACGCATGCTGTCGTTGGTCATAGTAAATACTAATGGAAGAATATACTCATTCCATCCTTGTCTGAAGGACAGCAGGGCGATGGTGGCCATTACCGGCTTCAGCAGCGGCAGAATGATCATGTAATAAATCTTAAAGAAGGAACAGCCGTCAATTTTGGCTGCCTCATCCAGCTCTGTGGGCAAGGAATTTACGAATCCACGGCACAAAAAGATGTAAGTGGCCTGTCCCGTTCCAGTAGAAATCAAAATAACAGAAATCAGACTTTTATTCATTCCTACCTTTACCGCCAACTCAAACAGAGGACGCAAAGAGACAGAACCCACGTTGATAAACATAAACATTACAAACAATCCGTAAAGGATTTCTTTTCCTTTAAAATGGCTTCTGGAAAATACGTATCCGGCCATGGTAGAATTAATCAGGGAAAGAATCATTACTCCCAGAGCCAGGAACACGCTGTTTAAGGTGTAGGTTGCAAAATTAGCCTGCTTCCAGGCGTCCACGTAATTGGAAAACACCCATTTGCTGGGCAGAATACTGGTTCCGCCTACCAGCAGCTCTGCATTTTCCTTAAAGGAGCCAAATACAATATAGGCCACCGGGAATATGGTCATCACTGCCAGAAGCGCCATGAGAATCCAGACGATTGCCCGGAGGATTTTTGTTTGTGTAGAATAAACTGCATGACCTCTCTCCATTTATCTGCGCCTCCTTACATTACATCGTCCAGCTTCCTGGAAACAAACATATAAATAACGGTAACAATTCCCACAATAATGGCTGCAACCACGCTTAACAAAGCGCCGTAGCCGATCTGCGGCTGAGTGATGGTGCCTGAAGCTCCGAAAATCATGTTGTAAATATATAAGAACATAACCATGGAACGATTGCCTGGGCCGCCTTTCGTCAGCACCATGATCGCCTCGTAATCCTTAAAGGCTCCGGTGATGGCCAGCATTAAAACCACCTTTAATACCGGCGACAGCATGGGAAGAGTAATGCGGAAGAAGGTCTGCACCGCATTGGCCCCGTCGATCTTGGCCGATTCATAGACGTCCTCAGAAATTCCGTTCATTCCGGTGGTAAAGTACAGCATGTAGTTACCAAAGCCGCCCCAAATGGCCAGGATGGTAACTGCTCCCATTACCCACTGTACGCTGTTCAGCCAGGGAATCGGCGTTTTAATCAGATGAATGGCCATTAAAATTTCATTTAAGATACCATTCTGGGTAGCAAAAATGAAACCGAAAATCATACCAGAAATGGAAGTACTGATAATAGTTGGCATGAAGTATACGCCTCTGAACAGATTGCTTCCCCGCATTCTTGCATTTAACAGTACTGCCAGCAGCAGGGACAGAGGAATGATAAAGATCAGCTTGTAGGCTGCATATTCGAAGGTATGGCCTACGCTGGCCCAGAAGGTCTTATCGTTGAGCATCCGGGTAAAATTTCTGGTTCCGGTAAAGGTAGCCGTAAAGCCGTTGTAGTCATAACAGATGTATCGGAAGATCCAGATAAAGGGATAAATCGAGCAGACAATCAAAAAAAGCGCTGCCGGCGTCAGCATCAAAACTGGCGCAATCTTATTTCCGTTAATTTGGAAACGTTTCTTTTCTTTCATAATTGAGGAAGTCCTCCTTTCACCGTACGCATATGGGGCTGCCGAAGCAGCCCCATTCCATCATTTTCCAGCCAATTTACTGCTCTGTCATTACTCGTCCAGATAAGTAATATTTCCGTCGTTTGGATGAAGAGGATCATAATCAGAGATAACCAGTCTCTTGGTGGTACCCGCCGCGATGTCTGCCTCCAGCGCCTCGTTGTAACGGGTATTCAGATCCTCAATGGCATCATCCACATCTACATATCCCATTACCGCATTCCACAGAACGGTCCGATAGTCATCGCCGGTCAGATTGATAATCGGAGGAGTGGGATATACAGACTCATAATCCAGTCCGGCAAAATCTGCCAGCCGGCCAATCTTGCTCTCATCAATTATGTCTGCCATGTAGGAGCTGATAGGCAGGCAGTAGCCATTTTCCAGATAACCTTTTAAGAAATCCTCAGACTGGAAGAACTGAATGACCTTCCAGGCCAGATCAGGATGCTGGGTAGAGGATACAATGCCCCATGCCTTAGAAGGTGTGGTCTGCAGAGCGCCCTGGATCTCTCCGGTTAAGGACGGAACCTCTGCCACGCCCCACTCAAAGGAATCGATGGGGATCTGGTCGGTGAACACGCCGGCTTCCTGAGATGCATTGCTCCACAGTGCGAACTGGCCTTCAGCAAACAGAGCACGCATGTTGTCAACGCCCTGCTGATCCGGATAAGCAATATTCTCGGTAAAGAACCGCTTTCCAGCTTCTACCACATCCTTGTAGCCGCTGAAATCAAATTTTCCATTTTCATAATCATAGTAATATACGCCGGATACCTGAGCTACCATCTCTAAAAGACGCTCAAAAGGTGATGCAGAAGTAAAGCCGATTCCATAATATTTACCGGCGCCCTGCTCTGTGATATCCTTTGCCATGGCAATATACTCGTCTAAGGACTTAGGAATCTCAGTATAGCCGCACTGCTCCAGCAGATCCTTGTTGTAAATTACCCGAACGCCAGAACGCATGCCGCTGTAAACGCAGTAAATATTTCCATTCCGCATATTGGAGCCTTCATAAGCATGCTCATAAGGCTCATTTACCTTCTGATACGTTTCATCAGAATCGATGTAGTCGTTTAAGGGAAGGATAATTCCCGTATCAGCAAAGTTGTTCAGAGGAACACTGGCTCCTCCCATTCCAACAACATCCGGCGCCGTGCCGCCGTTGTAAGCTAACAGCAGCATATTGCCGTAATCTTCTGTAATGGTGGTTAAATTAATAAAAATTCCATCGGTGTTGGTCTCATTGTACTCATCAATCTTTGCCTGTACATATTCCAGGTCGTGACGGTCCTCTGTCCATACCTCAATGGTGGTGCTTCCTTCCGGTGCTTCCGCTGCCGCAGATCCATCTGCTGCTGCCTGGCTCTCCCCGCTTCCAGCCGCTGTGGTGCTGGTGTCTGAGGATGAACCTCCGCATGCTGCCAGGGATAAGGCCATGACTGCCGCTAAGGATGCGCTGATCAGTTGTTTTTTCTTCATAATGTTCCTCCTTTTTCTTTTTGTTGCTATTTTCCTGCCTGATGCGTTCCATAGCCTGATTTTAACCTTTTTTCACAATTTTCAGAAGGACATATTTCACTTATCATGTAACATTTTCCATCTTTCTGATCAAAAAACT
The DNA here is from genome assembly GCA_018713255.1 of Candidatus Cottocaccamicrobium excrementipullorum. Classification (GTDB taxonomy): domain Bacteria; phylum Bacillota; class Clostridia; order Lachnospirales; family Lachnospiraceae; genus Caccovicinus; species Caccovicinus excrementipullorum. The sequence continues at coordinate 72,552 of DVFL01000012.1, read as the reverse complement.
GTAACATTTTCACAAAGCTTGACATGTTGTCTGTTTCGCCATATAATCGAAAATATTTCTCCGGCCAATGCGTTTAATGTGCAGCTTATCCATCCAACACCATAGTACCAACGTACTGATACAGAAAGGAATTTTACTTATGAATCCGAATACTGTGGGGTTTACTGCTGTTCTTGCGGACGATGAAGAGTTAATTCTGAAACGATTAGAAAATGCCGTGGACTGGTCGGAGTTAAATATCCGGATTGTTTCCCTTGCTCAAAATGGGAAAGAAGCCCTGGACGCCATCTTATCCTACCGGCCGGATCTTGCGGTAATCGACATTCGGATGCCGGAACTTAACGGTCTGGAAGTAATTAAACGAACGAAAAAAGCAGGCATCCAGACAGACTTTATTCTCCTCAGCGGTTATGATGATTTTTCCTACGCTCAGACGGCTATCCGCTACGGAGCAAAGGCTTATCTTTTAAAACCGGTGAACAGCAACGAGCTTTACGATGAAATTTACCGGATCTGCATGGAACGCAGCCGGCAGAAAGGGCCGAAGATTAATCGGCTTTACCAAAATAAATTAAACGTCAGTTTTTTCAACCGTCTGATTGACAGCAAAATTCTGGAGCCGGAAATTATCCGTCAAACCCTGGCAGATGCAGAACTTCCAATCAGCGACAGCCCCTGCTATGTCTGCGTTCTCCAGTTTCAGGAAGAATCCGATTCTTTCCTGTCCCAGGCAGGAGCTGCCTTGGATCAATACTTTTCTCACGAAAAACATGTTTTCTGGAACTACAATTCCCACCAGATTGTGGGAATTTTTAACATTTCCAGCACCCTTCCCTTTAAAAACGCCATGGGATGCCTGGAAGTATTTCAGAATCTTGGAGGAAGTCTCCCGCTGATCGGAGTGGGGGACGCGGTATCCAGCCTCCTGGAATGCCCCTATTCCTATAACCGTGCGCTGACCGCCATGACTTATCAGCTCTATGACGATACCTCCCGGATTTTCACCTATGAATCCATCTGCACGGTTCCGCCCAACCTAAAACTCACCGATATTGACTACCTGCCATTAATTCAGTATATCGTAAAAAAAGACTTGGAAGGCATCCGTTCTTACTGCGACCATTTTATGGAACAGCTCCTTTATGTGCCGGCGCCGCCGCCAAACTATGTGTTCAGCTTCTGCTATGCCTTATTTCACCAGGTGGAAAAGGAATTTTCTGATTTCTCTCACAACGAAATCACAGAAATCGCCACAGCCCAGGATCTGTACCAGTTTCGAAAGCTCTCCCAGATCCGCCGATGGCTCATCGATTCCTTCTGTCAGCTTTCCGAATTCATCGACGCAGTGTACGGCTACGCCACCCCAAAATATTCCGCCGCTCAGAAATCCACAGCAGATGAAGATGATGAGATTGTCCGGGAGGCAAAGGAATTTATCCATACCAGCATCAATAAACGGATTAAAATCGAGGATATTGCCCGGCATGTGCACTTAAGCCCCTCCTATTTTGCCGTTTATTTTAAAAACAAAACCAATATCAATCTGCGGGACTATCTTCTGGCAGAAAAAATGGAATATGCCCGGCGGATGTTGATGAATCCTGCCGTTTCCATCCGGGATGTGGCCTATGACCTGGGCTACGGCGATTATCGTTCCTTTTCCCGGGCATTTAAAAATGTCCACGGAATCACTCCCTCAGATTTTCAGTCAAAGTACCATTAAATCCTGTCCGTCAGGAAAAGGAGGAGCATGAAGCATACTGTTTTTGCCGCTTCCCGGCGTTTTTCCAATCTCTCCCTGTTATCCAAAATCCGTCTGGTGATCTGCGGCCTGGGACTTGCCATCAGCACCATCATCCTTTTGATTTTTCTGATTTATTACCGCTACAGCTCTGGGGAGCAGGCTTTGTCCAGCGCCAAAAATGCTGCCCGCACTGCCGCCGGCACCTTTCAGCTTAATTACAACAACATTTTGGAACAGTTCGTCTTTGTCTGCGGCACCCGGCAGTTCGCCTCAGGATTAGAATCTCTGGTAAACTCCTCCTCTGATGCCAAACGGCTGCTGCAGACTGAACTTTCTTCCCTGGCTCACTGCAACTATCTGGTCCATTCCGCCATGATCTTATCCGGGGACGGGGAGCGAAGCTGCACCCTTTATACAAATTCTCTGCAGAAGCCCCCCAAGGATCTTTTTTCCAGCCAGGAATTGGCTGAGGTGCAGGGAATCACCTTCTTGCCCCGGCGCCCCAGCCCTCTGCGCAGCAGCATCTCCGTCATGCCACTTCTCTTTCCCCTGTCTCTGACCATGGATGAGTACGCCCAGCTTACAGACAAAAACAGCAGCCCGGAGGGTTACATCATCATCTTCCTGGACTGCGGGAAACTAGAAGAAAGTCTCCTCCTCAACGGAAGCGAGCGGGCTGACGGCTCCTACTATCTGATGGACGCCCAAAACCGTGCCTTAAATGCAGATCCTCAGAAACATCTCCCTCATATCCTGACGCAGGAGAACACCAGTCAATTTCTCACCAGCCTGCGAAACAGCAGTCAGGGAGAAGGAACCTTAAGGCTGCCCGGTGCATGGCTGATCGCCATAAAAATCAGCGGCACAGACTTAATTTTACTCAATTATGTTCCCAGGATCAGTCTTTTAGATGCCCTGGGTACTGCCGGTGCCTCTCTGCTGCTGATCTTTCTTGTGGTTCTGGCAATCTTTTTTGCAGTTTCTTTTTTAATCAGCCGCACCATTACCCAGCCGGTCAATCGGCTGATGAATGTGGTCCGCCAGATCAAAGAAAACCGCTACACTCAGCGCATAGAATTCGGCACCAATGATGAAATAGGACAGTTAAACTATGCCATCAACTCCATGTATGACACCATTCAGCAGCAGATGGTGCGGATTAAGGAGGAGGAATCAGAAAAATACTTAACCCAGATCAAACTGCTGACGGAACAGATTAATCCTCATTTTTTGTACAATACCCTGGAATGCATTCAGTCTGAGGTTCTGCGCGGAGATTCTCAAACTGCCTCCAGCATGATTCAGTATCTGGCAGAATATCTGCGCATCGGCCTTTCCTACGGGGCCGACTTAATCACCGTCACCAATGAACTGCGTCACGTCAACGCCTACATCAAGCTGATGAACCAGCGCTTCAGCCAGTCCATTACCTTTATGTATCAAGTAGGTCCCGGGTTAAATCAGCATATGATTTTAAAAACCATCCTCCAGCCTTTAGTGGAGAATTCCATTAAACACGGCTTCGGCATTGACGCTCCAGGAATTCCCATTCTGGACCCTACTATTCAGATTAATTTCACCTCCCGCCAGGATCAGCTGATCATTGAGATTATTGACAACGGCAGCGGATTTAATGTGGAAGAAGCGGAGAAAATCCTTTACGCTTCCTATCCGGAGGCGCTGCAGCATGTGGGACTTCATAACGTATACCACCGGCTGGTTACCTTCTATGGGAAAGCGGACGTGAATATGACTCTGAGCTCCATCCCCTATTACCGGAATACGGTCACCATTCAGATTCCCATGGCCAATCCGGCAAGGGCGGAGGGCCGCCAGCCTGATTCCACGGTCTAGATAAAAAACAACGAAGGACCATGAGCTGAGAATAAACCCATGATCCTTCGTTTATGTTAAAAATAATCAGTATATCTCACTGCAGAAACCGGAAGGCAGCGGCCAAGTGAACCTCTGCCCTTCGGTTGTTTTTCGATTTAACCGTTTTTCGATTTAATCGTCCGCCTCGTCAGCTTCTGTCACCGTAAAGGTAAAGCGCTTTCTCGCCATTTCATCGCTTTCCAGATATTCATCGTAGGTGGTAATCTTATCAATCAGCTTTCCGTTGATGATCTCCATAATCCGGTTAGCCGTGGTCTGAACGATCTGATGATCCCGGGAGGAGAAAATCATCACGCCAGGGAACTTGATCATTCCGTTATTTAATGCCGTGATTGCTTCCATATCCAGGTGGTCCGTAGGCTCATCCAGCATCAGCACATTAGCGCCGGAAATCATCAGCTTAGACAGCATGCAGCGCACCTTCTCTCCACCGGAGAGAACCCGCACCTTCTTCACTCCATCTTCCCCGGCAAACAGCATCCGTCCCAGGAAGCCCCGGACATAGGTGACGTCCTTAATGGGAGAATACTGGGTCAGCCAGTCTACGATGGTATCATCATTATCAAATTCAGCGCTGTTATCCTTGGGGAAGTAAGACTGGGTGGTAGTGATTCCCCATTTATAGCTTCCCTCGTCCGGCTCCATCTCACCGGCCAGAATCTTAAAGAGAACTGTCTTGGCATGCTCATTAGGACCAACCAACGCCACCTTATCTTCTCTTCCCAGAATAAAGGAGATGTCATCTAACACCTTCTCCCCGTCAATGGTTTTGCTTAAGTGCTCCACCGTAAGGACCTCATTTCCGATCTCCCTTGCCGGACGGAAATCAATATAAGGATATTTTCTGCTGGAAGGCTTAATTTCATCCAGCTGGATCTTTTCCAGAGCACGTTTTCTGGAAGTAGCCTGCTTGGATTTAGAAGCATTGGCGGAGAATCTCTGAATAAATTCCTGAAGTTCCTTGATCTTTTCTTCCTTCTTCCGGTTGGCTTCCTTCATCTGTTTAATCATCAGCTGGCTGGACTCATACCAGAAATCATAGTTTCCGGCGTAAAGCTGAATCTTTCCGTAATCAATATCTGCAATGTGGGTGCAGACCTTGTTCAAAAAGTAACGGTCGTGGGAAACCACAATTACCGTATTCTCAAAGTTAATCAGGAATTCCTCCAACCAGGCAATCGCATCCAAATCCAGATGGTTGGTAGGCTCATCCAGAAGAAGAATATCCGGATTGCCGAATAATGCCTGGGCCAGAAGAACCTTCACCTTCTGGGCTCCGGTTAAAGCAGACATCTGGGCATAATGCAGCTCAGTCTCTATCCCCAGGCCGTTCAGCAGATTGGCCGCGTCAGATTCCGCCTCCCAGCCGTTCATGGTGGCGAACTCGCCTTCCAGTTCCGCTGCCTTAATGCCATCTTCGTCAGTGAAATCTTCCTTCATGTAGATGGCCTCTTTCTCCTTCATGATCTCATAAAGGCGGCTGTTGCCCATAATTACCGTATCTAAAACAGGATACTGGTCATATTTAAAGTGATCCTGCTGCAGGAAGGAAAGACGCTGGCCCGGCGTAATTACCACCTCGCCGCTGGTAGACTCCAGCTGTCCAGATAAAATTTTTAAGAACGTAGACTTTCCTGCCCCGTTAGCCCCGATCAGGCCGTAGCAGTTTCCCTCGGTAAATTTAATATTGACGTCCTCAAACAATGCTTTTTTGCCGATTCTAAGTGTAATGTTATTTGCACTAATCATTTCTGCATTTTTCCCTTTCTTATTTGCCGTTGGAAAAGGGACCGCTGCGGCTGTCCGCAGGATCCCTGGGGTTTGTGGTTAAAAAAGAGCATCAGTCCTATTGTACTAAATATTTTTTATTTTTCAAGTAGAAAATCCCTGATTTTCCTTGAATTTTCCCCAAATCCGCCTGGAAAGGCTTTACAGATATCTCCGTCTGCGGATTTCTGCCACCAGCTCCTGGTTGCTTCTGGTTTTGGCGAAAAGATCAATAAGCTTCTCCACCGATTCCTCCGGCTTCATGGAATTGGTGGCCCGGCGGATAATCTCCACCGCTTCCGCCTCCTCCTTGGACAGCAAAAGATCGTCTCTTCTCGTTCCGGATTTCAGAATATCAATGGCAGGGAAAATCCGCCGTTCAGACAGCTTCCGGTCAAGAACCAGCTCCATATTTCCTGTTCCCTTAAATTCCTCATAGATTACATCATCCATGCGGCTTCCCGTATCAATCAGGGCAGTGGCCAGAATCGTAAGGCTTCCCCCTTCTCTCATATTTCTTGCCGCGCCAAAAAACCGCTTCGGCATATGAAGAGCCGCCGGATCAAGACCGCCGGAAAGAGTGCGGCCGCTGGGAGGAACCACCAGATTATACGCTCTGGCCAGACGGGTAATGCTGTCCAGCAGAATAGTCACATCTCTGCCATGCTCTACCAGACGCCTCGCCCGCTCAATCACCATCTCCGACACCCGCTTATGGCGCTCTGGGAGCTCGTCAAAGGTAGAATAAATTACCTCCACATTATTCCCTACAATGGCCTCTTTAATATCCGTCACTTCCTCCGGGCGCTCATCAATCAGCAGAATGATCAAATGCATGTCCGGCTCATTGGTGGTGATGGCTTTTGCCACCTGTTTAAGCAGGGTGGTTTTTCCCGCTTTAGGGGGAGACACGATCATGCCTCGCTGTCCCTTTCCAATGGGCGCCATCAAATCTAGCACCCGCATGGCCACGGAGCTGCTTCCCCTCCCCGTTTCCATATGAATCCGCTGATTGGGAAAAATCGGGGTAAGATCTTCAAAATTAGGCCGTTTCTCCGCCACGCCCACAGGATAGCCATTGATGCTGGTCACATAAAGAAGAGCGGCAAATTTCTCTGTGGCCGCCTTTACTCTCCGGTTTCCCCGGACAATATCCCCGGTCTTCATATTGAATCGGCGGATCTGAGAAGGTGCCACATAGACATCATTGTCTCCCGGCAAAAAGTTTTCGCACCGGATAAAGCCGAAACCGTCAGGCATCACCTCCAGAATTCCATTGGCCTCAAGCCCGCTGTCCAGCTCTTGAATTTCATCTGGGGTCATATCCATGCCCCGGCTGTCAATCCGCATGGTCTCCCGGCGTTCCCGCTCTGCAGTTTCCTGTACTCTTCCAGATTCATTTTCCCGCCGGGAATTGTCAGCGTCTCTTCTGACATACTCCTGATTTCTGGGAGGATTTTCCTGACTTCGGCTGCTGTAATCCTGATTCCGATTTCTGTTCTGGTAACCGCCCCGGCTGTCATAACGTCCGTTATTTCTTGTTCCCCGGTTTTCTCCGTAATTCCGTTCCTGACGGCCTGTATCTCGTCCGCTCTCCCGGCCTCCATCTCGGAAATTATCACGGCCAGAATTTTCCCGTCCAGTCTCCCGTCCGTTTTCCCGTGCCGCTGAATGCTCCTCTCTGCCCCGTCCCGCAGCTCTTGTCCGCTCCGTTTCCCGGGGGATTTCCTGCACCTGCTGAACTGGCTGATTCTGCAAAACCGGCTGCGCCTGGACTGGTTCTGCCGCCTCCGCCTTCCGATCTTCTTCCTGGTTCTGACTCTTTTCCTGGTCCATCTTCCCTTCTTCGTCCATCCTGCAGAGCAATTCAACCAGCTCCGCCTTGCGCAGGCCGCTGATTCCCCGCAGGCCCTGGGATTTTGCCAGTTCCCTCAGCTCACTTAACGGAAGCGTATTCAGTTTTTCTCTCATTCTTTCTTATCTCCTTATCCGGCTGGCTCTGGACTTCTCCAGCAGCCCAGCCTTCCTGATTTTAATGGTTCTCCCTGCTGTTATTATGGAAAAAGCCCTGCCAAGAGCCGTCTGCCCGGAGGCATGTTTGCCCGCCGGACCCATGAAACCTTTGGATCTGCTGCTGACCGCTGACAATGACCTGAAGAATAGACCGGAGACCTTCTCCGGGAAAGATCACGCCAAAAAGCGTGCTGTCAAGACAAGCTGCCTTCTAGGCAGCAGGACTTTATCATAAACAACGTTCTTAAAGAATTTTTCACATCGTAAGTGGGATTTCTTTCAGATGTATAGAAATTATTAGATCCTATTGACCCTGGATCTGCAGAAATAAACTGCTTTTTTCATTATAATACCCTTTGCCAGAAAAAGTAAAGCAGTTTTTGCAGGAATCACCCTGCCGCCTCTCAGGCGGCAGAAATTATTCCTGATTCTCCTGGTTTTTTTCTTCCTCCGCCTCTGTCTCTTGGGCAAAACGGAAAAAACTGTTGATGACCGCACCCTCTGCGTCTTCCAAATCCAGCCCCAGAGCTTTCGCAATGATCGGACCTTCATCTGTAAGGTTCATCTCCTCTACACTGGCGCCGGGATAAAAATCAGGGCCTGACGCCAAGAAAAAGGTCTCGTATCCAGGGCAATCCGGATCATATCCATGAGCTCCCCGGTGAACACCGTTTTCCGGAGCATACTCCTGCCGCTCCATGGTGCAGCCATTCTTAAAATAAAACCCTTCCTCTGCCTCCAGCATAAAAGTACATCTGGGATCGGCGCCTTTTTCTCTGGCTGTTTTGCTGGTATACACGGCTTTAATCCCGGAACCAGGCGTCTGCTTCCAGCTTTTCAGCCACTGGGCCACCGCCATTTTCAATTCCTTGTTCTCCCGGTCTTTCAGATAAATATAACAGGCGCCGTCGCAGTTCTGCGCCGCAGCCTCCCAATTTATCAGCCGGCCTCTCTTTTCTTTGGCCCAGCCCTTCTGTACGATATGGTAATTAGGATACAGCACGCAGCTTACATTTTTCTGGTAATGATCCCCCAAAAGAATAATGTTGGTATTCTTATCCTGTCCTAATCGTCTAAGAAGCCCCATGGTTCCGCCCAGCCGCATATCCAGCCGGCGCAGCGCAGCCTGGGCTTCCTGGGAATCCACCCCGAAGCGGTGGCGCATGGCGTCTGCATCTGTCAGATGAACCAAAGTCAAATCCGGACGGTACCGTTCCAGAGTCTTTAACAGCACTGCCTGAGCAAAATTATCCAGCATAGGCTGCCTGGTCCCTTTCAAAAGACGCCCATAACGCCGGTACATCTGAATTTGATAAGCCGGACTTCCTCCTAAAAGAGACCTTTCCAGCTGATTCTGCCAGAAATGATTCGGCCAGATCTCCGGCATGTTAAAGGAAATCCCGGCCCCGGCAGTTACCGGCCATAAAATCGCTGCCGTCCGCAGACCTGCCGCCTCCGCCAAATCATACACAGTGGTGGCCTGAAGATATTTTCTCTGCCAGAACCAGTCCGGCTCCTTTCTCCAAGGCTGCAGACGGAGATTATTCACAATTCCATGGGCCGCCGGCGAAACTCCAGACACAATGGTGGCATGAGCTGGATAGGTTAGGCTCGGGCATACGCTTTTTACCTTCCGGCAGATTCCGCCTCGCTCCAGCAGTTCCCGAAAATGGGGCAACGTTTCTAAAAACTCCAAATCCCTGCTTCCCACTGCATCCCAGGAAATTACAATCATCCGATGAGGCTTTTTCCCTATGTATGTTTTTTTTCTGCCAGCCATTCTGAATTCCCTCTCTTTCCTTAATTGTCCATATTTTTCAGCCAGTTTAAATGTTCCTTTATCTTTTTCTCCAATCCATTGTCAGAAGGTTCATAGAATACGCTGCCTTCCATCCCATCCGGCAGATACTGCTGTTTAACATAATGATGAGGATAGTCATGGGCATATAAATAGCCTTCCCCATGGCCAAGTTTAGCTGCCCCCTGATAATGCCGGTCCTGCAGATGCACGGGAATCGGCCCTAATGCCCCTCCCTTTACCGCCTCCATTGCCCGGCTTACTGCCATACAGGCAGAATTGCTCTTGGGCGCGCTGGCCACGTAAGTGACCGCCTGGGAGAGAATAATCTGGGCCTCCGGCATGCCGATGCGCTCCGCCGCCTGGGCTGCAGCCACCGCCACACAAAGCGCCTGAGGGTCTGCATTGCCCACATCCTCTGCTGCACAGATCATAATCCGACGGGAAATAAACTTAATCTCTTCCCCTGCGTAAAGCATCCGCGCCAGGTAATACACCGCCGCGTCCGGATCAGAACCTCTCATGCTTTTAATAAAGGCAGAAACCGTATCATAATGGCCATCGCCATTTTTATCATATCGAACAGCCCGTTTTTGGATACATTCCTGGGCGACTTTCAAAGTAATGCGGATCTTGCCATCCGGCCCCGGCTCCGTGGTAAGAATTCCCAGTTCCACCGCATTCAAAGCCGCTCTGGCATCTCCCCCAGCGGCCTCCGCCAGAAAATCCATGGCATCTTCCTCAATCTCGCCGTGATAAGCTCCCATCCCTCTTTCCTGGTCGTAAACTCCCCTTCGGATCAGCTCCTTAATCTCCTCTGGCTTAAGAGGCTTAAGCTCAAAAACTCTTGACCGAGAAAGAAGAGCTCCATTGACTTCAAAATAAGGATTCTCTGTGGTGGCCCCGATTAAAATCAGGGTGCCGTCCTCCACAAAAGGCAGAAGATAATCCTGCTGCCCCTTGTTGAACCGGTGAATCTCATCCACAAAAAGGATAGTTTTCTGACCGTACATGCCTCTGGCGTCCTGGGCCTCACGGACCACCTCCTCCATGTCCTTTTTCCCTGCCACCGTGGCATTAATCTGTTTAAACCTGGCGCTGGTAGTATTGGCAATCACCCTGGCCAGGGTGGTTTTTCCCGTTCCCGGAGGCCCATAAAAAATAAGAGATCCCAGCTGATCCGCCTGAATCGCCCGATATAACAGCCGGTCTTTCCCAATAATGTGCTGCTGCCCTACCACCTCGTCCAAGGTTCTGGGCCGCAGCCTGGAAGCTAAAGGCGCTTCCTTTTCCTGATTTTGCTGACGCATATAATCAAATAAATCCATAATCTTCTGCCTTCCTGTTTTCTGTTTAGAGTATATCCCCCTTTCTTCTAAGCGTCAACTGATTCCCGGATAATGAGAAAGCCCAGCGGACCAAGAACCACCCCTAAAATTCCAAAAAGGCGCAGCCCCACATAAACCGCCGCCAGGGTAAGAAAAGGGGAGAGCCCGGCTTCTCTGCCCATAAGTCTGGCCTCCATCACCTGACGCACCAGGTAACAGATTCCGTAGATCATAATAAGCCCAACCCCCTGCCCCGTCTGCCCGTTGAAAAAACATACCAATGCCCAGGGAAAAAGCACCGTTCCCGTGCCAATAAAGGGAAGCGCATCCAAAATCCCCACCAAAACCCCCAAAAGACCGTAATACGGATTCCCCAGGAAAAATAATCCGGCGGTACAGATAGCAATGGTAATTCCAAGAATCAGCAGCTGCGTTTTCCCATAAGCAGCCCCTACCACTTTAAGGATCCGGGCCATCTCTTTGTACTCCCGGCGAAACAGAGAACGGCTGAAATATCCATGAATCTGCTCTCCTTCCTGAAGGGCCAGCACTGTGCCAAAATATACTACTACCAGAAAAACAAGGACCTTTACCGCTGCCTCCAGCCACACTTTAGAACTCCCCATTAAATAAGGCATCGCCCGGGATGCTCCGTAGCTTCCCAGATTTTTTACCATACGCCTGGCCATCTCCACCATACTTCCTTCCTGAAGATGCAAAGCCGCCTCCGCCCTGGTACACCAGCGAGTCAGCAGAATATCTCCCTGATGAATCAGATGCGGAAGTTCCTCTAACAGCAGTCTCCCCTCCTTAAGCAGCTTCTCTGCTCCTGCCCAGATGCCTGCTCCAAGGCAAATTCCTCCGGCCAAAAGGATGACGCCGCCGATCAGCCCCGGAGGCAGTACAAAACGCCTGCCCCACAGTCTAATGGCCAGCCGCCTCTGTACCGCCTCCACCCAGGGCTTCAGCCCTGCCGCCAGCGCCAGAGCAATGAAAAAAGGAATTACGAGGGGCAGCAGATATCGAAAGACTGCGTACACCCCCAGCGTAATTCCCGATAAAACCATAAGTTTCTTCAGTTTTTTATTTGGCATTCCCATGGACTCACCTATTTCTGATTTGTACTTCCTTTGTACACTCCTAGTATGCGTCCCCTTCGCAAAAATATACCTGAAGAGTCTTTAGTTCCAGCAGGAAGGATCTGTCATCTCCCCGAACCAGGAAAAGGCGCCTTCACATGGTCTGACGGAAAACGCCATAACTTTCTTCGTTTTCGGATGAACGAAGGAAAGTCCTGCCGCGCAGAGCGCAATCTTCCCCTTCCAGGCTCCGTTTTCCGCCTGGGGATGATAACGTCCATCTCCCCACAAAGGCAGATTTCTTGAAGAAAACTGAACCCGGATTTGATGATGGCGTCCCGTGTCCAGCTGGATTTTTACTAAAGAATATTCCTGATTTTCTCGGGTGCATTGTCCTAACACAGTATAGGAAAGCTCCGCCCGTTTCGCTCCTTCACAATTTTTATCCACAATCCTGGACAAATTTCCCCTGTCTTCTTTCCGCAGATAATCCACCCAGTGTCCTTCTTTATCCACAGGATTTCCACAAACCACCGCCAGATAAATTTTCTTCATTTTTCCTTCCTGCACCTGACGGCTTAAGGCAGCAGCCGCCGTTTTCGTCTTGGCATATACCATAATCCCGGACACCGGCTTGTCCAGCCTGTGGATAACTCCCACATAAGGTGTCTGGGCAAGCAAGGACTTTTCCACGGGTTTTGTGGATAGTTTTCCCCAATTTGTGGATAACTCTGTGCATATCTTTTCCGTCTTCTGCCGTTCCCGTTTCATCAGTTCATTGCGAATGAGGCTTACCATATCCTGGCCGAAACCAGAAGAAGACTGAGATTCTACTCCTGCCGGCTTCACCGTAACCATCAGCTGAGAATCTTCATATAAAATATTTAGCATAATTGTTTTCCTTTTCTTTCGTTTTTCTTAATCCTCTATTTCCTTTCCATAAAAACCCTTGCATAACCTGCGGGAAAGGTGTATAGTATTTAACATGAAGATAAGTAGTTTTAAAAACTACATGTAATAGTTATTGCAATTGTAAAGGAGGCTTTTTTATGAAATTTCATGTTAAAGACCCAGGAAGCGCTCTTACTCATTTTATTGCCATGATCATCGCGATTCTGGCCGCCACGCCTCTTCTGGTAAAAGCATCCAGAGAACCCGGCTGGCTCCATGTGGCTGCTCTGGCAGTATTTATTGTCAGCATGATTTTATTATACGCTGCCAGCACCATTTATCATACCCTGGATATTTCCCCCAAGATCAATAAACTTCTGCGGAAATTCGATCATATGATGATCTTTATTCTCATTGCCGGCACCTACACGCCGGTATGCCTGATTGTTCTGGGCGACCAGACAGGCTGGAGCCTTCTGGCCTTAGTGTGGGGAATTGCCGCCGCAGGCATCTTGATCAAGGCCTTCTGGATTACCTGTCCCAAATGGTTTTCCTCTGTTTTATATATTGCCATGGGATGGGTGTGCGTACTTGCCTTTACCCGCATTGTTCAGGCTCTTCCCCGTGAAGCCTTCCTGTGGCTTTTAGCCGGAGGCTTGATTTACACCGCAGGAGGAGTGATTTATGCCTTGAAGCTCCCTCTGTTTAATGCAAAGCACAAAAACTTCGGTTCCCATGAGATCTTCCATCTCTTCGTTATGGGCGGCAGCTTCTGTCACTATATGATGATGTACCAGTTTGTGGCTTAAAATTCTGAACCAGAAGTTCTTTCTCTTTTCTGGTCAGTTTTTTCATGGCTGCCTCCCGCCGCATGGCCTCTTCCCTGGAACAGAAATATTCCCAGTAAACCAGAGAAACAGGCCTGCGGCCGCGGGTATACCGGGCTCCCTTCCCCGCATTATGGGTTTTTAAACGCTTGTCCAGATCATTAGTCCAGCCACAGTAAAATGTACCGTCAGCACAGCGCAGCATGTAAGCTGCGTTTATTTTTTTTGTCTGTTCTTCTTCCTTCACCGTATTCGATCCTTCCCGGTTGATCTTTTCCCCTGCATCACATCGCCCTCCCCGGGTATGTAGACGGCCGGCGCCAAAACGCCGCACCGTCCCGGTTCCCTAAGGTCCCGATCTATAAAAAGCACCAGCTGGATGCGCCAGGGATGATCTTCTCTTTCTTTGAACAGGTCAAGCAGCTAAATCCTCTTCCGGCACCGGCAGATGGCCTTTAGCCGTTTGACCCTGCGTTATACTATCAGTATATCACATTTCCTCCTCCTGGTGCATGGCCCCCATTTCTTTTACCAGAATCAGCTTCTGTCCCGGCTTCGCCGGTCCTTCAGAAAGCTCGTTGGTTCTCCGAATTGTTTCAATGGTCGTGTGAAATTTCTTGGCAATACTCCACAAATCATCTTGGGGCTGAACAATATACCCCACAATTCCAGGAAGCTTCTGGAAATTTTCCAGATTCAAGGGCTGTCGCTCCAAACCGGTGATAACCTGGCAGTTTAAAGGTTCCTGCACCAGCACATCCAGGCTCACAACCCCCTTAATTTCCACAGAATTTCCCCCAATCATTACCGCAGTCAGCTGCTCCAGACCGGGAATCACTTGATAAATGCTGTTCTCATCCACCCCGGCTGCGGCGGCATGGCACTGAAAAGGAAGGGATGCTTCCTCCGCCTGCACCGGCGCCCCATCGTCCCCTGTTAAATAAAGAAGAGACACCTGGAGCACGCCCTCCAGCAAAAGTCCCTCCTCCTCCACGGTCACTTCATCCAGCTTAACGCTTCCGCTGCTCCTTAAGATCTGCAGCACCGGCCGCCCTTCGCCCAAGGACACTTTCTCCGCCGTTCTGCATTTGCACACATTTTTTGCCAGAATCTGCTGAAACTGGGCCGTCTCATATACTGGCTTAAGCTCCTCTCTGGTGGAATAGATATCTTCCAGAACAGAAATTTCTTCTTCCTGATACAAAGCAATATCCAGTTCCAGCACCACATCCACTGCAAACTCCCGCATTTCTCCGTCATAATCCGGCTTCGCCTCCAGCTCCCGATGAGCCAACCGAACATTTACCGCCGGCATCTGTTCTTCCAGTGCCTGGGACAGCGGGATTTCACCGGAGAAGGGCACGCTTTCTTCCAGCCACTGCACAGGAACATTTTCTCCTTCCCCTGCATAAAGGAGAAAAATCATCAGCTCTCCGCTGACAAAAAGGCTCCCGTCCATGGGACGGGTGTTCACCCCTCGCAGACTCATTTCCCTCCATAAAAGCCGGTCCACATTAGGCTTGTTGGCCGGAAGACTCAGCACCTCCTGAATCCGAAAAGTATCTCTCCGTCTTGCTGCAGCCGAAGCAAAGGCCAAGGGCATTTTCTTGACCTGGATCTCTTCTTCCTCCTCCTTTTTGTCCACATCCACCGCGGCCGTCTCCTCCGTCAGACACTCCGCCTGAATAAAAAAGCCAGCCAGCGCTTTTATGCCCAGCTTCCGGGAATGAATCATGTCTGCCGTCAGATCCTCCAGCTCCCAGGTAAGACTGATCTCATCCCTGTCGTTTAATCCATTTACATTTACCGTCTCATCAAAAGGAATGGCTCCCGCCAACGTCTGCAGTCCGCCCTCCTCCTTTCGATACAGAACCTGGAATTCCAATTTTCCTTTAATCTGCACCCGCTCCGCCGCCGGCTTTACCGACTCCACCAGAATCTCCCCCGTGCCAAGAAGCACCTGCGCACAATCGTCCATGGTGTCGGGCACAATGAAGTCATCATCCATGGTTACCTGAGTAGATGCCCGCCCCTTAATCCGGTTCATCTGAATTTGCCGCTTGATTAATTCCATAAAAACTGCCCGCCTTCCTCTTTTTCAAAATCTTATAAAAGAGTTTATGCGGGCAGTCTGCCGGTTATGCTTACCCCTCTTTTTCAGAAAAAGAAGAATCAAGCTGCCGGTTCAATTCCTTCAGCTGCTTTTCCAGTTCCTCAATCCTCCGGGAAAGAGCCTCAATCTCTTCTGAATGCATGGTCTTTTGGGGCGGGAGACGAACGCCGTCCTTTTTTACGGGACGAGCAGGAATCCCTACTGCCGTCACATTATCCTCAAGAGTCTTCAGCAAAACAGCATTGGCGGCAATGGAGCAGTTATCTCCCACCTCAAAAGCGCCTAAAATCTTGGCGCCGCAGCCTACGGTAACGTTATTTCCAAGAGTAGGATGCCGCTTTCCCTTATTTAATCCCACACCGCCCAGCGTTACCCCTTGATAAATGGTACAATTATCTCCCACTACCGCAGTTTCTCCAATGACCACACCGCAGCCGTGGTCAATTAAAATCCCATGGCCCAGGGTAGCCCCGGGATGAATTTCAATTAAGGTAAAAAAACGGCAGATCTGAGAAAGGAGCCGGGCAATAAAAAACATCTTGTGGCAGTAAAACCAGTGGGCAAACCGGTGCCAAATCAGCGCATGAACTCCCTGGTAAAGGAGAAGCACCTCCAAAGCGCTCCTCGCCGCAGGGTCTCTGGCCTGCACCGCCTTCACATCCAGCCAAATATCTTTTACTATCATGTTCTTCATCCTCCTGTTTAATGAACTTATCATAGCATAGATATACTGGAATAAAAAGGAATATTAAAAACATATCACTGGAATACTACCGGATTCTCCAAATATTCCGTTTTCACCACAAGATACGGGCAGGATTTTTCCGTTCCCGTCTCTTCGCCTTTTTCCGGCCCCAACAATTCTGTATCAATGACAATGGAATTTTCCGTCAGGTAAAGCTGGTTTACCCGGATACTGTATCCGCCGGTTTCCTGCTGGCCGTATCCTACAGCAATGTAAAGATTCTGGTCATCTGCATAAGTCAGCTTAAACGGCTCCGTCTGCTTCTGCCCAATAGCAGAAGAAAGATCCGGCGGCATCTGCTGATCGCCTACCACCGTAAATTCCAGGTCTCTCACCTTCTCCGCCGGAGTCTTATCCTGGCTGCATCCGCTTAGGCACCTTACCGCCAGCACCCACACCGCCAAAAGAATCCAGAGAACCCATTTTCTGTCAGCTGCTTTTTTCATCATCACTCCTCCTCTCCCCATCAGGATAAGCCCTTGTCCCAAACTATGGGCTTCCAGGGGTTAATACCAGGATATTCCCCGCGCCTCTCTTTTATGAAAAAACTTCCCAGCGTAAGTTTTACCCGTTAATTAAGTAAACTTTTTTAGTTTTTTCCTGTGTGGTTTAGTAAATTTTTTCCTCTTTTCATTTTTCCTATCATTCCCAATATGCAGTTTTCCCCTTATTCTTCCAATTATCCCTATAAAATATGCACAAAACACACGAATATTTTTTATTAAACACGCCAAAATTTAGGATTTCGGATATAAATGTATTGACTTAAATACAAATAGATGTATACTGTAGCTAGTAAATCAATTTACTAATTCGTCGACGAAATTGCTGCTGTTAACAATGTTTTATTCGATCAAAATTAAGGAAAGGGTTACTATCATGACGGGAATTATTGTAACAGGACACGGAAACTTCCCTTCCGGTTTACTCAGCGCCGTAGAGCTGGTAGCCGGAGGCCAGGAGGCCCTGAAAGCCGTGGATTTTACTAAGGGAATGTCCTCCCAGGAGCTGGAAGAACAGCTGATTGAGGCTGCTTCCGCCATGGAAACAGACCAGATTCTCATTCTTGCCGATCTGCTGGGCGGTTCTCCCTTCAACACCAGCTCAATGCTGAGAAGTAAACTGGAAGGTAAACAAGTAAAAGTGCTGGCAGGAGTAAACATGGCGATGATGATTGAAGCAGTATTTGCCAGAGGAACCATGGATTTAGATGCCCTGGTTCAGGATCTTTTAACTGCAGGCCCAGAGGGCATCAAAGATTTAGATCAGTTAATGGCCCCGGAGGAACCTGATTTTTCTGACGGCCTGTAAACGCCGAACTGCAAAAGGAGATTGCCATGATCAAGACAATAGCAGAAGAACCGATTAAAAATAAGGAACATTTTCTGGATACTCCTCTGTTAACCCGCAAGGAGGTAACAGACGCTTTAGATCTGGCGGTACGCCAGACAGAGGCAAACCTGGTTTACCTGGACGGAAAATTCCCATTTTCTGCAGTGGGCAACGATGGACTGTATCCTATCACGGAAAATGTAGAATGGACCACCGGCTTCTGGACCGGAATTTTGTGGCTGATGTATGAATACACCGGCGCAGACAAATTTAAGGAAGCTGCCTTAAAACAGGTAGATTCCTTTATGGAGCGAGTAGACAAGCGAATCGACTTGAATCATCACGACCTGGGCTTTTTATACACCCCATCCTGTGTCAGCTGTTATAAGCTCACCGGTTCCGAAACTGCTAAGAAGGCTGCCTTAAAAGGCGCCGATGTTTTAATGGAACGGTACCGGGAGAGAGACGGCTTTATCCAGGCCTGGGGCGAGGTAGGACGCCGTGAGGATTACCGGCTGATCATCGACTGCATGATGAACATTCCCCTTCTTTACTGGGCCAGCGATATGACAGGAGATCCCAAATACAGAGAAGCGGCCACCCGGCATTTTATTACTTCCTGCAACCATGTCATTCGGGATGACGCCTCCGCTTATCACACCTTCTACTTCGATCCGGAAACGGGAGAGCCGGTAAAAGGCGTAACCCGTCAGGGATATTCCGATGATTCTGCTTGGGCCAGAGGGCAGGCTTGGGGAATTTACGGCATCGCCTTAAATTACCGCCACACTCGCCGTCCTGAAGCATTTAATCTGTATCGGGGGATGACGAATTATTTCTTAAACCGTCTGCCGGCAGATGATGTGTGTTACTGGGATTTGATTTTTAACGACGGTTCCGGACAGTCCAGAGACTCCTCCGCCGCAGCCATCGCAGTATGCGGTATGGAAGAAATGAACCATGTTCTTCCGGAAACCGAGGAAAATAAACCGGTTTACCAGCACGCCATGCATCGTATTCTCCGTTCACTGATTCAGAATTACGCCAATCCGGAGGTTAAGGGCGGGGAGGCCTTCCTTCTTCACGGCGTATATTCCTGGCATTCCGGAAAAGGCGTGGATAAAGGAAACATCTGGGGAGATTACTACTATGTAGAAGCCCTTGTCCGCTTCTTAAAGAACTGGAATCCATACTGGTAAACCTAAGAAAAACATAAGGGTTCGATCAAATTAAGGGAAACGAAACATAAACAGGCAGCAATTATTTTACTATAAACCCTGACTGTTCAGGGCGCCGTCCTGAACAGTGATAATAAAACTATAAGGAGGTACTGCTATGAGCACACCAAACATTGTAGCCTTTCGTATCGATGAACGTCTGGTACATGGGCAGGGACAGCTTTGGATCAAAACCTTGGGAGTTAACACCGTTATCGTGGCAAATGATGGGGCGGCTAATGATCCGATGCAGCAGGCTTTAATGAAAGCCGTGATCCCCAAGACCATCGCCATGCGGTTCTTTACGGTACAGCACACCTGCGACGTTATTATGAAAGCGTCTCCAAAACAGGTAATCTTCATTATCTGCAAAACACCTGAGGATGCCTTAAAGCTGGTAGCTGGAGGCGTTCCGGTAACTGAGATCAACGTAGGCAACATCCATAAGGCTCCGGGCAAGGAAGAGATCAGCCCTTACATTGCCTTAGGTCCGGAAGATAAGGCTGCTCTCCGGGAATTAAAGGATAAATATCATATTACCTTCAACACTAAGTCCACTCCATCCGGCACGGACAGCGGCGCGAAGGTAGATATTACAAAATACCTTTAAATAAGAAAATAGGAGGAGGAAAAACTGTATGGAAATCTCAATGTTACAAAGCATTCTCATCGGCCTCTGGTGCGGCGTGTGTCTCTGCGGCATGCTGCTGGGCATTTACACCAACCGGTGCCTGGTAATGGCAACGGGTGTAGGCCTGATTCTTGGCGACCTTCCCACTGGCCTGGCAATGGGCGCTGTAGGCGAACTGGCATTCATGGGTTTCGGCGTTTCTCAGGGCGGTTCCGTGCCCCCAAACCCTATGGGCCCTGGCATCATTGGAACCATTATGGCAATCACCATGAAAAACTCCGGCGTGGATGTAGGCTCTGCTCTGGCCTTATCTTTCCCCTTCGCGGTAGCTTTCCAGTTTATCATCACCGCTGTTTATACCGCTTGTGCAGGTATCGGTGAGGCTGCAAAGAACGCTTTGGAGAACAAAAAATTCGGCATGTTCCGTTTCTACAGCAATGCTACCTTAATTGTATTCCTGGTATTAGGCTTCATCATTGGTTTTGCCGGCGCAATGAGCGCTGAAGGCCTCCAGTCTGTTATCTCTCTGATTCCTGGATGGCTGAACACCGGTTTAAGCGTAGCCGGCGCAATGCTTCCTGCTGTTGGATTTGCCATGATCTTAAATGTAATGGCAAAGAAGGAACTGATTCCCTTCGTACTCTTAGGCTACATGGCCATCGCTTACCTTGGCCTGCCTATTATCGGCGTAGCTGTTCTTGGCACTGCAGTTGCCCTTCTTGTATTCTTCTATGCAGGAAAAGGCGGAAACAATAATGTTGAGGAAGTGGAGGTAGAGTTTGAAGATGGCATCTAAATTAACCAAAAGAGATTATACGATCACCTCTCTGCGGGCATATTTACTGCAGAACGGCATGAACTACAACAACTACCAGGGCCTTGGCTATGCCAACATGCTTTACCCCGCCCTGCGGAAAATGTACAAAAACGATGATGAGTTAAAAGAAGTATTAAAAGACAACATCGAATTCTTCAACACCAACCCCAGCATGGTGCCTTTCATCACCAACCTGCACTTAAGTATGCTGGACGGCGGCGCTGATCCCAAGGAAATCAAAGGAATTAAGATGGCATTAATGGGGCCCATGGCCGGCATCGGCGATTCTCTGTCCCAGTTCTGCCTGGCTCCCTTGTTCGCTACCATCGGCGCTTCCCTGGCTCAGGAAGGCCTGATCTTAGGTCCTATCTTCTTCTGGCTGGGCATCAACATCTGCCTCTTCATTGTTAAAATGTTAATGGGCGGCTGGGGCTATCGTCTTGGTACCAGCATTATCACCAAGCTCAGCGGCTACATGGAGCAGATTTCCACCATTGCCGGCATGATCGGTGTTACCGTAATCTCCGGTCTGGCTGTAAACTTTGTAAAGATCACCACGCCATTACAGTACGTTGCTCAGGTTTCCGAAACGGAGCAGAAGGTAATTGCCATTCAGGATATGCTGGATGCCATTCTTCCCAATCTTCTGCCTGTACTCTTTACCTGCCTGGTATTCTGGCTGATTAAAGAAAAGAAATGGACTACCTACCGCCTGGTTATCATGACCATCATCGTAGGCATCCTCTTATCCGTAATCGGAGTTCTGGGCTAATGTAACGTTTAATCCGGCCTCCTCTCTTCCCCGCCCGGGAAGGGCGGAGGCCCTTTTTGTTGAAAGGAGCGCAATCAATGAACAATTCTGCCGGCAATCTGAATGCCTTTAAAGAAAAAGCCCGCCTTTATGCCAAAGCCTACGACGCTTCCGGCCTTGCGCTGCGGCTTCGTCATGAAAGCAAAGGGGAAATGGAGCCAATTCTGGCTCAGGCTGACGCCTTAATGAACAATACCTTTACCTATACGGACCGCTGGGATATGGAACCCTGCAGCCTGCCTTACCAGATCAGTCCTCTGGAATGGGAGCACTCTCCCAACGGCGATCCAGAATGGGTTTACATGCTGAACCGTCATGAGTACTTAAAAAAGCTTCTGCTGGCCGGGTGGTGCACCGGTTCTTCCTCCTATTTTCAGAAAGCCAAGGAATTTATTCTCCATTGGATCAGCCACAATACTGTAGGTCCGGAAGCCACCTTGGCTACCCGCACCATTGACACCGGAATCCGCTGCGCCAACTGGCTGCCTGTGCTGGTGCATTTAACTGCCATGGACCTTCTTACTGACGAAGAAATTCAAACCATCATCCAAAGCATCCACCAGCAGATCCGGTATCTGAACGACAGCTATGTTCCCAAATACACCTTAAGCAACTGGGGGGTTCTTCAAACTTCCGCTATTTTGCTGAACAGCCTGTGGCTTAAAGATTTCCTGGATCCGAAAATTACCGCCTGGGCCGGCAGGGAGCTGGAGGAACAGCTTCACTTCCAGATTTATGAAGATGGCTCTCACTGGGAACAGTCCATTATGTATCATATTGAAGTATTAAACTGCGTAAGCACATTTCTGATTATGGCCAAACAGCTGGACGAACTTTTCCCGCCCAAAACGGCAGAGGAAAGATGGGATGTTCGCTGGAAAGGAATTTCCCAGGTACTGCTGTCCATGTACCGCTATGTACAGACGGCAGCCGGCCCGGATCATATTCAGCCGGCTCAGGGAGACAGCGACTGCACTGATGTCAGAGACGTTCTCTCCCGGGGAGCCCTTCTCTTTGGAGACGGAAGTTTAAAAGCTGGAGGTTACCAGACCCTTGATCTTGACAATTTATGGTTCTTCGGCATGGCTGGAATCTCCGCCTATGAGAAGCTTCCCGCCGAAGACTTCCAAACCCTTGAAGGCATTTACCCCCACAGCGGAAATTACTTTTTCCGCACAAGCTGGGAGGAGAACGCCAATTACACCTATCTTCACAACGGGCCTCTGGGAAGTTCCCACGGTCATGTGGATTTCGGCCATCTTTCCAACTATTACAAAGGAAAAGCCTTTCTGGTAGACTGCGGCCGGTACTCTTATGTGGAAGAAGAACCCCTCCGGGAAATTCTCAAAAACCCGGAATCTCACAATGTGTGCTGCATCAAAGGGGCTTCTTCAGGCAAAGCCCATGGCTCCTGGAGCTATTCCTTCTTCGGCGACAGTCTTAAAAATTATGAGAAAACCATGGAAGGCATTCATTACCTGGAAATGCCCTTCCTGTCTAAGGAACCAGAAGGTTCTTTAGCCTTCCATAATCGCCGGGTATTTATTCTCCCAGAAGGAGTATGGCTGATTTCTGACGACCTGCGCATGGATGGACAGCAGGAAAGCTTCTGCCGCTTCCATTTTGATCCAGAAGTTGTTCCCGTAAAGGAAATCCAAGACGGAGCCAAGGAAATTCTTCTGGAAAATCAGGGCGTTAGTCTGATTCTGGGCTCAGACCAGCCCTTAAGCTGCAGCCAGGAAATTCTGTCCCGGCGTTACAATGAAACCGAAAATCATTTCGTCTTCACCAGCCGTTTAAGCTGGAAGAATGAAGGCCATATGATCAGCTGGCTGATTCCTGAACACGGAGAAATTAAAGATACCCAGGTGTTCCAGGCAGAGGCCTCAAGCCCCTGTCCTCCTTCCCAGGTTGCCGCCAAGGAAATCTGGCTGGAAGGTCAGCTTAAATATATTATTTTGATCTTCCCCCATGAAATCTTCAAAGGCCGCAAGATCTTTACCTGCCACGGCGCAAACTGCCAGGGAAAAGCGATTGTTCTGAAAAAAGAAGGAGAGACCCTCCGGCAGCTTCGGTTCAGGGCTTAAGTAATATTGTCCATCCGGCATTTTCGTGGTAAAATAAGACAGATTGTTTAAAAGTGAGGCTCCAAAGCATGAAAAAACTTACCATTAATGAAATTGCAGAGAAAGCAGGGGTATCTAAAACCACCGTGTCTTTCTATCTCAATGGAAAAACCAACAAAATGTCGGAAGAAACCATGGAGCGGATCCGCAAGATTATTGAAGAAACAGGCTATGAACCCAACGCCGCCGCCCGGGCCATGAAAAGCCGGCCGGGAGGAACCATCGGCGTAATTCTGGGAGATGTTTCCCAGCCTCTGGCTGCCAAAGCCTTAAAAGGAATTGAAGAAGAGGCCTGTCAGGCCGGTTACCAAGTAATTGTAGGTTCCAGCGGCATGCTCTTTGCCCGAGAACAGGAATATATTGAAAACATGTCCCGACTGGGAGTATCTGGCTACATTATTCAGGCCACCTACCGTTTTGGGATTTTAGGCATGGAACTGGAAAAGAAAAATAAAAATCTGGTCTATCTGGACGTTTCTCCCTACGATTCCCGTGGGAAATGCGTAAAAAGCGGGAATTACAGCAGCGTGTATGAGGCCATTACCCAGTGCGTCCAGAAGGGCTACCAGCAGTTTATCATGATCTCCGACGGCAGTCAGGATGACTATGGCGGCGTAGGAAACGCCCAGGGATTTAAAGACGCGCTCCGAACCGCCGGCCTTTCCTTCAAAACTTACTATATCAACCAGGGCGCCACGGAAGAAGATATCAGCGATTACCTGAAACGCCAGATCGATCTTTCCCAGAAAACTCTGATTTACGTATCTGACGCCTCGGCGCTGGCCATTGTCTATCTGGCGCTTAAGCGTTTTCCAGATTACCAGTCCCTGATTCCCTCTCCCATCGGACTCATCGGATTTGATTTAACAGGCTGGACAAAAACCACCACTCCCGCTATTTCTTCCATTGTGATCCCCGCCTATCAAGAGGGGCGCATCGCAGCCCAAAAGCTGCTGGAAATGATCGATGGAAAAGGCGATTCCAAAGAAGTGGTACTGAAAAACATGATCCGCTGGCGGGAAAGCACCTTATAGCCTGAAGCTTTTATTCCGTTGTTTCCATAAAAGACAGCACAAAGAGCTGCTGCCTCTGCAAAAGGATTCTGCAGAAGCAGCAGCTCTTTTTTATTTAATAATTCCTGCCTCTGCCGCCGCCTTGTAATAGATAGCCAGAGGCAGAAATGACTGAGCAAAAGTCTTCGTTCCGTCTCCCGCCTGAATCACCGCATCGTTCACATGTGTTTTCGTCCCGCCAACGGACAGCTTATTTCCTTCTATCGTATTTTCGAAAGTCACCTTTCCTGCTTCCAGGTATTTTCGGTCGCCGGTAAGCTCCCAGGCATATACCAGAGCTTCCATAATTAAAGGATTATTGCCGCTCCTGGCCAGACTGGGCAGCTCTTTATAATAGAAGGTTCCATCCTCCAGCATGCAGTTGTCAACCATATCCTCCACTGCATCTACAATCATCTGGCGCACATGCTCATCCGGTCTAATGCGGTAATAACGCATCAGGCTTCCTGCAGCAATAGAAATCATAAAGACCACATGAATAAAGGTATTATCCAGATAAGGAGAAAGCCACTGACCGTACTCTTCTTTCCATTCTGTAAAATGCCCTACAATCCACTGGCATTTCTCCAGCCATTTAGGATCATTCGTTTCCTTATAGAGAGCGGAAAGAGTTCGAAGGGCCCATCCTGTTTCCCGGGCATTAATTCCTCCCTTCTGATGAAACATGGGAGTTTCCAGAAGCCTGAGCACATTCCGCCCAATTCCCAAGGCAGTCTCCAGAGCTCTGTGATTTCCGGTAAAATGCCAGGTATCCAAAAGTCCTTCCACCCACTGGTGGCTGCAGACAATCACTCCGTCCGCCGTGTGTCTTCTGGTGTGTTCCCACTGTCCTTCAAAAAGCAGCGGATCATCGCTGTAATGGCACACATCCACATCCATCCAGTGATCCGCCGCAACCAGACCGTAATCCAGAAATCTCCGGGCTCCCGTTCTGGCATAGAGAAGAAAACAGGCATGAGGATAATCGTATTCATTGTTGGTCCATACGGGTTCATCTCCTCCTCTTCTCTGGCGGGTATATCCCGGATCAGGAGAATCGCCCCAATTCAGCATGCCGTAGCACCGGGAATGGCTGTCTGCCCTGGCTCTCAGCACCCGTTCACAACGGGGAATTTTTTTATCTGCATCCAGGAAAACATCCTCAAACACTCCCGCTTTCCGGTAAATTTCCGGATCAATAACACATTTGTCCGGCATCTGGTAAATGGTGCTCCGCTCAGCCAGCTCTTCCTTCGGCACGCTGCCTCCGTGAAAATGGAGAAGAACCCGCTGTGTCCTGGCCATCCCCGGCTGCATCACTACCTTATCTTTTCCTTCTGGAACCAGGTCAATTTCCAGTCCTTCCCCGCTGGCCGCTGCAGCCTTGGGGAAATTCTGCTGCGCCTGCCAGATGGTGGCCGTCAATCCTGTCTCTCCCGCCGAACGGCTGCAGAACATCGTGCCGAAAAATACTTCGGCGAAATGCTCGTTGGCGGTATTCATTAGAAGATCCGCATCAGCCAGAACCCGCACCCGCTCTCCCTCGCTGCTCTCCTGAAACTGAGTGCGGTAATTGGAAATTCCTGTCATGGTCCGAATCTTCCCCTGAGAAAGCTGCTCCTTTCCGCAGGGAAGGGCCCAGGTCAAAGACTGAATATCCAGGGGCTCCAGAGACGCATTCACCAGCCGGTACTCTGCCTCCACCCAAGGTTTTCCGGCGAAAAAGCGCAGTTTCATCTCTGCTTTCAGGCTCTTGCCATCTTCTGCAAGAAGAGTAAGCTGATTCTCCACTACCGTCACCAGGGGCCCCTTCTGAATCCGCTTCCAGCCTTCGGGGCGGGTCTGGTAAGTCCGGATTCCTGCCGCTGTCCGCTCCAGAAGCTTCGGCCACGGAAACTCACAAGGAAGGGAACGGCCGCAGAACGTTCCGCCTTTGATCATCTGATCTTCCCTGATTCCTTCTCCAAGGTTCACCACAAACTCCCCGGAAACCTTTATCTGTTTTTTCTCCTCATCCGCCTCAAGATGTTCCGTCTTTTCCTCAAAATAAGAAGCGCTTTCCTGGCTGGTGGCTAAATAACAGTCCGCGGCCTGGTTGCCTCCAAGATCTGCCTGAAACCAGATGCAAAGCCAGCGAATGGAACCGTCCTCCCAACGTGAGGTAACCATAGTCTGTACCTGCCGCTTTTCCTTTCCCTGAATCAGCCAGAATCCCTCACTGTCTCTGCACTCCCCTTTCTTAAAAGGAACTGCCGTCTGACAGGGCTCCAGCCGCCGTTTCGTACTGTAAAGCTTATTAAAATGCAACTGAATCATGCCTATCTCCTCCTGTTTTTCCCCTTTATCTTTCTTTAAACGCCCCGCCGCCGAATAGTCGGTATGTATTCAGGAATGCCAAATGCGCCGCCAGACGTTTATGGGATAGCCGGCGCGCCAGCTGCCGGCGCATGATGGCTTACTCTGACAACATATTATAGCGAAAACGAGTATTTTTGCAAGCTGTTTTTTTGTCCATTTTGTCCTCCATCCCTGGACTTTTTCTGTATTTTTCTATTTATTCTGCACTATTTCTATTACAACGCCCCGCGGACGGCCGCCCGTTGGGTTTATCGCACAGAGGGGGCTGTCGTGAAATAGATCGTTCCAAACAGAGGCAGGTGTGACTCATGCGAGTCACACCTGCCCCTGAAATTTATCCTCAAAAAAAGAGAGAAAGATGACTAACGACAGCCATCTTTCTCTCCGTTCCACGTTATAATGGAACTATGCTAACCAAGGAATATTATAACGACTTTTTGAAATTGGGCAACAGAAAATTAACTTCCGTTTCTTCGAATTGAGTTTACCTGATGACGATCCAGTCTATACCCTGAAAAACGTGATGGAGGAATTAGATTTTTCAGGGCTGTTGACCGTATTGTAGACTGATGCCAGAGAGATCTTGCTTTTATTTGGCTGACCAAAGGAGAAAAGCCTCAGAGAGATGCTTTTTATGACTTTAAAGGAAAAAAACTGACAGGCGAAGTTTTGGATGAATTGAATTATCAATTCATGCGCCGTCTGGAAAAGGAAGGGCTAGAGTTCGTTTTTGGTAAAGGAAAACATAAGCCGGAAATCCAAAAGCTCTACGAGGAACTGGAAGAATGCGGGACCCGCCTGATGGAATATATGGAAGGGAGCTGCGTCATATCCGGACGGAAAGCAAGGAGCTGGACGGATACACTCAGACTGTGGAAGTCTATGGCTGTGCGGACTGCAGCGGCTGTGAGCATAAATCCAGATGCCTGTATAAATACAATGCCGAAAAAAATCCGGACCGGAATAAGGTCACGAAGATTAACGAACGCTGGGAAGAACTGAAGGAAGAATCCAATGCGAATATCCAGAGTGAAGAGGCAATCCTGGAGAGAATTCAGGCTTTAAAAAAGCACGAATTCTCTGGGATTGCCTCTTCCTTTCATATCAAGGGTTAAAAATCGATATTAACCGACAACCCCTGTCACGTTTGTTCTTCAGCTTTGATTACAGCCACAAGCTGCAGATAAAGGTAGCGCAAAGTCCGCCGAGAGCCATAGCCACATTAGAAATAGACAAGGTCTTAAGACCGGTTTTCATATCAAATCCCATACAGTTTGTGTATACCCAGAAGTAACTGTCATTTACATGACAGCATGCCCGGGCGCCTGCGCCGGAAGCCAGGAAAATTAAAATAGGATTTAATCCCAGACTTGCCGCAATCGGTGCACAGAGAGTTGCTGCTGTGGTTACTGCAACAGTTCCAGATCCCTGAACAATCTTTAACAGACCGGCAATCACAAAAGGAATCAGGATAAAGGGCAGGCCAGTGCTGATTACCATAGAAGCCAGGCTGTCGCCAGCTCCAGATACGCTTAACACTTCTCCCAGGGCTCCTCCGGCAGCGGTGGTAAACACAATGGGGCCCGCATCCTTTAAGGTTGCGTCCATAACACTTAATATCTTCTTGCCGCCCATGCGCTTTCCCAGAAGGATAATCGCCATTACCGCGCCGATAGCCATAGCAATATTCGAATCGCCGATAAAACTGGTCACCAGAAGAACAGGAGAACCCTCCGGCAGAAGCATGGAACAGGTCGTATTGGAAACGATCAGAAGAATGGGAACCAGCAGCGGAAGCAAACTGGCCAGGCTCTTAGGAAGATCTGTATCATCATCAATGTTCATGGATGATTCTTCTTCCTTTGCGTCATCCCGGAAAGTATAGTAGCTTTCCGGCTTGTTGCGGAAATACAGCTCGGCGAAGATCCATCCAAAGGCCGTCATAAAAACTGCCGCAAACGCGCCGTACAAAATCGCCTGGCCGATATCAATTCCCAGCAGGCCGGCTGCCGCCAGAGGCCCCGGCGTAGGTGGAACATACACATGGGTAGCCAGAAGGCCTGCAGATAAGCTTACCGCCAGCAGAGCCAGGGGAATTTTTGTTTTTTTATGAATCGCCTTCACCAGCGGCGTCAGAATAACAAATCCTGCATCTGCAAAAACAGGAATTGAGATAATATATCCCGTAATAGCCATAGCCAGACCGGCCCGCTTCTGCCCCACCAGGCGCACCGTATCCAAGGCCATCCGGTTTGTCGCTTTCGCCGCATCCAGATAATTTCCCAGCATAATACCGAAAATAATAACAATGCCGATGCTCTCTACTGTTCCTGCAAATCCTCCGGTAATCGCAGAAACCGTCTCTTCACCGCTCATTCCTGAGAGAAATCCCATTACCAGGGCAGTGGCAAGCAGGGAAATGAACGCATTGGCCTTAACTTTAAGACATAAAAACAGCAAAATAGCAATTCCGATTACAAATACAAATTCAATTGGCATTTGTCTCCCCCCCCTTACTTGTCTGTCTTTCCCAATCTGGCCCGCATTAAAGGCTTAATTCCTCCGGCTTCCAAAATTTTCATGGCCTGATCTCCTAAGCGATCGCAGGAATATACCTTTCCTGTCTCCTCTACAGTAACCGTTCCTGCCTCAAGATCCAGAGTCAGCGTCTGACCGCTTTCCGTCTCCTGGCTGATTCCTCGGCAAACTACCAGGGGAAGGCCAAGATTAATGGAATTCCGAAAGAAAATCCGGGCAAAGGAATCCGCGATCACTGCCGCCGCTCCCATGTTCAGCAGCGCGATCGGCGCGTGCTCCCGGCTGGAACCGCAGCCGAAGTTTCTCCCCGCCACAACGATTCCGCCCTTAGGGAAATTCCCTGCCAGGCTTTCATCAATTCCGCTGAGGCAGTGACTTCCAATCTCTTTTGGATCAGTAAGGGCCAGATACCTTCCAGGATAGATCTGATCCGTGTCAATATTATTTCCCACCACAAGTATTTTCCCTGTTATCTTTGTCTCCATTCTTCTCTCCTCCTTACAGATACTGACGAGGATCAGTGATCCTGCCATTTAACACACTTGCAGCCACTGCCGCAGGACTGGCAAGATAAATTTTGGCCTGATTAGAACCCATCCGTCCCGGGAAATTCCTATTGGTGCTGCTGATGCAGATCTCCCCAGGAGCTAAAACCCCTTCATGAGCTCCCAGGCATGCTCCGCACCCAGGACTGGTAATGGTAGCTCCCGCCCGCATCAAATCTTGAATATAGCCTTTCTCCAGACAGGACAGCATCACTTCGGAAGAAGCCGGCACAACAATCAGCCGGGTATATTCCGGAATTTTCTTTCCCCGGAGAATATTCGCAGCTTCCCGAATATCTTCTTCCCGTCCTCCTGTACAGCTTCCGATATACCCCTGGTTTACCGCAACCGGCCCATCCTGGACGACTTCCCTTAAGGGATGAACATTATCCACGCTGTGGGGACAAGCAAGCTGAGGCTCTAAAGCAGATACATCAAACATATAGCTTTCTTCATATTTAAAATCAGGATCTGTGTACTGAACTTCGTAAGGACGAACCGCCCGTTCAGCCACATACTTGAGAACATCTTCATTAGGCTGCATGTAAGCCGTCTTCGCCCCCATCTCCACCGCCATATTGCAGATTACCATCCGGCCGGCCACGTTAAGCGACTCCACGTAGCTTCCGGTAAAATCAATGGCCTTATACACAGCTCCGTCTGCCTTGATTTTCCCCAAAACGCTTAAGATCACATCCTTGGGATAAACACCCTTGGGCGCCTGACCCTCCAGCCGCACTTCGATAATCTCCGGCACCCTAAACCACAATTCCCCCGTAATGAGAATGGTAGCCATGTCTGTGGCGCCGCATCCCGTTCCCATGGCGCCAAAAGCTCCGTGGGTGGTGGTATGGCTGTCAGTAGCAACCACAATCATTCCGGGATAAATCACTCCTGCCTCCGGCATGACCTGATGACATACTCCACAGTTGGTGTCAAAATGAAAGCGCAGATGGTTTTTCTTCGCAAATTCCCGCATCTCATCATGATTTGCCGCGCTCTTCATATCTGGGGCCGGCGCATAATGATCAAACACAAAAGCCGCCCGCTCTGGGTCCCAGACTTTCTCTCCGCCCATTTCGTAAAACGAATACACTGTCTGCAGATACAAATCATTGATTTCTGCAAAGTCTACTTTTGCCGTCACAATTTCTCCAGTAGATACAGTGCTTCTGCCGCTGTTTTTCGCGAGAATTTTCTCAATGGCATGCATACTCATCTCTCCTTTTTCCTTTTTGAATATTTTATATCGTATATCGTATACGATATTTAATGTTGATGGATTTACCTTAGCACATTACAGCATATTATTCAAGTTTTATTTTTCTCTTTTTTGATATTTTGTATATTTCGTATATTTTTTCTTTTGCCTTTTATGCTATTTGACAAGGCTTTTTTCTTTATGCTATGATGAAATTGTTAATTTTCAGATAAAAAGGGTAGAGGTGAATTGATTTGGAATCTCTTGAACTGATGCCCGCCCGAGTGCGGATTACATCGATCTTAAAGAAAGCCTTAATGGCCGGAGAATATAAAAGCGGTCAGGAACTGAGCCTGACCGAAGTTGCAGAAAAGCTGGGCGTGAGCCGAACGCCGGTAAGAGAGGCCTTTCAAGCCCTGGCAGCTGACGGTCTCATCGAACTTCGCCCCAATAAAGGGGCTATTGTAAAAACCATTGACGAAAAATTTATTCGGGATCATTATGAAATGCGGATTCTTCTGGAAGGTGAAGCCGCGGCAAAGGCGGCAGCAAAGGGCATGGATACGTCTGAGCTTCTAGCCAGGCTTTATCATATCGCCGATAATTTTCACGCCATTGACCGCAGCACTTACATGGAATTAAACCAGGATATCCATACCTCTATCTGGAACGCCGCTGACAACCAGAAACTGACCCATTTTTTAGCCAGCCTTTGGAACGGTCCCAGCACTGGACAGGCCAACTCTGAACTGGAACATTTTATTCAGTCCACTCAAGAACACATCCAGATCTTAACTGCAATTAAGCACAGCGATCCAGATACGGCCCGCCAGGCAATGGAACAGCACATTACCCGAAGTATGAATAATATCCTCAACAGCTTCCGAATGACCCGGGAAGTTTCCCCTTCCCCTGAAGCAAAGGATTGACGCAATGCATATCTCCTTTCTAAAAAACTGAGGCAGAGCTTTTTCTCCGCTCTGCCTCAGTTTTTCCCTTTCCTTATTCTGCTTTTACTAAAAGTTTTAATCCAAAGGTAAATTCCGTCTCATCAAATCGATATTTCTCTAACAGATCCGGCCCGCAGCTGTTGGACCCGATACCGCTCTGGGCATAATCCAGGCAAAGAACGGTATAAGGAGACTCTTCCAGTTCAAACCGATGTCCTTTTCTGGTAAGCTCTTCCTGCGTATAGCAAGAAGCATTAAAGCAGATCTCCCGCTCTCCTTCTGCCAGAAGACTGAGGCCGCCGCCCTGAAGCTTAACATAGTCGCAATCGAACCGGCTTCCATGCTCCTGAGGCTTAATGTAAGGAACGTAAAAATTCTCCACTTTCGCCTGGAAAATACCATGGCGGCAGGACTGGTGCTTGTCAATATAGCTTTCTTCCGGTCCCATGCCGCAGTATTCTGCCTGACCCATAGCCTTGGGAAGGAACAGGCGCAGACCAAAACGAGGAAGGAAGGGGAATTCCGGATCCTTCTGCGCTTTCAGCTGAACCTTCAGCACACCAGAGGATTCCACTGTCCACTCTGCATGAATCCGCAGGAAAGGCTGCAGATAAATCGCTGCCAGAGACAATTCTGTGGTGATGACAACCGTTCCATTCTCTTTTTTCCATTCAGTTTTGTAGGTGCGTACCTTCATCCGGTCATATCCGGCAGCCTCCCACTCCTGGCGGATTCTCCGGTCATTATCTGTAGGTGCACGCCATACATTGTATTCCATCGGCTGTTCCAGCAGCGTCCTCCCGGCTGCTTCCATGGAAGAAAAGGTTCCCTGGTAAGTGTCGTAACAGTAGCGGAAATTCTCTCCTTCCACTGTAATAAACCGGGAATTTTCTCCTGATTCTGTCACTGTCAGCTTCTGTTCTCCGCCTTTTTCTATCTCTTCTGCGCAGGAAACTGCCGCCTCCTGTGCTCTGGCCTCCTGTAAATCACTGGAAAGCATCCATTCCTCCGCTCCCAGAACAAAGCCCTTCTTTAACAGGCCCCAGTCCTTCTTCAGAATATACTCTACCTGAAGGAAACTCTTTCCTCCCGGCACAATATCCAGACTGCAGGATACGGATTTCGTTTCTCTGGGCAGAATAGAGGTTTCCAGAGCAATCTCCTGACTGCATACCTCCCTTCCATTCTTCACGAAGGTGATCCGCAAATCTGCCAAATCCTTCAAGTCCACAAAATCCAAATAGTTATGGAAGGAGAGCTCCTTCTTCTCCAAGTCAACTCCCGTCAGCCTGGCTGGCCGATACACATGCTTAAACTCTCGAAGACCTCCATGGGGAATTCGGTCCGGGGACACCAGACCATCTACACAGAAATTCCCGTCATGAGGGAACTCGCCGCTGTCTCCGCCATAAAGGAATTTTGTTCTTCCCTGGCTGTCCACACCAGCTTCCACGGCATGGTCGCACCATTCCCAGACAAATCCGCCGCACATTCCATCATATTCCTGAATTACCTGGAAATAGTCCTCCAGATCTCCAGGACCATTTCCCATGGCATGGCTGTACTCGCACATCAAGAAAGGATTTTTATGTTTTTTCTGGAAATACTCCCGAATCTCATCCAAAGACGGGTACATCCGGCTGTAGAGATCCAGAATCGCCCGGTCATATTTGCGCTCTGCCGAAATATATCTGGCGCTCTCATAATGGAGAAGCCGAGTATCATCATATTCCTTTGTCCAGTGAAGGGCGGCTTCAAAGGTACAGCCGTAAGCGCACTCATTTCCCATGGACCAGATGACTACTGAAGGTCTGTTTTTATCCCGCTCTACACACCGTCTGGTCCGATCCACTGTGGCTTCCGTAAACTCCGGATTATCTGCAATCAGACGTCCCCAAGTTTCCACATGGGTCTTCCAGTCATCTACCTTCTTATACCGTTTATCCGTGCCGTGGCTCTCATTGTCCGCCTCGTCAATCACATAAAATCCATATTCATCATAGAGGTGATAATACTGGGGGCTATTCGGATAATGGCTGGTGCGGATAGCATTTACATTATGCTCCTTCATCAGCTGAAGGTCCTTCATCATCTGCTCAGGAGAAATCACAAAACCAGTATGAGGATCGCTGTCATGACGGTTCACGCCGTGGAACTTTACTGGAACTCCATTCAGATAAAGAACCCCGTCGGCAGTATGAATCTCCCGAAATCCTACCCTGTCTGTAATCACCTCTCTGGGAGTCGTAAGAACCAGGGTATACAGATCCGGCTGTTCTGCATTCCACAGCTTCACCTTGTCTATGCTCTCCTGAATCAATCCATTTCTGCATTCTCCCTCCAGAACCGTTTTTCCTTCCGGGTCAGAAAGGCGGTAATTTACTGCCGAGAGGCCGCCGTAAACGTCAAGTTTTACTGTAAACAGCCCCTTTCCATCTGCCTGGGGAACAGCTTTAATCTGATAATCCCAAATTCCTTCTTCAGGTCTTCTGATCAAAAAGACATCCCGGAAAATTCCGCTCATGCGAAACTTGTCCTGATCTTCCATATAGCTTCCATCGCACCATTTCAACACCAGCACGGCCAGACGGTTTTCCCCTTGCTTTAAAAACCGGGTAATCTTAAACTCGCTGGTGCTGTGGGATACCTGGGAATAACCTGCAAACTGACCGTTTATCCACAAATAAAAACAGGAATCTACCCCCTCAAAATCCAGATAAACCTCTGGAGCCTCCTGATCCTCCTGATACCAAAATTCCCGTACATAAGCCCCGCAGGGGTTCTCCCGCGGTACATAAGGCGGATCCAGGGGGAAGGGATAGTGCACATTCGTATATTGATTATGATCAACACCGTACATCTGCCACATTCCCGGAACGGCGACGGTCCGAAATTCAGAAAGGTCCGCTCCTTCCTCATAAAATCCATCTTTCAGTTCATCTACACTGGATGCATAAGCAAATTTCCAGTCCCCATTCAGACTTTCAAACCGGTCCGAAGCCTCTCTCCGAAGATAAAAGGGGCCTTCTTTTGATGCAGGAATATAGTAAGCGCGGTTGGGTTCAGTTCCTACATGAAGGGTATGCAGATCTTCATAATATGGTTGAATTTTCATGCTGATCTTATCCATCCTTTCTCTTAAA
Source organism: Candidatus Cottocaccamicrobium excrementipullorum (assembly GCA_018713255.1). GTDB lineage: Bacteria > Bacillota > Clostridia > Lachnospirales > Lachnospiraceae > Caccovicinus > Caccovicinus excrementipullorum. The sequence goes on along the minus strand of DVFL01000012.1, from coordinate 37,630 downwards.
CAGTCTGCCGGCTGCCCCTGGCAGCCTATGGTAAATATGCATGATCAGTCTACCACATTTTTCTCCTGTGCTCTATGCATTTTCTGCTTTTTTTTCGCAAAAACCACGCTTTTTTTGCGATTTGCTCCAAACTATTCTTCCCTGCTTTTTCCACAGTTTCTATTTCTGAAAATATATTTCATCACCATTCCCCCTTGTTTACTGTCGTTATTTATAACAAATTTATAATATTATATATTGAAATTTTAAACATAATGTACTATAATTACGTCACAAGGTGTCGTTGAGTCACATCAATTTTGACAAATTTAAAAGGAGGATGATTTTATATGAAGAAAAGAATTTTCGCATTAGCGGCAGCTTCCGTTATGGCGATGAGCCTTGCAGGATGCTCGTCAGGTTCATCAAACTCAACCGAAACCACTGCGGCCCAGGCTGATGCAGCAGAGGGGGCAGATTCTGCAGAAACGACAGCGGCAGCCACAGAAGCAGCAGCCACAGGAGAGGTTGCCAACAAGGACAAGCCGCTGGTATGGTTCAACCGTCAGCCCTCTAACAGCTCCACGGGAGAGCTTGATATGACAGCTCTTTCCTTTAATGACAACACTTACTACGTAGGCTTTGATGCCAATCAGGGTGCCGAACTTCAGGGTACCATGGTTCTGGAATATATCCAGAACAATATTGACACCATCGACCGCAACGGCGACGGCATTATCGGCTATGTTCTCGCTATCGGCGACATCGGACACAACGATTCCATCGCCCGTACCAGAGGCGTCCGCAGAGCTTTAGGCACCGGCATTGAGGCCAACGGAGAAATTGACAGTACACCGGCAGGCACCAACACCGACGGTTCCTCCTCCATTGTTCAGGATGGTTCTATCGAAGTAAACGGAAAGACCTACGTGGTGCGTGAACTTGCTTCTCAGGAGATGAAGAACTCCGCCGGAGCTACCTGGGATGCCGCTACCGCAGGCAACGCGATTAATACCTGGTCCGCATCGTTCGGCGATTCCATCGATGTTGTTGTTTCCAATAACGATGGTATGGGCATGTCCATGTTCAACGCCTGGTCCAAGGACAATCAGGTTCCTACTTTCGGTTATGACGCCAACAGCGATGCTGTTGCCGCCATCGCAGAGGGCTACGGCGGAACCATCAGCCAGCACGCAGACGTACAGGCTTATCTGACCCTTCGCGTTCTTCGCAACGCTCTTGACGGCGTTGACATTGACACCGGCATCGGCACCGCAGACGAGGCTGGAAACGTTCTGACTGACGATGTATATGTATACAATGCTGATGAGCGTTCCTACTACGCGCTGAATGTTGCAGTTACCGCTGAGAACTATCAGGATTTCACCGATTCTACCGTAACTTACGCGCCGGTATCCAATCAGCTGGATGCTGCATCCCATCCTACCAAGAAGGTATGGCTGAACATCTACAACGCAGCAGACAACTTCTTAAGCGCCACCTATCAGCCGCTGCTTCAGAAGTACGACGACCTTCTGAATCTGGAAGTTGACTACATCGGCGGAGACGGCCAGACCGAATCTAACATTACCAACCGTCTGGGCAACCCCAGCCAGTACGATGCATTCGCCATCAACATGGTTAAGACGGACAATGCAGCTTCCTACACCGGTCTGCTGAGCCAGTAAATCAACCTCTGATGCGAATTTTATGAAATCATAATTCAGAGAATTGCTTGTGATTAGGGAGAAGGAATTCTCCCTAATCCCTTTATTAAGCGAAAAATCGTTGAACATCTGATTTTTCTGCGAGACCATTAAGGTGCAGCAATGCAAACAAATACAGGAGTAAAGAGAATGGCAGATAAGAAAGATGATATCGTCTTATCGATACGCGGCATGAGCAAGTCCTTCGGACGAAACCGAGTTCTTGATCATATTAACCTGGATGTTAAACGGGGAACAGTGATGGGACTCATGGGCGAAAACGGAGCCGGAAAGTCCACCATGATGAAATGTCTTTTCGGCACCTACCAAAAGGACGAGGGAAAAATCTTCTTAAACGGCAAGGAGATCAGCTTTTCCGGTCCTAAGGATGCCCTGGAAAACGGCATTGCCATGGTACATCAGGAACTGAACCAGTGCTTGGAAAGAAATGTTATTGACAATCTGTTTCTTGGCCGTTATCCCGTAAATTCCCTTGGCGTAATTGATGAAGGCAGAATGAAAAAGAAAGCTTCCGAGCTGTTTCGAAAGCTTGGAATGACCGTTAATCTGACCCAGCCGATGCGGAATATGTCCGTATCTCAGCGGCAGATGTGTGAAATTGCCAAGGCAATTTCCTACAATGCAAAAGTGATTGTTCTCGACGAGCCCACTTCCTCCCTGACCGTTCAGGAAGTGGAAAAGCTGTTTGAGATGATGCGGAACTTAAAGTCCCAGGGAATCTCCCTGATCTACATCTCTCATAAGATGGATGAAATCTTTGAGATCTGTGATGAAATTTCTGTTCTCCGGGACGGCAAGCTGGTAATGACTAAAAATTCCAAAGACACCAACATGAACGAACTTATCGCCGCCATGGTTGGACGTTCTCTGGAAAACCGCTTCCCGCCGGTAGACAACAAGCCCAAGGATGTGATCTTATCCATCCAGCATCTATCCACAAAGTTCGAACCTCACCTCCAGGATATTTCCTTCGATGTGCGGGAGGGAGAAATTTTCGGTTTGTACGGCCTGGTGGGAGCTGGCCGTACCGAGCTTCTGGAAACGATCTTCGGCGTTCGGACCAGAGCAGCGGGGCGGGTATACTTTAACAACCGCCTGGTAAACTTTAACAGCGCAAGAGAAGCCATCGACCACGGTTTTGCCATGATTACCGAGGAGCGAAAGGCAAACGGTCTGTTCTTGAAAGGTGATCTTACGTTCAACACCACCATCGCCAACCTTGAACAGTATAAATCAGGCATGGCACTTTCCAACGCCAAGATGGTAAAGGCCACTGCAAATGAGATCAAAATTATGCACACCAAATGTATGGGACCTGATGATATGATCTCCAGTCTCTCCGGCGGAAATCAGCAGAAAGTGATTTTCGGCAAGTGGCTGGAACGCAAACCACAGGTATTCATGATGGATGAGCCCACCAGAGGTATTGATGTTGGCGCCAAATACGAAATCTATGAGCTGATCATCAACATGGCAAAGCAGGGAAAAACAATTATCGTTGTTTCCTCCGAGATGCCGGAGATCCTGGGCATTACCAACCGGATCGGCGTCATGTCCAACGGCCGCCTTGCCGGAATTGTTAATACGAAAGAGACAAATCAGGAAGAGCTGCTGAGGCTCAGTGCAAAATACCTATAATGGGGGAAATGAATTATGGCAAAACAAAATATTCTTACGGCCGATCAGGAGGCAAAACTGCGCCGGCCCATTGACGATTATGTAGGAAAAATTCAGGCCCAGATCAACAGCCTGAGAGAAAACGGAACCGATAAGGTTGTAGAGTATCAAAATGACCTCGATGCCTTGAAGCGGGATCACATCCTCACCCAGCAGGAAAAGGCAGCCGAAATGACCAGACTGAAGGCAGAGCTGGAAAAAGCCAAGGCAGTGGAAGCCAAAAACAAAGATCAGGTTTCCAAGCTGATCGCCGATGCTGAAAACTACATTAAAGCGCATTTCGACAGCGATTATTATCAGGCAGTAGCTGCAAGCTGCAAAGAGGAAAAAATACTTGCCCAGGAAAACTACAAGAAGCGGCTTGCCGACTTGGAAAAAGAGCACCAAGCCACCGTTTCCAAGCTTTCCAGCCAACACGAAATCAAAGAAGAAAAGTACATTCATAAAAATCGGCTTTTTGATGCGAAAATGCAGCTGGAAAAAGATATCCAGCTGGTAAAGGACAGACAGCATGCGGCATTTGATTATAAATACCATTTGATTGATATGCTGCGCATGTCCAAATTTACTTTTGCAGAAACTCTGGCACAGAAATGGGAAAACTACAAGTACAACTTTAACCGCAGAGATTTCCTTCTCCGAAACGGTCTGTATATTGCCATTGTAATCATCTTCATTATTTTGTGCATTATCACTCCTATTGTGAAGAATGTTCCTCTGCTGACTTACAACAACGTTTTAAATATCCTTCAGCAGGCCTCTCCCAGAATGTTCTTAGCCCTGGGCGTTGCCGGCCTGATCCTGCTTGCCGGAACCGATCTTTCCATCGGCCGTATGGTAGGCATGGGAATGACCACCGCTACCATCATTATGCACCAGGGCATCAATACCGGATCTGTATTCGGTCACATTTTTGATTTTACGGGACTTCCCGTTCCGGCGAAAATCCTTCTGGCTCTGGTAATGTGCATCATATTCTGTACCTTTTTCACCACCATTGCCGGCTGCTTCACCGCCAGATTCAAGATGCATCCATTCATCTCAACTATGGCGAACATGCTGATTATCTTCGGTCTCACCACCTACGCTACTAAAGGTGTTTCCTTCGGCGCCATTGAGTCCGCAATCCCCAGCATGATTATCCCCAGAATCAACGGTTTCCCCACCATTATTCTCTGGGCAGTTGCTGCAGTCGCCATCGTCTGGTTCATCTGGAACAAGACCACTTTCGGCAAGAATCTGTACGCTGTAGGCGGAAACTCAGAGGCCGCAGCGGTTTCCGGTATCTCTGTATTTAAAGTTACAGTAGGCGCATTTATCCTGGCCGGCATTCTTTATGGATTCGGTTCCTGGCTGGAATGTATCCGTATGTTCGGATCCGGTTCCGCAGCTTATGGACAAGGCTGGGAAACCGATGCCATTGCAGCCTGCGTTGTTGGCGGCGTATCCTTTACCGGCGGTATCGGAAAAATCTCCGGAGTTGTAGTAGGCGTTTTAATCTTCACCGCCTTGACCTATTCCCTTACCATTCTGGGCATCGATACCAACCTGCAGTTCATCTTCTCCGGAATCATTATTCTGGTCGCCGTAACCTTGGACTGCTTAAAGTATGTACAGAAAAAATAATTTTCACCAAAGCAACATTGATCAAAAAAAGAAGCTGCCCAAATCAGCAGCTTCTTTTTTCGTTCATTCTTTTTTCGTTCTTAAAATCGGCTCCGCTACCGCAGCCGCCTCCCTGGCAATTTCCAGTTCCTCATTGGTCTTAATCACCAGCACATTAATCTTGGATGAGCCGTCAGAGATCTTGAAGGCTTCTCCCTGCTCCCGGTTCTTCACCTCATCAATGGTGATGCCTAAAAACTCCAGGTAATCACAGATCTCCGTGCGGATATCAGAATCATTTTCTCCCACCCCGGCAGTAAACACAATATTATCCACGCCGTTCATGGCGGCAGCATAACTTCCAATATATTTCGCCACCTTGTAGGCAAAAATCTCTCGAGCCAGGGCAGCCATATCATTGTACTTGATCTCAGCATCCTTCAGCTCCCTGAAATCACTGGAGTAATTTCTGGAAATTCCTAAAACTCCCGATTCCTTGTTGAGAATCTGCATGATTTCTGATAAACTCAGCTTTTCCTTCTTGGCCAAATATTCCAGAGCGCCGGGGTCCACATCTCCGCACCGCGTGCCCATCACCAGCCCCTCCAAGGGCGTAAAGCCCATGGAATTATCCACTACCCGTCCATACTTCACTGCACAGATGCTGGCTCCGTTTCCCAGATGGCAGACAATGGTTTTCACCCGCCCGGGATTCTGGCCCATAAACTGAGCCGCCCGCTCCGACACATATTTGTGGCTGATGCCGTGAAATCCGTACCGGCGAATCTTGTAAATTTCGTAATACTGATAGGGAAGGCCGTAAAGGAAGGCTTTCGGCTCCATGGTCTGATTAAACGCCGTGTCAAACACGCCCACCATAAGAGTGTCCGGCATCAGTTCCCGGCAGGCCTCTACTCCCACCAGATTGGCTGGATTGTGCAGCGGAGCCAAGTCGTTGCACTCCGTCATCGCCTGGATCACCTGATCGTCAATCACCACGCAGCCTGTAAATTTTTCCCCTCCATGAACCAAACGATGACCGATCACATCGATCTCCTTAAAGTCCTTGATCACCCCGTTCTGAGGGTCAGCCAGGGTTTTCAGCAGGATGTCCACCGCCTGCTTATGGTTCTTCATTTCCGCTCGTTCTTTTATGGTAAGCCCTTTGTTGGTTTTGTAGGTAAAAATCCCGTCAATTCCGATCCGCTCACAAACCCCTTTTGCCAGCACCTCTTCCGTCTCTGAGTCGATGACCTGAAACTTTAAGGATGAGCTCCCGCTGTTAATTACCAGAATCCGCAATGTTATCCTTCTCCTTCCTGTTTCCGCCAGTTAAGTTAATTCTGCGCCCTTCTGCCCTCCATCGTCTGACGGACAATGCTTTCCATTATCTCGTAACTGATCTGTCCAGACACATAGCCAAACAGATTTCCCTCCCGGTCAATCATAAAGGTGGTGGGGAAAGAAGTGATGCCGTAGCCTAAAAACAGCTCCCAGTCCGTATCCATCAGCACGGGATAGGTATAGCCGTTTTCTTCAAGGAAGGCGGCAATCTCCTCTTCTGTTCCTTCACCGCTCATTAAGGGTGCAGCAACTCCAAGGACGATAAGTCCGTCCTCTCCCTCCTGACTGTAGTTCTCATACAATTTCTGGATCTCCGGCATCTCTGCCCGGCAGGGCGGACACCAGGTTCCCCAGAAATTCAAAAAGATCGTTTTTCCTTTATAATCTGACAGGCTGTGGGTGTTGCCGTACTGATCCTGGAGAGTAAAATCCAGCGCTGGAATTTCAGGAACCTCTTCTTCCGATTCATCGGTCTCCCCTTCTGTTTCTTCCTGCGCAGAAGATTCTTCCGCTCCTTCCCCTTCCGGCCCTTTTTCAAGAGTCTCAGCATCCGCCGGCCCTTCCGCCGCAGGCCCCTCTTCCTGATCCGTCACCGGCTGGCCGGGGGAAATTTCTTCATTCCCCTGTCCCTCTGCAATTTCGGTCTCTCCGCCCTGGCCGGATTCCGTCCGAACCGCCTGACCAGAAATCCGAGACAGGTAACCAGTAACCCCATTCATCTTTCCTGTAAACATTAACAGTCCCATCAGGATCATCAGGACTCCCCCAATTTTTACCGTATACTGGACAGCCTTCATATGGGCTTTGAAAAATTCCAAAAGAGAGGTGGTAAACAGGCCCACTGCCAGAAACGGCAGGACAAATCCTATGGTGTAAATGCCGATCAGCCCCATTCCCATCGTTCTGGTTTCAGCGGAGGCTGCCATAATCAGAACGCTGGCCAATGCAGGCCCTACGCAGGGAGTCCAGGCAAAACTGAACGTAAAGCCCATCATAAGAGCGGTAAGAGGCGACATCGCCAGCCGATCCAGCCGCAAAGGAAGGCGCCTCTCCTTTCCCAGCAGGGCAGAAGCACCGAACAGCCCAGTCTGATAAAGGCCGAACAAGATTACGATGATCCCGCCGATTCTGGCAAACAGCATCTGATTCGACCGAAAAAACATCCCGGCAGCCGACACTCCAAGTCCCAAAATAAAAAAAGCAAAGCTGATTCCGATTACAAAAAATACTGTATGGAGCATTACCTTGCCCTGCTTATAATGAATACGTCCGTCTGCCCCTCTTTGAGCTGTTCCTCCTGAAAGATAGCTTATATATAACGGAATCAGCGGCAGCACACAAGGAGAAAAGAAACTTAATACTCCCTGAAGAAATACAGCTGCCGCCGGCACGCTGAGATCAAGTTGAAATCCCATTGGTCATCTCCTTTCGTCTCCGCTGTGCTCCTGTCATTTCTGGCACAGCGGTTTCTAATTCTCTGTTTTTGTCATAATCCTGCCGCCGAAGGGCGGCTGGATTATGACGCCCGGTAAAACATCTGCCACTTTCCGCTGCGATAGCGCCCTACAAAGCAGATCGTTCTGGCAATCCAGTCTACTACCATGGCGATCCACACACCAATGGCTCCCATTCCCATGCCAACACCAATGACATAACTTAAGCCAAGGCGGAATATCACCATCGATGAGATGGAAATAACCATCGGAAACTTCACATCATTAGCGGCGCGCAGCACATTGGTTAAGGTAAAGGATGCCGGCCACAAAAGGATCCCGCAGCCGTCATGGATCAGCACTAAAACAACGGCCAGCCTCAGCGTCTCTTCAGACAGCCCGTAAAGCTTCATCGTAAGCGGCATGGTAAGGATCACCCCGGCACAGCAGAGACCGTTAATCAGATAAGTGAGTTTCATCAGCTTTTTGGCATAAAACTTTGCCTGGCCAAAATCTCCGGCTCCTACACATCGGCCAATTACCGTAATCATGGCCAGATTCATGGCCTGCCCTGGCAGCACCCCCATGCTGTCCAGATTATTCGCCACTGCATTCGCTGCAATCTGCACCGTGCCGAAGGTGGCGATAATGCTCACTACCAGCACACGTCCCAGCTGGAAAATACTGTTTTCCACTCCGCCGGGAATTCCGATATGCAGGATCCTCTTGATCATTCCTCCGTTAACCGCAAATCTGCCTTGACCAATACAAATGTCCAGCTTCGGATTTCTCAGGCGGATAGTCAAAATCACGCAGGCAACAACCCTGGAAGCCAAGGTCGCCAAGGCCGCTCCTGCCACCCCCATTTGAAAGGGAAAGATCAGTATATAGTCGCCGAAAATGTTCAAAACATTCATCACCAAGGAGGCCTGCATCGATATCTTGGAATTTCCCATCGAGCGAAACAGCGCCGCACAGGAATTATATACCGCCAGGAAAGGATAAGAAACGGCGGAAATCACCAGATACGTCAAGGCGTTCTCCATCACTTCCGGCTCAATGCCGTGATAAATCACCTGCAGCAGCCCGTTGCGGAAGAGGATCGCTGCCGCCATAATCACCAGGGAGATCAGACCGGTAATGAAAATCAGCTGGTCCGCCGCCTCACAGGCCTTATCTCTCTTTTTCTGTCCCAGATACTGGGAAACTACCACTGCACCTCCAGTGGCCACCGCAGCAAACACGTTGATAATCAGGTTGTTGATCATATCAACCAAAGATACCCCCGAGGTAGCTGCCTCTCCAGCGCTGGACACCATCATGGTATCCACCATTCCCACGGTCACTGCCAAAATCTGTTCAATAATCAGCGGAATAATCAGCTTCCGCAGCGCCTCATTGGAAAACAGTTCTCCCTTTGCTCTCCTTTTTTGACTGTTTTGTTTTTGTTCTTCTTCCATGATCCCGTCCCCAGTTTTCTTCTATTGTTTTTTTCCGCCTCTGCCCTTTTTTCCAGATAGTTTTTCTTCTCCGGTCTCATGAGGCTCTACTCCGATTTTCGGACAAATATCCTTAAGACAGCATCGATCGCAGAAAGGCTTCGTCCTTGCGGTGCAGACCGCTCTTCCATGGAATACTAATCGGTGGCAGAAATCGCTCCCCTCTTCAGGAGGAATAATCTTCCACAAGGCCATCTCCACCTTCTTCGGTTCTTTAATCTGGTCCACCAGTCCCATACGGTTTACCAGGCGGATACAGTGGGTATCTGTAACAATAGCCGGTTTGCCAAACACATCTCCCATAATCAAATTGGCGCTTTTTCTCCCCACTCCCGGCAGCGCCAGCAGCTCATCGAACTGATCCGGCACCTTGCCGCCGTATTTCTCCTTCAGCATCCGCATACATTTGCTGATATCTCTGGCCTTGCTGGCCCCAAGACCGCAGGGCCGAACAATTTCTTCGATATCCTCAGGCTCCGCTGCTGCAAGAGCGTCCACATCCGGATACTTTTCATACAATTTTTCCACTACTACATTAACCCGCTCATCTGTACATTGAGCAGCCAGCCGAACACTGACCAAAAGCTTCCAGGCCTCATTGTAATCTAAAGTACAGCCAGCATCCGGGTATTCCTCCTTAAGCCGCCGGATAATTTCCAGCGCCCGTTCCTCTTTCGTCATTTTCCATTCCCGCCTTTAACTCGAAATTTCCCCTCTGTCCGAGGAGACTTTATTCAGTTATAACGCAAAAGCGTCATCCCCACCAGTATATCACATCCAGGAAAAAGAGCAAAGCTCCATCCGGTCCTCCGGCCAGATTTTCCTTTCTAAATTTCCTTCTCCCGTGTATAATAAAAACAGAAAGTTCCGGCTTTCCTCACAATACATCCAGAAGAGAGGAGCAACATCATGAACTACATTATTTATGACCACCAAATATTAGGACAGACAGATGACGGAACCGTGCTGGCTAAGGTAACCTTTCCGTTTGCAGGGGACAATACGGTGGACCTCAACCATACCGAAGTGGACGAATCCTTAAGAGGCCAGGGCATCGCCGGCCAGCTTCTGGAACGGGCCGCCGCTAAAATCCGGCAGGAAGGCTGGAAGACCAGATGTTCCTGTTCCTACGCGCAGAAATGGTTTGCAAAGCATCCTGATGATCAGGATCTGCTGGCAAAAGACTAATGCGAAAACATTTGATCAGTTTATTTCAGGGGGGTGTTTTTCTTGAAGGATTCTTTTGTGTTAAGCTGCTGCTCCACCGCAGATCTTTCCCGTGAACATTTTGCCCGAAGAGGGATTTCTTTTATTTGCTTCCATTACCAGCTTGATGGAAAAAGCTATCTTGACGATCTGGGACAGTCTGTCTCCATGGACCAGTTTTATCAGCGGATGACCCAGGGCGCATCCACCGCCACCTCTCAGATCAACCCCGAAGAATATGCAGAATATTTTGCCGGCTTCCTGAAGGAGGGAAAAGATGTGCTTCATCTCTGCCTGTCTTCCGGAATCACCAGCACCATGAATTCTGCCTTGATCGCCCGGGATATGTTAGCTGAACAATATCCAGACCGGCAGATTCTGATTCTCGATTCTTTAGCCGCTTCCTCTGGCTACGGTCTGCTCATGGACCGGCTGGCTGATCTGCGGGATGAGGGCCAGTCGATCCAGCAAATATACCAATGGGCTGCAGACCACCGGCTGGAAGTCCATCATTGGTTTTTTACATCAGATCTCACCTTCTTCATCCGCGGAGGCCGAATCTCCAAAACCGCAGGTTTCATCGGAGGCGTGCTGAATATCTGTCCGCTTCTGAATGTAGATAACCAAGGCCGTCTGATTCCCCGCTATAAAATCCGCACCAAGCGGAAAGTCATTCAGGCCATTGTGGACAAAATGGAAGAAAACGCCTGGGACGGCCGGGATTATACCGGGAAATGCTATATTTCCCATTCCGCCTGCCTGGAAGATGCCAAAGCCGTTGCCCGGCTGGTGGAAGAACGGTTCCCCCATCTAAATGGCAACGTAGAAATTTACGATATCGGTACAACCATCGGAAGTCACACCGGTCCCGGAACAGTAGCTTTGTTTTTCTGGGGAAAACCTCGGAAAGATTAGCTGCCTCGTCATTTCCCGCGTCTCACTGCAAAAAATCGGATAGGGAAATATTCTTTCCCTATCCGATTGCTGCCGCAGCTCCCACTGTATTACATCAAAGGCGCCAGCACCTTAAGCAGACGCCCGCATACTCTCCATCTTAAAGGATCTTTCTTCAAATCTTCCCGGCTCATACTCTGACACAGTGCTAACGTCCTGTTGAAATCTTCTTCTATTTCATGAATCGCCGGCGTCTTATAGAGAAAAGCCGCGCACTCAAAATGATGATACAAACTGCGGTAATCCAGATTGATGGTTCCCACCACTGCCTTCACATCATCACTGACAAACACTTTGGCATGGACAAAGCCCGGCGTATACTCATAAATCTGCACTCCGCTTTCCAATAACGGCGGATAATAAGTATGGGCCAGAGAAAAAGCCGTTTTCTTGTCTGGAATATGGGGCAGAATCAAAATTACTTCCACACCCCGCTTAGCGGCAAATTTCAGGGCAGTCATCATCTCATAATCGGGAATTAAATAAGGGGTCATAATATGCACATATCGTTCTGCCCGGTTAATAATATCCATATAGACCATCTCTCCTACCCGCTCATGATCTGTAGGCGTATCACCGTAAGGAATCACATAACCCAGAGATTTCACCGGAAATACATTTTTAAGGTAAGGAGAATAATCTTCTCTTTCACAATCCACATTCCACAATTCCAAAAACATGAGAGTAAAGCTTTTTACCGCCTCTCCCTCCAGCATAATCGCAGTATCTTTCCAGTGGCCGTATACCTTTTTTCGGTTAATATACTCGTCCGCCAGATTAATCCCGCCGGTAAAAGCCACTCTTCCATCAATAACCAAAATCTTCCGGTGATCCCGGTTGTTATAGTGAGTAGAAATAAAGGGCCTGATGGGCGCATACATCTTGGCCTGAATTCCCAGCTTCTTTAAGGTTTCTGGATAACTGTAAGGGAGCTGAAACAATGCACAGGTGCCGTCATACATCAGGCGCACCTCCACCCCTTCCTTTACTTTCTCCACCAGAATATCTAAAATCTGCTGCCACATGTACCCTTCTTTTACAATAAAATATTCCAGAAAAATGAAATGTCTGGCTTTCTTAAGCTGCGGAATCATTTCCGCAAATTTGTCCTCTCCCAGAGGAAAATAGCTGACTCTCGTATTGGAAAATACCGGAAAATCCTGTCTTTCCTTCAGATAATACGCTAAATTATAAAGTTCTTTTTCTTCCCATTGGATTTTTTCCAGAAGCTGACTGCAGTCGGGAACATATTCCCGGCTTTCCAGCAAGATTTGGGCTACCTGATGATTTCGAATTCGATGGCCGGCTTCTCCCTGAATAAACAAATACAAAAACAGGCCGAATACCGGAAGAGCCATCACTAAAATTACCCAGGTGAGCTTTACCGTAGGATTCTCATCCTTGTTAATCAAATGAATCACAATTCCTACGCCTAACAGTACATTGCCCACCCAGAAATAAGGGACATATTGTTCCAGACGCTGAAATACAGAAAAAACGAACAGGAATTGCGCCAGAAGAAGAAAAGCAACCACGCCGGTCCGTCCAAAAATCACCCGGAAAATGCCCTGCTTCCCCCTCTTCAGGACTACGCGCTTTTCCTGCCCTGTTTCCTTATGCTTCATCCATTTTCCTCCATTCTGTATCTTATGCTCTTTATCTTATGCTTTCTCTCCTCTCTGGTCAAGCATTTTCTGGAATTGTCCCCTTTCTGCCGTCCAAACGTCAATGCGTCCCAGTCCAGGCCCTGCATAACTGCAGCATTTCTCCTGGCTGAGGACCAAAGCCATGGCGCGATTAAGCTGCACCATGGCTTCTCTGCTCGTCCTGGCGCAGAACATCCTGAAATTCTCTTAATTTTTCTCTCGCCTGCCGGCTTAAAGCAGCCGGAACCTGGATCTCCACAGTTACATAGTGGTCGCCCTTCTTTGAAGGATCGCTCATGGAAACAATCCCCTTGCCTCTTAGACGAATCTTGGTCCCTGACTGAGTTCCTTCCTTAATTTTGCAGATTACCGGCCCATGAATGGTCTGCACCATCGCTTCTCCGCCCAGAGCTGCCGTGGCAAAGGGCACATAAACGGTAGAGTACACGTCTGCGCCTTTCCGCTCAAACCCAGGACGAGTGCCTACTGTAACCTTCAGCAGAAGATCCCCTGGCTGACCTCCATTTACACCGGGCATTCCCTTGCCTCTCAAGCGAACACTTTTTCCCGTTTCAATTCCGGCCGGAATATGCACCTGAAGAGACTGAATACTTCCATCCTCCTTCTGCAGACGAATAATCTTATCGCAGCCGAATGCCGCCTCATCAAAGGTTACCGATACTTCTGCGTTTACATCCCTTCCCCTGCTGCTTTTATGACCGCCGAAACCGCCATAAAATCCGCTGGAACCGTAGGATTTTTCCGCTCCGCCCTTTCCGCCGAACATATTGCCGAAAAGATCGCCGAACAAGTCGTCCATATCGCCGCCTTCAAAATGGTATTCCTGATAGCCGCCGTTTCCATCCGTGGATTGCCGGAATCCATGAAAGCCTCCTTTATTTCCTCCTCCAAAGCCACCGCTAAATCCGTTAAAGCCCTCAAAGCCATGGAACCCATTAAATCCGCCGGCGCCTTCTGCTCCGGCTCCAGTTCCATCAAAAGCGCTGTGGCCAAACTGGTCATATAATTTCCGCTTTTCTGGATCGCTTAAAATTGTATAAGCCTCCGTTACTTCTTTAAATTTCTGTTCAGCTGACGGATCTCCTCCGTTTGAATCCGGATGATACTTTTTCGCCAGCTTTCTGTATGCTTTTTTTATTGCTGCTTCATCAGCGTCCCGCTTAATTCCGAGAACATCATAATAATCTCTTTTTGCTGCCATGTTAATCACCCTCGCTTTCCTTCTCAAACCTTTATGAGCCTCAGCGTTGCATGAAAATCGGCCGCCCCTTCGGCGGCCTTCTGTTTCAAGAGAGAAAATGCCCCCGGATGTTCTCCGGGGTTGCATTTGTTCTATAATTAATATAACAAATACATCAATGTCTGTCAAGTACTATTTTCTCATATGCAGTATACTCCTGATCAAGATGATATCCCAGTTTCTCTGCAAGAGCAAGAGAGGCTTTATTATGAGCGTCCCAGCTGGGATACCAGCCTTTCTCCAAACATGCTAAAATTAAGGCAGAGGCAGAAATATAAGCCAATCCCTTCCTTCGATAATCCTCTCTGGTATCAATTTCGATTTCAATTCCTCCTGGATAGCTGGAATAAGAAGAGGCTCCTGCCACAATTTCTCCCTTCCTCAGGATAATTATCCCCAATCCAATTCTCTGGTACTGTTCATAATTTTGATAATTGCTGACAAAATCCCGGCACCAGGAATGATTCCTGCAGCGATGAAACCAGGCTTCATCTAATTTTTGCATTTCATACTCCTTCGGCAGAGTCCTTACGGTTTCTTCTAATCGTTCCCGGTTAAAGACATCCGGCTCCTTTTTCAGCCGATAACGGGTTATTTTCCTGGTCTCCCCTGGAAATATGTCCTGAATCAGCCTGGACCACTCCTCATTTTGAGGAATAATCAGCCTGTATTCCCATTCTTTTCCATGGGGCTGAAATACTGCCAGCTCCCGGTCCGGCCTTCCTGCCAGAAAGGTAAAATCCCCAAGCATGGCCGCCGCCGAGGAAGGTGCCTCTTCTCTATCGCCAAAAACTCGTCCCATGATCTGATGAAGGCAGGAAGAGATTATGGTTTCCTCCTCCTTCCAGCTTCCAAATAATTCTTCCGCCCCGGCGCCTTTCTTTATTTCATAAATCATATCCCTTCTCCTCATCTCAAAATCCGCTTATCTCATTTTTTCAGTCCGTCATGCCTCTCCATCATCCGGCGCTTCTAGAGAAATGATCCGTTCCGCCGTCTGTCTGGGAGAAAGATCCGACACGGGAATCTTTATGGTTTTCAATCCCTGATACAGCGGAAGCCGGGCTATGCTTCTTGCAATCACCTCTTCTCTGCGGATCCCTTTCTCCACATCCTTGCGAAGCCTCCGGCAGAGCGCCTCTTGACTGCAGACTAAGGAAATCAAATAAACCTGGCAGTTCTCCCAATTCAGCTGCCGCATCAGCGCATCAATGATTTCCTGCTCATGAAGCACCCAGCAAAATAAAATATTTTCATATGCTGAACAGCGGATAAAGTTATTCAGCAGATAAACTATATTCTCCATTACCATAGCCTTGGTTTCTTCTGTCACCTGAAACGGATCCATATCCCAGCACCAGTCCCCATCTAAAAATGCAGCTTTCGGAAGTTCCTTCTTCAAGATCTGGCAGACCGTGGTCTTCCCTATCCCCATAGCGCCTCCAATGATGTAAAGTCTTTTTACAGCCTTCTCCTCTCCCATATGTTATTCATCCGCCTCCTCCTCCAGCGCCTCCACCAGAAAGCTTACCGGACGAAAGCCATCGTTGCAGGAAAGCATGGCTGAACGTGGATTTTTCATCCACCCGTTATAAAAATTGCTTCCCCCATGAGAAAGCGTCATAACAAAAGGCGACATGGTTTCCCATGCACTTTGGCACAATCCCTCCGGTTTCTGCCAGCCGTTGGCGATGAACACCTGGCCCTCCTTCATCTCACAGGCATTCTCCATAGGATTTTCATACTTTTCCATCAGATCAGGATAACTGGCCCTCCGGATCACGGTTATTCTGCACTTTTTCATTTGCTTCTCCTTTTCTTTTTTCTCTTCATATTATAACGCACTGCTTTACCATTTTCTATGATGCCCTTTGGTAAAGCGAGGAAGAACTCTTTAATGATTCGCCGGTTTAACATGGAAATTATACCACAGCACTGCAAAAACATTTTGCAAGACACCAAGTATTTATAGTATGATAATAGCATCGGTGTATCCCGATGCCAGCAAAACAGATATGTACACAAAGGAGAGAAAAGATGCCTGCAGACATGAAAAATATTATTGCCCATACCCTGCTTGATCTGATGCAGCAGAAAAGCCTGGACAAGATTACCGTTAAATCCCTAATCGATACTTGCGGCATTTCCAGGCAGACCTTTTATTATCATTTTCAGGACATTATGGACGTATTGTCCTGGATCATGAAACAGGCGGCTACAAATGCACTGGAACAAAGCCTTAAAGCCCAGTCACCAGAAGAAGCCCTCTCCATTTTTCTTTCCTCCGCCAGTACAAACCGGCAGCTGATCCAGCGGCTTTTAGATTCTCAGCGCCGGGCCCAGATCGAAGAACTGTTTGTCCAAACTACAAAAAAGTACCTTGTGGACCTTCTTCTCCATCGCTCTGTTTCAGCAGTACTTCCCTATGCAAATGTAGACACGGCCCTTGATTTCTGGGCGTTCGGCATCACCGGAGTCCTGCTTAACAGTTCCTCCAAGGGACCGGTGGATGCGCAAAAACTTGCCGCACAAATTATCCAGCTGATTCCCAGAGAACTGCTTTAACCGACCGCCTTCGTCAGATAACCGGCGGCTTTAGCCCAACTGCTCTGCCAGCCGCATATAATGTTTATATAAGAGGCCGAACCGGTATACGTAGCCCGGCTTCCATGGTTTTGCCCGTCCGCAGAAATGAAGAATAGCCGTATTGCGGATTACCCAGTCCAGGTCCGCCACGCCGGAGCTCAGCAGCAGATAGCTGTTATAATGGCGGGCATCATAATTCCAGATATAATCATCCAGCTCCATCACCCGATTGCCATACATGGCATTCAACACATCCTGATCGGGAAGGACCAGCTCCTTCCCATGTTTTTCCACAAAAGAAAACACCTCCTGAGGATCAATTTTCCTTCTGCAGGCTGCCAGGTCCATTAAAAGAACTCCAGAATTATAATATTTTCCTTCGGTACCAAGACGAACCCGACTTACATTGGCAGCCAGATATCCTCCCCAGCTGTGAGCTGCCGCCGCAAACAAGTTTCCTTCTAACTCCAGTTCCCACAATGGTCTCAAGGAATTAATCACCAAAATATCTGGATCAAGATATAAAATCCGCTGAAGCTTCTCTGGAAGCAGATGAGCAGCCAGAAGCCGGTAATACATTTCTTTTGGGTAAATTTTACTTACAGGAGCATCATGAAAAAAAGCCTCCGGCACTTCCAAAGGAAAAAAGCCATATCCCATCTTTTCACAAAAGCAACCTGTTTCCTGCAGCTTTTCTTCCTCAATTCCACTGTGCAGCAGGTACACTTCACCCCTTTCCCCCCGGTTGCTTGCCGCCGCAGATGTCAACAGCACTTTAAGCTGTGGAATATAGTGTTCATTTAACGTGATAAGCAGTCGAATGGGCTCCATTTTCTTTTTCTCCTTGTTTCTTTAATTTTATTTCTTCTTTCAGTCTGTTTCATTCTTATTATACGCCTGTTTTTATGAATAGCCTACCAGATATCATTCTCTTCGAATACTTACAATATTCTTCTTTTGTATGGACAAACTCCCTGAACTGTAAAATTTTTTTACAGATCGAAGCATTTGTCCATACAAATCAAAAAAACTGCAAATGGCAGCATTCTCCCATCTTTAGTATAACCATATTCAGAAATCAAACCATGCGATTTCAAACTGCTGCAGGAAAGGAGGCCCCTTATGGAAGGGAAACAAGAATTTTTCACCAGCAAGCTGTTTGAATTAGAACGACAGTACGGCCAAATGATCAGCCGCCTTAAGCTCAGCCAGCAAGATACCCAGGAGGATATCCCAAAAAAATACCGGCAAGTGCTGCAGGAATTTAAAGAGCACAATTTTCGTCTTCAAACAGAAATCTCTTCCGGCCGCTCCCCCGCCGTATCTGCTCTGGCCCGCCTGCAGCTGAATTGTTTTAGAAGCTGCGAAAACCTTTTAGCCCAGGAACTTCCCGCATACCTGCACAATGACGCAGGAAGCCGGCAGGAGGATGAGGCGGAGGCTTTCGCCCTTTATGCAGAATATGCCATGGATTTTGCCGTTCAGTCTATGCGGTACGCCCTAATGGCTGCACTGCAGGCCATGGATATGCAGATGAGCTGTACCAACGAAAAAAGGAGGAAACTGCAGATGAATGAAGTAAAAAAACCGAAAAAGCCCCTAATCTACTACTACTGCATCGTTATTCTGGTTTTAATGTTGTTTAACTTTCTGGCCATGCCCTGGTTGATGCAGCGGCAGATCCAGGAAGTAGATTACGGAACCTTTATTACTATGACGGAAAACAAAGAGATCGGCCAGGTAGAAATTCAGGAACAGGAAAATCAGATTATTTTTACCAATGCGGAAAACACCCAGGTATTTAAAACCGGAATGGTTGATGACCCGGATCTAACCCAGCGGCTCTATGAATCCGGCGCCATTTTTTCCGGAGAAATCATTGAACAGATGTCCCCCTTGTTAAGCATTCTTCTCAGCTGGGTTCTTCCCATTATAATCTTTATCGGCATTGGACAATTCATGTCCAAAAAAATGATGGAACGAGCCGGCGGCCCCAACTCCCTGAGCTTCGGCATGGGAAAAAGCAACGCGAAAATCTATGTAAAATCTACTGCTGGAATTAAATTCGACGATGTGGCCGGAGAAGATTAAGCGAAAGAAAGCCTGGCAGAAATCGTGGACTATCTTCATAATCCCAATAAATACCGAGAAGTCGGCGCAGCGATGCCTAAAGGCGTTCTCCTTGTAGGCCCTCCCGGCACCGGCAAAACCATGCTGGCCAAGGCCGTAGCAGGTGAGGCCAACGTTCCCTTTTTCTCAATCTCCGGCTCAGAATTCGTGGAAATGTTCGTGGGCATGGGCGCCGCCAAAGTTCGAGATCTATTTAAACAGGCAAAAGAAAAGGCCCCTTGCATCGTATTCATCGATGAAATCGACGCCATCGGCAAGAAACGAGAGGGGCAGATCGGCGGCAATGATGAGCGGGAGCAGACGTTAAATCAGCTTCTTACAGAAATGGATGGTTTCGAAGAAAACAGCGGCGTGATCATTCTGGCGGTCACCAACCGTCCGGAATCTCTAGATCCCGCCCTTACCAGACCTGGCCGTTTCGACCGCCGGGTTCCCGTAGAACTTCCCGATTTAAAGGGCAGAGAGGAAATTCTGAAGGTTCACGCGAAAAAAGTAAAACTGGCAGATGATGTGAATTTTTCCACCGTTGCCCGCATGGCATCCGGCGCCTCCGGCGCAGAGCTGGCTAATATTATTAATGAAGCCGCCCTTCGCGCCGTTCGGGACGGCAGAAAATTCGTCACGGAAGCTGATTTGGAAGAAAGCATTGAAGTTGTAATCGCCGGTTATCAGAAAAAGAATGCCATCCTTACAAACAAGGAAAAACAGATTGTCTCCTACCACGAAATCGGCCACGCTTTAGTAGCTGCCCTTCAAAGTCACTCCGCCCCTGTGCAGAAAATCACTATTATTCCCAGAACTTCCGGAGCCCTGGGATACACCATGCAGGTGGAAGAAGGCAATCATTATTTGATGAGTAAGGAAGAAATGGAAAATAAAATCGCTACTTACACCGGCGGCCGTGCCGCAGAAGAAGTGGTCTTCGGTTCCGTCACCACTGGAGCCTCCAACGATATCGAACAAGCTACCAAACTGGCCCGGGCTATGATCACCCGATACGGCATGAGCGAAGAATTCGATATGGTAGCCATGGAAACCGTAACCAACCAGTATCTGGGCGGCGACACCTCCTTAGCCTGCTCCGCCGAAACCCAGGCCCGGATCGATGAAAAAGTCGTAGAACTGGTAAAACAGCAGCACCAGAAAGCCATCCAAATTCTTACTGAAAACCGGCAGAAGCTGGATGAGCTGGCTAAGTTTTTGTATGAAAAAGAGACGATTACGGGGGAGGAGTTTATGGGGATTCTTAATCACTCCGTTACCCCCAAGTAACCAAAGCACTCTCTTGTGCGTACTTTACCTTTCCTTCTTACTGCACTATGATTAATACACAACAAGAAAATCGTTTCGATAATCGTAAATCAGAAGGATTGAAGATGACGCAGAGCGAGAGCTGTGTGTACTTAATCCGGGAGCTTTTACAGGAAGCTCCCCGGTATTCTTCCCTTTCTATTCCGAATTCGGCCGAGGAAAAAAGCTGCTGCGTTCCCTTTTCAATATTTGCCTGCCCCATCATTTATGGCAGACTGACCCAGAAGGATCAGGCGCTTTTGTCCTCCTGCTTCAACACCTGCCTTGCTCTCGCTGATGAACATAACATAGACAGCATTGCATTCTGCTGCATTTCCATGGGATGATTTCATTTTCCTAACGAAAAAGCGGCGGAAATGGCAGTAAAAAACGTAAGGAATTATCAAAAGAAAACAGGCAGCAGCAGCCAAGTTGTTTTTAACGTCTTTAAGGATAAGGACCGGGAAATTTACGAAAAACTGCTTAGTCCCGAATTTTAAAGCTGCCCTTCAATCAGCAAACTTTGGGCGGCAGGTCAATCACCACATACCGTCTTGCCGCCCCTTCTGTTTACTATTCACCCTGCTTACTGCTCACCTTGCTTACTATTACTGTTCATCCCTCGCCGCTTACTCCTGGCTTCCAATCCCTCCAGCATTCATTCTGCCATTTCCTCTGCCTTGTCTGCGCCTGTTCCTGTTCCCATAAGGTAGACGACCTTTTTCCTGGTCTGAGGAACCCCTTTCCTTCTCACCGTTTTGGGATAACTCATCAATTAATTCCCGGATTTCCCGCATTGTCATGTGCTGTATTTCCGAAACCGTAATATTAGGATCAAGTTCCTGCACCTCTAAAAATGCTTTATATTTCCCATAAGAAAGTCCGGCTTTATGAGCATCTTCAACTTCTTCCCCCTGCGCAGAATAACAGTAAACATTTCTTTTTCCCACCGTACAAGACTGCATCGTTGAAAAGATTTCTTCAAACTGTTCCGTCTCCCATCCAATAACAGCGATAGTCATGACTTCATCGTTGGATAACAACGATACAATATCTTCACTTTCTATGATCTGGTTAACTGCATCAGAATAATTCATAAATTTCACATTAAGAGAATCGACTAAGGATTTCCCGTCATCATTATAACTTTCTAACGAAACAACTCGGTCGAAACGATTGACCCCTAATTCAATCGACGGATTGATATCTATGCTGATTTCCACGGTAGGCGTAAAATACAGCCAACGCCCTCCCATCAGCAAAAGGGCAATACACACAAATGCAGATGCAAAGCGCCTGTAATTTACAAGCTTTACCCGTGTATATCCCCTTGTTTTTTCCATGATAAAATCTTTCGTTTTTTGCTTTAACTCATTTTCCGCCTTTATCTGGTCAAAGGCTTCTCTCAGTTTATCATCCATCCTCATCACCTCCCAGCTTTTCCCGAAGCATCTGCTTGGAACGAGTCAGGAGCGTATAAATGGTGTTCACTTTTTTCCCTAAAATCCGGCTGATTTCCGGAGCTGTGTAGCCCTCATAATAATGCAAATAGACAACCTCTCTGTATTTTTGCGGCAGTGACAATACCGCTTCCAAAACCTCTCTGTGATCTTCCCGCATTTGTACTGGTCTTTCTAAAATCTCATCCAATGAAGTAACATGGCGATGGAAAAAGCTTTTCAGCAAATCTTTGCAGGCATTAATGGTCACCCGAATAAACCATGCTTTTTCATGCTCTTCATTTTCAAAAGCAACAGAACTAAGGACATACTTCAAAAATACGGTTTGAAATATGTCCTCAGTATCCGCGTAGCTTTTTAACTGTATCATGCATAGCCGCCGAACCATATCAGAGTATTGTTCAATGGCCTTGTTTACTTCCTGCTCACTCCGCATTCCATTGTCCCCTGCCGTTTCCCACGCTCATGACAGCGCCAGGTTCTCATCTTGTTCCATAATGATCGCAAACGCCATCACCGTCCAGATCAACGTAGTTTCGTCCCCATCCATTTGAAGTAAAACTGCTTCTGGCACAGTTGTTACAAATTCCGTCATTATCCAGATCAATGCAGCAGCAGGCTGTTCTCGCATTATCACAAAGGCCGATTCTGTCAGCGTCAGCAAATCTTCTGCCGTGTCTGTGCCCTGCCGCAAATGCATTTGTGGTTCCCATCAATAATACCATTGCCGCTGCGAAAATGCCAATCCCTGCTTTTTTTACCTTTCGTCTCATAGGTTTTCCTCCTTAATTTTAAAAGATGTATTATTCACTTCACCTATAATACGATTGAGACAGGATAATCCGTTCGTTTTTATTGATTTTTTGTTAGCTTCATATCAGCCTGCACACAGGCACTGTTTTCCTCCCCTTTCACCGCAAAAGCCGCATTCCCCCGGTCAGCTTGTTCACCTTCTTTTTCGGCCCGCAGATGGCTATTCCCAGATACTCCAGCTCCCTTTCATCCATACAAGCCATTTTCTCCGTAAATTCTTCATAGTTTTTACATCCCTGTGCCAGTCGGGAAAAGTCTACTGTAGTCAGCTCCCGAAACTCCGGCAGATAAAGCCTGTCCCGGATACTCCGGATCTCTTCTCCGGATCCTTTTAACACCGGCACTGGGAATTCAATAATTCCCAAGTGTAATCTGCCGCTTCCGTCCACGACATTCGCCCCTACACTCTCCGGCTTTTCTTTTCCCAAAGTAATTCCCATAATAGCCGCCGCATTGGCAATCAGGCCTGCCGGCATCGATTCGTCAATCACCATCACACACTTTTCATCCTCTGGATTCATCCCTGATTTCCTCCTTACCCTTTCCCCTCCGAAAGGAACAATCCTGCTACCGTAAGAACCATGCCTGCCCCAATTCTCCAGGTAAAGGGTTCCTTAAGAATCAGCGCAGAAGCCGCCACCGTAATCACCGGAACCAGATAGATGTAAGCGCTGGTTTTCACCGCTCCAAGCCATGCTACAGCGGCGTTCCAGGTGACAAAGCACAGCGCCGATGCCCCAAGGCCCAGAAACAGCAGATTAAAACAGTAAACCGGATTGAAAAACCGGTCCGCCTTCCATGGAATGTCAAAAAAGAACATTACCGGCACCATAAACAGGATTCCATAGAAAAATATTTTTCGAGTAGTCAGTACGGCAGGATAACCATATTCGCTGATTTTCCTGGAAAGAATGGAATAAACCGCCCAAACTCCGGCGGCCAGAAGCGCCAGCAGGTCTCCGGCAGGATTAAGTTCCAGACCGGTATCGCTGAAACTGATGATCCCGATTCCTCCCATAGCCGCCATAAATCCAAAAGCGAAGGCCTTCCCCAGCCGCTCTTCTTCTTCCAGAAACAATCTGGAGAAGATTGCCGTGAAAAAAGGCGCCACGGAGATAATAACGCCTACATTGGACGCCATTGTAAGGGTTAAGGCAATATTTTCCAGCAGATAATACAGACATACGCCGCAGAGCCCCGCCCCGGCAAAGAGAAGCTCCTGCTCAGGCCGTATCCCTTTTAACCGCCGGGGACAAACCATCCACAGAGCCAGAAAGCCGATGACAAAGCGGACAAATAAAATCTCTGCCGGCAGAAAATCCTGCAGCAGCACCTTCGTTGAAATAAACGTAGTGCCCCAGATAAGTATGGTAAAAAGGGCCGCCAGATGCCCTTTGGCTGTTTTATTCTTCATCTTCGGCCCCTCCTGCTTCTTCCTGATTCAGGAATATTTTCCGGTAAACGCCAGGGGCCAGGCCAATAAACCGGCTGAAGTAATTGGTAAAATGGCTTTGATCAGAAAAACCGGTCTGCAGCGCCGCCTCCACAGGAGCCGCGCCCTGTTCCAGCAGCCTTTTCGCCGCGCCGATCCGAATATTTTCCAGGTAACAATAGGGCGTAACGCCCTTCTCTTTGGCAAAAGCTCTGAGCAAAGTGGATTTGCTCAGGCCGGTAAGGCGGCAGATCTGATCCAAAGAAATGTGCTCGGCATAATGCAGTTCCATGAACCGACATGCCGCCTCAATCTCCTCCCTGCATTCCGGAATACATTCCGCAAAAGGCCGCCCATACCGCTGAATCAGCATGGAAAGAAGCAGAAGCAGATTCTCCTCCTTTCCAAACTCAGCCGATCCACCCATAATCTGCTCATGAAGGGATTTCAGACAGCAGGCAGCTTCCTCGTCCTGAACCACCGCCGCAGAAAATCCCGGAAGCAGCGGATCTCCCGTAATCTCTTCTGCCAGACCTGCCATCACTTCTTTGGTGATATTCAGCCCCAGATAATCCATCGCCCCTTCATCTGCCTGCCGGCAGCTGTGACTGTCCCCCGGGTTAAACAAAATCATATTTCCCTGGCCAATGACATACTCCTGATTTCTGCACACCAGCCGCCGTTCTCCCTTCTCCACTAAGCCGATTACATAATATTCATGAAAATGATTAGGAAAGGGCCGCGCCATTCCATGAAAGCAGAACGCCTCCACCCGCAGCCCTTTGTCGTAAACCGCTGTTTTTTCTTCTTTCTCCACTTTCTGTCCCTCCTTGCCTGCGCCTTTGATCATGACGAAAGCTTAACTTGCCATGCGCTGGCTGCCTGCGTGTATTGTATCATCGGGCTTTGGCAAAATCTTGTAAAATGTCTTCAAATTCAAAGACAGCAGAAGCGAAAAAGACAAAAAAGGCTTCCGGACAGCAGCGGCAGCTATCGGATTATTTCTGGAAAAACCGGCAGATCACCTCCGCCGCCTCTTCCGCATTGGAAAACAGCGCCGGGTGCCCTCCCTGAGGGAAGAGGCAGATTTCCCCGCCGGTCTCTCCGGCGATCTCTTCATACTCCTGTTTAAGATCCCTCCTGGTCATCTGATCTCCCAGACTGCCCATCAGCAGAAGGGGAAGGGACAGTTGAGACAAAGGCGCAGCAAACAGGGGACGCCCCAGTTTTGCACACTGCAGCAGGGCTTCCGTGTCTTTATCCACAATCTGCTCCCAGTCATCCCCCTGACACCAGGCATAAAATCCGGCTGACTGCGGATCCTTCTTTGCCGCCTGCCGTTCCCGAACCAGATTTTCCGCAAATCCTTCTCCCAGGGTTCTTCCGTCAAAGCTGTCCGCCACGATCCCCTTTATCAGATCCGGTCTCATCAATCCTGTATTCACCGCGGTCCAGGCGCCTCCGCTGCAGCCCACAAGGCCTGCCTTTCCCACCTTCAGATGCTCCAGCAGTCCAATCACCTGCGCAGCCTGGTCCATCCATACATCCGGCGAAAACTTTTCCACCCGCTCAGATCTTCCATTGCCAAGAAAGTCCATGAGGATAACCTGAAATTTGTCCTCATACAGGGGCAAAAGCGGTTCAAACATCCTGGATGAGGCCGTATTTCCGTGTAAAAATACAACCGGCATCCCCGCTCCTCTTACTTCATAATAAATCTTTCCCGCTTTCCCTTCCTGCGGTTTTCCAAAATCATCTTTTTGCAGCAAATTTTCATGATTAAAATACGACATTCCTGTACCTCCTGTTTTATCCCTGATTAATCGATACGCTTCCAGGGCCGCCGCACAATAGCCTGCATGCATTGGCGGCAGACACAGCAGCCAATGCTCCAATCATTTCATAAAAATCTGGCGGCACATTTGGCATCCATGAATTGATGCCGCCTATCCGGCGGCGGGATTTTCACAGCAATGTCTGGCCCTGGCATCAAGGCTTCATTGTCCAGATTCCCATTTCTCCCCCTCCAATCCTCCAATTTTTCTGACTGACTTATTCTGCAATCCCCGGAAAAGAACGCAGATTCAGCCACTAGCAGCAATTTCCTTAGTAATTTCAGTATAGCACAGGAGCCCGGCCATCGGTGATATTTTCCCTCTGTCTAAAATAAAAAAGCTCCCCGCTGTCCCTTAACCGAACAGCAGAGAGCCAAAACTTATTTTATTTTTTTACCAGCCCGGCGCCGCTTTTCCATGCCTGGCCGATTTTTTCGCCAATTCCGTAGTAGCCGTTCTGCATCTGATCAAAAGCAAAGGCATTGATCTTTCCCGCATCGATCTTCCCTTTCTCATCCAGAACCTTTTCATCAGCCAGCACATTGACGATGCGGCCCAGCACCCGGAGGCCGTAAGGCTCATCTTCCATCTTCTCCACGGTGCATTCCAGGGTAACCGGATACTCTTCGATCACCGGAGCGTCCACTCTCTGGCTTTTCACCGCGTGAAGACCGGTACGGGCGAATTTGTCCGCCGTCTTATTCGCTGTAGCAATTCCCAGATAATCCGAAGCCTCCAAGGTATCCGCTCCAGGAACAGCAAGGGTAAAGGCCCCTCTCGCCTTGATATTCGCAACGGTCTTATGGTCGGCTTCCAGATTCAGCGCCACCATATCTTCTGCGCAGATGCCGCCCCAGGCCATCATCATCACGTCTACGGTGTCGTCTTCATTATATGTGCCAATCATATAAGTAGGCATCGGGAACAAATAAGGCTGTACTCCAAAATCTTTTTTCATGACTTCATGGCTCCTTTACGATTTTTCTTATGTCATCATGATAAATCGAATACTTTCTTAATACAAGTACGCACTTTTAAGATATATACTTTCCCAAAAGAAAGTATAACTATTATCTGTCAGGCTTCGCCTGTCATTTTAAATTTTCCCCGAAAGTCCCGCCGCCAGATAGGCGGCGTCAATTCAGGGATGTCTAATGCAGCGCCTGCATGTCCGCAGACGGCCCTGCTGAAGATAACTTTCATTCACCTCATACTGATGTCCCTTGTCTTCTAAAACTCATTCATTTCAATAAACGCCACGCCGGATTCTGCGGCAATCCCTGCATACAAGGCATTGGTGTCCTTTCCCCGTTCCAGGTAATGCTTCACCACATAATAAGCCGTAAAGGGCATTTGAGGCATATTGTCCAGCAATTCATCCATCTTAAACCATTCCAGCTGTCCCTCATTGCTCTTTAATCCTTCCCTCCGCTCTTTCAGCTCCGCAAAAAAATAATAATTCTGCCGGATTTCATTGTCCTTCCTCCGAAGAGTGATATACCGCAGCGATAACTGATCAATTTCCTGCTCCTTAATTCCCGTCTCTTCATACAGTTCCCGCAGAGCGCAGGCCCTGGCGTCATTTAATTCCTCTGACTCAAAATGTCCTCCAGCCGAGGCTACGTAAGAATCCCCCACTACCTTGGAACCAATTCGGTATAAAAGCAGCAGCTCATTTCCATGCCGCAGATAAAGGCTGGTCATATTCCGAAGCTTTCCCTCCACCAGATTTCCATTCATTATTTTCCCTCCAAACCTTGGCATTTTCCCCTTCTCATCTGCCATCTCTATTCGTCACGCTCCTGTGATACCGGCGTTATAATCCAATTATAGCAAAAGAAGAAAGCTGCCGGCAACGGAAAACCAGCCGGCAGCTCTTTCCGCCAATTTAGGCTGCCCTTCTTCCCGCCATCCCCTGCCTCAAGGTCTCAGAATTTTATGGTCTTTCCCATTCTCCCATGGTATACTGGACACACAAAGGAGGATAAGCCTATGATGTTTCAGCATAAAGTTGCCGTTATTACCGGCGGCGTACAAGGAATCGGAAAATGCATCGGAGAAGAATTCCAGAAAAATGGAGCCTCCGTCTGCATCATTGATAAACAGCCTAATGAATATTTTACGGGAGATGTGGCGGACAAGGAAACCCTGCACCGCTTTGCCGAAAAAGTAATCGCTGATTACGGTCATGTGGATTACCTGATCAACAACGCGCTGCCGCTGATGAAAGGGATTTCCCACTGCTCCTACGAAGAATTCAATTATGCTCTTCAGGTAGGCGTTGCCGCGCCCTTTTATCTGACTAAGCTCTTCCTCCCCTATTTCGCCCCCGGAGCAGCCATCGTCAACCTCTCTTCCTCCCGGGACCGGATGAGCCAGCCCCAGACGGAAAGCTACACCGCCGCCAAAGGAGGCATTGCCGCCCTCACCCATGCTCTCTCTGTCAGTCTGGCAGGAAAAGTCCGGGTCAATTCCATTTCCCCCGGCTGGATTGACACCGCCTATACCGAATATACCGGTCCAGACGCTCTTCAGCATCCCGCCGGCCGGGTAGGCAACCCCTTAGATATCGCCAACATGGTTCTGTACCTCTGTTCTGACAAGGCCGGATTTATTACCGGAGAAAATATCTGCATTGACGGCGGCATGACGAAACAGATGATATATCACAATGATTATGGGTGGAGTTTTAATGGATAAAAGCTTTTAGGAATAAAGAATGAAAAAAGATCGGAAAACAGGAAATTAGTAGAAGACATGAAAGAATTTAATTCGTCAACAATAGGCGGCAGGCTAACCATTCATGGTGAATACAACAGTACTCTGGACATCGAAAGCTTTTCCCGCATGATCAAAGATCCCTCTTACTGCTATAAATTTTATTGGCTGGAAGCACTGGTAGTTCTCATTTCTCAAGGAATCGCAGAAAGCACGTTTGACGAAGTGATTGACGAAATGATCGTAAATGCCTGGTATTCCGTCCGTGAATTTCACATTCATCTCAGCGGTATACAAGCAGGAGAAATCCGCGACGGTCTAGAACGGGCAGTATTAACCCTGGCTGAAGTCAGCGATCTTCCCGCCAATGCGTCAACGGCAGAAATTAAAAACGCCATTGCCAAACACCAGGCTGAACTGAGACCTTTCAAGGAACAGCTTACCCATATGGTTCCCTACCGGGCTTTAGCCGGATTTTTTCAGCGGAGCAGCGAACCGGCAAAATGGAGCAGCATCCTGCATCTCATCGACTATATGCACCGATTTAACCATACCATTGAAATTCTTCCCTACACCTTGGGAAAAAGCAGCGGCTTAAAACGAGAAATTTATTTTCATCCTACCTGGATGAAAATGATTCAGGACAACACCGTTTCCATTATGGGATGGATTCAATACGAAAAGGTAAAATGGCTGCAGACAAATAATCCTGAAGTGCCCGGATTAGTCTATAAGCTTTCCCCTCTTGACGAAAAAGTGCGGAAGCTTACACAGGTCCGTAAGCTTTGGACCGGCGTTTTAGAATGTCAGCCTGTGTACGATGTCTTCACCCATCGCCCTCTGGAGAAAGATTATGATATGGATCATTTCATCCCCTGGTCCTTCGTCATGAATGATGAATTATGGAATCTGATGCCTATGGACCCAGGATTAAATTCCGCCAAGAGCAATCTTCTCCCCCGGTGGGATCCATTTTTTCCGTATTTTGCCGGAAATCAATTTATCTTATATGAGCTGACCCAGAGCAATCCCCATATCCGGGATTTGTACGAAAAATGCTTCCGCGACAACCTGCACTCCATCTGGGCCCAGCAGGAATTGTACCGGCCCGGAAATACCCGGGAAGAATTTTTTCATATCCTTGAGAAAAACATGCAGCCTGTATATGACTCAGCAAGAAGGCAGGGATATGCAGTTTGGGGGTTTTAGAAAAGGCGCCGGTCTATGGAAAGTACATGGCAGTTTTGCTTCTCATTTGGATTCAGTTGCTGCAGAATTTACAATAACTGAATCCAAATAATTTCACCCCGTTATAAAACATTATTCTTCTTTCGGAACCGGAATATAAACCATTTTAAGCGGAATCATCTTCCGGTATTTTTCACTTAGATCTGCATAGTACTTCAATATCAGCTCCACAAGCTCTGTACCATTAATTCCTCGGATAATTGGCGTATTATCAAGATATTTCTGGGCATTCTTTGTATAGTTAGAAAGGGTGACAAACAAACCGTAATCCCCTTCACGCATTGCACCTTTCAGAGACTGTATGGTTGTCTCCTTAATATCGCCGTCCTGGCTCTTTACCTGCACCAGAATCCGAGGTGGAAGTTCATCCTTATACGCTGTAATATCAATACCGCTGTCACCACCTTGTGGAGAAATAATTGTCCGGTATCCCATAGCACGTAGAAGATCAGCTACAAACTGTTCCAGATCATATCCCTTCAACTGCCGGCGCAATTCTTTTAAAATAAAGTCTCTTGTACTTTCAATAATATCTTCAGCAGTTGCGCCAACACTCTCATCTTCAGAATCTGTGGAGAAATTCTTCTGAAAATTTTTATCCAGGGCAGCCAAATATTCATCCCCGTAGTTTTTCACGGAAAAGAAAGACATTGCCGATCCAATCTCATAAAGAGCTCCTTGGGAGAAAGCGGTACGCGGAAGATGTTTTAACCATTTTACTTTTCTGGTTTGAACATATTCCACCTGTGAAGAATCATAAACATAATCCCCTTCAACCACACCAAGATTCACCTGATGATTACTCTTAGAAGGAAAGACCACATAGTCACCGATCTGCACTTCATAGCAAAAACGATACAGCATGCCGGCACCGCTGGCAATGTTGCCCTTCTTCGCATCAGGATAAGTCTGTGCGTATCTCTCCTTAAAATCATCCCGCGTCCCTTTAATTAGACGAAGATCCCCCATCTCGCACCAACCAATCCCAATGGTATTATTTTTGAGAAATAAATTCTCATCTCGAGTATGTATTCCCCATATTCTCTTTTCTTCATTTGCCATAATCATGTTCCTCTTTTTCTAAACATCCAACTCCACCTGTGTAGCAAACAGTTTCTTTTTTCCTTCTTTTGGAATAAAAGATATTTTATTTCCTTTTTGAATCACTTCCATTGCATGGTCTGTTTCGAAATAAATATTTTCTGTTATGGAATATTCTTTTCCATCATCGCCAGCGACATAAGCATAAAAGCTTTTCGTTCCCTTTCCAACATATTGAACCGTTCCTGTCATACGCCTTGACTCCGCATTGGTAACAGGTATCTGTGTTTCAGCGGCCTGCATATGCACCTTAGTCTGGCAGCCTTGATCTTCCACAAGATCCGGGTACTGTTGTTTGTATTGTCTGATAATTTTATCTGTATCTGTTATCACATCACAGCCAAGCCCAAGATACAATTTCCTGTCACCGATAATATAAAACTCCTCTTTTGCCCTGGTAGCCGCAACATTCAGTATATTCGCTTCAGTTACCGCCCAACGGGCCGCGCCGCTGCTCTGCCTGTCGGCGCCGAGTACAAAAAATACGATTGGAGCCTCTTTCCCCTGAAACGCATGAACAGTTCCAACATTAGTCGGCTTGCCCTGTTCATCGAATCTGGTAAAATGAATTTTCCGTAATTTCTGTGAAAGCTGATATGCCACATTGGAAAACGGCGTAATTACATAAACCACATCTTTTTCTTTTTTCTCTAAGATTTTCGGATTTTTATCGATCATCTCCTTAAGCTTTTGCAGAAGAAATTCCCCTTGCTCTTCCACATATTTATTGTTCGCCTTTCCTCCAATATCAAACCATCCTGTTTTCCCATACATTTTCATCCCCTGCACCATAAATCCGTCATAGGAAATCCTGTTCGAAAT
Organism: Candidatus Cottocaccamicrobium excrementipullorum; assembly: GCA_018713255.1. Lineage (GTDB taxonomy): Bacteria > Bacillota > Clostridia > Lachnospirales > Lachnospiraceae > Caccovicinus > Caccovicinus excrementipullorum. Next base: position 5,864 of record DVFL01000012.1, on the reverse strand, counting down.
TGTAAACATCGGATACCGGCATCTTCTATGCACCCATAGCGGAATGCCAACCCATGAATCCTCCGACTTATCCGGTTTTCGATAAAACCCATACTGACCTGCCCCATCTGCCAAAGTCTGTACAGATGCCGATGCCGATAAATATTTTTCCGTCACCCCAAAATGTTCGCCCAGCATATGCAGGATATTCGAATCCAACGTAAGAACTGGTTTGATCTGCAATGGATCTCCGACCGCCATCACATGCCTGCTGCGATAGATTGCTCCCACAGCCGCCTGCGGCAACGCTTGTCCCGCTTCATCGATAAAAAGATGCCCCAGTGTCTCTGCCTCAAGATTTTTGCACATACGCGAAAAACTGGCAAATGTGGAACTAATCACCGGAATTGTCATATTCATCCAGTTCCACGCAGCCTCAATCACAGCTTTTCGCTCCAAATATTTCTCCTGCTGCCCCCAGATGATAATCGCTGCCTTTATATTTTTTCTGTTCTCATAAAGAAATTGTTTTCGGACACGTAATGCCATCACAAACAATTTTGACTGTGCAATACGATACGTTTCGTCAAACCACGGATTTGACATCTGTAAATCATCATACTCCTGATTCATCTTCAGCGGTTCTGCCTTACTGTCATTTCTAATCGTTTCATATTCTTGGACGCTTTTTTGCAAATTTAAAATTTTTCCTGCTTCTGCCATCTTCCAGCTGTTAAACTTCTCCTGAAACTCCGCCTGTCTTTCTATACTTTCTCTGAGTTCCGTCTGCCGCAAAAGAATATCATGATTAATTTTTTCTTCTTGTTTTCTGCATTCTGCATCTTCCTCATTTAATTTTACGAGCTGAGCCGTGATCTCATTTAATCTGCTTCTATACTCCTCTCTCTTTTTCTTTCCAGCAAGAAAAGAAGGTTTCTGTTCCTCATGCAGCTGAAGACATCGGTTCATACTGTCCATGTTATGACGGACAGCTTCTGCCCTGCTTTGAACCGTTTCCAGACATGTTTGCAGCTGATCCAACTGGTGCCTGCATTCTTGTTCAAGCTCTTCAAGCGTTTGAACTTCCATGTGCAGTTCATTCTCGTTCTTTTCCAGTTCTTTTTGGTAGTTGGCGCTAACCTGTTCCAGCTTTTGTGCACATTCCTGATATGCACGAATACTTTCTGCAAATATCTGCCCCTTTGCCCGGATTGCTTTTACTTCCTCATAATCGTTTAGAAATTGTTTATATACCTCTTGATCCGGCAAATATTCTTCTGTCAGGTATCTATGGATGTGCTTCATATTCGTGAGGATATTGCTCATATTGTCCGCTTTTCCACCCTCAAGGGAAAAGACTCCCCAATATTTTTCTTCTCCCTGAACAGATTCTTTTACCAGTTCCTCCCTCTTCTTCCCGCTCTCATCTTCCGACCATTCTGCCGATACCTTTGCATTCGATATCTCACGAAAATAGTCCGCCTCCTTCAATTCCTCAATCAAAGAGCTGTCAATTCCCTTACTCAACGGAAGTTCGTTTACAATATTTTGAACTGCACCGTTATTCGAACTTGCCACCATAATATTATTTTCGGTAATATGTGAAGGAATTTCTCCAATGGATGCGCAGTCAAAATAAACTGTTTTCTCCGTTCCTTTGATACAATGATCCGGAAGTCTGGCAATATCGTACGCCTGCTGCACGACTAACTGCGCAAAAATATCCTTCAAAAGCGTGGTTTTTCCAGTTCCAGGCGGACCGTTGACGCTTCGTATCGATTTGTTATCGAAACCAATAGCCAAATTTACCGCAACTTGCTGCATCAGAGAAAGTGCATATTCTGTATTGCTGGGAAACCTCCCCAGAGGATAATTCTTCGGCTGCAGAATCTGTTCAAACAAATGCGGATTGAAATTCACGGAATCTTTTTTACTGTCAAGGTTCCTGCGCCCCTCTTTATTTCCATACAGATAGAGATCCAGATTGTCCGTTCTGATTCCCTTTGCTTTTTCCAGATCATCGATGAAAAAGGAATGCAAATTCGTGGCCTCTGTCTCTATATTCCCCAGAATCTGCATCCGACAGGCTGCCACATCAATCCCGTATCGCAGGAGTTCTTTTTGCATTGCCGCGTTAAACTTCATGGATTCACCGGCTGTCTCATCAAAATCCTGCGAAAGCTGCTTTCTAAAACCTTCTTCAAATTCCCGAAACTCTTTCTCATGAGGAACTTTCTTAAACTGCCGTATGTAAGCACTTTCTGTAAAAAATGTCATGTCCTCCAGAAAATTAAGATTCCTGTCAAAATACAGCGCAAAACTGAATTTATATCCAAGACGAATATCCTCATTCGTTGGTTCCAAACCATACTGTGCACGAAGAATATCCATCACTTCCTGAAATTGAAAGACACCGAAATAGACAACAATTCCTCCCTTTTGCCGCCGATTCCATTTGTGTTTTTCCATTTCATGTGAAAACAGAGAATAAAAATCCTGTTCCTGCAAGTCATCCAGAGTGAGAATCGCTTTATTATTGAGACTGATGTCTCCTTCCGATAAATGTTCCACCATTATCCACGATTCTAAAATCTTTTGTTTTTCCGCCATTTATGAATAAAACTCCTTCACATTTGTTAGATTTCCTATCTGCTTTTTATGCTTATTCATATTTCTCTAAATGCAAAAATTTCGTCTTTCCCAAACCTAACAGTTCCATCAGCCGTACCTTTGTAATGTTTGGGTTATTCCTTATTTCAGCAAGAATGCGAGCCTGGGTTTGATTCAAGCCGTACTCGTAATTTTTATTGTTCCTTTTATTCCCATCTTTATTATCTACACGCATTATATCACATGCGGGGAATAAATCGGGGATTGAATTTCAAATGTCCATTTTTCTCATCTTTTCATCAGACATCCATATCTGCACTCAGCAGCTCCTTCTGATTTGCTTTAATCTCCAAATCTAATCTTCTCAGGCTAATTCCCCGTGTTATCCGGAGTTCAGGCCCCACAGTTCTTCAATAATCTGAGGCAGTACCTGATAGATGGAGAAGATGTCGAACTATTCAGCCATTCCTCCGGCATATCCGGGACGGACGGATCTGCATGCTTTGCCATGACATAGGCGATGTTCTCAATCATTTCCAAGGAGAACAGGTCCAGGTTGGAATTCTCCGGGGCATTCTTGTCAATCCCCTTTTCCAGATCCCGCAGATCTTTATAGATATTCCGGCGGAACCGCATCCGGTAGATCCGGGGAATAGCGGCGGAAGCCTTAACAGGAACCTCCTGCCCTGCCCATCAATCATGATATTCCGTTTTATGCACATAAGGTCTTCCCTCCTGTTTCATCATCCGTCCCCTGCTGACCGGACTGCTGCGTCCCAGAGGTATTCGGCGCCACCGAATCCCTTGTTATAACATCAAAACGCTTCTGGTTCGGCTGGGTATGCAGCTCATCAAAGATCACTCCATGAATATTAAAGCCAATGCTTGCTGTAGGCCTCCGCAGCATGATTGTCGGCGTTGTCTAGCACTTATAACCGCTCATTCCATAAACCTTGATACTTCTTTTCTTGCCATGATGATTTCCTCCATTCGAGATGGTCATTGATTGTCCGTTACTCGCTTCCATCACGTGAGCCAGATCATAGGCGCTACCTCCCCTGGTGCGAAAAGAGCCACCAATGCTATTTGCATCAGCAGCTCTTCGCTTCTAAATTCGATGTTTTATTTTAGTCCTGATTCTTCTTGGAATCCTTGATACAATAGTAATCTTTCAGATCCACATCGATCCTGACTTTCGTATCCGGTTTTCGGTTGCTCAAGAGGCACACAGTCTCGACTTGTTCATCATTATCCAAACTGATATTCATATCCTCCTCAATGATCGGCAGCATAAATTTGATGGATTTGAGCCACTGGCCATTGGGCTGACGCTCCGGGTAAATCTGTATCTCCGAGATCAGCGCCTCGATCAGCTGTCGCCGCTCCACATCGTTCATCACGCCGTACAGTTTCTCAAAATAAATCAGAACTTTATAGATATTGTCGCCGGTCAGCTTTTCTGCTTCAATGGCCTGCTTTTTAGCTCTGGCGGCAATCAGCAGAGATTCTGTATCTTCAATCTTATCATACATCCTGTAAAGGCGGTCATCAAGGTCAGCCTTACGCCGCACATAGTGCCGGTCATCCGGATCGAGAGAATCTATCTCCTCTGCCAGCTTCGCTTTGATGGAATAGTGCTGGCGAAGCTGCTTCTCATAGTTTGCAATCTCCTGGTCAATGGCGGCAGTATCCACCTTCATGTTAATCTTTTCCTGCATCATGGCAGCAAACTTCGGATTGCTCACCAGCTTTACAATGACCTCCGCCACGGCATCATCCAGCAGTTCTTCCCGAATCTGCTTTTTGTAAGCACACTTGTGTCCGCGTATCATGGAGCGATGCTTACAGCCGTAATAGTAAAAATCCTTATACTTGCTGCCGTCCGCTTTGTGCTTGATGCTTTTGTTCCCATACATTCCTGCTCCGCAGACAGGGCACTTTACAATGCTGGAAAGAAGATGTACGTGTTCGTCCTTCCCGCGGTTGACGTGTTCATACTTTTTTGCTTGTGCCAGCAGCTTCACCTGCGCCGCTTGCCAGACTTCTTCCGAAACAATCGCTTCGTGCTGCCCGTCTGCAAGCAAATAGTTGTCCTGCTCCACCAGTTTATACTCGTTCCTTGTACCGCGCACTTTTTCAGTCTTGCGGCGTCCATAGGCAATCTTGCCGCAGTACACCGGATTTTTCAAAATCAAGCGAATCAAATGTGCGTCAAACAGGGGATTCTTCCCATTCTGCCGTGGGATCTTACGGATACCGTGGGTTTCCAGATACTTTGCGATGCCGTTTGCACCGATGTCTGTGTGAACATACTGGTCATAAATGACGCGGATCGCCTCCGCTTCTTCCTCGTTGATCATCAATTTTCCATCTACCAGCTGATACCCATAGGGAGCAAAGCCGCCATTCCAGCGGCCTTCTCTTGCTTTCTGGATGCGGCCCTCCATGGTTTGGACACGAATATTTTCACGTTCAATCTCCGCCACAGCAGATAGCACAGAGATCATCAGTTTGCCCGCATCTTTTGAAGAATCAATGCCATCTTCCACGCATACCAGATTGACGCCAAAATCCTGCATGACCTGAAGGGAAGAAAGCACGTCCGCCGCATTTCTGCCAAAGCGCGACAATTTGAACACCAGAACATAGGACACTCCGTCTTTGCCGGATTTGATGTCCTCCATCATCTGGCTGAATTGCGCTCTGCCCTCAATGGATTTGCCGGACTTTCCCGCATCTTCATATTCACCGACGATCTCATAATCATTGTAGTCAGCGTATGCCTTCATTTTTGCTTTCTGTGCATCCAGAGAATAACCGTCCACCTGCATGGCGGTTGAAACTCTAGTATAAGTATAAACTTTTATCTTCTCTTTCTGCATCTTAACCTTCCTCATGTGGCGCTAATCCCAAAATTGGATTGGCCATTTTTAACTTGGATCAGAAGTATCATCCTGCTTTTCCGCTTCCGTCTTAGCCGTTTTTCCCAACTGTTTGATGGTCTTCAAATATTCTTCCTCCACGGGGGAAAGGGTTTGTGCCTGATAGCGTTTATATTCCGCTTTCGCTTTTTCCATCGCCTGTGCATGACTGATTTTTCCTGCATGGGTCAGCACTTCTTCACCGGTCGCTCGAAGAATATTGTCCAGCTGCTCCACATAATCGCTCATATACATGGGCCGGTGACGGATGGCCTGCACCTCGGCAAAGTCAAAATAACCGGATACCATTTGATTCAGAACCCGAAGTTCTTCCTCTGTCAGATAATTCTTGGC
>DVFL01000011.1 GCA_018713255.1 Candidatus Cottocaccamicrobium excrementipullorum | reverse complement strand
CTTGCGATTTTAAGGGACGAGCGGTATGCTGGGAATATGGTATCTCTTCGCAGAACGCTGAACGGCATTTATGGAGCGGATACTCCAGTGGAAAAAGAAGAATGGGTAAGAGTTGAAAATACTCATGAAGCAATCGTCTCTTATGAGGACTTCGCAAAAGCCCAGACTACTTTTTCGACTTATCATAAAAGCCAGCCAAAGGCTATACAGAGGTACAATGCCTTTACCTGTGCTCACTGTGGGAGGAAGCTGTCATTCAGCAAGGATCGAAAAAAGCTGCTCTGTCGGTATGGAGAGGTAAATCCTTCAGAACCTTGCTACAAGGCTGCTTATCCTGCAGAGCAGTTGAGAGACGCAGTGCTGGACAGCCTGAAATGGCATTTTGAACAGTTTGTCCGGTGGGAACAGATGAAAGATCAGGCCGACCAGAAGGAACAGTCCCAGCTGGACACATCGGGACTGGAAAAGCGGATCGACGCACAGGACAAAGCAAAGACGATTCTTTATGAGAAGTACCGGGATGGCAGGTTAAGCCGCGAGGAATATATCTCGGAGAGAAATCGTGTAAATCTTCAGCAGGAAGAAATCCAGAAGCAGCTGAAACAGATTCGCATGGAGCGGGAGGCCAGAGAAAACGGGGAGACAAAACTCAGCGAGTTTTCTAGGCTGGTTCAGAAGTATCGTTATGCGGAGACATTGACTAAAGAGTTGGAACAGACCTTTGTAGAGAAGGTTCTGGTATTTGACGCGGAGCACATCCGGATAACCTGGAAGTTTGAGGATGTGTTTGCGGCAGTCGAGGCGATGGAGTAACAGTCCACAGGGCCGATACTCCAAAACCTCAAAATTTTTTATTCCTAATGGGACACCAGCAGATGTCACCGACCGCCTAGAACACATCAACCCTTCCCTAGCCGCCCGGGCTCGGGTGGTGCTGGATGTGAATAAATCGGAGCGCCATATTCGGGGCGGTCTTGCTACCAGGGAAAAATATCAGCATCGTCTGCAGATCTGCAGCAAAGACGAGGAGTAGGGGAAAGTATTTCTTCCTTCTTAACTGCCGGTTTCTGGAAGTCAGAAAATTTTGACTGCCGGAGGCCGGCAGTTTTGCGGTAAGCATTAATGGCTTTGGCGGATTTTGGGGTAAATGTAAGGAATAATCATAAATAACAGTTGTGAATCAAAAAAACTCAGGTATAATATAGACTTGAACCCATTAGCTGCTGTCTTTTGCAGCGTTGGCAATTTAGCTGGGTGACAGAAGAAAAATGGCATGAATGAACGAAAAGCCATCGGGAGACGGTTGAATAAGAGCAAAGGAGCATATATGGAATTATTGATTATTCGGCATGGAGATCCGGATTATACGATAGATTCTCTTACGGAGAAGGGCTGGCGGGAGGCGGAATACCTTTCGGAGAAGCTTGCTAAGATGGAGATTAAGGAATTTTATGTTTCGCCCATGGGCAGGGCCAAAGATACAGCTTCCTGCACGCTGAAAAAAGTTGGCCGAGAGGCAACGGTTTGTCCCTGGCTCCGGGAGTTTAGTGTACAGATTCAGCGGCCGGATGTGAGCGAAAAGGAAATGATCGCCTGGGACTGGCTGCCTCAGGACTGGACTAAAGAACCGGCTTTTTATGATTGCGACAGCTGGTGGAAGGTTCCAGTGTTTAGGCAGGCGAAGGTTAAAGAGGAATATGACTGGGTAACGGAAAATTTCGATCGGCTGCTTGCAGAGCACGGATATGTGCGGGAGGAAAATTGCTACCGAGTGAAGAAGGAGAATAAAGACAAATTGGCATTTTTCTGCCATTTTGGCTTGGGATGTGTGCTGCTGAGCCATCTTTTTCATGTTTCCCCCATGGTTTTATGGCATCATTTTGTGGCGGCGCCCAGTTCGGTGACCACAGTGGTTACTGAAGAGAGGCGTGAAGGAATTGCCCAGTTCCGCATGAGATCTTATGGCGATGTGTCTCATTTGTATGTTCATAGAGAGGAGTCTGCTTTTGCCGCAAGGTTCTGCGAGACATATTCTTCGTTTGATGAGAGACACGACTGAGGGAAGGTCTTTGGCGGCAAGAAAAACAAATAAATAATCAATAAATAGCAGATAACTAGCAAATAGATAACAGGCAAAAACAGATGTCAACAAGAAAAGTACGGAAGGAGAAAAGAGCATGCCGGTATTTGATTTCCGAGATGATTCAGAAAATAAAGAACAATTTGAATGTACATATACCATGATTCGGAGCAATGAATCAATGGCTTCTCCACAGTGGCCGCTTTTGCTGCTGGATAATCATAAGCAGAGCTGGAAGCATCATTCCTGCGGTTTTTTTGCAGCCCCTTCAAAAAGGACTGCGTTTGAATTTGATGATGAGGGAGAACGGGCTAAGGCAGATATTCTTAAGGTAGACGCCCGGTTTGTTAATCTTTTGAAATGGCTGGGCGAGAATCATATCAAGGTTCGGCTGTCTGGAGAAAACAGAGAAGATGGGTATGCAGTATACAAAATCCGCGAAGTTGCCCATAGCGGCGGGACGAAATTATCAGCTTCCGACGGTTTCCTGCAGTTTATGATTGAACGTCTGCTGTCCAGCAGTGCACCGGAAGAAGAGGCGGAAGAAGAGGACGATGAGGAGTCTGGCGATAGCATGAAATTAACCAGTCTCCAGAGCATAACTGATTTCCTGACCTGTGCAGGGAGAACCTTGCCTGATACTATTCGTCTTTGGGCGCGCAGAAATTTGGCAGTGGCGAAATCGCATGAGGTAACCTTGGAGGAGCGCCGTCATGCTCAGAGGGCTCTATCTATTATGCTGAATATTCAGTGGAAAAGCAATTATTTTGAGTCCATTGATCCGGTAAAAGCAAGACAGATTTTGGATGAGGAGCTGTATGGAATGGAAACGGTGAAGCAGCGGATTATCGAGACCATTATTCAGATTAACCGGACGCACACTCTTCCGGCTTATGGGATTCTTCTGGTGGGGCCTGCGGGAACTGGAAAATCACAGATTGCATATGCGGTAGCCAGGATTCTTAAGCTGCCTTGGACTACTTTGGATATGAGTTCCATTAACGATCCTGAGCAGCTTACTGGAAGTTCTCGGATTTATGCCAATGCTAAGCCGGGTATTATTATGGAGGCCTTTTCTGCTGCAGGAGAGTCGAATCTGGTATTTATTATCAATGAGCTGGACAAGGCTGCTTCGGGGAAAGGAAACGGCAATCCGGCAGACGTGCTGCTGACCTTGCTGGATAATCTTGGATTTACAGATAATTATATTGAATGCATGATTCCTACGACAGGGGTTTATCCCATTGCCACAGCAAATGATAAAAGTCAGATCAGCGCGCCCTTAATGTCTCGGTTTGCGGTAATTGACATTCCGGATTATACGCCTGAGGAAAAAAAGATCATTTTCTCCAGATATGCTCTGCCGAAAGTATTAAAGCGGATGGGATTGCAGGAGAATGAATGCGCTGTGACGGAAGATGCGTTAGATGCCCTGGTAAGAAAATATGTAACTACCTCTGGTATCCGCGATTTGGAACAGGCGGCAGAGCATATGGCGGCGAATGCTCTTTATCAGATCGAAGTGGACGGTGTTTCAGCGGTGACCTTTGATCAGGAGGGATTGTCAAGGCTGTTTAAGTGAGCAGGGATCTTTTTAAGCAGATAATATTCGTTTTTGATGTACGGAGAACATATAATGAATAAAGCTTTCATCGCAGGAATTAAATTTTTTAAGCAGGAGACGGTTTTTTGCGTTTCCTTTGTTCTGGCGGTAATATCCGCCTTTATTGTGATGCCAGATGGAATCTACAGAACTTATCCGGATTATCGGACTTTGGCACTGCTGTTTTGCTTGATGATTATTGTGGCGGGATTTCAGTCTCATGGAGTTTTTGCTCTGTTAGGTCAGTCTCTGATTAAACGGGCCAATGGAACCCGGAAACTTTCGGTGATTATGGTACTGCTTTGTTTTTTCTGCAGTATGGTGATTACCAATGATGTGACGTTGATTACATTTGTTCCGTTTACTATTCAAGTATATCGGATGATCGGAAAAGAGGAAAAGCTTCTTAAAGTGGTAGTGCTGGAAACCATTGGGGCAAATCTGGGAAGCATGGCGACCCCCATCGGAAACCCACAAAATATTTATCTCTGTTCAATTTCGGAAATTTCCATGGGAAGATTTTTTCAGGCAGTGCTTCCTTATGCCGGATTAGCTTTGGTAATGCTTTTGTTGGTACTTTGGAAAGAGACGGATGAGATCTTTGCGGGAAACATTGTGGGGACGCAGGAAACAGAAAAAAAGGAGGGACTGTTTGCTGCCCTCCTTCCTTATCTTTTTCTTTTGGGACTTTGCCTGCTGGTGGTCTTTCGGGTGCTTCCATACGGCCCGGTTCTGGTTTGTGTTGCGGTGGTGATTTTTTTCGTAAACAGAAAGCTGTTTAAGTCAGTGGATTATGTTCTTCTGTTTACCTTCCTCTGCTTTTTTGTTTTTATTGGCAACATGAAGCGGATGCCTGCAGTCAGCAGCCTTCTCGTTTCTATGGTAAAAGGCAAAGAGCTGTGGGCAGGAATTTTGGCCAGCCAGGTTATCAGCAATGTGCCGGCGGCAGTGCTGTTGTCTGGATTTACAGGAAATTATGGGGAACTCCTTACAGGAGTAAATTTAGGAGGACTGGGAACGTTAATCGCTTCCCTGGCCAGCTTGATTTCCTTTAAGTTTTATTCCAGGGAATTCCCCAGTAAAAAAGGTGCGTTTTTCAAGGGATTTACCTTGTGGAATGTAGTATTCTTAGGGATTCTGGCGGTGGCGGCGGGGGTTTTGTCTCGTTTATGCTGATCAACAGGGCATAGTCTTAAGGGCGTAGGTTAAATCTGCAGGAACCATATATATATTCAGCTTTCCATCACAGTCAGAAGAGTATATAATATGTTGGTTGTCTGGAGTAAAAACGGGATGAACGTGAGCATACTTTCGCCCAGAGGAATTGTGACAGCATAAAAGGGAAGGCTCTGCTTTATGGGTTTCATTGTTATAATGGATCAAAGACAGGTATTTTTTATATTGGGGCGTATTGTCTGTCAACATGCAGCTGTCGCCTACGCCTAAGGATTCGTCAATTCCTACACTGACATGCTCAGGACGTTTATAAGGGTAGTAATAACGTTCTTCATTTTGCCCATCAAAATCAACAAAAATATCTGCAAATACAAAATAGGGAATATCTGGACGGTAGCGGTAGGAATATTGAGCTCCTATTCTTCCTGATGGCGTAAAGTATTCGTGAACGACCTGTTCTAGATTGCGCTTCTGAACAATCAGGGGCTTAACTACATCAGTTGAAGCATCTACTGTCCACATCCGTTGGACCAAATCCCAAGGGCCATCATGACAGAAGAGAATTTTATTTCCATCATCTGGTTTTAGGTTTGCATGAGTAATACGGTGATGGCCCCCGAAGACGGCTTCTCCCTTCTGAAGCTGAAGGTCGTAGCGAATAATTAAGCTGCTAGGTTCTTTGAAGTAACGCTCCCGGGCCCCAGGGGCAGTTCCATCAAAGGGATCGGAAAACTGAGGAGTAATCAGAGGGACTTCTTCAACCAGCGAAAAGAGGAGATATCGGCAGTCGCTGGAGAGAGAAAGGCTGTGAAAATTGTAGAGATTGGGGATTGTCATCAGCGTTTTCGTCTCAAGTGTGGATAGGTTAACAGATTTCAGTTCTTCATTGCTGTAATAATAGGCGGCACTTCCATTTGGAGCCAGCATAGCGTGGGCTCCGTGTCCCATTTTGATTGCTTCTCCTTCTGTCAGCTGGATTGCTTTTCCGGTTTGAAGTTCAAGGAGAAATAACTCCCCGAAACCGATCTTTCCCACTGCAGGAGCAGCTGGATTTTTAACTCGACTTGTTCCCGTAAGGTCGGAAACAAACAGAGTGTAGCGGCTATCGCTGGTAAATTGCGGGGATGTAAAATAAGGTCTGTCGTAATGAGCCTTATTGTCTGTGATTCTGGTTACCGAGACACCGGTAAGTTCATCTTTATAAGTCTTACGATTAAAGTAGAATTCTGAACCTTTCATGATTTCCACCTCACTTTAATAATTGCTAAGCATAAACAGGAAGTGTTTTGTCTGGTATGATAAATACTTAGATGAATGCAACGACACGAACCGGGAATGCTTCTAACTGAACAATTGGATAGGGAAATGCGCACAGTTCAAACCGTGAGTTGGGAAGTTGATTCAAATGAGCTACATTTTCAATCAATGGAATTTCACGCTGAAATAATAAGCTGTGATTTTCGTGTTCATGAGTTCCGGGCAGTTCAACGCCGCCAGCATCTACACCCATCATTTTCATTCCACAATCTGATAAATATTCTAATGCCTCTGTGGTAAAATATGGACTTTCTGAATAGTCCGGAGTTCCATATCGATCAGCATAACCGAGATTGCTGTTTTTTGTCAAGTACTTTTCCCTGAAAAAAGCGTCGGAATTCCCTTTTTTCAGCAAGTGATTTTCCCTGCCTTCAGCGGGCATTATGCATCCCTGCGCATGAGGGCATGCTCCATTCGGTAGCTTTTCC
>DVFL01000010.1 GCA_018713255.1 Candidatus Cottocaccamicrobium excrementipullorum | reverse complement strand
GCCAGACGCTACATGAATATGGATCATCTTTTCAAAGCAGAAGAGGATCAGCTGTCTGATATCATAGCCGGCTGACTACCGGCTGCCAAACGGCAGGATTTTAATTTTGCGAAAAACTATTGACACTATCGTCGCCGGTAAAGCGTACCGGGACGCACATGGAAAGTTAAAATATATGAGAAAGTTTTATCTGGAAGAATGCGTAAAATCGGATTGGAGTACAAGACAGCTGGAGCATCAGATCAACAGCTTTTTGGCAAGCTATAATTCGTTTCTTAATGTAAAAAACAGCACTAAAACAGAGATAATATGATTTCGATATAAATGTCAAAAAACATTAGTGTTGATTGACATTTATAATGGAATTTAAGACATTTAAAGGGAAAATTATACGAGTCGGAAAGCTGAAATTTTTTATATTTATATCGGAACTAGGTTTGGGGGATAAAGGGCCAGGCTGTTCGCAGTTGTGAATGGTCAGGTCCTTTTTTATATTAAAACTGTCTAAAGTGGGCTGCGGGTTCAATATAATAATACTTTGTGGGTGCATAATAATAAGAGCAGGAAGAAGACAGTTATAGATGAGGTTTGATAAGGAAAGGGATAGTGGAGCCAGAACAGCCGCATGCCTTCAGAGATTTTAATAAAATGTAAGAGATAAGTAAAACATGGAGTGGAAGAATGTGGTAGAGTTTTATTAAAGGTAAACTATGACGCGCTTGCTCTGCCGCTGATTGTCGGTGCAGTGCTGTTGATTCTGCTTGGCATATGGCTGTTCACAAAGAGAAGAGGGAAAGAATAGCCATATTTTGCCGAGAAGAGAATACAGGAATCGGCAGATTACAATTTTATGGAGGTTAGCAACCATGGGGAAATTAACATTCAGAATCCAAATAATCATTGGAATTATACTTATAATTGTCGCAAATGTGCTTTCGTTTGCTTTGCATAATGGTATTGTTTCGAATATTTCATGGGTTATATATGGTTTGCTTTTTATTATAAATCCTGTTTATCCTGAGCGGTATGGCAATAATGAGAAAAAAGCGAAATTGGGAGTAAGAATTGCGGGAATCATTTGCATTGCAGTCGGATTGCTTACAAGATTTGCCGTGTAAATTAGAATAAGATTTCTGCCCATAAAAATGGGAGGTGGATAAGGTGTTTGCAGCGATTCGCAGTGCACCATTTCCGCTGGACTTTCAGAAAGTGTATGTGCTGGTGGCAAGCTATAGTGCGATTGCTTTAGCTTTTGCAGGAATTTGGGGACCGGACCGGGAGCGGATGGTCTACATAGCGATGTTTGTACTCACTGTCACCGGAATGATCTGCCGGTATTTGTTGGAGTTTGGTGAGGTATCAAATACTTATAATTTTACGCTGTTTAATATCGTCAGCTATCTTGTAATTATTCCAATAGAGACAACATTTGCTTATCGGCTCATGGCAGGTGGATTAAAGCGGCGATAACCTTCTGTTTGCTGCTGGGGGAAAAGAAGCCGGAAACCAGACTTGAAGGGAGTAGAAGGGTATGAACAAGGAAAAGATCAGAAAACTGAATTTATTTCTATATGGTATAGCAATTCCCATAAGTATTTTTGCGTTATATACATTTATCTTTGTTTTGAACAATGGAATAGGCTGGAAAATTGTCTTAACTATGATAGGATTAGGCTGGCTCATATCCGCGGTTTCAGGATTAATAAGAAATTTAAAGAAATAGATGAAAAAGCTACGAAAGAATGGTACAACGCTTCTTCCGAATGGGACTGCAGCTGCGGCTTCTGCCGCAATTTTCTGACACTGGCGCATAAACGGGAACTTCCCGTCCTTGTTTTGGCAATCCTGGACAACCTGCATATCCCGCCGGAAAAGGCGACCTATGTGTGCGGACTGTATTCAGATTCGAAAGGGGGTTGTTGTCAGTTCAGCTACTGCATTGCCGGAACCATTATAGGCGGCAATGAGAGGGTATCCGCCAGGAAAAGCTGGGGCGATGTCTGCTGCTGTCATGATCCCTATCCCTATGGGGCGCCGGATTTCCCCAAACCGCATTTTGATTTGGAATTCAGCGTGGTACTGCCGTTTTTGGAGGTGACCTATGAAAAATAAGGGGCCGGTAATTTCGGAAAAGAACCACACAACATATATTGAAGCGATTGAAATTGATCTTTCGTCGGCCACAAATGAAGAATGGAAAACAATCATGTCCGAAAAATTAAAAAGCGCCGGAAGATTTGAGATCCATTGCTGGAATGAGGAGGAAAAGGAAATAGAAATGGCTCTTCGCTATGGCAGATTGAAGGAAACGGGATGGAGTTATGGGAAAGTGATTGAAGGGAAAGTAACAGAAGAGATGGTGGATTTCCTACTTTCGCTCCCTAAACCCACGGATACGGAAGTTTATAACAAAATGACGCCGTTTTTCAGTGTTTTTCTGGATAATGGCTTTTCATCGGAACATTATGGAACAGAACTGAATCAGCGGGAGAGGGAAAGGTGAAAGCTGCAGGATTCCTTGGGAACTTCCTTTGTCAGCCATACGCCCGGCGGCATGGTCTGAGTCAGCCCACCCGTGCTTGTCCAGGGTAATGTCGATAACTTCCGGTTATGGCGCAGGAACAGGCTGATATAGCGGCTGACAGCAGTCAGATTTACGGCGATCTTTTTCCACCTATTGATTCTATATGGGTATTCTGCCCGGCAATGGCCCCAAAATCAAGATTTCATTATGGCCGGTGTCTATGGAAAAAATATAGCAGTGCTGGCAACGCTGATCACATTCATCTGTAATGTGCCACTGAAAAGAAAAATACTGTTTCATCGTTTTTGACCTCACTTTTCATAAAAAAATGTAAGGAAGAAGTAATACACGGAGCGGTGGAATACGATATAGTTTTATTAGAGAAACCAGATGTTGAAGAGTGTATTACCGGGAGTGAGCATTATGAGCCATGGATTAAAAAAGGGATTCATTGGAATGATATGGATGGTTTATGCGGCAGTAATGTCAGCCTGCAGTCTATCTCCTGCAGCGGAACCTGCCGTGCTGCCGCCAGAGGAAAGCGTGCAGACCGTTTCCATTAAACGGGATGGGGAGACGACCGACTGTGGAAGTCGAGAACAAATCGGAGAATTGCTTTCCATTCTGGCGGACATGGAGCCCACGGGCAAGCAGTCCGTGCAGGATGTCCCACAGGCGGAGGAATATACTTCCATTCATTTTGAAGATACAGAAGACCATGATTATACGCTTTTCTATTACGAAAAGGACGGTACGGATTATGTGGAACAGCCTTATCAGGGAATCTATGAGCCTGCCCCTGCCCTTGGCGTGCTGCTGGATGAAATTCTGGAATCCGGGGAAACGGTGCTGAATGATCGTATTCCCATGGTGATGGCAGACGGGGCGATGTATTATGATACTGGAAGGGAAAGCACGGTTACAGGCCGCTGCGGCGTCATGGACGGCGAGATCACATCTGCGGTGGAACGGACGGAAGTACCGTCTGAAAACAATCAGTCTAATTTCGGCGCGGGGTATGGATATCAGTGGGGACCGGAGGAAGGAACCCTGGAAGTATGCATTGACGGAAAATGGATGGTATTTAAGCGGCGATATGCAGATGACAGCCGGGTTTATTATGCGGGAAGATGGTATAATAAAAGCGGACTGTCAGAGGACACTCTTCGCTGGCTTGCGTGGTACAACGGATTAACTGGGGAAGAGCAGGCGAGCATCAGTTCTGAACCGACGGATCTGTTGGATGAAAGTGAAATTTCCAGAGCAGAGGAAACGGACGCGCAGGTGGATTGACTGCTTTTATATGGATCATCTTTTCAGATCAGAAGAAGATCAACTGTCTGATGTCATAGCCGGTTGACTGACAGCTGCTAAACGGCTGAAGTTTAATTTTGCGAAAAACTATTGACACTACAATTTCACTTATTATTAGAATGATGTTTTAAGAGAAAAAGCCTGACTGTTCGTTGTTGGAATGGTCAGGCTTTTTTCATGGAGAAAAAACTTAAGTTGGACGATAGGTTCAGTGCCACCAATTTTATGGCACATGAAAAAGAGTGACAGATTAAAGTTCTTTGCGGCTATTGACAACATCAACAGTATGGAGCCAATTATAGCGCATGGCTTCCTTTGCTTTTCCCAAATTTCTTTGTTTTAAAGCGGAGATAATTTCAGCGTGTTCTTTGGCAGAGCTGATATATTCTTGGTCCATGGTGTAATAGAGATTTTCTGCCCGATCAACATGAATTCTGAGTGTGTCAGTAAAATTTTTTAGGAAATTGTTGCCGGCAAGACGGAGAAATACATCATGGAATGCTTTGTCCAATGCCTGCATGTCGGGGAGTGTGGTGTTATCTGGATTTACGGAGAACTTGGCGTTAATGGTTTCCAGCTCGGCAATGATTTCCGGTGTGATTTTTGAAAAGGAAAATTCCACAGCCAAAGCGTGGAGTTCGGCCAAAATTCGGTAAGTCTGGTGGGAACTTTCTGGATCAAGGGGGGCGATCCGGCTTTCTCTGCCTGGAAAGATTTCGATTAATTTTTGGTCGGCTAGTAACTGGATGGCTTCTCGGACAGGAGTTCGGCTGACAGAAAAATATTGGGAAATTTCGGAATCTGATATTTTTTCTCCAGGTCTCAATGTTCCGTCAATGATCCAGTCTCGAAGTGCCATGTAGATACGCTCTCTGGCGGTTTTAGGAGCTTCGTTTAATGGATTTGTTGGTATTGGCATAATAGCCTCCTTTGTATGGTTTGCGCAAAAAAATAAAGAGTATATCATAAAAAAGCACGAAAATGACAATTGGTCAAGAAAATCTCTTGACTAGTATAACAAAAAATACTATCATTATCAATATATTAAGTGCGATATATTGCATATTGCATTTAAAATATTGGTTAATGCCGGCAATACAGTGACCAATAGTTCGCAGAGAAACTCACAGATATGAATTAGGGAGAAGGAGGAATTCAAAAATGAGACGAGAGATCGAAAGAGAGATGGAAGCTGTGAAGACCGATATGCTTGATTTTGAAAGACAGTTAGTGAGAATTGAAAGTTATACGGGCAAGGAAGAGGCGGCTTCTAAGCTCATATACACCAAAATGAAGGAGTTGGGCTATGATGAGGTTGTGATTGACCCTTATGGAAGCGTCTTGGGAAGAGTTGGAGATGGTGATACTGAGATCTTATTTGACGCCCATATTGATGTGGTAGCGGCAGAAGATACAGAGGAGTGGGAGCATGAACCTTTTAGTGGTGATGTGGAGGACGGCGTTATTTGGGGTCGTGGAACCGTTGATACAAAATCATCCGCAGTAGCCATGGTATATGCAGGTTACCTGATGAAAAAATTGAATTTGCTGAATGGGAAAAAAGTTTATATTTCTACTTCTGTTATGGAGGAAGACTTTGATGGAGAATTGCTGGACCGAGTGATGACGGGAAATAATCTCCATCCTGCTTTTGCTGTGATTGGGGAGCCAAGTAACATGAAACTAGCTTTAGGCCACCGCGGGCGCGCAATGTATGTGATTCGCACCAAGGGAATCTCAGCCCACGGGAGTGCACCAGAGACGGGCGAAAATGCTGTTTATAAAATGGCAGAATTGATTACTAGAGTAGATAAACTAAATCAGAAACTTTCGATGAAGGAGGGTGAAAAAGGTTCGGTAGCTTTGACCAGGATCGAAAGCCGCTCTGCATCCTTAAACGCTGTTCCTGATGAATGTGCGATTTATTTGGACCGCCGTTTGGCTTTGGGAGAAGATGAGATGAAGGTGGCAGCTGAGATGGATGAACTGGTAGCAGGAACTGATGCCCGATGGGAGATTTACAATGCCAAGGGGACCAGTTGGACGGGAAAACCGGTTGTTTTACGGACCTTCCTGCCTGCGTGGGAAGCGAAGAAAGAGGAGCCTTTGGCACAAGCTGGAATCCGTGCGTATAGAGAAATCATGGGGAAAGAACCGGAGGTATTTAAATGGAATTTTGCTACAAATGGATTTGCCTGTGCAGGGAGATACCATGTGCCTACTATTGGACTAGGACCTGGGGATTATGTTTTTGCTCATCAGAAAAATGAAAGATGCAAGGTAGAGGATATTGAAAATGCCTGCAAGTTTTACGTGGAATTGGTAGCAAATTTGTAGGAAATGCTCAGCCATGTGGAGCGGAAATGGCTGCTGCAGTGAACATGAACACAGAGGAGAAGCTTGTATTGACAGGAGAAGAAGGTATATGGAAAAGAAAAAAATTAAAGTACCGCACGCGTTTGTGATACTAACGTTCTGTATTGCAGTAATGAGCATTTTGACTTATGTAATCCCAGCCGGTGTTTATGATATGGTTCCGGGAGCAGCAGGCAATACAGTAGTTGACCCGGATTCCTTTCATGTTGTGGAGAGCACTCCGGTTACCTTTATGCAATTTTTGACAGCTATTCCAAGAGGCTTTGTAGAAGCAGGGTGGGTAGTAGCCATGACAATATTTGTGGGCTGTGGATTCCGGGTAGTGGAGAAGATCGGTGTAATCCCAGCTGGAATTGAGTATCTTGCAAAGAAATATGAAAAACGAGGAACTGCAGTTATCCCGCTTTTGATGTTTATTTTTGCTCTGTGTGATGCATTTATTGGAATGCCGGAGCTGTGCATTGTCTATGTGCCAATTGTACTTCCGCTGATGATGCGGTTGGGGTTTGACTCAATCACAGCCTGTGCTACCGTTCTCTGCGGTTCTGCAGCAGGCTTTTCAGCGGCTCTTACCAATCCATTTACTATCGTTATTGGGCAGAACATTAGCGGCCTGCCTTTATATTCTGGCTGGCAGTTTCGGATTGTGACTTTTATCGTGATGTGGCTGATAGGTGTTCTCTTTGTACTTCACTATGCAAAGAAAATACAGAAGAACCCTAAGAGAAGTGAAACCTATGAGGAAGATCTTCCACGCCGAAAAAAGTTTATTGAGGAGGCAATGCAATATGAAAACGGAATCCATCTCAATGGTCGCCAGAAGATAGCAGGAATTTATTCTGCAGTAATGCTGGCGGTGATGTTGGTAGGAATCGTTGTCCTGAGGTGGGATATGCCGGAGATGTGCGCTATCTTTCTATTTATCGGTGTAGGCGCAGGATTGATTGCCGGGATGGATCTGGACAGCCTGTGCGAGACTCTGATTGCCGGAGGATCTGATATGATGGTAGGAGCTATGGTAGTAGGTGTGGCTCGCGGAATTTCTGTGGTTATGAATGACGGACAGATTGTTAATACCATTGTACACGGTTTAGCCTCCATTCTGACAAATGTACCTACATCTCTGACAGTTTTAGCTATTTTGCTTGCAATTACTCTGATGAATTTCCTAATTCCGTCTGGGAGCGGAAAAGCTGTAGTGCTGTTCCCTATATTGGCTCCGTTGTCCGATCTAGTAGGAATCACAAGGCAGACGGCAGTTGTAGCATACCAGTTTGGCGATGGGTTTACAAATTATTTCTGGCCTACGTCAGGATTTTTTATGGCTACCTTATCTCTTGGCGGCGTGGCTTACCAGAAATGGGCAAAGTTTTATTTGCCGCTTCTGGGGATCTGGATCGTTGCATCTGGTGTATTCCTGCTGATAGCCCAATATATCCAGTTGGGACCGTTTTGACATAATGGCGGGAATTGTTTATTATAAAATGTATATTCGTTAATTAGAGAGGAAGACAATGATATGGAAAACGAAATTAAAGCATTCTGTATAAAACGGGAGGAAGGGAAGGCTTTAAGTTGTGTAAAAAAGTTCGGTTTGGAGGCTGCTGAAAAGGCAAATGCTTTCCATCGGAGTTTCCCGGAATATCAGATAACTCCTCTAGCTGAGTTGAATAACCTGGCGGATGAACTGGGAGTAGCGGGTATCTATGTGAAGGATGAAAGCTATCGATTTGGCCTTAACGCATTTAAAGTGCTGGGAGGAAGCTATGCTATCGGAAGATACATTGCAGAAAAGGTGAATCTGGGTGATGGCCCGCTGACTTATGAGAAGTTGACAGATGGAACTGTGAAGAAGAAGCTTGGAGAATTGACTTTTGTGACAGCCACGGACGGAAATCATGGCAGAGGTGTGGCATGGACGGCCAGACGCCTGGGTCAGAAGAGTGTAGTGTATATGCCAAAAGGCAGTACAGCCGAAAGACTTAAAAATATCAGGGAGCTTGGGGCAGATGCATCAATTACAGAGTTGAATTATGATGATGCGGTTCGGCTGGCAAAAGAGAAAGGTGAAAAGAATGGATGGATCGTGGTTCAGGATACTTCCTGGGAGGGCTACGAAAAGATTCCAGGTTGGATTATGGAGGGCTATACAACTATGGCCTATGAAGCATTCAAGCAGTTGGAAGATAAAAAACCCACCCACATTTTCCTTCAGGCTGGTGTAGGTGCTATGTCTGGTGCTATTGCAGGCTTTTTTGCAGATATTTACGGGGATAGGGAGCGTCCCCTTGTGATCATTGTAGAGCCGGATAAAGCAGACTGTCTCTTTCGTACAGCTAAGGCCGGAGATGGGAAACTTCACCCGGTCAAAAGTGATATGGATACCATTATGGCAGGACTTGCCTGTGGGGAACCTTGTCCTCTGGGATGGGAAATCCTGAAAGATCATGCAGATTACTTTATTTCTATGCCGGACTGGGTAGCGGCTGAAGGGATGAGAGTTCTGGGAAATCCTGTGGGAAATGACAGAAAGGTCATATCAGGGGAGAGTGGAGCGGCCACAATGGGCTTTGTAGCTGAGATACTCCGAAAAGAACGTTATCGCCCTTTGAAGGAAAAGCTTGGATTAGATGAAACTTCCAGAATCCTTTGCTTTTCTACAGAGGGTGATACAGACAAAGCAAACTACAAACAAATTGTTTGGGATGGAAAATATCCCAGCTTTTAACTCTTGTTGACAGGGCAATGAAAAAATAGAAGTTAAACAGGAACCGGTGTAACGCAATGAGATACACTGGTTCCTGTTTGTTGTATGACCGGTAAAAATAAAGGGACTGTGAAAAAAGTTATTCAGAGGGCAGCATTGATTTTAGAAGTATTCGAAAATGAATAAAATAGCAAATTAGAAAACTATCAAACGTAGAAATTCTGGTTTACAAAAGAGATTGCGGGTGTTATAATCCCTGCGGGAATGAAGTTCTCCCATGGGAAACCTAAACCGCTTTTTAAGCTGATGACTTCTGCAATGATTTTATGGCAGAAGGGCGTCAGCTTTTTTGCGTTTATCATACGTTGATCAGGAGGAAAAAACATGTTAACATCTCTCGCGTTTATTTTTCTTGTGGGTCTGGCAATGGCGGCTGTTTGTCAAAGGCTGAAGCTGCCGCGGATTATTGGTATGCTGATAACGGGGATTATTTTAGGACCGTATGTACTTGACTTGCTTGATCCGTCTATCCTGTCTATTTCCGCTGATTTGCGGCAAATGGCCTTAACGATTATTCTGCTCAAGGCGGGATTATCTCTTAATCTGTTCGACTTAAAGAAAGTAGGACGGTCTGCTGTGATGATGTCATGTATACCGGCAAGTTGTGAAATTTTAGGCGTCTTCTTATTTGCTCCTTATATTTTTGGTATTACAAGAATTGAAGCGGCTGTTATGGGGGCTGTTCTCGGCGCTGTTTCTCCGGCAGTAGTTGTGCCGAGAATGGTTCAGCTCATGGATTCAAAGTATGGCACGGATAAAAGCATTCCACAGCTTATTATGGCTGCAGCTTCTTGCGATGACATTTTTGTTATTGTGCTGTTTTCAACCTTTGTAAGCATGGCACAAGGCGGAAATGCGAACATGATGGATTTTGTGAATATTCCCATTTCCATTATTCTCGGAATTGTTTTAGGGGCAATGGCAGGTTATCTTCTTAGCCTGTTTTTTGAAACAGCATATGCGCACAAACACTACGTTAGAAATAGCATGAAAGTGATCATTGTATTGGGGGTATCTTTTTTGCTTATGGCGATAGAGACATGGCTGGAGGGAATTCTGTCAGTATCTGGCCTGCTGGCTGTTGTAAGCATGGCATGTGTGATAAAAATGAAAAGTGCTGCATTGGTATCAAAACGGCTTTCTGAAAAGTTTGGGAAACTTTGGCTTGCTGCGGAAGTAATCTTATTTGTGCTGGTTGGCGCTGCTGTTGATATTCGTTATACCTTAAACGCCGGTATCGCCGCCGTTTTGATGATTCTGATTGCGCTTGCTTTCCGTTCTGCTGGGGTTTTTAGCTGCCTTTTAGGCACATCGATGACGTGGAAAGAGCGCATTTTCTGTATGATCGCTTATCTTCCGAAAGCAACGGTACAGGCAGCAATCGGTTCTGTTCCGCTGGCAATGGGACTGCCTTGTGGACAAATTGTTCTTTCCGTAGCTGTCCTTGCAATTTTGATTACTGCTCCCTTGGGGGCGCTGGGGATTGATTTAACATACAGACAGCTTCTTCAGAAGGAGAGGAAATCGTGATGATTTGCCAAGGGACATTTTCTTTACTCACCGGTTTTCCAAAGGAAGCCTCATCTCGACTGTCCGATTGATAAACGGATGTTAAATTGTCTGAAAAGCGAGGGTACAGAAGCGATTCTAAGAAAAAGAGAAAAATAATTTGAGAAATGTTTGTATTTTTTCCTGTTTTATCATATAATAGAAAAGAGCTTTTCTTATACATTTTTGACCCTCGTTTCATATAAAAGACTGAAGCGAGGGTATTTGTATCTTTAGAGCCAGGAATAGTCTTGATTACATGAAGGAGATGAAAATGCTTTATGAAAAAACAATTTCACCGAAAAACACTCAACAAAGCGGTTCTTTCTTTGCTTCTTTGCCTCTCGGTGACAGTCACCGCATGCGGCGTGGGAGGAGATAAAGGATCCGGGCAGACGCAAGAAGAACAGATTGAATCCCAAGCAGCAGCTTCCGCCGGTCAGTCTGACGGGACGCAGAACGCAGAACAGGCGGCAGATCAGTCCACGGAGGCGCAGAAGGTTTCGGAGAAGGATGATTATTACCAGGCAGTCAATGGAGCACTTATTGACAGTTGGGAGATCGAACCAGATAAAAGTTCAAAAAGCTGGTTTGGCATTTTGAATGACCAGGTGGAAGAACGGATGGCTGAGCTGATCAAGTCGGTTTCTGAAGAAACTGATCTGGAGCAGGGCAGTGATGAGAGCAACATCCGTGCGTTATATCTGACGGGGCTGGATCAAACCGGACGGAATGAAGGGGGATTTGGCGAATCTCTTTCTGCTTTTTTTGATCAGGTAGATGCTGCCGAAAGCATTGACCAGCTGATGAGAGTAAGCATGCAGTTCTGCCGAGATTACGGCATATATTCCCTTTTTGGAATATCGATAGGTTCTGATTATGAGGATTCGTCAGTAAAAACGCTGGTAGCTAATGCAGGAGATCCTGGCCTGAGTAAGGAAATCTGGTTTTCCGAGGATGAAGCCAACCAGAAAGCAGTTTCTTTATTTGAAGAACTGCTGAGAAAATTATGTGTGATTCAGGGATATTCAGAAACAGAAGCAGAAGAGGTGACGGATAATACGGTTCAGATCATGAAGTCCCTTGCAGAGAAGTCGCTTTCCCAGTCTGAGTTTTATGATCCGGAAAAGACTTACAATGTTTATACGGTATCAGAGCTGGAGGAGCTCTTTGGAGGGAAAATTTCTTCAGAGATGATTCAGGAGATTTACGGCGTTAACGGGGAAGATCCGGTAATTGTTTCCGAGGTTGAATTGGCAAGGCAGATGGCTTCCTTCCTCACAGAAGAAAATCTTCCCATGCTGAAAGGGTACGTAAAGCTCTGTGCCCATAGGGATTTAGGCGCATATATGGATATGGACAGTTATGACGCTTTGAACACTTATAATATGGAAGCTTCCGGCATGGAGGAAAGCCGTCCCTTCGAAGAAGTCCTGATTTCGGATGTTCAGGGGCTTCTGGGATTTCAGTGCGGCAGGATGTATTGTGAACAGAATTACTCCGAGGAAACCACAGCGGAGGTAAAGGAGATCATCAGCCAAGTTATATCTGTATTTCATCAGCGGATTGATGAGTTAGACTGGATGAGCGATGCTACAAAGGCAGAGGCAAAGAATAAACTGGGAAAAATTGACGTGCGTGTAGGGCATCCTGACGACTGGCCTCAGGACAAATATGAACTGAATCTAAAAGCTCCTGAGGATGGAGGGCTTTACATCGATAATTTTCTTATGATGGCAAAGGTGGCAACAGACTATAATTTCGCCACCATCGATGAGCCGGTGGACAAGAGCTTATGGCCTGATACTCCCCAAACAGTGAACGCTTACTACGATCCCCAGAGTAACAGCATCAATATCCTTGCAGGAATACTTCAAGCCCCATTCTATGATCCTGATGCTTCTGTGGAAGAAAATCTGGGAGGAATCGGCACAGTGATCGGTCATGAGATTACTCATGCTTTTGACACAAACGGGGCCCTTTTCGATGAAAAAGGCAATCTTCGGGACTGGTGGACTGCCCAGGATAAAGAGCAGTTTCAGGCTTTGGCGGATCAAGTTATTTCCTACTACGATGGCATGGACATCGAGGGAAAGAAGATAAATGGTGAACAGACAGTAACAGAAAACATTGCTGATCTGGGCGGCGTATCCTGCATCACGGAGATTGCGGACTCCCAGGGCTATGACCTGAAAAAAGTATATGAGGCTTACGCGAACATCTGGGCCTCAAAAGAGCGGGAGGAGTATCTTTCCAGGCAGGTGGCTATAGATATTCATTCCCCCGCCCAAATAAGAGTGAACGCAGTACTTTCAGCCCAGCAGGAATTCCGTGATCTCTATGACATTGAGGAAGGAGACGGAATGTACCAGGAGGAAATGCCTGGGATTTGGTAAGGCGAATGGGCGGAAACTGAAAACCTCTGCGGGGCTTTCTGCACCTGCGTTCTCACAGCGGAAAAAGGACATTACCCTCCGCCTGGAAACAGCCCAGGGGCTTTATCAGGCCGGTGTACTATCACCAAAGAGGAATATGAGACGAAGAGGAAAGAGATTTTGGAGGAGATGGTCTTTGCCATTAATTCTTCGGCTGTACTTGTTTCGCAATATTCCTACGGTTCAAAGCTGAATTTTTGATTTTATAAGCGTAGCTTTAAGGTAAACTGTACGGTTCTAGATCATAATTTGGTGATTAAACCGTATTAAATCCTTGCCTGCCACAGAGGGCTGCTGATGTGGCAGGCACATCAGATCAAAGCCATAATTATCACTGTTTCTTGTGAAATTCTCCTTACCTTTTCCCGGCGCCAACGAACATTTCCGCCATATCCGGGGTACAGTGGTCAATAAACTGGCTGCAGCCACGGTCAAGCTCCTGGGTTTTTCATTTCCTCAAGGGTGAGCTGGAAATCAAACAGATTAAAGTTTTCCTCCATCCGCGCCTTATGAGCGGATTTAGGGATCACCACCACGCCGGACTGGATCAAAATCCGCAGATTAACCTGGGCCGGCATTCATCCTTTCCTGGTTACCATTCCGGTAAAATGGGAAGTTAAAATCCCTTACGGCATCCTGTATTCAAAAAAGCCGTCGGAGAATGTGAAAGGATTGATTAAGATCATCAAAGAGAACAGGTCGTGTCACTGAATGAGAAAAGGAAGTTTCCCATAGTTAAGGATACCACACCACAAACCCACGCTTACATTACTTCCAGAACATTAAATTTTGGAGGTACATCCCATGAAACAACTGATTTCCTGTGAGTTTAATATCGACACCGCCTGTGTG
>DVFL01000009.1 GCA_018713255.1 Candidatus Cottocaccamicrobium excrementipullorum | reverse complement strand
ACAATGGCACATTGATATTTTTCTGCCAGAGCCGCAAGTTTCTTTGTCATGTCCCTTGCTTCGTTTGCACGGTTCATATCCATATTGCCTCCAAGATAGGCTTGTATCGGGTCTAAAATCAGAAGTTTTGCCTTTGTCTTTATAATTGCTTCCTCCAGACGTTCGTCTATCATGGAAAGCGATTTTATACTTTCATCAATAATAGAAATATTCTCGCAATCTGCGCCTGCTGCTTCCAAGCGTGGTTTTACCGTATCGGCGAGTCCATCCTCCGCACTCTGGTAGATTACCGTCAATGGCTCTGTCAATTTCATGTCGCTGTCTAAGCCCTCACCCTTTGAGAGTTTTGCCGCTATATTAAGTACAAGCGTTGTTTTTCCGTCTCCCGGATCGCCTTGTATAATTGTCAGCTTTCCATATGGAATAAATGGATACCACAGCCATGCTACTTCCTTTGACTGTATTTCCGACATTTTAATCATCTGCAATTCTGTTCTCGTTTCTTCCATATAACCTCCGTTTCTGAAAATCTCATTGTCAACGAAAGAAACCTCTGCTATACTCGTATTGTGATTACTGATAACAGAGGTTTCCGTTATCACACGCTCTGACAGTTGCCGCTGTCGGGGCATTTTTTATCAGTTCCCTCCCACAGATATTTTGCTCCGTCCAACATCCAGAGAACTGCTTTTAACATATCCTCATAAGCCGTATGAAGTTCCCGGATTTCTTCGGAAGTAATCTCCGGCTTTTTGTCCTTTAACTGCTCTGCCAACTCTAACAGATGGTTTTCCATTTCCTTCAATTTCTCTACAATCTGATATACAGTCTCTTTCTTTCCTACCACGCACACACGATTATAAATACAGGAACGAACAAAATAATCTTTTTTCTTCATACCACTGACAAGAATTTTCGCTTCAATTTCCTCACGTTCTCTGGGAGAAATACGAAAGCTGATTGTTGGATATTTGTGTGTACCACTCATTCTTCCATGCCCTCCTTAAATTCTTCATTCAATAACTTCGCCATTTTCGTCTGCTCTGTAGGAAACATATGGGCATAGCGATAGGTAATATCAACGCTTTCATGCCCTACTCGATTTCCGATTGATACAGCCGAAAATCCCATACTGATCAGCAGGGAAATATGCGAATGTCTCAAATCATGAATTCTGATACGCTTTACCCCTGCTTTCTCTGCACCTCTTGTCATTTCATGGTGCAGAAAACTTTTTGT
The DNA here is from genome assembly GCA_018713255.1 of Candidatus Cottocaccamicrobium excrementipullorum. GTDB lineage: Bacteria > Bacillota > Clostridia > Lachnospirales > Lachnospiraceae > Caccovicinus > Caccovicinus excrementipullorum. The sequence continues at coordinate 290,502 of DVFL01000009.1, read as the reverse complement.
CAGATGAAAGATACGATCCGTAGGAAGAATTCCATATAATCTGCTGATATAATCTTTCAGTTCGTCACACAGGAAATCCGGCATACTCACATTTCGTTTACTTTTAGGAGTCTTCGGGTCTGTAATTACGTCTTTCCCCTCTAACCGCTGATAAGATTTTGTAATCCGAATGACCTTGTTATCAAAATCAATATCCTGCGGAGTAAGAGCTAACAGTTCTCCCACACGCAATCCGCACCAATACAATATCTGGAATGCATGGTAGGAATACGGCTTGTCTTTTACCGCTTCAATAAATTTTAAATATTCCTCTTTTGTCCAGAAAAGCATTTCCTCTGCTTTCCCTTTTCCAAGTGGGCCCGCTTTTACAACCGGATTATTTTTCAATTCATAGAAACGCACTGCGTGATTGAAAAGAGCGCTTAATTCTGATTGCAGAGTTTTCAGATACGTAGGAGCATAAGGTTTTCCTTTATCATCACGATAAGAAATTTGTTCATTTTGCCATTGGATAATATCTGTTGCACGAATGTCACGCATTTTCTTGTCCTTAAAATATGGCAATAACTTCGTCCGCAGAATATGTTCCTTTGTCAGCCAGGTATTGTGTTTCAGTTTCGGCTTCATATCTCTGGTGTAGGCTTCTACAAACTCTCCAAAGGTCATATCCAGATCAGCAGCTTCTTTCATACGGAAATGACGTTCCCATTCTGTCGCTTCCCGTTTGGTCTTAAAACCTCTTTTCACTTTCCGACAGTTTTTTCCTGTCCAGTCATAATAGTGAAACGATACATACCACGTTCCACGCTTTTCATCTTTGTACGCCGCCATGACTTCACCTCCCTCTTAATTTGCCTGCGCCATACCATAGAATTTTTCTTCATAGTATTTTCTGCTTACTCTTCCGGCGATTGTAATAAATCCTTTTGCTTCCAGTTCTTCATTCATCTGCCGCACCAATTTGTAGGCAAATGGTTTGGAAACGCCCAAGTCCTGTGCAACTTCACCGGCTGTTACAAATAAATCATTCTTCAAATAGATGTCCTCCTTTTTTATTTAGCTTTTTTGTTAAGTTTTATATTCGCATTATACTTGACATTTACGTTATTGTCAATAGCATATTTGTTAAGCTTATCTTTTTTATTAAATTTAGCATTTATGATAAGTTTATGTTGTCGTATTATTCAAAACATGGTAGACTATAAGGGATAAAAGACTACTTTAAAAGCAGACTATAATCTGCTTCTACTCGATCTTTCAGAAAGGATACTGAATATGATATTAGGTGAACGAATAAAGCGAATCCGCACGTTTCGTGGCTTAACACAACGGGAATTAGGCTTGAAACTGGGATATGAAGAACGTAATGCCGATGTCCGTGTTGCACAATATGAGTCCGGCTATCGTGTTCCTAAAAAAGATACGCTTATGGAAATCGCAAAGATTTTAAATGTCAATTACATCAATTTTATCACTGTGACTCCCGGCTGCGCTGAAGATATTATGCAGACGTTTTTCTGGCTTGACGAGGATAACCGTAATACTTTCCATTTATTTCAGCTTGTTCCTAATCCCGGCAAGTACAATTCTGATGATAATACTGTACGGTATAATGACAGTGATGACTGGCCTGCTCACGCTCCTGTGGGAATGTGGATTGATTATGGTCTTGTGAATGAATTTCTGCGTGAATGGTGCTTGCGAAAAGAACAGTTAAAGAACAAGGAAATATCAGAGGACGAATATTTTGAATGGAAGATCAACTGGCCTGCTACCAGTAGTGATGTTGACGAAAAAGGGAATGACAAGAAAAATAATAGTTATGATTGGAGAAAATAATGGACTATAATAACATTTATAATTTTAAAAATCCTATTCGACATTTTATCAATATAGACAATTTAATTTTTCCAACTGATCCAGGTTCTATAGACATTGATGATACTTGTTGGACTAAACCAATTAAATTTACTATAAAAAAGAGCGGTGATAGATTTCGTACATTAAAATTACCTAATATAATCGCTCTTACTTGTGCTTATGAGCATATTAAAAATTTTCCCCATTTTGAAGATCCACAACAACTTGATATTTCCCATAAACGATTATCAGCTAGATTAAATACTGGCGATTTTGCAATTGGTGAATATGATACTCAATTAGAAAAAGATTTTGAAGAATTATGTGTCTATGATAATCTAATTAAGTTAGATATAAAAGATTTTTATGGGCGACTGTATACCCACTATTTGGACTGGAATGGCTTAACTGATCGTTATATTACAAATATGAATTGTGGTGCCACAAACGGTCTGATTATGGGAAATTATTTATCTCTATATTTTGCTGAGCAACACTTAACAAAAATAAGCAGTGCTCTTGAAGCTGAATTTGCAGCACAAAGCATTGCTTGTGATTTTACATATTTTTCAGATGATTTTTATTTCTTTTGTAATAAGGAAAACAATAGTAAGATAAGAGAGACATTTTATTCCGTTTTGGATCAATTCGATTTAGAAGGAAACGAAAACAAATATGAAATATGGGATTACGAAAAATTCAATTCTTATAACGTAATTGCACGGTATTGGAAAAAATTAATTGCTCATTGTAATATACATTATAGACGCAATGATGATCAAAACAAACTGGTTTTTATAAATCAAATTGTATACCGTCTATCTCAATTACATGACGAAAAGCAAAAAAAAGTTTTTATAAATAACTTTTTCAAAACAAAATATTTTAGAACTCTGGACTTAAATAAATTCATTGTTAAAAAATATGATTACCACCAATTATGTTATATTTTTAGAACTTCTCCAGAATCACTTTTATACAGTGTTGATATATTTAGTCATATGAATAATTTTGATAAAGAGAAAGTTAAAAATTTTTTCAAGATACGATTTGATCAGGCTTTAAGCACACCATTTCAAGAAGAACAACTTTACTATTATTATGCAATTAACGAGTTCGGGTTTGGAGATATATTAAAAGATTATGCTGATATGGTTTTAAAATCCAACAATCAGGTATTAATATCTTATTATTTAAGTAAAAGCTTATTTTCCGAACAGGACATTGCCATCTTAAAGACTCACAGGGACGAATCACTTTGGTTTCAAAACTATCATCTAATTCTATATTCTTCTGACTTATTATTAGATTTAGAAAATAGTATACTACTCTATTTGATACCTGAAGAATGTCGCCCCAAACCAAACGAAAAGTTATCAGCAACTCGTCGCAGAACAACATACATGGAATTTTATAAAGAAAACTTATTAAACAACAAATCACTTATCCAAGATATACCTGATATCGAGAATGCTATTCACGAATATCTTGATTTGAGATTTATCGAAGAAGCAAATCTACGAAGCTAATTATAATCTCCATTCAAGTATATAGGTATCAAAAAGGTATCACGCCACACACTAAGAGCCGGAAAGTCCGCTGTTTATGCGGCTTCCCGGCTCTCTGTTTACTATTCGAACTCAATCGTCCCCGGCGGCTTAGAAGTCAGATCATACATTACCCGATTTACTCCCTTCACCTCGTTCACAATCCGGTTCATCACCTTCTGCAGCACTTCCCAGGGAATCTCTGCTGCTTCGGCTGTCATAAAGTCGGAGGTTTCCACTGCACGCAGGGCCACGGCGTAATCGTAGGTGCGGAAGTCGCCCATCACGCCTACAGACCGCATATTGGTCAGAGCGGCAAAGTACTGGCCCAGCCGCTTGTCCACGCCGGCCTTGGCGATCTCTTCACGGTAGATGGCATCTGCGTCCTGAACGATCCGCACTTTCTCCGCAGTTACTTCGCCAATGATCCGGATTCCCAGACCAGGGCCGGGGAATGGCTGACGGAATACCAGATATTCAGGAATTCCCAGTTCCAGACCTACCTTGCGAACCTCATCCTTGAAAAGGAGGCGCAGAGGCTCTACGATCTCCTTAAAATCTACATAATCTGGAAGTCCTCCAACATTATGGTGAGACTTGATCACGGCAGATTTGCCCAGACCGGACTCAATCACATCTGGATAAATGGTTCCCTGTACCAGGAAATCCACAGCGCCAATCTTCTTGGCCTCTTCTTCGAATACCCGAATGAATTCTTCACCAATAATCTTTCTCTTCTCTTCCGGTTCAGTTACGCCGGCGAGTTTTCCATAAAACCGCTCCTGAGCGTTTACTCGGATAAAGTTAAGCTCGTAAGGCCCTTCTGGTCCAAATACGGCTTCCACCTCGTCTCCTTCATTTTTCCGAAGAAGTCCGTGATCAACAAATACACAGGTCAGCTGTTTTCCTACTGCCTTGGATAACAGAACGGCAGCCACAGAAGAATCCACGCCGCCGGACAGGGCGCAGAGCACCTTCCCGCTTCCAATCTTTTCCCGCAGAGACTCGATAGTTGTGGTGACAAAGGAATCCATCTTCCAGTCGCCGCTGCATCCGCACACATCATAAACGAAAGCGTGAAGCATTTTCATGCCTTCCACAGTATGCATTACCTCAGGATGGAACTGAGTAGCGTAAAGCCGCCGTTCAGGGCACTCCATCGCTGCAATGGGGCAGACCGGCGTGTGGGCAACTGTCTTAAATCCTTCAGGTGCCTTTGCGATATAATCCGTATGGCTCATCCAGCAGACGGTAACAGGCTCCACATCTTTGAATAAAAGAGAACTCTTGTCCACTTCTACTTCGGTTTTGCCGTATTCGCTCACCGGAGCAGTAGCCACCTGGCCGCCTAACTCATAAGCCATCAGCTGTGAGCCGTAGCAAATGCCTAAAATGGGGATCCCCAGCTCAAAAATAGCCTTGTCAATATGAGGGGATTCTTCCAGGTATACGCTGTTTGGTCCGCCGGTAAAGATAATGCCCTTGGGATTCATCTCCTTAATGGCATCCAGGGACATAGTGTAGGGGTGCACTTCACAGTAGACACTGCACTCGCGGACCCGGCGGGCGATCAGCTGATTGTACTGTCCGCCGAAATCCAGAACGATAATCATCTCTCTGCTCATGGGAAACTCCTTTTCTGTTCCTTCAAAAATTAAGCCGGTTCACATGAAACCGGCTTTTCTCATTAGTACCTTGCAAAATTGCTTCTTTTGTTTTCAAGCAGGGCTTTTCTTTTGTATTTCTGCGCCGCTTTCCCTTATGTACGTTCATGCCGTCCCGCAGCCTTTCACTCTCAATCTGCAGGCTTTCCTGCTAATGCTGTGATTGTTTTCTCTTTTGTTGCAGACGTGTGTTTTGTGGATATGTGCTTTCATGGACTGCAGGAAAAGCTCCTGCATCTACGGCAGACGTTTCTTTCGTATTGTTTTTAATCTTTTGTACAGTTAAAAGTTATCTTTCGTATGTCCTCGTCTGAAAAAACTATCTTTCGTACAACATTAACCGGAAAGGGTTCATCTTTTGTATCCTGCCAGGCAGCTTCGATGGAAGCATAAAATCAGATGTGGGAAGCATCTGCGGCTCTGCGGAGGAAAACCTATGTAGCTCTGCATTGCCCAGCTTTTCTCTTCTGAAAATCAGAGAGATTGCACCCCTTCGGCACAATCTCTCTTTTTCTTTCGTATGAACTTATTATAACGAATCTTACTGCAAATAGCAAGAGGTTTTGACAAAATACCACTTTTTTCTTGCTTATCTGGTCAACGTTCCGCGATTTTCATCTTCCAGCTCTTTTTCTCTCTCCAAATACCGCTTCACATACTGGCCAGTATAGGACTGGGGACACTGGGCCACCTCCTCCGGCGTACCCTTGGCAATCACCGTGCCGCCCCGGTCTCCTCCTTCCGGTCCCATATCAATAATATAGTCCGCAGTCTTGATCACATCCAGGTTGTGCTCAATCACCACCACGGTATTTCCGCCTGCTGCCAGACGATGGAGAATCTCAATCAATTTATGCACATCAGCAAAATGCAGCCCTGTAGTAGGTTCGTCCAGAATGTAAATCGTCTTTCCTGTACTTCTCCGGCTCAGCTCCGCCGCCAGCTTAATCCGCTGAGCCTCACCGCCGGAAAGCTCGGTGGAAGGCTGCCCCAGCTTTACATAAGACAGTCCTACATCATAAAGAGTCTGGATCTTTCTGGCCACCGAAGGCACATTTTCAAAAAACTTCAGCGCTTCCTCCACCGTCATATTCAGCACGTCAAAAATACTCTTCCCCTTATATTTTACCTCCAGGGTTTCCCGGTTATACCGTTTGCCACCGCAAACTTCGCAGGGAACGTAAACATCCGGCAGGAAATGCATCTCAATCTTAATAATGCCGTCGCCGCTGCAGGCCTCGCACCGGCCGCCTTTTACATTAAAACTGAACCGTCCCTTGGTGTATCCTCTGGTTTTCGCGTCAGTAGTGGCAGCGAAAAGATCCCGGATCAAATCAAATACGCCGGTATAAGTGGCCGGATTGGACCGGGGAGTACGGCCGATGGGGGACTGGTCAATGGCAATGATCTTATCTAACTGCTCAACCCCCTCTAAGCCGGAAAACTTTCCTGGAATAGTTCTGGCCCGATTCAGTTTCTTCGCTAAGGCTTTATAGAGAATCTCGTTGACCAGGGAACTTTTTCCTGAGCCGGACACTCCGGTGACGCAGGTCATCACCCCAAGGGGAATGTCCACATTAATCTTTTTTAAGTTATTTTCCGCCGCGCCCTTCACCTTCAGCCAGCCTACAGGCTTTTTTCTCTCCTTAGGCACAGGGATGCGTATTCTGCCGCTGAGATAAGCTCCTGTAACGGACTGAGGACAGGCCATAATCTCCTCTGCCGTTCCCACTGCCACTACCTGGCCTCCATGTTCTCCGGCTCCCGGCCCGATATCAATGATGCAGTCCGCCGCCCGCATGGTATCCTCGTCATGCTCCACCACCAGCACGCTGTTTCCCAGATCCCGGAGATGAAGAAGAGTTTTTAACAGTTTATCATTATCCCGCTGATGAAGGCCGATGCTGGGTTCGTCCAGAATATAGGCCACTCCCACTAAACCGGAACCGATCTGGGTGGCAAGACGGATTCGCTGAGCTTCTCCTCCAGAAAGGGTGCCTGTGGCCCGGGATAAGGAAAGGTACTCCAGCCCCACATCGATGAGGAAGCTGACTCTGGCCCGGATCTCTTTCAGAATGGAGCCGCCGATGGCTTCCTGCATAGGCGTAAGCTTCAGATCATCAATAAATTCCCTGAACTTTACAATGGACATATCGGTGGCCTGGTAAATATTCAGTCCTCCCACCGTCACGGCAAGAGATTCTTTTTTCAGCCGCTGTCCGTGGCAGACCGGGCATGGAGTAATCCGCATATAGCTTTCATATTCTGCCTTGGACGCTTCCGAGTAGGTTTCCCGGTAGCGCCGATTCACATTCTCAATCAGCCCCTCGAAGGCCACATCGTAAACTCCTTCCCCTCTCTGCCCCTTATAGTGCACCTTCAGGGATTTCCCTCCAGTTCCGTAAATCAGCACATCATGAATATTCTTGGGGTAATCCTGAAAAGGCGTATCCAGATCAAATCCGTATTCTTTCGCAAGAGCGTCAAGAATGGCTCGGGTAAAGCTGCCCTTCTCTGCACAGGACTGCCATCCCAGCACCACAATGGCTCCCTGGTTAATGCTCAGAGATTTGTCCGGAATCATCAGATCCTCGTCAAATTCCATTTTATATCCCAGGCCGAAACACTCTGGACAGGCGCCGAAGGGATTATTGAAAGAAAAGCTTCTGGGTTCCACTTCCTCCACACTGATCCCGCAGTCCGGGCAGGAAAAATTCTGTGAAAACCGGAGAGGCTCTCCTTCCCCTGTATCCACCAGAAGAAGGCCGCCGGACAAGGCCATCACCGTCTCAATGGAGTCAGTAAGACGTTTCTCGATTCCCGGGCGGACTACAAGACGGTCCACTACGATTTCGATGTTGTGTTTAATGTTCTTTTCCAGCTTAATCTCTTCCGAAAGTTCATAAAGATTGCCGTCAATCCTAACTCTCACATATCCGCTTTTCCTGGCCTGATCCAGAATCTTTACATGTTCTCCCTTTCTTCCCCTAACCACAGGGGCCAGAAGCTGGAGCCTGGTGCGCTCAGGAAGCGCCATCAGCTGGTCTACCATCTGATCCACCGTCTGCTTGCGAATCTCCTTGCCGCACTTGGGGCAATGAGGAATGCCCACCCGGGCGTAAAGAAGACGCATATAATCGTAAATCTCCGTCACCGTCCCCACCGTTGAGCGAGGGTTCCGATTGGTGGATTTCTGGTCGATGGAAATAGCTGGAGACAGTCCTTCGATGCTCTCCACATCCGGTTTCTCCATCTGTCCCAGGAACTGTCTGGCATAGGAGGACAGCGATTCCATATATCGCCGCTGCCCTTCCGCATAAATGGTATCAAAGGCCAAGGAGGATTTTCCTGAACCAGAAAGGCCGGTCAGCACCACCAGCTCATCTCTGGGAATGTCCAGGGAAATATTTTTCAGATTATGCTCATTGGCACCGCGTATTTTAATATATTGCTTTCCCATAATTATACCTCATTGTAAAAAGTAGCTTCAGTATAGCATACCCCATTTTCAGATTCAACTATTTTCGAACAAACGTTTACCGCCGGCGATTTTATTTTCCTGCCGGGCAGCGCTGATTTTCCAGAAAATCACAGCTTAAGCCGCCTTGAATTTTCCCTCTCTTCATGTTAGCGTCAATGTACAGGATACTGACTGCAAGATCATAAAAAAGGAGGGATTTTATGGCAAAATCAGGTTCTGTTTTTCCTGAATTCATCCGATACGTCTCCCTTAACGTGCTGGGCATGACCGGACTTTCTTGTTATATTCTGGCAGATACTTTGTTTATTGCCAGAGGCCTGGGAGCCCAAGGACTGGCAGCCCTTAATCTGGCGGTTCCCATCTACAGTCTGATCAACGGAACCGGCCTGATGACTGGAATCGGAGGCGCTTCCTGGTACTCTATTCAAAAAGGCCAGAAAGCAAACGGCGGAGGCGATCTGGTGTTTACCCAGTCCCTCCTTCTTCTTTCTGCTTTCAGCCTGATTTATCTGATCTGCGGTCTTTTTTCTCACTTCCTCTGGCCAGGTTTTTAGGCGCTAAACAAGAGGTGTTATCCATGACCCGAATCTATCTGCAGCTGGTTCTTCTATTTGCGCCTCTCTTTCTGCTGAATCATCTGCTGCTCTGCTTCATCCGCAACGATGGCGCGCCTCAGCTGGCCATGGCCGCTATGCTGGGAAGCAGCCTTTCCAATATTTTTCTGGATTACCTGTTTATCTTTCCTTTGAACATGGGAATTGCAGGAGCCGTCCTGGCCACCGGCCTTGCTCCTGCCCTTGGACTGCTCTTTCTTCTTCCCTTTTTCTGGAAGCAGAAAAATCATTTTCATCTGACGAAACTTTCCTTTTCTCTCCAAGGCGCAGGAAAAATTCTTTCCTGTGGTCTTCCTTCCCTGGGAGCAGAGCTCTCCGCCGGACTGCTGATCGTTTTGTTTAACTCGGTTTTTCTCCAGCTTAAGGGAAATACCGGAGTCGCCGCTTACGGCATTGTAGCCAACCTTTTCCTCGTGATTCTGGCGGTATTTAACGGCGTAGCCCAAGGCGTTCAGCCTCTTCTCAGCCGATATTACGGCGGAAAACATTTCGGAAATCTGCGCCGCCTTCTTCTTTTATCCCTGGGACTGACCAGTGTTCTTGCTCTTAGTTTATACTTTTTTCTGGATGCTGCAGCTCCCTGGATCGCCGGGCTTTTTAATCTCCAGCAGGATCCTCTTCTCCAATCTCTGGCAGAAGAGGGCATTCACATGGCTTTCCTGGCCTGTCCGTTTGCAGGAATAAACATTATTCTGTCAATGTATTTTACTGCCACCGGCCGTTCTTTTCCTGCTCAGGTTCTGGCTGCTCTCCGCGGTTTTCTGCTCCCCATTCCTCTTGCCGCCCTCTTTGCCAATCGGTGGGGCACCCTTGGCTTGTGGCTGGTTTTTCCTGTCACAGAAATTCTTTCTCTGGCTGCCGCTTGGACCTTCTACCGCCGCACCGCCTCAGTGCGGAAATGCACCGCCTGACCTTTCTTGCTTCCAGCTCTGCAAAAAAGGGCTGCTCTCTTCTCCTTCGAAGAAAGCAGCCCTTTCGCTTATCCTGTTTTTACTCTTTTCTACCGCTGCAGAATCTCCATAAATTCCTCGCCGGTAATGGTCTCCCGTTCCAGAAGATATTCCGCCAGCTCCGTCAGTTTCGCCGCATGATCCTTCAGAATGCCCATAGCCTTCTCATACTGCTGCTTTACGGTTGCAATCACTTCATCATCAATGGCTTTAGCCGTTTCCGGTGAGCACACCATCGAAGTGTCTCCGCCTAAATACTGGTTCGTTACCGTTTCCAAGGCCACCATGCCGAACTGATCGCTCATGCCATATCGGGTGATCATCGCCCGGGCCAGCTTCGTTGCCTGCTCAATATCATTGGAAGCTCCCGTGGTAATGGAGTGGAAAATAAATTCCTCTGCTGCACGGCCGCCGGTTAAGGTGGCAATCTTATTCAGCGCCTCTTCCTTGCTCATAAGGACCCGTTCCCCTTCCTCTACCTGCATGGTATATCCAAGGGCACCGGAAGTTCGGGGAATAATGGTAATTTTGTGCACCGGCGCCGAATGACTCTGACAAGCCGCCACCAATGCATGGCCGATCTCATGATAAGCCACAATCCGCCGTTCGTTCTTAGATACAGAAGCATCCTTCTTCTGATAGCCGGCAATAACCACTTCAACGCTTTCCTCCAGATCAGACTGGTTCACTACGCTCCGTCCCATCCGAACTGCCCGAAGAGCTGCTTCATTCACAATATTAGCCAGCTCCGCGCCGCTGGCTCCTGCCGTAGCACGGGCAACAGCGTTGAAATCCACAGAACTGTCCAGCTTCACCTTTTTGCCGTGAACCTTCAGGATAGCTTCCCGTCCTTTTAAATCTGGCAGTTCCACTGGAATCCTGCGGTCAAACCGGCCAGGACGCAGCAGAGCTTTGTCCAGGGACTCCGGACGGTTGGTGGCAGCTAAGATCACTACGCCTTTTTTGCCGTCGAATCCATCCATCTCTGTCAGCAGCTGATTTAAGGTCTGCTCCCGCTCATCATTTCCGCTGAATCCGCTTCCATCTCTCTTCTTTCCGATAGTATCAATCTCATCAATAAACACAATGCAAGGCGCCTTTTCATTGGCCTGCTTAAACAAATCTCTTACCTTGGCCGCTCCCATTCCTACGAACATCTCCACAAATTCAGAACCTGAGATGGAGAAGAATGGAACGTGAGCCTCTCCGGCTACTGCCCTGGCAAGAAGGGTTTTTCCCGTTCCAGGAGGGCCTACCAGCAGGGCTCCTTTAGGAAGGGTGGCGCCGATATCCGCGTATTTCTGAGGATTATGAAGGAAATCCACAATCTCCTTTAAAGCCTCTTTCGCTTCTTCCTCTCCGGCCACATCGGCAAAGGTAATCCCCGTCTCTGTCTCCGCATAGATCTTGGCATTAGCCTTGCCGAAGGTCATGGCAGGGCCTCCCATTCCGCCCATCCGCTTCTGCATCATTCGGCCTAACAGCTGGCCGATCACCACAAACATCAGGATCGGTACAATCCACTGCACCAGGAACGTTACAATGGGAGACGCCTGAGTGGGAATCTCCTCTGAGAACTCAACCCCTGCCTCCCGGAGACGCTCCGTCAAATCTGCATCTGGCCACAAACCGGTCTTATAGGCAGTTACACCCCAATTTCTCTGCTCCGCATCGTCTTTTAACGTAAAGACAAGCTCCGTATTATCCCGATAAACCTGATCTACTTTTCCTTCATCTACAAAATCCAGGAATTGATTGTAGCTGATCTCCATTACCGTCCGTTCCATCATGCTGGGAAACAGGAAGGCATTCAGCAAAAGCACCACCACAAGCACAATCAGGTAATAATACAGATAAGGCTTTCTTTGGTTTTTATTGTCATCTGTATTTTTTACACCCATACCAATTCTCTCCTTTCGGTTAGTCATCTGTAGAATAATACAGTTTTCTTCCTTTGTCAATCATTAATATTAAATATTTATTTACTTTTAATATTTGTTGACTTTGTGAACGAAATGTGATAAATAACTGTATAGACCTGCAGCGGTGTAAAACCGCTGCACAGAATTTATTTTATCACAAAAGGAGGCATTTCATGGACGAAGAAAAGAAACAGGAAGCAGGAAAAAAATTCCTGGATTTTACCATCCTGTTTTTTACCGTGGCCAAGGGCATGTACCGGCATGAAAACATGATCAAGGCCAATTCTCTTGCCTTCCAGGCGCTTATGGATTTAAATCACCTGGAACCGGAGAAATCCTGGCTGACCATGTCTGAACTTGCCGATAACCTGCGGATCACGAAGCAGCAGCTGACCAAACTGGTGAATGATCTGGAGGAAAAACAGCTGGTAGAACGATTTCATGACAAAACCAACCGGCGTCTGGTAAATATCTCCATCACTCCCCGGGGCCGGCAGCTTCTGTTTCAGATGAAGGAGGAGATGCTTGCCACCACTCTCCAGTCTATTTCTAATCTTAATCCAGAAGAAATCGACTGCCTGGACAGCACGCTTACTTCCTTAAACAAACTAATGGAAAAACTGGAAATATCTTCCAGTTCTTCCCGAAATTCTCACAGAAAAGAGGTTTTTGACAATGGCAGATAATACTCCATCTCAAGATGCAACCCGACTGGCCACTGCGCCTTTGGGTCGTCTGATGCTTCAGCTTGCGGTACCAACCGTTCTGGCGCAAATTGTAAACTTATTGTACAATATGGTGGATCGAATTTATGTGGGGAGAATTCCGGAAACCGGTTCTGTGGCTTTGGCCGGACTAGGAGTATCCTTCCCCATTATTCTGCTGATCTCCGCCTTCGCCGCCCTGGTCGGCATGGGCGGCGCTCCCCAGGCATCTATTGCCATGGGTCAAAAGGACTACAAGAAAGCCAATGAAATTCTGGGCAATTCCACCGCCTTCTTGATTCTCCTGGCAATATCCCTGTTCGCTGTCTTTTGGGTTATCCGGCGTCCTGTGCTGATGATGTTCGGCGCCAGCGAAACTACCCTTCCCTACGCGGACGATTACTTAAAAATCTACCTGCTGGGAACTATTTCCGTCCAGATCTCCTTAGGCCTGAATCAGTTTATCTCCTGTCAGGGCTTTGCAAAAACCAGCATGGTCACCGTGCTGATCGGCGCTGTGTTAAACATCATTCTGGACCCGATTTTCATCTACGTATTTCATATGGGCGTAAAAGGAGCTGCCTGGGCCACTATTCTCAGCCAAACCGTATCGGCTGTATGGGTATTTCTCTTCCTCTGCGGAAAGAAATCCATCTTGAAGCTCAGACTCTCTACCATCCGCCTGGATCCGAAAATCTTAAAGCCTGTGCTGGCCCTGGGACTGTCCCCCTTTATTATGCAGGCCACAGAATGTCTGGTGCAGCTTACCTTCAACACTGGGATGCAGCGCTACGGCAACGACTATTACGTGGGAGCCATGACCATCTTGTTCTCTGTATCTCAGATGCTGTTTCTGCCTATGCAGGGATTATCCCAAGGTGCCACTCCGATCATCAGCTACAACTACGGCGCAGGAAATCCGCAGAGAGTAAAAAAGGCGTTTCGGCTGATGCTTACTGCATCCGTGATCTTTTCCTTCTGCGCTACAGGAATTATCCTGCTGTTCCCTCATGCCTTTATTTCCATGTTTTCCAATGATCCGGAAATTATCCGTATCGGTTCTTATGGAATTCGGATTTATACCTTCGGCTTCCTGTTCTTCGGTGCTCAATGTGCCTGTCAGCAAACTTTCATCGCTCTGGGGCAGGCCAAAATCTCCATGTTTCTGGCCCTGCTGCGTAAGGTAATCCTGCTGATTCCCCTTGCGATTATCCTTCCCCAGATCGGCGGCCTTGGCACCAACGGCTTGTTTATTGCGGAGCCCATATCGGATATTTTATCCATTATCACCACCGTCACAATGTTTATGATTAACATTAAGAAAATTCTGGCGCCGATTTCCTCCAGAAACGCCTGAACATCAGCCGATCATTTTCAAGGGCAAAGGACTTCTGTCCTTCAGCATTCCTGACGCCGTTTTTCTTTCCTGCGTCAGATAAAAGAAAACAGCGGTGAATCGAAAGGTTTCATCAGAACCCTTTCTTTTCACCGCTGTTTTCTTTGTCCTGCAGCAAAACTCATATTCTGTCTGCAATCTCTTCCAGCAATCTGGCCCGCTCCAGGAAATAATCTTTGGCAAACTGGTCTGCCTCTCCGAAGGCAGCCTCCAGGCTGGTGCTGTGAAGGGTAACGGAAACCGACTCAATGCCGGCTTCAATCATTAAATTATAAGCATTCTCTCCAATCCGATGCAGCGTCAGATTCACCAGAATCTGTCCTGCTTCTACCCGCTTGCGGGCTGCTTCGCTGCTGTTTTCATAAGTAATCCAGGTATTCTCTTCCATCCGTCCATCTCCTTTCTGTCAACCCATCGTTTCTCCACGTTTTGTGCTTGTTCCAATTATATCATAATTCCCATTTTTTGCCTACCGGCTTCCATGGATTTTCTTTCCCATCTAAAATCAGGACGGAGAAATCCTTCCCTCTTCATCCACTGCAACGCCAAAGGAAATTGATTCCAGATAAGAAAACAGCTCCTGACGTCTGCTCTCCTCTGTGATCTCGCGGGTATAGCCGGCGCTGGAAGTCGCCGGAATAACCTGGAGAGAAAGCCCCTCCTCCCCAAGCACTGCGGTCAACAGTACTGTTCGAGGAATACTGCTTCCAAACACATAATTCCCCAGACTATAAACAATGGGCTTTCCTTGGTAATATTCCAGTCCCTGAAGCACATGAGGATGGCTGCCGATCACCAGATCCGCTCCAGCCTCAATGCACTGACGCCCCATCTGGCGCTGATACTCTTCCGGCATTTCCTTCTGCTCCAGCCCCCAGTGAAGATACACCACCAAGAAATCACAATTTTCCTTCCCCTTCCGAATCTCTTCCAGAAGAAGAGAAGGATCATAAGCGCTGAGCATTCCCGGCCTGGAAGAAGAAGCCGCCCAATCTGCCACAGGAATCACCCGGGTCGCCCCTAAAAATCCCAGCGTTTTTCCTTTGATTTCAAAGGTTTTCATGGCTTTTGCCTGGTCCAGATTTTCTCCTGCCCCTACCCAGGCAATTCCTGCGCCGTCAAGCGTTTCCAGGGAGTCCAGCAGCGCCTCTCTTCCGTAATCCAAGCCGTGGTTATTGGCCAAAGTCACCAGGTCAATGCCCATCTCCTGAAATAGGGAAACTTTATCCGGCGGAAGGCGGAAGGTGTACTGTTTATCTGGCGCAGGCTCCCCCCGGAGACTGAAGGGAAATTCTTCATTGACCATAAACAGATCTGCCGCCTCTGCCTGCCGGCGCAGACTCTCTCCCAGCACTCCGCCGATGCCGCCCTGCTGATATGCCTTCAGCACATGATCTGAAAGGTACACATCCCCGCCGAAGGCCAGATGAATCTCCTCCGCTGCTTCCAGATTTTCCCCTTCCTCCCCCTTCTCTTCTGCTTCTCCTTCTGTGTCCTGGCGAATCACAATCGCTGGACTTTCCTTTTCCTCTGTCCAAATCTGAATTTTCTGGCTGCTCTCCTCCGTTTCTTCTGCCAAAGAGAAGCCGGAAGCCCTTCCCGTTCCAGAAAGAGCAAACACCGATGCTGCCACCATACCTGCAGCCACAAGAAGACAAAGCCAGATCAGGACGCTTCCTCGTTTTTTATTCCGTCCGTTCATTTCATCTTTTCCCAGCCTTTCTGCAGCGCTGCGTACAGGTGCACGCGCAATGCCGCCCTGCACGCCAAGCTCACGTATTGCTTTTCATTTTAGCATTGGCTGAAAGGCGAATCAAGTCATACTTTTTGCAGATGAAGCCTCCGCCCATTCACATTCTCTGCCGCCTTCATCCGCTCCCCAGCGCCGCCAAAAAAGGCCGCAGCGATCTTTCTCGATCTGGCTGCGGCCTCTGAAAACCGGGCTTTAATGATCCTTCAAATGTTCTCATGGCAAAGGGTTAAAGAGCAATGACAATGCCTCCGTCATTGGCATACACCGTAGTAACTCCGGCGCCTTCTGTAATTACCACATCCCGGTAGCTTCCCCGCTTCTCCATCTCTTCTTTCACAAATTGGGCCCGCTCCGGGCAGTTGCAGTGAGAAATCACCAAGGTCCGCTCTCTCGTATCTCCCACCGCTCGAACAGCATGATCGCACATACGCTGCAGCGCCTTCGTGATTCCTCTGGCCTGATCCACCTTTACAATCACGCCTTTGTCTCCAGCCATCACCGGCTTAATGTTTAATGTGGTGGCGAAGAATGCCTGAAGTCCGCTGAGCCGTCCGTTTTTGCGCAGGTAATCCAAAGACTCCAGGACGAAATACGTTTTCATATCATCCCGATAAGCGCTGGCTCTTTTTACGATCTCCTCAAAGGGCACACTCTGTTCGCAGAGATCCCGGATATACAGCGCCAAATTAAGTTCTCCAGCAGCAGCAGAATCGGAGCTCAGCACGCAGATATTTTTCTTTCCGTATTCTTCCTCATACAGCTTTTTCCCCAGGCAGGCGCTGCTGTAGGTTCCGCTTAAATGCTCAGATAGACAAATCACAAAAACGTTTTCTTCCGGACAAGCATAGGCTTCCTTAAACCGCTCTGGAGAAGGGCAGGCCGTCTTCGGGCACTCCGGACTGTTCTTCATCAGCTGGATAAAGGCTTTCTGGTCAAACTGCTCGTCGTCGGTTACGGTAACCTGCCCTACCTGAAGGGTCAGGGGCACCGTTTGAAAATGCGGATCTTTCTTTAATTCTCTGGTCAGATCCAGACAACTGTCCCCAATAATTTTATATGTCATAATGTGCCTCCATGATTTCCGTATGATGTAGTTTTGATTACTACTTATTATAACAGTATCCCTTCTCCTTTTCAATTACTTCATCATATATTTTTCATCCATTTGGATAAAGAATAAAAACCGCCGCAGCAGTGACTACACCTGCCGCGGCGGTATCATTCTGGTACCCTTAATTATTTTTTTCCTCTTCAGCCAGCACCATCATAATCTCATTGCTTCTGGCAATAAAGTCTGTCATTCGCTCTGGAGTCAGGCTGCCATGGCTTAATTTCGCCAGATCGTAAAGCTGCTGGCAGAACTGAGCCGTATGCTGTCCGTCCTTGTGGTTCAGCACATACTGCACCAAAGGATGATTCCGGTTCAGCACCAGACTTTCTCCCTGGCTTCCGAACATCGAAGGATCCATGCCGTACATATTGTACATCTTCATCATATCCTGCATTCTTCTGGACTCCTCTGATACGGTGATCATCGCAGCCACTGATGCGTCCTTCAGCTTTTCTGCCTTAACTTCCAGTTTATCATTATTTAAAGCCTTGCGGAAAATCTCTGTAAGCGCTTCGGTCTCTTCCTTGGCCTTATCTGCATCTTCCTCTCCCTCTTCCTTGAACAGATCGGTCACATCGGCGTCAATGCGGATAAACTTCAGATTCTCATTCTTCTGCTCCAGCTGTCCAATGAAGGGCGTATCAATATTATGAGACAGGATAACTGCGTCCATGCCTTCTTTCTTAAACATATTGATATACTGGCTCTGCTCCTTCTCATCGGTCACATAGAATACCGTGTTGGGATGCTTCTCCTTATTCTCCTCAAGGCACTCCGGCAGGGTAAGATACTTGCCCTCCAGATTCTTGAAGATAATATAGTCCTTCATCTTCTCCTGGAATTTTTCATCCTTAATGCATCCGTACTTGATGAAAGGATTGATATCATCCCAGTATTTTTCGTAATTTTCCCGGTCAGTCTTGCACATGCCGGAGAGCTTATCCGCCACTTTCTTGGTAATGTAATCCGAAATTTTCTTTACAAAACCGTCATTCTGCAAAGCGGAACGAGATACATTCAGCGGCAGATCCGGGCAGTCGATCACGCCTTTTAACAGCATCAGGAATTCAGGAATTACTTCTTTAATGTTGTCGGCAATAAATACCTGATTGTTATAAAGTTTAATTACTCCTTCCAGGCTGTCATACTCCATATTAATCTTGGGGAAGTACAGAATTCCCTTTAAATTAAATGGATAATCCATATTCAGATGGATCCAGAAAAGGGGCTCCTTGTAATCCATGAATACTTTCCGGTAAAAGGCCTTATATTCTTCTTCTGTACATTCATTCGGATGCTTGTTCCACAGAGGATGAATGTCATTTAAGGGAACTGGACGCTTTAAGATCTTATATTTCTCCTTTGCCGGAGAAACCTCCACCGTCTCCTTGGTGCCGTCTTCTTTCTCTCTCTCCTCTGTCTTTGCTTCCTCTACAATGGTTTCTACAATTGTATCCTTGTCCGTCAGTTCGTCCTTCTCAATGGTCTCATACTGCGGACCTTCTGCACTGTTGGTCAGGTAAATAGGCACCGGCATAAAGGAGCAGTACTTTTCAATGACTTCTCTCGCCCGGTATTCATTGGCAAATTCCGTGCTGTCGTCATTTAAATACAAGGTAATTTTTGTACCAAACCCTTCCTTGGTGCCATCGGTCATCTCGTAGGAGGTGCCGCCGTCAGACTCCCAGTGTACCGGAACTGCATCCTTCTGATAGGACAGCGTATCAATGGTCACCTTGTCTGCCACCATAAATGCAGAATAAAAACCAAGGCCGAAATGTCCGATAATCTGGTCTTCATTGGCCTTATCCTTATATTTCTCCATAAAAGCCTGAGCGCCGGAGAAAGCGATCTGATTAATATACTCCTCCACCTCAGCTTCCGTCATGCCAAGACCATTATCTTCCACCACAATGGTTTTATCATTGGGATTTACCGTTACCTGAATCTTATACTCACAGTCCTCAGGCTTCTGAAATTCTCCCATTAATTCCAGCTTCTTCAGTTTGGTAATGGCATCACAGCCATTAGAAATCAGTTCACGGTAGAAAATATCATGATCTGAATACAGCCATTTTTTGATAATGGGAAAAATATTTTCGCTGTTAATGGTTAAACTGCCTGTCTTTGCCATAGAAATCCTCTCCTTCTTCTTCTCTGTCCTATGTTGAGAAAACCAGAAGATCTCTCACTGATTCTTCCGGTTTTTGGCTTTTTCATTTCTTCGTCACTTATTCTAATACTAATAGAACAAAAAGTCAACAGAAAATTAGCACTCATTTTTATTGAGTGCTAGTAATCGCTGCAATCCCCATGGATTTCAGCAGTTCTGCAGCATATTCATCCCATCCTTGCTCCAGCGCTCTGTCCATGGTAAATACTGTCAAAGAAGTTCCGGTAACACATTTAAGATCTCCCCCTTCATACCGGATATGAAGATATAATCCTGAAATCTGCTCCGGGCGGTAATGCTCAAGACCTTTTTCCTTCAGGAAAATCTCTTCCTGATTCTTCGGAAGCTGCAAAGTAATCTGAAAACTTTCCGGGAGACGTTTCCCTTTAATCAGTGAAAAACAGATGGGACGAAGCTGCCGCCACAAAGCATATTCTGTTATCCCCATTTCTTCCAGCTCTTCTTCATTAAAAAATCCCGGCCGGATACGGCCGTCAATGGAAAACCGGTTGAACGTAACAATCACTGCCTCTTTGACCCAAAATCCGTCAAATGCCGTTTCCAGAAACAACTTCCGCGTAAACGCGCCTATCTCTTCGATCTGCAAAGCCGTCATTTTCTTCCGCCTTTCTCTCCCTGCTCACCGCGTCTCTCTTTTTCGCGCGCCCCTGGGAGAAAGAATTCCTGTCTCTTACTATACCAAGCCGGATTTTCTCTGTCAATCGTCCCTCTCCCCTTATTCCCTTTCCCCCTGAATTGTAGTATACTAGGATATCGTTAACTGACATTTCATGAACAACCATTATGAACAACCATTGAATTAAGGGAGGAAATATCCATGAAACAACAATCCTTTGCATCCCCTGTAATCCAGCGGCTCTGCCAGACTCTGGAGGCTTCAGTCTCCCCATATCACTGTATTTTGGAAGCCCAATCCCAGCTTTCCCAGGCCGGCTTCCAGACGCTCTCCCTCACCGAGCCCTGGACCTTGACGGGAGGTCAGCGCTATCTGATCAACGCCTTCGGTTCTACTCTTTTGGCCTTTGTTCTGGGTCCGGAACTGCTCTCCGGCCAGATTTCCTCCGCTCCCCGGCTAAAACTGGCTGCCGCTCATACTGACTGGCCCTGCTTCAAAGTTAAACCTTCTCCGGAAGTTTCCACTGACCGGTATGGAAAACTGAACGTGGAAGTTTACGGCGGTCCCATTTTAAGCACATGGATGGACCGTCCCCTCTCTGCTGCAGGAAAAGTCTGCGTTCTCACCAGCGATCCCTTTGCCCCCAGAACCATCTATATCCGCAGCAGCCGCCCGCTGTTCACCATTCCCAGTCTTGCAATCCACATGAACCGGGAGGTAAACAACGGCGTAGCCTTAAATCCTCAGAAGGACATGCTTCCTCTGGCCGCGATTCTTACGCAGGAACTGGATCGGGATCATTTCTTCCTGAACTTCTTGGCCCAGGAAGCCGGCTGTGCCCCTGAAGAAATCCTGGATTACGAGATTTACCTGTATAATGCCGATGAGCCGGCCATCCTGGGACTCTCCGGCGAATTTCTCTCCGCGCCCCGGCTGGACAATCTTACCTCTGTTCAGGCCTGCCTTACAGGACTGATAGAAGGCGGCTGCTCGGAAGGAATCTGCGGGATTATCCTTTATGATAATGAAGAAGTGGGCAGCTTCACCAAACAGGGCGCTGATTCCATGCTTCTTGAGCGGGTTCTGGAAAAGCTGTTCCTCTCCCTTGGACTGGGCCGGGAATCCCTCTTAGACAGTCTCATGGGCGGCCTGATGCTTTCTCTGGATGTGGCCCACGCCATGCATCCTAACTATCCGGAAAAATGCGACATTAAAAACCAGATTGTCATGGGAGACGGCGCAGCCTTAAAGCTGGCCGCCAGCCAGGCCTATGCCACCGATGCTTCTTATGTCAGCGTAATCGAGGGTCTCTGCCGCAAGCATCAGATTCCCTATCGGAAATTTTCCAACCGTTCAGATATCCGCGGCGGTTCCACCCTGGGAAGCATCTCTTCCGCCCGGCTGAATATGCCCACCGTTGATGCAGGCGTGCCCATTTTATCCATGCACTCCTCCCGGGAAATTCTTCACCAGGCGGATCAGGCCGCCTTAGAAAACCTCACCCGCGCGTTCTTCCAGGGTTAAGGTCAGCATACCAGGCCGCATAGACGAATTTAATCCTTGCAAAAATGCCGGAGCAATCAAGGGCTGTATTCTTTCAGCGCCTTATTGCTCCGGCATTTTTTCTGTTCCCTTCTATTCCGGGAAATATTCCTCATATAAAGAGAAGAAATTCACTGTAGTAGTATCCAAATCTGTTTCACAGCTGATTCCCGTCCACACCTGGTCATCTGTCACCAGGGGATGTGCTTCAAGAAACTCATCATAAATTTTCCGAAAGGCTTCGTCCTTCTTTAAAAGAGTCATTTCTTCTTTCCTCTCCCGCGTCGCCTCCTGATCATAGGGATTAACGCACTGGATAAGATAATATTTTCCTCCTGCAGAAATTATGGGACTGATTTCTCCTTCCTCCAGGGAAAAGGCCGCCGTCTCAATGGCCGCATCCGTCTCCCCTCTTCCAATCTCCAGGCTGATCTCGTCCTCCGTGCTGTATTCCTGGGCAATCGAGGCGAAGTCCGCTCCCTCCTCCTGAACCAGCGACAGCACCTGAGAAGCTTCCGCCTCATCCTCCAGAACAATTTGACGGATTTCAATAACCTGAGCCTGGCTGTCGCTGATCTCCAAATCAGAAGCCCGGGTCAGCTGATCCACCGTTTTGCAGGCCAAATGGTAATCCTGATATAGCTGAAAGGCGTCCTCCTGGGTTGCTCCAGTATACTCCAAATCTGCCTGGGAAAGCTGACTGTAATAATCCTCAGATAATCTTCTCAGCTGTTCATTTTCGCTGCTGTCCAGTTCAATGCCGTACTCCCCGGCCATCTGGTCCACAACTTTGATATCCCCGGCAAACTGCTTAACCTGCTGAAGAAGGAAATCACCAAAGGAATTTCCTTCTTCCGGCATGGTTACGTTCCAGATCTGATCTGTATAAAGCTGTTCATACCGGTTTCTCTCTGTGGCTACCAGAAGCATAGCCTCCCCCCGGCTAAGGCTTTCCACCATCTCCCCTCCGGCTCCTGCAGAGGTTTCACCGGCACAGCCGGACAGGCAAAGCATTCCACCAAGAATCCCCAGCCAAACTTTAATGATGTTAATTCCTTTTTTCATTCACAACCCCTCTGTTCTCTCTCAGATCAAGAGCTTAAGAATCTTAAGCACGCCATCGTTCACATTGGTATCCGCCTGAAAACGGGCAGCCTTTTTAATCTCCGGCCTTGCATTTCCAATGGCGTAGCTGTAATAGGCCCGTCCCAGCATTTCTAAATCGTTCAGCTGATCGCCGAAGGCCATCGTTTCTTCTGGGAGGATCTCCAGGCTCTCTTGGATCTCCCGGATAGCTGCGCCTTTATTCACCGACTGATTCATACAGTCCATCCACATGTCTCCGGAAATTGTGATTTTAAGCCGGTCCTGATATTTCTCCCGGATGGCAGAAGCCGCCTGCTCTATGCCATGCTTTTTATAAACAGATACTTTGATAAAAGAATCTTCTACCTTGGTAAGATCTTCCACCTGTCTTACCTCAAAGCGGTAGCTGTCCACCATCCAGTCCACAAACTCCTGATTCTTTGTTTCCATATATACCACATCAGGTCCGCTGATCATAATATCCAGCTCCGGACATTCCCGCACATCTCTCACCATATCCATGACCACTTGACGATCCACAGGAGTCAGAAAAAGATTTCGTCCCCGGCAGCCCACATAGGCACCATTATCTGAGATATAAAAGATTTTTTCTTTAATCGGCGCAAACAGACGCTCGATGCTTCGCCATTGTCTGCCGCTGGCGGCGGCAAACTGGATTCCCTTCTCTCTGAGTTTGACAATCAGATCAAAAAGCTCCGGATTTACCTCGTTAGCCCCGTCAGGCACCAAAGTCCCGTCAATATCTGTCACAATCAGTTTAATCATTTTTTTCCTCCTCTATGCATCCAAGTCTCTTCAGTTCCTGATAAAGCCGCCCCACCGGAAGTCCTACCACATTGTTGTAGTCCCCTTTTATCCCCTGAATATAGGCGGCAAACGGGCCCTGAATCCCGTAAGCCCCGGCTTTATCCATGGGATCTTTGGTGGCAATGTACGCCCTGATTTCCTCTTTTGACATGGGATATACCTTTACCCGAGTCTCCTCTGCAAAGGAAATTCGTTTCTCCTGTTCTCCCTTCCAGATCACCGTGACGCCGGTGTAAACCTCATGCACATTGTCCTGGAGAAGGGTGAGCATCTCCTCTGCCTCCTGGAAAGAACCTGGCTTTCCCAGAATCCTTCCCTCTGCTGCCACTACTGTATCGGCTCCAATTACCACAGCCGGCCCTTCTGTCCGAGAAGCTGTCTCTTCCGCTTTCTGCGCAGAAAGACTTAAAACCACCTGCCTTGGATCTGTACTTTCTACTTTTTCCTCTGCAAAGCTGGGCATAATCTCCGGCTTAAGGCCGATCTGCTCCATCAGCTGCTTCCGCCTGGGAGAGGCGGAGGCCAAAATGAATGGCACTGTCCTCATAAACTGTCCTTGTCTCCTTTTCTCTATTGAGCGGGGTCGAAAGACTGAGGAACCAGTTTGTTCATGTCCTCAATCACCCGTTCAAACTCCCGCTCCACCACTTCATAAACTACCACATCCGGCGGATTCTCCTCCAGATAAACTGGATCAAAGCCCTGCCAATGATAAAAATCCATCTTCTTAAAATACCGGGAAATCTTGTCCATCATCACGGTGGCAAAAGAATCCCGGTAAAAGGCCACCCTTCGCTCATCCGGCGCCTCCGGGGCGCTGGTGCGGATCACCATGCCGTCCCCCACCGGATCTACGGTTTCCACCTTTACCTGGTCGTAATATCCGTTCACCGTGCAGAAGTAATCCTCCAGAAAGCATTCCGGCATATGAAACAGCAAAGCCAGATCCCCCGGCCCCCGATAATCATAAGGAATCACCACCTGGTCCAGAGAAACTGCCTGTCCCCCCAGAGCGTCCACCAGCATCTGTCCAGCCACAAAGCCTCCCGCCTCATTCCAGTGGGTATCGGTCTTAAAATACCACAGCCGCTCCCGGTTTTCCAGGAAATAAGAGAGGGGCGCGATCACCGGAACTTCCGTTTTTTCCCGCAGACACCCTTCCATCTGATCATACCGGGTAATCTCTGACAGCCGAGTATACCAGTCCGGCATATATTCACTGTAAACTTCCTCCTTGTTCGGCGCTAAAATCACAGCAAATTCAATGCCCTGACTTTCAAAATACAGCCGTGCCCGCTCCACTGCCTGGGCAATCTCCTCCAGCTCCTCCTCGGAATAAAGATTCTGCCCCCGATAATCCGCCACACTGGAACCGCCGTTATAAAAGTACCAGCCATCCTTTCCCAGAATCACCTCCGGGTTGTCCACAGAATGAAAAACGCCCAGATTAATTCCCGCGTTCAAGCTTAACAGCTGACTTCGGAAGGCCGCATGGTCATTAATATAATCCTCCACCAGCGCCGGATACTCTGTAAAATTTTCCCGGGTCAAGGGGGGAAGCTCTGCCATGGTTCGGTTTTCTGTATTCTCCGTTTCCATAAAAGGAGAGACCGCCGGCCAGACCAGGTTAGGAAGAAGCAAAATCCCCCAAAAGACCCCTATCATCCATTTTTTCATATGCAATTGTTCCTCTTTCTCCATTCAATGACTGTCTTTAGAACCTAAAGTAAATGAAAGGATTGTAGGTGTTGCTGACCAAAAGCATGGTGCAGTAAAACAAAATAGCTCCCATCATCACCACATCTGCCGCATCCACCCGGTCTTCCCGGTACAACCTTGCCTTCAGAGAAGGAAAGCACTGCTGCAAAGGCCCGCAAAGGATTACTCCCACCGCCATCAGCACGAACAGACGAAGATCGGCGTACATGAGAATCGGATAAATCCCCTTTTTCAGGGTAAACATATTGATCAGCAGCTCCTTCGCCACGCTCATATGCTCAGCCCTAAACAGCATCCAGCCAAAGAGCACGGCAAACATGGCGTATCCATGATTAACCCATTTCCATGGATTCTTCTCCAGCCATTTTCCCAAAAACAGCCGTTCTGCCACCACTAAAATTCCATAGTACACTCCCCAGAGGACGAAACTGATGCTGGCGCCGTGCCATAATCCAGTGGCGAAAAAGACAATAAATAAGTTCAGGCAGGTACGAAAAAGCCCTTTTCGGTTTCCTCCAAGGGGAATGTATAAATACTCCCGAAACCAGGTGGAAAGAGAAATATGCCATCGGCGCCAGAATTCCGACACCGATGAAGAAAGATAGGGATAATTGAAATTCTCCATAAAATGAAAACCGAACATTTTCCCCAACCCGATAGCCATATCCGAATAACCAGAAAAATCAAAATAAATCTGCAGGGCATAGACAGCCACTGCAAACCAGGTAATCGCTGTTCCCAGATCCTGACCGGGAAGGGCAAAAATCCGGTCTGCTGCCTGTGCAAAAGCATTGGCCAGAATCACCTTCTTGCCTAAGCCATAAACAAATCGTTTGATGCCATAGGCCTGCATAGAAAGCGTGCATCGGCGCTGGGCAATCTGGGCCTCAATATCATGGTACTTTACAATGGGGCCGGCAATCAGCTGAGGAAAGAAGGAAATGTACAGCGCCAGATAAAAGGGATTCTTCTGCACGCCAATATCCTTCCGGTAAACGTCAATTACATAAGAAAGCGCCTGGAAGGTGTAGAAGGAGATTCCAATGGGAAGGCTAATCTCCCGCATGGCCACTGTTCCGTTTCCCAGCAGGTAATTCACCAGCTCTCCCAGGAAATTAAAATATTTAAAATACCCCAGAAGTCCCATATTTACCGCCAGGCAAAGGGCCATCACCAGCTGTTTAATCCGTTTTTTGCTTAAAACGGAAATCCATAGGCCAAACAGATAATTCATAGACACGGAAAGAAGCATAAGAAAAATATATTTCGGCTCTCCCCACCCGTAAAAAAACAAGCTGGCCGCCAGCAGCACGCCGTTTTTTCCGTTTTTCCACGGGATCAAATGATAAAGAATAAATACTGCTGGAAGAAAATACCAGATAAAAACCAGAGAACTAAACAGCATGTCAAGGTATCCTTTCTGTATCGTTAAGCGCTCATATTATATCATGCCTCCCTCCCATCTGACAATCCAGACTTTGCGGTTTCCTCTGTTCAATCCTCCAAAAGCCGCCTTACATCCAAAAGCCCCCAGCCCTGCTGATTGTGGGGAAGGCCAAGATCCCGGCACCGTTCCCGCAGCCTCAGCTTTACCTCCTTATTGCTCATCTCCGGATACTTCTCCAAAAGGAGAGCAATCGCCCCAGTCACCAGAGGGGTGCTCATGCTGGTGCCGCTTTTAATCTGATATTTTTTTGAACAGTTAGAACAGCTCACAATCCTGGAACCCGGCGCCACCACATCAGGCTTAAGAATACAAGCGGCAGTGGGCCCCCGCCCAGAATAATCCACCATCCGGTTTCCCATTACGGTCACTGCCAGATTATCATCTGAGCTGCCTACCGTAATGACCTTCCGGCTGATTCCCGGAGTGGTGATGCTCATGGCCCTGGGCCCCTGGTTTCCTGCAGCGATTACCATTACCAGCCCATCGTCCCAGGCCGCATCTACTCCCCGCACCAGAACAGAGTTTTCATTCATTACCTTCCGGCTGAAAGAACCTACTGAAATATTCACAATGCGGATTCCATACTCTTTTCGGTGTTCCCTCACCCAGCGAAGACCAGACAGTACATCTGAGGCATACCCATTTCCCTTTCGGTCCAGCACTTTTACGCAGATCAGCCTGCATTCCGGCGCCATTCCCTGAAACCGGCCTTCGGAAGCCATCCCGCTTCCCCCGATAATTCCGCAGACATGGGTCCCATGGGAATTATCATCATAAGCTTCCTCTTTCCCCCGGACCATATCGCAAAAGGCCGCCACCCGGTCGCGGATATCCTCGTGAAGGTACACTCCTGTGTCTAACACCGCCACTCCCACCCCTTTTCCCGTAAGACCTTCCTGGAAACTGTCGCCCCAGTTAATCTGCTTTTTCACACGATCCATGCCGCCTTTTCCTCCTGCGGGTCCTTCTCCCCTTAAGATATTCCTCCTTCCTATTCCAGGTTCGCCTTTTTTCATTGAATTTACGTTCATATCGTGATAAAGTATAAGATAGATTTCGGATATTCAGGCAGAGCTTTCCTGTCTGAACCGGCTATTTAGAAAGGAGAATCCTAGAAATGAAAGATCAAAACTGTGCATACTGCATGCAGGGAGAATTGGTGGCAAAGTTCGCTTATCCCGTCTGCCAGATGAAAACCGGATACCTTTACATCTTCAAAGAACAGAGCAAAAAAGGCCGGGTAATCCTGGCCCACAATAAGCATGTAAGCGAGCTTATCGACCTGACTGACGAAGAGCGGAATGAGTTCTTCGCTGACGTAGCAGCGGTTTCCAGAGCTGTCCATAAAGTTTTCCATCCAGACAAGGTAAACTACGGCGCTTACGGCGACACCGGCTGCCACCTGCATTTCCATATTGTTCCCAAGTACAAGGGCGGCGACGAGTGGGGCGGAACCTTCCAGATGAATCCGGAAAAGGTAACCCTCACAGATGCTGAATATGAGGAGATGGCAGAAGCGCTGCGCCAGGCTCTGGCCCAGCAGTAAGGCCTTACAATTCTATAATGAGAAGGGACCCAACGTAAATCTATGGATAACAAATTTGCAATCAAAAAGCTTCAGAAGCTGGAAGAATCCTTTGTGGTATTCTCCCCCCTCACCCGCATGCCTTATGTAGCCTGCGACCCGGAAACTTTTGATGATGAGATTTATCTCTTCGCCCAGGAAGAGGACTGCCGGGCATATATTAAAACCTTAAATGAGGAAAAGACACCGGCTTCCGCCCTGAAAATTCTTCAGTCTCAGCTGAACGTTTTCTTGAACAGCCTCTACGCTCTGGATGTAAACGCCGTGCTCTTTGACGATGGAGCCGGCAAGACCATCATTGCCCTGGAAGATCTGGTGAAACGCCCAGATATGGAAAAACTTACCTCCTCCAAGATTCCGGTGATTAACCCGCGTCTGACCCTGACAATGATTTATTTCCTTCAGGAACTTCGCCGTCAGGCTCCCCATGAAATGGCTCATTTAAGAGAGCTTGAGGAGGAAATGATCGCCAATCTGGTAAAGTCTACCTTTATTCTGGGAATCGAAACCATTAACGACGAGGAAAACACTGATCCAGAAAAGGTAAACATTAAAAATGTCCGCATTCCTTTTGTAAAAACCAAGGAGGGAGACATTTATCAGCCTCTCTACACGGACTTTTCTGAATTCCGGAAATACACCGGACAGAAGGGGCAGAAACAGCGGATGTCTACCTTGACCTTTAAACAGCTTCCCCGGTTCCTGATTAAGCAGTCTAAAGGCTATGTGCTCAATCCCGCCAGTGTAAATCTGGTGCTGACAGCAGATCAGATTAAACGAATCATACAGGATTTTTTCTAAATTTTCCTGAGCGAAAGGATTTTGAAGGAGAAAAAGTAAGAAATTAAGAAAATCTTCATAATCTATTTAAGGAACATTCAAACATTTTCCAGCATCCTGTGCTATACTAAGACCATAAGAAATGCACAGAAACAATCCTTAAAATCCTTTTTGAAATTGAAAATCCTAAAGAAAAGCAGCCCCGTGACGTCACACACGGGGTTTTTTCTGTCATCAGCTAGGACAGACATTCTTCCTCTCCCACCGCAAAACAACAGGGCAGCAAAGATTAACGTTTCTTTGCTACCCTCTGTTATTTATTCTCTGTTATTTAGTACTTCTTTAATAAATCGCAAAAATCAAAAGTGGCGAAATAATCCTTCGGCGTTTCCGCTCTCCGGATCATCTCCACAGAACCATCCTCCTTTAAGAGAAGCTCCGCTGATTTAAGCTTTCCATTGTAATTGTAACCCATAGCAAATCCGTGAGCACCAGTATCATGGATAATCAGATAATCGCCCATCTTAATCTCCGGAAGCATCCGGTCAATGGCGAATTTATCGTTATTTTCGCAAAGAGATCCGGTTACATCATATTTATGATCTAAGGGCCAGTCTTCCTTTCCCGCTACTGTAATATGATGATAAGCCCCATACATCGCCGGACGCATCAGGTTTACCGCGCAGGCATCTACCCCGATATACTCTTTATAGGTGTGCTTCTCATGAATCGCTTTCGTCACCAGACAGCCATACGGCCCTAACATAAAACGGCCAAGCTCTGTGCACAGAGAAACATCTCCCATCCCGGCAGGAACCAGAACTTGCTCATAAACCTTTCTTACCCCTTCGCCGATCGCCAGAATATCATTGGGCTCCTGGTCTGGGCGGTAGGGAATGCCTACGCCGCCGGACAGATTAATAAACCGGATGTCTGCTCCTGTCTTTTCCTTCAGGCGTACAGCCAGCTCAAACAAGGTTTTTGCCAGCACAGGATAATATTCGTTGGTGACGGTGTTGCTGGCCAAGAATGCGTGGATGCCAAAGTATTTGGCGCCTTTTTCTTTTAAAATGGAGAACGCCTGAGTGATCTGCTCCTCCGTCATGCCATATTTTGCCTCTCCAGGATTATCCATAATATCATTGCTGATCTGGAAAGTTCCTCCAGGATTAAACCGGCAGCTGATGGTTTCTGGAATATAGCCTAAAGTATCCTCCAGACACTGAATATGGGTAAAATCATCCAAATTAATGATGGCCCCCAGCTTTGCCGCAAAGGCAAACTCTGCCGGCGGCGTGTCATTGGAGGAAAACATAATCTGGCTTCCTGAAAATCCGCAGGCCTCTGACATCATTAATTCCGTCATGGAAGAGCAGTCCGTGCCGCAGCCTTCCTCTTTGAGGATTTTTAAAATAAAGGGATTGGGAGTTGCCTTCACCGCAAAGTACTCTTTAAATCCCTTGTTCCAGGAAAAAGCCTGAAAAAGCTTTCTGGCATTCTCCCGAATTCCTTTCTCATCATACAGATAAAACGGGGTGGGGTAAGTTTTCGTGATCTCCTGAATTTGTTCCAGCGTCACAAATGGTTTCTTTTCCACAGTAGTTCTCCTTCCTTTTTCCTGCCGTCCTCCGGCGGCATAACCTTCGTAACAAACTTTTAAGAAAAAAGCCCTTTAACAGGCACAATGCCTCTGGGGCTCATTGTACCTGATAAAGGACTCCTTTGTCCAGTATTTCTATTGCTGCAAAATTATTTAATGGATACCACCCGCATGCTGTTGGTCTGGGTAGCCGGCAGATTACGGCTGGCGTAAGTTACCATACCTGCAGTAATAACTGCAATATCGCCTGGGCTCACAATGCCCAGTTCTTTTAACTCTTCCACAGAGGACTCTACCAGCTCATCTGTAGAATCTGCTCTTTTTGACCAGATAGGAGTCACACCCCAGTACAGCATCATCTGACGCACAGAAGACGCACTTGGAGACATTCCGATAATGGGACATCCAGGACGCCATTTAGACAGCATCTTTGTGGTATAGCCGGAGATACTGGGAGCCACAATCACCTTAGCCTTCAAATCGTGAGCTGTGGCCACAGAAGAGTAGCATACTGCGTTGGAAATATTGTGATCTTCCACAGCAGATACCTTACGGCCCCGATAAGAGCTGTAATCCAGATGAGACTCTGTATCTTCCACAATGGTTGCCATCATCTTTAATGCTTCGATGGGATACTTGCCCATGGCGGTCTCGCCAGAAAGCATTACAGCATCCGTTCCGTCATATACTGCGTTAGCCACATCCGTTACCTCTGCTCTGGTCGGACGAGGATTGCGGATCATGGAATCCAGCATCTGGGTAGCGGTAATTACTACCTTGCAGGCCTCGTTGCACTTGCGGATAATGGTCTTCTGGATATAAGGAACCTTCTCCGGCGGAATCTCCACACCCATATCTCCTCTGGCAACCATAATGCCATCTGCTGCTTCGATGATCTCATCCAGATTTTCAATGCCTTCTGCATTCTCAATCTTGGCAATAATCTGCAGGTTAGCGCCCTCCTCTTCCAGGATCTGACGAATCTCCCGGATGGCGTCAGCCGTGCGGACAAAGGAAGCGGCAATAAAATCAAAGCCTTCCTTGATTCCGAAACGGATATCCTCTTTATCCTTATCCGTCAGTGCAGGCAGCTTGATCTTTACGTTAGGCACGTTAACGCCCTTCTTCTCGCCCAGCTCTCCGCCGTTATCTACCTGACAGATAATGTCGGTGCCTTTTACTTCCTTAACCTTCAGCTCAATCAGGCCGTCGTCAATCAGGATAATATTTCCTGCTTCCACATCCTCATTTAATCCGCCGTAATTAATATGGCAGATCTTATCATCGCCCACTACGTCTCTGGTGGTCAGAATATACTCCTGGCCTTCTTTCAACGTGATCTTCTTCCCGTCTTTTAACAGGCCGGTACGAATCTCCGGTCCCTTGGTATCCAGAAGTGCAGCAATAGGACGGTTTAATTCCTTGCGCACCTTCTTTAACAGTTCCAGACGTCCTCTATGCTCTGCATAGTCTCCGTGGGAGAAATTAAAGCGAGCCACATCCATTCCGTTTTCTGCTAATCCGCGCATAATCTCGGGATCATTGGTGTTGGGACCCATGGTGCAGATAATTTTTGTCTTCTTCATGCTTTTCATCCTCCAAATCCATCTTCATTTTCTTTGTGTGGGAAATCCGCAGGATTTCCAGTAACATGCTGATGCGTGTATAAATGATCCTGGCAATACTCATAACTGCCCACGCATTTTGAGCAGTAGCGGAATTCCATTTGCGGACCGTCCGCCTCAGTCCTGCCGCACACGGCGCAGCGATGTCTCGTCTGCCCCGCAGGCTTGATTTTTATCTTGGTCTTGAACTCCTGCTTGCGCCGGATCTCTTTAGGAGAAAAGCGCTGAACGGCAGTTCTCCGCGTTGCCAAGAAGAACACAATCACATTCAGAAGAGAGAGACCAATCTCCAGCTTGCTGGCCAACGATCCCGCAATAAAAAGGTAAACATAAATCGCCGTCTCGGCGATTGCCAGGTACTTTACCTTAATGGGAATCAGGCCCCAGATATAAAACTCCATATCTGGAAAAATCAAAGCAAATGCCATAAATAATGAAAAATTCAGGAAAACAGGAGTAATCAATACGCTGCTTCCCGTTATCAGATAAACAGCAATGGCTCCCGCCACATGACCGATTATCCCTAAAAGGAAATATACATTAAAGCGGAACGCTCCCCAAACCCGCTCCAGTGCGCTGCCCAGACGATAGTAAGTAAGGGCAACCAGAAGATTAAGAAAAATGCTGAAAAAATCCATATATCCGTTGATTCCCACCAACGGATAAAACATAAACGTGATAATCCGCCAGATCTGTCCGTGAAGCAGCGCTCTTCCATCCAGACACAAAAACAGATAATACAGATAAGGATTAATCAGCTGAATCACCATGCCAATCAAATACATCCCCACAATATACCGTGAAAGATCGGAAATGGCGAGACGTCCAAATTTCTGTTCCAATCGATAAAACCATTTCATAACAGATGCCTCCAGCCGTTAAAATAAGTCCTTCTTCCAGAAAATCCATGCTACAAGAAGGGAAAGCAGAGCAGCAAAGCCCAGCACAATGACAAAGCCGTAAGGACTGTCTGCAAAAGGCAGACCCTTCAGATTCACATTCATGCCGTAAAAACTTGCCACCATGGTGGGAATAGACAGTACAATGGTGATGGTCGCCAGAAACTTCATGGAAATGTTCAGATTATTAGAGATCACCGAAGCAAAAACATCCATGGTCCCGGATAACACGCCGCTGTAGATATTTGACATCTCAATGGCCTGCTTATTCTCGATGATGACGTCCTCCAACAGATCTTCATCCTCTGGATATTTCTTAATCCGTTCACTTTTCAGAAGCTTCTCCAAAACCACTTCGTTGGACCGAAGTGAGGTGGTAAAGTACAGAAGACTCTTTTCCAGCTCCTGAAGCTCCAAAAGCTCCTGGTTCCGCTGGGACTGATGCAGCTTCCGCTCAATTACCTCGCTTTTCTTGTCGATCACCCGCAGGTACTGCAGATAAAGAGATGCGTTCTTATACAAAATCTGCAGAATGAATCTTGTTTTCATAAAGGTATGGAAATCCCTCACCCGTCCGTCCATAAAAGCCGAGATTACCGGATTCTCTTCCAGGCAGGTGGTAATAATCACATCCTCTGTCATAATAATACCAAGAGGAATGGTCACATACCAGTCCTTTCCACCTCTTTCTTCGATAGAAGGAATATCCACCACCAAAAGGGTGTAGCTGTCCTCCACTTCAATACGGGAGCGCTCCTCCTCATCCAGAGGCGCCCGCAGATGGTCGCTGTCGATCTGGTATGCATCGGCAATTTCCAGGATTTCCGTGGCAGTAGGATTCGTCAAGGCAATCCAAGAACCTGGAAGCCGTTCATCGGTCTGATGAATAACGCCTTCTTCCGTTTTAAAAATCTGTATCATACCGCCAGGCCTCCTTTTCCAGAATTGCATTTTGCGCCTGCGTGGGGCATCTGTTCCCCTTC
Source organism: Candidatus Cottocaccamicrobium excrementipullorum (assembly GCA_018713255.1). Classification (GTDB taxonomy): domain Bacteria; phylum Bacillota; class Clostridia; order Lachnospirales; family Lachnospiraceae; genus Caccovicinus; species Caccovicinus excrementipullorum. The sequence goes on along the minus strand of DVFL01000009.1, from coordinate 256,596 downwards.
TGCACCGACGCTACCATTATAATTTCTGTCCTTGCGTTTGTCAAACGAAATGGCTTTGTTTTCCTTTTTCTACATATTTTTTTCTTATATTTTACTTATTTTTAACACTCAATACCAATTGTTTTCTGGAATAGATTATGGTAAACTAAAAATCGTTTCATTATGCTTTACACAGATGCAATTTCTTCCTATTTTATTATATCACTGTAACAAGTTCAAGCCGGCGTGAAAACCGGCATTTTCTGGCAAAGGATATTGCATCTTCTATGCAAAGGAGGTATGGGGGATACCCCAAAGATATGACAAAACCACATACCCTTGGAATCGATATCGGTTCTACTACAGTTAAAATTGCCATTTTGGACCCGGACTCTCATATATTATTTTCCGATTATCAAAGGCATTATGCAAATATTCAGGAAACTCTGGCAAAACTTTTAAAAGAAGCCAGAGAAAAACTGGGTCCCCTGGAGGTGGTTCCCTCCATTACAGGTTCCGGAGGTCTTACCCTCTCCGGTCATCTTCATGTAAACTTTGTTCAGGAAGTGGTGGCCGTGGCCACCTCTCTTCAGGACTACGCTCCCCAGACTGATGTGGCCATTGAGCTGGGAGGCGAGGACGCAAAAATCATTTATTTCTCCAATGGAATCGACCAGCGGATGAATGGAATCTGCGCCGGCGGCACCGGCTCTTTTATTGACCAGATGGCTTCTCTTCTTCAGACCGATGCGGCAGGGCTGAATGAATATGCCGCGCATTACAAAGCTATCTATCCCATTGCCGCCCGCTGCGGCGTCTTCGCCAAATCAGATATTCAGCCGCTGATCAATGAAGGTGCCACCAGAGAAGACCTGGCGGCATCCATCTTCCAGGCGGTGGTAAATCAGACCATCAGCGGCCTGGCCTGCGGAAAGCCAATCCGAGGCAATGTAGCCTTTCTAGGCGGTCCTCTTCACTTTCTGCCGGAGCTGCGCAACGCCTTTATCCGCACCCTCCATTTAACCAAAGAGCAGATCATCGCCCCGGACCATTCTCATTTGTTTGCCGCCATTGGCGCTGCCATGAATACAAAGGAAGGGGATCGTCCCCAGGCTCTTGACACCTTGATCGACACTTTGGAACACGGTGTGCAGATGGATATTGAAGTTAAGCGGATGGAGCCCCTTTTCGCAAGCCAGGAAGAATATGATGAATTCTGCCGGCGGCACAATGAAAGCCGAGTGGAAACGGGTGATCTGGCTACATACAGCGGCAACTGCTATCTGGGCATTGACGCCGGCTCCACCACTACCAAGGTAGCCTTGGTAGCAGAAGACGGCAAGCTCCTCTACCGCTTTTACAGCAACAACAACGGAAGCCCTCTGGCCACAGCCATTCAGGCTATGAAGGAAATCAGCAAACAGCTTCCGCCTACCGCCCACATCGCCTGGTCCTGCTCCACGGGATATGGGGAGGCCCTTCTGAAGTCCGCGCTTATGCTGGACGAGGGAGAAGTGGAAACCATTGCCCATTACTATGCCGCCGCTTTCTTTGAGCCGGATGTCGACTGTATCCTGGACATCGGCGGTCAGGACATGAAATGTATCCGCATCAAGGACGGCACCGTAGACAGCGTGCAGTTAAATGAGGCCTGCTCCTCCGGCTGCGGTTCCTTTATTGAAACTTTTGCCAAATCCTTAAATTACAGTGTGGAAGACTTTGCCAAAGAGGCCCTTTTTGCTGAGAACCCTACAGATCTGGGCACCCGCTGCACTGTATTTATGAATTCCAATGTAAAGCAGGCCCAGAAGGAAGGCGCCTCTGTGGCAGATATTTCCGCCGGTCTGGCTTACTCAGTCATTAAAAATGCGCTGTATAAGGTAATCAAAATTACCAGCCCCTCTGACCTGGGATCTCATGTGGTCGTTCAGGGAGGCACCTTCTACAACGACGCCGTGCTCCGCAGTTTTGAAAAGATTTCCGGCTGCAATGCTGTTCGGCCTGATATCGCCGGCATTATGGGTGCTTTCGGCGCCGCCCTTATTGCCAGAGAGCGTTACGACGCCTCCAAGAAAACTTCCATGCTTCCCATTGACCGGATCCTCTCGCTGACCTACCGGACAGTGATGACCAGATGTCAGGGCTGCTTAAACCACTGTGTTCTCACCATCAATCAATTTGACGGAGGAAGACAGTTCATCACCGGCAACCGGTGCGAGCGCGGTCTGGGCCAGCATAAAGCCAAAAAGGAAATTCCCAATCTTTTTGACTACAAGTACCATCGGATGTTTGATTATGATCCCCTTCCTGCCGATCAGGCTTTCCGGGGACAGGTGGGAATTCCCAGAGTCCTTAATATGTACGAAAATTATCCCTTCTGGGCAGTTTTCTTCCGCGAGCTGGGCTTTTCCACAATCCTTTCTCCTCAGTCCTCACGGCAGATTTATGAGCTGGGCATCGAATCCATTCCCAGTGAATCGGAATGCTACCCGGCAAAAATTGCTCACGGTCACGTATCCTGGCTTATCCGGAAAGGATTAAAATTTATTTTCTACCCCTGCATTCCTTACGAGCGGAATGAAACGCCAAATGCAGGAAACCATTACAACTGCCCCATGGTCACCTCCTACGCTGAAAATATTAAAAACAACGTGGAGGAGCTGGTCACTGAGCAGGTAAACTTTATGAATCCCTTCCTGGCCTTTACCAATGAGGAGATTCTGACCAATGCCCTGATCCGTGAATTTTTAAATGCCTTCGGCCCCCACGCCAAGACGGAACACCCCATGACCCGGGAAGAAATTGCCAAGGCTGCTCACGCCGCCTGGCTGGAACTGGAAGCCTCCCGTCATGATATTGAAAAGAAAGGGGAAGAAACCCTGGAGTGGATCAAGGAGCATCACGGACACGGCATCGTTCTGGCCGGACGTCCTTACCATGTGGACCCGGAAATCCATCACGGTATCCCGGAGCTGATTACCTCCTACGGCTTTGCTGTGCTTACAGAGGACTCCGTTTCCCATCTCACTGATGCAGACCGCCCTCTGGTGGTAACAGACCAGTGGATGTATCATTCCAGGCTTTACCGGGCAGCTACCTTTGTGAAATCCAGAAAAGATCTGGATTTAATCCAGTTAAACTCCTTTGGCTGCGGACTGGACGCCGTTACCACCGATCAGGTAAGTGAGATTCTCACAAAATCTGGAAAGATTTACACCGTATTAAAGATTGACGAAGTAAACAATCTTGGCGCCGCCAGAATCCGAATCCGTTCTCTTATCGCCGCCCTGAAGGTGCGGGATAAGAAACATTACCAGCATAAGGTGGTATCCAGCGCCTACAACCGGGTGCTCTTCACCAAGGACATGCGCAAGGATTACACCATCCTCTGCCCCCAAATGTCCCCTATCCACTTTGATCTGCTGGAACCGGCGATCCGCTCCTGCGGCTACAAGATTGAAGTGCTGCAGAACAACAACCGCTCTGCCATTGATGTGGGATTAAAATATGTCAATAATGACGCCTGCTATCCCTCCCTCATTGTAGTAGGCCAGATCATGGAAGCTCTTCTCTCCGGAAAGTATGATCTGGACCACACGGCAATCTTCATGAGCCAGACAGGAGGCGGCTGCCGGGCTTCCAACTATATCGGATTTATCCGCCGCGCCCTGGAGAAAGCCGGAATGGGCCAGATCCCGGTTATTTCCGTAAATGCCAACGGCATGGAAACGAATCCCGGCTTTACCATCACGCTTCCTCTGTTGATCAAGGGACTCCAGGCAGTGGTTTACGGAGATGTTTTCATGCGGGTGCTCTATGCCACCAGACCCTATGAGCAGGTGCCGGGAAGCGCTAATTCCCTTCATGAGAAATGGCGCCGCCGCTGCATCCATGCTTTATCTCAGAAAAATCCGGATATCATGGGCTTTGCACGAAATATCCGGGGAATTATCCGGGATTTTGACGCTCTTCCCATGCTGGATATCAAGAAGCCTAAGGTAGGAATTGTGGGAGAAATCCTGGTAAAATTCTCTCCTCTGGCCAACAATCATATTGTAGATCTGCTGGAGTCAGAAGGAGCTGAAGCTGTAATGCCGGATCTTATGGATTTCCTTCTTTATTGCTTCTATAACAGCAACTTCAAGGCGGACCACCTTGGCGGAAAACGGTCCACTGCATGGATCTGCAATATGGGAATCTCTCTTCTGGAATTTTTCCGGAAAACTGCCAGAAAAGAACTGGAAAAGAGCCGGCATTTCGGTCCTCAGGCCCGAATCCGCAACCTTGCAGACATGGCCAAAGATTATGTTTCTCTGGGCAACCAGACCGGCGAAGGATGGTTTCTTACTGGAGAAATGCTGGAGCTAATTCATAACGGTGTAAACAACATCGTCTGCACTCAGCCTTTCGGCTGTCTGCCCAACCATATTGTAGGCAAAGGCGTCATCAAAGAGCTGCGGAACAGTCATCCTGAAGCCAACATTATTGCCGTAGATTACGATCCTGGAGCCAGCGAAGTAAATCAGTTAAACCGAATTAAGCTGATGCTGGCCACAGCACAGAAAAATCTGAACCAGAAAAAAGACGCATAATACTGCACATCATAAAAGAAAGGGGAAATCTGCCATGAAAATAGTGGTCATCGACGGCCAGGGGGGAAGAATGGGAAAATCCATCATCGAGCAGATCCGAAAAAGCTGTCCTGATGAACAACTGTATACCTTATATGCCCTGGGCACCAACAGCACAGCCACCCTGGCCATGATTAAGGCCGGGGCCGACTATGGGGCCACCGGAGCTAATCCCATTATTGTCAACGCCCGGGACGCCGACTTAATCATCGGCCCTATTGGAATTATCATTGCAGATTCCCTGCTGGGGGAAATCACGCCGGAGATGGCTGCTGCAGTGGGCTCCAGCCCCGCCTATAAAATTCTCATTCCGGTGAAAAAGTGCAGCCATATGATTGTGGGCTGTCAGGACGCCCCCTTAAGCGAATATCTTCGGCAGGTATGCCAGGAAGTGGCTGCAAGAATTGCCGGTCAAACCAAAAAATCCCTTTCAGGTTCCTGATTTTTCAGGACCCGAAAGGGATTTTCCCTGTTTTCAGGGATTTATTCTGTTTTAATCTTCATAAATCGGATATTTGCTGCAGATCTTCTCCACTTCTCCTCGAATATAATCGGCCTTCGCCTCAAAATCCGTAGCCGCCAGCCAAATGCACTCTGCAATCTTATCCATGTCCTGCTCCACCAGACCTCTGGTGGTCACGGCCGGAGTGCCGATCCGCACGCCGGAAGTAACAAAAGGACTTCTGGGATCGTTGGGAACAGTATTCTTATTTAAGGTGATAAATACCTCATCGCACCGGTTCTGCAGATCCTTGCCAGACACTTCCATGCCTCTTAAATCCACCAGCATTAAGTGATTGTCTGTGCCTCCGGTAAGAATCTTAAAGCCCTGTTTCTCCAAGGCAGCCGCCAAAGCCTTGGCGTTTTTAACTACCTGCTCCTGGTAAGTTTTAAACTCCGGCTTTAAGGCCTCCCCAAAGCACACTGCCTTTCCTGCGATGATATGCTCTAAAGGACCGCCCTGAGTTCCCGGGAAAATCGCTTTATTAAAGTTAAATTTGTCTGCAGCCTCTTTATTGGCCAGAATCAAGCCGCCTCTCGGACCTCTCAAGGTCTTGTGGGTAGTGGTGGTTACCACATGAGCGTAAGGGATCGGACTAGGATGAACCCCCGCGGCTACCAATCCGGCAATGTGAGCCATATCTACCATCAGATATGCTCCGCACTTATCTGCAATCTCCCGGAAACGCTTAAAATCAATAATCCGGGCATAAGCACTGGCTCCGGCGATAATCAGCTTAGGATGATTCTCCATCGCCAGCTTTTCTACTTCATCATAATCAATATATCCCTCGTCATTGACACCGTAAGGAACGATATGGAAATACTTTCCAGAGAAATTCACCGGTGAACCGTGAGTCAAATGACCGCCGCAGTCCAGACTCATGCCCATCACCGTATCTCCCGGCTCCAGCATTGCAATAAACACCGCCATATTGGCCTGCGCACCGGAATGGGGCTGTACGTTGGCATAATCGCAGCCAAACAGCTTCTTCGCCCTCTCAATGGCGATATTCTCCACCACATCCACACACTGGCAGCCGCCGTAATACCGCTTTCCAGAATATCCTTCTGCATATTTATTGGTCAGCACCGTACCCATGGCCATCATTACCGGTTCAGATACAATGTTTTCAGAAGCAATCAGCTCCAGATTTCTTCTCTGTCTGGAAGCTTCCGCCTGAATGGCTTCCCCCACTTCCTTATCGTATCTGGTGATAAAATCCATTACCTGATTTACCATCTTTCCTTCGTTCCTCCTTTTTTCTGCAGATTTCCCTAACGCCGGCGTACAGCAAAACACGCTATCTGTACACCGGCGCCAGTTTTCAAGTTGATTAACCTTTTTCCGCCTTGAATAGTTACATTTTACCATGTTAAAGTGGAAAGTCAAGGAATTTCCGGGAAGCGGTACTGGCGGATCACAATCTGTATGCTCCGGTTTCCGTTGTATTCATTGATTTCCGGATAATACACCACATCCATGTACTGATTCCTTCCCATCTCTTCCATAAAGCTGTCGCCATCCCCAAACCACCTGGCTTCCATCGTCACGCCATTTTCCGCTGCCAGAGAAAGCATCACCACATTTCTGTTTTTTCCCGCCACTCTGGCCCTGCGGATCTTCAGCCTGCGCTGAGCAAATTGGGGCTTTTCGTTGCCCTGACCAAAGGGTTCCAGCCGCTTCAGCTCCTGGATAAAGGGCTCGCTGATGTACTCAAAGGGAAGGGCCACATCGATCCAGATCTTTTCAATGAAATCCTTCTCCGTCAGCTTCTCTCTGGCCTTTTCATTCAGTCTCCGCCGAAAAGCAGGGATATTTTCCTCCTTCAAGGACAGCCCTGCCGCCATGGGATGCCCCCCGTACTTCAGCAAAAGATCATCCGCCTCTGTCAGCGCCTGAAACATATGGTAGGTCTCAATGGACCGTCCAGAGCCTTTTACCGCCTCTTCCCCGGGCGTCAGCACAATGGCCGGCTTATGATAGCGCTCCCGAATACGGCCTGCCACAATTCCTGCCAGAGACTCATGACAATGGGGAAGATAAATCACCAGCACCCAATCTTCACTCCACTGGCTCTCCACCTGGAGGGCAGCCTCCTCCACTCCCTTGGCCGTCATATCCTTGCGCAGATCGTTCAGCTCCTTCAAATGATCTGCCAGAGCCCCCGCCTCCTTTTCATCCTGTGAAAGGAGCATGGTCAACGCCAGTTTTGCCGTTTCCAGCCGGCCGCTGGCGTTTAAACAAGGGCCGATGACGAAACCGATCTGATAAGCTGTTATCTTTTCCGGATCTAGGTTGTTCTTCTCAATCAGGCTGCGAAGCCCCAGATTCCTGGTGCGGCCGATTCGCTTAAGGCCTTCCTTTACCACAATCCGATTCTCATCCTGCAGCTTCATCACATCTCCCACCGTGGCAATGGCTGCAAATTCCATCATGTCCAGCCATTCTTCCTCCGGCACGCCGAAAATCCGGTAGAGCCCCAGCACCAGCTTATAAGCCACCATTGCGCCGCAGATTTCAGGATAGGGATACCTGCTGTCCTGGCGCTTAGGATTCACCACCGCTGCCGCCAGAGGAAGGATGTCTTTTCCCTCTTCACTCTGCCGGATATCATGATGGTCTGTAATCAGCATAGTCATCCCCAGTTCAGCAGCCATGCCGGCCTGCTCCACAGCAGCAATCCCGTTGTCGCAGGTCAGAATCGTATCAATTCCATCCTCTGCCGCCGCCTGAATAATAGACTGGTTAATGCCGTATCCATCCTTAATCCGGTCGGGAATCTCATAATCTACACAAGCTCCCACACGGGTAAGAGCCTGGTAAAGCAGATAGGTGGAACAAATCCCGTCAATGTCATAATCGCCTACAATCCGAATCCTTTTTTTGCCCTGGATTTTTTCCTGAAGCACCTGAAGGCACCGTCCCATATCCGGCAAAAGAGCCGGCTCATAAAGATCCTCCACGGTGCCGTTTAAGTACTGATACACCGCGTCCATTCCCACCACATCCCGGTTCCGTATCAGCCTGGCCGTCACCGGGCTGATTCCAAATGCTGCGCCAATCGAATTAAAATCTGCCTTTTTTGCTTGAATCAGCCACTGCGTTCTGCTCATGAACGACTTCCTTTCTCTGTTCTTTCTTTCCGTCTCATCCATCAACCAGGCCTGTATTCCACAGACAGCCGATTCCTCTTATGGGCAGCTGTTTTACTCAACGGTGAGAATATCCAAAAAGCCGGTAATATCAAATACTTCCATCACATCATCATTTACATGAATCAATTTCATGGTTCCCTGCTTATCCATAATTTTCTGGGCCTTTAACAGCACGCGAAGGCCTGCAGAGGAAGTATAGAGCAAATCCTTTAAATCAAAAATCAGCTGTTCTGTACCTTCCAGGCATGTTTCCAGTTCTTTTTCCAGCTCCGGAGCAGATGCAGTATCCAACCTGCCGGAAACAGTTAAAGTGACGGTTTTGTTTTCTGTTGTTTTCTGAATGGTCATTTGATTTCCTCCCTGTTTTGCTTATGATGAATATCCTTGTTTTCCTCCTGGCGGTTTAATTTCCAAGTTTCCACCGGTTCGTACAAAAAGGACAGTTCTGAAAGCGGTCTGTCCATCGTCTGAACCAAATCCTTCACCGCCGCTAAAATTTCAGGAGAAAAATCCAGATACCAGTCTACAGATTCCAAAATATACCGACGCTTAAACTCATTGTCAGTATGAATCGCGCAGCGGAGATTGTGAAGCCGGTCCGCCGCCTTTACCGCAAACGCCATAGGATTAGCCTTAATTCCCGCAATATAGTCCGCCATGGAATATCCTTTTTCCTTGGTAAGAAGCTTCACTGCTTCCAGTACCTGACTTCCTCCCAGCTCCAAAATCTCCTCCTCCGAAGCATCCGTATCTTCCAAAAGGTCGTGGAACAAGGCGGTAATCTGATAATCCAGACCCAATCCTTTCTCTCTTATCAGTTCTGCCACCGCCACCGGATGGGTAATATAAGGTTCTCCTCCAATGCGAAACTGCCCTTCATGCTTTTTCATGGCAAAGGCTAAAGCCCTGTCATACCTCTCCCGGGCCGTCATGCCTGGCCGCCTTTTACTTTGCTGTATACGTCCAGCAGATGCTTGGCCTGCCGCAAAGCCCGTTTGGGGTTGTTGGCAGTGAGCGCCAAAAACTCTGCAATCTTATCTTCTGAATATCCCCGGTTGATCAGTTCCGCCCGGCACAAATAACGGAGCGCCGCATTGGAAGAAAGGATATCCAAATCGGTGCGTTCCAAAGTATATCTGGCTAAAGCCAGAGCCAAAGGCCCGTCTTCCCTTAACATCTCCTGAAGGTCTCCCAGAGTTTTCTTTCCCAGCCATGCAAACTGCTGCAGATAATTTTCTGGATTAATATCCTGAATCTCTGCTCCGCAGATTGCTGCCATCTCCTCCATAAACGCCCGAAGCGCCTTATTATGAGCTGCAAACTCTTTAAGCGACACCAAATCCAACGGCACATTATCTGCCCTGTTCTCTGCGATCTGCGCGCGGATCTCATCGCCATACCGGTGGAGATTGTCGCGGATATCAACAAATCGTTCATCAGCAATTTCCAAAAGACCTGCCAGTCGGGAAAACTCTCTTACAATATTCCGTGGAACGCCGAACTCGCTTTTATACCCCAGATCATGATTAATTGCCGCCCAGGTATGCTGCAGTGTTGAGCGGATCTGAATTTCAAACCGTTTTCCGCAAAGCTCTTTTGGATATCCCTCATTCTCCGGAAGAGAACAAATATAATGAAGAGACAAGTAGCCGAAAGCATCGGGATCCAGCTGGGCTCTTTTGTCTACGGAATTTTCCCAGTCGATCACAAACATCTTTTCGATGATTGCCGCCACTTTATCCACATCATCGGAAAAAAAGCAGATTACTCTCGCACCTAAAATATCGGTAATATCTCCCAGAGAACGATACTTTTCACCTTTCAGCTCCAGCTTGCCCACCAGGCTTTGTTCCTCCTTAACCCGGTGCTCCACCGCGAGAACCTCAGTGCCCAGACTCCGAACACCTTGCTTCAGCATTCCGGAAACCAAGTCCCCAAGACGGACAAAATCCGGCCTTTCCGCTCTGTACTCTTCTATAATCATCCTGTTTTTTAAATTCATTTTCTGTTTCCGCCTTTCCCTGCAGTCCCTATTCCTCTATGGTAAGAATATCGGCAAAACCGGTAATATCAAAAATATCAGCAATTACATTATTCACATGTCGGATAATCATGGTTCCCTGCTTGTTCATCTGCTTCTGCATATTCAGCAAAATCCGCAGGCCTGCGGAAGAAATATAATCCAGCGCCGAAAAATCAAAAACCAGCAAATTTATCCCGTCCGCAGAACGTTTAAGCTCTGCTTCCAGCTGAGGCGCCGTGGTTGTATCCAATCTTCCTGCCAGAGTAATCGTCAGGCTGCTTCCTTCACGCTTTGTTGTTATCGTCATGTCCTTATCCTCCATTTCCTCCGAACTGCTTTCTTAAGACTTCTTTGCAGCTTAATGCCAAGCCTGCTACGTTCCAATTATAACAAATAATCAGAAACAAGGAAATGCTTTATTTTTCAGATTCTCTGTTATGCCAAGGGAAAATGGCAGTATACCTGCCGTTCTCCCCTATCTGTACAGGGCGGAGTCTGGCTGCTGCAAATTTCTTTGGCGTAAGGACATCTTGTGTGAAAACGGCATCCTGAAGGCGGATTCACCGGACTGGGAATCTCCCCGGAAAGAAGCTGCTTCTCCTGACTGCGAAGATTAGGATCCGGCTGAGGAATCGCCTCCAGCAGAAATCTGGTATATGGATGAAGAGGACGCTCATACAGCTGATTCGTTGGTCCAGTTTCACATACCATTCCTAAAAACATTACGCATACTCGGTCTGCAATAAACCGCACTACTCCCAGATCATGAGAAATAAATAAGTAGGTCAGTCCTCTTTTTTCCTGAAGATCCTTAAGCAGATTCAGCACCTGGGACTGGATGGACACATCCAGCGCCGACACCGGCTCATCGCAGACAATCAGCTTCGGTTCAAGGGCAATAGCCCTGGCAATACCGATTCGCTGGCGCTGTCCGCCGGAAAACTGATGGGGGTACCGGTTCATAAATTCTCTGGGAATTCCCACCAAGTCCATCAAGGCTCCCACCTGCTTTGTCAATTCCTGTCGGCTGGCCGCTGTATGATAAGTCTCCAAAGGTTCTCCGATAATCTGGCGGAGAGTCATTCTGGGATTTAAGGAGGCGTACGGGTCCTGGAAAATAATCTGCATCTGTCTTCGGTAAGGGGCGAACTCCCGGCTGCTCATGGAAGTAATGTCTTTCCCTTCAAATTCCACAGTTCCAGAGGTAGCCGGCAGAAGGCGAATCAATGTACGGCCAAGAGTGCTTTTCCCGCAGCCAGATTCTCCCACCAGAGCTAATGTCTCCCCCTGGCGGATGGTCAGACTCACATCGGAAACTGCATGCACCGTCTGCTTTTTTCTTCCATTCACCAGAGGAAATTCCTTCACCAGATGCTTCGCTTCTAAAAGAACTGGTTTCTCCATCATTCTCCTCCTTTCTCATACCGAAAACAGCGGATTTTATGTTCTTCTCCCACATTATACAATTCCGGCCGTTCTGTAAAACACCGCTCCTCTGCCAGAGGGCATCGAGTGCAGAAACTGCATCCCTTGGGAAGATGAAGAAGATTCGGCACCACTCCCTTTATGGCATAAAGGCGTTTCTCCTGCTTATCCAGCCGCGGAATGGACTGAAGCAGGCCCTGGGTATAAGGATGGCCCGGCCGCTCAAAGAGGCTGAATGTCTCTGCCTGCTCCATCACTTTTCCCGCATACATTACATACACATTATCACAAACCTCAGCCACCACTCCCATATTATGGGTAATGAGAATGATGGAGGTTCCATACTCATCCCTCAGCTTCTTCATCAGCTGGAGAATCTGGGCCTCAATGGTCACATCCAAGGCCGTTGTGGGTTCATCTGCAATCAGTACCTTCGGACGGCATACCATGGCCATTCCAATCATCACCCGCTGCCGAAGACCTCCAGAAAGCTGATGGGGATAGGACCGATACCGCTTCTCCGGTTCTGGAATGCCTACCTGGCGGAAAATCTCAATCACCTGATTTTTTGCCTCTTCTTTTGACACCTTCTGGTGCAGCAGAATTGCCTCCTGAACCTGCCGCCCCACCGGATACACCGGATTTAAGGAGGTCATAGGCTCCTGAAAAATCATGGAAATCTCATTGCCTCTCATCTTGGACAGCTCCCGCTTCGATAAGTGGGTAATGTCCCTGCCTTCCAAAGTAATGGTTCCTCCCACCACTTTCCCCGGGCGCTTTACCAGTCCCATAATGGACATTGCCGTCATGCTCTTTCCGCAGCCGGATTCCCCTACCAACCCTACAATCTTTCCCCGGGGCACATCAATAGATACCCCGTCCACCGCAGGCGCCGTTCCTTTGGCCGTAAAGAACCAGGAGCGCAGATCTGACAGCTGAAGCACCATCTCTTCCGTTTCTCTTTCCTGCTTCGTTTCTTTTGTCATCTTCTCTCTCCTCCTTACTGTTCCTTAAGATAGGGATCCAATACATCTCTTAAGCCATCTCCCAGAAAGTTAAAGGCCAGCACCACGATCATAATCGCCACGCAGGGCGCAATGGAAAGCCATGGTTCCGAAAACAGATAGGTTTTTCCCCTAACCACCGCCAGGCCCCAGCTGGCAGAAGGAGGCTGGGCTCCTACTCCCAGAAAGCTTAGGGATGCCTCAGACAAAATCGCCGAAGGAATATTCAAAGTAAACAAAACAATCAGCGAGGGCAGACAGTTGGGCAGAATATGGCGGTAAAGAATCTTCCAGCTTTTCACTCCCATGGATCTGGCAGCCTCCACATACTCTGTTTCCTTCAAGGACAAGGTCTGGGCACGAACAATTCTGGCGGTCCCCGCCCAGTTTACCAGACTCAGCGCAATAAAAATGTTCACCAGCCCTCCTCCCATGGTATACATCACTACCATGGCCAAAAGGAGGGAGGGGAAAGCCAGCATTACATCTGCCAGACGCATGATCAGGAAATCCACTTTTCCTCCGTAGTATCCGGCAACAAGGCCCAGAATCGTTCCCAGCACCATGGAAATGGTGGTGGGAATCAAACCAATGGCCAGAGAAATCCTGGCGCCGTAAATAATCCGGCTGAGCACATCTCGGCCCAGCTCGTCAGTGCCCAGCCAATGCTCCGCTCCCGGAGACAGAAGCCGGTCCTGAAGAACCTGCTGATAAGGGTCGTAAGGCGCCACCAGAGGCGCAAACACTGCAGCAAGAAGAATCAGAACAATCACCACAGCAGAAAATACCGCCAGCTTATTTTGACGAACCAGCTTCTTTACCTGATCCTTCCAGGTTTCCTCTTCTCCAAGCTGTTCCGCCTGGATGTACGCCTCCAGGCTTCCGCCTTCTTCTTTAATCCATTCTCTTCTTTCTTCCATCTTACGCCTCCTCCCGGATTCTCGGGTCAAGGACGGAATAAAGAAGATCCGCCGCCAGGTTTCCGATAATCACTAAGATTGTGGTAAATACCACTGTGCCCTGCAAAAGGGGCATATCTCTGGTCTCAATGGCGTTAACCGCCAGCCGTCCAATGCCTGGAATACCGAATACGCTCTCTGTCAGCACCGCTCCAGAAAGCATGCTGGATACCTGAAGGGCCATCATTGTCACCACAGGAAGCATGGCATTTTTCAGCGCATGGTGAAGAATCACTCCGCCTTCCATCAGTCCCTTGGCCCTGGCAGTACGGATATAATCGTCCTGCATCACTTCCACCAGATTAGATCTGGTCATCCGGGCAATGCTGCCGGCAGAATTCCAGCCCAAGGCAATGGCGGGAAGAACCATCGCTTTCATAGAATCATATCCCGATACAGGGAAAAGCTCCAGCTTAAAGGCAAACACATACTGCAGCACCAGAGCAATCATAAACACCGGCATGGATACTCCCATGAGCGCCGTTCCCATGAACAAACGATCCAAAATCCGGTTTCGATAGATCGCCGATATTAAGCCTGCACTGATACCAATCACCCAGGCAATCACTGCCGCGCAAAGGGACAGCTTCACTGTGTTGGGGAAAGCCTCCAGAATAATATTGGTGACATTTCGGTTCAGCCGGTAAGAAGTGCCGAAATCTCCGCGAATGGCATTTCCTACATATCGGAAAAACTGAAGATAAAGAGGTTCATCCAGTCCCATCTCCCGGCTGATCTTATCAATCACCGCCTGGCTCACATGCTCACCCACCATGGTTTCTGCCGGGTTGCCCGGCAGCACCCTGAGCATAATAAAGATCACCAGAATCACACAGAATAATACCGGAATGGCAATCAGGATTCTCTTTAGAATATGTTTGATCACAGGGTATTCTCCTTTCTTTTCTCTCTTGTTTCCGCCTTTTCGGCCTGGACCACAAAACGGGCTGCTCTGAAAGCAGCCCGTTCTCTGCGGTCAAATCAGACTATTCGCTGATGGAAAGCCCGTAGAAGTAGCAGTCGCTTAATCCGTTCCAGGGAACTTCAAATCCCTGTACCCTCTTTCCTACCGCAAAACTGTGAAGGCGGGAATACATGGGAATCCACGCTGCGTCCTCCGTAATGAGCTTCTCCTCCAGGTCGTGATACTCCTGAATCCGCGCATCCGGATCCACAATGGATCTTGCCTGCTGTACCCGGTCAATTACCTCCTGATCCTTGTAATTCAAAGATCTAAGCTTCGTATTTTCCTCGCTGCCGAAGAAAGTGTAAATAAAGTTGTCCGGATCGTTATAATCTGCAGACCAAGTAGACATATAAGAAACCATCTCTCCAGAATTTCGAGTGGCCAGCCAGGTAGCCTCGTCCATATTCTGAATCTGTGCATTCACACCGATCTCTCCTAACTGAGCCGCAATAATCTCAATCGCCTGGGTCGTAGAAGTGGATGCGGAAGAATCTGCCGCAATTACCATATCAAACCCTCCGCCGTATCCAGCTTCCTCTAAAAGAGCCTTGGCCGCCTCTGGATCATAAGAGATTGCCGGCAGATCTTCATTAAATCCGTAAAGTCCGTGAGGGAAGATGCCGTTCTCCAACTGTCCCTGGCCGCCGAATAATGCATCCAGAATCGCCTGGCGGTCAATGGCCTGCTGCAGGGCTTTTCTCACTCTTACATCGCCCAGGGGCTCCACATTCTCATTCAACGCAAAGTATGTAGTACCTACCCGAGGTCCGGAAACAATCTGGTCAGGATAGCTGGCAGTCAGATCATCTACTGCATCAGGCATATTCTCCAGATCCAGAAGATCCAATTCCCCGCTTTCAAACATCATTCGCTGGGTTTCTGTATCCGGCACAATGCGGATCACCACTCCCGGCAGCGCAGAAGCGCCGTTCCAGTAGTCCTCATTTCTGGTCAGTACCAGGCGGTCATTGATGGTCCAGCTGGTAAACTTAAAGGGGCCGGTTCCTATGGTAAGGGCCGGGTCCAAGCCAAACTGATCTCCTGCCGCTTCTGTGGCTTCCCGATTGTAAATCGAGCAGCCCGGCACGGAAAGGCAGGCCAGAAAACCAGCATAAGGTTCTTTCAAGGTAATGGTAAAGGTATAATCATCCAGCACATTGAATCCTTCAAGAGTATCCGCCGTACCGGCAATCAGCTCATCCGCCCCTTTTACCTGAGCCAAAAAGTCCGTGTTCACTGCTCCTTCTACACTGAGCTGTCTGGTAAAGCTGTATTCCACATCGTCCGCTGTCAGTTCCTCTCCATTGTGGAATTTCACTCCCTGACGCAGATGGAAGGTATAAGTCAGAGCATCGTCGCTGATCTCCCAGCTCTCTGCCAGTGAAGGCACGATCTCGGAAGAACCGTCGTCCTTAACTTCCACATCCACCAGGCGGTCAAAAATATTAATGGGGATCTGATAATCCTTGGTGGTTTTATGTACATCTGCCGTCTGGATGTCTGCTCCCAGAGCCACATTCATAAATCCTGCCGTATCTCCTGTGTCATTAGTCTCTCCGGCAGCTGCCGCCTGAGTATCCTGGGCTTCGCTTCCCGTCTCAGCTCCTCCGCTTTCTCCTTTACTTCCTCCACTGCATCCCCATGCCGCCAAAGATGCGGCAAGCACTGCTGCCAATACCAGACTCCTTCTTTTTCTCATCAGCTCAACCTCCTTTGAAAAGCCTCTCGCCTGCCTTCTTGTCTGCCCTAACTTCCGGTCATACTGCAAAAAAAGACACAGTGAGTACTCTACTGCGCCCTTGCGATCATCTTTTCCAATGTAATAAATTATTTAGACTTAATCATACCACACCAATCCGAAAACTGCAATCCTTTTCCTTTCCCCTTTGTCATCTTCTGATCAAATTTCTCCAAAACGAAAAAAGCCGGATCCTTCGATCCGGCTTCAATGAACGTGCGCGAGAGGATTCGAACCCCCGACACCTTGGTCCGTAGCCAAGTGCTCTATCCAGCTGAGCTACGCACACGTATCACTGCTGTATTCCTCAGCAGCGATAATAAGTATACAGCTGTTTTTCAAAAATGTCAAGCTGTTTTTCAAAAAAATTTTCTTTCCTGTCCATCATTTCAGGACGGCGCATCAATGTTCTTCCCTTCTGAAGATACTATCCCCTGCAGCTGTCAATTATGACAGATTACCGGCGTTCCCTTATCAATCAAATCATAAAGCGCTGCCGCCTTATCTGGAGGCAGGTTAATACAGCCATGGCTTCCATTCGTCTTGTAGATAGAACCGCCGAAGCTGCTGCGCCAGTCTGCATCATGAAGGCCGATTCCCCCGTTAAAGGGCATCCAGTAATCCACGTGACTCTCATACTCATAGGTACCGTCCGCCTGCTTTGCTCCCCTGAGGATTCTGTCTTTCTGCTTATATGCCAGACTGTAAATTCCTTCAGGAGTTGTGTAATTTTTAGATACATTTCCCGTCACACAAGGCGCGTCCCACACCAAGGTATGATCCTTCACCATGTAAACATGCTGGTTTCCCATATCTACTTCCACATAGGTACCGCCCCAGTCTGATTCCGTTCGGCTGGCTGCTGACTGGGAATAGACAGGCTCCCTGGTTTGAGACTGACCAGTCTGGATTATTCCCACTAAAGCAGCAGTTTCCGCTGCCTGATCAATCTTCCAGCCATAAGGACCTGTCAGGGTTACTGCCGTGTTTGAAGCAGTCATGAAGGTCCTCTCGGTGCCAGCCGTATCGTAAGCCGCTGCCAGCTCCGATACAAAAGCCGCCGCCTTGTTCTGATCTACGCCGATGGTACCATCCGCCTGAGAGGTAATCCAAGAGCAGATCGTCTCTCCATCCAGCACTCTGGTGTCATTGCCAAACACATACGTAACTTCCATCTCTCTGCACTGGTTCATCACAGCGCACTGCGCCTTCAACGCCTCATTATCTGCAGTAACTGTTACCGCCGCATAACAGCCGGCCTGCTCCAGATTAAGCTCCTCCTGCCCTGCAGCTACTGCCTGGCGGATCGCTGCCCTGGTCTTATCCAAATCCAGATTATTGCCATACACTTCCTCTACAATTCGGAAAGGCTGACCTTCCTCATAGGAAGTCACATAAGCGTTGGCAGTCATCACAATATCCGATCCGCTCACCGCCGAAAGCCCATCTATCGCCTGATCTAAGAGCGCCTGATCATACACGTTTTCCATCGTCATTGTATGACTGTTATCCACGCTGGGGCCAAAATTTCTCCCAGATGCATTCTGCTCATCCAGAATTCCCTGCAGTCCTTCAGGAAGAGAAACCTTAAATCCAATCTCATTTCCCTTAATTTCTTCCTCTTTACCGCCCTGCTCAATCAACGTCAGCGTATAATTTCCAGCATAAAAGGATTCAATCTGTGCTTTCGCCTGCTCCACGGTCATTCCCCCGATGCCGATGCCGTTTACCTGTGTCCCAACTACAAATGCTGTCTCATCCTCTGCAAAGGCAGTAACCCCTGAAACGGCCGTCATTATCGCTGTCACAGCAGCAAATACAACAGCCTTCCCCGATCTCGTCCAATTCTTCATGTCTTTTCCCCTTAATTACATCATAAAGGTCTCCGCCAGGACGGCTCTGTTTTTCCAGCCCCGAACCTGACACAGAATTAATGGTGACGATTATAGATGTACCACAAAGCCGAAAAGAAGGCAAGACACCTGCTGGAAATGTAAGAAAAGTTAAGGATTATTTCCAATTTTGGGGAAGGTCTCCTGAACTTCAGCCAAATGTTCCCCCTGATACCGAAGTTTTAAGGAAAAATACTCTCCGCCCTCCATCAGATATTTTAAAAAAATCTTATCTCCTTCCCAAAGGGTAAGGCTGAGAATTTCTTCTTTCTTCACCCATCTCAATTCTCCCTCATCGCAGGACTCTGTTTCCAGCTTTCCCTCAAACTGATCTGCTGTATACAGAAACATATATTCTCCTTCCCACTGATCAGACAAAAAGGTTACTATCCCCCGGAGGCGATAATCCTTGAGGGTAAGCCCCGTCTCTTCTTTCACTTCTCGAAGCATACATTCCTCCGGCGTCTCGCCTTCAAGAAACTTCCCCCCGGGAGCAATCCACTTGTCTTTATTAGGATCAATTTCCTTTTTTGTCCGGTGGAGCATCAAATATGAACCATTCTGTTCAATATAACAAAGAGTAGTCAGCTTCATCATCTTCTCCTCCAACATAAAGAAACCCCTCAGGCGGCAAAGCCTGGGGGGTTCCTGCGCTTGGTCATATTTAATTTAATCTGTCAGTCAGATAATTACTCTAAGATAGAAACAACTCTACCGGAACCTACGGTTCTGCCGCCCTCACGGATAGCGAAACGTAAGCCCTGCTCCATTGCTACTGGATGGATCAGCTCTACGGTCATCTCTACGTTGTCACCAGGCATGCACATCTCGGTGCCCTCGGGCAGCTCGCAAACGCCGGTAACGTCGGTGGTTCTGAAGTAGAACTGAGGACGATAGTTGTTGAAGAAAGGAGTATGACGGCCGCCCTCGTCCTTGGTCAGAACGTATACCTGAGCGGTGAACTTGTTGTGGCACTTAACGGAACCGGGCTTAACCAGACACTGGCCTCTCTCGATCTCGTTTCTCTGAACACCACGCAGCAGAGCGCCGATGTTATCGCCAGCTACTGCCTCGTCTAACAGCTTACGGAACATCTCGATACCGGTAACAACTACCTTACGGGTCTCCTCATGGATACCAACGATCTCAACCTCATCAGACAGATGCAGAGTACCACGCTCTACTCTACCGGTAGCAACAGTACCACGGCCAGTGATAGAGAATACGTCCTCTACAGGCATCAGGAAAGGCTTATCGGTATCACGTACAGGATCCGGAATATAATCATCAACAGCCTCCATCAGCTCGATGATCTTATCGCCCCACTCGCCCATTGGATCTTCCAGAGCCTTCAGAGCAGAACCCTGAATGATTGGGGTGTCATCGCCTGGGAACTCATACTCGTTTAACAGGTCACGGATCTCCATCTCAACCAGCTCTAACAGCTCAGGATCGTCAACCATGTCGCACTTGTTCATGAATACTACGATATAAGGTACGCCTACCTGACGGGATAACAGGATGTGCTCACGAGTCTGAGCCATAACACCGTCGGTAGCAGCTACAACCAGGATAGCACCATCCATCTGAGCAGCGCCGGTGATCATGTTCTTAACGTAGTCAGCATGGCCTGGGCAGTCAACGTGTGCATAGTGTCTCTTTGGAGTCTCATACTCAACGTGAGCGGTAGAGATGGTGATACCACGCTCTCTCTCCTCGGGAGCCTTGTCGATGTTCTCGAATGCAACAGACTCACCGGTGCCATATCTCTCGTGTAAAACCTTGGTAATAGCAGCGGTTAACGTAGTTTTGCCATGGTCAACGTGTCCAATGGTACCAATGTTACAATGTGGTTTAGTTCTTTCAAACTTAGCTTTTGCCATTTTATAACGTCCTCCTTAATTTGCGCCTTCTTCGGGCTATTATGGTTTATATCAGGCTAGTTTCCATTATATGTGATTTACCTGGATTTTTCAAGCCTATTCTTGCTTATCCGGCGGCAAAACCGCCGGATAAGAGGAACTTAATTTTCGACTGCAAAAGGCTTATTTATTTCCCTTCTGCGCAGCAATTACTTTCTCCTGAACGGACTTCGGAACCTGCTCGTAGCGTTCAAAGAACATAGAGTAGTTTCCACGGCCCTGAGTCTTGGAACGTAAGTCGGTGGAATAGCCGAACATCTCTGCCAGCGGAACGTAACCTTTTACCATCTTTCCGCCGCCGATGTCTTCCATGCCCTCAATTCGGCCGCGGCGAGCATTAATATCACCGATTACATCGCCCATATACTCTTCCGGCATGGTAACCTCAACCTTCATGATGGGCTCTAAGAGCACCGGATTGCCCTTCTGCATTGCTTCCTTAAATGCCATAGAACCGGCAATGTGGAATGCCATTTCAGAGGAGTCAACCTCATGATAGGAACCGTCGTATACGTTAGCATGAACGCCCAGTACAGGGAATCCAGCCAGAACGCCGGACTTAGCTGCTTCCTCGATACCCTCGCCAATAGCAGGGATATACTCTTTAGGAATAGCACCGCCCACAACGGTAGACTCAAACTTGAAGGTCTCCTCGCCATTGGGATCCATTGGCGTAAAGATAACCTTACAATGACCGTACTGACCACGTCCGCCGGACTGTCTTGCGTACTTGCTGTCAACAGAAACTTCCTTCGTAAAGGTCTCCTTGTAGGCAACCTGAGGAGCGCCTACATTAGCCTCTACATTAAACTCACGAAGCAGACGGTCTACAATAATCTCCAGATGAAGCTCGCCCATACCAGAAATAATGGTCTGACCAGTCTCGCTGTCGGTGTGTACTCGGAAAGTAGGATCTTCTTCTGCAAGCTTTGCCAGAGCAACGCCCATCTTATCCTGACCAGCCTTGGTCTTAGGCTCGATGGCGATATCAATAACCGGCTCAGGGAACTCCATAGACTCCAAAATAACTGGATGCTGCTCATCGCAGATGGTGTCGCCGGTGGTGGTTACCTTAAAGCCTACTGCAGCGGCGATGTCGCCGGAGTAAACCTTATCCAGCTCGGCTCTCTTGTTGGCATGCATCTGAAGGATACGGCCAACACGCTCTTTCTTGCCCTTGGTGGCATTCAGCACGTAAGAACCGGAATTCATGGTTCCGGAATATACGCGGAAGAAAGCCAGCTTTCCAACGAAAGGATCAGTCATGATCTTGAAAGCCAGAGCAGAGAAAGGCTCCTCGTCAGAGGAATGTCTTACTACTTCGTTGCCGTCCAGATCAACGCCTTTGATCGGCGGGATGTCGGTAGGAGCAGGCATGTACTCCAGGATTGCATCCAGAAGCTTCTGCACGCCCTTGTTGCGGTATGCAGAACCGCAGCAAACAGGGATCGCCTTGCACTCGCAGGTTGCCTTTCTTAAGGCTGCCTTTAATGAGTCAACAGAAGGCTCTTCTCCCTCCAGATACTCCATCATCAGATCATCGTCCAGCTCGCAGATCTTCTCGATTAACTCGGTGTGATACAGCTCAGCCTCATCCTTCATATCCTCAGGGATATCAACGATGGAAATATCCTCGCCCTTCTCATCATTATAAATATACGCCTGCATCTCAAACAGGTCGATGATTCCCTTGAATTCATCTTCCTTGCCGATGGGCAGCTGCAGACAGATCGCGTTCTTACCCAGACGGGTGCGGATCTGATCTACGGCGCCGTAGAAGTTTGCACCCAGAATGTCCATCTTATTAATGAAAGCCATACGAGGTACGTTGTAGGTGTCAGCCTGACGCCATACATTCTCGGACTGAGGCTCAACACCGCCCTTTGCACAGAACACGCCTACAGCGCCGTCCAGTACACGCAGGGAACGCTCAACCTCTACCGTAAAGTCAACGTGTCCAGGAGTATCAATAATGTTAATACGATGCTCCAGGGCACCAGGTTTCTTCTTGCAGTGCTCCTGCAGAGTCCAATGGCAGGTAGTTGCTGCAGAAGTAATGGTAATACCACGCTCCTGCTCCTGCTCCATCCAGTCCATGGTCGCAGTGCCTTCGTGAGTATCACCGATTTTATAGTTTACACCAGTGTAATAAAGGATACGCTCAGTCAATGTGGTTTTACCCGCATCGATGTGAGCCATAATACCAATATTTCTGGTTCTCTCCAAGGGATATTCTCTTCCAGCCAAGGCTTTTTCCTCCTTAATAAGTTGTCAAAGCAATCAAGCAGCCGCCTTCGAAAATTAGAAGCGGTAATGGGAGAATGCTTTGTTTGCCTCTGCCATCTTATGCATATCTTCTTTCTTCTTTACAGATGCGCCGGTATTGTTTGCTGCATCCATAATTTCATTTGCCAGTCTCTCTTCCTGGGTCTTCTCGCCTCTCTTGCGGGAGTACTGAGTCAGCCAGCGAAGTGCCAGAGCCTGTCTTCTCTCAGGCTTAACCTCGATGGGCACCTGATAGGTAGCACCGCCGATACGTTTTGCCTTTACCTCTAATACGGGCATGATGTTGTTCATTGCCTCTTCAAATACTTCAACAGCGTCCTTGCCGGTCTTTTCTGCTACCCGGTCAAATGCGCCGTAAACGATCTTCTGTGCAACACCCTTCTTGCCGTCCAGCATGATGTTGTTCACCAGCTTGGTTACAACCTTATTGTTGTAAATCGGGTCTGCCAGTACATCTCTTTTCTGCGTATGTCCTTTACGTGGCACGTTACTTCCCTCCTTAATTATGGTACGGAATACTTTTCCGTATACATTAATTCATAGGTACTCGCACATTCCGGTCTCCCGTTCTGTGCGTTCATGCTCGGAATCACCGTCAAACAGTGATCAATCTCTATCTCCTGCAACCTACAGGTTCAATATCATCATTCCGGCATTTTCCTATTTCATGACTGCTGCCTGATTACTTCTTAGCAGCTTTCGGTCTCTTGGCACCGTACTTGGAACGAGCCTGCTTTCTGTTGGCTACGCCAGCGGTATCCAGGGTTCCTCTTACGATGTGGTATCTGGTACCGGGAAGGTCTTTTACTCTTCCGCCACGGATTAATACCACGCTGTGCTCCTGTAAGTTGTGTCCCTCACCAGGAATATAGCTGGTAACCTCGATTCCGTTGGAAAGACGAACTCTGGCGATTTTACGCAGAGCGGAGTTCGGCTTCTTCGGGGTAGCGGTCTTTACTGCGGTGCACACGCCTCTCTTCTGAGGAGAAGAAATGTTGGTGGCCTTCTTCTGTAAAGAATTGAATCCCTTCTGCAGAGCCGGAGCGGTAGATTTCTTAACGCTGGTCTGTCTTCCCTTTCTCACTAACTGGTTAAATGTTGGCATTCTTTTCACCTCCTGTGATATTGACTGTGGTTGCTGTGGTTCAGCTTTTCTGCGCACGAAAATAAGCCGCATTTTCGCACACTTTCTCATTATATCCACGGTGTCTCATCCTGTCAAGTCCTTTTCTTTGGATTTACCGTATTTTTCCCCCTTTCCCCTGTTTTTTCCTTGCTCCCCCTCAATTCAGCACAGGAAATCCGCCTTTTTGCGGCTTATAATATAGGAAGCAACGGTCTTAACCAAACAGTTTTTCTTGTACACCCTGGGGATTTATGGTACATTATACATTAGATATTGATCGAAAGGAGTACATTATGGACATTAATCAAGAATCTTTAAAACTTCATTATGAATTAAAAGGCAAGATCGAAGTGATCTCCCGCAAGTCCATTACCACCCGTGAAGATCTTTCCCTTTTATACACCCCTGGCGTAGCTGAACCATGCCGGCAGATTGCTGCTGACTATGAGAAATCCTTCCAGCTTACCCGCCGTTCCAATCTGGTGGCTGTCATTACTGATGGAACTGCCGTATTAGGTCTGGGAGATATCGGTCCCGCCGCAGGCATGCCGGTGATGGAAGGTAAATGCGCTCTCTTTAAAGAGTTCGCCGATGTAGACGCTTTTCCGCTGTGCATTGACTCCAAGGATACAGATACCATCGTCAACACCATCGCCCTGATCTCCAAAAGCTTCGGCGGCATCAATCTGGAGGACATTGCCGCTCCAAGATGCTTTGAGATTGAACGGTGTCTGAAAGAACGCTGCGACATTCCGGTTTTTCATGACGACCAGCACGGCACCGCCATCGTAGTCGCCGCTGCCATGATCAACGCCATGAAAGTAACAGGAAAAGAAATGGGCAAAATGAAGATCGTCATCAACGGCGCCGGCGCCGCAGGCATTGCCATCGGCAAGCTGTTAATCAGCATGGGCTTCGGCAACGTGATTATGTGCGATATTCACGGCATTATCTGCGAAGGCGATGAGGGATTAAATCCCGGCCAGGAGGAGATTTCCCATATCAGCAACTTAGAAAAGATCCATGGTACATTGGCTGACGCCATGAAGGGAGCAGACGCCTTTGTCGGTGTATCCCGCCCCAATCTGGTAACCCGGGAAATGGTAGCCTCTATGAATCAGGGAATTGTATTTGCCATGGCAAATCCTACGCCTGAAATTATGCCCGATGAAGCAAAGGCAGGCGGAGCGGCAGTGGTCGGCACTGGACGGTCCGATTTCCCCAACCAGATCAACAATGTTTTAGTCTTCCCCGGAATTTTCAAAGGGGCGCTGTCTGTTCGGGCCAGAGAAATCACCGAATCCATGAAGCAGAAGGCGGCTTTCGCCATTGCTTCCATGATTCCCGAATCAGAGCTGGGACCGGAAAATATTATTCCCTCTCCTCTGGACAAATCTGTGGCCAACACTGTGGCCAAAGCAGTCGCTGAAACTGCGATTCAAGAAGGAATCGCCCGGGTTTTACCTGAAAACCCCTGATTTCGTCTTTTTAAAAAAATCCCTTTTCAGGGCAAATCAATATTAAGGAGGAATTTCCAATGAAAAAAGCATATGCAACCACCAACGCACCAGGAGCAATCGGCCCTTATTCTCAGGCAATTCAGGCAGGCAATACCGTTTTCGTATCTGGCCAGCTTCCCATCGATCCTGCAACAGGAGCCTTTGCAGGAGAAGATATTCAGTCTCAGACCCGCCAGTCCTTGACCAACATTAAGAATATTCTGGCCAGCCAGGGCGTATCCATGGATCAGGTTGTCCGGGTAGGAGTATTTTTAAAGGATATGAACATGTTCGGCGACATGAATGCTGTTTACGGCGAGTTTTTTGCCGATCCTTATCCTGCAAGAGCTGCGGTAGAAGTAGCAAGACTTCCCAAAGACGCGCTGGTAGAAATTGAAGCGATTGCAGTAACAGAATAAGATACAAAAATCCGGCTTCTCCTGACACATATCCGTGTCCAAAAGAAGCCGGATTTTCTTGTTGGATAAAGTAATTTATTCTTCCTCAGTTTTTGCCCGGTCCAGAATCTTCTGCGCCCGCTCAAGTCTTTCCTGCATCAGTTCGTGCCAGATGGAAGGATCATAATAGGGATTAAAGTCATCCCGGACCTGATCCTTCAGGAGAAGGATTCCCACCTGGTTCGTATGGGAAGGAAGACAGATATCTACTTCCCGCTGATCCAGTTTCTTCAGTCCTTCCACAAATTCCTCCATCAGCGAGAAGGGAAGTCCAATTTCTTCAAACTGCTTTTTCGTGTTCCACAGCAAGCCCAGACCGCCGTGCATGCCGCACTTAAACCTTTTCCCCTTTTCGTCCTGTACCTCAAAGAAGAAGGAGGTGCATCCAGGGGTATGACCTGGCGTGGAAACGGTATGGATCGTCACATTTCCCTGAACAATGGGCTTATGATCATCATACAGTTCATCTGGCTCGAACTCACCGCAGGTATACCCGCCGTCGTTCATGATCAGATCTTTCCGTTCATGGAGGAACATCAAATCCCGTTCTCCCAGATAAACCTTCGCTCCCGTCAGCTCCTTCATCGTTCTGCAGGCGCCAATATGATCAATATGAGCATGGCTCAATAAGATTTTCTTGATATCCGTCAGCTCATATCCCAGTTTTCGGATATTTTCAATCATTAAATAAGCCGTCTCATGCATTGCCGTATCAATGAGAATAAGACCGTCTCCTGTATCAATGAGATAACAGGCAACCCAGTTGTTCCCTGACACATACCACACCCCAGGAGCCATTTTCAGCGGTTCAAGATACGTTTCCCAAGGTTGTCTGCAGCAGTGCTCCATGAGAACCGGAGCCGGCGGACTGGTCAGTGATGTGCTGTTTAATGGCATTCTTCCTTCCTCCTTTTCGGTTCCATATTTTCTCTAAAATCAGTGCTGAATCCGCTTCTGTCTTATCCATACAAAGGATACAAAAGCTGTGCGGAGATTGCATATCCCAGAATACTCACTGCCATATAAGGTATCGTAAACCGGAGCACCTTAGCCGGGTTGTATCCGCCTGCCGCAAAGGCAACTGCCGCCTCGCCGGAACCAGAGGGAAGAGCAACGTCAGCCATATTGGCAATACCAGCAATCAGAACCAGACCTCTCGGATCCCATCCGCCTGCCAGAGCTAAGGAAGCTGCCAGAGGCACGATAACCGTCTGGGTTGCCGCATTGGACAGGAAGTTGGTCATAATAACGGTAACTGCAGAGAACAGCAGCATAATCATGAAAGAGCTTGGATTCTCACCTACTGCATTTAACAGAAGATTTCCGATGGCTTCGCTGGCGCCGGAAGTTCCCAGTGCATCAGATACAACCAGTACACCAGCCATCATCCAGATGGTGTCGGTGGTCATCAGCTTGGAGGCTTCTTTTGCATCAAGTACACCCGTCCAGATTAACAGAGCAACTGCAATAGCAGGAGCAAGATACAGGAGACCGCCTACATTGGTGATCATAATAACCATTGCCAGAATAAACACGATGTAAACGATTTTTTCCTGTCCAGGAGTCATGGTGCTGGTCTGGGTTTTCGCATTTACTGCATCCTGATTCAGGTTGCCTTCTGACTTAGGCATTAACTTCCAGCCGAAAATGCAGAAAAGGCCAACCATAGTCATGGGGATAATGCAGAAGAAAAACGGTTCCAGCATGGTCAGATGATATGCCGGATCAGTAATAATTCCTTCATAAAGAGCATTGATCGTCGCAAAGTTTGCCGCACCTGCACTGACCGGAAAACGGAACTTAAAGCAGGATGCAACGCCCAGCATAGGAAGAATAACTCTGGTAGGAGTAATCTCTCCGCTGTTTCCAATCTGTGCTGCAAAGACAACCATAATCGCCATAACTGCAGTTGACGGAATAAACTGTGCAAGAAGAGCAGTAAAGAAGAATAAGGTAAGTACCATCAAATATCCGCGGCTGCCTTTCATATTCTCCATTACACCGCGAATCTTACCTACCATGCTGGTTCTTCCCAATACCGTTCCTAACGCCAGCATGGGCGCAACCAGAACCACGATCTTGTTGCCAAATCCACTGAAAGCTGTCCCTACATCGATCACGCCGGTTAACGTCAGAATAATACAGCAGGTCATCGTTGTCAATCCGAACGGAACTTTGTGCCAGACGAACATGACCATCATAAAAATAGCGACAGCTAAAACAATGTACATATCCATGAGATGTTCCCCCTCTTTGTTTTTTGTAAGATTTGTACAGTTTTTAATGTGTTTTTCCTGCGATCATTTACTCATCCAGTGCATATTGAATAAATAATCCCAATAGCAATGATCTTAGCTTCACTTTTTCCTCATGGCCATGAGCACAACTTTCGTCATTTTAAGTATTTTTTTAGATTATTGCCATTGAAATTATTATAATCAAACAAACATATCCATTCAACT
The DNA here is from genome assembly GCA_018713255.1 of Candidatus Cottocaccamicrobium excrementipullorum. Taxonomy (GTDB): domain Bacteria; phylum Bacillota; class Clostridia; order Lachnospirales; family Lachnospiraceae; genus Caccovicinus; species Caccovicinus excrementipullorum. Next base: position 228,565 of record DVFL01000009.1, on the reverse strand, counting down.
TATTATTTTTCTAAGTTTTTCTTATTTTTTTTTAGTCTATAGAAACCCCCACTGCTCTTTTTATAAATTTTGCACAATATCAGAAAGGTCATTTCTGCGGTAAAGAGAAATCTTGCTCATTTAATTAATTTATTTTTGTAAAGAACGTCAAAAAAAGTAATTTGAGGCTTTTACACGCAAAAAAGCGCTTTTTCCTTTCCTGATATAAAACCGAAAGGAATAAACGCTTTTTGGGGTTAAGATATTTTTATTCTTCAGCCTTGGCCCGATCCAGAATCTTCTGAGCCCGCTCCAGCCGTTCCTGCATCAGCTCGTGCCAGATAGAGGGATCATAGTAGGGATTAAAATCATTCCGAATCTGATCCTTCAGCAGAAGGATACCCACCTGATTAGTATGTGATGGAAGGCAAATATCCACCTCCCGCTGATCCAGCTTCTTCAACCCATCCACAAATTCTTCCATGAGAGAGAAGGGAAGGCCGATCTCCTCAAACTGCTTTTTACTGTTCCACAGCAGCCCAAGACCGCCGTGCATTCCGCACTTATATTTCTTTCCCGTCTCATCCTGCACTTCAAAGAAGAAGGAGGTGCATCCCGGGGTATGACCTGGCGTAGAAACTGTGTGAATGGTCACATTTCCCTGAACAATCGGCTTATCGTCAGCATACAGTTCATCCGGCTCGAACTCACCGCAGGTATACCCGCCGTCGTTCATGATCAGATCTTTCCGTTCATGGAGGAACATCAAATCCCGCTCTCCCAGATAAACCTTCGCTCCCGTCAGCTCCTTCATCGTTCTGCAGGCGCCAATATGATCAATATGAGCATGGCTCAATAAGATTTTCTTGATATCCGTCAGCTCATATCCCAGCTTTCGGATATTTTCAATCATTAAATAAGCCGTCTCGTGCATTGCTGTATCAATGAGAATGAGACCGTCTCCTGTATCAATGAGATAGCAGGCAACCCAGTCGTTTCCTGATACATACCACACGCCGGGAGCCATTTTCAAGGGTTCAAGGTAGGTTTCCCAAGGCTGTCTGCAGCAATGCTCCATGAGGACAGGAGCTGGCGGGCTGGTTAATGATGTACTGTTTAATGGCATTGATTTTCTCCTTTCCAAAGCCGTGATTTTGGCCTGAGAATGCTTCGGCCAAAATCACGCTGACTATTCTGTGCTATCCGTACAACGGAAACAACATTTGGGCAGATATGGTACAAGTAACAATGGCTATAATAATATACGGTATGCTGAAAGGCAGGACTTCCGCCGGATTATATCCGCTGGCACCGTAAGCGACAGCCGCCTCGCCAGAACCAGAAGGAAGAGCAATATCAAACATATTAGCAATACCTGCAATCAGAACAATTCCTCTAGGATCCCAGCCGCCAACTAATGCCAGAGAAGCCGCGATGGGCACCAATACCGTCTGTGTTGCGGAATTGGACAAGAAGTTGGTCACGATAATGGTTACGGCAGAGAACAAGAACATAACCATAATAGAACTGGGGTTCTCGCCAATCAGGCCCATAAAGGCATTTCCAATGAGTTCACTGGCTCCGGAACTTCCCAGAGCATCGGATACAACCAAAACGCCGGCAATCATCCAGATCATATCCACGGTCATACTTGCAACTGCGTCCTTAACCTTCAGTACACCTGCATAAATCAACACCAAAACACCAATAGCAGGAGCTACATACATAATATCTCCGGTCCATGTGTTTAAAATCATCAGCAGCATAACAGCCGCAAATACTACATAAATCAGCTTCTCCTGACCAGGAGTATAAATCCCCTTCTGCATCTTCTGCTTTACTGCATCTTTGTTCAAGGTGCCCGCCTTGTTAGGCACCAGACGCCAGGCAAAAATACAGTATATTATCAGAACAACCATGGGGAAAATGGAAAAAATAAAAGGATCCAGCATCTTTAGTGCATACTTCTCGTCTGGAATAATTCCTGCATACATAGCATTAATCACTGCAAACTGAGTTGCACCTAAACCAATGGGAAATCTGAACTTACAAGAAGATGTTATTCCCAAGGTGGGCAGCATCAGACGTCTGGAGTTAATTTCTCCAGTCTCACCCAAAGTTGACAGGAATACTACCATAATTGCCAGCACAGCAGTAGATGGAATCAGCTGAGCCATTATGCCGGCAATCAAGAAAATAGACAATACCAACAATGTGCCGTGCTTTCCCTTCATCGACTCCATTAAATCCTGAAGGTTTGCCACCAGACTTGTCTTTCCCAGTACGTTTCCCAATGCTAGCATGGGAGCAATCAATACTACAATTTTGTTTCCAAATCCGCTGAACGTTGCATTCAAATCAATGCAGCCTGTTACCATTAAAATCACGCAGCACGTCATGGTCGTTACGCCAAAAGGCACTTTATGCCAAACGAACATAACCATCATGAAAATTGTAACAGCAAGTACAATATACATTTCCATGAGATGTTTCCCCTCTTTCTTTTTATGCAAATAATCCTACCAGTAATTCAATTCATTCCGGTCACTTGTCCAATTAGTCTTAATGACAAATAACCTCAATAACAGCAATCTTGTTTTGCCTTTTTTCCGTGGCCGCGGATGTGACTTTCGTCAAAATCAGCAATTTTCATTGATTATTGCCATTGAAATTATTATAATAGAACAATATCACGGATTCAACTTATGAATTTGGCTACGCTCACTCACATTTTCTTAGTTTGTAGAAATTATCAGGAGGATTTTTGTGGAACTTAAACAACTGGAATACATTATCGCTATCGCAGAAGAGCAGAGTATCTCGAAAGCAGCAGAAAAACTCTTTATCTCTCAGTCAGCTTTAAATCAACAGCTGCTGCGTCTGGAACGAGAGCTTGGCCTTCCCCTTTTTCACCGAGTAAAACAAGGAATGATCCCCTCCTATGCCGGAGAAATTTATTTAGAAACTGCCCGCAAAATGCTAATGATGAAAGAAGAGACTTACCGCATTCTTCAGGATATCGCCGACATGAAAAAAGGTCAGATTGCCATTGCCTACACTCCTGAACAAGGTTCCCTCATGTTCTCCCAGCTCTACCCGGTGTTTCAACAACTGTATCCAGATATCACCTTTAAAATTTTCGAGGCTAGAATTAAAAAAGCTGAACAGCTTCTACTTCAGGGAAATGTAAATCTTGCCTTTACCGCTCATAGCACAGACAGCTGCAAACCCCAGTTTGATTACCACTTTCTGGCTCCCGAACTGCTGGTTTTAGGTATTCCGCTGAAAAATCCCCTTTCTCGCATGGCAGGAGAACGAAGCTGGGAAACATTCCCTTCCATAGATCTTAAGCTTCTGAAAGATGTGCCCATCATTCTTGTAAGCCACGAAACCCGTCTGCGGGATATGATCGATGATCTGTTTGCCGAAGCAGAAGTTAAGCCAAGGATTTTGTTTGAATCCACCAGCAGTATTACTGCTTTTAACATGGCCAACAACCAGGTGGCCCCGGCCTTTTTTCCCCAGTCCTATGTAGTTCCAGGCGCCCCTGTCGCTTACTTCTCCATCGGAAAAAAAGAGGCCTGGATGCGTTCCGCCCTTACTCGAAAAGGGGCTTATATCAGCAAAGCAGAAAAAGACTTTATTCATCTGGCAAAAGAACTTCTGTCCAAAGGAAGAAGTACTGCTTAAAAAGCGAATGCCGCAAATAAAGGCGGTATGACGCACAATTTCGTCATACCGCCTTATAAATTTTTCTCTTTTCTCAGCATCGATGTTCAGGAGAACACAACGCCATGGTTAATCCAGATGAAACACCATATCCAAATCCACGGATACCGGGCTGTTATCTGGATTCGTTTCCATAATATCCGCCATATAATCCCACCACTTCCGGTTCACCTCCGTATCCACGGACTTCGCCCACAGCTCCTCATCCTCTATTTCCAGATAGCCGTAAAGCACATTGGTCTCCTTATCCAGATAGATGGAATAATTTCTCCCCCCATGGGCGTGAATCATTTCTTTCATCTCCGGCCACAATGCGTTGTGACGCCGCTCATACTCCTCAGCCATGCCGGGATATAAAAACATCTTAAAGGCTTTTCTGATCATTTTCTTTCCCCTCTTTCTTCACTGTATGCCGATGCTGCCTTTCTCTTTCATCATAGCGAAAACCAGCCAAAAAAATAAGGACGCTTTTGATGAAAAAAAGCGTCCTTATTTGCAAATCACTTCACAACAGGCCCTTCGCCGTGCTGTCTTAATTATACTTCAAAAATCAAATCGCCGTAGCTGGGCATCGGCCATAATTCCTTATCTACGATCATTTCCAGCTTATCCACCGGTGCTCTTAATGCTTCCATCGCGGGAACAACAACTTCATGATAATATACAGCCTGCTCCCGGCCTTCTTCCATCTGGCAGGCCTTCTGATCAAGCTCTGTCAGGCTGGCCAAAGCTACCTTTGTCTCGCTTAACAGATCAGAGGACTCTGTCAGAAGTTCATTCTGTACGCTGACATCTGCATCCGGGCAGGCTCCCTTTACTGCAGAAATGGACTTGGCCAGCTGGGTGGTGTACTTAATCACTGCCGGAATAATCTGCTTGCTGGCCATATCAATCATGGTTCTGGCCTCAATGTTAATGGCTTTCGCATAGGTCTCATACTCGATCTCTGCTCTGGATTCAAGCTCTGCACGAGTAAATACGCCAAACTCCTCGAACAGCTTAACTGCCTTGTCGGTTACCAGTGCCGGAATAGCATCTACCATGGACTTGATGTTAGGAAGGCCTCTCTTTTCTGCCTCCTCAACCCAAGCGTCAGAATAACCATTCCCGTTGAAGATAATCCGCTTATGTGCGGCAAGCATCTCCTTGATCATATCATGAACTGCCAGGTCAAAATCCTCTGCCTTTTCCAGCTCATCTGCCGCTTCCTTGAACGCTTCCGCCACGATGGTATTCAGCACCACGTTAGGAGAAGAAATGGAATCGGAAGAACCTACCATACGGAACTCAAACTTATTGCCAGTAAATGCAAACGGTGAAGTACGGTTCCGGTCGGTGGCATCCTTATCCAGATCCGGCAGGGTCGCAACGCCGGTCATCAGCTTTCCGCCCTGCTTAGAGTGGGTAGCTTCACCAGTGCTGCACAGCTGATCGATTACATCCTCCAGCTGCTCGCCCACGAAAATGGAAATGATTGCCGGCGGCGCCTCGTTGGCTCCCAGACGATGATCATTGCCCACATCAGCAGCAGACTGTCTCAGTAAATCTGCATGAACGTCAACTGCCTTCAAGATGCATGCCAACACCAGAAGGAACTGAATATTCTCGTGAGGTGTAGCACCGGGATTCAGCATATTAATTCCATCATCAGTGGTAATGGACCAGTTGTTATGCTTTCCGGAGCCATTTACTCCTGCAAATGGTTTCTCATGAAGGAGGCAGATCATGCCGTGGCGTTCTGCCACTCTCTTTAACGTCTCCATCACCATTTGGTTGTGATCTGTTGCAATATTTGCTTCCGCATAAATAGGCGCAATCTCATGCTGGGCAGGAGCAACCTCGTTGTGCTGGGTCTTTGCAGAAACCCCAAGCTTCCACAGTTCTTTGTTTACCTCGCGCATAAAAGAGCCTACCCGCTCACGGATAATTCCAAAATAGTGATCATCCATCTCCTGGCCCTTTGGCGGCATCGCGCCGAACAAGGTACGTCCCGTATAAATCAAATCCTTGCGCTGCAGATATTTTGCCTTATCCACCAGGAAATACTCCTGCTCTGGTCCTACAGAAGGGGTAACCTTCTTGGATGTGGTATTTCCAAACAGCCGAAGAATTCTTAAAGCCTGCTGATCCAGTGCCTGCATGGAACGAAGAAGAGGAGTCTTCTTATCCAGCGCCTCACCGGTATAGGAGCAGAAAGCGGTGGGAATACACAGGGTAACTCCTGCTGCATCCTCCTTTAAAAATGCCGGGGAAGTGCAGTCCCACGCCGTATAGCCTCTAGCCTCAAAGGTAGCCCGCAGGCCGCCGGAGGGGAAGGAGGACGCGTCAGGCTCGCCCTTTACCAGCTCCTTGCCAGAAAACTCCAACATTACTTTTCCCGTAGAATCCGGAGCAGAAATAAAGGAATCGTGCTTCTCAGCCGTAACGCCGGTTAATGGCTGGAACCAATGGGTATAATGGGTAGCGCCTCTCTCCACCGCCCATTCTTTCATGGCCTGAGCTACCGAATCGGCGATACTAGGATCCAGTTCAGTACCTTCTACAATGGTTTTTCTTAATTTTTTGTATACGCTTTTGGGCAAGCGTTCTCTCATGACTGCGTCGTTAAACACATTCTGGCCGAAAATCTCGGCTACGATTACTGTCTCACTCATAGACTCTCCATCCTCCTCGATTATCCTTTTTCACAGGCTTTTTGCCCTAGGCATATGGGGGTTATTTGCTTATTCCCTGCTATTCTACCTGTTTTGCGGGAAAAAGTAAAGTCAAATCCCCAATCTCCTTAAGCCAGTTCCTGCCTCTTTTCCTTCGCCGCCTGTTTTTGCCGGCTGCCTTAGGCGGGAATATCGCTGAAACAAAGAAAAAGGCGCTCTCCCCTTAAGGAGAACGCCTTCGTTCGTAAACTAAAATAAATCATTTTCCGGAAAAAAGCAAGTGTTTTTTGAAATTTTTTCAAATTTCTCCACACTCACAGGACGATTGCCCCTTCTCCATCAAGCCTTATTTGCAGAACCGAAAAGCTCAATCTTTTCTCTCACCGTAGCCTTGATGGCCTCAGTACCAGGAGCCAGAAGCTTTCTGGGATCATAGCCCTTGCCCTGCTGATCTTTTCCAGCCTCAATATATTCTCTGGTCGCCTCAGCAAAGGACAGCTGGCACTCTGTATTTACATTGATCTTGGCAACGCCCAGACTGATGGCTTTTTTGATCATATCCTCAGGAATTCCTGTTCCTCCATGAAGTACCAGAGGCATATCGCCTACTTTCGCCTTAACTGCTTCCAGAGTCTCAAAGCTTAAGCCCGGCCAGTTCTTCGGATACTTTCCGTGAATGTTTCCGATGCCGGCAGCCAGCATGGTTACTCCCAGATCAGCAATTCTCTTGCACTCATCAGGATCTGCGCACTCGCCCATGCCTACCACGCCGTCTTCCTCGCCGCCGATGGAACCTACCTCAGCCTCAAGAGAAAGGCCCAGGTTCTCCGTTACATGAACCAGTTCTTTCGTCTTTTCCACATTCTCCTCAATCGGGAAATGGGAGCCGTCAAACATAATGGAGGAGAAGCCGGCCTTAATGCACTTATAGCAGCCCTCGTAGGTGCCGTGATCTAAGTGAAGAGCTACCGGAACGGTAATCTTTAATTCTTCCATCATTGCCTTTACCATGGCGGCAACGGTGCCGAATCCGGTCATATACTTGCCCGCTCCTTCAGACACGCCTAAAATCACGGGAGATCTCATTTCTTCCGCGGTTAACAGAATCGCCTTGGTCCACTCCAGATTATTAATATTAAACTGACCTACAGCATATTTGCCCTCTCTGGCCTTCTGGAGCATTTCTTTTGCGTTAACTAACATGCCAAATACCTCCTAAAAATTATTTTCCTGCGTTCAGACCAGCCAATATCCGTCTGATCTTTAATGTCCCTCCCCGCTATTATAGCCTATTTCCCGGGAAATGGAAAGGGATTTTATGAAATTCCCAGAATGGAGGCCACTTCTTCTTTCATCTGATCCGGGCTGCACTCCCTGTTGTGACGGATAGGCGCACTGCGAATTTCCTCTACTGCCTCCGGCACCGGAGTAGCGGAAAGGGCGCTCATCTCATCAATCAGGGCAAATTCATCCTTGCCATCCTGATTTCCAGCAATCGCCTCCATCACGCTCCGGGCAAATTTATAAGGACTGGCAGTGGACGCCACTACGGTTTTCCTGGAATCTCCCGTCTCTTTCACATATTTGCGGTAAACGGCTGAAGCTACTGCCGTATGGGTGTCCATTAAATATCCGGTATCGGAAAATACTCGTCTGATCTCTCCTGCATCTTCCTCCCAGTCTGCAAAACCGCCCCAGAAGTCTTCCATGTTCTTCCGCATTTGCGGCGTTACCTGATAGCGCCCCTGGGAAGAAAGCTGAGCCATCAAATCTGCATCCTCCTGGCTGTCGCAGCCTGCGCTTAAATAAATCAGGCGCTCTAAATTGCTGGAAATCAAAATGTCCATGGAAGGAGATTTCGTCAGGATAAATTCCCGATTTTTATCATAAGTTCCTGTGGCAAAAAAGTCATAAAGAACCTTATTGTCATTAGAAGCGCAGATCAGCTTTCCAATGGGAATTCCCATTTTCTTAGCAAAATAGGCCGCTAAAATATTGCCGAAATTGCCGGTGGGAACTGCCACGTTAATCTCTTCTCCAGCGGCAATCTCCCGATTTTCAAACAGCTTTGCCCAGGCATAAACATAGTAAACAATCTGCGGAATCAAGCGGCCGATATTGATGGAATTCGCGGAAGAAAACTGGAAGCCCCGCTCTGCAAGACGAGCCTTAAATTCTTCATCCCCAAACAGTTTTTTCACTCCAGTCTGGGCATCATCAAAATTTCCTTCAATGGCCACTACAGCAGTATTATCCCCTTTCTGCGTGCGCATCTGCAGCTCCTGAACAGGACTTACGCCGTTTTTCGGATAAAAAACGATGATCCTAGTTCCCGGAACATCTGCAAATCCCGCCATCGCTGCCTTCCCTGTATCTCCGGAAGTAGCCGTGAGAATCACGATCTCTTGATCTACCTGATTTTTCTTGGCTGCCGTGGTCATCAAATGGGGGAGAATCGACAACGCCATATCCTTAAAGGCAATGGTCTTGCCATGAAACAGCTCCAGATAATAAACGCCGCCGGCCTTCACTAAGGGAGCAATCTCCTCTGTGTCAAACTTGGCGTCATACGCCTTTTGAATACAGCTTCTCAGCTCTTCTTCCGTGTAATCGGTAAGGAAAAGCTTCATCACCTGATAAGCGGTCTCCTGATAACTCATCGGCGCCAGCTCTTCAAGGGAAAGATCCAGCTTGGGAATCTCCGTGGGCATAAAAAGCCCTCCGTCTGCCGCCAGTCCCTGAAGAATAGCCTGGGAGGCCGTAAGACCTTTCTGTCCTCCCCGAGTACTTTGATACGATAATGCCATGATTTCCTCCATTTCTCGCGCCTCCCGGCGCTTTTCACTCCAAAAGTCCGCCCTCTGCCTGACCGCCTTCTGCCCGAAAACAGCGCCGGCACCAAACAGCAGACAAACTATGCAAAGAGCCAACGAATACGGCCCTGGTATTACGTTGGAAAAAGTTTAGCATATTTTCCCCAAGGGCGCAACCAGAAATGACGTCACAGGCTTTCTCCCCAGGCGCCTGAACTCTCTGTCAGGAAAGGAATTGTGGAAAAAACTTTCTCATGCTAGAATGATTTCGGCAGATTCTTTCTGCCAGGAAGATTTCATTATTTTTTTCATCAGGGAGACAATCTATGCATTATTCATCTGTTGTATCCGGCATTTTTCTCCGCCGGCCAAACCGTTTTATCGCCCACGTGCTCATCAATGGCCAGGAAACGGTATGTCATGTAAAAAATACAGGACGCTGCAGGGAACTTTTGCTTCCCGGCGTTACGGTTATCCTCTCCTTCTGTCCTGAAGCCGCCGCCAAAGGAAGAAAAACGGCCTATGACCTGATTGCCGTATACAAGGAAACGGGCGGCAAAAAAGGAGGGCGGCTGTTAATTAATCTGGATTCTCAGGCTCCCAATGAAGCTGCCTTTGAGTGGGCAGCCAAAGGCGGTTTATCCTCTGTACTTCCTCAGGGAAGCCGGCTGTCCAACCTTCGGCGGGAGGTGGTATTTGAACATTCCCGCTTTGATCTTTCCTTTCTCCTGGACGGCGTCCAGAGCTTTATGGAAGTAAAAGGCGTAACCTTAGAAAACGGCGGCGTGGCCGCCTTTCCTGATGCTCCCACTCAGCGGGGAGTTAAACATTTAGAAGAGCTCGCCGATGCAGCCCGCCGAGGTTTCCCCGCCTTCCTTCTTCTGGTCATCCAGATGACCGACATCGTAACATTTCAGCCGAATATGGAAACCCACCCAGACTTCGGCCGCGCCATGGTCAAGGCCCGCCAGGCTGGAGTTCAGATTCTTGCCCGAGATTGTCAGGTCACAGAAGATTCCATGACCATTCAAAACCCAGTGGCCGTAGATCTTTCCCCTGCAGAAAATTTCCTGCCTTCCCAGCTGTCCAGGCTCACCTGAAGGAAAGGGCGCATAACCTACTCTAAGGTTTTATTTGCTGGTATCGTCATGGTTCTTCCCTTAACCTGTATTCATCAGAATCAATCTGCTGTGGTCGTATGGCTGGCCCTCTCCCCTTCTTTAGAACGCCGCCTGACAGATCTGGGATTCGCCCCAGGAGAAACCGTAGTCTGCGTAATAAAGGGACGAAAAAACGGCATGTCCGCCTATCTGGCAGACCATGCCGTTATTGCCCTTCGAAAAGAAGATGCCGCCGGAATATTTGTTAAGCCCCTGTCTCAGGATTCAGCGCCTTAACCTGGCTCCGGTTCCTTCCCCCTTTCATTTTGACCTTGGGCTTCCTGGCCGTTCTTCCCCGCTCAAAACATCTCTCACAGATGGAAAAAGAATAGTCCCAGGGAAGCTCTCTGCCGCAGATGGTGCATTTCCTGGAATAGCTGGAACATTCCATCTTCAAAATCCTGCTGATCTCCGCTTCTGTCTGGTGACGTTCTGCCGCCAGATTTTCCATCTGTACCGGCAGTCCCACTTTTCGAGAAAACTGAAAATACAGATCCAGCATCTTGTAATAGCTTTCCAGGTCGTATAAATCCCCGCCAGGAGAATAGGGAAACTCCAGCTCTGTCACCTGTCGGTATTCCCGGCAGTAATCCTTCCACAAATCTACCACCAGTTTATTATTAATATCAATGGCGCAGGTAATCAGCTTATAGATCTCCTGTTTGGAAAACTCCTCCAGATGCTCTCCGTGAACTGACAAAAAGCTTTCATACAAAGACAGGAGTTCGTCCACTTCCATTTTTTGGTAAATGGCCGGCGCATCCATTCCCGCCCAGATTTTAATCAACGTGGCGATATCCGCCGGAAGACTTAAAAGCTGCTCCGGGAAGCCGATATAGGCTTTCAACATCGGAATGGGCATACGCTTAAGTCCGTCTTCAATCAGCTCAATATTGTCAATGGCGGTGACAAATCCCTCTTCATAGATGCCGAACCGTCCTGCCCTCCCCGCGATCTGCTTAATTTCTCCCGGCTCCAAATTCCGTTTTGCCACCCCGTCAAATTTCTGGGTCTCCACGAATACAATGCGGCGGATAGGCAGATTCAGTCCCATTCCAATGGCATCAGTGCTGACCACAATGTCCGTCTCCTTTTCCAGGAAGCGCCGGACTTGTTCCCGCCGGGTAGCCGGGGGCAGGCTTCCGTAAATTACGCTGCAGCGCACTCCCTGGCTCTCCAGATGAGCTGCCAGAGCCAGCACGGATTTTTTGGAAAATACAATCAGTGCATCTCCTTTTCGCAGATCATTCTTTAAAGAGTATGGCTTCTTTTCCACCGTAAGCCTGGTATTCCGCTTATGCCGCACAATCCGGTACTGATCCTTGCACCGCTTAATCATGCTGGTTACAATGGATTCCGCCTCAGGCGCCATGCACAGGTGAATTTCCTCCGCCCTAAGGCCCAAAATAGCCCTGGTCCAGTTGTGGCCCCGGTAAGGGTCCCCCACCATCTGACATTCATCCACCACCACAATGTCAAAATACTCGTGATCATTCAGCATCTCCACTGTGCATGCCTGACACAGGGCCCCCGGCACCTGAATGGTCTCCTCTCCTGTGATCATTGAGCAGGGAAGCCCTTCCATATTGCACTTATCATAAACCTCCAGGGCCAAAAGCCGTAAAGGGCCGAAATATGCCCCGTGAGAACAATCCTTGAGACGTTCCAACGCGTCATGGGTCTTTCCGCTGTTGGTGGGGCCGATATGAAGAATAAATTTCCGTTTCATCTGTCTGGCTTCAGGATACTCTTCCTCCGGCCTGCTTTTTATCGACTCACGGATTCCCTTTTGGATAGCCTTGGGAATATAAAACAGCTGATATCCTCTCTCCAGAGAATTGGTTAACAGATAGCGGCGCAGTCCCTGCATTTTCAGTACCTGCTCCAGCTCCTCCTTCTCCAGGCCCGGAAGAAATTCCAGGTCCTTCACCGCCAGCTTGCGGCAGAAATCCTTCATTTTTTCCGTCCACTCAGCCGCTTCCGCCTTCTGCTCTGCCGGCGCAGTATGTTCCTTGCGCATCAGACAGGCACAAACCTTGGACAACATGGCATGGATATCGCTGAGTTCATTGGCCTTCTCCACGGTTTTCAAGGCAGACTCATTCAGGCGCTGACAGCGCTTGCGCATCTCCCCAAAGGTCATGGCCCGGTAACGCTTATTCACGTTCCCAAAAAATAAATTTACATAATATTCGGATAAATAACTCTCCACCAAAGTCATGTATTCCATTCTCCGTTCCCATCATGAAATCAAAACTTTTCAGGCTGACCTTCAGCCAGTCAGCAATTATGGTAATCATATCATATATCCGAAAAAAAAGATACTATTGGAGAAATTTGGCATTGACTATTTTCTGGAAAGTGATACAATATTTCTTGTAGCCGTCATGGGCCGGAAGACAGCATTCTGCTTTTGGATGCTGAACTTCGCCCAGGCTTTCAGGAAGCATAGCTCAGCCGGGATGAGCGTTCGCCTCACACGCGAAAGGTCAGGAGTTCGAGCCTCCTTGCTTCCACGCGATTTAAGGAGAGATATTGTTTGATCTCTCCTTTTTCTTTTTCTCCCTTCATCTTTTGTCCATTCACTTCTCTGCTTTTTTCGCATACACTATTCGTAAGCAAATTTTTCTAAATAAAGAGGCCCTTCATGAACGACTCCCCTTTTACTGCTGCCTTAGCCGGAAATCCCAATGTGGGAAAAAGCACTATTTTCAACGGACTTACAGGCATGCGTCAACATACGGCAAACTGGGCCGGCGTTACCGTTTCTGCCGCCGAGGGACGATGTACGGCAGAGGGAGAAACCTGGCGGGTGGTCGATCTGCCGGGGATTTATTCTCTTGCAGCTTGTTCAGAGGAAGAGCAGGTAACCAGACAGTTTCTCTCCAGCAGCGAGGCAGATTTAATCGTCCTGGTCTGCGACGCCTCCTGCCTGGAAAGAGGACTCAAGCTTCTGGCCCAGATTCTTGCTCTGGATGAGGTAAAAGAACAGGGCCTTCCCCTGGTACTCTGCATTAACCTGTGGGACGAAGCGGCCCGGCGGGGAATTGCTTTTGATCTCCCTCTTCTGGAAGATGTCCTCCAAATTCCCGTGGTTCCCTGCTGTGCCAGAAAGCCTAAGGATCTTAAACGGTTAAAAGCGCGTATCCAGGAAGCCCGGCACCGTTCATTTTCTTATCACTGCCTGGATTTTTCCCCGGAGAAGCTCACAAAAGCTGTCGTTAAATATCCCAGAAACTTCCGTTCTCCTCTAGAGCAGCGGCTGGATAAGCTTTTTACTGCTCCCTTCAGCGGAGGGATCGTTCTTCTTCTGCTGCTGTTTTTCCTGTTTTGGCTTACCATGGCCGGAGCCAATTTTCCCTCGTCTTTGTTGTGGGAGGCTTTCTTTGGACTGGAACCTTATCTAGCCCATGGACTTTCTCTTCTTCCCCTTGCTCCATGGCTCCAGGACTGCCTGATTAACGGCGTGTACCGGGTTTTAGCCTGGGTAATCTCAGTGATGCTTCCTCCCATGGCCATTTTCTTTCCGCTTTTTACCTTGCTGGAGGATCTGGGCTATCTTCCCCGGGCTGCCTTTCTCATGGACAGAGGCTTTGCCCGATGCCGTTCCTGCGGCAAACAGTGTCTGACCATGGCGATGGGATTGGGCTGCAACGCTGCCGGCGTTACCGGATGCCGGATCATGGATTCTCCTAGGGAAAAGCTGGTTGCCATTCTCACCAATGCATTCATTCCCTGCAACGGCCGTTTCCCCGCTTTGTTTACAATTATCACCTTGTTTTTCGCCGCCTCCGCCAAGGGAATTAAGGCTTCCTTTACTGCAGCATTGTGCTTGACCGCCGCCATTCTTGCCGGTGTGTTTTCCACCCTGCTTTTTTCCAGCCTGCTGTCCTCCACCTGCCTTAAGGGACTTTCCTCCTCCTTTATTCTGGAACTTCCCCCTTACCGCCGCCCTCAAATCAAAAAAATACTGATCCGCTCAGTCTTTGACCGAACCTTGTTCGTTCTGGGCAGAGCTGCTTCTGTAGCGGCCCCGGCAGGCTTTATCATCTGGCTGGCGGCTAATGTGTGCTTTACCGGCCCCCAAAAAGGCTGGCTGGCCCTGGCCTCTTCCCTCCCCGCCGCCTCCCAGGCCCCTACTCTTTTGTCCATGACCGCAGGATTTCTGGATCCTTTAGGCAGGCTTATGGGACTGGACGGGATAATCCTTACCGCCTTTGTCCTTGGATTTCCCGCCAATGAAATCGTACTTCCGCTCATTCTGATGGCTTATCTCCAGACAGGAATCCTTACAGATATCAATGACCTGACTGCGATTAAGACGATTTTAACCGCCAACGGATGGACCTGGCACACTGCGCTTTCCATGATCCTGTTCTGCCTGTTCCACTGGCCCTGTTCCACTACCCTTCTCACCATAAAAAAAGAGACCGGCTCAATTAAATGGACCGGCCTGGCCGCCCTTCTTCCCACGGCCTGGGGAATGCTGTTATGTATTTGTTTTAATCTTCTGCTTCCTCACTAGCCCATGCCTGGCGCATCATCTCGATCTCCCTGGCATAGCCGTCCAGCTCATTCGGCGTTTCCAGATAAAAAGGAAGATTCTTAAGAGCAGGATGACACACCACCCTCCCTAAAGCTTCTTTGCCGATGCAGCCTTCGCCGATTCTGGCATGGCGGTCCTTTCTGGCCCCAAGAGGATTCTGGCTGTCGTTTAAATGAATAGCTTTTAGGTGAGAAAGGCCAATCACCCGGTCAAACTCATCAATCACCTGGTCCAAATGTCCCGCAATATCATATCCTCCATCCCACACATGGCAGGTATCCAGGCAGACTCCCACGTGATCCTTAAGCACTACCTGATCCATAATCTGGCGGAGTTCTTCAAAACGGCCTCCGATCTCAGTACCTTTTCCCGCCATGGTTTCCAAAAGCATCACCGTATGTTGTTCCGGCTTAAGAATCTGATTCAGCATCCCCGCAATCTCCTCAATTCCCTTTTCCACCCCCTGGCCAACATGGCAGCCGGGATGAAAATTATAGAAGTTTCCAGGCGTATACTCCATTCTGGCCAGATCATCCGCCATGGTTTCTGCCGCCAAACGGCGCAGGCCTTCATCGGCAGAGGCTGGATTTAAAATATAAGGAGCATGTGCCAGAATGGGGTGAATCCCATGTTCCCTGGCAAAAACCTTAAAGGCCTCTACATCCTCCTCCTTAATCGCCTTCGCCCTGGTTCCCCTTGGATTCCGGGTAAAAAACTGAAACGTATCTGCTCCAATGGAAACAGCAGCCTTTCCCATGGCAAGATATCCTTTGGCAGAGGACAGGTGACATCCTATGTTCAGCATATATTCTCCCTTCCGGCCAGAATAACCCAGCCTTATTCTCCCATTTTCATTGTGGTATGTTAAAACCGGCCGGCAGCCTGAGACGGCGCTCCAAGGGCGCCGTCTCTCCATCTTTAAAACTGCCGGTCTGAAAATTCGTTTTTAATCGCAGCCGCAGCCGCAGTTTCCTTCATCTTGGCTTCTGGTCCACTGACAGCATGAACCACAAGAATTGCAGGAATTACAGGAATTGTCATTTCGTCCATCCTGGAAGCCGTCGCTGAAGCCATTCTGGAATCCTGCCTGATAGCCCTCTCTGAAGGCTCTGGTCAGTCTCCGCCTCATGCAGCAGCAGTTCCAGTTATTCCAATTATTCCAGTTTCCATTGCATCCATTACAAAAACAACACATATGATTAATCTCCTTTTTCGATGGTTGTACTTTATCATATGTGGATGTCCGAATTATGTTACTTCCCCCTCCAGCGTCTTCCCCGCGGAGATAATCTCTTTACTGCAGCAGCCAAAAGGAGTGCTGAAGCAGCCACCCATAAAACATGACTCACCAGAATCCAGTTGTCCAGCACTAAATTGGAAGGCCGATTTCCAAACCACTGAATCACACTGGCAATATTGTCCTGATTCTCAGTCTGGCTGCGGATAATCTGGTAAAAAGCAACCGCCGGATTAAGCAGCAGCAAATACAGAAAGCCGCCGGAATTTACCTGAGAGCCCAGTCCTCCTACCTGAATTAAATAGCCGGAACTTCCCATATTGGCCATAGACCAGATAAACTGATTGATCCCAAAAGTCCCCCCTACCAACATTGTGATCGTTCCGTAGGAGAGCGCAGTCGCTGTTGTTGTCTTTCTGCAGAGAGCAGAAAAAAAGATTCCAATACTGGCAGCCAGCAGAGCCACTGCCAAAAAATGGAGGAACAAAAACAGAAGGTCTTCTAAATGAATTCCTCCATAGGCAAAGGACAATGTCATTACCGGAAAACTGGAAATCAGCAGCAAAATTACGCTGTGCATGGATGCCATCAGCTTTCCTGCCACGATTTCTCCGCCTCCCGCCTGAGTGGACAACAATAGCTCCAGTGTCTGCCGCTCCCGCTCTCCGCTAATGCTTCCTGCCGTCAGCGCCGGCACCACCATCAGAATCATCACGAATTCAATTCCCGAGGCAAAGGCATACAGTTCCAGAAAAGAACCATATTGTATTTCTGCCGTCATCTCCACCTGGGCCGTCATGGAATACATATTCAGTAGGGCCACTAACGCCAAAATTCCATTAAAAACCATGAGAATCAGCGGAAGCCGGATACTCCTGCTGTTTACTGTAATTTCCCGTTTATACACCGGGTTTACCTTCATAAATCAGCACCTCCTTATCCGCCTCATGATCTGTAATTTCCATAAAGAGAGATTCCAGATTGCCCTGGCGGCGGTAAAATCTGGTTACCGGAACCCCCGCATCCACCAGCAGACAGAGAAGCTGAGCCTCATCCTGGGCATCTCCCGTAAATCCCACGGAAAAACAGTCGTTTTTGATCGAGATCGTCCGGACGCATACATGGCTGCGAAGAATAGCCATGGCCTGCTCTTGATTTCCGCTTACAGTGATCAACAACGGATTCGATTGATCCACTCTTTCCATAATCTCCTTCATACTGCCTTTCAGCACCATTCTGCCCTGCTCGATAATTCCAATATCCGTACACATCTGCGCCAGCTCCGGCAGCATATGAGAACTGATTAAAATCGTTTTTCCCTGCTCATTAAGTTCCAGTACCAATTCCTTAAACTCAGCCCTGGATCTAGGATCCAAACCGGAAGACGGCTCATCCATCACCACCAGGTCCGGATCGTGGATCAGCGCTCTGGCCAGGCACAGCCTCTGCTGCATGCCCCGAGACAGTCCATCCACGTAAGAATCCGTCCTGTCCTCCAAACCTGCCTGCTCCAGCAGCGTCATGCACCGTTTTCTGGCGGAAAGACCATCCAGGCCATAGCAAGCAGCAAAAAACTCCATATATTCCCATACCTTTAAATTGTCATACACGCCGAAGGAATCCGGCACATAGCCCACCATTCCCTTCAACTGGCGATAGTCTTTCAGGGCATCAATGCCGTTAATGGTCACTTTCCCTTCATCAGGCATCAAAAGCCCGGCCAGGATTTTGATGGTGGTGGTTTTTCCCGCGCCGTTTGGTCCCACAAATCCAAACAGCGCCCCGTCTTCAATGGTCAGATCAAGGCCGTTTAAGGCCTGATACCTGCCGTAAGTCTTGGTCAGGTGTTCTATCTTAAGCATGGTTTTCCCTCCCTGCTGCAGACAAAATAGGAAGCGCCACTGCCGGCAGATAATCCTCCGGCGTATTATACACATATTTGACCGTAAGAGTATTCTCCCGATCCAAATACGGTTCCAGCTCCCAGGAAGTAAACACGGTTTTCCCCCACTCCATCTGATCAAAATTCCCTGTTTCCACATTATAAAAGTAAATATCCCCGCTAAATACCGGCAGGCTGCCGTACTTAGGATTTTCAGTGAATTCCTCAGAAGGATAAAGCAGAGACAGGCTGTCCACCTTCATATCTCCGCCGAAAGAATAAGTAAGCGTAAGGGGAGCGCTTTGATCCATGGTATTATCCGAAGCATTATAGCTTCCGCTTACCCGGGAAGGACTTCGCTCCAGTGAAGTCCGGCTCACCCGTCCCTCCAACTTATGCTCCGCTTCCACCGCAGCAGTGTACATGGTCAGGCCCTCCGCCTCATATCCCTCATCCAGAATAAACTCCCCTCCATTTTCCTCCTGGCTGACGCCGAAAGCAACCACCTTGGCCTCATATTGATAACCGGAGAGGAAATTCTCCAAATAAAAGTTCAGCAAATTCGTCCGCCTGAGGGCTTCCATATATTCGTCAGAGTGAATATCCGGGGTCTGGTACTGATAGCCGCCGCTGATGCGGTCGGCGGTAACGTAGCTGCTGCCTACAGGATAAAACAAGACAGGAAGGTCATCCAGCGTCACCGTTTCCCCATCCTTGATGGAATCAATCATGACCATCGCCCCAGAGCACAACACTGCTGCACGCTCTACATCATGTCCCAGATTGTTGGTGATGGAACCGCTGATTTCTCCGTTAAAGCAGGTAATCTTTCCAGAAAATCCTTGCCCTTCCTTGTTTTCCTCTCCCTTCTCCAGTCGGAAATAATTAGGGGAAAAGGCCGCCACATCCCACAATGACAGCCTGGTTGCATCTAAATCATAGGAAATACTCACATTAGGTCTCTCTTCTCCGGAAAACTGGGCAAACCGCGAAGAATCATAAGCAGTAAGCCGGGTAATCGGACGCAAATCATAGGAAGAATCCAGCCGTACAGGATAAGAGCGGTTATCAGGGGTACGGATATTCAAATACGTAGATTCCACCACCGTATCTTCTGAATAATCCCGAATGGTTGCATAGTTAAAAAAGGTATCCTGAAACCGGGTCTCGCTGCCCATCAAATAAACCAACCCTCCGCAGCACAAGGACAAGGCCGTCATCGCCCCGCCATAATACCGTCCCAGATTCCGATGTTTCAAAAACAAATAAAGTCCCGGTCCCGCCAGCAGGATGTACCCTGCAATCACAATTACATACAATGGGATATTGGGAAGCTTGTCTACCGCTCCGGAATTGATCAGGCTCTGCACCTGCCAGTACATACTGCTGCCCCCGTCATAAAGGTAGCCAGACAGCTCCTGTATTCTGTCCTCCCCCAGCAAACTGGTAAACAGCTTGTCCACATACGGATGATCCTGACAGAAATCACTGATCTGACTGAAATCAAAGGACGCTGCCGCAATCATTCCCTTCTCCCGGTTCACCGCCGTAACCACCGGCATTCCATTGCTGGAAAGCACTACCCGGCCGTTGGTAATCGGCAGCTGAGTGGTATCCAGGGAAAGCAGCACGTCAGAAGGCCCATAAACCGCCAGCTCTTCCCCCATGTTTACGGTGCGCACCTGTGAATCAGGAATCTCTCCGTCCAATGCATCTCCAAGGAAGGTTTCCACCGCCTCCTGTCCTCGTTCTCCCGTTCCTAACAGCAGCACACCTCCCCGGCTCACCCATTCCTCAATGGTATTGATCTGCTCCCCGCTTAACCTCCGGGTATCATAGTTGGTAATCAACAAAACATCCAGCTGGTCCAGGCCGGCCGCCTGGGCAGGAATACTTCCTGCCACCATGGCGCAGGTTCTGGTCAGAAGCGTGCTCTGCTGAATGCCCACTCCATTCAAGTACTCCAGCTTGTCCTGAGAATCGCTGAGTACGCCGATGAGCAGTTCTGAAACATCCTGGCGCACATTAATCTTCAGTCTCTGCTGTACAATCAGATTGTTCTCCTCATCATACAGAATCACATACATCTGGTCCGTCCGCAGCCCAAGGGGAACATACAGATTAACCTGCTGGGTCTGTCCGCCCTCCAGGCTTACCGGATACCGATACTGATAAATGTCATAATCGGATTCCATGGATTTGATCTCCAGTTTTCCGGAGAAATCCTCACTGGTCTGACTGGTCAGCGTGACATAAACCGGAAGATATCTGCCGCCTTTGGCCATATTGTCATAACCGTAGCTGGCCTCCATGGCCACAGGAGAACCCCGGTAGCCGTAAGCGCTGCCTGCCGAACTTAGCTCTTCCTCCCCGTAAACTGCCTGGGTCCCCAGACAAAATACCAGTGAAAAAAGGACAAGAGCGCCTGGGAGCGCCCTTGCTCTTTGTCTGATTTTCTTTAACCGGCTCCAACTCTTCATCCAATCCTCACTCAATCTTTCCAAAATTCTCCTTATTTACATCAAAATGCACTCTCAATTTTACGGTGAAAACCGTTCCGTTTAAATCACTGCTGACCTGGATGGTTCCGCCGTGCATCTCCACAATATTTTTGGCAATGGCCAGACCAAGACCTGTTCCGCCTGTGCTGGCAGAACGGGACTGTTCCACGCGATAAAACTTATTGAAAATCAGGGGAAGATCCTGCTCCGGAATTACATGCCCGTAATTGACCACCGACACCGTGACAATCTCTTCTGTTGCGTGGACCTTCACCAGAATACGCTTTCCTTCAGCCCCATATTTAATGGCATTGTTGATCAGATTGTCAAACAGTCTGGCTAAAAGATTTCCATCTGCCGTAATCACCATAGCCGGAACGTTGGAGGACAGCTCATAAGTCAGATTTTTATCTGCAAAGCTGGGGTAAAATTCCTCCAGCAGCTGACTCAGCAGCTTGATAATATCGACCTGGCTTACCTTCATGGCCATCTTCCCATACGTCATTTTGGTAAATCCAAAAAGATCTTCAATCAGTTTTTCCAGACGTTTCGACTTGGTATAAGCAATGGCAATATATTTCTTTTCCAGCTCAGGAGGAATTGTCCCGCCCTTTCCTCCGTTTAACAATTCAAGGTATCCGATGATTGAGGTAAGGGGGGTCCGGAGATCATGGGCAATATTGGTGATCAGCTCGTTCTTCGTCCGCTCTGCTTCTCGCTCCCGCTCCATTAAATCTCGGATATCCGCCACCATCTTGTTTAAATTCTCCGCCATGGCGGAAAATTCATCATCTCCCACCACTTCCACGTATGTATTCAGATCACCTTCTGAAATACTCTGCATGGCAGAAGAGATTTTTCCAATATATTCCATAGACCGGTGCTGCAGCAAAAGAAAGGCAGCAGAAAAAACCAAAATTCCCAGGATCACGTAAACCAAAATTCCAAGAACATCGCCATTCCGTGGAGAAAGCAAGAACATCATCCCTCTCTCTCTTCCCGTTTCCTCCAGGTAGCGAGAAATAATGGATACGTTCGTCACCAGAAAAATTTCCACCATACAGGCAATCAGCGCACTGTAGCCGATATTCGCTCCGATCCTGGCATAAAAGCGCCTGCTCATATTTTTATTTTTCAATCTTATATCCTACTCCCCACACTGTGGTAATAATCTTGTTCTGTCTGGTATCCTCTTTCATCTTTCCTCTAAGCCGCCGGATATGTACCATAACCGTATTATTGGCCTCATATACCTTTTCATTCCACACATTTTCAAAAATTTCATCTGTGCTGAATACCCGGCCTGGATTAGATGCAAGGAGATAAAGAATATCAAACTCAATGGGGGTAAGCTTAATTTCCTCCCCGTCTACCGTCACCTTATGGTTGTCTTTATTGATCGTAAGCCCCTTAATGGAAATTTCGTTTTTTCCGCTGTCATGAACGTTGCTGTTGGGGTTCAGCTGGGTGTAGCGGCGAAGCTGGCTCTTTACCCTGGCGGTAAGCTCCAGAGGGTTAAACGGTTTCGTCACATAGTCGTCAGCCCCAGTCCCCAGTCCCAGAATCTTGTCCAGATCTGTAGACTTGGCGCTGAGCATAATAATGGGAATATTGTTCGTTTCCCGGATTTTCTTGCACATATCCAGACCGTTCATCCCCGGCATCATAATGTCCAGAAGCACCAGGTGAATGTCCTCCCGGTCCAAAATCTCCAGTCCTTCCTCTGCATTATTCGCCTTAAACACCTTATATCCATCGCTCACCAAATAAATCTCAATCAGGTCAGCAATCTCTTTCTCATCATCCACCACCAAAATACGGGTT
The DNA here is from genome assembly GCA_018713255.1 of Candidatus Cottocaccamicrobium excrementipullorum. Taxonomy (GTDB): domain Bacteria; phylum Bacillota; class Clostridia; order Lachnospirales; family Lachnospiraceae; genus Caccovicinus; species Caccovicinus excrementipullorum. The sequence goes on along the minus strand of DVFL01000009.1, from coordinate 206,240 downwards.
TCTGCCATACTGTCAGTCCTCCTCATCTTTCGTTTCCTATTTTATCCTCTGTTTTATGTTCATTTCCCCCTGTACATCAACACTAACGAAACAGCCGGGAGAATTACGTCATAAAACCGTAAGTTTATTTTAACATAAAGATCTCTTATTTAGTTTACCATATGATGGTGAATTTTGTTTTAACTTTCTCTTACTTTCTGATAACAAAATGAAACAATCATCCACCCCTTGAAAACCTTGAACGAAAAAGCGGCCTGCGCAATGCGCGGCCGCCGGATCTCCATCCTGTTATCTTATATCATACTGGTCATTTTCCTCATCATTTTGAGCCTGCGCAGAAATCCTCACATTCTCCCATTTCCAATCCTGAATGCCTGCCAGACGTCCAAATTCTCTAGCCTGGATCTCAACATTTTCCAGGACTACATTTGACATGGGACGTTCCGGAAAGGCATCCACCTCAAAGGCTCTAGAAGGGCCTTCGTAATCCGGCTCCATCCTGGCCGTCACATTGCGGATGATCACATCTTTTACCTGGGGAATCCCCTTTTCTTCGGGAACCGGCTGGCTGAGGACACGCCAGTGCGGAGGAATTTCCCCCGTCCAAGAATCAGGGATCTGACAATAGCTGTAGGCCGGATGCCAATTTAAGCACAGGTTAAAGGGATATCTCACATTAACCATCTCCAGATCTTCCACCAGAATCTGTTCAATTACTCCGCCCCTGGTTTTGGCTGACTTAATTCGAAAACCACAATCTGTTCCCCGGTATTTTAAATTCCGGATCCTGATATTTTTAGCGCCTCCAGAAGTTTCACTTCCAATGGTCACTCCGCATCCCTTCAGAATACGGCAGTTTTGAATCAGCACATCCTGGCAGACCCGGTTGACCCGCAGGCCGTCTGCATCCCGCCCAGATTTAATGCAGATACTGTCATCATTGCAGGCGACTGTACAATCCTCCACAACCACCCCTTTAGAAGAATCAATATCGATTCCATCTGTGCTGGGACCTTCATTATCATGAATATAAAGCCCCCTCACCTGCACATTCTCTGAATAGCAGATGTGAACATTCCAAAAGCCGGAGCGCACGCTCTCAAAACCTTCCAGCTCCACATCCCGGCACTCCATGACAATCACATTCCGAACCCTGCGGCAGTCGTAGTCCACGCACCAGCGAAGCCCCTGCTTGTCGTATATGCCGCGCATGCCGCCTTTTTGGTCTTCTCCCCAGTATTTATTCCACCAATAAGGCCCCTGGCCATCAATCATGCCTGGACCGCAGATTTTAATGTCCTCCTGTCCATTGGCATTCAAAATTCCTCCCGGCCAGTCCATCTCAATTCCCGCCACCCTGGTTCGGATGATGGGATATTCTTCCTCTCTGGTGGTGCCCAGAAGGACGGCTCCCTTTTCCAGGCGAAACTCCATGTGGCTTTTCAGGAAAAGCGAGGAAGTCAGATACGTCCCTTCCGGCACCAGCACCAGGCTGCGCCTGCCAGGCCCTCCGGCCTGGGAAGCCGCATTAATTGCCTGCTGGATTGCCTCTGTATCACTGGTTACTCCATCACCCTTCGCACCATAATCCCGTACATTAACGATCTCGTTCATTTTCCCCCACTCCAGCAACGTTTATAAATTATGTCCCTCCACCGGAACGAATACTCTCGTATTGGCAACATCCTCCTGCCTGGATGCAGCTTTAGCCAGATATACCGCTTCCTGGCAGAATTGATCCTGAGAATTCACCAGGACCTTGCCCCGTTTGTCCGGCTTTTCGTAGCTGCCGTCCGGCTGCAGAATATGGGCTTTAACATTGTCCTCCAGCTCCACTTCCAGAATATGAAGCACATCTTTCTTTAACTGCTCATCTTCCACCGGGAAAACAATTTCTACCCGCTTATCCAGATTTCTGGGCATCCAGTCTGCGCTGCCCATAAAAATCTCCCAGGCTCCATCGTTCTCAAAGTAGAAAATCCGGCTGTGCTCTAAGAAATTTCCCACAATAGAGCGGACGGAAATATTTTCACTGAGTCCTGGAATGCCGGCCTTCAGGCAGCAGATTCCCCGGACAATCAAATCAATCTTGACTCCGGCGCAGGACGCCTCGTAAAGAGCGGCAATAATTTCTTTGTCGCAGAGGGAATTCATCTTGGCGATAATCTTAGCCTTTTTCCCTGCCCTGGCATTCACAGTCTCCCTGCGGATCAAGCGCATGAACTTATTTCTCAGCCACAAGGGCGCCACTGCAAGCTTATTCCAGCTCAAAGGCTCAGAATAACCGCTGAGCATATTAAAGACAGCGGTAGCATCCTCGCCGATCGAAGGGCTGCAGGTCATAATGCCGCAGTCTGTGTACTGCTTCGCCGTAGAATCATTATAATTTCCTGTGCCAAGATGGACGTAACGGCGGATGCCGTCCTCCTCCCGGCGCACTACCAAAGTAATCTTAGAGTGGGTCTTTAATCCCACCAAACCGTAGATTACATGACAGCCCGCCTTCTCCAGCATTTTTGCCCAGATAATATTGTTCTCCTCGTCAAACCGGGCTTTCAGCTCCACCAAAACAGAAACCTGCTTTCCGTTGTCTGCTGCGGCAGCCAAGGCTGCAATAATCGGAGAGTTGCCGCTTACCCGGTAAAGGGTCTGCTTAATGGCCAGTACATCTGGATCCTTCGCCGCCGCGCGGACAAAATTCACCACCGGATCAAAGGTCTGGTAGGGATGATGAAGGAGAATATCCCCCTTCCGGATATTGGTAAATATGTCGTCCTCGTTCATCAGCGCCGGCACCGGCTGAGGAATGTATTTTTCTGCCTTAAGATCGTCAAATCCTTCAAGACCGCCGTACAGCTTCATCAAAAAGGTAAGATCCAAAGGACCGGCAATCTCAAAAATGTCATCAGCGCTTACTTCCAATTCCTTTTTCAGAATCTTCAGCAGTCTTTTGTCCGTTTTCTCTTCCACTTCAAGGCGGATCACCTCGCCCCACTGGCGTTTTTTCAGCTGTTTCTGAATCTCCTCCAGCAGGTCCACTGCCTCTTCCTCGTCAATGGTCAGATCTGCATTCCGCATAATGCGGAAGGGATGGGCGTCAATAATGTCATAATTCAGGAACAGCTCCTGCATATTTCGCTCAATAATCTGCTCCAGAAGAATTACATAACGCATCTCATTTCCCGCTTCATCCACAGATGGCGGAAGCTCTACAAAACGAGGAAGGACGGAAGGCACCTGAACCATGGCAAAATCCAGTTCTTCCTCGTCTTCTCCCTTTTTCTTCTTTAACAGCGCTGCAATATTCAACGATTTATTCCTTACCAACGGGAAGGGACGGGAGGAGTCAAAAGCCATGGGCGTCAGTACAGGATATACATTTTCCTGAAAATACCGATCCACATATTCTCCCTGCTCCTTGGTCAGATCCTCGTGATCGGGAATAATGCACAGCCCATGCTGACGCAGGGCCGGAACCAGCGAACGGCTGTAGGTGGAATATTGGAGATTCACCAGTTCATGGGTCTTCTCTGAAATTTTTACCAGCTGTTCTTCTGGCTTAAGGCCTGCAATATCCGGCTTGGTATACTTGGCATGGACCATGTCTTTTAACGATGCCACCCGGACCATATAGAATTCATCCAGATTGGATGCTGTAATGCTTAAGAATTTTAAACGTTCAAAAAGCGGAATGCTTTTATCTCTGGCCTCGCTTAAGACTCGGTAGTTAAATTCCAGCCAGCTCAGCTCACGATTTACATAATTTTTCGGATCCTGGTAATTTACCCCACTGTTGTCCGCCATCCTCAAACCCTCCTTTTTTGCTTCAGCACCGGACGAATGCCGAAAATCTCTTCAAAGAAATCCGCCTTCTGGTCGAAGGACATCCTCTCCAGAGAAATATCTTCTTTGCAGTCCGTGGTAATCACAAGCTGTCCGTCCCGAACCCCTATCTTGCAGCCAGACAGCTTTCCCTTGTGGGTCCTGTCCATGGAATTAGCCAGACGAAGGATAGCCGTAAGCTTTGCGATTTTAATGGTGATGTCATTGGCGCTGGCTTTTCCTGAGGCATCCCGGTATACATCCGATTCCAGCTTTACCTGGTTATAATCGAAATCCCGGATATTGTAGCGCACTACATTAGCGATAATTTCCCGCTCCAGATGACTGATCCCGATAATTTCCGTGGACATAATAATGTTGTAAGCGCATTCATTGGAATTGCGCATGCTGATGAATTTTCCGCAGGCATGCAGATAAGCTGCAATACGAAGGAGAAGCTTATCACGGGAAGACATGCCGTGGAAGCGGCGCATGGCGTCGAAAATTTCTGTGCAGTAGCCGTCCAGAACCTGGTTATGGCTGCCGTGGCATTTATATCGCTTGGCAATATTTCTGGATGCTGCCAAAATATCATTCTCAAAGTTATGGCGGAATTTTACCTGCCTGGTTTCCTCTGCATATTCTGCTGCAATGCCGTCGCAGAGACGGATGCCGGGAAGCCAGAACTGTTCAGCTCCGGTAATTTCCATAATCCGCTTATAAATTACTGCACCAGGTAGCATCAGATCTGCGTACTCCGCGTTCATTCCCACCAAATCTTCCATCTCTTCCTGGCTCATCCGGCACAATCCCTGATAAAACCGCTCCACATCCTCTGCAGACATCCGGCTGGATGAGGGCTTTCCTCCGGCGAGGGCCAGCCGAAGCATGGAAAGGGAATTATCTCCGATTCCAATTAAATTCTGAATATTTCTGTCTTTTAAATACATCTTACGGAAGGTGAACAGCTCATTATCCACCAGCTCCTCTGTCATCTTCCGATGAAGCTCTCTGGTTGCCGGAATTTTAGCCGTCAATCCGGCAATCCGCATTGCTCCCAAAGGCAGATTCTGGGTGGTCACCAAGGAGTCCTTATCAAATAAAGACAGCTGCAGACTGCCGAATCCTACATCCACAATGGCGGTTCCCTTCTGAATGATGGTATTGAATTCTTCGTCCATGGCGGCAATGGCCTTATAGCTTAAAAATCTCTGCTCAGAATTGCTGATCAGATGAAGCTCCAGCCCCGTTCTCACCTGAATCTGGTCCAGGATGACGGGATTGTTTCTGGCATCCCGCAGTGCACTGGTGGCATAAGCCTTGTAGCTTTGTACTTTATATTCTTTCATTATGCCGGAAAAATCCTTCAGCACCCGGCAGAGCTCTTCTACCAGCTCATAGCTGATGGTTCCCTTGCTGTACGTATCCCGGCCCAAAGCAATTACATGACGGACATGATCAATGGAACGGATTCCATATTTGCTGGAAATCTCATAAATTCCAAGCTCCACGTCAAAAGAGCTTACTGCAATTGCCGCAAACGTTAATATGGCCATAGTGTTTTCCTCCTGTTCCTTTTAGTATAAAGTGACGGGCGAAGAAATTCCATAAAAATTATGTAAAAATCATGTAAAGAGCCAGACCGCTCCTACTCTTCCTGTCCTAAGAGATAGGTGATAAACTGAGCCGCCGTCCGCCCGGAAAGACCTCCGTGAGCTAACTCCCACTGATTGGCTTTCAAAAGAAGCTCATCCTCCGCCATGGTAATTCCCCGGCGCCGGGCCAGTGTGACCACGATCTTCTTAAATTCCTTCGGATCCGGAGCGCCGTAGTAAATCGTAACGCCGAACCGGGCCACTAAGGATAATTTCTCCTGCACAGTATCATTGGCATGAAGTTCATCGTCGGAAAGCTGCCGCTTATCCCGGAAACTCTCCCGAATCAAATGCCGGCGATTGGAGGTGGCGTAAATCAGCACATTTTTCGGCTTCTTTCCCAGGCCCCCTTCAATAATGGCCTTCAGATATTTGTATTCCAGCTCAAAATCTTCAAAGGAAAGATCATCCATGTAAATAATGAACTTGTAGTTTCGGTCCTTCACCTGCTCAAGGACGCTGGAAAGAGCCTTGAATTGATGCTTATATACCTCGATAATTCTTAGCCCTCGGTCATAATACTCATTTAAAATGGCTTTGATGCTGGAAGATTTTCCCGTACCTGCATCACCGTAGAGAAGCACATTATTCGCATCCTTGCCCTGAATAAAGTTTTCCGTATTCTCCACCAGCTTCTTTTTCTGCAGCTCATAACCCACCAGATCCTTTAAATACACGTGTTCAATGCTGGTGATCGGTTCAATCAATGCCTGTTCGTCCTTCTCCACAATGCGGAAAGCCTTATTCAGGCCAAATTTTCCTACGCCGAATTCCTTATAAAACTGCGTTACCTCTCCCTGAAATTCTTCCATGGTTTCTGCCTGCTCCAGCGCCTTGGCCAGGGAAAGAATCCGGTCCCGAATTCTCCGGTTAAATACTCGTCCGCTTCTTCCCGCCGCCTGATAATCTGCAATCAAGCTCCAGACGTTCTCTCCATTTCGGTCCAAGATTCGAATATCCTGAGAAAAAAGCTCCCGAAAAACCGCAAGATCATGACGGGCAAGGATTTCCAGCGATCCCCCTGCCGGCCCGGCAATCTCGCATGCTGTGCTGTAGGCATTTTCATGACTGGCCAGACAAAACGCCAGAAAACAGTGGTACAAATTTCCCTGAAATCCAAAATTAGCTGCCAGCTCAATCAACTGATTGGCACAGCTAAAACATTCTTCCGCCGTGCCGTCTCCTTCAAGCAGTCTTTCCATCGCTGCAAAAAGCTGTTGATCCTGCACATTTCTATATAAAATCAACTCATCTGTTTTCATCTGTTTCCACCGTCCCTCTTAATAATTTCCTAAAATCCGCATGCGGACGGCCTCGTTTTCCAGCCCCAGCAAAGCGTTCTGCACCGGTCCGTCCCGCAGTGAACCTTCAAAATCCACAAAGAAGCGGTACTCCCAGTTTCTCTCCAAAATAGGCCGGGACTGAATCATCAGCATATTGACATGATTATAGATAAAATGACCAAGCATATTATACAGTGCGCCGCTCACATGGGGAGCCTCGAAGCAGATGCTTACCTTTTTCGCCTCCAGCCGGTACACCGGTTCTTTGCTCAGCACAATAAACCGAGTGGTATTGCTCTTGTTATGGTTGATAGAAGGCTCAAGCACCTCCAGACCGTAGATTTCCCCGGCCTTCGGGCTGGCAATAGCCGCCACAGACTGATCGCCTCCCTCTTTTACCGCCTTCGCTGCCCCTGCCGTATTCACCGCCTGAATCTGCTTCCACTGCCGGTGTGAAGATAAGAATTCGCTGCACTGCATTAACGCCTGAGGGTGGGATACCACGGTTTTAATCTCAGAAAGCTTTGTCCCGGGAAGCCCCAGCAAAGCATGGTTCACTGTGATTTCCGTTTCCGCTACAATATAGTGATTGTATTTTAATAAAAGATCATAATTGTCAATTACTGCTCCAGCAGAAGAATTTTCAATGGGAAGCACGGCATAGGCCGCCCGGCCTGATTCTACTTCCTTCATAGCATCATCCCAGGAGGGCACATGATAAACCTCTGCATTCTCCCCAAACACCTTCAGCGCCGCCTCATGACTGTAGGCTCCTTCCACTCCCTGATAAACAATTTTTGCACCGGCAGTGGGAAGATTTTCCACCAGATGGAAACGGCTTTCTGCCGTCTTGCCGAAGCTGCCCAGTTTCTGGTACTGATATCGGCGGCTGATGGTCATCATCTGCTTAAACATCTCTTCCAGGGCAATCTCCCCAAAGGGCGTTTTGGCCATGGCTCTTACTGCAGAAAGCTTTGCTTTCTCTCGTTCTGCATCAAAAACCGGCATACCGGTCTCCATCTTATATTCTGCTACCTGGGCGCTCAGGCCCATGCGCTCCTCCATCAGCTGGGCCAGCTGGCTGTCCACCTGATCAATCTCCTTTCGAATTTCCTGTAAATCAAGTTGTTTTTTCATTGGTTTTTCTTCTCCTGCATTTCATCTAACATCTGAATGATTACCTCCCGCACATAAGCCCCGTTTTTTCTCTTCATCTGGGGCGGAAGGGTTTTTAAGTCTATGGGTTTTCCATAGCGAATTCTTACGTTGGTCCGGCGGATAAACGGTAAATGATTCTCAAAAATATCCGCGTTCCCCACCATGGCCACCGGGATCACCAGGCAGCCGCTTTTCTCAGCAATTTTTAAGCTTCCCTCTTTAAAGGGAAGAAGATCGGAAAGCTGAGAATTTTTGTTTCGGGTACCCTCCGGAAAAATCCAGACGGATATGCCGTTTTTTACCTTGTCGATTCCTTCAAGGATCGTTTTCAGTCCCTCTTTTAAATTTTTCCGGTCCAGAAAAAGGCACTGCACATTTTCCATCCAATTTTTCAAAAGAGGGTACCGTTTCATTTCCTTTTTCGCCACAAAGCCTGTAAGACCAGTCACGGTAGTGTACCCTACCAGAATGTCAAAATAGCTTCGATGGTTTCCTACGTACAGAACAGCCTGATCCTCAGGAATATTCTCCCGTCCCTCCACCGTAACCTTCACTCCTGACACCCAAAGGATCAGCCGAAACATAAATTGCACCACAGCCAGACTCTGGCGCATCTGGGCCCCGTGATCACGCTTCTCAAGGAAATGCTCATAAATCAAAAGAGGAATACTCAGTACCAGAAACAGAATAACGATCAGAACAACCAGCAGAAATCTTATCATTTGAAACACCTCATCAGTTTATTTTCCGTGGCAAATACCCCGCAGGGTTACTGCGGGGTCTCTGGCTCTTATATGATTATATAAGAGGAAAGTTTTAATTACAAGTCTGGTCCCTGTGGTTTTTCCATCTTTTTCAAAGTTTTTCCCTGGTTTTTACATTTCCGTACCCGCTGATCCCTTCAAACAAAAGACCGGTAAGAAACCACAGCGGCGCAAAATCCAGGCGGATCAGCCCGTTTACATTAGTGGGACGCCCGCTGTAGTCCCAAGGACACATGCCTGCCTTCTGCAGCCAAAATCCAAACAGATACTCTGCACAGAAAATCAGCACCATATTAATCATTCCATGACGCAGCATCCGTTCTGAAAAAGGCGCCTTGGGCACCGCCTCCACTCCCTTCTCCAGCCACTGGTCCACCAGGCAATCCATAGGACCTAAAAGGGCTCCCAGGCCGTAAATGGGAAACATCAGCAGGGAAGTTTTTCCCATGAGCCGCCAGTCCCTGGTGACAACAGATTCCACCGAAGTGAATAAAATCTCCAAGCACCAGCCTGTGGTTCCGCATTTGAAAAAATTTTTAATCAGTCTGTCTTTTCTCCATATTCTTTCCATGGGATTAGTATGCGCCGGAGGCTCCGGGATATGCATCGCCCTCGGAATCAGGAAAATCTCAGCTTAAAGAAGAGGAGAAAACAGGCGGCAAAACTGCTCCTTAAACCGAATGACCACCGTTCGCTGCCGGTAAATTTCCTTGGTAATTTCCCGGCAGTGCGGAAGATCATTTAAAAAGGCCCTCTCCAGATCTTTCGTCGCTTCCTCATCATAAATCACTGCATTTACCTCGAAATTCAGCTCAAAGCTGCGGATATCCATATTGGCGGTGCCATAGCAGCTTACCAGACCGTCCGCCGTTACTCCCTTGGCATGAAGAAATCCATTTTCATAGAGATAGCACCTTGCCCCCGCCTCAATCAGCTCTCCAGCATAGGAATAAGTCGCCCAGTACACCAGAGGATGATCCGGCTTGCAGGGAATCATCAGTCTTACATCCACCCCTGAAGCAGCTGCAATCTTTAAAGCAGACAGCACCGCATCATCCGGAACAAAATAAGGCGTCTGAATATAGATATGGTCCTTTGCCCGGTGGAAAATCTCCAGATAATTATCTCGGATGGTTCTAGTTTTAGTATCTGGTCCGCTGCTGATTATCTGAATCCCCACCGTTCCCTCTTCCGGTTCCAGCCTTTCTGCTTCCATCTCCTCCCCGAAATACTCTCCCCGCAAGAACAAATTCTCCTTGGCGGCATAATTCCAATCTAAAGCAAAACGGATCTGCAGCCCTAGAGCTGCACTTCCCTTAATTTTTAAATGAGTATCCCGCCAGTAGCCAAACTTAGGATCCCGGGAAATGTATTCCTTCCCGATATTAAAGCCCCCCACATAACCTATCCTGCCGTCAATCACCACAATTTTCCTGTGATTTCGGTAATTGATCCTAAGCTGCAGCCGGCCCAGAACAGGCGGAAAAAAAGCAGCCACCTTCACGCCGGCAGCTCTTAATTGACGAATGGTTTTTTTCGGCAGAAACCTGCCCCCCATTCCGTCAGCCAGTACCCGCACTTCAACGCCTTCTTTTGCTTTTTCTTTCAAAATGGGAATAATCGAATGAAACACCTGATCATTTTTGATAATATAGTACTGCAGATGGATGTGATGTGTTGCTCTCCGCAGCTCCTGACGCAAATCTGCAAATTTTTCCTCTCCATCTGTAAAAATTTCCAGATGGTTATCAGCAGTCAGCACTGAACCGGAATTTTCCAAATTATAAAGAATCAGACCGCCGAAATCCCGGACAATCTGGTTCTCCGGCATCCCTGGATGACGGCGAAGGAGCTCTTCCTGGCTTTTCACCGGAAAACGCAGACTGTCCTCCACCTCTTTGACCCTGAACATCTTGCTTTTTCGATAATCCTGGCCGATCAGAAGATAGACGATTACCCCAAATACGGGAATAAAATTCAAAGCGAACAGCCAAGTCCACACGCTCTTGGGGTCCCTGCGCTGAAAAAATACAATGGCAATGCTGAAACAAAGATTAATATACCACACATGGTCCAAAACCCAGACCCAAGCCTCATATCCATTTTGCCATAACGCTGCTGCAATCCCCATGCTATCCTCCTTCACCTCTGCTGGCCTTCACAAATTTCAGGAATGTTTCCATCATAGCATAAATCAAAAATGCTGTCAAAATACATCGATCTGCAGAATTTTTCCCGCTTCTCCTTGTGAAAGCGGCCGGTCTGTGGTACCCTCAGAGAAAAGAAATGAAAAGGAGAACAGGATTTATGAAACATATTCTTGTCATCGCCACAGGAGGCACTATTGCCTGCAGGAGAAGCGAAGCTGGTCTCACTCCCCTTCTCTCCTGTCAGGAACTGATCGATTATGTGCCGGCGGCTCTTTCCTTCTGCCGCATCACTGCTCTTCAGGCGTTTAATATAGACAGCACCAATATGGAACCCAGACATTGGCTTATTCTGGCTGAACTGATCCAAAGCCATTATCAGGAATTTGACGGCTTTGTCATCTGCCATGGCACCGATACCATGGCCTACACCGCAGCAGCCTTGTCCTATCTGGTTCAAAACTCCCCTAAGCCCATTGTCATTACCGGCGCCCAAAAGCCCATCGATATGGAAATCACTGATGCCAAAACCAATCTGCTGGACAGTCTCCGTTTTGCCAGCTGCGACCGTGCCCATGATGTGGTGATGGTATTCGACGGCAAGGTCATTGCCGGCACTCGGGGAAAAAAAGAGCGGACCAAAAGCTATAATGCCTTTTCCAGCATTAATTTCCCTTATCTGGCGGTGATTCAGGAAGATCATATTCTCTTTTACCTGGATGATAAGCCGGAATCTTCCTCCCTTCCCCGCTTTTCTCAGAAACTCAATCCTAAAGTGGGGCTTCTTAAATTGATTCCCGCCTGCGATCCAGGTCTGCTGGATGATATGGGCCAACGATGCGATGGGATTATTATCGAATCGTTCGGGGTAGGCGGCCTTCCCTCCTATCCCAGCGGAGATTTCCGAAAATCCATTGCTCAGCTGATTCATCAAGGCAAAACCATAGTCATGACCACTCAAGTTACCAATGAGGGCAGCAACATGTCCATATATGAAGTAGGAAAAACCATCAAACAGGAATTCGGCCTGCTGGAAGCCTATGATATGACTCTGGAAGCTTCTGTCACCAAGCTCATGTGGATTTTAGGACAGACAAAAGCGCCGGAAGAAATCCGGCGCCTGTTTTATCAAACCATTAATCATGATATTCTCTGGCACAGCCAGCCCTGATCCAGCAGCTTCTTGCTAAAGCATTTCCAGCTTTCCGCCTTCCAGGGTAGCCTGGGCCCGGCTTCTGTCTTCTTTACGGTAGCGGGAAGGAGAAACTCCTTTCCGCTTTTTAAATGCCTTGGAAAAAACCAAAGGATCCTCATAGCCGCAGGAGGCGGCAATGGTCTCAATCGACAGCTCCGTAAGGGTAAGAAGCTCTGAAGCCCTGGTGATCCGATAATTGCTCAAGTACTCCTGAGGGGAAACTCCAAAGGTTTTCATAAACATCGTATAGAGATAGCTTCTGGTAATTCCTACATAAGCCGCCACATCAGAAATCTTAATCCGTTCCGGATAGTTATTTCGGATAAATTCCGCCGCCTGACGGATGTACTGATTTTCCACTTCTTTGTACTTCTGTCTGGGAAGACCTCCCTCTCTGGCCAAAACCCCGAAAAAAGCGTACAGAAGGGACTGAAGAGTGAAATCTGCACCTGGGCTGACTGGATTCTGTTTCAGCATCTCCATCACAATCTGCTTCAGCTTTTCCCCGCCGCTGGTGGAATAAGCTACTCTTCCTCCTCCCAGTCCCAGTTCTGCCAGATACTGCTCTGCATTTTTCCCGGTAAATCCTACCCAAAGATAAGTCCAGGGATCATTCTGATCCGCCTGATAATAGGTCAGCACATCCGGCTCAATCAAGAACCCGTCTCCCTTCTTTAAGGGATAAACACTGTCCCCGATCTGAAAAGTTCCCTTGCCGCTCAGAATATAATGAATAATATAGTTAGGCCGCACCGCCGGGCCAAAGCTGTAGCCCGGCTGACAGTCAGAATAACCGCAGAAGGACAAGGAAAGATCAGAAAATTTTGGTTCCGACACTTGAAGAACATATTCTCCTGCCATTGTAAACTCCTCGCTTTCCATGTTAAATTTCAATTCCTTTCTCCTGGTCCTGTATTGCCGTAAGCACCGCTACTCTGGACCAGAAATCTGTACAATGGTTCCCGGGAGAAGCTTCCCCAGATGAAGCATCAGAAATCACCAGACCTGCATTCATCAGTTCGCTTCCGTAAAAGGCAGGCTTTTCCTCCCGCTCTTCCCCTTCCCACTCAAGAAGATAACAGCGTTCTGGGTCCAAACCGTGGAGAAAAAGCCGGCGGAAAGGACCATTTACTTCGTTCAGCACTTTATAATACGCCACAATGGCTCTGGTCTTGTCATCAGATACGACCATCCACGCAGTCATATTTCCCTCAAAAGGGCTCTTCAGACGGTAGAATACGCCTGTCTGGATCAATCCTCTGTACTGTTTTACAAAAGCAATCTGACGGCGGACAATCTGATGTTCCTCCAAGGTAAGCCTGCCCAGATCCAGTTCATAGCCAAAGGCGCCAAAATAGGCCACATTTCCCCTGGTATCCATAGGAGTGTTCCGATAAAGCTGATGATTGGGCACAGCAGAAACATGTGCTCCCATGGAACTTAAGGGATAAACAAAACTGGTGCCGTACTGGATTTTCAGCCGCTCTATTCCATCTGTATCGTCACTAGTCCAGGCCTGGGGCGCATAATAAAGCATTCCCGGATCGAACCGTCCTCCCCCGCTGGCACAGGATTCAAACAGAATATGGGGGAATCTGGCCGTCAGCCGTTCATAGAGCTGATACACGCCCAGAATGTAGCGGTGAAAAATCTCTCCCTGGCGTTCTGGCGGAAATTCAGCAGAAAAGCACTGCGTAATAGAGCGGTTCATATCCCATTTAATATAAGAAACCGGCGCGTCAGACAGCAGCTTCTCTATCATGCCGCCAATGTAATCCACCACTTCTTTCCGCGAAAAATCCAGCACATACTGTTTCCGTCCGTGGGAAACGCAGCGTCCGGGAGTATGAATAATCCAGTCCGGGTGATTCCGGTAAAGCTGGCTGTCCTTATTCACCATCTCCAGTTCCACCCAAAGCCCAAACTTCATTCCCAGTTTCTCAATCCGCTGAGCAAGACCTTTGATCCCTCCCGGAAGCCGATCAAGATTCGGCCACCAGTCTCCCAGTCCGCTGCTTTCCTGGCATCTTCCGCCAAACCATCCGTCATCCAGCACAAAAAGCTCTACGCCGTCTTCTTTCGCCGCCCGGGCAATCTCCACCAGTTTTTCTTCATTAAAATCAAAATACGTGGCTTCCCAGTTGTTAATCAAAATCGGACGTTCCTTATCCCGCCATTCTCCTCTGACCAGCCGCTTTCCATACAAACGGTGGAAAGTCTGGCTCATGCCGTTCAATCCCTCATGGGAATATACCATGACTGCCTCCGGCGTGGTAAACTCCTCCCCCGGTTTTAAGCACCAGGCAAACTGAAACGGATTAATTCCCATCATCAAGCGGGTTACCCCAAAATTATCGACTTCTGCCTGAGCAAGAAAATTTCCGCTGTAAATCAGGGAAAAGCCAATGGCCTCCCCCTGAAATTCGTCTGTATGTAAGCGCCTCAGCACAACAAAAGGGTTATGAGCATGTCCAGACGCTCCTCTGGTACTGTTCACTGCCTGAATCCCCGGCTGAAGCCATCTTTCTTTAATGTATCTTTCCCTTCCCCAAGCTCCAGAAAACTGCATCCACTGATACTCGTCATCAGGAAGGTCCAAAGAGAGGCTCATGGCTCTGGTCAGCCAGAAAGTCTGCTCTCCTGCATTTTGAAAAGAAGCGCTTCTGGCGATGGCGTCATAATCTCGGAATATGGTATATCGCAATATCAATTCCGCCCCCAAAAGCTGATCCTTAAGAAGAATTTCCAAGGTATCGGCCTCATCTTCCTGCTGCGTGTAAGTAGCCGGAAGCCCGCAAAGCTTAGGTTTTCCTCTGCGGATTTTATGAGACACATACGTAAATTCAGTGATTCGGCTGCCGTTTTCCTGAAGAATCTCCAAGGCCGGCATTCTGAAATCCGTGGTGCCGTAGGCAGGATATTCCTGTTTTATGTGCTCCAACGAAAAGGAATATTCTCCCTCATAGACATATGCCGTAGTGGGGCGATAGCGGTTTTCAAGAAGATAATCATACTGCTCTTTCTGATGAATTCGCCGCCCAAAATACAGCTGCCCCATTTGGCCATTACGCAGTATCTTCATAATATAACTGATCCGGCGGTTATAAAGGTGAAACTCTCCTGTCTTTTCGTTAAATATGATTCCCATCTTAATTCCTCCTGACGGCTGTGTTCCCTATGGCTCACCAATCATTATACCTGTAATCAATCTTCTCCTGACAGCAGATTATGTTAAATAAACTAGTCATAATGTTTGTCATTTTATCAAACTTTCTTCCCTCTGCCTTTCCAGCGGCCTAAATTTGCCGGACAAATAAAAAAAACAGCCGATTCTTTCGTCTCATCTTTCTCAGAACATTTGTCTGATAAAAAGATGAAACCAAAGAACCGGCTGCATCCGTTTTTTTGTTTGACCTACTGTCCTGCCGCCTTGTACTCTACTCCGCTGACGATCCCCTTCTTCGTGTAGAAGGCTAAAATACAATCATCGGAGGTATACTGGTATCTTCCATTCTCCTCGGTGCAATCATCACCATAAGCATCCTTCATCTCCTGGATGGTGGAGCCAATATGAATACCCTCCGGCGTTTCTGTATCCTCGCTGAGGAACCAGACGGACTTTACATAATCTCCGTCTTCCGAAGGGTAGGTGGAAAGTTCAAAGCCTTTATAAGTAAACACTTTTTCCTTTCCCTGGTGGCTGCTGCTCTGAGCTTCATAGTAATTCTCCGCCTTGCCTAATTGGGAAAGGACCTCTGAAGAATCCTGATTCATGGAAATCTCCACGCCGTCTGCTTCAAAGCTGTAAGCCCAGCTGGTAAGCGCCGTTCCCAGAGTAAAGCAGAGCATCAGCGCGCAGAGAAGTAAACATCTGCTAAACCGCCTTATCATTCTGATCTCTCCTATCTATTATCCGCATAGCCGGTACCGGCACGTGGCATCAGCAAAATCATGCAGAACACTTTTTCTTTACAGTTTTACTATAGCACGGCGTTTTTGCCTTTTCAAGGGACAAAGATATTACAAATCTTACAATTCCCTGACATTTTGCCCTTTAATTTCCAGATCTCTCCTGACGATTCTCAATATCCGTAATCATGTCCACTCTTCTTTTATGGCGGCCCCCTTCAAACTCAGCCTCCAGCCATTCATCAACAATCATTTTTGCCAGTTCAGGTCCCACCACTCTGGCTCCAAAGGCCAGAATATTGGTATCATTATGAAGCCGGGACATTTTTGCACTGTAGGGTTCGCTGCATACGCAGGCCCGCACCCCTCTGACTTTATTGGCTGCCAGGGAAATTCCAACTCCTGTGCCGCAGATCAAGATCCCTCTCTCCGCCTGTCCGCTGGCCACCATCTGTCCTGCTTTTTCTCCGAACACAGGATAATCGCAGCTTTCTGTGGAATTCGTTCCCACATCAATCACTTCATATCCTTTTTCCTCTAAATATTCTTTAATTTCCTTTTTCAGGTCCACTGCACTGTGGTCGTTTGCCAATACGATTTTCATGATTCTTCCTTTCTCTCTTCCCCAACTGTCTGTTCCCCAAACTCCATCACCTTCCGGCAGCGAAAAACTACTGCGGCCCGATCTCCCGGCCGAAAAATCCGGCAATCCGGTCCAGGCGGCAGCTCATAGAACGAAGAAGAAGATCCGCTGTGGTTAAGGCTGCCATGGCCTCCACCACAACAACTGCCCGCGGCACAATAATCGGATCATGCCGGCCTTTAATTTCCAGATCGCACTCTTTTCCCTCACGGGTAACTGTATGCTGAAGTGAAGCAATCGAGGGCGTCGGCTTGATTGCTGCCCGAAATACCACAGGGTCTCCGTCGCTGATCCCTCCCAGCACACCGCCGGCATGATTGGAACTCTTAATAATCTGCCCCTTGTCCCCAATTCGAAAACCGTCATTATTCAGGCTTCCCCTAGACCGGGAAACCAAAAATCCATCGCCGATCTCGAATCCTTTTACGCTGCCCAAAGACATCACTGCTTTCGCCAGCTGGGCATCCAGCTTATCAAATACCGGTTCTCCGATTCCAGCCGGCAAACCGGTGATCACGCACTCCACCACACCGCCGGCAGAATCCTTTGAGGCCATTACCTGATTTAAAAATTCCCCGGCCTGCCGGGCAGCCTCTGCGTCCGGCATATACAGTGAATTGTTCCACATTTCCTCCAGGTTAAACCGCTCTGGAGAAATCTGAATTTCCCCCACAGATCGGGTATAAGCCCTGATTTGAATGCCCAGAGTCTTTAAGAGCTTCGCCGCCACCGCGCCGCCAGCCACCCGGCCAGCCGTCTCCCGGCCAGAAGAGCGTCCTCCTCCCCGATAATCCCGGAATCCATACTTCTGATCAAACGTGTAATCTGCATGTCCCGGACGATACACATCCATTAAGTTGCCGTAATCTCTGGAGCGCTGATCTTGATTGCGAATCTCCATGGCAATCGGCGTGCCTGTGGTTTTTCCTTCAAAAATTCCAGAAAGAATCTCCACCCGGTCTCCTTCTTGACGCTTAGTAGCAAAACGGCTCTGACCCGGTTTCCTTCTGTCCAGATACTGCTGAATATCCTCTTCAGAAAGAGGAAGTCCTGCAGGGCAGCCATCCACCGTAACGCCGATTCCTTTTCCGTGGCTCTCCCCCCAGGTCATAATCTGAAATAATGTTCCATATACTGAACCAGCCATAGTCTCTCCTTTCATGCATTTCTCGCTCAGACACATTCCATCCCGCGCAAAAACGGGCTGCAAAACTCAGAAATCGTCTAAGTTCTGCAGCCTTAATCCGATTGTCCCCCAGGACATTTCCAGCTTAATCCGAAACCTTCACAATAGCGCAGCAGTTGGGCTCGTTCACTTTAATCGATCTGCCGCACATGACTAAAAGCCCTTTCTCATAATCCACAGAGAAAAAGCTGATGCTGCTGCTTTCATGATTTAAGCAGGCTACATGCTTTTCATCTGGGAAAATCACCACATCCTTAGGGTAATCACCGCTTACCGGCAGGCAGCTGATCATCTCCAGCAGGCCTGAGTTCTTGTCCCTGCGGTAAATCGCCAGGGTGTTGTCTCCTGCATTGGTGCAGTACACATACTGGTTGTCTGGATCGGGAGACAGCCGCATGGCGCAGGCCGCCGTCAGTTCTGAATATTTCTTATCTCCAATCGTGGAAATGGTCTGTATCTTTTCAATCTTCGGCGCCCGCTCTCCCGTCTGATAACTGTACACATCAATTACGTTTTTCAGCTCATACATCAAATACATGAAACGGCCGTCGTTACTGAACCGGAAATGCCGGGGAGCTGACTCTCTTTCGCAGCGGATCGCATCCACCTGCACCAGCTTTTCCTCATCGAAGCGGTAAATCCGCACCTGATCGATTCCCAAATCCGCTGCCATCACAAAACGCTTGTCCGGAGTCATCCGGGTACAGCTGACATGGGGACGGAAATTCCGCTCTGCCACTGAACCATATCCTTTATGAAATACTCCGTCCACAATAGAACCTACTGAACCGTCTTTGTTCAGCCGGAGAATCGTAGCTTTGCCGTCATGATAACCTGACACGAAAATATACCGGTCATCTTCATCTGTCGACAGATGACATCCGCGCATGCCGTTGATCTTGGCGCTGTTTAATCGGGAAAGACTGCCGTTTTCCAGGATTCGGAAAGAAACCACGCCTTCATCCGCAATGGAGTAAAGATTCCTTCCATTATGGGACACGGTAACATAAGAAGAATTATCTACTTCAATCTCGCATCTTTCCTTAAACAGGCCTTTCTCCACGTCTACATCATATACGGTAATCCCCTTGGCTTTTCCTGTGTAAGAATAAGATCCTACATAAGCCATGTACTTCCCTTTCATCATAAAATCCTCCTCGATGGCCGTATTCACAAGTTAAGCCTATCATAACACAGATTTGCTAATTTGTTAACAAGAAAGTTTGTCCCGGCAGTCTTTTCCTAAATCTCTTCAAAAACCGCTTGACTCCCCCATCATATCCTGTATAATAAGGGAAGCTGTTTAAAATTACTAAACTTTTTGTAAAGAAAAAGAAAGGAGGGAGGTCTGTGGATATCGGCGGGAAAATC
The DNA here is from genome assembly GCA_018713255.1 of Candidatus Cottocaccamicrobium excrementipullorum. Classification (GTDB taxonomy): domain Bacteria; phylum Bacillota; class Clostridia; order Lachnospirales; family Lachnospiraceae; genus Caccovicinus; species Caccovicinus excrementipullorum. The sequence goes on along the minus strand of DVFL01000009.1, from coordinate 187,107 downwards.
CGGGAACTGAGAAACCTGAAAGGTCTCACCCAGGAGGAACTGGCCGACCGGGCAGAACTTACCAAAGGATTTATCTCCCAGGTGGAACGAAATCTTACGTCCCCTTCCATTGCCACCTTGATGGATATTCTTCAGTGTCTTGGCACCACAGCGGGAGATTTTTTTAACGAGGCTCCAGAAGAGCAAATTGTGTTCGGTCAGCATGATTACTTTGAAAAAGAGGATCCGGAATACGGAAACCTGGTGAAGTGGATTATTCCCAATGCCCAGAAAAACGGCATGGAACCCATTCTTCTCACCTTAACCCCCGGCGGCTCCACCTGGCCGGACAATCCTCATGAAGGAGAAGAATTCGGCTATATTATATCCGGCTCGCTCTCCATTCATCTAGGAAATAAGGTTTATTCTGCAAAAAAAGGCGAATCCTTTTATTATACGGCGGACAAGAAGCATTTTCTCACCAGCAAAAACGGTGCAACACTGATCTGGGTCAGCGCTCCCCCAAGCTTCTGAGGATCCAGCCAAATCCATTCACATAAGGAGGAACGGCTATGAATCAGCCACTTATCGATCTGCAGCATATTTCTAAAAGCTTTGACGGCACTATGGTGCTGGATGACCTCTGCCTTACGGTCAAGGAAAACAGTTTCGTCACTCTCCTGGGCCCCAGCGGCTGCGGCAAAACGACTACTCTGCGCATCATCGGAGGCTTCGAATCGCCAGACCAGGGAAAAGTTTTGTTTGACGGGCAGGATATTACCCATCTTCCCCCGAATAAACGGCAGCTGAATACCGTATTCCAGAAATATGCCCTGTTTACCCACATGACCATTGCCGAAAACATTGCTTTCGGCTTAAAAATCAAGAATAAATCCAAAAGTTATATTCAGGATAAAATCCGTTACGCCCTGAAACTGGTAAATCTGGAAGGATATGAAAACCGGTCGGTGGACTCTCTTTCCGGCGGCCAGCAGCAGCGAATTGCCATCGCCCGGGCGATTGTTAATGAACCTCGTCTCCTCCTTTTAGACGAGCCTTTAGGCGCGCTGGACTTAAAGCTTCGCCAGGACATGCAGTATGAGCTGATCCGGCTGAAAAACGAACTGGGCATCACCTTTATCTACGTTACCCACGACCAGGAAGAGGCGCTGACCATGTCCGATACCATCGTAGTCATGAACCAGGGCTATATTCAGCAGATGGGGACTCCGGAAAGCATTTACAATGAACCAGAAAACGCGTTTGTCGCAGACTTTATCGGAGACAGCAACATCGTTCCCGGTATTATGATCCGGGATGAACTGGTGGAAATCTTCGGGGCAAAATTCGCCTGCGTTGATAAAGGCTTCGGCAACAATACGCCGGTGGACGTAGTAATCCGTCCTGAGGACATTGATCTGGTGGAACCAGGCCAGGGAACCCTTTCCGGTGTGGTGACTCATCTGATCTTTAAAGGAGTACATTACGAAATGGAGGTCACTACTCCCGATGGATTCGAGTGGCTGGTACACTCTACAGATTTGTTTCCCGTAGGCCAAAAGGTGGATATTCATGTGGATCCTTTTGACATCCAAATCATGAATAAACCTGCATCTGAGGATGAGGAGGCCATAGGAGTCAATGAGTAAAAAATTACTGGCCGGTCCCTATCTTTTATGGATGATCGGATTCACCATTATTCCCCTGGCGCTGATCGTGTATTATGGATTTACAGACCGCAGCGGCGCCTTTACGTTGGAGAACATTCTGGCCATTGCCACGGCAGAACATGCAAAAGCCTTATGGCTTTCTCTGGCATTGTCCTTGACCGCTACCGTAGTCTGTCTCCTTTTGGCCTTTCCTCTGGCCATGGTTCTTCGTTCCCGCGGCCGCGGCGCAGGAGGAGTGATTGTATTTATTTTCATTCTTCCCATGTGGATGAATTTCCTGCTGCGTACCCTGGCCTGGCAGACTCTTCTGGAGAAAAATGGAGTGATCAACGGAATCCTTTCCGCTCTCCATCTCCCCTCCCAGAATCTGATCAACACTCCTGGAGCCATTGTTCTGGGCATGGTTTATAATTTCCTGCCTTTTATGGTTCTTCCGATTTACAATGTTCTGTCCAAAATCGATGACAATACCATCAATGCAGCCAGAGATCTGGGGGCCAATTCCCTGCAGACCTTTCTGTACGTACTTCTTCCCCTGAGCGTGCCTGGCATCATCAGCGGCATTACCATGGTTTTTGTCCCGGCCCTTACAACCTTCGTGATCAGCAGCCTGCTGGGAGGAAGCAAAATTCTGCTGATCGGAAACGTCATCGAACAGGAATTTACCCGGGGAAGCAACTGGAATCTTGGCTCCGGCCTTTCGCTGGTGATGATGGTCTTCATTCTTCTCAGCATGGCCATGCTTGCTAAATACGATAAAAACGGGGAGGGAAGTACCTTCTGATGAAAACGAAATTATCATTGTTCAAAAAAATACTGTCGGATTTTTATCTGGTTATCATCCTGATCTTTCTGTACGCGCCGATTTTCACCATGATGGTTCTGTCCTTCAACACCTCAAAATCCAGAACCCAATGGGGAGGATTTACCTTAGGCTGGTACAGCCAGATGCTCTCTGACCCCAACATTCTGTCTGCGCTTTACAACACTCTGCTGATTGCTTTTGTGTCCGCCCTCATCGCCTGCATCTTAGGCACTGCGGCGGCGATTGCCATTAACAGCATGAAACCCGTAAGCCGGACCATCGTCATGGGAATCACCAATATCCCCATGCTGAACGCAGACATTGTTACCGGCATCTCCTTGATGCTGGCCTTTATCGCCTTCGGTATTTCCCTGGGCTTTAAGACGATTCTCATTGCCCACATTACCTTCAATATTCCGTATGTCATTTTAAGCGTAATGCCTAAGCTTAAGCAGACAGACAAAAGCACCTATGAAGCCGCCATGGATTTAGGCGCCTCGCCGATTTACGCTTTTTTTAAAGTGGTATTCCCGGATATTCTTCCAGGAGTGCTTTCTGGCTTCCTTCTGGCGTTTACCATGTCTCTGGATGATTTCATCATCACCCATTTCACCAGAGGCGCCGGGATCAACACACTGTCTACCCTGATTTACAGCCAGGTCCGCCGAGGAATCCAGCCTTCTATGTATGCCCTCTCCACCGTAATCTTTCTTGCGGTGCTGATTTTGCTTTTAATTACCAACTACCGGCCGAAGCAGAAAAAAGTCCTTCCCGGAGCAGATTCTTCTTCCCTTGCCGCAGGAAGCGGCCCGGAAAAAGAGGGCCCTGGGATTTACTCCAAACTGCAAAAGGCCGCCATGGGCGCTGCCGCGGTTTTGATTGTAGCAGCAGTAGGCTTTGTTTCCATTAAGAACTATTCCTTAAAGCATTCCGACAAGCTTTATGTCTATAACTGGGGAGATTACATTGATCAAGAAGTCATTGAACTGTTTGAAGAAGAAACCGGCATTCAGGTGACCTATGACATGTTCGAGACCAATGAAGAAATGTATCCGGTTATCGAAGCCGGGGCCGTTACCTACGATGTGGTATGCCCCTCTGACTATATGATTCAGAAGATGATTGAAAACGATATGCTGGCGGAAATTAATTTTGACAATGTACCAAACATTGATCAGATCGGCCCGGAATATATGGAAATGTCCCGTTCTTTCGATCCCCAGAATAAATATTCTGTACCTTACTGCTGGGGAACGGTAGGCATCCTCTACAATACGAAGCGCCTTGAAGAGCTGGGAGTCGATCCTCCGGACAGCTGGATGGATCTGTGGGATCCTGCTCTGAAGGGAGAGATTCTCATGCAGGACAGCGTGCGGGACGCTTTTATGGTAGCCCTAAAGGGATTAGGTTATTCCATGAACACCACCAATTTAGACGAACTGACTCAGGCAAAGGACCTGCTGATCGCCCAAAAGCCTCTAGTACAGGCTTACGTCATTGACCAGGTGCGGGACAAAATGATCGGAGGAGAAGCTGCTGTCGGAGTCATCTACTCTGGAGAAATGCTTTACATCCAGGAAGAAGTGAAAAATCTGGGACTGGACTACTCCCTGGAGTATGTGGTGCCCAAGGAAGGAACTAACCTGTGGATTGATTCCTGGGTAATTCCCGCCAATGCTCAAAACAAAGAAAATGCGGAAAAATGGATTAATTTCCTCTGCCGCCCCGACATTGCCCTGCGAAACTTTGAGTATATTACCTACTCTACCCCAAATCAGGGCGCCTTTGATCTCCTTGATCCGGAGATTCAGGAGAACAAGGCTGTGTTCCCTGACATGAAGAGCTTGACAAACAGCGAAGTTTACCGTTATCTGGGAGATGAGGACGACCAGGTATACAACGAACTCTGGAAAGAAGTTAAATCCTACTGATCTTTTTTCATGGTTTGGGAAATCCGGTACAGCTCGATCAAAGCTACTGCCGCCGCCAGAAGGCCGCTTAAAATATTGCTTACTGCCATTACGATTCCAGCGCTCTCCCGTCCGAAATTCGTAAAATTCTGGAGCCACCACAGCACGGGAATCCGAAAGACGAATACCCGGCAGAAGTTCATCAACAAGGTTATTCTGGTTTTGCCGAATCCGTAAAGCAGGCCAAGCACTGCGGAATTAATTCCCAAAGGCACTGCTCCCATGGCTTCATAGCGGTAAATATCCTTTATCATTTCTGCAAACTGAAGATTGTCTCCGGCAAAAAACAGGGCCAGCTGATCCAGGAACAGCAAGGAAAGCCCCATAAGGAAAAAGCCCAGGAAAGCATTGATGGCCAAAATCCACCAGAAGGCCGCAAAAGCTCTCCTGGGCTTTCCTGCTCCCAGGTTCTGGCTGATCACTGCTGATCCGCCCTCCTGAAACCCATTCTGCGGCATGGTTGTAATTCCGCCGATATTGTTGGAAATTCCCAGGGCCCCCACTGTCCAGGAGCCATAAACTGCGCTCATGGAATTCACCACCACCTTGCCCAGGGAAAAGGCAATTTTTTCTATTATGACAGGAAAAGATAAATAAAGCATGGGTTTGATCACCTGGCTGTTAAAGGAGATCGCCCGGATAGAAAAGCCAAAGGCATTTCCCTTCTGATTCATATTGCGCACTGCTGCCAGGAAAAGAAAGCCTTGGGACAAAATAGTCGCCAGGGAAATCATATTAATTCCCCCGTTCAGCCGATACACAAACAAGGCCGTCAGACTCAGCTTAATGGCAATTACCGCCATATTCAGAAAAAGAATCCTCTGGGAGTTCCCCCTGGCCCGCTCAATGGCAATATATACATTATTAAAAAAGGTAATCATCAGGCCGAACAGTTCCAACACAAAATACGTGCTTCCCTCAGCAATGAACTCTTCCGGCGTGTTCATCAGCCGAAGAAACTGCGGAGTCACCGGCGCCAGCAAAAGAAAAAGTCCGCCTCCTAAAACAGCGCACAAGGCAAACATTGTGCTGACCCGGCGCTTTACCAGCTGAAAATCTCCTGCCCCATAAGCCTGACTTACCTTAATGCTGGCGCCAACAGCCAAGCCTCCTCCAAGAGCCGAGAGCATAATATTAATCTGAGACAAATAAGCAACGGCAGAGACCGCTGACGCGCTGATATGGGAGGCCATCATCGTATCCATAATCTTAAACAACTGGTTCAGGCTCTGGTACAGCGCCAGGGGCAAACACACAGAAAATACTACCTTGATGACCGGAGCATTCAACGCATACTCTCGGAAACGCTCATCTTTTTTGGATAAATCCGCCTTCATTCTTTTTCATCCCTTCTTTTTCATTTGCATTCCGTCTTATTCCTTGTTTACATCAGGAAACGGTCTTAATCATACAACAAAAAAAGAAGAGCAGCCACCATTTTTCCCTCTCCTTCTCCATTAAACTACTGATTTTTTGTTCTCCTGTATTAATATCAGCATACTGGCAAACGCTATACTAATATTTTGCAATTAAAAAAAGAGCCGGACCTGCCTAAGGCAGATCCGGCTCCTCACTTTTCCAGTTGGTTGTCACTTAGGAAAAGTTGGATGGCAATTAGAATACTGCTTGTGTTTTACCCTTGCGCCATGCGCATTAAAAATAACCAAGATTAGTCGTCGTCCTCTACACTTACTACAACGTAGTTGTTTACTCTTACCTTCTGATCGTTGATGTCTGTGGTGGTACCGGACTTCTTAATCTTGCCGTTTTCATTTAACAGAACCTGAGAACCAGCAGTTACTGCAGGCTCGGTATCGCCTTTCTCATACAGGTCATACTCCAGAGTTACGATCTGATAAGTAGAGCCATCGCCGAAATCGTCCATTCTCTTTCCGTCATGGCCGTATACGGTGCCGCTGATAATGGTGTCGGTGTAAGCTGCGCCGCTCTTCTTGAAGTAATAAACCTCATCTTCTCCATCAATATCGATAGTTACTTTCTTATTGGTTACCATCTGGCCTTCTGCGGAACCATCATCCGTACTGAAGAAATAGTAGCCTGCATCCAGAGGCTCGCTGGAAGTTCCCTTATATACCGGAGCATCGGTGCCGCCTTCATCCTCGCCGCCTAACCAGTACAGACCAGTCAGCATTACGCCCTTGCTGTTGAACAGATAGGTCTCGCTCTTGATGCTTCTTGCACCTACTTCGCCGTTGTACTCAGGATCGCTCTCATCAACTACATTGTCATCGTCAACGCGGTATGCGGAGCCTACGGCGGTCAGCTTGCTGCTTCCCTCAACAGCGCGGAAAGGCTTGCCGTTGCTGTCTAAGTAGAACCAGTAAGGATCATCGCTGTAATCATCATAATCCGTCTGAGGATATGCATAAATCCAGTTCTGTCCCCGGTCGCCGTTATCCTCGTTGTAATAAGCAGAGTTGGTTGCCGTGGAGGAACCGCCCTCATTGGTGTATGCGGAAGAGGAGTCGCTTGCATATACCCACAGATCCAGCATTCTGCCGAACTCATCAAAGATATAGGTTCTGCCGTTGATGGTTCTGTCATCATCCTCTACTGCCTTGCCGTCAGATTTGAAGTAGAACCACTCTTCATCATTATAATTATCATCATCCTGATTAATGCCGCTGAAAGCATCAATATCAGGATCGATGGTCAGATACTGCCAGCCGGTACGTGCCCAGCCTTCGTTCTGGCCGCCTAAGTAATACAGCTTTTCGCTGTTGCCGGACTTGCTCCAGCGCTGCCAGCCGCTTAACATATATCCATCCTCATTGAAGATGAAGTAACCGGTTGCAGAGCCATCGCCGTAGGTCAGCTTCTTGATCTCGCCGTTGGTGGTGTCGCAGCCTAAAGCCTTGCCGCTTCCATCGAAATACATCCAAACCGTATCGATGGACTCGCTCTGATCATCATCATCTAACAGGTCATCGTTATCCATGGAAACCCATGCGTTGGTAACGCGGACACCGTTGGAATCTACGTAATACTTGTCGTCATCATCCTCGATTACCTGATCTCTGGCCATATAGCCGTCCTCGTCCAGGTAATACCAGTAACCGTTGGATCTTCTCCACTCGTCGGTAACCCGATCGCCGTTGCGGTCTAAGTATACCCACTCGCCGTCCTCCTGGCTCCATCCGGCTGTAGCTGCAAATGCAGTTGCAGAAGCGCCGATTGCCATTAAGGCAGCGGCAGAAAGAACTGCAACTAATTTTGTCTGCTTTCTCATGTGAATGCACTCTCCTTTTTCTTTTTGAAATTCCTTTTTGCATTACGAGGGTATTATACTTCCAATAGTTGAAATTATCATGATTATTTTAAATTTTATCTGAGATTTTCGGCTGTATTTTTGAATTTTTCAATTTTTTGCCGTTTTTTTCCTTGACTTTTTACAAAAGAGTTTTTATAGTCAAAGACGTTTGGTGCTGGCATTCTTACGTTCTGCGAATATCCGCGGGGGCGCTTAGGAGGAACTGATCCAGGGAGGAGAATTATGGAATTATCACAAGAACAGATCGAAGCATTTCGGATGTATCTTCGAAAAAAAGGACTTTCTGAAAATACTGCAATTTCCTACGTGGGCGCCGTCCGCCAGTTTTTCAATCGATATTCCGAAATTACCCCGGAAAATCTGAAAAGCTACCAGCAGTTTCTCCTCTCTCTCTACCGGCCGTCTACGGTAAACGCCAGAATTTACGGCTTCAGCAAATATATCCAGTTTCTCCGTCGGCAGCCTGGAGAATCCTTTCTTTCTGAAACTTCCATCACCAAACTTCATGTTCCGCCCATTAAGCGGCAGCAAAGCTCTTATTTAAATAATGTCATCTCCAACGAGGATTACCGCAGACTAAAAGAAGGACTTCGAAAAGACGGCAATTATTTCTGGTATTTTGTGGTTCACTTTCTAGGATCTACCGGTGCCAGAGTCAGCGAACTGATTCAGATTAAAGCAGAATATCTAAGACTGGGCTATATGGATCTGTATTCTAAAGGAGGAAAAATGCGGCGCATTTATTTTCCAGACGTTTTATGTCAAGAAGCCATGGATTGGATCTCTTCCCGGGGAATTTCCTCTGGTTTTCTTTTCCTGACCCGTTTCGGAAAGCCGGTGACGCCGCGGGGAATCAACAGTCAGCTGAAGGTTTTCGCCCGCCGTTATCATATTGATCCCAGCACCATGTACGCCCATTCTTTCCGCCATCTGTACGCAAAGAATTTCCTTTTGAAATTTAATGACATTTCCCTTCTGGCGGATCTTCTGGGGCATGAGAGCATTGAAACCACAAAAATTTATCTCACCCGCAGCAGTGAAGAGCAAAAAGCACTGCTGGACCGGATTGTCACTTGGTAGCTAAGATCTTTATCTTTTTTTTATTCATTTGTTAGGCTTCTGTAAGCTCCTTTGATTACCATAAAAATAATGGCCCGCAGGCCATTAATCATAAAGGAGCTGATACTGTGATTATCTTTTTTCGTTTTCAAAACTACTATTCTTTTCGTCACAATACCTTAATTAACCTTCAGGCAGGAATCTATAAAGAACATCCTGATCATCTAGCCAAGAATTCAAAAGGAAATCTGTTAAAGACCCTGGCTATCTACGGTCCGAATTCCAGCGGGAAAACCAGGCTTATCGAGGCAATAGCATTTTTCTGCTGTTTTATCCGCCGGCAGCTTGGCTTTTTCTTTCCGTTTCCCCCAGAGAACTGCCTCAATCCTCAGTTTTCTCTTATTCAGGAAGCCTTCCATTATCCAGAAACCTCCTTGGCGCCTCTGTCCATGAGCATGGCCTTTTCTCACTGCGGCTTCCAGTTCGAATACGGGTTTACCCTTGAACACAGCAGCGTAACGGAAGAATACTTTCTCTGTGACGGAACCCTGCTGTTTCAAAAAAGCGGCGAAACCCTCACGCCGGGAAAGTCTGTCCGCAATTTGTTCAAGAAGAATACTTTCTTTAAGACGTCAGGGTCAGGGCTGGCATTCTTATTCAGCTGGAGTTTTCTGCCTTGCCAGGAAGCCTTATCTGCTTTCGCTGACTTTTTCCAAAACAGGATCCTCTTTTTTCCAAACCGCATCCTTTTTCTTCCCCAGCCCTTTTCCGGCCCTTTCTCCATCAGAGAACTGCTGTCCCAGGAGGAGAAGAAACGGTTCATTTTCCGCCACCTTAAGGCCCTGGACCTTCCCTGCTCTTCTCAGGCTCTTTCTGCGTCCAGCCCGGCCACGGGTCTGCACAAGACGATTCTCTTTCTGGACTGCCTGTTCCGCCTTCCCCCCCATGGAGGCGTGCTGCTTTCCGATGATTTTACAGCTTTTCTTCATCCGAACATCAGTCAGTATTTAATCCGGTTGTTTCAAGGGCCGGAAAACCACTCCAGACAGCTGATTTTTACCACTCACGATACCGCGCTCCTGAACCGGAAGCAGTTCCGAAGAGATGAAGCTGCCATGGTCAATCTGGATTCTAAAGGCTGTTCCCGCATCCACACGCTGGCAGACATCCATATCCGGTTTGATGCCAGTTTTGCCAAGGATTACTTATCTGGAAAATATGGAAATCTCCCCATTTGGGAGGAGGAAGAGCAATCCTAATCCACAAAAAAACACCCCGGCGCTTAATCGTTTAAGCCCGAGGCGTTTTTATCATCTGTCAAACGGCCCTTTCCTTCCGTCTCCTACAGAATCCGCACATTCTTTACTGCTCCCGTTTTAGAAAACTGGGTCCACTCACAGATATTTACTGCATGGTCGGCAATACGCTCCAGATATTTGGAAATCATCAAAAGATCAATGGCATTGTCAATATTATCGTCTTCTGAACTTCCTTTTAACATTTCTGCCACTTCCTTCTTGGTCTGGTTAAACAGCTCATCAACCTCGTCATCCTTCCGGATGATTTCGTCTGAGGCCCCGTCGTCCTGGGCGATAAAGGCTTCAATCGCGTCATGAAGCATATCATTGGCCTTCGCTGCCATGGTGGGCAGATGATCCAGCATTTTAAAGGTGTCCTTGCCGTGAATCCGAAGAATCAGTTCCGCAATATCAGAGGCATGATCCCCAATCCGCTCCAGATCCGTCACCACCTTAAGGGCAGTAGACACCATCCGAAGATCTCCCGCAACGGGAGTCTGTTTTAAAATCAGAGACAGACAACGTGACTCAATGGCCCGCTCCATGTCATTAATATTCCGGTCTCCCCGGATAATCTCCTCCGCCATAGCCCGGTTGTCGCTTTCAAAGGCCACAAAGGTCTGGTCAATGGCCGCCTCCACCCGGCGGGCCATCTCCTTTAATTCTTTTTTTAATTCCTGAAGCTCGTGCTCATAGGTAATCCGCATGATCCATCACTCCTCTCCAAAATTTCCATCAGCCGAAACGTCCGGTGATATAATCTTCCGTGCGCTTGTCCTTGGGCCTGGAGAACAGTTCATCCGTAGGTGCATACTCCACTACCTCTCCTACCAGGAAAAAAGCAGTGTAGTCTGCAATACGGGTAGCCTGCTGCATGTTATGTGTGACGATGGCTACCGTATATTTCTGCTTCAGCTCATCCATCAGGTCCTCAATCTTCAGCGTAGAAATCGGGTCCAGGGCAGAAGTGGGCTCATCCATCAGGATCACCTCCGGTTCCACTGCCAGCGCTCTGGCAATACATAATCTCTGCTGCTGTCCGCCGGAAAGTCCCAGCGCAGATTTCTTTAGCCGGTCGTGAACCTCCTCCCACAGCGCTGCTCCCCGAAGGCTTCTTTCTACAATCTCATCCAGCTGGGATTTACTCTTAATTCCGTGAATTCTGGGGCCATAAGCTACATTATCATAAATGCTCATGGGAAAAGGATTCGGCTGCTGAAATACCATGCCGATTTTCTTTCTCAGCAGGGTGGTGTCTACCTGAGGGCTGTAAATATCTTCCTCATCTAAAAGAACGGTGCCCTCGATTTTTACTCCGTCCACCAGATCGTTCATCCGGTTTAATGTTTTTAAATAAGTGGACTTGCCACATCCAGAAGGACCAATAAATGCAGTAATCTTCTTTTCATAAATATCCAGATTAATATCCTTTAACGCATGGTTCTGACCGTAATACAGATCCAAATGCTGCGTTGAAATCTTTGTTTTCGGCATAATTCCCTTATTCTCCTCCATGATTTCCTCCGTTATTTCTCCACATTAAAGTGAAAGGCCAGGTATTTGGCCAGACCGTTAATTGCCAAAACAATCACCAGAAGCACAACTGCGATTCCGAAGGCCTCGTCATACTGCGCCTTCTGCATGCATAAGTACAGCTGGATGGTCAGCGTGCCGCCGGACTCAAAAATCTTGCCAAAGAAATTCTTAGGCAGAATAAATCCGCTTCCTGCTGTAAACAAAAGGGCAGCAGATTCTCCTACCATACGTCCGATCGCCAGGATAACGCCGGTAATTATTCCGGGCATAGCGCTGGGCAGCAGAATCGTACGAATCATATACCATTTCGTTGCACCGATTCCCAGCGCGCCGCTTCTGTAACTGTCCGGCACGGTTTTTAACGCTTCCTGAGTGGTTCTGGTAATGAGCGGCAGAACCATCAAAGTCAAGGTTAAAGCGCCGGTAAGGATAGAATAGCCTAAGCCAATGGTATTTCCAAAAAACACCATTCCAAAGAGGCCAAAAATAATGGACGGAATGCCGGAAAGGGTTTCTGTGGTAAACTCAATTAACCTAACCACTTTCCCCGGCTTTGCATACTCGTTAAGATAAATCGCCGCACCGATTCCTAAGGGCGTGGCGATCAGCAGCGTAATCACCACAATGTATAATGTATTTACAATATTGCCCAGGATACCGAAGGTACCTTTCAAGGTGCTGGGCACCGAGGTGAGAAATTCAACATTTACCTGAGGAATTCCCCGGACAAACACATACCCCATAATGCCGATGAGAAGCAGGATGGAAACGGAGGCGGCAAGGTAAATCAGCATCAGCAGAATGGAATCTGATGTGCGCACCTTTTTTCCATATATGCTGTTTGTAACCACCGATTCTTTATTGATTGCAATCGCAGCTTCGTTGTTCATATTTCCTTCACCTTTCTTTTCCCTACTTATCCTCTTCCACATTGCTCTTCTTTAATAACCGGGTCAGACTGGAATTAATGATCATAATGAACACAAACAGCACCAAACCGATGGTAAAGAGCACCTGCCGGTGGAGACCGGAGGAATAAGACATCTCTGATACAATAGCCGTAGTCAAAAACCGAACCGAATTAAACGGCAGAGGAAGGCTCACAGCAGAACCAGACACAAGACTGATCGCCATGGCTTCTCCAATGGCGCGGCCGATGCCAAGAACAATGGCCGTCACAATACCAGATCTTGCCGCCGGAATAATCACCTTGAAAATCGTCTGGATATGAGTTGCCCCAAGGGCCAGAGAGGCGCTCTTTAAATGGGCAGGCACTGACCGGAGCGCAGACTCGCTGATATTAATTACAGTAGGCAGGATCATCACCGCCAGAACCAGAACAGCGGAAATCAAATTGGCGCCGCCGGTAAACTGATGAGTTTCACTGCCGGCAAAAATTTTTAATTCCAGCTTATACATTAAAGGATTCAGAATCAAAAGGCCAAGCAGACCATAAATTACCGATGGAATGCCTGCCAGAAGTTCTACCGCCGGACGAACCACATTAGCCAGCTTTTTCGGAGCAACCTCTGCCAGAAATACAGCCGTCAGCACTCCGATGGGCACGCCAATGAGGATTGCTAAGAATGTTCCCACAATAGAAGTCAAAATAACATATAAAATTCCATAGCTGGGATCCGCCGCAGTAGGCGCCCATACTGTTCCAAAAAGAATATCCAGAATTCCAACCTGGAACAGAGCCGGCACACCGCTGATAATCATGTACAACGTAATAGAAGCAACAGCCAATACAGCGAAAAAGCCGCATACGGTAAAGATTACCTCAGCAGCTCTTTCAACGCCGGATTTGCTGCCATGATGTGAAAAGATGGAAAATGATTCGTTCATGGCTTTCTCCTTTTAATGAACAACTAACTAACGGGTAGAAATAAGGCCTACGGCCTGAATAACCTGATCGCCTTCATCAGAATACACAAAATCAAACAACGCCTGCACCAGCTCATTCTGCTCGCTGATCTCGCCCTTGGTGGCCATCACGAACGGACGGCTTAAGAAATAACTTCCAGACTTAATATTCTCGGCGGTGGGTTCAACTCCCTCCAGATTTAAGGCCTTTACCGTATCATCCAGTACATCCAGAGATACGTATCCAATGGCTCCAGGAGTGGATGCAACTCTTGCCATTACCGCGCCGGTGGAATCCAGCTCGCTGCTGTATGCGCAGGCATCTTCCAGACCTAAGATTTCCTCGAATGCGCTTCGGGTGCCGGAACCTGCCTCACGTCCTACGACAACAATTGGAGAATCAGAACCGCCGACTTCGCTCCAGTTGGTCACCGCCCCAGAGTAAATGTCGGTTAACTGCTGTTTCGTCAGGTCTGCTGCGGTGTTCGCCGGATCAACCACAACGGCGATTCCGTCGATCGCTACGATATTCTCCGCAATTCCTTCAGCCTTCTCCTCATCTGTCAGGTTACGGGAGGAATTTCCAATATCTGCGCTTCCATTGTTTACCGCTTCAATGCCGGCGCCGGAACCTACGAACTCTGCCTGAACCGTAACGTTCGGATACTTTTCCATAAATACTTCGCTTAACGCGTTTGCAAACTTTTCCATAGAAGTGGAACCCACCATGCTGATGGAACCGCTTAAATCCTCAGCAGCTTCTTCCTGCGTTTCCGTCTCTGCGGCAGCAGTACCGTCAGCCGCTTTAGCAGCAGTCGTCTCAGCCGACGCCGCCGTGGTTTCCTGCGCATTGCTGCCGCATCCTGCTAAGGCGCCCATTGCCAGAATGGCAGAGCAGACGATTGCTAATGATCTCTTTTTCATAATTCTCTCCTCCGATTATTGGTATCTCGTTTCTTTACATGTTGGAGTATACGAAATTTTTTTCCGTTGTGAAAGCAGGTTTATGTATAGCTTTTGTAAAGTTCAGGTAAATCCCCACAAAAAAAGGATGCAGAAATTCTGCATCCTTTCTAAAAATCATCTTTAAACTTCAACCATCGCTTTTCCCCGGCAGTACGTCTGAACCACGGAATAATCATCCTTGAGCACCACAATATCTGCATCATATCCCGCCCGCAGATAACCTTTTCGGCGATCCACACCAAGACATCTTGCGGGGTTCGCTGTGCAGGAATTTAATGCGGCGTCAAAAGGCACCTGGGCCTGCTCTACTAAAATCTTTAATCCGCGATTCATATATAAAGTGCTTCCTGCAATGGTGGAGGTCCCCTTCAGTCTGGCCAATCCATCCTCTCCGATTTCAATGGCATGACCGCCCAGAGTATAATCTCCTCCTGGAGGACAATGTTTCGCTCTGAGAGAATCACTGATCATGATGCCAAAGTCCCTGCCTTTAGCCGTAAAGTATACATTCAATGCATTTACATCAGAATGGCAGCCATCGCAGATAATCTCTCCAAAAATCTCTCTCACCCGGAAAGCTGCATTCACCAGCCCCTGGTTCCGGTGATGATATCCCGTCATACCGTTGTATACATGAGTCATAGACGTTGCGCCGTTGGCAATCCCCATCAGAGCAGTCTCGTAGGAAGCTGAGGAATGACCCATGCTCACCACAACTCCTGTATCGCGGCAGTACCGGGTAAGAGCAAAGTCTTCATCGTGCTCGGGAGCCAGCGTAATGTATCGGATCATCCCCTTAGCCGCTTTCTGATACAGTTTAAACTGTTCCACTGTAGCCTTGGCGATAGCTTCCGGAGGCTGTGCTCCTTTATACTCCATATCCAGATAGGGACCTTCAAAATGAATGCCCAGAATCTCCGCGCCTTCGTATCCTTCCTCTGCCACCTTAGCCACATTGGCTACCGCTTTGGTCAGTACATCCGGCATCTGGGTAACGGTGGTTGGAAGAATAGACGTAACGCCTTCCTCTGGAATCCTCTTCATCCAGTTTCTCAGTCCCTCCGGCTCCCCGTCATTCGTATCAAATCCATAAGCTCCATGAGTATGAACGTCAATGAATCCGGGAACCATTCTCAGCTCGCCGTAATCCATATCTGCCTTCTCTTTGCCATAAGGCAGAATCTGAATGATCTTTCCTCCCTCTACTAGAAGCTGCGCCGGAATAAACTGGCCGGCAATCCACACTCGTTTGCTCTGTAATACCATAATTTCCCTCCTTGTTGACGCATTTAGCTTAAGTATACCCAGCCAGTCTCCTGCCGTCAAGAAGAGAAGTCATCTATCTCCGGTCTCTGCCGTTAGCCCGCTCAATACGGATTTTCTTTCCTTTGATTTTTGCATTTTCCATGGCCTTAAGCACCTGATCTGAGTACTTTCTGGGCACCTCCACAAAGGTATAGCCGTCATACATATCAATACTTCCCACTACCCGTCCAGGAATCCCAGACTCTCCTGCAACAGCTCCCAGAATATCTCCCGGGCTTACATTCTGATTCCGGCCGATGTTTACAAAAAGACGAGCCATATCGTCTCCCACCACGTAATCAATGGCCGCCCGGTCCACAGCGCCTCTTCTGCGGCTTCTGCCGCCCCTCAGGTTTTCTCTTCCATCTCTTCCATAGCGGCGTCCGCTCCGGCTGTAGCGGTCCAGCTCATCTAAAGAACGGGCCGGCTCAAAGTTATCAATAATGTCTTCATTATCCTCACCCATCTGCATTTTTAATAATGCCGCAGCCAGGTCCAGAGCCGTATAATCTTCCTCAATTAATTTCTGCTCAATCACGTTCACCATCTGGCTTAAATCGCTGCCTTCCAGCATATCCCGGACTTGATCCATGATTTTTTCTACCTTGATGTCTGTAATATCATCCAGAGAAGGAATGGCCTGAGGAATAATTTTAGTCTTGCAGTAACGCTGAATATCCCGAAGCTTATAAACCTCCTTGCCCACTACCAGGCTGAAAGCTTTGCCTTCTCTTCCTGCCCGGCCGGTGCGGCCGATTCGGTGAACGTAATACTCGTCGTCCTGGGGAATATCGTAGTTAAAGACCGCCTCCACGTCATCCACATCAATTCCTCTGGCCGCCACGTCAGTCGCTACCAAAATCTCCGTACGGCCGTTCCGGAATCCATTCATTACCCGGTCCCTCTGTTCCTGCTTTAAATCCCCATGAAGCCCTTCTGCAAAATACCCTCTTCCCTGAAGGGCCAGCACCAGCTCGTCCACTCCCTTTTTGGTGTTGCAGAAAACTACAGAAAGCTTAGGAGAATAAAGGTCCAGCAGACGGCAGAGTACCTCCACCTTATTCTTCGGCTTCACTTCATAATAGTACTGGATCACCTTAGGCACCGTAAGTTCCTTTTTCACTACACGAACCATCACTGGATCGGTCTGAAATTTCCGGGCAATCTCTGCAATAGCCGGAGGCATGGTAGCAGAAAACATCACGGTCTGCCGTTCCTGGGGAAGCTGTCCTAAAATCGTTTCCATATCCTCCAAAAATCCCATATTCAGCATCTCATCCGCCTCATCCAGCACCACCGTGTGTACCTGATCCACCCGAATAGTTTTCCGGCGCATATGGTCCATCACCCGTCCTGGAGTTCCGATCACCACCTGAACCCCGTCTTTTAAGGAACGGATCTGACGCACAATATCCTGGCCTCCGTAAACAGGAAGGACTTTAATTCCATGCATAAATTTCGCCAGCCGGCGCACTTCCTCTGCCACCTGAATCGCCAGTTCCCTGGTGGGAAGAAGCACAATCGCCTGGATCTTCTTATTTTCCGGATCAATTTTCTGCAGAAGAGGAATGCCAAAGGCCGCCGTTTTCCCCGTTCCCGTCTGGGCCTGACCGATCATATCTCTTCCCTCTAACTGAGCAGGAATCGCCTGGGCCTGAATCGGAGATGCCGCCTCGAATCCCATATCCGTCACTGCCCGGAGAATGGCATCACTTAAGTTCAGTTCTTCAAAACGAATTGTTTCCATATGATAATAAATTCCTTTCTTTTCCATAGTGTACACAAAAACGAGAGGATGAAACCGCCTAAGGCTTTTCATCCCCTCGTTACATCCAAAACAGCTTGTCTAGTTTAGCAAAGACTTGCCAAAATGTCAAGAAGAACCTCAGCTGCTGTAGCAGGTAAGGGCCACTCCATCTCCCATCATAATGCTGGAAAAAATGCCGCACCCCTCTTCCATCTCTCCTTCCAAGCACGCATATCCTTCCTTCGGCCTTCGCCGGCAGCTTTGCTCTATCCACGCTTCATCCGCCCTTGCCTGATCCAAATAAGAGCGGGACCAAACCACCTGCAGGCCCATCTCCTCCAAAGCGCCCTTCCACTGGTTCCTATATTCATCCAGCTTAGAATCCTGTCTGTTTTCCCTGGACCAATCATAAACCTTTCCTGTTGACCAGCCTGGCCGATTTGCTGTCCCTGCAGAAGTATCTGCAGTTTCATCCTGGCAAAGGCGGCCGCAAAGGGTAAAAAGTCCTGTCTCTTCTTCTAGAGAGTCAGAAACGCAGGCGCCGGCAAAGGAAGGCCACTCGGTATTTTCTACACCTCCCACTAAGGAAAGGCTCCCATTCTCATATTTAAACCCGGCAATCCCGTAACACTGAGCATTCATATTCAATAAATAGTCCAGATAGATCACCGGTTTTCCCTGCCGCTCCCCCAGAAACAGCTGCAGTGAGGCCACACATTGGCTGTCAGGAAGTCCAGGCATTCTTAGCGTTATCTCATCCGCCTGCCCTTCCGCTTCATAAACGGTCAAATAAAATTCCACCCTGGTCAAATGATTCGTGGCGCCTTCTGCATATCCCCCTCCATCTCCACGGAAAACCAAAAGTTCCGGCGCTCCATCTCCATCATAATCCCCGATTTGATCCATAAGGATTCCGGTGAGCCGTTCTGAAGAAACAACCTGGGTAATGATTCCCGGCTCTCCGGAAGCCAGATAATCTTCTTCCGTACTTATCCGGCCGTACTGCGCCAAAAGCTCCTCAAGCTTTCTGTTCAGGGCTTCTTCCAAATCAGCCGGCTCCTCCTTGTCTGGAATGCTCTCCGTCTCTTTTTCAGATTCCGCAGGCGCGGTAATTTCTTCTCCTTCATAATCCTCAGGTGTTATAAATAACACATTAACCGCCTCATATATATCCCCAGTTTGCTCCTCAACGGGAAAATACGTTTCCATCCATGTCGCGGACTCCAACAATTCTTCGTATCCCTCAGCCCTAACTCGTACCTCTACCTTGTCTCTGCCCGGGAAGCGGTCAAAAACGCAGCGGCCATATTCGTCTGTTTTTCCCCAGGAAAACGGCAGCGGGAGAAACCAGATCGTACGTATTAACTGTACCTCTGCGCCTTCTACCGGCTCCCCGGTTTCCTTGTCCAACACCTGAACACAGTACTGGGAAATTACATCTTTCGCTTCCTGAACCTCTTTTGAATCAGCTGACTCAAAGGGAATATTGGCCTTCACTAAAGCCGTTCTCACATGTTCCGCCTGAGATACGGTAATCTTTCCCTGCTCCGCCATGGCCTGGGCCGTTGCATCCAGCGCCTTGGCAAAACTCTCATATTCCAAGGAATCAGGAAGAATAAACAAAGTGCGGTACATCAGCATTGACAGCATCTCTGCTGCAGCCTTCACGCCCATTTCCGGTCTCCAGGAATCCCAAATCTGAGCCATCACATAAGTTACTATGGTTCCTCCATCATGACATTCCGTTTTGTCTGTATAATATTGGTACTGATAAATCTGGCTTCCTTCCTTTCCCTTCCCCTTCTCTGGTCTCAGCTTCCGCTCAAAGCTTACTCCTGTGTTTACCCAATCCGGGTCCTCTTCCAGAAAATACGCTTCCATCATTTCTGCCATTCCATCACTGTAACCCTCCATCAACGCATTATTTCCATAATTTCCGAAGAAATGCAAGGTTACCGTGTGGGTATATTCATGGCCAATCAAATTCCAGTCCCCCAGATCAGCCCAGCTTCCTGCACAGATCACTGCAGATTTCTTCCCATCTTCCAGAAAGGTAATCACATTCCAGGGATTCAGCCGGTCCGCCAGCGTGCCGTTCATGGAAGAATCATACAAAATCCGGGTAGTGCCATTGATTCCGTCATAGCCTTCCCGCTCCAGAACCTGATCATAAAAATCATAGGCCACATTCGCCATTATATAGGCCAAAGCTCCGCTTACCTCCGGCTTTTGGTTCTCCGAAATCACTTGAACAAATTCTTCCTCGGAGCATCGAGCCACATCCAGTTTTCCTCCATCCTTCAGACTTTTTCCGCCCATTCCTTCATACAGGTACAATCCCTTCTCGCTGTCCTGAATCAAATAGTCTTTTCCTTCCGGCGCCTTTTCCAGAGCAACTGGATAAGTAAAATTAAGCCTGTGTCCTTCTGGAGAAAAGGTATACCGAAAGTCAGCCTTCTCTACCTCAGTATAAAGAGGGACGGACAGCAGCACCTTTCCGTCTGATGCATCAATTAAAATCTCACAGCCTTCCAGTTCCCATCCTTCTGCCATTAACTGCCCCACATAAGCCAAATGCGCCTGGCCGCTCTCATCACAGTAAATCGTAAGGGGGCTGCTCTCGTCTCGGGTAAAGCTTATCTCTTCCTCCCGCCATTCCGGATATTTCTCCGCCGCATAATCCTTCAGCGCATCTTGAAGACCTTCCTCATCCAGCTGTGGTTCTGTTTCCGCCTCTTGAATTTCTGCATAGTTGCTAGAAACCAGATCGACCTTCCCATCGCCATCCGTCACCACCGACACGCCCCGGCGGTATACGGGAATTCCTTCATAGATCTGATCCATGCGATAGCAGGTCACTCCCCCAGCCTGAACTTGATAACGCTCCCCCAGCACAGACTCTGCCTCTTTGGCGTTTCCACAAAGCCCCAGCTGAACGGCCGCTTTTTTTGCCTGGGAAAAATCAGAAACTTCCACATCCTCTTCCACTGCGATTACCTGCCCCAGCCCCTCAGTTCTCTGGTCCCCTCTGTCCGTCCATTTCATCACCAATTCTTCCAAGCTGTCCGCCAATTCTTGAATTTCTTCCGCCGCTTTGTCCAGCATCCTCTTGCCTTCAGTCAATCCACAGCTGGAACAAACCACGGAAGCAGCAACGATCAGCAGCAAAATCCATCCTGACCTTTTATTTTTCATTTCCCCTTCTTCCCCTTGCTGAATGATCTCTTATGAGCGCTTCGAAGCACCGTCTGCCGGTACAAAAAAGCTACCGGCCAAGTACTTTCTCCAAAAGTATTTGCGTCAGCCCTTCTGCGTCCTCTCCCCCGCCGAGAGACTCAACCCATTCCTGGATTTTTTCAAAATCAAAGATTTCTGATAAGGGAAGCTTGATGAGATCTTCCAGACTTAACCCGCCCAAACCGACGGCTTCTCCTTCACCTTCTTCTCCTTGAACAATTTCCTCCTGACCAGGAATAATAATCCGGTCGGCCTCTTCATCAGTCAACAGAACCACGTCCATGGTCATATACCACTGTCCGCCCTCTTTCGTCATATTGATTACACTCTCCTGACCTGACGAGACTTCGGTAAAATAAACGGTGGCTTTATCTCCCTTAATCAAGGTTTTAGTAACCTGAAAATCAACCTGGGGATTCTCCAAAGTCCCGTATTCTCCGGCAATGGCCGTTAACAAAGGCATCATATCAATCAGGTCTTCCGCCTCAATTCCCAGATCAACCCCGGTTACTGCTCCCACGATTCCCATGGTAACATCCAGCCCTGCCGTCATGGCATTTCGTGTGGATTCATCCATACAGGCCAGCATTTCCTCTGCATCCATTGCATTAATGGCATCCTCATACCGCTCTATGGTTTCCTCTGGCAGATGTTCCTGCGTAAGCCCTGGAGCCAGGCATCCGCTTAAGCTCAGAGAAATCGCCGTCACCATTCCCGCTAAACAAAGTTTTCTGCTTCTTTCCATTTTCCATCCCCCTTCTCGTTATCCTTTTTCATAATGATAACACAGGGAAAAATGAGAAAACGGGCGCTTTTTGTTGAAAAAACGCCCGTTTTTGATTCATATTACACCTTAAACCGATATCCCACGCCCCAGATCGTTTCAATATACTGAGGCTTGGCTGTGTTGTATTCAATTTTTTCCCGAATCTTCTTAATATGCACCGTTACCGTGGCAATATCTCCAATGGATTCCATGTCCCAGATTTTAGAAAATAATTCCTCCTTGGTAAACACATGATTGGGATTTTGGGCCAGGAACGTTAAAAGATCAAACTCCTTGGTGGTGAAATTCTTTTCCTCTCCATTCACCCATACCCGCCGCGCCGTCTTATCGATCTTGAGCCCTCGGATCTCGATCACATCATTGGCCGGCATGCCGCTGCTGATCAGCCGCTCATACCGAGCCAAATGCGCCTTCACTCTGGCCACCAATTCGCTGGGACTGAAGGGTTTGGTAATATAATCATCCGCTCCCAGTCCTAACCCTCTGATCTTATCAATATCCTCCTTCTTGGCTGAAACCATCAGCACCGGCGTATTCTTTACTTCCCGTATCCGGCGGCAGATCTCAAATCCATCGGTCCCCGGGAGCATCAAATCCAAAATAAACAGATCGAAATCCTCCTTTAAGGACCGTTCCAGTCCCACCGTTCCATCATTTTCTATCTCCACCTCAAAGCCGCTTAACTCCAGATAATCCTTCTCCAGCTCTGCGATGGTCTCTTCATCTTCGATAATGAGTATTCTGCTCATTCCTGTACTACCTCCTGATATTTTCTGAGGACAAAGTGAATTTCGGTGCCGATTCCCTCCTTGCTGGTGGCCCAGATCCTGCCTCCATGATCCTCAATGATTTTCCTTACGATAGAAAGGCCGATTCCGCTTCCTCCCTTAGAAGAATTTCGAGAGGAATCCGCCCGGAAGAAACGGTCGAAAATATTGGGAAGATCCTTCTGAGCGATGCCTCGTCCATTGTCTTCAATCTCCACTTCAATAAAATCTCCCACATCTTTAATTCGAATGTTGATAATCCCTTTCTTCTTATCAATATATTTTTCAGAATTTCCGATAATATTGTTCATCACCCGCTTCAGCTGTTCTGCATCAGCGATGATCATCACATCCTCGTCCACGTAATTAAAGTATCCCAGCTCAATGCCCTTAGTTTCCATATCCAGACCGACTTCCTCAACACAGTCTTTAAAATACTGCGCCACATTGATCCGGGAAAAAGTATAAGGAATCCGGTTCGTATCAATCTTCGAATAAAAGGTCAGCTCATCAATCAGCCGGTCCATATCATTGGCTTTATTATAAATCGTCCGGATATACTTGTCCAAACGTTCCGGCGAAGAAGCTACGCCGTCCATAATTCCTTCTGCATATCCTTTAATGGCCGTAATCGGCGTCTTCAGATCATGGGCAATATTACTGATCAGCTCCTTGCTCTCTCTGTCATACTGAACCTTTTCTTCACCTGACTCCTTTAAGCGGATCCGCATCTCCTCAAAATCCTGGCACAGCTGGCCGATCTCATCCTCATCCTCCACTTCCAGAGTAAAATCCAGATTTCCGTCCCTGATCTTCTTGGTCGCCTCCTGAAGCTTCCCCAAAGGCCGGAGAATAGAACGATAAATCCAGTAAGTGAGGAGAATGCCCGCTCCCACCAGAATACAGATTCCAATCACGAACATTTCCATAAAAAGAGATTTCACTTCCGGTACAAATTGATCCACCCGGGAAACAATAAATACCGTTCCCTGACTCTGATCAGGATAGAGAAAATCGATCTGCTTAATCAGGTGCTGGCTGTCGCCGTCTAAATAAATGCCGCCTTCCACATTATTTCCCAGCATCGAGAATTCTGGCAGCATGCTGTACAGCTGGGCATCATCGTTGTCATCGGTATCTCCGATAAAGATCAGAGCCCCGTCCTTCCGCACAATGAGGTAGGCATAATGATTTAAAAGCTGCTGGTTTAGCTGAGATAAATATTCCGGATCCTGGAATTTCTCCGGATCCTCCGCCAGGCTCTGACGGATGGTCTGCTGATATTTCTGGGTAAGGCGATTAAAGATCTGCATGGAATTTCCCGAAATCAGATCAATCTGTTCATTCAGGCCGTAAGCCTCCCGAAAGGAATTGGCCTGATAATTGGTAAGTCCGTATACAACAGCACAAATCAACAGTACAGGAGCAACGCTAATGATAAAGAACGCCATTGTCAGACGTGTTTTTAACTTCATGTGCCGCGCCTCCTCGCGTTTTCGCGTAGAAAGAAACAGCCCTTTTGGGCTGTTGCCATTTTTCCTTCTTCTGACATGTATTATAGCATAAATCCACTTCTCTGTTTCTAAAAGTATTCTAAACTTTATCTTTCGTCCTTTTGCCCATAAAAATAAAGCAGAGCCCGGCTTTCTGCCATCTCTGCTCTGCTTTATGTTTCCTTCCGCCAAAAACCCTTCTCTTAAATCAATCCGAGAGAGCTGAGAGCGTAAGCAATTCC
Source organism: Candidatus Cottocaccamicrobium excrementipullorum (assembly GCA_018713255.1). GTDB lineage: Bacteria > Bacillota > Clostridia > Lachnospirales > Lachnospiraceae > Caccovicinus > Caccovicinus excrementipullorum. The sequence continues at coordinate 163,088 of DVFL01000009.1, read as the reverse complement.
ATCTTCTTCCACCGGCTTGGTGAGAAACGCTTCATAGGCCTCCAGTTCCTGATCATGCCTGCCCATCAGCACGCGGTGTCTGGCATATTCAAACATGGACAAATCATTGGTGCTGTCTCCAAACACCCAGGCATCTTCAAGGTCAATGCCGCATGCTGTCAGGACTTTTTCCATGGCTGTGGCCTTGGAATGGCCCTTCGGCACACATTCCCAGAAATCATTTCCCCGGTCAATCACATCAAAATCTGTCAGCCCGGCAAAAAACGCTTCCTTCTGGCTGTGTTCATCCGTTATACAGCAAAATTTGTCGTAATCATATCCATCATCCTCCAGCGCCAGCTCAGAAAGAGCTCCCTGGGATTCTATGGAACGGCGCATTTCCTCCACCCGAGGCATCCAGGACGTTTCCCTGGGGAAATGACATCCCTGCTTTCCTTCCAGAATTCCCTGAATTCTCCAGCGTTTCAACTGTTCCTTAATCTCCAGCCCACGCTCATGGGGAATATGGCGGGCATAGATTTCCCGATCCCCCAAGCGCAGATAAGTGCCGCAGCCGCAGAGATAGCCGTCCATCTCAATCATCTGTCTGACGCCGCCTAATAATTTATACACTCTGCCGGAATTGATAAAGGCCAGATGCCCTTTCGCCCGGGCCATCTGTACCGCCCTGACGGCGCTTTCCGGAATCGTTTTGGTTCTCTCATCCAAAAGCGTTCCGTCTACGTCGAAAAACAGCGCTTTCCTACTGCTCATCATCTCCGTCCTCCCGGAAAACAATGGTCCCTGTCTCTTCATCCATACTGTCCACAATGGCCAGCGACTCCACCCGGATTCCTTTCTTCCGCAGCATCTCCCCACCTACCTGGAAGCCTTTTTCAATTACAATTCCGGCTCCTACCAGCTCAGCTCCGGAATCCTTCACCAGCTGGGCAAGGCCTTCCAGAGCCTTTCCATTTGCCAGGAAATCATCGATCAGAAGCACCTTATCTCCCTTTCCCAGAAATTCCTTGGAAACAATGATATCATACACCCTGCCATGGGTATAAGACTCTACTTTCGTAGTATACACTTCACCTGCAATGTTTTTCGTCTGGCTCTTCTTGGCAAAAACCACAGGAACCTGAAAACTCTGCGCCGCCACACAGGCGATTCCAATGCCAGAGGCCTCGATGGTGAGAATCTTATTTACTTCAACGTCAGAAAAACGACGTTTAAACTCTCTTCCAATGGCCTCAAACAGCTTAATATCCATCTGGTGATTTAAAAAACTGTCAACTTTCAGCACATTTCCAGCCTTGATTTTTCCGTCTCTGCGGATTCTGTCTTTCAGCTCTTTCATGGCGTCCTCCCGTCCATTCCCATTCTCTTTTGTGTCTTTGGCGTATTCTCATCCGTCTGGTCTATTCCGTTTCCGCCGGGGTCAGCACCGCATGATCCACCAGGAAATTCATTACTTTTACATTTCGTGCAGCTTCGTCCACTGCATCCTGTCCGTAAGCCTCCACCAGCTGATCGGGGCTGTCCAGATCGTATAAAGCGGCAACTTCCAGTCTGTCTGCATCCTCTACCTGAAGATCCTCTTTCTCAGCAATGGCCTGGCACACCAGATTGATCTTAATGCTGTCCTCAATACTGGAACGCATATAGTCCTTGAATCCCTCTTCATCCATACCGTACATCGCCGCATAATTTTCCAGGGTCATGCCATTCTGCACCAAAACGGCCTCCATCTGGTCTAACTGATCATTAAACTCTCCATCCACCTGCTCATCCAGGCCTTCAAAGGTGCTGTTTTCCACTGCCAGATCAATGGCCTCATTCTGACGCTGAACCTGAGCGCTCTGCTGAGCGATTTTCTCCAGGGACTCTCTTACCTCCTGACGGTACTCTTCTACCGTCTTGCTGGTATCGGAAACCCGCTGAACAAAATCGTCATCCAGCACAGCGTCCTGCTCCTCTGTGATTGAATTCACCGTCACTTCAAAAACTACATCCTGTCCCGCCAGATCAGCGTTGCCGTAATTTTCCGGGAAAGTCAGATTAAGATCCCGCTCTTCTCCTACCTCGGCGCCGATCAGTCCATCCTCAAATCCGTCAATAAACGTGCCTGAGCCAAGAGTAAGGTCATATCCTTCTGCAGAGCCTCCATCGAAAGCTTCCCCGTCCTTCAAGCCCACATAATCGATATTTACAATATCGCCCTCCTGGGCTGGACGGTCAGTAACCGGGATCTGAATCGGATTATTCTGCAGCACATATTCAATCTGATTTTCCACATCTTCATCCGTAACTTCTGAATCCGGGTCTGTGATCTCAAGTCCCATATAATTGCCCAAAGTAACGGTTCCCTGGGGGATCTGGGCCTCCTGGCCGGACTGCGCTGCAGACTCCGTCTCCTTTTCCCCTCCATCACCAGAACCACATCCAGTCGCTAAAACAGCGGCAGCGGCAGTACATAAACACAACTTTGCAAACTTCTTCATCATATCAATAAGTCCTTTTCTTTCCTGAATTTCACCAGCAGACTTTCGCAGCCGCGAAACGCTGATTTATTAGTTATATCACAGCGCCGCTGCAAAAAAAAGCATTTCCTCTAAATTCATATAAATTTAAGATAGCTGTCAAAATTATTTGCTCTGATAAAATGCTTTAAAGGCCCGGTATGTATTCAGCACATCCAGCTTAGAAGACAGCTCAAAGGGCGAATGCATAGAAAGAATCGGCACTCCAAGATCCACCGTATCCACATCCAGGGCAGCCACCAGTTTAGCAATGGTTCCGCCGCCTCCGGCATCCACCTTGCCCAGCTCGCCGGCCTGCCAATACACCCCTGCATCTTCCATGATGGCGATTACTTTCGCCATTAATTCTGCACCCGCGTCATTCGAACCGGACTTTCCTCTGGCTCCAGTATACTTCGTCAGCACGCAGCCCTTGTTCAGATAGCAGGAATTCCGCGGATCATAAACATCGGAGAAACCAGGATCGTAAGCCGCATTTACGTCAGAGGACAGACAGATGGAATTTCTCAGCACCCGTCTTACCGGAATTCCTGAAAGATCAGCAAGATCTTCGATGTAATTCTTCACATAATCCGAAGCCAGACCTGTATTTCCCTCAGATCCGATTTCTTCTTTATCAGTAAGAATCGTCACGGTGGTGTAAACTGGTTCTTTTACATCGATCTCCGCCATCAGCGCCGTGTAGGCGCAAATCCGATCGTCCTGCCCATAAGCGCCGATCATGCTCCGGTCAAGCCCCACATCGCAGGCCTTTACGGCTGGAACCATCTCGATCTCCGCCCGGTAGAAATCAGCCTCCGTCATTCCAAACTGCTCATGAAGAAGATCCAGCGCCAGCAGCTTTACCGGCTCCTTCACTTCCTCATCCTGATAGGGCAGAGAACCTACCACTACGTTCAGCTCCTCGCCCTTGAGCCCTTCTCTTAAGGGCCTTGCATCCTGCTGCCCTGACAGATGGGGAAGAAGATCTGTAACGCAGAATACCGGCTCTCCTTCCTTCTCTCCGATACAGATCGTGGCCTTTTCTCCATTTTTCTTTATCACCACGCCATGCATGGCCAGAGGTACTGTGCCCCACTGATATTTGCGGATTCCCCCATAGTAGTGGGTCTTAAAATATGCCATCTCATCCTTCTCATATAATGGATTGGGCTTTAAGTCAAGTCTGGGAGAATCAATATGGGCCCCGTTAATCCGAACGCCCTTTTCCAGCGGCTCCTGACCAAAAGTTGTGGCAATCAGCGCCTTGCCCCGGTTAACCAGATATACCTTATCCCCCGGCTTATACTTCTCATCTGCAGAAAACGGGCGGTATCCATTTTTCTCCAGAAGCTCTACGGCATAATTGACGCACTCCCGCTCCGTCTTTCCTTCATCCAGAAATTTCTTATATCCTTCACAGAATTTTTTTGCCTTCTCAATCTGCTTCGGCGCCTCCTTGGCAATATTCGGCGCGCTCCAGGTTAACTTTTCAGCCAGTTCCTGGCCCTTGGTTTTCTTTGACATTTGTACTTTCCTCCGTGTTGTTTTCCATAATTCCGGGCGGCGGACATATCCCGGCCCTCTTCTCCGCCTTCCGGCAGTCCTTTGCTCTTTCATCTAAACAGCTTATCGCTGTCCAGACTTAAGGTAAATGGGCCGTCATTGATCAGAGACACCTTCATCTCCGCCCCAAAACGGCCCTGGGCAGTGCCCGGCACTGCTTCTGCAAACCGATGGACCATCCGTTCATACAGCCTTCTGGCATGATCAGGATTCCCTGCATCGGTAAAACTGGGCCGGTTTCCCTTCCGGCAGTCAGCGTAAAGGGTAAACTGGCTGATCACCAGCACCTGACCGCCTACATCCCCCAGAGAAAGATTCGTCTTTCCCTGATCGTCTTCAAAAATCCGCAGACGACAAATCTTGTCGGTCATTCTGTCTGCTGTTTCTTCGTCATCTTCATCGGAGACGCCCACAAGAAGCACAAGCCCCCTGCCGATACGTCCCACTTCCTGCCCCTCTGCCGAAACGGCAGCTTCCAGGACTCTCTGCAGCACTACTCTCATGATTTCTTTCCTTCTTATACTTTTGATATCCTCTTTTTGTTTCCCGCCTCAGCATTGGTGTTCAGGAGGAAACGCCAGCCCTGGCATGGATATTCCGGGGGACCCGCGGTTCTGCACCGATGCTAGTCTCCTGGGAAAAACAAAATCCCTTCTTCCTCTGGAGAAAAGCAGATCTCTCTGGCCATCACCGGATAATCGGTAATCAGATTATCCACCCCTGCCGCCTTCATTTCTTCCATTTCCGCAGCGCTGTTTACCGTCCAGACATGAACTGCCTTTCCGGCTTCATGGACTCTCTCCACCATTGCCCGGGAGACAAAGCTTGACCGGACGCTGATAAAGTCCAGGCAGTCTTCAAGATAATAGCTGCCATACGCTGCCGCCACAATATATCCGGTACGAATATCCGGATCAGCCGCCTTTACCCGCTTTAAATAATCCAGACTGGTGGAAGACACCACACATTGCTCCTCCATTTCCCATTCCTGGATCATCGCCGCTGTTTTTTCCGGCAGACTGGTGCTGCTTCCAATATTTTTCAGTTCCAGATTCAGATTGATTCTTCCCTTGGCATATTCCATCACCGTCTCCAGCGCAGGAATCCTTTCTCCGGAAAACGCGTCAGAAAAAAAGCTTCCTGCATCGATCTCCTGAAGCTGCTGAAAAGTCATCTCCGTAATCTTCCGGTTAAGGCCGGCAATCCGCTTTAAGGTCCTGTCATGACAGAGCACCAGCACTCCATCCAACGTCTCCTGCACATCCACCTCGGCAAAATCTGCCATCTCTTCCACAGCTGCCTCAATGGCCGCCATCGTATTCTCCGGCGCTGAGCGTGAGCTTCCCCGGTGAGCCGTAATCTGGATCTCCATCAAAGCATCATCCCGCAGCCGGGAACCATTTACTCCCAGCTGAAACAGCAGGAAAAAGCTCAGGCAAAAAAGCCCGGCCAGAAGAATTCTGATTTTTCCTTTATCTTCCCAGCCTTTTCGGGCCTTTTTCGGAGCAAACAGCCTGTGTTCCTTTTTCTCCTCCTGGTAGTACACTCCGGCAAAAAAGCCCAGATTCACCACCGAAGTAAGAATGCTGTAAAGAAAAAGGAGAGCCAGCTCCACTTCTCTCATGGCAAGGCTTCTGGCCGCCAGACGCAGCGATGGCTCCACCACAATCTCCGCCGCCAGAAAAACAAGAAGATTTCCCAGGGCATAAATCCCACTCATTGCCAGTCCCAGGAAAAGATTCAGTCCCAAAAACATTGCCGTGATCCATAGGCCGCGCCGTTTCATCATTTGACGGCTGTGCCATAAGCTGTCTTCATAAGACTTCTGCTCTACCATGCAATAGCAGAGAACGAAGGCTCTGGGCCAAAGCCACAAAAAAAGGAGAAGCACAGCCGCTCCCAGCAAAGCAGGCCCCCAGGGCAGCGCCCAAAGTTCCTCCAGCACAAAATTAACTGGTTTAATCCTGCTCAACAGAAGAGAAAGAGGAACAAAATTCAAAAAAAGTCCCCCTGCCGCAATGACAAGGAATACCTTTCCATTCCGCTTTTTCCCTTCATCAGCAGTCTTCTCCAAACCGCCCAGTCCCATTCCCAGAGGCGTTACCCGGCGAAAATAAGCCGTTCCCTGATATGCAGTAAGAAACGCTCCCGCCTCCACACTCATCAGGAGAACCCCGAAAAGGACCAGCAAAATCAAGAAAACAGCCGTCCAAGGTTCCAGCAGAAATTCTGCCAGATTCTCCGCTGTCAGATAACTGTACCCAGAAGCTGCCAAAGCAGCCTTTAATCCTCTGTCCAAAACCAAAAGAAAAATAGGAAAAGAAAGGAGCTGATACAGCAGGGCGAAAATCAGAGTATCCACAAAATTCAGCCGGATTGTCTCAATGATTCCTTTTATCTGCCTGATGTTGACTCCCCTCTTTCCTGCTTCCGCTCCTCAGCAATAGCCAGAATCGCCTTGTTCAAGGAGTACATTTTATTATCCAGCATGTCTACCATATCGGCGCAGGCTTTTAAATCCTTAAGCAAAGCCTCTGGCGCATCGCCTTCAAACTTGTAGGCGATTTTATGCTCAAGACTGGCCCAGAAATCCATGGCTACCGAACGGATCTGCACTTCTACTCTTACGTCTCTTCGTCCGTCAGACAAATACACAGGGACCGATACCACCATATGATAGCTTTTATAGCCGTTAGGCTTTGGGCGGCGGATATAATCCTTTACATAGAGAACGGTAACGTCCTCCTGCCGTCCCAGCATATCGGCGATGGTGTAAATATCCGAGGTGTAGGAGCAAATAATCCGCACTCCCGCAATATCGCTTAGATGGTTTTTCATGTTCTCAATGGTCACTTCATATCCATCATTTTTCAGTTTGCGGACAATGCTTTCGGCAGTTTTCAGCCTGGACTTAATGTGTTCAATGGGATTGTCCCGATACCGGTGAAGGAATTCGTCATTCAGCATTTCTGCTTTCATGGTCATCTGCTTCAGGGCGGATTCGTAGAGGAACATGGTATCGCTCCATTCATCCGCCTGCTCCTTAAGTTTCAGAATATTATCCAATCCCGTACCTCGCTAATTCTTATAATTTTAATCCTTTCAGCAGGACCCCAAGACCTGTGGTAGCTTCCCCGCTTTCTTTGTAGTCAAATACTTCTTCCGGTTCATCCTCAGGCTCCACCGCCTTCATGGACAGGCTGATCCGTCCGTTCTCTGCAGACAGAATCTTCACTTTTACCGTCTGTCCTTCCTTAAGCACTACCCCAGGATGTTTAATCCGCTGATTGCTGATCTGCGAAATATGAAGAAGGCCGGTTAAACCGTTTTCCAATGTAACGAACGCGCCGTAATCCTTAAGGCTTTCCACCGTTCCCTCTACCACAGCGCCTATCTGGCATTTTGCTACCTTCTTGCGGCGTTCGTCAGCCAGCTTTTCTCTGGCTACCTCACGGCCAGAAAGCACCAGGCGATGCTTCTCCTCATCTGCTGTAATAACCGTAACGGGAATCGTTTTTCCCAGCCACTCCTCCAGATTTTCCACATACTCCGCTGCCAGCTTAGAAGCAGGGATAAATCCCCGTACGCCATCCAGGTAAGCCACAGCACCGCCTTTTACAATCTCGGCAATTTTAACGTTCACCACGGTGCGGTCTTCCAGCATCTGCTTAAACCGCTCCCAGGCCAGAACATCATTGGCTTCCTTGCGGGAAAGAACAATATTTCCTTCTCCGTCATCCGTCTTCACCACAGTGGCCTGAATTTCATCTCCGGGATGTATCTCCGCCACAAGGTCAAAGTCCGGATCATTAGAAAGGTCTTCTTTTGCAATAATGCCTTCCGCGTAATACTTCAGATCCAGAATCACCTGATTCTCATCCACGCTGATTACCGTACCGGTGAGGATATCCCCTTCCTTTATGGATTTAAACGAAGCTTCCAGCTCAGCCTCGTAGTCTGCCATGGTCTCCTGCTTCTCCTGCAAAAGAGCAGCTGTTTCTTCGAGTTTCGTCTCTTCACTCATGTCCTTCACTCCTTCCTTTTTGACTTTCTTTATCATAGCACAAACCCGCTTAAAACAAAAGCCCAAACCACCACTCTCCTCCTCCCTTAAGAAAGTCTTCTGGACATTTTTTTCTCAAAACTTTATACTCAAGATAACAACAGCGTTCTTGTTCCCCAGGCATGGACTGCAGCGGCACCATGAATCTCGGGGCGGGAAGGCTTACAATAGAATGGAGGAAAATCGCAATGAACGATATTCTGGATCTTCATACCCATACCGCAGCCAGCGGCCACGCTTACAACTCACTCTATGAAATGATTCAGGCGGCATCTGACAAAAATCTGGTTCTCTACGGCTGCTCCGACCACGGCCCTAAAATGCCCGGCGGTCCCCACCCCTTTCACTTTATTAATTTCCGGGTAATCCCTGACCAAGTTTACGGCGTTAAGGTACTTATGGGCGCAGAACTAAATATTTTAGACGTTTCTGGAAAAGTGGATCTGGAGGAATCCACCCTGAAACTTCTCGACTATTCCATCGCCAGCCTGCACACCCCCTGCTTCCGCCCCGGAACTCCAGATGAAAATACCCAGGCTTATTTAAACGTGATGAAAAATCCCTACGTACAAATCATCGGTCATCCCGATGATAAACGCTACCCTATCCATTACCCGGAGCTGGTAAAAGGGGCGAAAAAATACAAAAAACTTCTTGAGGTAAACAGCTCCTCCCTCCATCCCAGAAGCGTCCGCTGTGCCGGGGCCAGAGAAGCCTATGTCCAGATGCTGAAATTATGCATGGAAGAAGAGGTCCCGGTCATCTTGGGAAGCGATGCCCACATCTCATCTGATGTGGGAAATCACAGCCGGGCATTGGAACTGATGGAAGAAATAAATTTCCCGGAAGAACTGGTGGTAAACACCAGCTTAGAAAAACTCCTCTCCTTTATTCCAGCGCTTGAACGAGTTCTCTAATCGTAATTTCCGGATTGACACAGGGTCTTTTTTTCAGTATACTGTTAATAGTAATCATTACTATAATTATAGTGGAAAGGAGGCCCTATGAAAACCATAAAATACAGCAGACAGCGTGAATCAATTAAACTGGCTCTTGCCAGACGCACGGATCATCCCACTGCTGACGCCCTTTACGCCAGCATTCGGGAAGAGTTTCCCAACATCAGCTTAGGCACAGTATACCGGAACTTAAACCTTTTAGTAGAGCTTGGTGAGATCCAAAAACTAAATTTCGGCGACGGCGCCGATCATTTTGACAGCAATACTTCTAATCATTATCATTTTATCTGCCGATGCTGCCATCAGGTAAGTGATCTGCCCATGCTTCCCGTAGAAGAGATCAACTCTCTGGCCCAGCGCTCCTACAGCGGAAAAATCGAAGGCCACACCACCACCTTCTTCGGCATCTGCAGCGCCTGTATGGATGCAGGATACAGTGATTCGCCTTATGATCTTTTGCTGTCCCCTGATGCAGAAGAGAAAAATCCTCAATAATTTTCCCAAACCACTTGACATCAGGGCTGGGATATGATACATTAATTTCAGTAATCATTACTGTTTTTGATTACCAGAAATATTGATGAACCTAAAAGACTATATATCAAAAAGAAAAGGAGACGACAGACATGAAAAAGTGGGTATGTACAGTATGCGGCTATATCTATGAGGGCGAGAATGCGCCGGAGGCTTGTCCAGTATGTAAGGCTCCTGCTTCCAAGTTCAAACTTCAGGAAGATGAGGAAATGACCTGGGCTTGCCAGCATGAGATCGGTGTTGGAAAAGCTGAGGGCGTCAGCGAAGATATCATCAAAGATTTACGTGCAAACTTCGAGGGCGAGTGCTCCGAGGTAGGAATGTATCTGGCAATGTCCCGTCAGGCATATCGTGAAGGCTATCCTGAGATCGGCGAGTATTATAAGACCGCTGCTTTTGAGGAAGCTGAGCATGCTGCAAAATTTGCTGAACTGTTAGGCGAAGTAGTTACCACCAGCACCAAGAAGAACCTTGAGCTTCGTGTTGCTGCCGAGAACGGCGCTACCGCAGGCAAGTTCGATCTGGCGCTTCGTGCCAAGAAAGCAAATCTGGATGCAATCCATGACACCGTTCATGAGATGGCTAAGGACGAAGCTCGTCACGGCTGTGCATTCCAGGGCTTATTAAAGAGATATTTCGGCTAACTCTCCGGGGACTGCAGCAAATTTCAAACTGCAGTCCCTTTCTTTTTACTCTAAAATCCGCCGCCGAATAGGCGGCATGCATTCAGGGATGCCCATTGCGCCGCCAGACTTTTGCGGAATCGCTGGCGCGTCGCCCGCCGGCGCATGAAGGTTTACTCTGAAAATCCGCCGCCCAATAGGCGGCACATGATGGTTTACTATCCCGCTGCTAATTCCCGCAAAAGCAGGAGGCAGCGGGTTCGGCCAATTTCATCTGTAAAAGGAGGATTTTATGTCAAAATACAGCGGAACAAAAACAGAGCAGAATCTAAAAGCTGCATTTGCCGGCGAATCTGAAGCCAGAAATAAATATACCTTCTACGCCTCCGCAGCAAAAAAAGCAGGGTACGAACAGATGGCGGCCCTCTATCTTGAAACTGCAGACCAGGAAAAAGAACATGCAAAAATGTGGTTTAAGGAACTTCACGGAGGTATTGGCACTCCTGATGAAAATCTTGCCGATGCAGCTGCAGGAGAAAACTATGAGTGGACCGACATGTACGCCAGAATGGCCAGAGAAGCCAGAGAAGAAGGCTTCCCTGAACTTGCCCTGAAATTTGAACTGGTCGCTAAGGTTGAGGCCGCTCATGAAAGACGCTACAGAAAGCTGCTGGAAAGCCTGAAAGCAGATAAAACCTTTAAAGGCGATGCTCCCTTAGGCTGGAAATGCCGCAACTGCGGATACATTTATGAAGGCGAGGAAGCTCCTGAGATTTGTCCTTGCTGCGCTCACCCGAAAGCTTATTTCGAGCGCAAGGTTGAGAACTATTAAGATTGGGATCTGACCTCTAATCCAGATGGTCTTTAAACAGGGAAGAGACGGCTCTTTTTGCGCCGCCTCTTCCCTTAACTGTTATTTCATCAATGCCTTAACCTGACGAACCCTTTCGTGAAGGAAATCCGCCCATACAGTATCATCCAGATAAGGCTGGCTTTCATGAGTATACTGGCCCGCCCTGTCCATAATCTCGATCTGATTTGGATGGCTGGGAAGAGCAATATCCACATGAATAGCTGCCAGCTTCTTCTCATCCGCCAGGAAACGGTCCCGCAAATCGGGAGTCAGATACTTGCTGGAGGCATAATAATCATCATTCATGGTATTGGCTCCTACGCCTCCATGCATGGCAACCACATAAGTCTGTCCATTAACCGGATTCTTCTCCTCCCAGAAGAAACTGGTGCACCCAATGGTATGACCTGGAGTCAGCATGGTTTTAACGGCAATATCTCCCAGCTTCACCGGCTCGTCATCGGAATAAAAAGCATCTGCCTCAAAATTCTGAACATGAGCATTGGGATCCAGTTCCATGGTTTCCTCCGGGCATTTCTGATAAAATTCATAATCCTCCCTGGACATATACACCTGTGCTCCCGTCAACGCCTTCATAGCCGCCGCGCCAGCAATATGATCAAAATGAGCATGGCTTAAAAGAATCTTCTTAATATCCTCCGGCTTATAGCCAATGCGGTAGATGGAATCCACCAGCATATATACGCTTTCTGCAATGGCCGTGTCAATAAGAATCAATCCTTCTCCTGTATCAATCAAATAACATCCAACCCAGGTCTGGCCTGCCACATACCAAGTTCTTGGGGATACCTGAAAGGGCTTAACCGCCAGCTCCCAAGGTCTTCTGGCCAGCGTTTCCACTGGATGAGGGGTGGGTTTTGTACAACGAAATGGCATATTCATCTCTCCTTTTCTTTTTCATTCTGCATATTCTGCGAGAAATTCAGTGCATTTTTCACAACTAATCTTCTCTTTTTTCTGCTTTATTTATAAAATAATTATATTCTTTATCCGATCTCATTTCAACTTACAGATATTTATATCGATACTTAATTAATTTAAGTGCTGCAGGTACTATTTGTAAATTATCCTCTCTTGTGCTAGGATTAAACATACAAGGAGGAGATACATATGAAATTAGTTACTTATGAAGTAGAACGTTCCCGGGCTATGCTGGGCGTAATGAATCAGGAGGAGAGCTGGATCTATCCTCTCCGTTCCTTTGAAGTGGATTATCCGGATATGCTCCATCTGATCGCTGAAGTCAGCGAAGGCGAAATGCAGCGGATCGCCTGGGGCGCAGCCCAAACCCCCGACAAGGTTTTCGGCGCTGCTCCGATTAAGGAAGTAAAGCTTTTGGCTCCCATTCCTCATCCCACTCAGGATGTGATCTGTCTTGGCATTAACTACATGGCCCATGCAGAAGAATCGGCCCGCTACAAAAAGGAAGAATTCAACGGTCAGCGTCCCTACGCCATTTATTTTTCCAAGCGGACCAATGAAGCCTCAGCCTGCGGCCAGGCCATCCCCAGCCACAGCGATCTGGTAGACAGCCTGGATTATGAAGCGGAGCTTGCGGTGATCATCCGCAAAGATGCGAAAAACGTTCCTGCCCACCAGGCCAAGGATTATGTTTTTGGCTACACCATCATCAATGACGTCAGCGCCAGGAATCTTCAAACCCGCCATAAACAATGGTATTTTGCCAAGAGCCTGGACGGCTTCCTTCCCATGGGGCCCTGCATTCTTACTGCTGACAGCGTTTCCTACCCTCCCAAGCTTTCCATCCAATCTTACGTCAACGGAGAGCTTCGGCAAAACAGCAATACCGATCTTCTCATTTTCGGCATTGACCATGTCATCAGCGAGCTTTCTGCCGGCATGACCCTGAAGGCAGGAACCATTATCTCCATGGGAACGCCGGCAGGCGCAGGCATGGGCTTTACCCCGCCAAAATTCTTAAAACCTGGAGATGTGGTGGAGTGCCGGGTGGAAGGCATCGGTTCGCTGATCAATCCTGTTGTTTAATCTAGGTCCGGCCTTCCCGGAACATTTTCTGCGCCTGAATCAGCACAGTAGGAAGAGCAGCCAGAACTACAATGGCCCCCAGCTCCAAAAGGCTTAAATCAGCCACTGCAAAAAAAGGTTTCAGCCGGTCAATAAAAAGCACGGCCGCCAGAAGAAGGGTGCCTGCCTCAAAGGCCATAATGCTGTAAAGATTAGTGCCTAAACCGATATGAAGAATGGAATGAGCGCTTCGGCAGTTAAATCCATGGAAAAGGCGTCCCAGGGTCAAAACAGCAAAAGCCATGGTGGTGGCCGCAGCCGGCGCCTGCCCTGCCTCCGCCGGCAGGAAGGATGATCCTGGAGACTGAAGTCCCATATGATAGGCCGCCATGGTGCTCACTGCCAGCAGTCCTCCCTGAAAGAGAATATCCTTCACGAAATTTCCTGTTAGGATTCCTTCTTTTCCCTTTCTGGGAGGCTGTTTCAGCAGATCCTCCTGGGCCGGTTCCATGCCGATGGCAAGGGCCGGCAGGGAATCGGTAACCAAATTGATGAACAAAAGATGTACAGGGAGGAACGGCATGGGCAGAGCGAAAAGCGAGGCGTAAAGCACGCAGAAAATTCCCGCCATATTTCCGGAAAGAAGGAAGCCGATGGCATTCTTAATATTCCGGTAAACGTTTCTGCCGTTAGCCACCGCCTTGATAATGGTGGCAAAGTTATCATCAGCCAGAATCAAATCTGCAGCATCCTTCGAAACCTCAGTACCGGACATTCCCATGGCGATGCCAATGTCTGCTTTTTTCAATGCCGGCCCGTCATTTACCCCATCCCCGGTCATGGCGGTAATCCGCCCTTTTTTCTGCCATGCCTCTACAATCCGCAGCTTATGCTCCGGCGTTACCCTGGCATAAACTGCGATTTGCTCCAGAAGCCCGGACAGCTTCTTGTCATCCATTGTCTCCAGCTGCGGCCCTGTTACCGTCAGTTGTCCCTCTTCCAAAATTCCAGCCTCTCTGGCAATGGCCTCTGCCGTGGCAGGATGATCTCCCGTAATCATCACCGGCTGAATTCCGGCCTCCTTCGCAGCCGCAACTGCTCCCTTCGTTTCCGGCCGCAGAGGATCCGCCAATGCAATCATCCCAACAAAAGTTAAATCCCGTTCCCAGTTTTCTCTTGATTCTCCCTTTCCCTGCTCCCCTTCTTCCCGTGAACAGGCAAAGGCCAGCACCCGCATCCCCTGGCGGCTCCATCCTTCCGCCCTCCTCAAAAGCTTTTCCTTGTCTCTGCCGGAAATTTCTTTTTTCTCTCCTTTTTCTAACATAAACCGGCAGCAGGGGAGAAGCGATTCCAAAGCGCCCTTGGCAAAAATCTGTTTTCTCCCGTCTGGGGCTCGGCATTCTACGCTCATCCGCTTTCTGGCGGAATTAAACGGGATTTCTCCTCTCCGCACATACTGCTTAACTTCCCCCGGCACAATTATTCCTGCTTTTTCCGCCTCCTTTTCTCCCTGGTAAAGAGCAAACTCTGTGGGAGAGCCTCCTTCTTTTGAAGCATTGGAGGCCAGTCTGGCTGTAAGCCAGAGAATTTTTTCTTCGGGAGATGAAAAGGGCTTTTCTCCGGCGGAAAATCCCGTAAACACCTTCACCGCCTCCATCCGGTTCTGAGTAAGGGTTCCCGTTTTATCTGTACAGATCACCGATACGCAGCCCAGACTTTCTACCGCCTTTAAATCCTTGACAATTCCATTTTCTCTGGCCATTTTCTGTGTGCCCATGGCCTGAACAATGGTGACGATGGAACCCAGCGCCTCAGGAATCGCTGCCACAGCCAAGGCCACAGCAAACATTACCGCATCGAGAAGGGACTCTCCCCGATAAATATCCAGCCAGAATACCACTACACAGACCGCCAGAATTCCCGCGGCCAGACGGAAAGAAAACCGGTCCAGGCTGACCTCAAGAGGCGTCCTTTTTTCCTCTGTCCGGTCCATAAGCCCCGCAATTTTACCGATCTCCGTATCCATTCCCACCGCCGTCACCACAGCTTTTCCCCGCCCGGCTGTCACCAGCGAGCCAGAATACACCATATTTTTTCTGGAAGCCAGAGGAATATCCTCAGCAGCCAACGGTCTGCTGTTTTTTTCTGCACCTGCTGATTCTCCCGTAAGGGCGCTTTCATCCATTTCCAGACAGCTGCTTTCCAGCAGCCGCCCATCCGCCGGAACCAAATCCCCGGTTTCCAGCAAGATAATGTCTCCCTGTACCACCTCCTGGGCAGGAATCGTCTCCTTCGCTCCATCCCGCAGCACTCTGGCCTCTGGTGCAGATAAGGCCCTCAGACTGTCTAAGGATTTCTGGGCCCGCTGATGCTCGATAGTTCCAAGGGCTGCATTAAGGGTCAATACCGCCCCGATCACCACTGCGCTCTCACCGTTATCGGTCAAGGCAGAAACCACTGCCGCCGCCAGGAGAATCCAAACCAACAGATCCTGAAACTGTTCAATAAACACCTGAAACCATTTTTTAGGCTTCCTCTCCCAGAGCACGTTTCTGCCGTTTTCTTTCAGCCTCCGCTCAGCTTCCTCGCTGGAAATTCCTTGTTCTCTGCTGTTTACCTTCTCCAGCACCTGGTTCTCCGGCATCTGAAACCATTCCATCTGCTCCACCGCCTTCCCGCCTGTCTTTCACACGCTGTCTGCAGGTCATCCATCCCGCTATGTTTCTATCCTATTTTCACCATCTTTCATTCAGAACAGCCAGAACCCTTTTTCCCCTTCCAGAGATCGAGAAATTTTTCTTTCTCCCATCTTCAAACTGTGCTATACTTAAGGACAAAAAGAAAACTGCACCATGGTTTTCACCTGGTGCCAAGAAGTTTAAACGTTTCAGTACAGAAAGGAAGGAATTTTATGGAAAAGATTACCAGTTTTACCATTAATCACCTGGCTCTGCTTCCAGGCATATATGTATCCCGCAAGGACAAGGCGGAAAACGCCGTGATCACCACCTTTGATCTCCGCATGACCCGCCCTAATTTCCAGCCGGTGATGAACACTGCCGAAGTTCACACCATTGAACATCTCGGCGCTACTTTTCTCCGGAACCACCCTCACTTCGGTGAGAAGGTTCTGTATTTCGGCCCCATGGGCTGCCGTACCGGTTTTTATCTCCTCCTGGCGGGAGATTACGAATCCCGGGATATTGTTCCTCTGATGAAAGAAATGTTTTCCTTCATCCGCGATTATGAAGGCCAGGTTCCAGGAGCCGCCGCCAGAGACTGCGGAAACTACCTGGACATGAATCTTCCCATGGCTAAATATCTGGCAGACCATTTTCTTCGTGAGGTTTTAGACAATATTACAGAAGAACGTCTGATTTATCCAGAATAATAAAAGGCGGAACAGCCGGAAGGAATTCCCTTCGTCTATGCTGTTCCGTCTTTTTTGCTTATAACACACCGCCTGCAAAAAGCTCCTACGGCAATACGCCTTCAATCAATACCTTCATGGTTCCTCCGCAGACCATGCCCTCTTCTTCTGCTTCTTCACCGGTCATGGAAATTTCTATTATCTTCTGCACCGGTTTTCCCGCCGCCTTCCTGGCCTCTGCTGTCACCTGGGCCTCTCCGCAACCTCCGCCTACCGTCCCGGCACAGATTCCCAGCTGATCCACCGCCATAAGAGCGCCCGTCTTCACCGGCGAGGATCCTCGAGTTTCAATCACCAGCGCCGCCGCCAGAAGACCTCCCCCTTCCGCCAAGGCCGCTAACAGCTTCAGGTCTGTATCCGTCTGGATGAGGCAGCCTTCCTCTGACTGGGCTTTTCGGATTTTCTCCCGGTATTCCACCAGCTGAGCTCCTATCGCCACCGCAATCTCGCCTGTAGTTCTGGCTCCAATGGGAAGGCCGATGGGCGCGCACAGCTGCTGAATCCTTTCCTGATCATATCCCTCTGCCCACAGCTCTTTCTTCATCACTTCTGTCCGGCGCCGGGAACCGATCATCCCAAGATAAGCCGGCATCGTCCCATTAAGCAGACTGCGGAGACATTGACCATCATACCGATGACCCCTGGTTAAAATGCAGACATAATCCTCCCTCTTCACCTGAAGATTATTAATCATCTGGCAAAACTCCCCGCAGCAAACCTGATCTGCCTGAGGGAAGCGAATCCGATTTGCAAAAGAAGGCCGGTCATCCGCCACCACAACAGAAAATCCCAAAAGAGATCCTATGGTACAAAGAGGCAGCGCAATGTGACCTCCTCCTAAAATGATCAGCCGCTCTCTGGGCCGCCATTTTCGAAGGTACTCCTTTCCCTCCGCCTGAAAGAGAATGGAAGATGCGCCGCCTCCTTCCACCGCCTTTAACACCTGGGCAAATGCTTCCTGCTTCATGCTTCTTTCTCCGTCTCCTTGGAAGGTTCTTTTGCTGCTTTTCCTCCCTCAGCTTTTCTTCTCCGCGCCCCGGCAGAAGATACCTTTTTTTCTTCCTCAGGCGCCGTCCACTCCTTGCCCATAAACACCAAAATAGAGCGGGGAGGAACCATAAACTGCTTCTGCCGTTCCAGGAAAAGCTCCTCTCCCTGAGGATAAATTCCATTCACTTCCTTGGCATCAGTATTCACCGCCACAAACCACCGCATGGTTTTCGGAAGGTTGGGAAGGGCAAATTCATGAGGCTCCCAGTGCATATTATAAGCCACAAAGAAATAATCATCTGGGCTTCCGTCTTTCTTCTTTCCGTACGGTCCGCAGTAGAGAATCCCCAGCTGCCGGCGAAACTGTTCAAATTCCGGCTTCCAGGCCTTTTCTCCATGATAAGATACATCCGGCATGCCTAAAGACCGGTAATCCATATTTTGAGGTTCTTTAGCAAAATGGAAAACAGGATGATCCTTTCTGAACCGAATGACGGCCTTGACAAATTCCAGAAGCTTTTCATTGGACTTCACCAGGTTCCAGTTTAACCAGGAAATTTCATTATCCTGGCAATAAGGATTGTTATTCCCGCTCTGGGAATTTCCAAACTCATCTCCTGCCAGCAAAAGAGGCGTTCCCTGACTTAAAAAGGTTAAAAGGACCGCATTCCTGATTAATTTCCGGCGCATCTCCAGCACTCGTTTTTTCCGGGTAGGCCCTTCCACGCCGCAGTTCCAGGAATAATTATAGTCCGTTCCATCCTGGTTATGTTCTCCATTTGCCTCATTATGCTTCTGGTCATACGACACATTGTCCATCAGCGTAAAGCCGTTGACATTGGCCATATAATTAATGACGGCGCAATCCCCGGGATTTCTTCTGGTGTAGTGAATGAGGCTGTTGATCATCCCCTCGTCCCCTTTCAGGAAACGTTTCATGGCAATGGCAAAGCCTTCGTTATATTCCGCTAAATGCCGGTGCTTTCCTCCGGGGACCTGGTCCCAGGACTGCGCTAAAAGCTTCACCCGGCTCAAATAAGGATCTCTCCCCAGGGTCCGCACCGGAGCGAAGCCGATGAGATTAAATCCGTCCACATGGTATTCCATAACCCAAAACCGGAGAACGTCCAAAACAAAACTTTCCGTCTCCTCCCCGGTAAAAAATAAATCCATAACCAGTTCAAGGCCTTCCCGATGAAGCGCCTTAACCAGATCTTTAAATTCTGCAGCGGGCGTATTCTCCCCGCCTGAACAATAAGATGCCTTAGGCGCAAAATAAAGCCCCGGCACAAATCCCCAGTAATTTACTTTTCCTGAAGGTTTCTCTTCCTGCGCCTTCACATACGGAGAGACATCTGCCTTATGAGGCATCATCACCTCCTGAAATTCCACTGACGGCAGGATTTCCAAGGTTGTAACCCCCAGCTCCAGAAGGTAAGGAATCTTTTCCTGAATTCCAGAAAAAGTGCCTCTGTTTTTTACCCCGGAAGAGCTGTGCCTGGTGAATCCTCTGGGATGAAGCCGATAAAAAATACATTCCTCAAAGGGAATTTCCGGCGCCTGATCCCCCTCCCAGTCGTACTCTTCCTTCTTCAGTCCTGCCCGGAGAATCTTTTCTGCATTTTTTACGCTTCCCCAGGTTTCCCGTCCGCAGAAGCTCTGGCCATAAGGATCCTCCGCCAGCTTTCCATCCATTTCATAGCAGTAGGTGAAATTCTGAAAATCCCCCAGCAAAGTAAGATTCCATACATCTCCTACTTTATCTTGGGAAGAAAAAGGAATTCTGGCTGCCGGCTTCCTCCCATTGTCCTGAAACAGCAGAAGATTTACCTCTTCTCCCTGGCAGACCACTGAAAAATGCACGCCCCCCTCCACAGGCACGGCTCCCAGCATGCAGCGCCGTTTATCGTGTATTGCCTTGAATTCCATACGGTCAACTCCTCTCTATTTCTGAGAAGCAATCCTTTCTGCCAGATTATTCAGATAAACCCAGCGCTCCATTTTCGCTTCCAGTTCTGCTTCTATTGTTTCCTTTTCTGCCATCAGCTGCTCCAGCCGGGCATAATTGCTGGCAGCTTCCTCAATTTCCGTATCAAGCTGGCCGGCCTTATCTTCCAAGGCAGCAATATCATCCTCTATGGTTTCCCAATCTTTTTGTTCCTGATAAGTAAATTTCAATTTTTTCGGAGCGTCTTGTTTCCAGGCATTCCGTTTTTCTCCTGCTTTTTTCTCCTGGCCTTTCTTTTTCCCCTCAGCTGCTTCCGCCAGCTCCTCTTCTTCTTCCTGTCTGGCCGCCTGATAATCTGTATAACCGCCCTCGTATTGACGAATCAGTCCATTTCCCTCAAAGGCAAAAATCCTTCTGGCTACTCTGTCCAAGAAATACCGGTCATGGGACACCGCCACAACGATTCCCTGGAAACTGTCCAGATAATCTTCTAAAATAGTCAGCGTCCGAATATCCAGGTCATTGGTGGGCTCGTCCAACAGCAGCACATTCGGCGCCTCCATAAGGATTCGAAGAAGGTAAAGTCTTCTGCGTTCCCCTCCAGAAAGCTTCTCCACCACGGTGTACTGCATTGAAGAAGGGAAAAGGAACCGCTCCAGCATTTGGCTGGCGCTGATGCTTCCGTCTTTTGTCCGCACGTACTCCGCCGCCTCCCGGATATAATCGATGACCCGCATGGTCAAATCCATATCCTCGTTTTCCTGGGAAAAATAACCCAGCTTAACCGTCTGTCCCAGTTTAACCGTGCCGGAATCCGGCTTAACCCAGCCGGCAATCATTTTCATTAAAGTGGACTTTCCTGCTCCATTTGGCCCTACAATGCCAATCCGGTCATCCTTCAGGAAAATATAAGTGAAATCCTTCACCACCTGTTTATCCCCGTAGGCCTTGCACAGGTTTTCCACCTCCACTGTGGTACGGCCCAGACGGCTGGACAAAGACTCTAACTGCACCTGTTCTTCCGACTGGGGGCCTTTTTGCTCCTGCAGCTCTTCAAATCGCTTGATTCTCCCCTTCTGCTTAGTGGATCTTGCTCTTGCCCCCCGCATCATCCAGGCCAGTTCTGTGCGGAGAATTGACTGACGCTTCCGTTCCGAAGCCTGGGCTATATCCAGGCGTTCTGCCTTCAATTTGAGGAAGCCTTCATAATTGGCCTGATAACGATAAATCTTTCCCTGATCCAATTCCGCGATTCCATTAGCAACACTGTCCAGAAAATACCGGTCATGGGTGACCATGAACAAGGCTCCCTTAAACTTCTTCAAATAATCCTCCAGCCAATCTGCCATCTCTGTATCCAGATGGTTGGTGGGCTCATCTAAAATCAGCACATCCGCCCGGGAAAGGAGCACAGAAGCCAAGGCCGCCCGCTTTCTCTGCCCTCCGGACAGCTCTCCCATCTTCTGCTGATGGTCCTGAATCCCCAGGCGATTTAACATGGCCTTTGCCTGAGCTTCTGTCTCCTGTCTTTCCTGGTGATCCTCGCCAAGGTTTTCTCTGAGGACAGCTTCCAGAACCGTTTCCTCTGGCTCAAAGGCAGGATTCTGGGGGAGAAACCGAATATTCAGCCCTCTGCTTCTTGTTACCGTTCCCTCGTCTGGCTCCTCCAGACCTGCCGCAATCCGCAGAAGGGTAGATTTTCCCGTTCCGTTAATCCCAATCAAGCCGACCTTTTCCCCTTCATTAAGCGAAAAAGATGCATCATCAAACAATAGACGCTCTGTGTAAGACTTGGTCAGGTGCTCCATGGTAATCAGATTCATGGCTTCGCCTCTCCCTTATCCAAAATATCTAACTCCACCGGACAGTGATCCGATCCCATAACCTGGGTATGAATAGCGGCTCCTGCCAGCCTGTCTTCCAGACACCGGGAGACGCAGAAATAGTCAATGCGCCAGCCTGCATTCTTTGCCCTGGCTGAGAATCGATAGGACCACCAGGAATAAATTCCCTGCTGATCAGGATAAAAGTATCGGAAAGTATCAATAAATCCTGCATTCAGCAGATCGGTAAATTTCTGCCGCTCTTCATCCGTAAATCCTGCATTTTTTCGATTGGTTTTGGGATTCTTCAGATCGATCTCCTTGTGGGCCACATTTAAATCGCCGCAGAAGATCACCGGCTTGTTCTTCTCCAGTCCTTTTAAATAAGCCAGAAAAGCATCCTCCCACTCCATGCGGTAGGAAAGTCTGGCCAATCCATCCTGAGAGTTAGGCGTGTAGCAGGTCACCACATAATAATCCGGAAACTCTGCCGTAATCACTCTTCCTTCCTTGTCATGTTCTTCAATCCCCATTCCATAAGCAATGGAAATGGGCTCCTCCTTCGTGAACATGGCGGTGCCGGAATACCCCTTCTTTTCCGCATAATTCCAGTACTGATGATACCCAGGAAGATCCAGCGCAATCTGGCCTTCCTGAAGTTTACTCTCCTGAATGCAGAAAATATCTGCATCCGCCTCTTTTACATAATCCAGAAATCCCTTTCCCACGCAGGCCCGAAGACCGTTTACATTCCAGGATATCATTTTCTTCATGGATCTTCTCCTTAACCGGCCAGGTCCCGCCTGCCGCTGAACCTGGCCATAATTTTCTGATTATTCTGATATACCGGGTATTTTTCTGCCCCAGCAATTCAATTATAACATTCTCCCTCTCAAAAGAAAAGAAAAAACCTTCAAACCGCCTTGCTGCAGTTTGAAGGTTTTCCATCCTTACAGATACTTTTTCAGGGTTTCCACCCGGTCCAGCTTCTCCCAAGGAAGATCCAGATCATTTCTTCCAAAATGACCGTAAGCTGCCGTCTGCTTGTAAATAGGACGTCTTAAATCCAGCATTTTAATGATGCCGGCAGGGCGAAGATCAAAGTTCTCCCGAATAATTTCCACCAGCTTCTCATTGGTTAATTTGCCGGTGCCGAAGGTATCAACGGAAATGGAGGTGGGATGAGCTACGCCGATGGCATAAGAAAGCTGAATCTCACACTTATCAGCAAGACCGGCTGCCACAACGTTCTTGGCCACGTACCGCGCCGCGTAAGCTGCGGAACGGTCTACCTTAGTGCAGTCCTTTCCAGAAAAAGCTCCGCCGCCGTGACGGGCATATCCGCCGTAGCTGTCCACAATGATCTTTCGTCCGGTGAGTCCGCTGTCTCCATGTGGTCCTCCGATCACGAAACGTCCGGTGGGATTAATAAAGAACTTGGTGTCTTCATCCACCATATCTGCCGGAATTACCGCCTCAAAAACATGCTTCTTAATATCCTCATGAATCTGCTCCTGGCTTACATTCTCATCATGCTGGGTAGAAAGCACTACTGCCTCAAGCCGGATAGGATGTCCTGCCTGGTCATACTCCACCGTCACCTGGGTTTTGCCGTCGGGACGAAGATAAGGAAGGGTGCCGTCCTTACGTACCTGGGCCAGACGTCTCGCCATCTTATGGGCCAGAGCAATGGGGTAAGGCATATATTCCGGCGTCTCGTTGGACGCAAATCCGAACATCATTCCTTGATCGCCTGCGCCAATGGCATCCAGCTCCGCATCGGACATCTTATTTTCCTTTGCCTCCAGGGCCTTGTTCACTCCCATGGCAATGTCCGAAGACTGCTCATCGATGGCGACAATCACTCCGCAGGTATCACAGTCAAATCCATATTTTGCCCGGTCGTATCCGATCTGACGGATCGTTTCCCGAACAGTCTTTTGAATATCAACGTATGCATTTGTGGTAATCTCACCCATAACCATTACCAGTCCGGTGGTTACTGCCGTCTCACAGGCCACCCGGCTCATGGGATCTTTCTCCAGCAAAGCATCCAGGATCGCATCGGAAATCTGATCGCACATCTTATCTGGATGACCCTCTGTTACTGATTCAGAAGTAAATAACAGTTTTTCCATTTTTTCTCCTTTTCATTCAAGTATTCTGCAAGTTTATAATGCAAAAAGAAAAGTCCGCATACGAGCGGACTTGAAGTATCTTTCAAATCCTCTTATTGCTCGATGCGCAGCAGAACCTCTGCTGCCCTCGCTCAGGCTGGCACCTTCCGATCCTGGCAGTTCTGTCTGCTTTCAGACCGCGTAACCGGGGTTGCCGTGACTTCACCGATCCTTAATCTCCATCACTCTGAATAAGGGATATTACGAACTTTTCAATTGTCGGCTTTCCGTTTTATGGAAAGCTTTCCTTACTGCAAAACATATAGTAAGCGATTTTATGTAATCTGTCAAGTATTTTATCCTACCCGGAGACGAAACTTCAAGGCTTCCTTTTCAGAATCCACCTTCTCAATCATGGCCCCCAGGCCCCTAAGCTTCTCCTCGAAGCACTCATATCCTCTCTGGATATAGCCGATTTCATCCACTACAGTATAGCCTTCTGCCGCTAATCCGGCAATCACCAAAGCGGCTCCCGCCCGGAGATCCGGTGCATTAACCGCTGCGCCGGAAAAGCTCTTTACCCCGTCGATGACGGCCACATTGCCTTCCACTTTAATATTTCCGCCCATCCGCGCCAGTTCATCTACATACTTGAACCGATTTTCAAAAATGCTTTCCGTCACAATACTGGTTCCCTTGGCCAATGCCAGGGTAACGGTAATCTGCGGCTGCATATCTGTGGGAAATCCAGGATAAGGCAGAGTATTGATATTGGTATGATGCTGAACAGGCTTTCCCACCACCCTTACTGCATCGTCGAATTCAATCACTTCGCATCCAATCTCAATCAGCTTTGCCGATATGGCTTCCAGATGCTTAGGGATTACGTTCTTGACCATCACATCTCCACGGGTAATCGCAGCTGCACACATGAAGGTTCCCGCCTCAATCTGGTCAGGAATAATGGAATATTCCGTTCCGTGAAGCTTCTCCACTCCTCTGATCCGGATAATGTCCGTTCCAGCGCCCTTGATGTTGGCTCCCATACTGTTTAAAAAGTTCGCCACATCTACCACATGAGGCTCCTTGGCTGAATTCTCAATAATCGTCAGCCCTTCAGCCAGGGTAGCCGCCATCATCACATTAATCGTGGCGCCTACAGAAACCTTGTCCAGGTAAATATGGGCGCCCTTCAGCTTAAGGGCATTGGCAATAACCGCCCCCCGCTCCACGGTGATCTCCGCGCCAAGGGCGCGAAATCCCTTTAGATGCAGATCAATGGGACGGCTTCCGATGTTGCAGCCTCCCGGCAGCGGAACCTGGGCGCTTTTATACTTGCCTAACAGGGCGCCGATAAAATAATAAGAAGCGCGGATCCGGCGGATATACTCATCATCCACAGACACCTCTCCGATGCCCGACGCATTAATCCGAACGGTGTGCCGATCCGGTCGTTCTACTCTGGCGCCAATTTCCTGAATGGCCTCCAGCATTACATTGATATCCCGCACATCCGGCAGATTCTCAATGATCACCGTCTCATCCGTCATCACCGACGCTGCCAGAATTCCCAGCGCCGCGTTCTTAGCTCCGCTTATGTTAACTTCTCCCACCAGCGGATTGCCGCCCTTCATGATATATTGTTCCATTTTGCACCTCTATATGATCAAATCCGAAAAGGACCTGCAACGTCTTTTCCGGCTGTCTGTTTTCCTTAACCAAAACGCTTTCACATCATTATATAACACATTCGCTTCATTTGTAAAGCTTCTGTGAAAAAAGCGCCTGCCAAACTGCAAAAGCCTTTTGGACAGGCGGGCCGGAAACCGGCCAATCAAGGCTGCTGGAAAAATCTTACTGCCGGTAAAGCGCACAGATGAAATCATTTCCCGCCGACTGGAAAAATGCAGTGCTGTCATTTAAGCCCATTTTCCAGCTTTCCGCTGTATCTGGATTGTAAAGAGTCACATTATACTGATCGTAACCTACGAGAATATACGTTTCTCCTCCCGGCCCATAGGCGAGAACCGGGCATCCCTTTCCCAGAAAATACAGAATCTGGCTCAAGGTGCATCCTCTGGCATCCAGCAGAAGCACTCCATCCTCAAATTGCTGGCTTTCAGAAAACTCCTGGAGATGGATGGAAATCTTCATGGCCGCCTGAACCATATCCCCCACGGAAGTCGCAGTCGGCCGATCTACCCGGTTCCAGATTACCCTGCCGTCCCCATCAGTAACCAGGCCCATCTCCTGATAAGCCAGATTAACTGCCTGACCAAACTCCTGGGTAATCCCTAAAAGATGCCCCTGACCGTAAGCATAAAAATACATTCCAGGAGTCATCACTGAGGAATTCAGATTGATCACGGAACCATCTGCATAGTTAATCCTCTGGGGAGAGAGAACTCGGATGGTTCTTCCGCTTTCAATCTCCTTATCCAGCTGAACAAAGTATATCTTCTGACGCTGGCTGTCGGTATACCAGCCGATTCCCTCCAGCGTATGATCTGCGATCTCTTCGTTGCACACAATGGTGTCTTCATCCACCTGTACGTAAGAATCTCCGGAAACCTGGGCGATCCGCGTAAGATGAATCCGGCTGTCCCCCACCGTTACTCCGGCAATATAATAGCCCGGTTCCTCATAACGAGTCAGGACCTCCATCTCCTGCCCCAGAATTTCCAGAGCATACATGGGAAGCTCCTCCACCCGGCCATTGATCACCCAGCGGCTTCCTGCTCTGGCCAGGCCGTAAATGAAATCATCCCCCACAAACCCCAGGGTCCGCAAACAATCTCCATTTTGGGAGGAGACGTCATTCCTCTCTCCAGTTTCCAGATCCATCAAATGAATGGTCTGCGCCTGGAACAGCTGGTTGCCCTCCTGCCAGGCAATCCTGGTCTGGTCCTGGCTGACTGCATATCCCTCTTCCGCCAGGCCTTCTGCCAGCACCATATATTCTCCGCTGGATAAGTCCACGCCATAAAATCCAGCCCCAACCTTAAGGTACAGCATTCCTCCTGAACTGAGATAGGAAAGTGTCTCCATATCCAGCTTTAATTCTTCATAGCTTTCGGAGACCGGAGCGAAAAAGCGTTCTTCCAGCGCATCCTCTTCCCGGTTGAAATGGTACATGGCCACTCCCATGCACCCTTCATGCATGCCCCGGTTCATATAGCCGTAAACCAGGAAATCCACATCTCCCGTATCTGCCGTATTCAGAATCTTAATGGAATGCTGACGGTAAGCCGGCCTGATTCCCTCCTCGCTGCTGGTGCGGAAGGAGAAAACGTTCACCGCCTGGCGGTCTTTTCCGTCATAACTCCACAAATCCCCATTCACCACAAAAGCTGCGGTATTTCCGTCAGGGCTTTTCAGAACCTGAACCTGATCGTCATCAGTGATTCCTAAAATAATCCGGCTGCCGGAAAATACATTCTGGCTGCCCATAAATACCTGGTCCATGTTCCGGTCAAAATCCATCAGATAAATTCTGGGGTCTCCCCAGCGCATGGTAAAGTTATCCTCAACTTCGTAAAACTCCACCTGCTCCGGGTCCTCTTCATCTCGAAGAACCGCCAGATATTCCAATGCTACCTGAGCCACTTCTCCATTCAGTTCCTTCAGCGTGACAAAAACTTCCCCCGCCGGTTCCATGGCAAGTCCGCCCCAGGTAACCTGATTTAAGCTGGAATGAATATCTACATGGCCAAGATTAGAGTTGTCTCCCCCGCTGCTGCTTTCCAGGTAAGGAGACAGATTTCCCCATTGCTCCTGAGAAAACGCCCAGGCGGAAAAATTCGCCGCCAGATCAACCATCTGCTGTACCTGTTGATTGTCCGTCCACACAATCCTGGTGTAATAGCGCACCGCGCCGTTAACATCGGTTTCTACCGTCAGCGTAAGACGGTACTCCTGATCTTTTTCCAGAAGATTCTGAATGGGAAGGGAGGCTGTTATCCCCCCTTCCCCTTCATTCCAGCTTTCCACGCTGGTTCTTTCGATGAGCCTGCTTAAATCCAGAGAACGGATCTCATAGTAAATTCCCGTGACCCTTCCCTGACAGCGGCCAATCCGGATATCCAGTGTTCTGTTTTGAGGAAGCACCGTCAGACTGTCCCGCAGCTTAGCTGAATTCATCTCCTGCACGTAGCCGTGCAGACAGTTCATCTCCCTCCCCAGCACATTCATATACACAACCGGAAGCTCTGATTCCTCCATGGAGGTATATACTGTTCCCTCCGGCTGCGTCTGGCTGAACATCCAGTAAAAATACCCGGCGCCTGCGGCGATAAAAATCACAAACAGGATGCCGATCCGCTGCAGCAATCGCTTCATCTATCTACCCGCTTTCTGTTTCCTTAACGATTCCGGTACGCATCCAGGCAGCGGTTGATTCTCTTGGTGGGATTCAGCAGCTCGCTTAAGGATGCATCATGATTCAAATTGTCAATAATCAGAGCAATATACTTGCTCATGTCTACATCAATGTAATAAGGGCGGGACAAAAGCTCAGGCGTCTGATAAACCAAATTCGTGGTAAGGATCCGGTCAATCAAACCGTTGTCATAGTATTCATCAAACTTAGCCAGTCCATTGGTAAACAGACCGAAGGTAGCGCAGATAAAGACCTTTCTGGCTTTCCGCATCTTCAGCTCCTTGGCTACGTCCAGCATGCTTTCTCCAGAAGAAATCATATCGTCAATAATCAGCACATCTTTTCCGGCCACCTCAGAACCCAGGAATTCATGAGCCACAATGGGATTTCTTCCGTTTACAATCCGAGTATAGTCCCGGCGCTTATAAAACATACCCATATCCAGTCCCAGTACATTGGCAAAATATACCGCCCGGTTCATTCCGCCCTCATCTGGGCTGATCACCATCATGTGGTCGCTGTCGATCTGAAGCTCCGTCTCATGCTTCAGCAGATGCTTGATAAACTGGTAAATGGGCTGCACCGTCTCAAATCCCTTTAAGGGAATGGCGTTCTGAACTCTGGGATCATGGGCATCAAAAGTAATAATATTCTCCACACCCATGCGCACCAGTTCTTCCAGGCCAAGGGCACAGTCAAGAGACTCACGCCCAGAACGCTTATGCTGACGGCTCTCATATAAAAACGGCATAATCACATTAATTCGTCTGGCCTTTCCGGCAGCCGCTGCAATTACCCGCTTTAAATCCTGAAAATGATCGTCTGGGGACATATGATTGGTCATTCCGCAAAGAGAATAGGTCAGATTATAATTGCATACATCCACCATAATATACAAATCATCGCCCCTGACGGATTCATCCAGCATTCCTTTTCCTTCGCCTGAACCGAATCTCGGGGTGCTCGCCTTCACAATATAGCTGTCCCGCTGATAGCCTGCAAAAGCAATGGTAGATTTGTGCTCGCTTTCCCGCTCCTTCCGCCAGCTTACCAAATACTGGTCAACCTTTTTTCCCAGCTCGGCACAGCTTTTTAAGGGAATCAGCCCCAGAGGTCCTACGGGAATCGTCTCAATAATCTTCTCTTCGTACAGCATGTTTTTCCTCCAATTTTTTCAATGCTTTCAATGCTTTTGTTTCTCACAGTCTCCTGCGGCAAAGGGCCGCTCTCCAGACAGCCTTTTACCGCGGTGTACAGGGGGAACATCCGCCCCAAACAGCGTCTTTTGACGTTTCTTTTATAACATTCTGTCCTAGTTTAGTCAAGCTAATCATCAATATTCTCTTTTTTCTATCTCCATTTTCCCTAGAGTTTCAGCCGAATATCCTCTCCATAAAGGGGGATTACTGTATAATGGCTCATCATCCGCGACGCCACCCGGTCTGTATATTCATCCCGCAGGCGGTCTAAGGAAAGATTAGTGGAAATAATGGTGGACCGGCGGGAAAGAAGTCTCTGGTTAACACAGAAAAACAGCTGTGAAGAGGTAAAGGTATTGTTCATCTCCGTCCCTAAGTCATCAATAATCAGCAGATCACAATCCAGGATATGTTCCTCCATATCTCCCATCTCTTCATCTGACTGACGAGAAAACCGGTAGCGGGAAAAAATCTCGAACAAATCATGAGCGGACAGATAAATCACCGAATGGTAAGTATCCAAAAGGGCCTTGGCGATACAGTTGGTCAAAAAAGTTTTCCCCGTGCCGGTGGCTCCTGTAAACAGAAGATTTCCGCCCTTTTCATCAAACTCATCCACAAACTCCCGGCACCAGCCATAAACCTTTCTCATATAGCCGGCCACTGTGGTTCCCACTGCCGGTTCAATCCGGGTATCGTCAAAATATTCATAAGAAAACCGTTCAAAATTTTCCCTCGCTAAAACATCCTCCATATTGGACTGGGCATAGAGAAGGCGGATCTGAGCCCGCCGGAAGCAGCGGCATTTTTTTCCATCTGAAGTGTAGCCTGTATCCCGACATTCCGGGCAGCGGTAATGCATCTCCATATAATCCTCAGGATAGCCTTTCGAGGCCAGAAGAATCGTCTTCTGCTCCCGAAGATCTTTAATCTCTTCCCGCAGACGAGAGAGGGCCTCCTGGTCTCCCCCTAACAGCTCCTTGGCACGCATCACCGCTCTGGTGCTCACCGCCTGATCAATTTCTTTAATTGCCGGGAGAACCTGGTAAATTTCATTCACCCGCTTTTCCTGCTGGTGACGGTTTCTAAGCTGCTGCGCCTGATAGTCCCTCATAATTTCCTGATACTGTGCATTGCTTAACGCCATGGTCTTACTCCTTCATCTTTACTCCTTCATCCGCGCCCGAACCTTCTCCATCATCAGCGAATCGTAATCTGTAGAGCTCTGCTGGAAATTGTGGAACCGGTTCGTAGTCTTAGACGTCCGGGCAGAAAGGTTTTGTCCTCTTCCCTTTGCCTGATCCTTCTCCTTTTCCTGGCTTTTTCGAATCATATCCAAATCTTCCACATCAGAAAGATTCTTCACGCCAGCCTGTTTCCATTGAGAAAGAATCTTATCAGCATACTTAAAACTTGGAGAGTGGGTCGCTTCGATCGTCCGGTTGCATGCCTCCAGCACCACCTCTCTGGTAAATCCATAAGCGCCAAACCAGGTTTCCATCATTTTTCGCTCCGCCTCCGCCGGCCGGCGGTCAGTCAGTCCAAATGCCTTCATCACTGCAAAATAATCCTTATTGAATCCGGCGCTGTAGGCCTTGGCCGCTTCCAGCGTTACCAGTCCTTTCTGGTGCCAGTTAACCGCCACCGTTTCCATGTAACGGATACTGGTATGTCCGTTCTGCACGCAGTATTCCACCAGGTACTCCAAAAGCTCCACAGGAAGTTTAAGTTCTCCGTATAAATATGCAAACACCTGACATTCTCTCTGAGAAAAAGCCTTATTCATGTACTTCTGGGCAATATACAGAAGCTGCGAAAAATCCTCATCTCTGGAAAGACGGCTCACCTGCTCCATGGAAAAGCCCTGGGAAGGCATCTGTCCTTTTCCCAAGGAGCTCTCTCCCTCCTGCCTTCCCGCTCTTTCCCCCTGTTTTTCCGGTCCGGCTGTCTTAAGTACTCCGGCCTTCTGCCAATAAGCCACAGCCCGCTTTACGTCCCCCTCCGTACAATGAAGAGCCTCCGCCGTTTCTGCGGTAGTCGTCTGGCTGTTCTGATGACGGAGAAGATAAAGATAAATCTTTACATACTCTCCGCTGGCTCCTGCCATATATTCATCAATAAACCGATTGGCCACCAGAGTGGCGTCCACCTGGAAGCCGCTGTTCATTTCCCACTTCATATCCTTCATCCTTTCTGGAGTTCATCATAACACACCCCTGAAAAAAAGAAAATAGCGCCCTTTGTCCACAGTCTCTGTTGTGGATAATGTGGATATTGTGGATAACCCGGTGGATTATTTTTCTCAGGCCGCAGCGAAACCTGTCGAAATCCAGCAAAATCAAGGCATTTTTAAATTGTCAGCAAATTTTTTATGTAAATAAAAACATCCACATAGCTTCTTTACATAAAATGTTGAAAACTATGTGGATATTGTGGATAACTTACATGCCAAGGAGCTTTTCGCCCACTTTTACGATATCTCCGGCCCCCATAGTTATCAACAAATCGCCGGGAACACAATTTTCTAAAATAAAGGTTTCAATCTCATCAAATGAGGGGATATAATGAACCCTTCCTCCTGCTTCCCGAATTTTATCTGCCAGGTCCTGGGAAGTAATTCCGATTGTATTTACTTCTCTGGCTGCATAAATATCCGCAAGAATTACCTCATCTGCCAGCAGGAGGGCCTGGGCAAACTCATCTAAAAGAGCCGCCGTCCTGCTGTATGTATGGGGCTGGAACACGCACCAGATTTTTCGGTGGGGATAATTCTTTGCCGTCGTCAAGGTTGCCCGGATTTCCTGGGGATGATGAGCATAGTCGTCAATTACCGTCACGCCGCCGATCTCACCCTTCTTCTCAAACCGCCGGTTGGTTCCAGAAAAGCATTTAAGTCCCTTCTGTATCTGCTCCAGGGTAATTCCCAGCTCCCTCCCTGCTGCAACCACAGAGAGCGAATTATAAACATTATGTTCCCCTGGAACGCCTAAAACAATCTTTCCCTCAGGCTTCCCGTCAATCATCAAAGTATAAGAAGCTCTGGCATACTGGTCATACGTGATCTCTGCCGCGCTGTAATTGCTGGTTTCCGGATTTCTGCCAAAGGTAATCACTTTGCAGGGAAGACCCTCTGTAATCTCCTCAAGCCGGGGAATCTCCCGGTTAATAATCAGAATTCCCTTCTCATCCAGTTTTTGGGCAAAACGGCGGAAGGAATGACGGATATCTTCTATATCTTTAAAGAAGTCCAAATGGTCCGCCTCAATATTCAGAATAATTTCCATAGTAGGGAAGAAAGATAAGAAGCTATTCGTATATTCGCAGGCTTCCGCCACGAAAAGTTCTGAACCTCCCACCCGGATATTTCCGCCGATCGCCGGCAAAATCCCGCCTACCGTAACCGTAGGATCTTTCTCTCCTGCTAAAAGAATCTCCGTCAGCATGGAAGTGGTAGTCGTTTTTCCGTGGGTTCCGGCAATGTTCACTGCATGATGGTAATTGCGCATCAGCTCTCCCAAAAGCTCCGCCCTTGCAAGCATAGGAATCCCCATCTCCTTGGCAGCCACAAATTCTGGATTGTCCGGGTGAATGGCTGCAGTGTACACCACCACCTGGGTGTCAGCCGGAATATTGGAAGCTCTCTGCCCATACTCCACCTTAATTCCCTTCTGCTCCAGCCTGTCTGTAAGCTCGCTTTTCTTCATATCTGAGCCCATTACCTGAAATCCTTCGTCAAAAAGGATCTCTGCCAGGCCGCTCATACTGATTCCCCCAATCCCAATAAAATAAATCTTCTGGGGACGATTAAAATCTATCTGATACATACTCATTACTCTCCATTTTCCAGCGGCGCAAAGCCTCTTTTCCAGCCTTCGCCGCAGCATTTTCGTTTTGATTAGTATACATCAAAAAGGCCAGAAAATCCATACTTTCACAGGATTCTCTGCCCCTTTCCCCTTCTGCCCCTGCGCTTTTCATTGATCTCATGATTTTATCTGGCAAAATCATTAATAATTCTGTATAATGATAAAAACGCCTGAAATTTCTGCCTCGGACTTTCTTTGCAAACGGAGGTGTTTGAATGCAGTCCAATATTCTTGATTCCATTGCCGACCGCTACAATTCCCTTACCCGCTCCGGGAAAAAGCTTGCCGACTATATTTTGTCTCACAAATCTGAAACCCAGTATATGTCTATCACTTCACTGGCAGAAGCCAGCCGGGTATCTGAAGCAACCATTACCCGGTTCTGCAAAATGCTGGGACTGGCAGGCTACAATGATTTGAAACTAGCCCTGGCAAAGGCAGATCCAACACTTGGAGCCCGGGACCCTGGAGCAGATCCCACCCAGGCCTCCGGCCAGAGCAGTTTTGAAACCTTATGCCGCCGTCTGTACCAGACCGACGTTTCTGCGCTCAATGAAACCCTGGCCATGGTGGATGAAGCCAGCGCATTAAAAGCCGCCGCGCTTCTTTCTAACTCCCGCAGAATTTTCTGCTTTGGTCAGGGAAGCAGCAATGTAACGGCCATGGAAGCTTGGGCCAGATTTTCCACCGCTTCTTCAGATTTCATTCACATTGCAGACTCCCATATGCAGGCCATGGCTTCCTCCTTATGTACTGACCAGGACGCCATCCTCTTTTTCTCCTACTCGGGAGCCACGAAAGATATGCTGGATGTGCTGAAGCCGGCAAAAAACAACGGAGCCTCTGTCATCCTGATCACGCATTTTCCCAATTCTCCGGCGGCTATGCTGGCTGATGTGGTCCTGCTGTGCGGCCCCAGCGAAAATCCGCTGCAATCCGGCTCCATCGCTGCAAAAATCGGCCAGCTGTTTATTATTGATTACCTGTTCCATGTGTATTGCCAGCAGAATTCCGACATTTGCACTGGAGCTCGGGCAGCCACCGCTCAGGCTACGGCCCGCAAACTATTATAATCTAAATTTTTCAGAATCGAGGTGCTTCCATTGGAACCAAAGGAACAAAAGACAACAAAAGACCAGTACTATGAGATGGCCAACGCTCCAATTAACCGAATTATTCCCCGTCTGGCTGTGCCCACGATTATCAGCATGCTGGTGAGCTCCATCTACAACATGGCCGACACCTTTTTTGTCAGCCAGATCGGCACCAGCGCTTCCGGCGCAGTGGGAATCATCTTCTCTGCCATGTCTATTATCCAGGCCCTCTCCTTCATGGTGGGAATGGGCAGCGGCAATTTCATGACTCGGTCCATCGGCGCAGGGAAGCGAAAACTGGCAGAGCATATCGTCTCCATCGCCTTTTTCACCGGAGCGCTCATCGGTCTTGTCATCGCAGCCTTGGGCGTGCTGAATCTCCACGCCGTTGTCATGTTTTTAGGCGCCACAGAAACCATCGCCCCTTACGCAGAGGACTATGCCTTCTATATTTTCCTGGCGGCTCCGTTTATGACCTGTTCTTTTATTATGAATAATCTTCTCCGGTTTCAAGGCAAGGCCTTCTTTGCCATGTTCGGCATCACCATAGGCGGCCTGTTAAATATTGCCTTGGATCCTCTGTTCATTTTTACCCTTGGCATGGGGACAGGCGGCGCGGCCCTGGCGACAGGACTATCCCAATTCATCAGCTTCTGCATTCTTTTATTCATGTGCAATTTCCGAAAGGATTGTATTTCCATCCGCCTTCGGAACTTCAAGCCTACCCTTGCCATTTACCGCCAGATCCTTTACGGCGGTTTTCCCTCTCTGGGACGACAAGGGATTACCAGCGTAGCCACCATTCTCATGAACGTGATGGCTCATCCCTACGGCGATGCCGCCATTGCCGCTATGTCCATTGTGAACCGGTTTATGCAGTTTATCAACTCTGCCATTATCGGCTTCGGTCAGGGATTTCAGCCGGTGTGCAGCTACTGCTTCGGCGCCAAGCTTTACAGCCGGGTAAAAGAAGCCTGCTGGTTCTGCATTAAGGTCAGCACGGTTGTGCTGGTGGTTTTCTGCCTTCTAGGCTTTCTGGCTTCAGGAGAAATCATCGCTCTCTTCCGCCGGGATGACCCGGCAGTAATCCAGATTGGCACTGCCGCCCTTCGCTTTCAGCTGATCACCCTGCCCCTTCAAGGCGTTATTACCATTGGAAATATGTTCCCCCAGTCCATCGGATATGGACTGCGGGCAACTCTGGTATCTACCGCACGCCAGGGATTGTTCCTGATTCCTGCGCTGTTAATTCTCACTCCTGCCCTGGGAATTCTGGGTCTTGAGATCTCTCAGCCTCTTGCTGACGCCGCCACATTTCTTCTGGCAGCGGCAGTCATCCGGGGAATCATCCAGGAAATCACAAAAAATAAGCCGGCATCGTAAGCCGGCTTATTTTTTCTTTACTTAGCCTCCTCGGCTCCTTCTTCTGTATCCGTTTCTTCTACTGCATTATGCACTTCAAATACGGTTACAACAGGAGTCTCAGGATCAGTCATCAAATCTATATGGGTATTGGATGCGATCGGCAGATCTTTTACCTTAATGGTATCTCCTACTCTCAGCTCTCCAACATCAATTTCTACCTTTTCTACCAGTTCTTCCGGAACTGCACGATAAGAAATTTCCTCAAGAAGCTGTTCTACCACGCCAGTAACCACTTTCTCGTGATTCAGCAGAACAACCTCCGCCACAGAGTGAACCTTTTCGCCCTTCACCAGAGCCTGGAAATCGATTTCCAGAATCTGATTCTTCATGGAATCAAAATCCACTTCCTTAATCAGTGCATCAATGGACTGGCCGTCTACTTCAAGCATTACCTGGCTGCCTTTTCCATTGGTTTTCAAGAACCGCTCTGCCTCTCTCTGGGGAATCTGAATCGGTATGGATTCTTTTATCTGTTTTCCGAACACATTGCCAGTAACAAATCCTTCCCGTCTAAGCTTTTTTGCTTTCGTTTTCATGTCTCTTTTTTCAGCTTTCAAAGTAGTCATTTTATCTTTTCCTCCTTAAACTGAATGCTTAGCGGCGCCTGCCCTTTGCAGGTTGGTTAAGTATTTCTTCTTGTTACAGGAGATATTATAATCCCGTCAGCAGAAAAAGGATGCACAATCTTTCTGATTTTTATCTGTTATTTTCGTTTGTTTTTCTCTTGTTTTTTTATTTTTAGAAGTTTTATCCACAATCTGTCACACTTCTTTTGTGCGGATTTTCTCTCCTGTCAATGACTGTTCCTGCATAATCTTTTCCAAAAATATAAGGAAATCTCCCTCTGCCTCTTTCAACGGGAGCGAATTATCGTAAACATAATCATAGACGTAATTTTCCGTCTGGTCATCCGCCGCATTTCCCCAGGCCGCCGGCCCTTCTCCTTCCCGCTTCACCAAAAGAGTAACGCAGCTCTTCCCTGCTTTTTCCTTAAATTTTTTAATCTCTTCCGGTTCCCGGATGTGGGCAAACATCAGCTGTTCCTCTCCCTCCAGGAATATCTTGTACTGTTCAAGCAGATAATGGGTAGGCAGGTCGTTATAACGGGTAAACGCCTCTTTAAGATCTGCCAGAAAGCGCCTGGCCTGGGGTGTTTTCTCTCCCTTCCATCCATAGGCAGCAGCAATTTCCTTGATGGGAGTAATCGAAGATACATTGCGCACCTTCCACCTTGATGCGGCAAATTCACACAAGGTATCCTTCCCTACTCCGCCTCTTCCATTAATAATAATCAGCAGCTTATGTTCTCTGGAATTATTCTTTTCCATGATTTTTCCTCCCCGCAATGTATGCCTGTATTCTTTCATTTTCTGTCTGCATTTTACCATTATACGAGGAATCAAGGGAAATTGCAATTCCTCCTATGCTCTCCCAGCTCTTTCAAATTGCTGCAGTAAAGAGCACGCCCAAAACAAGGATTATCCAGAACACCCCGTTTTCCCATACTCCGCCTGAACTTCCCAAATACCCTTTAGCCCTGTCTGAGAACCGCCTTTTTCTTTTCCGTCTTCGCTGCTCCCATTCTTCAGGAAACTGAATTTCTCTGGACAGCAGAATAAGGGCCGCCAGATTCGGAACTGCCATCAGCCCATTTACAATATCGGAAAACATCCAGACCTTCTCCATGGCTGCCATGGAGCCCAGCCACAGCGCCGTTAAATAGATCACCCGGTAAATTCTCAGAGCTCCCTTCCGATAATCCGCATCCATCCTGCAGGTTAAATAAGCCAGAGCCTGGCTGCCCAGATAATGCCATGCAATAATGGTGCCGAAGGCGAACAGCATCATAGATAAGGAAACAACATAACCTCCCGGCTTTCCCAGACAGCTTTGAAAACACCAGGAAGCAAGGGCCGCCCCCTGAAGCTCCTTCCCCTCCCCTCCTCTGGTACAGCAAAGAATCACCAGTCCGGTGAGGGTGCATACCACAATCGTATCAAAAAACACCTCAAACATTGCCCACATGCCCTGAAGCTTAGGATCCTGGCCCGGGGAATCTCCATGGAGCACTGCCATACTTCCCAGGCCCCCTTCGTTGGAAAATACCCCTCTGGCCAGACCGTAGCGCATCGCCCGGCTGATGCCGGCCCCTGCTGCCCCTCCAGCTGCCGCCCTAACGTTAAAGGCTTCTCTGAAAATTTCCTTCAGCGCCCAGAGAAGATTCTGGCGGCAGAAAAAGAGGACCAGAAGGGAAAATCCCATATAAATTCCGGCAGAAAAGGGAACCAGGGCCCCC
Organism: Candidatus Cottocaccamicrobium excrementipullorum; assembly: GCA_018713255.1. Lineage (GTDB taxonomy): Bacteria > Bacillota > Clostridia > Lachnospirales > Lachnospiraceae > Caccovicinus > Caccovicinus excrementipullorum. The sequence goes on along the minus strand of DVFL01000009.1, from coordinate 125,416 downwards.
GCCGCCTCTCCAATCCGTTTTCTTCCTCCGCAAATCACAGCAGCCGCAAGGCCACAGAGAACAATCCCTGCAGCAGGCGGCGAAAGGTGAAAAGAATATCCTGCAGTCTCCGCCAAAGAATTGGCCTGCACCATGGAACCCATGCCAAGGGAGGCGAAAAGGCAGAGCAGTGCATACAACAAAGCCATTCCTTTTTTCCCCGCCAGCTTTTCCAGATACACGAAAGGCCCGCAGATCATTTCTCCCTCATCCAGCAGGAACCGGGTCTTAACCCCCAGATAGACTTCACTGTAAGCCGTCATCATTCCCATTAAGGCGGATACCCACATCCAGAACAGGGCGCCTGGTCCCCCTGCAGCCAGCGCAGTAGCCACTCCCACAATGTTTCCCGTCCCCACAGTAGCCGCCAATGCTGTGCAGGCGGTTTTTACCTGCGCTTTCGGCGCCTGCTTAACACTTCCCGCCGTAGCCTTCCACCATATCCGAAAACCAGCGGCGGGAAAAAATCTGGATTTTACCGTAAACAATGCCCCTGTTCCCAAAAAGAACACCATCAGCCACGGTCCCCAGACAATCTGATGAATGATTTCCAGCATGTGCCGTCCTCCCATCCTGTTTTCTGTTTAAGATTTATTCTCTCCTCTTAAAAGATATGCGGCAAAGAGGACGCGGCTTTTCTTCTTCTGCGAAAAAAATTAAAGGTATCTTAATGAAATACCCGGGCAAATATGATACTATGGAAGCAAAGAAAGAGGTGATTCCATGCCGGGCTTTACTACCCATTACATTTTAGGAATGAAGGCCTATAATGACCTTCCCAACAATCAATTAAAGTTTATTATCGCCAAATACCGCTGGCTTTATCAGCTTGGCCTTCAGGGACCAGATATGTTTTTTTACAATCTGCCTGTTCTTCGCCACCGGGATTACCGCAATGTGGGCGCATACATGCACGAGCATCACGTCAACGACTTTTTTTCGGTATGCTTAAACCGCCTGGCTGCCATTCCCTCCCGCCAGCAGAGGGAACAAGGCATTGCCTATATGGCTGGATTTTTCTGTCATTATATCGGCGACTACATCTGCCATCCTTTTGTTTACGGGAGGATTCACTACGATCCAAAAAATCCCTCCATTCAGGCCCACGGCCTTCATGCACTGCTGGAAAACGACCTGGATGCCCTGCTGTTAAACAAGTACAAGAAAAAAAAGCCATCCCAGTTCAACCAGGCAGCCACCATCTGCCTGAATGGCCAGGAAACCCAGTTCATTTCCCGTTTTCTGGCAGAATGTATTAATGAAACCTACTATCCTTTAAGCTATCGAAACAATTATCAAATCACTGCCCGGATGGTGCACCGATCCATTCTTGCCCTTCGGTTCGGATGCCGTACGCTGGCCGACCCCAGAGGCAGAAAGAAAAACAAGGTCGCTTTTGTGGAATCCATTTTCCTGAAAAATCCGGTGGCCTCCCAGAAGTTAGTAACTGACGAAGTCGAAAATCCCAGGAAAAGCTTAAATTCTGATCACCAGGTCTGGACCAATCCCTGGGATCACTCCAAAGCCAGCAACGCTTCATTTCCCCAGCTTTTCCGCCAGTGCCTGCGAAAATGCAGTATGGTCTACTATTATCTGAACACCAGCCTGCTCAAGGAAGGGCTGGATGAAGATGTGTTCCCACAACTCTTAGATGAGTTGGGAAATTACTCTTACCACAGCGGTCTTCCCGTAATTGATTACCTGTAAATTTCTATTTTATCACGCAATAGGGGGCCGATGGAACTCACATGAGTCCCATCGGCCCCCTTGACCGTGCATTAGGATTACTGAATCACCTGATCTCCGTCCTTAATGCAAACGTGATAAGGTACTCCCAGCTGGGCCATCCACCGCCTGGTTTCAATGGTCAGCCAGCTTCCCGAATCAACGCCGCCTCCGTTATCATTATTCCAAAGCCACTCCGGGCAGGACCAGAGACAGATCTCCGGCTGCAGAATCTGATATACCTCCAGGCTCACGCCGTATTGACCGTGATGAGCCATCTGAACGATATCGCATTTTAACGTTTCTGCCGAATTGTCTGCAATCAGCTGCCGGCCGGCCTCTTCCCCCATATCTCCTAAAAACAGAGCCTTTTTGCCGTTAATGTTCAGCATATAGGCCACGGAACTGTTGTTAATAGAATTATAAGAGAAAAGATAGGGAGTGTTCATCACCGTAATGATAACATTGTCCACCACGATCTGCTGTCCCTTAACAATATCTCCGTGAAGACGCTCCGCAGGAACTGCAGCCAGCGTATTCATCAGGGCGGCCACTGTATCTGCCCGATAAGCTTCGTTGTCATAATACCAGCTCAGATCGGCAAAAGAACAGTAAATATTATTTACTGTAATTCCGCACTCTGGATGGTTTAAAATATAATTCAGCGCTCCAATGTGATCCGAATGAGGATGAGTGATCAGCCAGGCTTCCACTTGTCCGCCTCTTGCGGCAATGGTTTCGATTAAATGCGCTGCATCTTCCTCCACCCCTCCGTCAATCATAATCAGCTTTCCCTGGTTCGTCTCCACCAGCACAGAAAGCATCTGACTGGCCGTCTGGTTGGACAGAAGATTTATCTTTGAACCGCCCAAATATCCGGTAATGGGCTGGGTTACCGTTTCCACCGGCGGATACTGGGCGCCAGGACCTACCTTCGGCGTACTGCTGCTTCCAGAACGAATCACCCGGACTTCGCTGCTGCTCTCTGTCTGGCTGGCTGTGCTTCCTCCTGAAGGCGCCAAAACCGAACCTGGCGCCGCTCCTGCTACTACATCCGCCGCCATCAGGCTGACAGGAGCCGCCCCGGAAACTGCTGCGAATCCAGTTATCCCCGTCCAGGTTGATACTGCCAAAGTACAGCAAACCAAGGCGCAAACTTTTCGAATTTTATTTTTCCATCTGATCATTCCTGCTTCCTTTCTGTTCACTGTGCTTCGGTTTCTTCAACTGAGCTTTCTGTTTCCCCGCTCTGGCCTAAGGGCACAATAGGGGTGTCGCTTCCTGCCTCTACCGTCATATTCACCAGCCAGGTGCTTTCGTCATCCTGACTGTCCTCCGGAATCACCTCTACGTGAAAACCGTAATCCTGAAAAAATCCGCCATAGCTGTCATCACTGGACAGTGCCAAAGAATTGTTTTGAATATGGATCGAATCGTTAATAAAATGAATCAGATCTGTGGCATATTTTACTGCTTCTGCTTCCGTTACCTGATCATTGACAAACAGCTGCGCCTCTATCATTTTTTCCTCATCCTTGTGGGCATAATTGAAGCTGATCAGGCCAGAATATTCATCCGAATCTTCATAAAAGCTCTGCACGTCATCGCTGACCTGCTCCCAGTCAATCTGCACATCTGTCACCACACTGAAATCCGGCTGCGGCCTTCCCTCCGGTCTTAATATATTGCTCTGGGTGCATCCGGCAGACATCAGCAGCACACAGGCTACTGCAGCTCCTAAAATCTGCTTTTTCATCTTGCTCCTTCTCCTCTCGTTCAATCTCATTCACGTTAAAATCACGTAACAATATTGTATTATATCGAAAGGACTTTTGTTTGGATAGGGGTTTCGGAAAAATGTCAGAAAATCTTCACAAATTCCCCTTGATTTTTATGGTTGGCAATGCTATGATGTTCAATAAGTTGTTAATTTTTATTTTTTTGAACAAGGAAAATTTCATGATCATCAGGAGGTTCTTATGAAATCATCTTCCGGCATTCCGTTTCATCAGCTGAAAAGGCGCCTTGACTGGGTAACGACTGCAGTTCCTCTGGCAGCTATTGTTGTGCTGTGCTTTCTGTTTGTGGTTTACCCAGAAAGCTCCGCCCAGCTCCTTTCCACCATCCGCTTCTTTCTGGGCGACCGGCTCAGCACCTACTATCTGCTCATCGGCCTCGGAGCGTTTTTCTGCTCTTTGTATATGGCCTTTTCCCGGTACGGCTCCATTAAATTAGGAGGAGCAGATAAGCCAGATTATTCCTTCTTCCAATGGGGAACCATGATGTTCACCGCCGGCCTGGCAGCAGATATCTTGTTTTACTCCCTCTGCGAATGGATGCTTTACGCCAATGAACCGCGAATCAGCCAGATGGGTGCCATGGAGGAATGGGCCGCTACTTATCCTTTATTTCATTGGGGCCCGATTCCCTGGAGTTTTTACATGATACTTGCCGTTTCCTTCGGTTTTATGCTTCATGTCAGAAAACGAAACAAGCAGAAATACTCCGAAGCCTGCCGTCCGCTGCTGGGAAAGCATGTGGATGGAATTCCCGGGCGGCTCATTGACCTGGTGGCGATCTTTGCCCTGCTGGCAGGGACGGCAACCACCTTCTCCCTGGCCACTCCCCTTCTTTCCCTGGCAATCAGTCATGTATTCGGCATTCCCGAATCTCATTTTCTGACCATCGCCATCCTGGTGATTATCTGCATCACCTACACTGTTACCGTGATTTTCGGCATGAAAGGGGTGGCAAAACTAGCCGCATCCTGCACTTACCTGTTTTTCGGTCTGCTGCTTTATGTGCTGATCGGCGGCGGCCAGGCCCGGTATATTATCGAAACCGGCCTCACTGCAGTGGGAAACCTTGCCCAGAATTTTATTGGCATGAGCACTTGGACAGATGCTTCCCGAACCTCCTCATTTCCTCAGAACTGGACTATTTTCTACTGGGCATACTGGATGGTATGGTGCGTAGCCACTCCATTTTTCATCGGCACCATCAGCCGGGGAAGAACAATCCGCCAGACGATTCTGGGAGGATATATTTTTGCTCTGTCAGGAACCTTTGTTTCCTTTATCATTCTGGGAAACTACGGCCTTAGTCTTCAGGTATTCGGGAAGCTGGATCTTCTGGGAATCTATGAACAGACCCAGAATCTTTATGAGAGCATTTTGTCTATTTTTCAGACTCTTCCCTTTTCCGAATTTGGTCTGGTGCTGCTGGCCTTAACGATGATCGCCTTCTACGCTACCACCTTTGATGCCCTCACCTTAGTCGCCTCCTCCTATTCTTACAAAGAACTTAAAGAGAAGGAAGAACCGGATCAGAAGGTAAAGCTGTTCTGGGCAGTGCTGTTAATGCTCTTTCCCATTGCACTGATCTTTAATGACAGCTCCATGACCAACCTGCAGACCGTATCCATCATCGCCGCCTTTCCCATTGGTTTCATTATCCTAACCATTGTGGCCAGTTTCTTCAAAGATGCGGGACAGTATCTAAAGGAGCTGGAAACAGAAAAAAAGAAGCCTGTCTGAACTTCAGACAGGTCTTCCGCACTGCGGGGAAACATCCCGGAACCAGGATTTCCCGCCAACAAAAAAAGGGTTGTCCCCTTCCACAACCCTTTTTGCGTCTTATGTTAGGTCTCCAACGCTTTTTTTAATTTGTCTCCAGCTGCAACTTCATCTGCCCCATTCAGATAGAAGACCAGCCGATTGCCCTGCGGATTCCAGTCTCGTTTCATTTCATTATAGTCTTTCGCATTAATCCGCATGCTCTTATCCTGAATATATACTTCACAGGAGAATTGCTGCGCCATTCGGATAATATAGGAAATCGGCAATGGACGGGCAGAGCGAGCTGCAATATCAATTTGCTTTGCTAACATACGCCTCACTCCTTTGCTACCAGACGTCCACTAAGTTTCCCCTTTAGTAACTTTACCTCCCTAAAGTACTTATAGTATACTCTCTTTTTCCAGAAAACACAAGGCCTTAACCGTTAAATTTATCTAAATTTTTCTCGTTATTCTGCGATTTTTATATACATTTCCCCATCATCTGTTAATTAGCAGAATTTTACGCCTTTTCTGACGATTTCCCCCTATTTTCTTCGGGAATATTGATGGTTTCTGCCACAATGTACACCGGCCGATCCTTCAGTTCTGTAAATAAAATGGCGATATATTCCCCGATAATCCCCACAATCACAAAGAGCATGGCAAACATAAAACAAATCAGCACCACGATGGTTGCGTAGCCGCTTGGCGCTCCCTCTCGGGTAAAGAGGGTGTAAATCATTACCGCCAGCCCTAAAAGAGCAGAAAACATGCCTGCATAGATCCCAAGCTTTAAGGGCATGTTGGAGAAACATAAAATCGTATTAACGGAAAAGGCCATCAGCTTTCTGATGCTGTACTTGCTGTGACCCGCCACTCTGGGCCTGGCTTCATAATACAAGTTCTTTTTTCGAAATCCCACATTCTGCACATATCCCCGCAGGAAACGAACTTTTTCTCGGTAGCTGTTTTTCATCACCTGAGCTACTTTGCGATCCACAGCGAAAAAATCTGAAGCGTTCGGTTCAAAATGTACGTCGGAAATCGTATTAATCAGCCAGTAAAATCCTCGGGAAGTAATATTTTTCACCATTCCCGCATCCTGGTTTCTGGTACGAACCATGTTGATCACCTGATCTCCCGCCTCAAAAGCCGCTGTAATCTCCTCCAGACACTCCGGCGGATGCTGAAGATCTGCGTCCATGCATACAACTCCGTCCCCCTGGCTGTAATCCATTCCGGCAATCATGGCTGCCTCATGGCCGAAATTCCGGGAAAAGCTGATGATTTTCACCTGCTTGTCATTTCTGGCAAATTCCTCTAAAATCCCTTCGCTCCCATCTACGCTGCCATCATTCACGAAAATCAATTCATAATCCCAGGAAAGGCCCTCAAGAACAGCTTTCGCCTTCTGGTAAAAGGCCTTAAGGGCCTGTTCCTCATTATATACGGACACCACCACAGACAGAAGCTTTCGTTGGTTTTCCGTCTCCTGATTCATGGCTTGGCCTCCTCTTTTTCTTCTGGTGAAAACACCTGAATCTCCATTGTCGAATGGGTAGGCACCCGCTTTTCCACGGGAGGCAGCTTCCGGTAATCACCATACAGCCAGGTAAGCACCTGATCCCATCCCTGAGGACACATCAGCTTAGTATCCTCAAAAGGCAGATCCACTGTATTGGTGCTCCACTGCCGCTCTAAGGTAACATAAAGGAAATCCGGCTGGTAATTGCTGTAATAAAGTCTCCGGGTTTTCTTCTTCCGGTCTTTTCGGGCACAGCGATACTGAAAAGCCATAATCCACTTGAGGGGAATCAGCCGCCCCACCCCCGCCAGCACTCTGACGCAGAATCGGGTAAAGGGAGGATATTTCTGAAAATCTAAACGATAGCGGTGGCCCATAGCCAGGCCGTAAGCCGCCATCTGGAGTCCTTTGGAAACTGCCGCGCCGATTTTGCCATCAGGAAGATTGTCCATGACAAATAAATCCACGTACAGATGATTCAGCTTCCCCTGGTAAAACGCCATCTCCTCATCCTCAGGGTGAGTACGGCTGTTTAAATACGCGATTCTGGGCGTAAAATCATAAAATCCTTTTCCATCCCGAAACTGATTGGGCATAATCAGCTCCATGTTCTCAGGAAGCTCTCGGGGCGCTACTTTCAAAAAAGCCTCAAAGTTCGATCTGGTCATGGCCACATCTGCATCATCATCCCAGGGAATAAATCCTTGATGGCGGACGGCCCCGATTAGGGTACCTGAATCCAGCACGTATTTCAGCCGGTATTTCCGGCAGATCCGGTCAATCTCTTTAAGAATGGCCAGGTTCACCTGATGAACCTTCGTCATATCATACATGCTCCAACGCCTCCCGGATTACCTTCGCCATATAGTCAATCATTTCATCGGTCATTCCTGGATACACTCCCACCCAGAACGTATCCTGCATAATCTGATCCGTCACCTTAAGATCTCCCACAATCCGATATCCCTCATTCTGCTCTCTCAGCTGGTCGAAGCAAGGATGCTTGGTGAGATTTCCTGCAAACAGCATTCTGGTCTGCACTCCTTTTCCTTCTACATAAGAAACAACCTTGTTCCGGTCCACTCCATCCCGGCAGGTGATCAAAAAGCCAAACCAGCTAGGTCTTCCATTCTCACAGGGTTCTGGAAGAATAATCTTATCCTCCAGGCCAGACAGCGCAGCTTTCAGCCGGTCAAAGTTATGGCGCCGCCGCTCCACAAAGGAGGGGAATTTCTCCAGCTGGGCGCAGCCGATAGCCGCCTGCATATCTGTAGCTTTCAAATTGTAGCCAAAATGAGAATACACGTACTTGTGGTCATATCCCAGAGGCAGCTGACCGTACTGGCGGTCAAAACGATGACCGCACACATTGTCCTGACCAGAAGGGCAGACGCAGTCCCGTCCCCAGTCCCGGAAGGAGCGGATTATCTTGTTTAACAGAGGATTATCCGTATATACGGCGCCTCCTTCTCCCATGGTCATATGATGGGGGGGATAAAAGCTTGAAGTTCCCATATCTCCGATGGTTCCCGTAAATTTCATTTCTCCGTCAATCTTGTACTGACTTCCTAATGCATCACAATTATCTTCCACCAGCCACAATCCATGAGCGGTGCAGAAATCTTTTACTGCCTGTAAATCAAAGGGATTTCCCAGCGTATGGGCAATCATCACTGCTTTCGTCCGGGAAGAAAGGGCTGCCTCCAGCTGGGATACGTCAATGTTGTACTGGGGAATCGTCACGTCCACAAACACCGGAACTGCCCCATACTGGATAATCGGGGTTACTGTGGTGGGAAAGCCTGCCGCCACGGTGATCACCTCATCTCCCCGGCGAATCTGGCGTTCTCCCAGCAAAGGAGAGGTAAGGGTCATGAAGGCAACAAGATTCGCCGAAGAACCGGAATTTACCAGAGAACAATACCTAACCCCCAGGTACTCTGCCAGCTTTTTCTCAAATTCTTGGGTATAGCGCCCGGAGGTCAGCCAGAACTCCAGGGAGGAATCCACCAGATTCACCATCTCATGCTCATCATAAACCCGGGAAGCATAAGGAATCCGCGTACCTTCCACAAAAGGCTTTTTCTGATTATGGAATTTCCGGCAGTATTCTGCCACCAGATCTAAAATCTCCTGACGGGCCTGCTGTTCTGTTTTTTCTTCAAACATTGATTCGTTCCTTTCTATTTACTTTATAAATCCTGCCGCCGATTAGGCGGCATATATTCAGGGATGCCAAATGCGCCGCCAGTCCTTTGCAGAACGGCTGGTGCGTCAGCCGCCGGCGCATGATGGCTTACTTTATAAATCCTGCCGCCGGATAGGCGGCATGTATTCGCGCATGATAGTTTTGCAAGTCTTTTCCTACGAAATGGATGCCGGCGCTGAGAAGTAATCCAGAATCTGCTGATCCATTACCTGACGTACATCCATGCCATCCAAATAAGCCCTGGACCATTCCACCGTTCGGCGGACAGCTTCATTCACACCGTATCGAGGCTGCCAGCCTAATATTTTCTTGATTCTGGAACAATCCAGCTTCAAAAAGGAAGCCTCGTGAGGACCGCCGTCGCTGCGGTTTATCCATTGCAGCCCCTGTCCCCAGGCCTGGCAAAACAAATCTGCCAGCTCTCCTGTGGTCACACAGTCCTTCTCCTCCGGCCCTACGTTATAATTTCCCGCCAAGCCAGGATCTTCAAACTGTCTCATGGCAATCAGAAGATAGGCGCCCAAAGGTTCCAGCACATGCTGGTACGGCCTGGTGGAATAAGGATTCCGCACAATAATATCCTCTCCCTTTGCCGCCGCCCGAAGGCAGTCCGGGATAATCCGGTCTGCGGCAAAATCACCGCCGCCAATTACATTTCCTGCTCTGGCCGTAGATACGGCGCAGGAACTTCCGGAAAAGAAGGACTGGACATAGCTGTGCGTCACCAGTTCAGAACAGGATTTGCTGTTGGAGTAAGGATCATATCCATCCAGCCGGTCCGTTTCCCGATAGCCATACTCCCACTCCTTATTTTCATAAACCTTATCTGTGGTAATATTCACCAGTGAACGGACCTTTCCAAACCGTCTGGCACATTCCAAAAGATTAACCGTTCCCATTACATTAGTCTCATAAGTATACACCGGATTCCGGTAAGAATCCCGCACAATGGGCTGGGCCGCCAGATGAAACACGATCTCCGGCTGGGTGAGGGAAAATACCCGCCAAAGATCTTCCAGACTTCGGATATCTCCCGTTGCCGAATCCATGGTCTCCTCCAGGCCGGCAGCGGCAAACAAGCTGGGATCTGTCGGCGGTTCAAGGGCATAGCCTGCCACCTTTGCTCCCGCCAGCGTAAGAATCCGGCAGAGCCAGGAACCTTTAAATCCAGTATGTCCTGTCACCAGCACAGATTTCCCCCCATAAAACGCCTTTAATTCTTCCATGGTCAGAAATTTTTTCAAGTTCCCACCTCCTACCAGATTTTCCAGGGCGCGCGGCCAGACTGCCACATGGTCTCCAGCTGCTGCTTATCCCTCTGGGTATCCATGCATTTCCAGAAGCCTTCATGAGTAAAGGCCATCAGCTGGCCGTCCCTGGCCAGATTTTCCAGAGGCTCCTTTTCCAGTACCGTATCATCGCCTTCAATATAGTCAAAAATCTCCGGATTCATCACCATAAAGCCTCCGTTGATCAGGGCGCCGTCCCGGTCATTCTTCTCCCGGAAAGCCTGGATCGCGCCGTTCTGCTGAACATCCAGGACTCCGAATCGCTGTCCCACATTAACTGCTGTGATGGTGGCAATACGGCCGTGAGACTGATGGAATTCCACCAGTTTCTTCAGATTAACGTCCGCCACTCCGTCGCCATAAGTCAGCATAAACGGTTTCTCCTCCAGATAAGGACGGATCCTTTTTACTCTTCCTCCAGTCATGGTATTCAGCCCAGTATCCACCAGGGTTACCTTCCAGGGTTCTGAATAATTGTTGTGCACCTCCATCTGGTTGTTGGCCAGATCAAAGGTTACGTCTGACATATGCAGGAAATAATCTGCAAAAAACTCCTTCACCACATACTGTTTGTAGCCCAGGCAAACCACGAATTCGTGGAAACCGTACTGGGAATAATATTTCATAATGTGCCAGAGAATCGGCTTCTCTCCGATCTCAATCATCGGCTTAGGACGAAGATGGCTCTCCTCGCTTATTCTGGTGCCGAATCCGCCGGCAAGCAGTACAACTTTCATGTTATTCTCCTCCGAATATATTCCATTTCTGTTCTTCCAAAATTTCCAGCGCATGGCGGATTTTTTCCGGTCCATGATGGTATTGAAGCCAGGTTTCCAGCTCTTCATCTGATTCCTGGCGGTAATTCAGGGCCACCTGCTCAATATTGGCAGCGTAAGCCTTCCGGTCAGAAGCCTTATCCAGCTCCTTCCCTGTAGTATACAAGTTTCCGCCAAGGATAATGCAGACAAGAAGCAGAGAAATCACCTTGGCCGCCTGAGTAAACCAGCGCCCCGCCGCCTTTCTGGCTAACCCGAAGGTAAGGATAATCCCCAGGATGCCCACCTGATACTGAAGGGCATAGCGGGAACTCATGCCGTAATCGCTGTTTTCAAAAATCCATCTGGCAGCCAGCACCAAGAGATGATTCAGTCCCCCCCAGAAAATCAACATCAGGGGAAAGATGGACTGCCGGTAAAGCTTCAGTCTGATCTGCCAGTAAATCGACAGAATATAGGCCAAAAGCACCGCAAGGCCCAGAAGGTAGCATAATGCCATTCCTTTATCCAGCCTGGCAAGAAAATCCATAAGCACTTCTTCTCCCATTACCATGGAAGCCAGGCTTTTGATCAGGAATTTGGGAAACAGCATGAAATTATCCCCCAGCACCTGAGCAATGCTCCGGCCTGTGGCGCCGGCATGTTCCGTGACGGCAAAAGAATTGCTGATCAGGTACAAAATCATGGGAATCACTCCGCAGGCTCCATAGATCAAATGGCGGAAATCAGGTCTTTTCTTCTCCTTCCAGTCAAGGAGGAAACAGCCGCCGTAAATCAAAACCAGGACCGCCGTATAAGCGCCGCAGTAAGGGCCTGCCGTTCCCAAAGTAATCAGCCAGGGGAGCACCATCAAAAGACGCCTTTCCCTTCGGTCCTGAGCGTTCTCCTTTTCCCCTTTTATTCCATTTATCTGCCGTCCCCATACCCGGTCCCAAAGCAGATAATGCCAGTAAAATCCGGCAAATGCCAGAAAATGACACCATCCAGTGCCGTTAGTGATCATCTCCCACTTATTTAAGCTGAAGAAAAACACCATCGCCGCCAGAAAACAGGCCGGACCGGTTTTTCTGTCCCTGCAGTAAAGAGCCAGAACCAACCCAGCCGCTCCCATGGACACAGCTCCTAATATCATGTCAAAAGTGGTAGAATAATGAAAAAACACCACATTAATGATCCGTTCCAGATAATTTACCGGCATTCGGGTAAGAATATCCGGCACAAAAAATTTCGCCGGGTTCCACACATCCGGGAGATAGCTGTTGATGAGCCGGATATAATCGGTATATACTACATCCTGGGTAGCCGCCAGAATATAGGCAATGTAAAAAAATGTTCCCAGAAGGGGAACCAGATACAGGAGGCGGCTCCCTCTGTTTTTTTCTTTTTCCATTGTGAATTCCTCATCTGTTTTGCCGGCCAAAAGGCCTGATTTCTGCTTTGCCGTTCACATTTGGTTTTAAGTATAACCTATCTGGAGAATTTAATCAATCTCTACATCTTGACAGCAAAAATCAAATATTATACTATATGTAGTACAATAATAAGAACCGGGCCATATCCCGGCTTCGACAGGAGGTTCTGGCATGAATGTACGTAAACGCAGCGGCAAGGTAGTCCCCTTCGACGCCAATTTTATCTCCCGTGCTATTTCCCTGGCTTCTGCGGCAGCAGGCGAGCACGATGAAGATGCCATCAATTCCATTACCCAAGCGGTAGTGGAGAAATTAAAAGACCGGAAAGAAGAGATCTGGGACATTGAAACCATCCAAGATACGGTGGAAGAAACCCTTTTTGAAACCCATCATTACCAGACGGCCAAAGCCTACATCCGCTACCGGCTGGAAAAGGAAAAAGAACGTGCCAGCGCAGGCTGGAAAGAAGGACTGCTGACCCGTGAATTTTTAAGTCCATATAAACACGCTCCCAATCCCATGGAACAGCTGGGGGCTTTTGTCTATACCCGTACTTATTCCCGCTACCTGCCCCGTCTGGGTCGCCGGGAATTCTGGTGGGAAACGGTATGCCGGGCAGTAGAATACAACTGTTCCCTGGCGCCTACCTCCAGAGAAGAAGCCGAGGCCCTTTACGACAATATTTACCACATGCGCCAGTTTCTCTCCGGACGTACCCTTTGGGTAGGCGGAACTGCTGTGGCCGAACAGTATCCCATGGCCAATTATAACTGCGCCTTCACAGTCATCGACAGCTTCAGCGCCTATCACGATCTTTTTTACCTGCTGATGGTGGGAAGCGGCGTCGGCGTGCGAGTGCTGAAATCTGACGCAGAAAAGCTTCCTCCTGTGCGGACGGATTTGGAAATTCTCCATAAGTCCTATGATCCAAAGCCAGCAGGACAGCGGCTGGAATATACGGATCTGACCTTCTCTCACGATACCGCCACTTTGGCCATCGGCGATTCCAAAGAAGGATGGGCCCAGGCTCTCACCCATTATTTCGACCTGATTACCAACCGGGAATACCGGGGCATCAGCCGTCTGGTAGTGGTTTACGACTCCATCCGTCCAAAGGGAGAACGGCTGAAAACCTTCGGCGGAACCGCCAGCGGATACGGCTCCATGATGACCATGATCGACAAGATCCACCGAATTATCCAGGCTGCCGGCTCCAGAGAACACACAGTGTGGACCTCTCTTAAGTCCATCGATCTTCTGGATATCGCCAATATTATCGGGGAAAACGTGGTTTCCGGCGGCGTCCGCCGTACCTCTGAAATCGGACTGATCGATGCAGATGATGAAACCTGTATCCAGGCCAAAAGCCAGCTCTACCGGCAGATTAACGGCCGGTGGGAGATCAACAAGGCCATTGCCCACCGCCAGATGAGCAATAATTCCATTTATTACCGAAAAAAGCCTACCCGGGAAAAGCTTCACTGGCATCTGCAGCAGATGCGCTATTCCGGCGAACCTGGCTGGATTAATGAGGAAGCAGGGGCCAAGCGCCGTCCTAACTTTAATGGCTGCAATCCCTGCGGCGAAATCCTGTTAGACAGCCACGGCCTCTGCAATCTCACCACGGTAAACGTAATGGGCTTCGTAACGGAAGGCAGACTGGACCGGGAGGCTCTTCTTAAGGCCCAGAGACTTTCCGCCCGGGCGGGCTACCGCATGACCTGCCGGGAACTGGAAATGCATCAGTGGAACGCGGTACAGCAGCGTGACCGTCTGTTAGGCTGTTCCCTTACTGGATGGCAGGATATGGTTAACGCCACTAATATGAGCCGTGAAGAGCAGATCGCTCTGTTAGAGGATCTGCGGGATACCGCCCACCGAGCTGCAAAAGAAATTGCAGACCGTTTAGGCTCCAAAGTCCCCCTTCTGGTCACTACAGTCAAGCCGGAAGGAACCCTTTCCCTGCTGCCCACCGTCTCCAGCGGAGTGCATTATTCCCACTCCCCCTATTACATCCGCCGGGTACGTATTACTGCCGCAGATCCTTTATGCAAGGTCTGTGAAGCCCTAGGCTATCCGGTGCTTCCAGAAGTGGGACAAGACCCGGAAGATCCCATCACCAAGGTGGTGGAATTCCCGGTAAAAGCTCCTGACGGCCGGGTAAAAGCCGATGTCTCCGCCGTAGAACAGCTGGAAAACTACAAAATGTTTATGAAACATTACGTTGATCACAACTGTTCCATCACCATTCATGTGCGGGACAACGAGTGGGATCAAGTAGAAGAATGGGTATGGAACAACTGGGATGATGTGGTAGCCCTCTCTTTCTTAAGCTACGACGACAGCTTTTATGAGCTGATGCCGTATGAGGCAATTGACGAAGCAGAATACCAGCGCCGCAAAGCTGCAATGAAACCCTTTAACCCTTCCCTGCTGTCCCGGTACGAGCACGAAGAAACCCAGCTGGATATCGGCGAAGCCGAATGCGCAGGCGGCGCCTGTCCTGTGCGATAACCGCAGCTGCAGTTTTCGTTCGAAGCCCAAGGAGCTGCAAAATCCTTAGCAGCAGCATTCAAAATGAACACCGATGCCGGCTTAAACCGAAAGAAGGACCCTGGCTTAACAATAAGCCAAAGGTCCTTCTTTCGATTTATTCTGGATGATATTTTCTCTTTGCCTCTTCCACCGCCAGTTTTGCAGCCGATTCATCTTCCGGCGAAACATAGACATAATATAGAATCTCTATCTTGGTATTTTCTCCTGCACGCCCCAGTAAAATCCCTGTTTGTCGATTCTGGGTGCCGTGATTTACCGTTTTCGTTTCTGCAGAAATTCCCTTTTCCTTCAGTTCCTGAAGCACCATGCCATAAAGGCCTGGATCTGCAGTTAGAAACACTTCTCTCCATCTTCTGAAAAATAACCCTGACATCAAAATCTCCTTTTCCCCAAAACGTCACATTGCCGATGCTACTTCGTAGTTATTTCCGCCAACACAGACAGCCTGGTTTCCCCTCTTTGTTCCTGGGCGTTCTGCATATAAAAATTATTCTGGATCTGAATCTCCAAGGTTTCATAGGGCAGCGCCGATATTTCCTCATAATAAATGCTTTCCGTCACTGGAATAGTATCGTACAGACTGCCATTTACATAGATTTTCGTCTCCTCTCCGCCGGAGAGAATTCCAGGATACATAAAGGTAATGGATACTTTTCCCTCTGCGCCGCACATCAGCCGGAAACTGCAGTCCTCATCCATCCATCCGTCATCATACAAGCCGTAATCCACATGAAGCTTCAAATCCTTGACAAAACTGGTGATATCCTGAAATCCATTGTGCTCCGGATCCTCCCGCAGCACCAACATCTGGTCCGTCACCAGCCCCACATCCTGAATATCTTCAATAAACACCACCTGGGCGCCTTCTGCCTTCCGCGCAGGATCAAAAACCTTAAAAAAGGTATCTGCTGTAAATTGGCTCATCTCATAAGAATTTCCCAGAATGTAAATCGTCTTTCCAAAAATCTGATCCCCATATCTTTCATAAGTCTCCTCAGCCAAAGAATTGTACCTGGTCTGATTCGGCCATAAATACAGATTAGGATAATTTCCCCGAAAAAAGCTTTCTGCCGGCAGCATCAAAAGCAGATACACCAGGAATCCCCCGCCGCACAGCAGCCAGCTCAGGCTGCTGTGCTCCTTTTTTACCACAGGGACAGGAGCATGGAGAGCCAGAAAATTGGCCTCAGCACTGTCGCCTTTCACCTGTGACGGTCCGGCTCCGTCCTTCATTCCAAAACGGCGGAGACTCCCTTCTCTCCCCTTCTCCAGATGTCCTTTCGGCGGCGCCATTAAGCCGCAAAGATAATCCAGAAATAAAAGCGCCATTGCATAAGACACATACACCCAGCGCATTTCTACCCGGACCGTTACGCTTGAGGAAGCAATACACATGGCAATAAAGGCAATAAACAATGCGCTGTTCATCAGGCCATGCTTCCTGATTTTTTTATTCTTCACCATCACGATCACAAAAGCCAGAAGAAATGCCAGAAGAATCACATCCGCTCCATAAACCAGCCCCTTGATATACCTTGGCGTTTCCCACCAGGCAATTCCGTTTAAATACTCCGGTCCTGCATTGATGCCGAATACGTAAGCCACCTGACTGAAGGCAAATTTTACCGCCTGAGCCAGAGAAAATGTATCCGCCACCTGCGTTCCCCCTGTACCTGCCGGGGATACTGTTCCAATCGTTGCAAAACGGATCAGCTGCACCAAAAGAAAGGTTCCCGCAGGCTTCAGCCATGCAGTCAGAGAAAAACGCTTTTTCAACAGCAGAACCAGGAAAAATACAGGAAGGAGAACCATATACCGCTCATGAACAAAGCAGATTCCAAAATACAGCCAGCAGGCAGCAGTAAACATTCTGCTGTCCTGTTCCTCCTGTCTTCCATTAAGATACCGGAACAAGCACCAAAAAATCCCCACCGCCATCCACAGCGCCATGGTCTCCATCAGCCCGTACATCTGGCTGATCTGGTAATAAGACATACGGGACAATAAAAAGAGCATCCCCGTAAGAAAGCCGGGCAGCTTCCGTCCAGAAAGTTTCCAGCCAAAAACGTACAGGAAAAAGGCCAGCAAGCCATTCAGCACAATATTAATGGGAACAATCCATCGGATATGGGGTCCCACCAACGCCAGCTCCAGCCAGGCCGCCAAATAATACAAGAAGCGGAACCTGGTGCTTCCTATGGGAAATACATATTCCAGGAATGACTGCTCTCCATAGCAGGACCAAAGATACAAGTCATCCATATACAATCCTTTAATCTCAATTCCTCGATTGATGAAAAAGGCAAAGCCCATCAGCAGCACTGCCGCCAGCAAATGATCTCTCAGCTGCAGTCTCTGTTCTGCAGTTTCATTCGAAAGTGGTATCATGTTTCCCGCCTCCCGTATCGTTAAAGTTCTTACCTTTTATTTCTGGGGTCTGGCATTCTCCGCTTCCATCACCTGATAAAATTCCCGGGCAGAAGCTTCTGGATCAGCCGGAATCTCTCCGTCCAAATTTACCCGCCCCAAAAGATTTCCATTCTCATAACGGATATCTGCCAGACTTCCGTCCTCAATCATAAAGCGCACCACATCGTATGCTCTGGTCCCTTCCTGAAGCCAACCTGCCTGAACATACACATACTGAATTCCGGCAAACCGGAGAAAGTCTTTAAACCGATCCAAAGTCTTTACCAGAACCACATTTCCTCCGCTTCCCGTCACATCGTAATAACTCTGTACATTACAGGGAAAAAGAAGGACCTCTGGATGTTCGCCCCAGGCAATCACTCTGGTTCTGGGATCCTGAGCCAAAATTGACCAGATTGCCTGGTTTCCTTCTTTGGATTTTTCCTCATACAGCGCCTGCTGATGATTCAAATATCCAGGATTTTTCCATTTTCCAGGAGTAAATCCCGTATTTCCTGCCCAGTTGGTGCTTAAGGTAACAGCAGTCAAAAACAAGGCGGCGCAGCAGCCCAGAAAGATTCCCGCTCTTTGCTCCGCCTTTCCTGCCAGGCTGAAGGCCTGCTTTAAGGCAAGGCTTCCTCCAATTCCGGCCAGAGCATAAAGGAGCATAAAATAATTTCCATCCACCTGCCAGAGCAGATAAAGGCTTGCCAGGCTTGCCGCCGCCGTCAGAACGCCGGCAGCAGAGAACAGGCTGTGAACATCGTTTTTCTTCTCTCCTGTTCCCCAGACCAGCCAGGCCAGCAGACAAAGGGGGACCAAACTTCCGCCCCAGGCAATGATCACATGAGCCATATCCTCTCCTGCCGGAGCCGCCAGAACGCCCATCAGCCGGTTAACCAGAAGACGGATACTGTCTCCCATTCCCATTTCCAGCCCCTGATCGGGAATATCCATAAACGCATAAGGCCATTTCACCTGGAATCCCAGCTTCTCCCAGATGGAAGTAAACACTGAGGTAGTGGGCACTCCTGTCATCAGAAGGGTACGGGCCCAAGTCCCCAGCCAGGCGCCGCCGCCTAAAAGAACCAGCGCAGCGCAGCAGCCCCAGGCAGCCGGCCGAACGCTCTTTTCCTTCCAGAAAAATCCTCTCTTCCCTGCTGCCGTCAGAAGACAAGCTAAAGCAAGAACCGAAGAAAAAACCAGAGCCGTAGGCTTCATGGACAAGCTCAAGAAAAAACTGCCTAAAGCCAGAAAGAAAGCCTCCGCCTTCCCTCCTCTGTCCTTTTTCAGCAGGAATTCCCCTCCCCCTGCAAGCAGACACAGCTGGCAGACTAAAGTCGCCGTATCACTTTTAGCCGTAATGGCCATATTCATAATCCCCGGCATCAGGCTCACCGCCGCACCTCCTCCTAAGGCCGCCAGAGCGCCTCCTCCTGCTGCTGCCGCCAGCTCCCCTGCCAGCACTAACACCAACACCGTCAGCCATAAATTAAAACACAGCTGATAGGACCAGGTGGACGTTCCCGCCAGAGGGAAGGCAAGGATTTCCACTCCTTTAGAATAAGTATAAACCAGATTGATATTGCCCAAGTTCTCATAAATTCCCTTTCCTTGATCCAGGATATAAATAGAACGCAGGCCATAATGCAGAGAATCATAATCCGGCTTCAGATTCATCCTGGCCAGCTGAATATACAGCATGGAAGCAATGATGGAGAAGAAAATTCCGGCGAAGATCCGAAGTCTCTTCTCCTTTATCCCCAAAAACCAAAAAGAATCTGCTCCCAGTTGTCTCCAAATTCTTTGAAAAGCCCGGGCAGCAGACCTTTTTCGAAATCCTGCTGCAGTCAAAGCAGCGACTCCTGCCAAAAGCCTAAGCTTGGTCAAGCCGCCGATTCCAAAGGCCGCCAGAAGACATACCAGACTGATCCAGGCTCCCGCTCCCAGCACAAATCCTCTGGCCGTTCTATACAGCGCGCTTTTTTTCTGGAGATTTCTTCCTTCTCCCAGGCAGCCTATGGTATCCCCCAAAAGAAGGAGAGCACCCAGCCACAATCCAGATACTAAAAATGGGAGAAAAATCTGATGCCGCCACACCGCCAGCAAATATCCGGCGCCGCCGGCCAGAAGCCTGGTTCTTTTTCCTCCAGGGATTTTCACATCCAGCCCGGAATACAGAAGAAAAAACAGCACCCAGGCAAACATGAATCCCGTTTCTAAGACCATGCTCTCCCATCCCTGAAAAAAAAGATTCCTCTCCCAGATCCCCTCAAGATCTAATGCTCTCCACCCGGCCCAAAGAAGTCCAAATCCAATCCCCCAGACAATCCAAAACGCCGGTCTTTGCCGGACTGGATGATTTTCTCTCATTTTTTTCATTCCTCTGCTTCCTTCTGCTCTGTGTACGCTCCATAGGCAAACTGGTACCCCTTCATCAGAAGAGCAGCCGCCGGCCTGGGCCACAGACGAGAGAACATTAACATTTCCTCCCCGGCACGGCGGGAATCCTTCATGGAAGCATTCGTCTCCGCCCCGGGATGAAGCCGGTGAAAGACTAAGGGCCGTTCTGCGCAGATAAACCGGCCAGGCCGCCGGGCCAGTTCCACCAGATTATCCCAATCCAGAGCAAAAGTTAAAGAAGAGCGAAACAACGGTTCCCCCAGAATCTCCTTATTGTAGCTGCAGGCCGGACAGCAAATGGAATTTCCAAATCTCAGCGCACTCAGCTTGATCCATTTAAGATGATTCAGCTGGGAAATTCTTAAGGGAAGGCGCAAAATTTTTTTCACCATTGTCAGACGCTCTCCCCAGATCACCTGATGTTCCTTTACCGTAAGATAATCTGTGGTAAATAAAGTCATATCTGGGTACTTTCTCCAGGCAGACTCCAGGGTTTTGACATATTCTTTTTCGTACACATCATCCTGGTGGGCAATGGTGACGAAAAGAGAATCCGCCTTTTCATAGGCGAAATTCCAGTCCTCCCGAATATTGCTCTTCCCCTCCCGCACAAACACCGGAATCCCATAACGCTCCGCCAGGTGATCAAGATAAGAACTTGGCGTGGAAGTGCATAAAATCACCTGAGTAGGACGGCTCTGGCTGGTAACAGAACGAAGACAGGCCTCCAGATAAGGCGAATCTCCATAAGCACAAACCGCAAATGTGTGGAATTTTTTCATCCGCTTCTCACCTCTTTTCCTTGGCCGGACGTTTTAAAATCATCGCCCCAAACAGGCTCAGCAGGGCGATCGTCAGAAAGTTATATCCCACCCCAATGAGATTTTTCGTCATAAAATTCGCTTTAATGATCTGAGGCATCAAGGGAGTGATCACCCCGTCCATCCAGGTAAGCACAGGCATGTGTACCGCCATAATCACCATGCTGTTTTCTCCAAACAAAGCAAGTGCTTTCCCCAGAATTTTTCCCGGAAGTCCGAGGCGGCACAGCCCCCATACAGCCCCAATCACCACATAGCTTCCTGCAAAAGCCGCCAAATAAAAGCTGAAAAGGCCGGCATTTCCAAACCAGGAACCGTTAATATCCACTCGCCCATTCATCTTTACGCACACTGCCCACAGAAAAACCGCAGGCACAGCCAAAAGATAAATTCCCGTCATAAAACGCCGGGTGAGCCTTCCCGTTTTCTCCGCCCATTCTTTCACCAGGCGCCACAGATAACCAGCCAGGAAAAATCCCTGCAGAATCATGGCCAGCTCAAAGCTCCAGGGGAGTCTTGTCTCGCCCTGCTTAATCTTCCAGCCCGCCGCCATAACCGCCGCCGTTCCCAGGCACATCAGGCCCAGCCGCTGCCATGGCCTTTTCCCCAGCTCCGACGCCTTCAAAATCAGGCAAAACCAGCAGTTGGCCACAAAAAACATGGGCAGGAACCAGAGAGGAAGATTCGGCAGATAATCATTTATCCCAATCCCCCACAACATTCCTGCAAAATAAAAACAGAACCTGGCTGCATCAGCCGGCCAAGCATAAATAATCGATACAAAAGCAAACGCAAAATACGGCTGCATCAGCCGGTAAAATTTCCGAGAGACAAAAGAAGGGAAGCTCTCTCCCTCCCTGATTCTCAGCAGATAGCCGCCTAAAATCAAGAAAAGAGGAAGCTGTACGCTGTATACCATTTGATTCATCCGGCCTTCATAAGTAAAAAACCGGTTCATATGTCCCAGAATCACCAGAAGGATAGCTACTCCCTTCACTCCGTCAAGATAAAGCTCCCGCTTCTTCTCTCCAGTATATTGGTCTTTCATGTGCTTCTATTAACCTCTCTGCAGCTATTCAACGGGCAAAAAAATGATCTTCCAGCATCAGACAGAGTCCATGATAAACCGGCAGATGAAGCTCCTGAATCCGGTAGGTCTCCTGCTCCGGCACAACGATGGCCGCGTCGCACATCCCAGCCAGCTCTCCTCCGTCCTTTCCGGTAAGGCCGATCACTTTAATCTTCATGGCCCGGGCCACGGCAGCCGCATATAGAATGTTCCGGGAATTTCCCGAGGTGGAAATGGCAAGCAGCACATCTCCCTCTTTCCCATAACCGTAAAGCTGCTGGGCCATGGCCAGTTCCCCGTCCACATCATTTAAATAAGCTGTAGCAAGCGCAGAATGAGCCGTCAGGGCAATCGCCGGAAGAGCCTGCTGAAGCTTTCGGGCCAGCTCCATTCCCCGCTTTTCATCGGTCTGAATCAGCCTGGCAGCGAATTCCTCCGGCACCGGACGCTTCTTCACAAAGCCTTTCATCAATTCCCCTACAATGTGTTCGCTGTCTGCACAGCTTCCCCCGTTTCCCGCCGTCATCAGCTTTCCGCCATTTTCATAGCACTGCAGCAGCAGGCAGAAAGCCTGGCGGATATGTTCTTTTTCCCGGGCCAAAACCGGATATCGTTCAATCAGCTCATCCAGCCGTTCGCTGGGCTTCATGGGATCCTCTCCTTTCCAGAGTCCATCTGGCCACTTCCAGAAGGTCTTTTCCGTAAAATTCCAGGGGATGCTGCTCATCACCGGGAAAAATCTCTTCTTTCCTTCTTCCTGCAGCATACTCCCGGTAAAGTTCTTCTCCATAACCAGTGGCTACCAGGGCAGTATGAAGGCCGAACCTGGCTCCTGCCTGAGTATCCAGCCATTTATCTCCTATCATGTAGGAATTTTCCCTGTCCACAGGCACCTGGCGGTCCGCCGCCTCAAACATTCCCGTCCCCGGCTTCCTGCACCGGCATGCCTTGCGGTAAACGCCTATGCCCTGACTTGGATGGTGAGGGCAGTAAAAAAAGGCGTCAATATGGGCCCCCTGCTCTTCCAGCACATGATTCAGGTACTGATGCAGCGTCTCCACATCCTTTTCGGTGTAATACCCTCTGGCCACTCCCGCCTGATTAGTCACTACCACCACCCGGAAACCATTTTCATTCCAAAGCCGAATTCCCTCTGCAGCTCCTGGGAGAAGACGAAGATCCTCCGGCCGATGCAGATAATTGACTTCTTCATTAATGGTTCCGTCCCGGTCCAAAAATACCGTAGGGCAGCCTTTTTCTTTACACATCAAATACATACTCCTTTTCCGGCATCTGAACCTTCACCTGGTGATAATCCCACCGGTCCTCATCAGAGATCCAGCTCTGGGCTCCCCGCAGTTCAAACACCCAATCCGTCAGCTGTCCTCCTGCGCTCTCCATTCTGGCCGCCACTTTATGACGAAGATTATAGGGACAATACATCAAAAGATAACCGCCGCCGCCTGCTCCCAGAAGCTTGCCGCCCAGAGCGCCTGCAGCCATCGCCTCATTATAAAGAGCATCCACCTGAGGATTGGTGATTTTGCTGCTCATCCGCTTTTTGCTTTCCCATCCATAATTCAGCAGCTTTCCGAAGCTGTGGAGATTTCCTTTCAGCAGCTCGTCCTTCATGGCGTAAGCTAAGGCCTTCACCTCACACATGGCTTCAAAGGCATCCTTTTTCTCGTAATTCTGTACCTGATCCTTAATAATATTGGCTGATACATGAATATTTCCTGTATAGCACAGAAGGAGATTGTACTGCAGCTCATGGATAATATCCTTTTTGATCCGCAAAGGATTAACCACCACATTGTTCCTTCCATGAAATTCAATGAAGTTAAATCCTCCGAAAGTAGCTGCATACTGATCCTGGTATCCTCCGGCGATCTTTAAATCCTCTCGCTCCACCTGGTAAGCCAGATCCGCCAGACGGTAAGCATCCGTCTCAACTCCCTTCCATCTGGCCATCGCTGCCAGCATGGCCACCATCACTGTGGAGGAAGTGCCCAAACCGGAACCAGGAGGCGCGTCACACTGAAGATAAACCTCGCAGCCTTTATTGATCCGCATGGCCTTCAGGGCGGCCTTGACCAGATCAAGCTTTCCATCGTAGACGTAATTTTCCTTAGTATTATATTTTACCGTCATATCAAAATCCAGAGAATGAACGATAATCTCCTCATCCTCCCTGGGAACAATGGAACAGTACGCATATTTATTTATGGTGCTTCCGATAATTGCCCCGCCCTGATTGACGCAGAAGGGCTCTACATCGGTGCCGCCGCCGCCAAAGCTTACCCGCAAAGGCGCCCGTCCTCTGATTACCATGTCACCACTCCTTTTCTCACATCCTCCTGAAACTGAAAATATGCCTCTGGAATCCCGATGTCAATAAAATAGCCGTCGTTTACCATGCCTCCCAGCCGTTTTCCCTGGGAAAGCCACAGAGGAATCATCTGGTTTTCCAGAGAGACTTTCCCCTCTGGAATCTCCTCCAAAAGTGTTCTGTCCATCAGGTAAACTCCTCCGTTTATGGTTCCTGGAACTGGATCCGGGGTTTTTTCGTTGAAGGCAGTTAAAATTCCTTCCTGAAGAACTGCTCTTCCATATCGCGACACATCCGGCACCTGGCGCAGAACCATGGCCATGGAAAGCTGTTTTTCCTCCTTAATCTGCTCCAGACGATGATAGTCGATTTGATAAAACGTATCTGCATTCAGCACCAAAAACTGATCTTCCGTGATCAGCCGGCCGGCATTTTTAATGGCTCCCGCCGTGCCTAACAGCTCCTTTTCGTAGGCATAGGAAATCCTTGCCCCGAAGTTTCTTCCGTCCTCAAAGTATTCCTCCACCATGGAACCCTTATAGCCCACGGCAAATACAATATCCTCTATCCCCTGGCGGCAAAGCTCATGTACCACGTATTCCATAAAGGGCCTGCCCTCAATCAAGGCCATGGGCTTTGGCCGGTCGCTCACTACACTTTTCAGCCGGGTGCCAAGACCTCCGGCCAGCAACACTGCCTGCATATTTTTATTCCTCTCTTGTTTTTCCCGCTGCTTCCTCTTCTCGCTGAGAAGGAGTCCATGCAAAATCTTCTTTGATCACATTCCAGGCTCCATCCAAGCTGAAGTGCTCACGGATATATTCCTGAGTCTTCCCGCACATCCGGCTAAGGGTCTCTGTATCCTCATAAAGCTGAATCACCTTCTCCGCAAATGTCTCCGGCTCATCCGCAATGGCCAAAACCTGTTCCACCTGGGGAATTCCTTCAGCGCCCACCGAAGTCGTCACAATGGGAGCGCCGTTATAGATCGCCTCCACCACTTTGCCTTTTACTCCGGCGCCGTAGCGCAGAGGAACCACAACCATACGGCACTGAGCGTAGAGGGAAGCAAGCTCCTCCTCGGAGACAAAGCCCTTTACCACAATCCCTGGGACCTCTTTTTCCAGATTCTTGATCTCTTCCGTCACCTTGGAGCCTACCACGTAAAAGTTCACCTGGGGAAGCGCCTGATGAATCAGCGGAAAGATCTCTCTGGCAAACCACAGCACCCCATCTGCATTCGGGGGATGGGCAAAGCCTCCCACAAACAGCAGGCCTTCCCGCAGAGCAAAATTCTTCTGAATCTTGTCCAGAAAATGATCGTAAACGTAAGCGGTAATTGCCTTCACCGGGATGGTCTGATCGATTTGATGGATGGCATCCACCTCCACCTGGGAGGGATAATAGGACACCGCAGCCTTTTCCATCATGGAAAGCTCAATGGAACGCCAATAATCCGATTCCCTCTTCTTTTTCAAATCCCCGGTAAGTTCATACTCCCGGTACTCCCGAAGGAAATGCAGGTCATGGCCGTAATAAATAATCTTAATGTTCGTATGGTCCTTAATAAAATCCACATACTTCGTAGCGATATGAGGCCGGTTTAAATAAGCAAAGGCAATCTCGCTGCCGTTTTCCTTAATCCAATCCCAGATCTTCGTCTGGTATTCCGGACCATATAAAATCTCAATGCCCATCTGCTGAAGCATGGTGGAGTAAGGCTCTTCATGGAGGAAATTATCCCCCAAAAACTTCACCACATAGCCTTTTTTCACAAACATCTTCAGGTACTGCCAAGTGGTCTTAGAGCCTGCGTCCCGGTCATAAGTAGGAACATAATGGTCCACCACCAGAATAACCGGCTTGCCCATGCTCCGCTCCCGTGCCCGGAAGGGGTTGGGATTGCCAGTGTTCACGCACTGCTTTTTCAGCTCATCTGCCCATTTCTCCTTCAGCTTCCGGCTGTTTTCCACCTGATAGCGCTTAAGTCCCGTTCCATTAACATCGGTGCCGTTGGAAACACCTTCGAAATGGATTACTTTGGAGAGCGGCTGGTACACTACCCGATACCCCGCTTTTCGCACCTGAAAAGCCAGATCAGAATCCTCGCAGTAAGCCGGGGCAAAACGCACATCAAAGCCTCCCAGCTGCTTCCACAGCTTCGTGCTTAACAGAATCGCGGCTCCGGAAATATAATCCACATCTTTTACATAATTGTATTCCGGCTTATCTGGATCATCCAAGCGGCCGTAATTCCACCCAGAACCATCACTCCAGATAATTCCTCCAGCCTCCTGAAGTCTTCCGTCAGGATATACTAACTTAGATCCCACCATGCCGATGGAAGGATCTGACCGAATCAGCCGGACTAATGAGCTTAGCCACCCTTCCGTCACCTGAGTATCGTTATTTAAAAACATAATATACTGCCCGCGGGCTCTCATGGCCGCCTGGTTGCAGTTGCGCAGAAATCCCTGGTTTACTGAATTCCGGCTGATCACTAAATTCTCGGTATATTTCTCCAGCTCCCGCGTGGCGTCCGTCGACACATCATCGGCAATAATCACTTCATACGTCACATCCTTAGTATGCTCCAGAATGGACAGCAGGCAGGCGTAAGTATAATGAATCTGATTATACACCGGAATAACAATGGAAACTTCCGGAGGATTTACCGGATCTTTTGGAAAAACCAGCTTGCCATGATCAAAATATCCGCTTCCAATGGCAAAATCTCCGGCAATCCGATTGCGCCCTTCTCTGGTCGCATAAAGGCGGATATACTGGAAGGGATGGCGGATGGTATGCACCACATATTCCAGCACCTTCCGCTTTCTGGTGCCTTTGGGGAAACGGCTGCTCACTGCTCCCTTCATTTTCCGCCAAACCTTAAACACCAGCGCCTCGTGGCGGTTTAGGTAGGTAAGAAGCTTTCCCATCTCATCTACTTCGTGACGCAGATCTCTGATCATGGACTCTAAGTTGGCGATATGGTTATTGGAAAGGCGCTGGGTCTCTCCCCGCTTCCGGATTTCCAGATTCTTATCCTCCACTTCCTCCTGAAGGGCCAAAATCCGTTCCCTGGCGGAAAACAGTTCCTGCTCTTCCTCCTTCAGCTCCTGAAAAGTGGTAATCTTCTGCTGATACTGCTTAAGATAGCCCTGGCTGCTGTCTCCATGAGCATAAGTCTGGAAGGAAGCCTCCATCTGGCTGTACACCTGAAAAAGCTCCTCCCCGATTCCAAATAACTCCATAAAGGCCATGCAGTTTCCCCAGCCGAATACGGATTTAAACCGCTCATAAAAGTAATAAAGATTTCTGTACTTCAAGAAACCGATAGGAACAGGAAATTCGAAGACCCATTCATAGTCCATCAGCCACAGACCCTCTGAGGTCACCATAATATTTTCAAACAGGCCGTCCACATTGGACACATGAAAACTTTTCTCCTTAAGAGGAGGAACGGCCCCAAACACCTCTTCAAATGCCGGAACGGGAACAAAGTCCTCCAGCTCCTGGTTTTCTTCTTTCTCCTTCCCGAAAATCAGTTCCAGCCCTTCCTTCAGCACCTGATCTGCCGGACGGCCCCGGCGGATTTCCTCCCCCAGCTTCTCGCCTAGACTGATTCCTTCCAGAAAAGGAAAGTGAACGGTGGAATCCCCCTGGGGAAACTCTGGCTTAAGCACCTTAATCCGGGAATTCTGGCCGGACAGCTGCTCATATTTTTTCTGGAAGGAATGAATATGCAGCTCTCCCTCCAGCCGGAGGGCAGCTTTCTCCACATAACGGCGTCCATCTTCCTCCACAATGCTGGTGCGGATCTGATACTCCGGCTTCCTGGTTCGGTTGTATTTTACAAATAACGTCTGTTTCATACTTTCTCCCAAATCACTAAAAATGAATTGGCAAACTGGGGAAATCCTCCTGCCTGACAAATTGCACCGTAAGCCGCCTCTTCAGAAAACAGGCGGTATCTAGGTTTTTCGTACTCTGCATACAGGCTGGGAATCTCTCCTTCTGCCGGAAGGTACTGGTCAGAATAGATGGCCGTTGGCATTTTGTAGTCTGGAAGAGGATAATAATACGCTGTCTTTCCTCCCATGGATGCGAACAATTCTTTAAGTTCTCCCCAGGTTAAGCTCATCTCTTCCTCTTCCAGCTCCGCCCCAGCCCAGTACTTTATCCCTTCCCGGTTGGGAAGGGATAAAACCAAACGTCCTCCTGCTTTTAACCAAGACGCACCTTGGTTGATCTGTTCCTTCAGGTCTGCTTTTTCTTTTTCTCTCTGATTCCAGGAAACTCCATGGGCAGGAATTCCCAGGCGGGCAGCTCTGGTTTTCGGTCCCACTAACATCACCCAGTCAAATCCGCCGTCCGTCTCTTTCTCCCAGCGAATATTCTTCATCTGCCTCCACCGGCGGCGGCTCACCTCAAGATTTTCTTCCCGATGATCCAGCACCACCACTTCTCCAGCTTTTCTGGCTAAAGCCCCGGTCAGCGCGCCGTATCCGGCCCCCAGCTCCAGGACCCGGTCAGCCGGGCTCACAGGCAGCCATTCCACCAGGTTTTCCCGAAGGGGGGATAAAGCCAGAAGAACCCAAGGCTCTGTCTCCGTCTCCAGAATCCTGCTGATGCCTTCTTCATCCTCACCATACTGATCCATTAAATCCAACAGCTCATAGCTCATCTCTTTCATGATTTTTTTACCGCCTTTACCTGGGACTCCATATCATAAACGCCTACTGTATTTTTATTAGAGATTACCGTAATGCTGGCTACATCATACAGCCGGTGATACACCACATGCTCTCCCTGCTCAAATCCGGTACAGCTCATGCTTAACAGATACTCACCGCCTTGAAGAGTCATTTTCTGGGTGAACTCTACCACATATTCGTCCCCCCGTTTCACCGGCTTAATGTCCGTTCCCTCATACAACGTATTCGTTCCCGTCAAATCAGTGCCCTTTTTATCCTTGATGGTATAGGTAAAAATAGGAGCCTCAATATCTGCAAAAAACCGAATGCACTCGCGGATGGTAAACATCTCTCCTTTTAACAGAAGATTAGTCAGGTTCCCCCGCTCATCCAGCAGGCCCAAATCGTAAATTTCCGCCCTGCCGTCGCCGTATTCTGTCCGGTTGGCATTAATGGTAATCTGCTCTTTCATTAACCCCCTCTGACTGCCTGTCTGCTTCCTGCTTTCCGCCGCCTCGCCGGAAAAATCAGAAAGAACTTCCGGCATCGCCTCTCCTTCTCTCTCTTTTTCAAGCTCAGCCTGAAGGGAATCCATCTGGCCCGCCAGAATCTTTTTATACAAATCCACCATATGGCCGGCCGTTCCCTCTGCCACAAACTCGCCTTTGTTTAACAGCACAACCTTATCACAATACTTGATAATGCTTCCCATATCATGAGTTACCATCAGAATAGTCGTTCCGCTTCTTCGGATTTCTTCCATTCTGCGATAGCATTTTGCCTGGAAGAATACATCCCCAACTGACAAAGCCTCGTCCACAATCAAAATCTCCGGTTCCACATTGATGGCCAGAGCAAAGGCCAGACGGACGAACATACCGCTGGAGTAAGTCTTCACCGGCTGGTAAACGAAATCTCCGATCTCCGCAAAGTCCAGAATATCCTGAAGCTTTGCATCCATCTCCTTGCGGGAATAGCCCATCATGGTGCCGTTCATGTATATATTCTCGATTCCTGTATAATCAGAATTAAATCCGGCGCCCAGCTCCAGCAGCGCGGAAATCTTTCCATCTACGGATACCTTTCCCGTGGTAGGCGTAAGCACTCCGGTAATAATCTTTAAAATGGTGGACTTTCCGGAACCGTTGGTGCCGATGATCCCCACCGTCTGTCCCTTTTCTACGGTAAAGGAAATGCCGTTAAGGGCGTAAAAATCCCGGTGATAACTTTTGTGGGTCAGGCTCATGGACTCCTTCAGACGGTCTATGGGCTTTTCATATAAGCGATAAACCTTGGTCACATCCTGAACGGAGATGGCCAGGGATTTCTCTTCCTTCGACATAAATGCCTCCTTCTTCCCCATTAATCGGTAGTAGTATATCACAAAATCCTGTTTTTTCCTACTAATCTAACATAAAACTTTTCCTGGAGAAAAGGAAAGAGAGGGCCTGCGCCCTCCCTTAACCGCTGGTTTCAAAAGTCCGCATCCCTCTCTCTCTATCGTTTATGATTATGGGGTTAATCGTAAATACTCTCCCTCTCCCAATCCAGAATCCTGCCGTCCGCTGCATTGATCTCAAATTCATATTCCCGTTCACCAGAAACGAAGCTTCCCTCATAAACGGTCCGTCCGTCATCTCTGTCCTTATGGATCCGCAGGTAAGACACCTGACTTTCCTTCAGTCCTGCCATCTCCAGGGCAATGTTCTTTGCCTCATCTTCAGTGATCTGGCTTTCAGCTGCCGCCGTTTTTCCTCTTCCCTCTGCCCGCTCCCGCGTTCCATTATACTCCGCATCAAAGTCACAGCTTAAAATTCTGCCTGTGCTGGCTTCAATCTCATAATCGTACTCCACGCCGCTCTCGGTGTAAAACTCCACTTCATATACCTGTCTTCCGTCATCCCACTCACTCTTCGTCTTGAAGAAAGTTACCTCCTCTTCCGCAAGACCTGCATCCGCCAAGGCAGCCTTTTTCGCTCCCTCCAGGTCCACGGCCTTCCCAGAACTGGTCTGATTCTGCCAGTATTCTGCATCGTAATCATAACCCAGAATAGAACCGTCAGCGGCAGAAATCTCGTAATCGTATTCTTTGTAATCGCTGGTGTAAAACTCAACGTCATAAATTAACTGTCCTCTTTCAACATCCCGCTCTGCCCGGCTGAGCACCACATCCTTTTCTGCCACGCCTGCATGATCCATGGCAATCTCCTTTGCCTTATCAGCAGTGATCTCTGCGGCAAATACGGGAAGGGCGGTAGTTAAGGTAAGCGCGCCAAGCACTGCGGCACATCCTGCTGCGATCATTTTCTTTTTCATCATCATAATTCCTCCTTATACTCAGTTGATTGTCTATTCTTTCGCTGTTGTTTTCTTTTGATACCCTTATCTTAGAGGGTAATTATTAAAATATTATTAGAACTTTTAACTTTTTTTCATTTTCTTGTATAATAGGAACTGTAGCATCAGAGTACAGGGGGAACACCGATGCTGTCATGCCAGGTTAGAGATTGTAAAAACCAGGCACAGAACTTAACAGGAGGGGTGTAAGCATGAGAATATTAGTGGCAGAAGATGAGCGTGATATGAACCGGCTCATCGCCAAAACACTAGAAAAGGAAGGATACGGGGTAGATGCCTGCTTCGATGGGGAAGCTGCCTTAGATTATTTAGAAGCGGCAGAATACGATGCAGCTGTGCTGGACGTGATGATGCCGAAGCTGGATGGATTTGAAGTGTTAAAACGGCTGCGGGCCCAAGGAAAAGATCTTCCCGTTATTTTTCTCACTGCAAGAGACAGTATTTCTGACCGGGTAACCGGTCTTGATCTGGGGGCTGACGACTATCTGGTCAAGCCCTTTGACTTTGAAGAGCTGTTAGCCCGGATCCGGGTGATGACCAGAAAGCGAAGCAGCCACCGTACCAGTTTGATCACCATCGGGGATCTGACCATCGATACCGGCAGCCACCAGGTAACCCGGGGAGGGCGAACCATCGAACTGTCCTCCCGGGAATACGCGATTCTGGCTTACCTTGCCATGAACCAGGGAAAAGTTCTGTCTCGGGAACAAATTGAAACCCATGTGTGGAACTTCGATTACAGCGGAGGTTCCAATGTGGTGGACGTTTATATCAGTTACCTTCGGAAGAAAATTGACGGAAACCAGCCGGTAAAGCTGATCCGCACTGTATGGGGCGCCGGATGGATGATTAAGGAGGGACAATGAAACAAAACTCTATGCCGCCTAATCGGCGGCGGAAATTATCGGTAAAGCTTAAGTTGACGTTGTGGTTTACGGCGTTTATGGCGGGGACGGCGGGGCTTTGTCTGGGTTTGATCTTAATGATCAACGGTCAGGTGGCCCGCAGCGAAACCCTAAGTGTTTTGACCATCACTGTCCGGGACAATCTTTCTAAGGTTCATCTTACTCAGGGCGTGCTGGATCTGGACCAGGATTTCCGCTTTTACCGGAATGAAGTTTACTTGATGCTTTACAATAAGAATAAAGCTCTGCTTACCGGCGAAACGCCTCCTGGATTTCCCGTAAGCACTCCTCTGGAAAATGGAGTGACCAAAACCGCAGCTGGAGACGGGGAGGATTTTTATGTGTTTGATCTGTGGATTCCCTCCGGCTGGGAAGACGGGTTATGGCTCCGAGGCGTAATTCAAAGTCCTGACGGCCACCAAAGCTTAAACCAGATTTTTACCATGTTTGCCATCATTCTGCCCTTCGTCATTCTTCTCGCTGCCGTTGGCGGATACTGGATTGCACGAAGAGCCCTTCGTCCCATTGAGCAGATTACCCAAACTGCTGAAAGCATTGAACAGGGAAAAGATTTAAGCCGAAGACTGAACCTTCCGGCGGGAAGTGATGAAGCTGGACGGCTGGGGGAAGCCTTTGACCGAATGTTCTCCCGGCTGGAAAAATCCTTTGAAGCAGAAAAGCAGTTTGCTTCCGATGCCTCCCATGAGCTCCGCACTCCCACCGCCGTTATCCTGGCCCAATGTGCGTATATGGAAAAATACGGTTCGGAACCAGCTGATTATCAGGAAGGCATTGCTGTTATCCGCCGGCAGGCCCAAAAAATGTCCGATTTGATCAATCATCTTCTGGATATGACCCGCTTTGACTTCGGAACGCGAAAAATTCAGACAGAAGATACAGATTTAAGCGCCATGACGGAAATCCTTTGTCAGGAACAGGATACAGGCCTTAAAGGAATCACCATCCGCACCAGGATTCCAGAAGGAATTCACGCTCAGATAGATCCCCATTTAATGTCCAGGGTAATTGAAAATCTTCTGGACAATGCAAGAAAATACGGGCGGGAAAATGGCTGGATTCAGGTCTCCCTTTCTCAAAAGTCGGATAAGGTATATTTGGAAGTTGAAGATAACGGAATAGGAATCGCCCCAGAAGATCTGGAAAAAATCTGGCAGCGGTTCTATCAGGCTAATCCCTCCCGGGAATCCGGATCCGGACTTGGGCTTGGACTGTCCATGGTCCGCCAGATTGCCCAGCTTCACGGCGGCTGGGCTAAGGCAGAAAGCCGGCTCGGAGAAGGAAGCCGGTTTACCATCATTCTGCCTGTTTCCCAACCCTTATAAAAGGGAGAAATCTTGCTGAAATTTAAGAATATTTTAATTTTTCTCTGATAGATTGTTGGTATAGAAGGAGGAGTTATTCATGAATCGAAAAATCAAAACACTGCGGCTGGCCGGAATTTTTTGTGCCCTGCTGCTCTTATGGGGCTGCCAGAGCAGCCAGACTGAAACCACTGCCCAGTATATCGGCATTGATGCCGCCAAAGAAGCGGCGCTGACTGACGCCGGACTTTCCAGTCAGCAGGCCGTTTTCTCGGATTCCGGTCTGGATAACCGGGACGGAACCTTTTACTACCAGATTCGCTTTACTGCCGATGGAAAGAAATACCAGTATGCCATTGACGCCCTTACCGGCGTAGTAATTGAAGTTCAAACGGAAATGGAAAGCCCTGAAGCATCAGAAGCCTCTGCCGAAACTGAAGCTCTTTCCAAACAACCTTCAAGCGCCGCCCCGTCTTCCAGCGCTTCCGCAGGAACGGCAGATTCTTCAGGAATGATCAGCCAGGAAACCGCCCTGGAAACCGCCCTGGCCCATGCAGGCATCACGCAAGATCAGGCTAAGAAAATAGAAATTCAACGAGACTACGACCACGGCACCGCTGTTTATGAAATTGAGTTTTATGGTGAAAACTGGGAAGAGTACAGTTACCATATCGATGCCTCTACAGGGGAAATCATCAGCTACGATTACGACCAAAACGACAGCATCCAGCAGACGACTGATGCCAGCCAGGCCATGCTGACGGAGGATCAGATCCGAGAAATCGTGCTGGAACGGGTTCCCACCGCTTCCTCCGACCATATTTTCCTCCGCCTGGATGAAGATGACGGGCGAATGGAATACGAAGGAAAGCTCATGGAAGAGGATATGGAATATGAATTTAAAATCGACGCCTACAGCGGAAGCGTTACGGAATGGGAGGCTGAAAAGCGGCCCTGATTCGTCCAAGGCCTTCCCATATTTTCTCCCAAATCCATAAGGCAAGCTTCACCGCCGTCTGATCGAAAATCACCGCAAACAGCAGACTAAAAGCCAGCGCTGCCAGCACCTGAATCATCATGCCCGCAAGGACAAACCGTCCGCCAAACAGATCCGGCCCCAGATGAAGATGATTCTCTGCCACCACAAACAACATAAACCAATGGATCAAAAGAATGGAATAGCTGTATCGGCTGCCGATCTGAATCAGCCGCCTGCCAAAAGACGCCTTGCCTTTCAGGCGTCTTTTTTTCTCGCCTTTTCGGAAAAGGAGAAATACTGCCCCGGCAGTAAGAATCATAAAAGGGGAATCATTAGCCGCCGCAGCAGCACCATCTTCCCGAAAACAGAACATCCAGAAAATCACTGCCGCCGAGACAATCCCTCCTGCGATCATCCACCTTTCCCATTTTCCCTCTGGCAAAACCGCCAGCACATAACCAAACAGAAAAATCCCTGTCCAGGAAAAAAGGAAGGAATCAAAACCGAACCCCGTACCGGCAAGATAGAGTCCGCACCGAATTCCTGTTCCGAAAAGAACAACCGCCGCCATGGCCGCCGCCATCTGGCAGGGCAGTTCCTTTACCAAATAGCGAAGAAAGGGAACTGCCACATAAAGCCCCACCAAAACATAAACCAGCCAGAAATGAGGCACCAGTTCCATGGGACCAGAAATTACGGTTTTTACCGCGGAAAGCACCGATTCTGGATTCATGGAAAACAGACCGGAACGGCGCAGATAGAAGAAATAATAAAGGACCAGAGGAATGACCACCTTGCCGAACCGTTTTCGGTAAAAGTTTCCCGGAGATTCCTGGCGAAAAGGAAGGAGAAGGGCGCCGCTGATCATGACAAACAGCAGATTGCAGCAAAGTCCTACCCCCGAAAGCCCAGTAAGGAAATACCACAGCGCCGGAAAAGATGAATCTGAAGAAGCTGCCTGGCTTTCTGCCAGTTTTCCAGCTGCTCCTTCCATTCCATGAACCAGAACCACCAGGATGGCTGCCAGAAAACGAAGCTGATCCAGATATTCCAGTCTTTCCATTCCCGATTCTCTGATCCCCAAAAGACTTTCTCCATACCCCCTTAAACTTCCCGCCCGCTTTTTTTCCTTAAGATGAAGCCGCACCAACAGCGCCGCGGCAGCAATTCCTCCCAAAAGTTTCAACGCCTCTTTCATCCATTTCCTCCTTCCCGCTGCTCCCCAGAGATGCAAAAGGGCAAATATGGATTAAACCGTCTGCCCCCAGGTCTTCAGCCACGCTCTCTGACGGCTATAATCCGGCATCACCTTTTCCACCTCAGCCCAGAAAGCAGGAGAATGATTCATCTGCTTTCTGTGCGCCAGTTCGTGGACTACCACGTAATCTAAAACCTGAGGAGGCATCAGAATCAGCTTCCAGTGGAAATTCAAATTTCCTTTTCCGCTGCAGCTTCCCCATCTGGTTTTCGCCGCCCGAATAGAAATTCTCCCATAGGTTACTCCCATCTGCCGGGCAAAAAATTCCACTCTCTCTGCAATTTTTATTCTGGCAAGGCTCCGGTACCGCTTCTCCAGAGACGGGTCCTTTACATAATCCGGTTCTCCCCTCTGCATTCTCACCGCTCTTCGTTTCTCCATCAGCAAATACTTCTGCAAAATCCACGTTTCTTTGGAATGAACAAAATCCCGAAGAATCCCATCGCCTAGTTTTTCCGGCGCCCGGACAGTTACCTTTCCTTCCCCCGATACCTCCAGTCCTATGGTTCTTCGCTTGGAATAGATCACCTGAATCGGGATTTTCTCTTTTCCCTGCTCTGTTTTAACCGTTAAAGACAGCTCCTTGATCATCTGCCTCTTCCTCTCCCTTCATGATGACTGTAAAATTTCCAGACCTTTTTCTTTCGCCAAAGGGGCTGCTGCAAAATGGGAGAATCATTTTGCAGCAGCCCCTTCCAAAAACAGACTTCTTTAAAGTACATCGGAAAGATGTGGCCGCAGACGCTTAAACATCTTCAGGCCAATCAGCAGCACCGCTGCCGTCACCACCCAGTAATATAAAGTCAGCTTGGGACGTTCCCAGAACCAGTTGCCTGTAAGCATGCTGTCCCGATAACCGACTACGATATAATAAAATGGATTAATCTTAAACAAAGAGGCCAGCCAGGGCGCCCTGCTGGTAAACATGCTTTCATCGTACATAATGGGAACCAGCCACATTCCAAACTGCAGACAGATGGACACGATCTGGGCCATATCTTTAAAAAATACATTTACCGAACAAGTGAAATAGGAAATGCCCAAGGCAAGCATGGATGCTGCGAAGGAATAGTACAGCACCTGCACCCAGGTAACCATCGGCCACCAGCCATAACACAAATTCACCCCAAACATAATCAGGATAAAAAAGCCATGAACCAGCGCACAGGATAAAAGCTTGATTAACGGAAGGACCTCAACGGGAAAAACCACCTTTTTCACCAAGTAGCTGTATTCCTGCAGACATCCTGTTCCCGTATTCAGCGCCTCGCTGAAGAAAAACCAAGGAACGATTCCTGGAACCAGCCACAGCACATAAGGGGCAGGAACCGGAGGGGCAGATTTAAAGCCGTATTCGCCAAATATTAACGCGTAGATCAATACTGTAACAATAGGCTGAATGAACATCCAGACAATTCCGAAGTAAGAACCCACAAACCGTTTGCGGAAGTCCGCTTTGGCCAGATCCCATATTAATTTTCGTTTCGTGATAATCTCTTTCACCAGAGACAGTACGTAATTCATTCCCTGCCGCACCTCTTAGAATTTAAAGGTATCCTTCAATCCGCTCCACTTAGTATCCTTCTCTGACTGGATAATCTCCATCCCTTCCGGAATAGGCCACTGAATGCCGATATCCGGATCGTTCCAGATTACTCCGCCTTCATCTCCTGGATGATAAAAATCTGTGCATTTATACACAAATTCTGCCTCGTCAGAAAGCACCAGGAAACCATGGGCAAAGCCTTCCGGAATATAGAACTGTTTTTTGTTCTCTGCCGTCAGCTCCACACCGAACCATTTTCCATAAGTTTCTGAATCTGCCCGAAGATCAACGGCCACATCAAACACCGCGCCCCGAATCACTCTCACCAGCTTTCCCTGAGGAAACTGCTTCTGGAAATGAAGTCCTCTGAGAACGCCTTTTACGGACATGGACTGGTTATCCTGGACAAATTTCATATTCAGTCCTTCTTCCCTAAAATCATTCTCATTATAAGTTTCCATAAAATATCCCCGAGAATCGGGAAATACCTTCGGTTCAATCACATATAATCCCTGAATAGGACAGGGGGTTACTTTAATTTTGCTCATGTTTTTCCTTCCTTTCTTCTTCTCCCTTTTCTCAGCCTGTAAAAGGCTGCCGGGAGACTGGAACTGCTTTTACATGCACATAGGTGCAATCACGGTCTGCCACAAGGTGGCTAAAAGCAGCACCGTGGAAATCGCCAATACTCCCGTATGATACCATATATTTTTTGTCCGTGCAATGATCAGCCTGGAATTCAGCGTCAAATAAACCAGGAACAAGATCGGCAGATAATATCTGCCCTGCACCCCGGCAATTACCACCCGTCCAGGCTCTGTGTAAGCAATGTACATAGAAGTCCAGATCAACAGAGCACAGCCTCCGGCCATCAAAAAGATCCAGATCTTCTGCCCTAACTTCAGCCCTCTTCCCACCGAAGAACGGGTATCGGTAACTACCGCATAACCTGCAAGCCCCATGGCCAGCCAGGTAAAGGGGCTGTCCGCCAAATGTCCTTGAACCGAGAAAATATCCCGGCCAAAAAGCATTTTCGGCATGGCCGGAATAAGATTGGCAAACAGTATTTTAAGGTATCCTCCGAAATGTCCCAGCACATAACTCATCTGTCCTGCCTCGCTGGTCTCTCCTCCCCGAATATCTCCCGTCTCCTTGGGCGCAATCAGCACCGGAAGCACAAAGGAAGACATCAAACCGGCAAAAAGCAGCAAAAAACCAGCTCTCATTACAATCTTCTGCCGTCTGTTCTGAAATTTCTTGGCGGGAATCAAAAAGCCAGTCAAAATCAAGGGGGCATATACTGCCTTGGGACTGCACCCCAGGAAGAAGCATAAAAGAATAAACCCCCAGGATTTCCAGGTAATTTTTTTCTCCGGCGTCAAAATCTCCCTGATCATGCAGGCCGCTCCCAGGGATATCCAGCCCGTCACCCAGGGATCATAAGAATACGTACATGCCAGAAACATCGGAGTGGGCATCAGGCCAATCACGGTCATTATCACCTTGCCTGCCGGAAGTTTGCGGATGGCAAAATACATCAAAAGACCATAACCGATCAGATTGCCGAATCGGCCCAGAGTAAGCATCGTTCCCCAGGCCACGCCCAGTCCCTTGCACAATTTAAGTACCAAAGCCTGGCCGAAATAAGCTGGAACAGTTCCTGCCGGCACCTCCGGCTCCAAATGAATGTCTCCCGTCTTATAGTCTCCGTTTTCATTCAGGTAATCCCGCAGCTGTTTCTGTTCCATAGCGGAGCCAGGCTGATTCTCTGGCCAGGAATCCAGATTAGGAACCATAAGACTGAATACCGTCTGGTTAATGTTCATTCCATGGGGAAAACTTGCCAGCCCCATTGCCCGGTACAGATGTGTCTCCTCATCATATCCCACCTTATTGGCTGGAAGAGCGCAGATGGTCAGCGTTCCTACAGCCAGGCACACAGCCAGAAATCCAGCCTCCACATGGCGGCCCAAATATCCGCGGAAGAGCCAGAAAAAGGCTGACAGGCCTAAAAGCACCCAGAAAAAGCCCACCCGGTACCAATTCATCACCGGCTGATTCTGTATCTGAAATCCGGTAATAACCACAGGAATTTCTGCTGCCTCTTCTCTGGTTCCCGGCTCCCCAAGATTGCTGCGGTCCACAGAAAGAACGATAGAATCCACACGCTTGCCGATATGAATGCTGGAAGCGTCTGCAAGCTTAGGATTTCTGTCCTGAAAAATCAAATCCTGATCCGGGTCCGCCTCTCCATAAGGATTATAGTAGCAGACATAAATTTCTGTATTCAGCAGCTGATCATAATTAAAGGTATAGACAAATCGATCCACATAGGCGCCCCCCAGACCAATACTGATGGTGCCCTTATCCTCCGTCAGCAAAAATCCCTCTGGTTCCAGTACAAATCCCTCTGCCGCCGCTTGGTCTAAAGAGATCTGGGTGGTTCCCCGCCTTGCAGAATGAAGGACGGGAAGATTCCAGAAATACTCCAGTCCTATTCCCACCACCAATACCAGCACCACAGCCAGCACATATTTTAATCTTCTGGCCGCGGCTCCTGGAGGTTCCGTTCCTTTAGGCTGTTTTCGTTTTGTCTCAACCGGCTTCACCGCCGCTTTGGGAGAAGAGCCGGAAGCCTTTAACATGGGGGCGTTATTTTTCATTGCTCCACCTCATTTCCCCGGAGGTTCTCCTGGTCTTCTGCCTGAGCCAGACTCCTGGACACAGCCGGATTTTTCTCAGAATTTTCTTCTTCCTCCTTCTTCAGCTCTTCAAGGGCAATTCTCTGCGCCAGTTCCTTCAACTTTGTTTCCAGCTGAGAGATCCGCATCGTCATAGAAAATACCCGAAGAAGCAGGAGAAAAATCATAAACAGGAACAAAAAATTCACGGTGGCGTAGATTCCCAGCAAATGGGCAATAAAATCTGCCACCGGAGGAAACAGGCTGAACACCACAAACATTATGGAGACCAGCACCCAGAAAATCGAGTCCTCAATCTGCAGTTTTGCCTTTCGGATTTTCTGCAGCACCATAAATAAAGTCCCCAGAGAAGCCAGAATCAGCACTGCTCGAAGCATCATCGTCATCATTTATTCTTTTCCGCCTCCTTCCAGTAATTCCGGTTCATTGAACACCACCGCACCAGTCTCTGGGGCAGCCTGCGGTAACGTCTCCCCGCAAGATATCCCATATACTTAAAGCCGCTTTTCACCACAAGACCAGGAATCAGCCAGGGACGGCCGCTTTTGGCCAGATACAATGCCGTCTGTTTTACCAGACGAATCCCCTCCCCTTCTGAAGGAAGGCCAGAAAAAATCTCCGGATGATCCGCCTGGGATACAGCCAGATCAAAATTTCTTCTGAACTGCTGCATGCAGCTGTAATTGTGAGAATGAACCACCTTGGCCTGGGCCTGGTATACCACAGCATATCCTCTCCGAATTGCTCCTGCGGCAAAAATCATATCTTCATTAAAAATGGTCCGGGAAATAAACCCTCCCAGCTGTTCATAGATCTTCCTGTCATAGGCACAGCACACATTAGAGCCAAAATATGTCTTTATCCCTAAAATCGGCAGATCCGCAGCCGTCTTTAACCGGCTTTCCGGAGGATAATTAAACAATCTGGCATACCGTTCGCTTCTCCCGCAGTCTTGGGCCGGAAGCTGCCTTGCATATACCATTGCCGGCTTCTCCCCTTTAGGCCCTTTCAGATGAAAGCCTGCCAAAAGCTGCTCAACCAGGTGCGTATCACTGGGAACTGCATCATCAGTCATACAGATAAACACATCCGCCCCGGACCAGGAAGCCGCCATGCGGCGCGTCCCCCCATGATCAAACTCGTTTTGATGAATATGGTGCACTTTAATGGCAGGAAACTCTTCCTCCCAAGCTTTATTCCAATATTTCTCTTCTGTGTTCACCACAAAAATCTGATGAACCGGGCAGGTCTGTTTTTCCAGCATGGTTAACAGCCGGGAAAACTTTTTCCCCGGCTTATAGGTTGGAATGATCACATCCACCGTCATTTTTCTCTCCTGGTCCATAACCTCACCTCTTACTTCTCCCCTTGAATTCCCAAAGAACCCAGGCGCCGAATCCTGCTGCCTGCATCACCATGAACAGGCAATAAGACCCAGCGGCGCCGTTAAGTCCCTGTTGTCTTACCAAGGCCGGGGCAATCCAAAACGCTGCCAGAGCCACCACAACGTACACCGCGAAAATCCGCTTCTGCCTCCGCATAATCACCAGACTGTAATAAAGGAGATTTCCAAAAGCATAAATTCCTCCGCCCAGCACAATGATCACAAACGCCGGCACATATGCCGTCAGGCTTCCCTCATGGCTCGGTCCCAGCGCCAGCTCCATAATCCGAAGCACAGGCCGTCCCAGGCACAAAGTTCCGCCCACTGCCAAAACCGTAAGAAAAGCAATCAGCCCGCTGATTTTCCAGATAATTTGTTTAAACCCTTTGTTATCCCCGCTGTTCCAGCATACAGTAAGCCGGGTCAAAAAAGGCCTGATCACAAAGTTGGCCACCAGGTAGATGGCAGAAGTAGGCATAAAAATCAAATTAAAGTACCCTGCCGCTCCATCATTCATATTCAAGTCCACCGCATATCGGGCAGCGGAAAAAATATAGAAATCTAAAAATACCGATAAGAACAAAAGGCCGCCCTGGGTAAAAATTTCCATTACCTTTCCTTTTCTCCGCCTGCGGTCTGCCTGGCTTAAGCATTCCATCACCGAAAAATCAAAGAGACAAAGCCCTAAAATCTGGGCAAAAAGAGCTGCCGCACAGGCAGCCAGCAATTTCCCGGCAACGCCAAGGGTGAAAAGAAACACTCCGGCAGATAATATTGTCCGAAAAGCCGTGGATTTTCCAGTAAGATAAAGCTTTCCCTGACGCTGAAATTCTGATTCATATACATCAGCATAGCCGTCAACAATCTTATAGCCTGCCAGCATAAACACTGCAGCCGCCTTTTCCATACTGTAGCTCCCGCCCCAAAAATGCCATACCGCAAAGAGTCCAGCCGCCGCCACCGCTATGCCTGCGGTGATCTTTCGGTGAAATAGATATTCGCCAAAGCTTAGACCGCCTTGATCCGGCCCTCCGTCGGTAATCTGAAACGGCCGCAATCCATAATAAGATAAGGTAAACATCTGCTGGCCGAAAGTGGAAAATCCCATGGCAAAAATCCCTCCGGCTTCCTCTCCGGCCATCCGAATGACCAAAAAAGCCAGGATCATATTGGCCAGAGCATAAATCAAGCTGCCCGCCGTATTCCAGATCACATCTGCTTTTTCCTCCGGCCCTTTTACCCTAAGCATAAAACGGGCAATTCCCTTCATATAAAACTCCTTTTTTTCAGACCTATCGCCTGCGGAAATTTTGAATCAGGAAAATGGAAATCAGCATGCGCACCATGTACTTAACCGCCACCCAGGGCTTTAAGTAGCTTTCCCCTTCCAGTCTCTGGGAAATGCGCACCGGCGATTCCGCCACTTTAGCACCCCGCCGAATCAAAAAGGATATGGTATCCGGTTCCGGACCATAATTTAAATTCAAGGCAAATTCCCGAATCATGTTCTGGTTAAACATCCGCATCCCCGAAGTTGGATCTGCAATCCTTGCTCCGGTAGTCAGCCAAATTGCCCCGGCAATCAGCCGGCTTCCCAGCATCCGAAACGACCAGTTCTTGGGCTGATCCACAAACCGGGAACCAATCACAATATCATATCCTTCATCCATCTTTCTGCGGATATCCTGAATATATTCCGGCCGATGCTGTCCGTCCCCATCAAACTGTATGGCGTAGTGATAGCCTTTGGCGTAAGCGTACTTCATCCCTGCCTGGAAACAGCCTGCAAGTCCCAGATTAATGGGCAGATCGAGAACATGATACCCCTTTTCCCGGCAGATCCCGGCGGTATTATCGGTGGATCCGTCATTTACCACCAGATAATCCAGCGTAGGAAATTTATTTTCCAGTTCATCTACTACTTTTTCAATATTCTTCCCTTCATTGTAGGCGGGAATAATCAATAAAATATCCTGCATAGCCTTCCCTGGCCTTTAGGCCACCTTTCTCTGGTCCAATCCTGTCCTTACCAGAATATTACTGCAGCACAATCCTGCAGATTTCGTCCACCGTTTCCAGAGGAAGATCTGCATACATGGGCAGAGTAAGAATCTCCTTCGATGCCTTGGCTGCCACCGGTGTATCCTCTGAAGAAAAGCGGTCCTGGTAACACTGGTAAGCATTGACGCAGGGATAGAAATATTTTCTCGGATGAATCCCCTGGCAGGAAAGCTCCTGAAATACCTGATCTCTAGTCTTGCGGAAACCGGAGAACGCCACAGGCATATAAGCGTAATTCATCTTCACCCCGGGACGCTCTGGACAAAGCCTGATGCCGGGCACGCCTTTAAGGTGCTCCATGTACCGTTCCCATACCTTTCTCCGCTTCTCAAGCTCCTGGGGAAGATGGCGGAGATTGCAAAGTCCCATCGCCGCCTGAAACTCATTCATCTTCCCGTTTCCGCCCACTAAAGCCACAGTTTCCTCATCCAGAATGCCAAAATTCTTCAGTCCGTTGATCTCATGGGCCATCTCAGGATCCCGGTAGGCAACTGCGCCCCCCTCAATGGTGTTGTAAACTTTAGTGGCATGAAAACTGAACATGCTGGCATCACCAAAGGAAGCCGCTCCTCTTCCGCCTTTCTCCACGCCGAAAGCATGTGCCGCATCGTAAATCACCTTCAAGCCATGACGGCTGGCGATTTCCTGAATCTTCTCCGTCTGACACAGATTTCCGTAGACATGAACCGGAACAATAGCGCTGGTCTTTTCTGTGATCAGCGCCTCCAGCTGATCTGCATCAATGGTATAATCATCCTCCCGGATATCACAGAATACCGGTGTCAGGCCGTTCCGCACAATCGCGTGGGTGGTGGAAGCGAAGGTAAAGGGCGTAGTGATTACTTCTCCGCTCAGATGAAAAGCCTGGAGAGTCATCTCCAGCGCCGTATGTCCGTTTACGAAAAGGGACAGGTTTTCTGCCTTCAGCCAATGCTTTAATTCCTTTTCCAGGCGCTGATGAAGATCCCCCATATTGGTAAGCCAATGGCTGCC
Organism: Candidatus Cottocaccamicrobium excrementipullorum; assembly: GCA_018713255.1. GTDB lineage: Bacteria > Bacillota > Clostridia > Lachnospirales > Lachnospiraceae > Caccovicinus > Caccovicinus excrementipullorum. The sequence continues at coordinate 81,090 of DVFL01000009.1, read as the reverse complement.
CCACAGCGGCCGGATCATCTCCACATATTCTTCAAAGGGCGGCATGGAAGACCGCGTCACCAGCACAGATTCTTCTCTTCTCCCCATAGTTTCCAATCCTTTCCGGTATTTATTACTTTTTTCGGTCATAATCGTTACGATTTTACAATATTGCCATATAAAAGTAAAGCTTCTCTTGCTTTTTTCCCTTAAATAGATTAAATTAGTAGGGTATCCGATTCCATTTAAGCAACATCAGGAGGACGTAAATATGTACAAGTTTACACGATGTTTGGCGGCCGCAGTAATGTCGCTTTCTATGGCTGCCGGCGGAACGCTCACTGCATTCGCAGACGAAACAACCAACTACGACAACATAGGTCCAGGCTTTGAAAATCCTGCCCCTGCCTCGGGAGAGTCTTCCAGCGGAACAGTAATCATCCGCACGGATTCTGACTACCAGGAAGCGGCAGCTGCTGAGGAAGAGACTCAGCAGGAGCAGGTCCAGCCGGAAATTACCTTTTCCAGCGATGAAGAAGCCGCTATGCGTGCTTATAACCGTAGCCAGGAATTCGGGGAATCTGTGGTCTATATCGGCGCCAGCGCCATGCGTCAGGACGGAACCTGGACCCCTTCCTTTGTGGGCGATGATACCATACATAACCGGGGCGAAGGCTGGTATTCCATGCAGATGATCCTTCGCAATACCTTGGGCAATCTGATCTACCGCACTTATTCCAGCACTACCGGATGGTCTCCTTGGGTAATGAACGGTTCAGAAACCGCTCACCTCACTGACGGCTCCCGGGTAGAGGCCGTTCAGGTCCGCATTGCCGGTGTGGTAAGCAATGATTATGACATTTATTACTGCGCTACTCTCTCTGACGGAACCACCTTGGACTGGGCTCACAACGGCCAGACCGCAGGGTCCATGGCAGAAGGGAAATGGCTCATCGGCTTCCGCATGACCTTGGTTCCCAAAACCACTCAGTTCCCCTACTCTACCGCTAAGCCTTTATCCGCTCCTGCAGGCACTGATGGAGTGCAGATTACCGGAACAGGCCTGCCTACTTATATCGACGGCAGCGGACAGCCTTATACTGGATGGGGATGGGTAAATAATCAGCGCTACTATTTCGTCAACAACCAGGCGGTAACCGGCTGGCAGTATATTGACGGCTACAAATATTTCTTTGATGATTACGGCATGCTGGTTTCTGATCTCCGCAGCATTTTAGGAGATGCAGGGCCTTACATGCTGAGGATCAACCGGGTAACCGATACCGTAACGGTATATGCCCAGGACGGCGCCAACGGCTATATTCTTCCCGTGGTTTCCTTTGTGGCCACCACAGGAGACGATACCCCGGAGGGAACCTTCCAGATTCCCGAAAAATACCGGTGGCGTCTGATGTTCGGCGATGTGTATACCCAGTACGCCATGCGGATCACCGGAAACTACATGATTCATTCCGTGATCTTCAACCAGCAGAACAAATACTCTCTGGATGCTTCTACCTACAACAATCTTGGAACGGGACGTTCTCACGGATGCACCCGTTTAAAGACCGGAGAGATGAAATGGGTTTACGACAACTGCCCCGTAGGAACTACAGTCGTGATTTATGACTCTAATGTAAACGGCCCCTTTGAGGCTCCTGTTCTGGACGCTACGATTCCAGCGGACCAGAATTACGATCCTACCGATCCTACCGTGCCGGAAGCCGTAGCCGCAATGGAAGCCGCCGCGAATCAGCAGGCCCAGGCCGCTGCTCAGGCTCAGCAGGAAGCTCAGGCTGCTGCTCAGGCCGCCCAGGCAGTTCCCATGCCTTCGGAACCCATTAATTAAACTTTATTCCTCTGGGAAAGGGAAAAGCAAGTTGATAAAACCACCGTCATATTTTGCCGGTGGTTTTATTTTTCCCGGACTCCAGCCGATTCTTCCAGAAAGCAAACCATCATGCGCCGTCAGTCAACGCTCCAGGAAGACATACGGCAGTATAGTGGAAAACCTGGCGCAAATGTTATATAATCAGAGGGGAGCCGGCAAAGTTCTGCCAGTTCCAGCAATCAGGAAAGGATTTGAATCATGAAGCTTTCGATTATGCAGCCTTATTTTCTCCCTTATCTGGGATACTGGCAGCTGATTGCCAGCACCGATGTGTTTGTCATTTATGACGATGTAAATTTTATTAAAGGCGGATGGATTAACCGAAATCGGTATCTGTATCAAGGACAGCCCAAATACTTTAATCTCATTATGTCGGGAGCCAGTTCCAATAAAAAAATCAATGAAGTGGGGCTGATGAAAGATTCTCGCTACAATCCTGGAAAGAAACTTCTTTCCACCTTTCAGATGGCTTACCAGAAAGCCCCCATGTATCATGAAATCCTTCCTCTTTTGGAAGATATTCTTCTTTACGACACAGATATGCTGGCCCCTTATCTGGAACATTCCATCCGTTTAATCTGCCAATATTTGGAAATCCCTGCCCGAATCCTGATTTCTTCTCAAATTACCGAAAAGAATAATCAGCTTGCCGGCAAGGACAAGGTCATCAATATCTGCCGCTGCCTGAAGGCGGACACCTACATCAACGCCTCGGGAGGACGGGAACTGTATCACCAAGAAGAGTTTCAGAAAGCGGGACTTAACCTCTATTTCATTGAAATGGATCCAATAGAATATCCCCAGTTCGGCGATCCCTTCGTCCCTGGCCTTTCTATTGTAGATGTGCTGATGTTTAATGAAAAAGAGAATGTCAAGGAAATGCTGAATCGTTATCAGCTGAAGCCTTAACCGGCCGCTTCTCCTCTGCATTCTCTGAAATTCAACAAAAAAGCCGGTCTTTCCGGCGAAAAAGGAGCAAAAAATGAACGAATACGGCGGTTACATTCAGCTGGATTCTTATTCAGGACAAGAATATTATGAAGGGCCATCTATTCTGGCATTAAACAGCGGAAGAACTGCTCTCCGCTTTTTCATCCAGGTCCGCCAAATCAAGGAGCTGCTGATCCCATCTTTCTGCTGCAGCACCGTCCGTCAGGCCTGCGAGGCAGAAGGCATCCGCTGGAAATACTATTCCACCGGCCCGGATCTGCGTCCCATCCTGCCTCCAAAAGAAATACCTGAGGAGGGCCGATGGCTGTATCTGGTGAATCTCTACGGTATCCTTGATGATGAAGAAATCCAGGCCATTCATAAAAACTATCCCTTAATGATCGCAGACTACACCCATGCATTCTTTCGAAAACCGCTGGCGGAGGTGGACACGCTCTACAGCTGCCGAAAATTTTTCGGCGTCCCAGACGGGGCCTACCTGTCGCTCAGCCTGTCCGAAACGGGAAAAGCTGAGGCCCTTGAACTCTGCACCCAATATCAGGCTCTTCCCCTGGACTCTTCTCATGACCGAATGCATTTTCTTCTGGGGCGATATGAAGGCGCCGCCTCAGATTTTTATCAAGAATACGCGGAAAATAATGAAATTTTCTCCCAGGAACCGGTGAAACGAATGTCCCCTCTTACCCACAATCTCCTCCGGGCAATCGATTACCATACCGCCCAGAAACGGAGAACCCAGAATTTCCATTTTTTGAATCAGCGTCTAAGATCCTTCAACCGGTTAAGGCTGCCAGATATTCCCGGCCCTTATGCCTATCCCTTTTGGCCTGGTGAATCCCTGCCCAAGGGAAAAATCCTTCGTCAAAAAATGATTGAACAAAAAGTATACGTTCCATGTCTCTGGCCTGAAGTAAATGACAGAGCAGAAGAAAACGAAATGGCAGAAAATATTCTTCCTCTGCCCATAGACCAACGTTATACCGCAGAAGATATGGAAATTATTTTAGGGCGGCTTATTCCTCTTTTGGAGGGGTGAAGCCGCCCTTAACTTTTCAATTCTAACGCTCGCTTATCCTACCGATAAAGAGGGCCATAAGCCGCACATGCCCGGTAGTCCTGTCCTTCCACATCCATGCCGTAAGCCTTCCAGCAAGCCGGACGGAATATCTTTTCCTCCGGCACATTGTGCATACAAACAGGAATGCGCAGCATGGAACAAAGGGTAATTAAATCAGCTCCCACATGACCATAACTGATTGCTCCGTGATTGGCGCCCCAGCTGTTCATCATCTCATAAGCATTGGCAAAGGAAAGCTTTCCCGTTACTCTTGGAGTAAACCAGGTGCACGGCCAGGTATAATCCGTGCGCTTCCACAGGGTGTCAGACACTTTTTCAGGAAGGTTTACGCTCCAGCCTTCTGCAATCTGCACGACTGGGCCAACACCTTTGACAATATTCAGCCTGATCATCGTCATAGGCATCTCCGTCCTAGTCTCAAACCGTGCAGAATAACCGCCCCCTCGGAAATACCCCAAATCTGCTTCACACCATTCAGTCGCCTTAAGGCAGGCTTCCATATCTTTCTCCGTCATTTCCCAGAAAGGCTTGATTGCTCCCTTTCCATCCTGGTCCTTCGCCGCTCCGCTGGCATCCAGACAGCAAGCTCCTGAATTAATCAGATGGATAAATCCTCCGGCTTCTTTTGCATGTCCCTCCAGCTGATAGCCGGTGACTCTCTCCACCGCCTCTGCAGACCAGCAGGTCCGCACATCAGCAAACATCTGGGCTCGGTTTGTGAGAAGCTTGAGCAAAAGCATGGACGCTCCATTTAAGGAATCATTTTCTGTTGCCAGAATATAAGGGGCTCTTGGGCCGTTCCAGTCGAAGGAAGAATTTAAGATAGCTTCCGGGAAATCCGTATTTGGCAGGAAATCTGTCCACTGCCGCTGTCCCTGAAAACCGGCCGCCAGGGCATTATGTCCCATCGCTTCCTCTGAACAGCCTTCAGGAAGCCTGTCATTTCCCTCCATCAAGTCACGGATAATTAATGCGCATTTTACTGTAAATTCCCAGTTCTCATCCTTCTGCTCTCTAGTATGTCTGGCGTAATCCGGATTCTTGTCGAATCCTTCTCTGCAGTGTTCTCTGGTCCAGGCAATCGCCCTCTCATATTCTTCGTGGTCATAAATTTCCAGCTTGATCCGCCTCTGAATCTCCACCTCGTCCACCGATTCCACCCGCATTCCCAGATATTCCTCGAAAAAGTCTGGATCAATGAAGGAACCGGAGATTCCCATGCAGGCGCCGCCAATCTGAAGGTAAGATTTTCCCCGCATAGATGCCGCTGCCACTGCAGCACGCCCAAAGCGAAGCAGCTTCTCCTGTACGTCCTCGGGAATTCTTTCTTCATCAGCCTCCTGAACATCCTTCCCATAGATGCCAAAAGCCGGAAGTCCCTTTCTTCCATATGCCGCCAGTACAGAAGCCAGATAAACCGCTCCTGGCCTTTCAGTGGCATTCAGTCCCCATACTGCCTTAATGGTCATCGGATCCATATCCATGGTTTCTGATCCGTAACACCAGCAAGGCGTTACCGATATCGTAATATCAACTCCTGCGTGTTTAAATTTTTTCGCACAGGCAGCACTTTCTGCCACGCCGCCGATGGTAGTATCTGCCACAATCACCTGCACCGGCTCACCGTCTGAATATCGGAGATTTTCCTCCAACAGCGTCTTTGCCGCCTGGGCCATTCCCATGGTCTGTTCTTCCAGAGAACCTCTCACATCCAGAATGCCTTTCCGCCCATCAATAATGGGACGAATGCCGATTACCGGGTGCGGCACATTTTCTTTCCACCCTGCCATACAAACGCCTCTCTTTCCTTTCTTCTCATTTTACCTTTTCATTTTTCTCATCCTTTTGCCCACATCCAGGCAAAATTAAGTCAATTCTCTGATTTACCGGCTGTACAATTCGATAAAATAGTCCTGAAGCCGAGCTAACTGCTCTACCTCCAGCATACCAGTCTCATTCAGGAGCCCGGCGTCTTTCGATCTGGTCTGGATGGAATTAAAATTTCCCACCATCTTCTGATAGTATTTGGCATTTACCGGGTATACCTGCCGCTCAATCAGCGAAGCCACCGTCAGGAAATCTGCCAGCAGTCTGGCTCTCTCTGGCTGACGGTCAAAGTTCCTGCAAAGCCATGCATACAGCTGGGGATGAAAATTCGCCATAACGCCGCTGAACCCGGCGGCTCCCATGTTCAAAGATTCCAGAAGGGTGGAGGTATTTGCATTATATAATTTCAACTGGCTTCCCTTTATCACCTCCATCTTCCCTTTGATGCACTGCAGATCGCAGCTGGTATCTTTAATAAAATAAAATCGGCCAGAATCTGCGCACCACTTCAAATTTTCCACACTGATAATTCGCTTATAGGGATACGGACACTCATAAAATCCCAGAGGAATCTCTCCAGGAAGCCTGGACAACAGTTCTTTTAAATGCTCCAGCCACTCTTCTTCACTGCTCTCCTTCTTTGCCAGCCGGTTAGTCAGAAGGATCACCGCATCAACTCCCGTCTCTGCAATGGCCGTTAATTCTTCCACCTGATCTTCCAATCTGTCCGATATATGTCCTGATGCTACTACAGGCACTCTTCCTGCCGCAAATTTTTTTACTGCTTTGGCGATCTCCACCCGTTCCTTCAGCGTCAGATAAAACATCTCGCTGGACTGGCAGTCTGCAAACAATCCAGCCACTCCGTTCTGAATATACCAGTCTACCAGCTTCTCCAACGCTTCATAATCAACTTCATTTTTATCCGTAAACGGTGTCAGCATGACCGGATATTCGCCATTTGGGAATCTATCTTCCATACTCTTCTCTCCTATTTGTCTTTTCCGCAGTTTATGGCGTCATTCGCCTTCTTCCACTTCCCTGATTTCCACTTCCCCCATCATGCCATAAGGCGTCAGCAGATATGCGGATGAATATTCCTCCGGCTCCGGACAAAAGCTGGCATCATGAGTGTTATAAGGTTTTTGTTTCAAATGGAACGGTCCCATCATATTTCTCGGGCTTCCCACCACTTCTACTTCGATCTGATTTCTGCCTGGATTCAGATATTGGCCGATGGGAAAGTCGCGATGAAAATCCGTAAACAGGATTTTCTCCTCCTGATTGATCCGAAGCTTTAAACATACTCCTTTTGCAGGAGGAAGGGTTAAATAAACCTGAGGATTTTCTCCTGTCCAGCAATATTCCATGATCATCGATACGCTGCCGCAGTAATGTTTTAAGCCTGCTTTCGTCCAGTCTCCACAAGGAAAGCGCTCTGGAAGTTTCCCCAGACTGCGGTCTGGATTGACGCAGAATCCGCCCAGAAGATAGATATTTTCCAGCTCCATATGATTCCGATAATCACAAGAAAGCATGATCTGATTTTCTCCGCGGCAGATGCCAAATGAATCCGTAGTCTGAAAGGAGCGATCTAAAAACCATGACGTTGAGTCTGCCGCCGAATTTTCACTTCTAAGGGGCGAACCATTTACCTGCAAAGCAAATTCCTCCAGGCATTCCACCGCCGCCTTCACCTCAGCAATTTCCATCTCTGACCAAAAAGCAAATGTCATTTCCAGTCTGTGTCCGTCCTGGGGATGGGGCTTTCTCACCCACCGGTACCTCTGTTCTATACCGTTATGATTGATCTGCCTCATGCCTAATTTCTCTCTCACAAGTTTCTGCGCCTGCCATACTTCCATCTCTTCGGACCACTCTCCGCCGTCCAAACGAAAACGGCACATATCCAGAGGCAGCACATTAGGATGATCCAGCCGATAAGGAAATGGTCCGGATAAAACCGTTCGGTTTACTCTGAAAGTCTGCCGCTGAATAGGCGGCATGCATTCAGGGATGCCCAATGCGCCGCCAGACTTTTGCGGAATCGCTGGCGCGTCGCCCGCCGGCGCATGAAGGTCTGCTCTGCAGGGCTTTAACCGATACAGGGCAGATCCGGTTTTCCCCAGATGAACCTGCATTCTCAGACCATCTGCACTGTTCTGATACGGAGGTACCTTACACTCCCCTCCCTCCAAAACATCAAGCTCCTCCGGCACTGCCGCTAACGAAAAGAACAGCTCCCCCTCTGCCGCCTTATCCCGGTTATTATTGACAAGGAACAAAAGGTATCCTTCCGGCAGCTTTCTCAGCTGGTACAGCACATCCCGGCACTCTTCTCCCTCTCCATTCTGCAGAAAAACTCTCTGGAATTTCCGGAGAGACTTCACGGTTTCCCGAATATCCTCCGCCGTCACAACCTGTCCTTCCTGTCCTTGACAAATTAAACTGTCCCGGAAGGGAAAAGAACGCTCCCCAGAACTAGACTTCATTTCCAGAATCATTCCTCCCTGTTTCAGGAACGCAAGCAAAAGGCTTCTGGTGCTTTCCAGCATAGAATCCATATCCGGCGGAATAACCACCGCCGAATAATTCATGGCGCCGATGCAAAATTTTCCCTGATTGACAGATCCGTACTGCTCAATAAGAAGCTCATCCCCTAAATCCAGATCTAAATGTTCCCGCACAAGTTCTTGAATCAGCTGATTGAACCTCTCTCCATACTGATTCAGCTCCGGAACATCCCTCTCCTTTCTTCTGACGGGATTTCCCCACGGACTTACTCCAAGACGGCTCCACACAGTGCTGACTGGATGAAGAAGGAGAATATCCCTGACGGCTTCCCCCTGCTCTAACACCATTGAAAGCCGGGCAAAATAATCCTCCATCCATTGATTGCAGTTCCACCAATTCGTATTGTAATTAAAGGAAGGAGGATAATCCCGTTTCCGGCATCCCCGCAGGCTGTACAGTGCCAGATGCTGGCATCTTCGATTTACTCCCAGCACAAACTGCCAATCTCCCATCCATTTTTGTCCCTCAAAGGTAAAATCCCAGCCGGTACAGCCGTACATCTCGGAAATCACCATCTTTTTCCCCAGCTGAGAGGCTACGCTGGTACACTGCTTTACCGTCATATATTCCCCGGTCTGCTCACACAGCATATCGATTCCCGGCACATGCTGGTACTGATAGTTGGGCATCACCGCCCCATTCACCCGCACCGCCAGCCCCATCTTATCCTCCTGAAGGAAATGGCCGGTAAACAGGAGATTGTTTTGGCTGCACCACTGGCTTATGGTCTTAAAATACGCCTCCCCATAACGCCTGGCTATGGTTCTCCAGTAATCCCCTCGAGCTTTCTTCGCTCCTTCTCCCTGAAAATACATCCAGGGAATCACATCCAGAAAATCGTAGCCATTCTGCTCTCTATAGTAATCTCCCATTCCGTAAGTCCAGGGAATCCAGGCCTTATTTTCCCCGAAATAAGCATGCCGGTCATGAAGGCTTGGTTCATCTGTAAATATGCCAGGAATTGTTTTTCCAAACTCTTCACCCACTGCCGCCTTATATTTTTCGTGGGTCAGCTCAATAAACTTTTTCACACACCGAGGATTCAAATTATCCGGCGGCGCCTGATGATTAAACCACTCGCTGGGAGCCGAAACTTCCAGCCGGATTACCAAAAGCACCTCTTTTTCTCCCAGCACTTCTTCCTCTTTCATGGCCAGACGCTGGAAAGAAAGCATTCTTTCTCCTTCTATCTCCGCTCTGAAAACAGCCAGAATTCCATTTTGATCATCACGAAATTCTTTTCGCCCCTGAATCTCCTTCTGATAAATCTCCTTGTACTGCTGAGGCTCTGCCACTTCCATGGTCAGGCCCTTGCAGCGGAATTCATCCCCGCAGGCCGTAACCTCTCCTCCAGCTGTTCCGGAAGGAAAACGGTCCTCATCATACAGCCAGGCATACATGCCCAGACGCTTCGCTTCCTGAACCACTGCTTTTACGCATTCCATCCATTCCGGCCCCATATATTCCGTCTCGAGCCCCTCTCGGGAGTGAATAAAAAATCCGCCCGTACCAGCCTCTTTCATCTGTCTTACCTGCCGGACAAGCTCTTCTTGATCTAATTTCCCATTCCACGCCCAGAATGGGAAAGAGCGGTAAATGGCTTCCGGGCTTCTCCAATGTTTCTGTATCTCCATTTTCCCTCTCAGTCTTCATATTCCAGTTCACAAAATGCGATGGTCTTCCGATTCCAGGTATAGGTGATCAAAACCTTTCCATCCCCATCACTGATTACCGCAGGATAGCAGAAACTTCCCACCCCATTTTCCAGATCCACAAGATGTTCAAAACTCTTTCCATTATCCTTCGATACTGCTACAGAAAGAGGTGTTCTCGGCCCCTTATAACATCCAGGAAGATTTTCCCTGGGATTATAAACTAAGACCAGATCTCCGTTCGGCATAGCCGTCAAATCAATACCGCTGTTGTTGTTGGGGAGTCCTGTATCATAAGCCACTGACCAAGTCCGTCCGCCGTCCTTGGAATCACTTCTGAAGATCCGGGAACTGGTGCTGCGCAGAAGCATGTGCACATCTCCCTGATTATCCTGCCACAGTGTGGGCTGAATTACCCCTTTCCCGTACAGGTGCTGAGGATGATAAGGCCGATCAATAATTCTGGGTTCCGCGCTGCATCGTCTTACCGGCACCATCTCGCTCATAGTCCAGGTTCTGCAGTCATCCTGGGAAATATCGACGAAGGCGTCCCACTGTTCTCCTTCTATTGAGGCCGGCGCCAGCACTGTGCCATCTGTCAGGCGAATGGGCTTATTTTTTACCGGGCCTCTGCCGCCCTGCTCATCCCCCTCTACCAGCTCCTTCGGCTGGCTGAAGGTACGCCCTCCATCCTGGCTCTCCACATACCAGGTTTTCCAAACGGGAATGGTTTTTCCTACTTTATAAAAAAGAATAATGGTTCCGTCTTCCCGCAGAAACAAAACGGGATTCCAAGTGGCAATATCCCTTGCATCTGCCGCTTTCTTCGGCGCCTCCCAAACGCCGTCCACTCTGCGCGACGTCCAAATGGCCACATCGGAAGCTTTTTCCCAGCTTCCTCCAAACCAGGCTGCCACTACAGTTTTGTCCGGAAGGCACACCAGAGTTGAGGCATGGGCGCTGTCAAACGGACGGTCTTCTCCAACAATAAATTCCTGATATTTCTGTCTGATCTTCATGTTTTCTCCTTTTAAAAAGGCTCCGGGCGTTTTTGCTCCCCGGAGCCAAATTTTGCCATTTACTGCTGCAGCACTCTGGCTTCCGCATTATTATAGATTTCTTCCAATTCACGGACACCCATCTCTTCGCACTGACGGATTACTTCATCCCACTGATCGATTTCCGCCTCGCCCATAATATATTTGTTGTACTCCTGCTCCAGCATGGTATTGACATCTGTCAGAATATCCTGCACCTGCTCCGATTCCTCCGAAGTCAGCGGCGGATCAATATGAGGCTGCACATATGCCTGATCGCTGGCAATAATATTCCAGTATTCATCACTTTCCTCTGTCCAGTTGCCGTCCAGCTTCTGGATCTCAAACCAGGTCTTGGTATTGCAGGCCCAGAGGCAGAAATCCAGCTTGGTAATTCCCAGATCAGTATAAATAGCATAATAGTCAGAAGGCTGTGCATCCTTAAACTGCATTACATAATCCTTAATAAATTCAGGTTCTCCCTGATCGTTATATTCAAAGGAATATCCCTCCACACCATAGTTGGTAATATCTGATCCTTCCTTTGAATACAGCCAGTCAATCAGCTTAATAATTTCTTCTTTATGCTCAGAAGAAGCATTGATAGCATAAAATCTTCCCGGAAGCTCCGTAGCATAAGCCTGGGCCCGGCGCTGTCCAAAGCTGTTTTCCGGAATAGGAAGCACCTGATATGTAGCGTCCTCATAGCCTTCCACCTTCCGCAGCATGCTCGTATAATTCATGGCAAATCCACTATTGTCCAGGAAGAATAACGACTTGCCGCTTCCCAGCTTGGAATCCATCTGTTCAGCTGTGGTGGTGGCAAATTCCGGATCCAGAACTCCCAGCTCATAAGCCCGGTTTAAATAATCCAGAACTGCCTTAAAGTTTTCTGAGGCAGGTCCAAAGATATATTTTCCTTCATCCTCATCATAATATAATCCGTTGTTTCCATATCCAGATCCCAGCATATAGGATGTGGTTTTTAACAGCTGCGTAGTTCCTTTTCTTCCTGTCCAGGGAATAGTGTCAGGGTAAATCTCTTTTAACTCTGCCAAAACCTCAAGAAGTTCATCAAACGTCTCCGGCGTGGGCAGATTATGCTTTTCCAGAAGATCCGTACGGATAACCGGGCCGAAGCCGTTTGCCGTTTCTTCTCTGGCCACTACAGGGAACACATACAGCTCATCATTGAGCAAATACCGTTTCATCTCAGGATACTGCTGCCAGAACCGATAAAAATTCGGCATCGTCTCTTCATTTACATACTGCATCAGCGGCTCAAACACGCCAGATTCACCATAGGTGACAATATCCGCCGTATTCGGAATGTAAATGATATCAGGGAAATTATTGGTGCCAAGAACAATGCTCTTCTTCTCATTGTAGCCGTTAGAAGGCACAATCTGAATATTCAGCTTAACGTTGGTCTTCTTAAAAATTTCCTCATGGGATGGCGCGTCCTGCTTCAATGGCTGGTTAGCATTGTCCGTCATCATAATGCTGATTTCCACCGGTTCCTCTGAAACCCACGAACTTTTGTCCACCTCTTCATCTCCGCCTTGTGCCTCTGTTCCCGCCGCAGATGTCCCGGTGTCAGAACTCTGCTGACTGGAACAGCCTCCAAGGAGCATGCAGCCTGCCAAGATCGCTGCCGCCGCCTGCTTTGCTGTGCGTCTTACTGTACGTTTTCTCATTATAAAACCTCCTCCTTTTATCTCTTTAACAGTAATTCTTATTGTTTATCCTTATCCCTTCACTGCTCCGATCATCACTCCCTTGGTAAAGTATTTCTGCAGGAAAGGATAAATTAACAAAATGGGAATCACGGAAATAATAATAATCGCGTATTTGTAATTCGTTGCCACTACGTTCAGCATACCGCTCATATCTCCCGCCTGGGCCATATCTCCATCAATAATAATATTCCGCATAATAACCTGCACCGGGTATTTGCTTTGATCATTCAAGTACAGCAGCGCCGGGAAATAACTGTTCCAATGACTCACCGCATAGAACAGAACCATTGTCGCCAGAATCGGCTTTGAAAGGGGCAGTACAATCTTAAAAAAGATCTGCACATCATTGGCTCCGTCCAAATGGGCTGATTCCACCAGGGAATCCGGGATGGAACTGAAAGAGGTACGCATTACGATCATATTGTAGGTGCTGATCGCACTGGGCAAAATTACCGCCCACATCGTATTCATAATGTGAAGGCCGTTTACCACCAAATATAAAGGAATCATTCCTCCGCTGACAAACATGGTCAACGTAATAAATACCGTCAATGGCTTTTTCCCATAAAAATCCTTTCTGGACAAAGGATAAGCACACATCGCCGTCATGGCCACGTTCACTGCAGTTCCTACAAAGGTATAAAGAAACGTATTCTTATAGCCTGTCCATATGGATTCTGTATCAAATACCCGCTTATATGCTTCAAAATTAATTCCCCTTGGGAAAAAAGAAATGGCTCCCTGGTTAATAAATTCCGCCGAACTAATAGATACAATAAGCACATAAAACATGGGGTAAAACATAATAAATCCAACCGCCGCCAGAATCAGGTAATTCACCACATCAAAAATTCTGCTTCCCAGGCTCTGAGGTTTTCTTCCTTTGACATTTTCTCTTTTCATTGCCGTTTCCCCCTTTACCATAATCCGGTCTCACTGATCTTCTTGGAAAGCCGGTTGGCCAGTACCAGAAGAATTACGCTGACCACAGACTGAAACAACCCTACTGCAGTTGAATAACTGTAGTCTGCATTTAAAATACCTCTCCGGTATACATAGGTAGCAATGGTATCTGCCGTTTCATATGTAGATCCGTTATAAAGCAGAATAATCTTTTCATAACCCAGCGTCATGAGTTTTCCAACCTGCATAATCAGCATAGTAGAAATGGTAGGAACAATAGCCGGAAGCGTAACATGGCAGATTCTCTGCCAGCGGTTAGCGCCGTCAATCATAGCCGCCTCCACAATCTCCTGGTCCACCGCCGTCAGCGATGCCAGATAAATAATAGAGGTCCATCCGCAGCTCTGCCAAATTCCAGATGCGGTAAAAATGGTTCGGAAATATTTCGGTTCCATTAAAAACAAAACCTTTTCCAGTCCGAAAAATGCAAGAATTTGATTAATCAGGCCGTCCAGAGAGAGGAAATTGGTAAGCATACCGCAGACAACTACCGTTGAAATAAAATGAGGCAGATAACTTACCGTTTGAATCACCCGCTTGAATTTGGTGTGGGTTACCTCGTTCAGCATCAAAGCCAAAATAATCGGAATCGGAAATCCGAAAATTAAGCCGTAGATATTTAACAGCAGGGTGTTCCTCACCAGCTTCCAGAAATATGGATCCGTCAGGAATTTTTCAAACCACTTGAATCCCACCCACGGACTTCCCCATACTCCCTTTGCAATCTTGTAATCTTTAAAGGAAATCAGAACGCCGTACATAGGGCCATAACAAAAAATCGCATAATATAAAACCGGAAGGATCATCAAAATCCATAAAAATTTATTTTTCCGGATCTGTTTCCATCTCTGCTGTCCCGTCATCTGGACCTTTACCGGCTTCTCCTTTTGCATCAGTTTTTTCATCTCTTTTTCTCTTTTCTCCTTTCCCTTCATCTTCCCGTTTCCGAACCTTTTCCCTACCGGTTTCTCCGGATATCTTATACGTTATTTTTACCTTTTTTCTCCCTCCTTTGCCATCCAAAAGGATACGGAATACGATTTTATACTTTTTCCCCTTTTGGAGAAAAAAATAAAGCGGCCCCACCGTCTAATCCTCGATGAGGCCGCTCTTCTGCAGATGATCTTATTCCCGATATTTTTTTCGATAATCCTTAGGCGTACAATCCATAAATTTTTTAAATACGGAGCAAAAATAATTGCTGCTGGAAAATCCCATGGAAAAAGCAATGTTGGTAATACTCTGATCCGATTCCGTTAAAATCTTTTTTGCCCGTTCGATTTTTTGAAGCATCATATACTCAGAAGGAGTAATGCCCACCTCCTGCTTAAACTTCTGCTTATAGTAAGAAAGAGAATAACCTGCCATCTCCGCCAGGTCCTGCAGCTGCAGCGGTTCCGTTAAATGTTGATTTAAATGCACAATGGACCGGTGAATCGGTTCGTCCACCGTTGTCGTTACCTCCTGAACCGCAGGCTGAAGATACTGCAGGCTGTATAAAAAGCAAGTGAGAAATTGTACTCCCACCTGGATATTCTCCCGCTCCAAAGAAGAAATAAAATTAAAGGACGTGCGCAGGTAATTTAAATGACTGGCATTCAGCCTCAGCTGACGGTCTTTCTGATTCAGCAGAAGCTTTGCCAGGGAACTGCTGTACTCTCGGTTCAGTCCCAGAAGATTTCCCGGTTCCGACAGATCAATCTGAAATCCGTAAAACTCACAGGGAAGCTGAGCCTGATCCCCATTCCCGTGAATTTCAAAGGGAAAAGTAAGAAAAGCCGTATTTCCAGCAAAGGTATACGTATTAAACT
Organism: Candidatus Cottocaccamicrobium excrementipullorum; assembly: GCA_018713255.1. GTDB lineage: Bacteria > Bacillota > Clostridia > Lachnospirales > Lachnospiraceae > Caccovicinus > Caccovicinus excrementipullorum. Next base: position 65,588 of record DVFL01000009.1, on the reverse strand, counting down.
GTCCGTTCTTCTCAATCACGGAGGTGCGCTGCCCCTTAACCATACAATGAATCACCAAAATATTCGTATGATAATGCAATGGAGACGGAGGCGTTGAACCTGAAGTATTCTTATGAGTAAAATTTCCCAGTCCAGGAATCCCATGTTCTGTATGGGTAAGAGTTTTATTCTCCTTCGTCCAGATATAATCGTCAAAAAGTTCTCTTGTCATACAGCCGTATCTGTCCTCCCTTCCTCCCGTTTTTTCCGCTTAGAACTCTGACTATTTATTATATACTAAAAAAATGGAAAATAAAAGGGTAAAGACTGACGCCCAAATCTGTCCATTCTAATCCCCGCAAAACCAAGCAAAGAGAAATTTTCTCCCAATCATTAACAGGCGACATCCGTCATAACAACAGATATCGCCTGTTCAGTAAATCTTCTTATTGTTCCAGCACCACAAACTGCCAGCCTTCCATCTGCGCCAAACCGTTTTCTTCTTTCCAGGTCTCCAGATTATTTAGCAGCACCTTTTTCGTGTTTCCTGGAAGAATCACCCTTTGACTATCTTTCTGGAAATTGCCCATCACCAGCAGAGTCTGGCCTTCTCCCTTTCGGAAATAGGCCATCAAGTTCTCCTGCTCTCTTAAATAAGGTATCAGAGAGCCGTATACCACCGTTTCCTGGTATTCTTTATTCTTTCTCAATCCGATGAGTCTCCGATAAAACTCCAAAACAGAATCCTTCCGTCCCCTCTGTTCTTCCACATTAATCTCCAAGAAGTTAGGATTCTCCTTTAGCCATGGAGTGCCCTGAGTAAATCCTGCATGAGGGCCAGCATCCCACTGCATCGGAGTCCTTGCGTTGTCCCGGCTGCTTCTTCCTACTGCTTCCAGCGCTTCCTTGGGAGACAGTCCCGCCGCCAGGGCAGTATCATACTCAGCCAGGGTAGAAATATCATCCACCTGGTCAATGGAAGAAAACTTTATATTTTCCATGCCGATCTCCTGCCCCTGATAAATAAAGGGAAGACCGCGAAGCATAAAGTAAAGCCCTGCCAGCATTTTCTTTCCAGCATCGCATACCTGCCCGGCGGGAAGGAAATGACTGACCCCTCGAGGTTCATCATGATTTTCAATCAGAGTAGAATAAAATCCCAGATCTCCTATTTTTTCCTGAGCTTTAAAACAGGCTTCTTTATACTCCTCCGGAGTCACATCGCGGTCTGCATAGGCGCCCTTCGGGCTGCGGCCGATCATGTGCTCATTAAAGTCAAACATTGTGGAAAAATATCCCTGATCCCCAATAAACTGTTCAAGTTCTCCCGGCTTCTCGTTGAATACCTCCCCCACAGTAAAGGCATTGTGAGGGCGGAAAGTCTTATCCCGCATCTCTTCCAAAAATGCTCCGATCCCCTGGGCATGGGCCAGCATCACATCGGGAGAGCACAGTCCGTCTGGCCGGTCCGCCGGATAATCCCTGAACGGCAGCGCCTTTTTAATATTGATAATGGCATCAATTCGAAATCCAGCCAGTCCCTTGTCCAGCCACCAGTTAATATTTTTATAAATTTCTTCGCGAAGCTTTGGATTTTCCCAGTTTAAATCCGGCTGCTTTTTATGGAACATGTGCAGATATTGTTTCTCTGTTCCCGGCAAATCCTCCCAGACAGAGCCTCCGAAATAAGAACGCCAATTACAAGGACGGCCCATTTTTTTCTCTGCCAGATAAAAGAAATTTCCGTATTCTCCCTCCGGATCTGCCATGGCCTCCTTAAACCACTGATGCTCATCGGAGCAATGATTAACCACCAAATCCATGAGGATGTACATTCCTCGTTCCTTGGCCGCCTGAATCAAATGATCCATATCTTCCATGGTGCCAAACCGGGGATCGATTTGATAATAATCAGAAATGTCATATCCCTGATCCGCCAAGGGAGACTGGTAAATCGGGGAAAGCCAGATAATATCCACTCCCAGGTATTGGAGATAATCCAGTTTTTGAATCACTCCCGGCAGATCGCCGATGCCGTCTCCGTTGGAATCATAAAAGCTTTTGGGATAAATCTGATAAACCGTTTTGCTGTGCCACCATTGTTTCTTCATGATATCCTCCTGTTGTCCTTCTATTTTCTTCTCTGCCCGGCAGTTTGTACTTTGGGATGATGATCAGATCACTCTATTGATCAGCCCTTGCTGTGAGAATTTCCGAAATTGCTTCCTTCAGTTCAGGGAGAATATCCATGGTATCCAACTGGGTCAGCGCAACAGAAACCCGTTTTTCCGTTTTTACCAGGCGGTCAATTTGATCCTTAATCCAGAAATCAATTTCTGCCTGATTTAAGAAGTCAAAGCACCGTTCCTCCACCTGATTTGCAGTGGATTTCAAGCTGCTCTTCATACACAGCCGTACCTGGGCGGTAACCGGAACTGGAGGCAGCGCTGCTTCTACTGCCTGCTTTTTTTCATGATAAGAAAGAACAACTGGAAGCTCTTTCCCGTCTGCAAAAGCTTTCACCTGCCCCGGCTCTGCCCCTTCCGCCTTAAATCCAGTAAATTCCACGGTATACTGACGAGTTTCCGGAATCAAAGAAAGCTCTCCCACGGCTGGTTCCACAGTAAAGGATACCAGTTCCTCGTTCTCCTCATAAGATAAACGAGTCTGAACGCAGATGCCTTTCTCATAATCACAAGTTTCATTGTCATCCTCGTAGAGGGTAAAGCTTCCTTCCCCTCCAGCAAAGACTAAAATCCTCAGGCTCTCTGGATTTCTCTGGGCTTTTGGACCGCTGATCTCATCTGTAAGCGGAAGAATCCCTCCGGCCCGGGCAAATACAGGAATGGAATCAAGATCACGATACAAATTCATCATCCGCCCTCCATCGTACATCATACCGGTATAAAGGTCGTACCACAATCCCTCTGGAAGCCATGCCTTAACCTTCGCCACATTTAACTTGGGCACTCTGGGTTCGGTAATGGGGGCTGCCATCAGCTGACTTCCAAACAGGTACTGATTTTTCACCTCATAAGCTTCACGGTTCTCTGGATACTGATAATACATCGGAAGGATCAACGGAACATCTTCCTGGAAGCTTTTCGCATTCATTGTATAAAGATAAGGAATCAAACGATGTCTCTGGCGAAGGGCTTCTCCCATCGCCGTCTCCGCTTCTTTTTTGTAGCGCCAAGGTTCCTTTCCATTAAATGGGCTGCTGGAACTGTGCAGCCGCATAATTGGAGAGTACACGCCGAACTGAACCCATCTGGTTTCCATCTCATCGTCTTTATACCCCTTCATATGGCCGCCAATATCATGGCTCCACCAGCCATATCCAATGTTGGAAGCGGTGGAAGTAAAGTAAGGCTGGAAGGCCAGGGACTCCCAGGTAATAATGGTATCTCCAGAAAAACCAATCGGATAACGATGGCTTCCTGGTCCTCCATAGCGTGAAAAAGTCATGGGCCGTTTTCCTTTCCGTCCGCTGTCCAGGAAATGAAAATGATTCAGAATCCACAAAGGATCCAGCCCTTCTACCTTGCTGTTGCTGCCCTGCTGCCAGTCTACCCACCAAAAATCTACGCCTTCCTCCTCCCGGGGATGATGAAGATAAGTAAAGTAAGCTTCGATGAATTTGGGATCCGCCGGGTCACAGTTTACCGGATCCTCATGGGCAGCATCCACTCCCATGGCCTCCGCCATCTGCGGATACATTTCCTCATAGGCCCTCACTCCATCTGCCGGGTGAACGTTTAAAGTGGTTCGAAGTCCCCGCTGATGAAGTTCTTTTAAAAATCTGGGCGGATCGGGAAACAGCTCCCGGTTCCAGGTATAACCGGTCCAGCCGCTTCCGTATTTCGGATCAACGTCCACCAGATGCCAGTCCATATCGATCACTGCCACGGTAAAGGGCAGATCCTCCGCCTTAAACCGGTCCATCAGCTCCAGGTAACTCTCCTCTGTATAGCGGTAGTAGCGGCTCCACCAGTTGCCCAAGGCATACCGTGGAATCATCGGCGCCTTGCCGCACAATGCAAACAGGGCTTTCAGGGCTTCCTGATAATCATGACCATAGCCAAAGAAATACAGGTCCTGAATTCCTTTTCTGCGCGGCTCAAGCCATCCGTCCTCCCGCAATATCTGAGAACGGCTGTCATCCAGCACAGAATAGCCGAATCGGGAGACCACTCCATGATCCAGGGGAATGGCTCCGTCCGCCTCATCTAAGGTTCTGGCCGTTCCTCCCAGATCATGAATCGCTTCTCCGTAATGCCAGATGCTGCGGTAGGCGCTGACTCCGCCCTTTACCTGGATGCTCAGGCCCCAAGAAGAAAACTGCTGTTCATTGTAAATCAGATGTAGACGGGATGTATGGATTTCAATGCCGTCCTTCCTGCGTATCAGCCGATAGTCCGCGGCAGGAAAATCCCGGTAAAATGCCATCTGGGTGGCTCTGTCTTCGAACTCTCCCGTCTCACTATATTCCAGGCGAATCAGCCCTTCTGTCAGCACGGTGATCCGATACTGTTCTCCTATTACCATATTTTCCGTTCTGGCCAAAGGGCGGGTTTTTACTCTGTAAATCTCCTGCATATCGTCTGCTCCTTTTCAAAAATCTGTGATGAACTTAACATGGGTGTTCAGGGAAACACTGATGCTATCTTACCCCTTTACCGCAGAAGCTGCAATGCCTGCAATGAATCTCTTCTGGAAAAAGAGATAAATAATCAGTACTGGGATAATGGAAATGGTAGTCGCTGCAAATAAAGCTCCATAATCAGTGGAATACTGGCCATTAAACATTTTCAGTCCTACTGCCAGCAGCTGCTTTTCCTGGCTGTTGATTACCAGGTATGGCCACAAATAATCTTCCCAAGCCCAGAGAAACTGGAAAATGGCAATGCTGGAAATGCCGTTTTTAGCCATCGGGAAAATAATTTTATGGAAAATATAAAACTCGTTGGCTCCGTCAATCCTGGCTGCCTCAAGAATTTCGTCTGGAATCGAGGCAATATGCTGCTTCATCATGAAAATTCCGAAACCGCTGAACATAGCAGGAATAATCAGAGCCGCATAGCTGTCCATCCACCCGAAAGCCTGGATCATGGAATATTTGGGGATAATGGTTACGCACCAGGGAATCATCATGGTGGACAGCACAAAGCCAAACAAAAGATCCCTTCCCTTAAATTTGTATTTGCTCAGGACAAAGCCGCAGATGGTGCTGGTGTAAAGAACCAGGACCGTAATCACCACGGTAATCAAAAGGCTGTTTGCAAAGAAACGAATAAAATTAAAATGGGCGTTCATATTGATATAATTGTCAATAATGAACTGCTGAGGCAGCAGATGCTGCTCCAGGGCCATAATCTCCTTGTTCTGCTTAAAGGAGGAGGAAAGCATCCAGATAAAAGGATATACCGTTACCAGTCCTAAAAGCAACAAAAATACGTTTAATCCGATGCTGCTGATTTTCCTTTTCATGAACCCGCCTCCTTAACTTTCTGTCCCGGACACCCGGAAGGACAGCCATGTAAACACTGCTGTGATCACAAAGAGCACAAAGGACAGAGCAGATGCATAGCCAAAATTATATTTTACAAAGGCCTCGTCATAAATAATGTAAGAAGCCAAGTAGGTGGCCGTTCCTGGTCCGCCTTCTGTCATAATTAAAATCTGCACGTAAGCCTGAATATAAGAAATAATAGAAGTAATCACCACAAACAACGTCATGGGTTTGAGCAGAGGCAGAGTAATGAACCGGAACGTCTGTCCGCTGCCGGCCCCGTCCACCTTAGCCGCCTCCATCACATCCATCGGCAGAGAATACAAACCTGCCATGTACATTACTACTGCATAGCCAAAGTCCTTCCAAATTGTCATAACCATCACCGCTGGAAGCGCCAGCTTCGGATCCTTCAGCCAGTTAATCTCCGTTCCCAGAATCTGATTAATTACACCGATCTGAGGGTTGTACATAAACTTCCACACAAAGGCCACGGCAACCATAGGCGTTACCACCGGCATATAATACACTGCGCGGAAAAAGCTTTTGTGTTTAATTAGGGCAGAATAGATGGCACAGGCAATTCCTAATCCCAGTCCCACCCGGAAAATAATCACCACTGCAGAAAAAATTACGGTATTGATCATGGATTTGCCAAAAAGCGCACTGGTAAATACATTTTTATAATTCTCAATTCCCAGGAAACGGTAAGTTCCGCTTAATGGATTCCACTCATGAAAGCTTCCTGCAAATGCAATAATAATCGGGATAATCAGGAATACGGTGAAAAACACCACCATAACTGTCACCACAATATTGCGCAGGAGAATCTCGCTTTTGCTCTGGAGAGGATAAGACTTTTTAAACATCATAGTTCCCCCTTTCTTGATGCTTTGCCTGTCTTTTATGGCTGTGCCCGCCGGTTTCCCCATTGCCTGAAGCATTCTTCCGGCGGGCGCATAAAGGGTTATTCTGCGTATTTATACAGATTTTCTACTGAAGTAAAGGTGCTGCTCTGCATATCCCGGATAATATTTTCCTGCGCTTCCTGCAAAGCTGCATCAATATCTGCGCCGTTGTAGAACACATCCTCCCCGGCCTTCTTTAAAGAAGTTTCCATGGTAGAAGGCATTGGCCCCGGCCAAATATAACGATCAATATGCTCTGCCAATACGCTCAAAGAAGGATTAGACATAATTTCTTCATTATCTGCCAGAGATTTCTTCGCCGGGAAGGTACTCATGGCCAGGTTAAAGGCGATCTGTGCATCGTCATTGGCCAGGAAATACTTCACAAAATCCTGAGCAACAGCCTGTTGATCTGCCGGAGCATTCTTATTAATGCCAAAGGTAGACTCACCGTTATAACGATTGTAAGCGTAAGGATTTTCATCAAAGGTGGGAATTTCAAATACGCCGAAATTAATATCCGTCCAGGTAGTGTTTAATGTATTGTAATAATGGCCCCACTGGATTACCATGGCACTCTGTCCCTGGCCGAAGCTGTCCGGCGCCTTCTCTCCAAAATCTGCAGATCCGATTCCATCCACCTGATACATATCCACCAGCATCTGCATTACCTGCTTCATTGCATCAGACGTTACATTTGGCGTCCTTCCATCCTCAAGGAACAGATTCTCTCCCAACTGGTAATTCAATCCCAGAAGGTAGTTCTGATGAAAATCATCATTAAAATTCAGCCCAGCCTGAATTAATCTGTCTCCATCCCGGATGGTCAGCTTTTTCGCCACTTCCCGCATTTCATCCCAGGTTTTAGGAATATCCTCGTCCGTCAGGCCTGCTGCCTCCCACATATCCTTGTTATAATATACTGATCCGGTCATCATGCCGTAATCGATATAATAAACCTTGCCGTCAATTACATGAGCTTCCACGCCGGTAAAATCTGCTTCCAAATCTTCCAGCGGAATCTCCAGCGGAGCCATGTAATTAATCAGGTTCTCGTGATAGCTGTTATGTACATTAAAAATCGCCGGTCCATTGTCTCCGTCCAGCGCCAAAGGAAGCTTCGTCCAGTAATCCTCCCAAGGATTGTTCACCAGCTTAATGGTTACGTTAGGATGAATAGCCGTATAACCGTCAATGATCTGCTGAAACAGCTCATCGCTTCCCCACTCCCACAGCTCTACAGTAATATCCTTTCCCTCATTAATCGGAACAGAAGGATCATATTTAATCGTATCGCCGAAAGGTTCTGCAGGAACCTCAACTGCCGCTGTTTCCGCAGAAGAGCTTCCCTGGCCGCATCCCCATAAACCCGCCGCCAGTGATACCGCCAGTGCCATTGCTGCCGCTCTCTTTTTCATCATAAATACCTCTCCTTTCAAAATCACTCATTTCTGCAACTCCAATTTTCCGTTCTGCCTCATTCCCTCGGTCCTTTTTGGTTTAGCGCTAAATCTATAGTAAAGTTATCATGTATTGTCTATTTTGTCAACTCCATTTTTATATTTCGTCAAATTATATGATTTATATCGCTATAAATTGTGCATTATGCTTCATTTTATCCCTTGGCCCTCGCATTGACAATTTTATCCGCTCACGCTATACTATGTTTATAAACGTTTTTATTCACAAATTTAAGTTTATATAAACTCTTTTCAGGTTTAATCCTGTAAACTTTCTATTTTGCGCTGCACGGCTGCAGCAAATTCATCTAAAAGGGTAAGGAGAACATTTTATGACATTAAAAGATATAGCCGAGAAAGCCGGTGTCAGCATGATGACCGTTTCCAACGTAATCAACGGGAAACATAACCGGGTATCAGAAAAGACCATAGAAAAAGTCAATGCAATTATCCAAGAATACGGCTATGTGCCGAATTTAAGCGCGCGAAGTCTGACCAACAAAACCTCCAACATTATCGGTGTGCTGATCACCGAATCTCAGGTAAACGATGAAGAAAACTATCTGGAAAATCCCTATATCAGCACAATGATCGGTACCATTGAACGGGAGCTGCGCAAAAACGGATATTATACCATGGTTCGCGCCGTCTCCCAGCCGTCTGATATTATGACTCTCCTGAAAAACTGGAACGTAGATGGAATTATTTTTCTTCATCCAGATTTTCAGGACTATTTAGAATCTTTTTACGCTCAGTCGGGCTGTCCCTTGGCTGTGTTCGACGGCACCATTCCCCTTCCCGGTCTGATTAATGTCACTTCCGGGGACCAGAAAGGTTTATATTTATCCACCAAATACATGATCAATCACAGCCACAGCCACATTGCCTTTGTGGCAGACTATGAGGGGAACGACATTCTGACCAAACGTTTTGCAGGCTACCGTCAGGCTCTGGAGGAAAGCGGAATTCCCTTTCGTCCAGAATATGTCTTCCCCTACCCGCCATCCTATGAAGGAGGCATTGAAGCCGGCAAAAAAATTGCCGGCTCCAGAAACGAAATAACGGCGGTGGTCACCACCGCCGACATCTGTGCAATTGGAGTAATGGAAGGTGCTAGGCTAAGCGGATATCGAATCCCCATCGATCTCTCCGTAATCGGATTCGATAACCTGAAGCTGTGCCAGTATACTGTTCCTAAGCTTACTTCCATTTCTCAAAATATTCCTTTAAAAGCTAAAACTGCTGTCGATCTTCTTTTAGAACAGATCCGCACAGGAAGCCTTTCCCGGCCCGGTCACGTACAGATGGAGGTGGAAATTGTAGAACGCCAGTCTGTGGTTTCCCTCTTTTGATTTCTGATCTCTCAAGCAGATCGACAAGGGCGGACAGAGTGCAGAACTCTGCGCCGCCGTCATTTCCAGAAGAATTTTCCACTTACTGTTCAGAAATTCTTCCAGAAAGCTTATCCCATACCAGATTCCACAAATAGCTGAAACTTTCCAGTCTCAAAATCCAGGATAAAAACAGGTAAACTGCCACGCCAAGCATCACCTGTCCTCCAAGCCCCAGAAATCCTGCTGGAAGAAGAAAACGGCTGCAATACACTACAGCCCCCATCACTGCGGAAACCAAAACTGCCGGGAGAATATCCCGCCACAGCTGCCGAATGGAGTATCCCAGCAGTTTCTGATTGGGCCATGCGTTAATAAAGGTACATAAAAAATCTCCTGCTGCTTTCCAGGCAATAAAGGTTACTGCTCCGCACTTCATGCTGAGAAGAAGGATGACCACGCCCACTACTTTCTTTACTATTTCCAGTTTCAAAAATACATCGCTTCGTCCCATGGCATTTAATGCCTGAAGATTGGCAATATCCATCGGCCATACAGCGTAAGCCAGACAGGAAATCTGAAGATAGGGCACGCAATCCATCCATTTTTCTCCCAGGAGCACCAAAACCAGGTTATCCGCCGCAGCTGCAAGCCCCGCCATCATGGGGAGCACCAGAAAAACACTAGTTTTAATGGCCCGGCGCAGAAGACTTAACACTTGCTCCGGATGGGTCTGTCTGGCCGAAAGAGCAGGAAGCATCACCGCCTGGATCGCCGTTCCCAGATTCGTTACGATCAGCTTCGGGAACTGTTCTCCCCGGCTGTATACGCCCATGGTATTTTCATCATAAATCTTTCCCACCACTAAGCCGTAGAGATTTGTAAACAACGTATCTACCAATGAGGCACAGAGAAGCTTCCATCCGAAACGGAACATGGATTCCACCCGCTCTGGAGCAAATGCAGCAGCCGGCCGCCAGGGAACGGTAATAAACAGCACTCCCATCAGCACCAGATAGTACAGCACCTGCTGCCCCACCAGCGCCCACACTCCAAATCCGGCCCACGCCATGGCCACTCCCACTGCGCCGGAGCTCAGCGCCGCCGCCATGGTGGAAATACAAAGTCCCTTAAACTCCATTGTTCGGGACACATAGGCATTCTGCACCGAAATTATCGCCCCAGGAAACAGTACCACAGAAAGGATCCGCACAATAGCAGTCATCTGAGGGTTCTCGTAAAACGCCGCAATCATGGGAGCGCAAAGATAAAGCACCCCATAAATCACTGCCGCCGCCGCCAGATTTACAAAAAACACAGAGGAATAATCTCGTCCATCCGCCTCCTGCTTCTGTACAAGGGCGGTGCCAAAACCATTCTGAACAATAACATTGGCGATGGTAACGAAAATCAGGACAAGATTAATAACCCCGTATTCCTCCGCCGACAGCAGCCTGGCCAGCAGGATGGAAATCACAAATTGAATCCCCTGGGAGCCGCCGTTTTCCATCACCTTCCAGAACAAGCCGTTGATGATCTGGCTTTTTGTTCCCCGCTCACTCATGCAGCATTCGTCCTTTCCTTTGTTTTCCCTTCCTTACCCCCGGTCCTGACCATAAACCGTTTTTCTCAGCCACCGATACAGCCCAGGAGCCATCAGTTCAAATCGGATAAAGAATCGCGTCACCAAAGGAAGCTCCCGATAAAAACTGCGGTACCCCGGCGACAATGCCTCCCGATACTCTTTCACATTGATCAAAGTGAGAAAATCCATTCGCCTGCAGGCCCGTTCAATGGCCTGATCATACTTTCCGTCAGTTTCTTTAGAGAATCCTCGATACATTACTCTCATAGCCTGATGATGATCAATTAAATTCTGCTTGTAATTTCCCTGTTTCATCAATGCACTCCAGGATACCGACACGCCCTGGCGGTACACAGACATCTCCCGGTCCATATAATACACCGTTCCCTTAGCCGCCATGTGAATTTGAATCGGAATGTCCCCCACCGGACTGGTATAATAATAATCCTGCAGGTCTTTGGTATATTCCGTCCGAAAAAGCAGGGAAGCCGTGGGATAATTGGATGGCTTATCAATGACCTTTTCCGCCGGAATCAGCCGGTTTCCCCGGTATGGCCGGATTTTTAAAGACTGCACCGCCCGTTCTTCCGTCTCAATTCTGGCGGCATGAAGACACATGGCGCACTCCGGATGGGCCTCCATATAATCTACCTGAAGCTGCAGCTTGTGCTCATCCGTCCAGTAATCATCCCCGTCGCACATGGCAATATATTTTCCTGCCGCTCTTGGATAATTAAAAAAGCCTTCCACATTGTATTTTCCCTTGGAATACTGATTTTCCGTCTGATAATAAGGCTTAATAATCCCCGGGTACCGTTTTTCATATTCTCGGATAATTTCCTGAGTGCGGTCTGTTGAGGCGTCATCATAAATCAGGATCTCAAAGGGAAAATTGGTCTTCTGCATGAGAAAGCTGTCCAGAGCCCTGGCAATATAGGGTTCATGGTTAAAGGTAATGCAGCTGACGCTCACCATAATGGGGGCTGAGTCCTGTTTGTTATTCTGTTCCATTCTTCTTTTATCCTTCCTTAGCCTTTCCTCTGCTTTCCTTAAAAAATCTTCTCCTCTGCGGTGCATAAAGTCCCAGACACATCCAGTGGTACACCCGGCACATCCGATGCCCAAGGAGAAACGCTGCCGTTTTGTTCTTGATCCCCCGAGGCCTCATCTGCCTTAACAGTCTCCGAAATTCCTTTCGTTCTGTCAGCTGCCGGATAGAATCCAAACACTCCCTGGGGCTTCGATTGGCCCGGTAATAAATGTGGCCCGCAAAGCCGCAGATGTGGAAAAGCATCTCATTTTCCATTTCATTTCGCACTGCGGGGGAAGAATCAGCCTTCTTCATCAGATGATTCATTGCTTTCAGCAGCAGAAAACAGCTCTCCACCCCTTCCGGGTGATAACGGCTGATCTGACTGTCCCCTCCCTGATTCTGCCAATAATACAGATAACTTCCTGGAATACACACGATCCTCCGGCACAGACTTAAGTAGCGAACGCAAAACCAGATATCCTCATTAATGGAAAATCCCCCGGGATAAGCCAGCTTATGCTTCTGAATCAGAGAAAGATCATAAAGCTTATTGCTCTGAGTCCGCAGCAGCAGATTCCGATAAAGAGGAAGAAGCATCTCCTCCGAAAACCGATGAAGATCCCCTGACCATTTTTGCTGTAAGGCGTGAATCTCTTCTTTTGTTCCATCACCGTACACCCGGGAAAACCCGCAGATAACTCCCTGGGCGTCTTCCTCATGGGCGGCTTTAAGAAGATCCCCGGCCATATCCTGGTGAATATAATCATCAGCATCGATCAGCATCAGCCATTTCCCCGAAGCCTCCAATATTCCTCTGTTTCTCGCCCTGGCCGCTCCGCCGTTTTCCTGATGAATCACCTTAATCCGAGAATCTGTCTGTGCAGCCTGGCAGCATAAAGAAAAAGAAGAATCCTGAGAACCATCATCCACCAAAATAATTTCCAGATTCCCATAACTCTGGTTCCTCAACGAATCAATGCACCGCACTAAATATTGTTCTGAATTATACACAGGAACCACAATGGAAACCTTCTCCATCTCCTGCTCCATTCTATCCACGCTCCTTTTGCCGGCACCGCTCTGCAGCCCCTCCGGCCTTGTCTTACCCTTCGCTGAATCTGCCTACCACTTCATTCTCAGCACACTGCTGCAGAACCAAATTTCCAGGTGCACTCCCAGGAAAAACAGCCGGACAGCCCCTTCCTGAATCCGGTTCATCCCAAGATAATGACGGTAATAATAGAGCGCACTTTGATTGCGCAGCTTCTGTCTCTCCCAGATCTTTTTGTAGGTTTTGGAAATACTCTCCGAATGACGATGCACATAGCTGTCCGTAAGAAGAAGAACCGTGCGATATCCTCTCTCCAGCATACGCCAGCCTAAAATCTCTTCTTCGTTATATAAAAACACTTGCTCATCGTACTCTCCGCACTCAATCATTTTCACTGCGTCTACCATCAAAAGAGAGCCATGAACGGCATCCACATAAACCGCTTTTTTCCCCTCATAATACTTAGGACTGTATTCCAGAAAACGGCTAAACAGACGGCGGCACACCGGTCCCGTGCGGAGAACCTCTCCCAGCAATCCCAAGAGAGGCCAGCCATTCCTCCCGTTTCCAAAGGTCTCATCCTCCATCAGCGCCGAAGCCGCTCCAAGATCCGGATGACGTTCAAATAAGTGAGCAAGGCGCGCTGGCAGCTCCTCAGAAAATTCCACGTCCGGATTTGCAATCAGCACGTAATCCATCTGGAGCACCTCATAGGAATACTCGATTCCTTTATTGTTTCCAGCGCCGTATCCTCCGTTTTTATCTGCCGTCAGCACCATGATTTTCTCTGGGTCAAGCTGGGCAGCCAGCTTCGTAAGACGGTCAGCAGAACCATCAGTGGAACAGTTGTCCACCACCACCACTGCGTCAAGAGTTTTATAACGGTATATTCTCCGAATCTGTTTTTCCGTGGTATCGCTGTCGTTATAATTTACAATCACACAGCTGATTTTTTTATTGTCCTCCATGGCCATTGTTTCCGGCATTCTCCTCCCTCATCCGCCGGAAGACTTCCGGCTTTCTACCGCCTTCATTCCAAAGCTTCTGCTGATTAATCTTCTGGATGGCGGACAGATCCAGGTCAGATAATCCATGGCATGATAGGCCAAAAGATATCCTCGCTGCCCCTCTTCTTTCGGCGTCCCTTTCCAAGGCGTCATAGCCAGATAATGCTCATACGCCTTCCGATAATGACCGAAATTTCCCGCTTTCCAGGGCCGCTCATCCCCGGCATAATGTATAATGGCCGGGTGTCTTTTCGCCGATTGAAATACCGCCTCCGGGATCACCTGATAGGCAGGAGACTGCTTCGCCAGATCCCGGTAATGAAAATACCAATAATTGGAGAAAAAGTTGTATTTGGGAGAAAGGGTGCGAATCTCTCCCTTAAAGGCTCCATTTAAGGTGTCCTGATCACAAGCAAAAGTTTTGCCGCCCAATGTTCCGAAATATTCCACCAGACGCCGCTCTGCCTCCCTCTCCCTCCAGGCCTTCACGTCAATCAGCAGAACACCGGAGTTATAATAAGGATCATTGAGCGAAAGACCAATGCGTTCCTTCACCTGCGGGTAGATGGTTGGTTCCATCACCGCACCGAAAAGCTTTCCCCTCAAGTCTGTCCGCCAAAGCTTTCCTAAAGAGGCCAGCACTACTGTATCACAGTCCAGGTAAAGAACCCGCTCCACTTCCTTAGGCAGCACTTTGCCCACAAACAGACGGCCCATCGCGCTGAGATCAAAGCCTCCCGTATCCACTTCATAGGGAAAATACTGCCGCAGATCTCCCATAGGAATCAGATGCACTTCCCGTCCAAAACGTCTGCCGATTTCCTGAAGCTTATCTGCGCTTTCCTCGCTGATTCCCACAGACAAAACAAACACCTGAATCTCTTCTGCCGCCTGGTTTCGGTCAAAAAGCGAACACATGGAAACCGCCAAATGTCTCACATATCCTTCATTAGAAGAATAAACTACCTTCATTCCAGTTCTCCCAGTTCTTTTTCAGCTGCCTTAAAGGCAGACTCGATCACCTTATCCATATCGTAATACTTGTACTCACCCAGGCGGCCTCCGAAGATTACCTTCTTTTCTTCCGCCCCCAGAGCTGCATATTTCTGATAAAGAGCCTGATTCTTCTCATCATTCACCGGATAATAAGGCTCCATTCCCTCGCTCCAGGTTACCGGATACTCTCTGGTAATCACGGTCTTCGGCTGGGTGCCGAATTCAAAGTGCTTATGCTCAATGATTCTGGTATAGGGCGTCTCCCGGTCTGTGTAATTAACCACCGCCACTCCCTGGTGATTCTCTTCATCCAGAACCTGCGTCTCAAACTTAAGGCTGCGGTACTCCAGCTTTCCGAACTGATAGCCGTAATACGCATCAATGGTGCCTGTGTAAATCACCTTTTCTCCTAAGCTATCGTAATGCTCCTTATTCTCCAGATAGTCCACTCCGGTCTCAATATCGCAGCCCTCAAACAATTTTTCAATGATTACATTATAGCCGCCCATGGGAATTCCCTGGTACAGATCATTAAAATAATTATTATCATAAGTGTAGCGCACCGGAAGCCGTTTAATGATGAAGGCAGGAAGGTCTTTACAGTCTCTTCCCCACTGCTTCTCCGTGTAGCCTTTTACCAGCTTCTCATAAATATCTCTTCCCACCAAGCTGATGGCCTGCTCTTCCAGATTCTTCGGTTCTCCCACAACGCCTGCTCTCTGCTCCTCAATCTTCGCTTTCGCCTCCGCCGGAGTAGAAATTCCCCACATCTTGCTGAAGGTATTCATGTTAAACGGCATATTATACATCTCGCCATGATAATTTGCCACAGGACTGTTGGTGTAACGGTTAAATTCCACCAAATTGTTCACAAAATTCCATACCCGACGGTTGCTGGTGTGGAAAATATGGGCTCCATATTTATGAACATGAATCCCTTCCATCTCTTCACAATAAATGTTCCCGCCGATGTGATCTCTCTTTTCCACCACCAGGCAGCTCTTATTCTTCTGCCGAGCCAGATAAGCAAATACGCCGTTGAACAGACCACTTCCCACCAATACATAATCATATTTTTTCATTCTCTTAATTCTCCTTGGATTTTTAAACTGCTATTTATTTTACTATACTTTAAACGGTCTGTGAAGCCCTCAGCGAGCTTAATTCAGATCGAGTAGGATGCGGTGATTAACCGCCGTCCTCTCACAACACCGGACATACGGTTCTCGTATCCGGCGGTACAGCCATCCGTTCAGGCTTTCGATGTTGTTCTTCGTGTCCGCTATTCCATAATAATTCAGCCATCCTCTCATGCCGCCTGACTGGGGAAGGGGTATATTTTCCCCTCCGTATCCTCTCTGTCAGTTCATGATTGTGTTCCTTCAGCCATGGCAGCGCCGCTTCGATGGTCAGCCCATCCACTCCCGGTACCCCCTTGTTCGCCTTCACTCTTTTGTAAGCCCTGTTCAGGTTATCCTTGTCTAGTATCTTTCCTAAAATGTCCGGCTATTGATTCGGTCCTTCGCTGAAAAAAAGCTACTATGACCTCTGCTGACTTCTGTACGCTCAGCATTACTTCTTAGTAATGGTTACTCCTTTCAGAGCCTTCCGTACAGACCTCCCTGGGGTGCAAAGCGTCCAGTGGACGCTTGTTCTGCACCGACCGAAGCGGAGCGGAGACACACTCGTTTCTTTCCCTCCATCCATCTGCCGTATCTACTGTACATGATTCCATGCAGCTATCGAGCTTCATCTTGGCTTGCAGACTTACCCTCATGCACAGCCTTCTATACGGTTTCTGTCCGTCAGACCAGAGGTTTGCCCGTGGGTTAGTATGTTTCCCACATCCGGCTTCTTTCAGATTTGCAGTCACCTGCAACACCCTTGCCTTCGGCTGTATCCTTCCCACTACCGGGCGGATTCGGGACTTGCACCCGCTAGAAACGTGCGCCGCCAGGCGCACAAGCAAAAAAGGCAGGCAGGCCATCTGGCACTGCTCGCCTTTACAAAATATTTTTCTTAATAAAGTTTTCCACGCTTAGACAAATCTGGCTCATAACTCATCATATCGTTGAAGATCACAAACTGAGGAGCCGGAATGCAAAATGGTGCCACCCTCTTTTTTATCACTTCAGTAAGTTCTTTGCTGATTGCCTCCTCTTCCTGCTTTTCTTCCTGACTGAACTCTTGAAGACGATAAGCCAGCGAAATGTGATAGCGGAAAGTATCATGTCCCGGGTGGCGGATTCCTGTGGCCGCAGAAACTGTGTCACGATAATCTTTAAGTTTTCTTCCGCTTTCCTCATCTGCAGGACATAGAACAATTCGATGAGCTTCACAGATTTCTGGCTCCATCCAAATTTCTTCCGGGTAAGGAATCCGTTCCACCCGCTCCTTTAAGCAGGCATCAATTTCCGCAAACTTAGCATCATCCGGCACCCCAGACGGCCATCTATCCGTCCCCCTGTCAATCTCCCGGCAAAGGCTCAGTACTGTCATATGGAAAGAGGACGGCGGAAGAAACGCCAGTCTTTTCGCAAATCCTGCTTTTCTCATCCGCTCCCACACCTTAATGGATTCTGAAAATATGGGATAGCGAAAAGTATTTAAAAAGCTAATAATCGTATTCCCATAGTAGGGAATCGCATGTCCATCCTGGTCAAATTTGAATTGCACTTCATTCTTCATGGTTGTTTTACTCCTCTGTCATTCTGACTCAGTCTTGTCATTCAAATCCTTTATTGAAACTTCCTCAAGGCAGCATTTTTTCTGCCATACACAAAGATAATCGCCGCTGCAGATACTGCCATAATAATCATAGAATATACAAAGGTAAGCATCTGAGCTTCCGGAGCCGCGTCTGGACTAGTGGCCGTATTCAGCACCACACCCAAGGGCTGGAACATAGGATGGAACAAAAATACAGACACATCGTACTCAGACAGCTGCTGAATAAAGTTCAGCAAAAAAACCGATAAAACAGTAGGCCAAATCACGGGCAGCAGCACCTTATAATACGTTCTGAAAGGAGATGCTCCTAGGTTTTTCGCCGCCTCCTCCAAAGAATTATCCAGAGAAGCATATGCCGCCTTAATCATCCGCAAAGTATAGGGAATCTTCAGGATAACATAAGCAATCAGCATAATGTATACTGTTCCGGTAAGAGTCAGTCCAAAGGTCAGAATCCGCGGCCGGTCAAAGGTCATAATCAGCCCCAAAGCAATCAAAGTTGCCGGGAGAAACCAGGGGATCTGCAGAAACAGCTCAAGAATTCCGGTAAGCCGGTTATGATACTTCGTTAAGATCCTAGCAATAAACAGCATAATCGTCACCACAATCACCGCCGCGCAGGCAGAATAGATCACACTGGTAAGCACAGGCCGCAGACCAGTGACAGAGCGAATTACTGCCAGGTAATTATCCAGCGAAAAATGAGTAATATCAATTTTTCCCCCATAAAGATCCTGAACCGGCATAAAAGAAAATAACAGTACAAAGAGAAGAGGCACAGTCTGAATCAGCGCAAACAAATGAGCGGCCACCGTCACAGCCCACCGCAGCAGCGGAGTACGGATCTTTTGTTTTCTTAAAGGTGTTTTCACTTTTGATACTGAAATATAATTTCCCTTCTTCTCTACATAATTAGAAATCATCAAAACCAATATGGTGATCAGCCCCAGGAAAATAGCCAGAACTGCAGCGTAATTTCTTGTGGTCAGCGTCCGAGAAAAGGACATAATCAGGGGATTAATGGTTTCAAACTCTTCTCCGCCCAATACCTGAGGTGTAGCAAAGGCAGAAATCCCCGTAATAAAAATCAAAATTGACGCAGCAAAAATCGATGGCTTTAAGGTAGGAAGCACCACCCTACTTAAAATCCGCCAAGGCCTTACTCCCATATTCTGGGCCGCCTCAATGGTTTGATAATCAATGTTTCTCAATGCGTCCCTGACAAACATCATATGATTCGATGTGCCAGAAAAGGTCATCTCAATCAGCACTGCCCAGAATCCCTGAAACCAGTAGGGATTAAGGCCTGGATTTGCCTCCATCAGGTTTGCTGTAAGAAATCCCTGACTTCCCAGAATAAAATTATAAGCGATAACCAAAACCATTCCATTGCAGATTAAAGGGGAATGGTAAGCAATATTCAGCCATTTCACCCCTGGAATCTGGTAGTAATCTAAAATAAAAATTTCAAACAGTCCCAGAATATTGGCCGTTATGGTCAGGCACACTGCCAGAATAAAAGAGTTTAAAAGAGCCGTTTTCACCCGTTGAGAAGCCATAATTCTCGTCACTGGGCCGGCATCAAAAGCCCCTTCCGGGAAAAGGGTAAGCTTCAACAGAGACAAATTGGGATACACTAAAAAGGTAAAAATTCCCCACCCCAGCGCAAGTCCAAGAAAGATAAATCCCACATTTCGTTTCAGACGATAGTTTCCTCCCAGCCAGCTCATGGATTCTCCTCCTTAAACCAGATAAAATCTCCGGCATGAATATACAGCATGGTTTCTTCCCCTTTTTCCATATGCCTGTCACTACGAGTATCCACACTGCGGATTTCCGTCCCTTCTACCTGGAATGTCCGCCTAGTGGTAATGCCATAAAACTCTTCTCCTTCAAAACGAGCGTGAAGATGATAATACTCTGATTCCCGAGAAGGATCCACCCCTTCTTTTACGCTCTCCACCCGAACATATATCCTGTCCATGGGATCCAGCTTTGCTCCGGGGTTTTCTTCATTGATTCGGCGAATCATTTCCGCAGATAAGCGGTTCGTGTCTCCGATAAAAGTGGTAACAAATTCTGATGCGGGATGATAATAAATTTCTCTGGGAGTGCCTATCTGCTCAATTCCTCCGTTATGAAAAACAGCAATCCGGTCAGAAAGGGTCAATGCCTCCTCCTGATCATGGGTAACGTAAATCATGGTGGTTCCTGACTTCTTCTGAATCCGCTTTAACTCCACCCGCAAGGATTTTCTCAGTTTAGCATCCAGATTAGACAACGGCTCATCCAGAACAATAATCTGAGGATTTAAAGCCAATGCCCGGGCAATGGCCACTCTCTGCTGCTGTCCTCCTGAAAGAGCCGCCACATTTTTCCTCAGCTGCTCATCTGTCAGATTGACTAAAGCCGCCACCTCTTTTACTCTTTTTGCAATCTCCTCTTTAGACCACTTATTTTCCTTCAGACCAAAGGTAATATTTCCCTCTACCGTCATTGTGGGGAAAAGAGCATAGCTCTGAAACACCATCCCGATTCCCCGCTTCTCAATGGGCTGATAGGTCACATCCCGCCCATTTACCTCTATGCTTCCTTTAGATGGCGTGATAAAACCGGCCAAAGCACGGAGAGTAGTAGTTTTTCCACAGCCCGAGGGGCCTAGGAAGGTAAAGAACTCTCCCTTCTTTACCTCCAGGTTGATATCCTTCACGGCTGTAAAATCTCCAAATTTAATTTCCATCTGATTAAACTTGATCATGAAGCTGCACCTCAGTTTCTCTCTCCGGCAATTAATAGATCTCCAGCTGAATCTTAGCTACCCACTCATCCATCATAGAATTAATATACGTCCAGTCTGCCTCCTGGGGTTTATAATTCTCTTTTACTTCTTTGATCAGAGGAATCATCTGGTCCTCTGCCTCTTTATTCGCTACCATGCAGCCATTCTCTGCCGCGTAATCTCCAATAATCTCCGCGCTGCCCAGCCAGTTGGCGAACCGCATGGATTCTTCCACAACTGCCGGATCATTATTGGCCACCACGCCAATCTGGTTGGTATTGGTGGGTTCTCCTGCCTCAGCATAAATAATCATAGGCTCCACCCCAAAGCTTTCGATTTTGCTCTTTAATCCAGAGGCGAAGGTAAAGGTGATGGGCACCTTTCCTGAAGCCATATTGCCAAAATCATCCTCTCCCTGAGGAGTTTTATAACCGTTATCAAAGTAAGCCTTGATTGCTTCCCAGCCTTCATCAGATACGCCCAGTTCTCCTTCTGGATCCAGATACTGAGCCAGAATTCCTCCGATTACCGCACGGTTGGTATTTCCGTCAAAGGTTGTAGGCACTGCGTACTTTCCGTGAAATTCTTCATTTTCCCATAAATCAGCATAGCTTTTCGGTGCCGTTTCTTCTGTATATACGTCAGGATTGCATACCAGAAGCTTAGGCTGAATTTCATAAGGCCAGGAATAGCCGTTAACTTCCGATACTCCGGCCACATCATCTGCCCAGTCTGGAGTGAACTGCGCCAGAGCGCCCGCCTCAATCATAGAATTAAACTGATCTTCAGAAGGACCCCAGATCACATTAGTGGTAGGATTATTCACTTCGGAAATTACCCGAGCAGTAGCGTCCCCGCCTCCAATTCCTACAATTTCCACATTAAATCCGGCTGCCTGCGCATGTTCCTGGAGCCATTCATCTCTGCCCAGTCCAGAATTGTTTGTAACCAGCACAATTCTCTCTCCCGTAGGCTCCTGCGCAAGAATATCAGAAACATCCGCCAGCTCTGGCTCAGACCCGCTCTCCTGCGCGGCCCCATCAGTTTCCCAAGCCTGAGCTTCAGCCGCAGTAGTCTCAGGAGAATTTATTCCCGATGCAGCGGTTTCTGTCCCTTCTGCCTGAGCAGAAGTACTGGCCGTTTCAGAACCGCATCCTGCGCACGCTGCCACCGCAGCTGCCGTTAAACCAATCAGTAACATACTTTTTGCTTTCACTTCATTTTCCTCCTCTTCGTTCATCTTCCTTAATCCGTCAGAAATCGGATATAAGTTCGATCGTCAAAACTACTGTTACCCTTTATCACGCCTTTGGTCGATAAATATAATTTGTAGCAGCCAGGATCTGCTTTTAGGATTTTTCCCAGCGCATCTTCTGATTTCTCCAGCGTAGCCTTCAGCTTTGGATATCCATCACTGGCCAAAATCACCTCGTGGCAGTTTTCATCCAGTTTAATTACCTGCACCAGCTTGTCCGGTATTCTTTCCCCGTTAAATACAGAATATCCGTATTCATTTTCCACGTTGTTTCCATAGATGGTGGTTTTAAGAATCCAAGGCAAAATCGCTTCTCTTCCTGGATCTTTACCTGCAAGAATTTCTTCTTGGGTAATTTCCCCCGCCATTTCCAGGCTCCGCAGGATCAGGCTCCGCATCTGGGACAGAATTAGATCACTTTTTTTAGGATTTTCATAAATCTGTCCATCCACTGCAGCCTGACAATCTCCTACCATCCAGATTTCTCTGGCATTGGCCGAATAAATAACAGCCGCAGCCTGGAGGCCTTTTTCCCTGCATGAATAAGGAAAGGAGATCTTCTGATAAATCTGGTCATAAGCCTGATTAATCCTATTTTCTACTTCTCTGAAGTTTTCTCCTCCCTTCAACCCCTCAAAAACAAAGCGAATGGTCTCTGCCGCCAGCTTTCCAGTGGTTTTTCCCTGATAGCGGAAGTCAGACTTGGATGTAACGCCATCGATCACTGCCACAAAATGTTTTGATAAAAACAGCTCATCTTCACATTCTTTTTCCCCGGCTTTTCCCTCTTTATATTCCTCCAATATTTTAATGACCGCCGCCTCCTTTCCTATGCTTCAGCCAGATCGAATTTCCCTGGAGCTGTATGTAATCCTTCTCTCTCAGGAATCTGCTTCTTGTTGGCTGCTAAATTTACTATACTCTATCCGTCTGCCTGATACTATGCTGTATTTGCTATAATATATTGCGTTTTGTCTTTTCTTTTTTGGACATATTCATGAGTTTTTACATTTCTAATTTTTCTTAACACAAATTTTACATTTCCAAAACCTGAATTTTACATGAGATTTCTTAAGAATCCTTGCTTATCTTGCCTTTTCTTGTTAGTTTTTGAATCGATTCATAAAATACAAATTGCAATTTAAATTATTTTTGCATATACTGTTATTATAAAGCTTAGCCAAGGAACAGATGAAACAAGAGTTGAGAATACATGAAACGCACATAAAAAGGAGGTTCATATCAATGAAAGAAAAATTAGAACCTACGCCCTATTACCACAAGCCTCCCATGCGGAATCAGGACTATGAGATATATTATAACAAAGACGATGCCTTAGACCATATCGCCGAAAATAAACATGCATATTATGAATTTTATTTTCTTATTTCAGGTGATGTTACGTACTATATTCAGGAACAGGAATATAATCTAAAACCAGGAGCCATAATGTTGATCGCGCCTAGTCAGTATCATCATGCGGTGATTAACATCCACTCTGGTCAGCCTTACGAACGCTACGTCCTCTGGCTGAACCCAGATTATTTGAAACGTCTTTCTTCAGACAAAACGGATTTGTTTCTTCCTTTTCAAAAAACCCACGCCACCAGCGCTCACCTGCAGTTGACCCGTGATATGCAGATTACTATTCATAATCTTCTAGAACTAATCTTTTCCGGCACCCACTCCCAGGAATTCGGAATGGATCTGCTGACAAATTCATATGTTATCGAGCTTTTGGTCTATATTGCCAGAGTAAAATTATTTCAGCCAAACAGCGACATTCCAGCCTCTTCCAGCGCAAACACCGGTGCCAGCCCAGCGGTCACCGGTGCCCTTGCCTATATTAACAGCCATATTTATGAGGAAATCCGCGTCCAGGATATCACCAGCCAGCTTTTTGTCAGCCGTTCTTATCTTTCCAGAGTCTTCAACGAAGAGATGGGGCTTTCCATCCATCAGTTTATTGTTAAAAAAAAGCTGTTCCTTGCAAAGCAGGATTTGATCGGAGGCAGTTCCATGCAGGAAGTCTGTCATAAATACAGTTTCGGAAATTACAGTTCCTTTTTCCGGGCATTTAAACAAGAATTCGGTCAATCTCCCCGGAATATTCTCAAAAGCCGCTAAATGCTCTGCTGATAATTATCTTTAGATTAGCAAAAAATCGCCCCGAAGGCTTTAACCAGTTTTCTGGCAGCACCCTTCGGAGCGATTGTTTCTATCTTTTATTCTAATTTTAATGCAAAATCATGTTGATCGGAAAGGATTAATAGAACAGACGGTTCACCGCGCTGAAAATGCCGCGGATGGAAGCTCTGGTAATATTGGAGCTGATCCCTACGCCGTAAGTTGTCTTTCCAGTAGCCACATCCAGCACATGGATGTAAGAAGCTGCCTGAGCGCCGGAACCTGCGCTTAATGCATGCTCGGAGTAATCCATTACCCGAATCTGAATGCCCAAGGCATCCTCCAGGCCTCTCTGCACCGCATCAATGGGGCCGTTTCCTACACCCTCAAAGGTCTTCTCAATACCATGGTCTGTATAAATAACCTTAGCCAATGTTGCAAACTCGCCGTTTCCAGTATCTGCATCAGAGATCTTGCACTTCTTAAAATGCATGGGCTCCTTGCGGTCCAGATAATTCTTCTTAAATTCTGCCATGATCTGCTCAGGCGCAACCTCGCCCTGCTTCTCGGAGATCTTCTGAATAACGTCTGCGAACTCCTTCTGCATTCCCTTGGGCAGCTTGAATCCGTAGAAGGTGTCCATCACAAAGGCTACGCCGCCCTTGCCGGACTGGCTGTTGATGCGGACAATCGGTTCGTACTCCCGGCCAATATCGCTGGGATCGATGGGCAGATACGGAACCTCCCAATAAGGATTGTTTCTCTCCTTCATCGCCTGCATGCCCTTGTTGATCGCATCCTGATGAGAACCAGAAAATGCAGTAAATACCAGCTTGCCTGCATATGGCTGACGAGGAGGAATCTCCATCTTGGTGCAGCGCTCGTATACCTCGGCAAGCTCCCGCACATTATCCAGCTCAAGTTCCGGATTAATGCCCTGGGAGAACATATTATAAGCCAGGGTAACAATATCCACATTTCCCGTCCGCTCACCGTTGCCGAACAAGGTTCCCTCTACACGGTCCGCTCCTGCAAGAAGAGCCAACTCTGTGGCAGCAATACCGGTTCCGCGGTCGTTATGAGGATGAACGCTTAATATAATGCTCTCTCTATTCTTAAAATGAGTATTCATCCACTCGATCTGATCCGCATATACATTGGGCGTAGTCATCTCCACAGTGGATGGCAGATTGATAATAATCTTCTTGTCTTTTGAAGCTCCCCAGGTTTCCTGCACCGCCGTGCACACTTCCAGAGCATAATCCAGCTCCGTACCGGTAAAGCTCTCCGGAGAATACTCCAGTAAAATTTCTCCGTCAAAATCCGCCGCATACTTCTGCACCAGCTTAGTGCCGATTACGGCAATCTCCTTCACCTCTTCTTTGTCCTTATGGAACACCACGTCACGCTGTAAGGTGGAGGTAGAATTATAAATATGAACAATAGCTTTTTTAACGCCTTTTAATGCCTCAAAGGTTCTCTTGATCAAATGCTCCCGGCACTGAACCAGCACCTGAACCACCACATCGTCCGGAATCAGCTTCCGGTCAACTAACTGACGCAGAAAATCGAACTCAATCTGGGAAGCTGCAGGAAACCCTACCTCGATTTCTTTAAAGCCCAGCTTTACCAGCATGTTGAAAAATTCAATCTTCTCTTCTACTACCATCGGCTCTACCAAAGCCTGATTGCCGTCCCGCAGATCAACGCTGCACCAGATCGGCGCCTTCTGAATCTCTTTGTCCGGCCAGGTTCTTTCCGGGAAATGCACTACAGGAACTCGTTTATATCTTTGATAATTTAACATGATCTTTTCCTCCAATTTTCAATATTCTTCTGTCCGTATGGTTCATTGTCTTTTCTCTCATCCATGTTCAGGCCCTCTTCAGGCTCTGGAGTCGGTAGATCACGCCGTAGTGCTTAACAATGAATAACGTGGCCGTTACAGGTCTAACCCCATCCTTCATCATTCCTTTGCTGAAAAATTCCGTTTCGCAACGTTATTCCATTATAACACAGGAAAATTAGTGAATCAACCGATTTTTCGCCCCTGCTCGCCAACAAATCCCTCAGCCTATCCTGTTCGAGTCCTTCCCAGGGTACAATTGCTTGACACCGCCGGTTCTCACTGGTAAAATGAGCCTGTTTACAAGATTTTTATTCTATGAAAAATATACCGCCGAAGGTTTACGGCTTGTCTGCCGTATTGGCTGCCGGCGCAAGAAAGAAAGTTACAGGGGCAGGCTTTTTCGCCCGTCACTTGGAATAAACTAAAAAAGGCAGAAATTTTGCAAAAGGGAGGAGCACCATGGGAAAATATTTTGGAACTGACGGCTTCCGCGGCGAGGCCAATGTAGACCTGACTGTTGAGCACGCTTATGAAGTAGGCCGTTTCCTTGGCTGGTATTACGGCCAGAAAAATCCGTCAGGAAGATGCCGGGTAGTCATCGGCAAAGACACCCGAAGAAGCAGCTATATGTTTGAGTATTCACTGGTTGCCGGCCTTACTGCTTCCGGCGCCGACGCTTTCCTGCTGCATGTAACCACTACCCCCAGCGTATCTTATGTAGTACGCAGCGAGGGCTTTGACTGCGGAATCATGATCTCCGCCAGTCACAATCCATTCTATGACAACGGCATCAAAGTCATTAATGGAAACGGCGAAAAGCTGGAAGAATCTGTAATCACAGAAATTGAAGACTATCTGGACAAAAAGACTGGTCCCCTTCCTCTGGCCTTGAGAGAAAACATCGGCCGGACCACTGATTTTGCCGCCGGCAGAAACCGTTACATCGGGTACTTGATTTCTATCGCCACCCGTTCTTTCAAGAACATGAAAGTCGCATTAGACTGCGCCAACGGCAGCGCTTCCGCCATTGCCAAAAATGTATTCGATGCCTTGGGAGCAGAAACCCATGTAATCAACATGGAACCCAACGGTTTAAACATCAATACCAACTGCGGTTCCACCCATATTGAAAATCTCCAAAAATTTGTGGTAGAAACCGGATGTGACGTGGGATTTGCCTACGATGGAGACGCAGACCGGTGCCTGGCGGTGGACGCCAAGGGAAATCTGGTAGACGGAGATGTAATCATGTATATCTGCGGAAAATACATGAAGGAACAGGGCATGCTTCCGCACAATACAGTGGTCACCACCATCATGTCCAACTTTGGTCTGTACAAAGCTTTCGACCGGGAGGGCATCCGCTACGAAAAGACTGCCGTGGGAGACAAATATGTGTACGAAAACATGGCCGCCAATGGTCACGGCCTGGGCGGAGAACAGTCCGGCCATATTATCTTCAGCAAGCATGCCACCACCGGCGACGGCATTCTCACCTCTTTGAAGGTAATGGAAGTGATTCTGGAAAAGAAACAGCCGCTGGAAAAACTCGCTTCTGAAGTGGAAATCTATCCTCAGGTACTAAAAAACGTACGAGTAAAAGATAAGAAGGCTGCACAGGATGATGAAGCCGTTCAGGCTGAAGTGAAAAAATGCGCAGACCGTTTGGGTGATGACGGAAGAATTCTCCTGCGCCAGTCCGGAACTGAACCAGTAGTACGGGTAATGGCAGAAGCACCTACCAAAGAACTCTGCGAATCTTGCGTGGATGAGATCATTGAGGTAATGAAGGAAAGAGGCCATGTAATCGCATAAATATTTATTTTGCTCTAAATAGGTAAAGTTTTACACAAAAGGCATGAGGTCTCGCTTTCTGAACCTCATGCCTTTTATGTAAAAAAATTTAATTAAACTGAGGCAAAACAATTCCCCTTTACCCAAACTTCTCCTGAAGATACCTGGACAGCCTGGTATTTTCGCTGTAATCTACGGGACATTCTATGATGCAGGGAACGTTCTGCTTGAAAGCGTCTTTCAGAATAGGAATCAGATCTGCTGCTTTTTCTACTTCATCCCAAAGTCCGGTTTATTTTTTCACAACGCTATTATTTTCTGTTTAAATGGGGAACAAAGTCATAGCGATCAGCGTTCCCACCACGCCCCGGACAATGCCAGGAATAATACCGGCCTTAAACACGGTCTTAATGCTGTATCCTCCGGCTTCCATTGCCATTGGAACTACAGCAGTGGCTAACGGTGAAATCACAGAAGACATGGATGCCAGCGCGCAAAGAATAATGGGACCTCTAGGATCACAGCCAATGGAACCACAGGTGATAACCACCAGCGGAATCAGCACTGTTGACACCGCCCGATTATAAAGCAGAGAGGTCATGATAAAGCCTACCAGATAGAAAGCTCCGCCGATAATATATCCATTCGTTACGCCGCTTAAGAGAGCGGCAATTCCATTCCCCAACAGCTCAGCAGCTCCCGTCTGTCCTAAAGCCTCTCCTACTACGGAAACACCTACATAAAGAAGAACCGTGGACATATTCAGGTTATCGATAGCTTCCCGCTCTGTCAGCACTCCTGTGGCTACCACCAAAACGGCGCCGATCAAGGTAATCTGCCAGGAAGAAACTCCAGCCATCAGGCCGATTACCACGGCGATGAAAATGCCATAGCCTAAAAATTCTCTTACCGGATCCAGAGGCGGCTTCTTAACCATCTCTTTTTTGGCGATTTCCTTGATGGCAAACTCCGGCTGGTCAGGCAGAAAACGGGGAACTACAAAAATGGCCAGAAGCAGGGTAACGATTCCCACCGGAAGAAGCACCATCGTCTCGCTCCACATATTCAACTGGGTAGCCGTCCAGCCATAGGACTCCATATAGCCATTCTGTGTTACGTACCAGGCAGCATAAGGGCCAATGGGCTCAATGATAAAAGTGGTGGACACTGATGCGATGGCGATGGGAAACATCATCTTGGAAGGACTGATCTTCATCCGCTCACACATATTCTGCACCAGCGGGCAAACCAGGGCAAACAGCGCCACAATACTGGGCACAAACTGTCCCAGGATACAGGTTACCACCACATAGGACGCAAGAATTTTCGTAAAAGAACCGTCAGTAATCTTGTAGAGCAGACCAGAAATATGGTCAATCATCTGAGTCCGCCCAAGGCCTGCAGCCACAACAAACATCGCCGCCATGGTAATTACTGTGGAACTGCCAAAAGTCCCCAGAGCGGTGGCCGAATCAACGCAGCCGGTAAGCACCAGAAGAATAGTAGCTCCCAGCGCGGTAAATGACATGGGAATTTTGTTCAGGAAGAACAAGATCACCATGGCCACAAAAATAATTAAACAAATTGCCATACTGTTCACTAAAGATTTCCCCCTTCATTTTCTTTTTATCCTTTGTATTTCTTTTTCCGCTTTTTTCCAAAAAGCAGCTTAAACGGAGGGTTTTACCTCCTTGGGAATAGGCGACTGGAATTTTTTCCCTCCAGTCTTTTGGATAAATTCCTCTTTAGCCTGCTTAAGCAGCTGGGGATTTTCCAACAGGTCGATGGCTGAGCCCGCCATTACTTTCCCCGCATACAACATCCCCTTTTTCGCGAATTCGCTTTTCCCCACCGCCACCATCTGCCAGCTGTGCATAGCGCAGCAGGAAGGAAGGGTACAGCCGTTAATCTGTCCTACCGGGCACACAGAACTTACATCTCCCACATCAGAAGAAGCAAATCCCTGTCTTTCTTTCGGCAGCGGAAAAACAATATTATGCAGGGGAGAAGAAAGATTTTCCTCCAGCCTCTTTCTCTCTTTTTCATCCTCCACATCTGCCAAAAGCTGTTCGAAATACGAAGGATTTCCCTTGCAGGTTTCCTTGATCGCAGAAGCATAGCTTAAATCTTCCTGGTTATACTCTGGAAGGGGAATCTCTTCCAAATTCTTCTGCATCACTTTGAGAAGCTCCATGTTAATAATCGTATCAGAAGTCGCCTTAATGAACTGGATCTCCACCTCTGTTTCCGTCATCAAGGCAGCTCCCTGGGCAATTTTATTCACCCGGGCAAGGAGATCTTTTACCGCTTCTGCTTTTGGCGCCCGGATCAAATAGAGCACTTCTGCATACGCCTGAACGATCCCGGGACTCGTTCCTCCCGCATTCGTAATGGCATAATGAATCCTGCTGTCCGACGGAATATGTTCCCTCAAGTACTGAACTCCTGTGTTCATCAGCTCCACTGCATCCAGCGCACTTCTCCCCAATTCCGGGGACATGCCTGCGTGAGAAGATATTCCTCTAAACTTGTACAAGATCTGACAGTTAGCCGTGGTTCTCTCTGAAGCGGCGCTGTTCACCTCTCCTGGATGCCAGCAAAACGCCGCATCAAGATCGTCAAACGCCCCGTCTCTGGCCATAAAGCCCTTTCCGGCGCCGCCTTCTTCTGCAGGGCATCCCATCAGCTTTATGGTTCCCGATTTTCCCGTCTTTTTCAGGTACTCCTTCACCGCAATAGCAGCTCCAAGAGCTCCTGTCCCCAGAAGATTATGGCCGCATCCATGGCCCGGCGCCCCTTCTTTTTCCGGTTTCTTTTCCGTCACACCTGCCAGCTGACTCAGCCCAGGCAAAGCATCGTACTCCGCCAAGATTCCGATCACCGGCCTGCCTTCTCCGTAGCTTCCGGAAAATGCAGTTTTTATTCCTGCTAAATTCTTCTCCACCTGAAATCCTTCTCCTTCAAGGATCTGGCAGAACTGGTCTGCAGCAGAAAACTCCTTGTATTTCACTTCAGGATTTTCCCAGAGCTGGTCACTGAGAGAAAAAAGCATAGACTTCTTCTCGTCAATAACATCCAGCGCCGCTCTTTTCTCCTGCATTTTACCGTCCCTCCTTTTCTTCAAAGCCCTCGGTCTTCCGAATAAGGCCTCCTAATAAAATAGGGCAACAAAAAAGCGGATACCGCCTTTGGTGCCCATAATCACATTAAATTATAATGCGCATTAATTTCCAGGTCAAGATTTTTCATCGCCGCTGCAGCTGGAAAGGCCTCTTCGTTTTTAGGGTTCACGAAGAGGCCTTTCCTGTTTAAATTTCTTTAATTTCCTTCAAATACCGCCGCAGCGCATCCTCCCAGGAGGGAAGAGGTTCAAATCCGTTTGCCGCCAGCTTAGATTTATCCATCCGGCTGTTGTGAGGCCGAACCGCCTTTACCGGAAATGCATCGCTGGACACAGGAGTTACTTTTACTTCATTCATTCCTGCTTCTTTAAAGATCTGGCAGGCAAACTCATACCAGCTGCATAAGCCCTCATTGGTTACATGGTAAATGCCGTATTTGTCCGTCTGAATCATATCCACCACCAGACGGGCCAGGTCATAAGTGTAGGTGGGAGAACCGATCTGATCATTTACCACGGACACGGCGCCCCGCTCTTTTCCCAGGCGCAGCATAGTTTTAATAAAGTTCTTTCCGTTTACGCCGAACACCCAGGCGATTCGGAGAATAAAATACTTTTCCAGCAGCTCCTGCACCGCCAGCTCCCCTTCATACTTGGTCTGTCCATATACATTTAACGGTTCACGCTTATCTTCCGGTTCCCAGGGCCGTTCTCCCTGACCATTAAACACGTAATCCGTGCTGAAATACATCATCTTAATGTCCATGTCCCGGCACACCTGGGCGATATTTCTGGTGCCTTGAGCATTTACCTTCCGGCACAGAGCTTCATTCTCCTCTGCCGCATCCACTGCGGTGTAGGCAGCACAGTGAATGACTGCATCAGGCCTGGTCTGGCCAATTACCCTCTGACAGGCGTAGGCATCCGTAATATCCATCTCCTCCACGTCCACGCCAATGGCCTCAATTCCCCGCTTTCCGCATTCTTTCACCACATCGTAGCCTAACTGGCCTTTAACGCCAGTAACCAGAACCTTCATCTAGTACTTCTCCTTTCCTCCTGTTACAGGCGATTTCCATACATTTTTTCAAAATAGCTGCTGTATTCTCCGCTTAAAATATGCTTCCACCAGTCCTGGTTGTCCAGATACCACTGAATGGTCTGCTGAATACCTGTATCGAAGTTGTATTTTGGCTTCCAGCCCAGTTCCGTCTCCAGCTTGGTGGGATCGATAGCGTAACGGCGGTCATGGCCTGGGCGATCCTTTACAAAACGGATCAGAGATTCTGGTTTGCCCAGAGTATGGAGAATAGTTTTCACCACCTCAAGATTCGTTCTCTCATTGTGGCCGCCGATATTATAAACTTCTCCCACCCGGCCATTGTGAATAATCAGATCGATCGCTTCACAATGATCTGATACATGAAGCCAGTCCCTCACAT
Organism: Candidatus Cottocaccamicrobium excrementipullorum; assembly: GCA_018713255.1. Lineage (GTDB taxonomy): Bacteria > Bacillota > Clostridia > Lachnospirales > Lachnospiraceae > Caccovicinus > Caccovicinus excrementipullorum. Next base: position 33,629 of record DVFL01000009.1, on the reverse strand, counting down.
TTTCGCCAGTGCCGTATACCGGAAGCTCCTCGTCCGCCAGCGCCCGGCTGATCATCAGCGGAATCAGCTTCTCCGGGAAATGGTATGGGCCATAGTTATTCGAACAGCGGGAAATGGTTACCGGCAGCCCATAAGTCCGGTGATAGGCCAAAACAAACAGATCTGCGCTGGCCTTGGCGGAAGAATAAGGGCTGGAAGTATGAAGAGGGGTCTCTTCTGTAAAGAACAAATCCGGCCGGTCAAGGGGCAGATCTCCATAAACTTCATCGGTGGAAACCTGGTGATACCGCTTAATCCCGTACTGATTGCAGGCATCCAGCAGTGTTGTGGTACCCATTACATTGGTCCGCACAAAGATCTCCGGGTCCGTAATAGAACGGTCCACATGGCTCTCCGCCGCGAAATTCACCACCATATCTGGTTTCTCTTCCTCGAAGAGACGAAAAACAAATTCCCGGTCCGCAATATCCCCTTTTACAAACTTATAATTAGGCTTATCCTCCACAGGCTTTAAGTTCTCCAGATTGCCTGCATAAGTTAACAGATCCAGATTAATTATCATATCTTCCGGATATTTATTTACCATATGCTGAACAAAATTGCTTCCGATAAATCCGGCGCCGCCGGTTACAATAATCTTCATTTTCTCCCGTCTTCCTTTCCTTCTTCTTAATTCTCAATCAAAGCCTGTTTTTTAGTTCCAGTTCTCGTGAATCTTATCCACATATTTTCCGTCCAGTACGTCCTTTAAGTATTTTCCGTACTGATTCTTCTTTAAAATCTCATAAGCCTTCAGCACATCTTCCTTAGAAATCCAGCCATTTAAATAGGCAATCTCCTCCAGGCAGGCGATCTTTCTGTGCTGGTGGGTTTCCACGGTTTTCACAAAATTCGTGGCCTCAACCAGAGATTCGTGAGTTCCCGTATCCAGCCAGGTAAAGCCCTGGCCTAAAAGGATCACATCCAGTTCGCCTTTCTCCAGATAAATCCGGTTCAGGTCAGTAATCTCCAGCTCGCCTCTGGCAGAAGGAGTCAGATTTTTCGCATACTCCACGACCTTATTGTCATAGAAGTATAAACCGGTCACACAGTAATTGGACTTGGGATGCTCCGGCTTCTCTTCAATGGAAATCGCTTTTCCTTCCTGGTCAAACTCCACAATGCCGAATCGCTCAGGATCGTCCACATAATAGCCGAATACTGTAGCTCCCACCGGTTTTTCTGCCGCAGCCCGAAGCCGCTTTTTTAACCCGTGACCATGGAAAATATTATCGCCTAAAATCATCGCCACAGAATCCTTGCCGATAAAATCCTCTCCGATGATAAAGGCCTGAGCCAGCCCGTCAGGACTAGGCTGCACTGCATAGGACAAACTCAATCCAAACTGGCTGCCGTCTCCTAACAGTTCCTGGAATCTCGGGGTATCCTCCGGGGTAGAGATCACCAGAATATCCCGAATTCCGGCGCTCATCAGCACCGACAGAGGGTAATAAATCATGGGTTTGTCATAAATAGGAAGAAGCTGTTTTGAGGTTACCTTGGTCAGCGGGTACAGTCTGGTTCCGCTTCCGCCTGCTAAAATAATTCCTTTCATACCTTGTTCATTTCCTTTCTTAATCATGTGGCAAAAGCTGATGCTTTTCTCATCACGTCACGTTTTCCTTAGCTTTATCATAAGGGGTGACGTAAGGTAAGTGTCAAGGTCTTTTTTCCTTTCTCTCCTCTTTTTTCCCTGTTTTCTGAAAAAAAGTTTTCGTTAAAAAATAAACAACATCAAAAATTGTTCCCATACGGGTTATTTTTGATGTTGTCATTATCTTGTCTGGTTTTTCGATACAATTTGCTTTATAATTTAAATACATGGATGGGTATTCGTTATCCGTTCTGTACAACCTCCACTCAGGCTGTTGATTCTTCTGAATCCGGCAGTCTGACAGCAGCTGGACGGCAGGCCTGCTTCGCCTGCAGCTCAGCTGCTTTCCTTTTTACTGAGAAGAAAAGCTCTTTCTCGGTTCCCGGCAGCAGAACGCCCCAGCGTCCTTCGTTATGACGAAGGGCTTTTTTTTCATCTTATGTTCAATGTATTGCTTAAACTCCGGGTATCTTCCCTGAATGTATTCCCGCTGATTTCCATGGCAGGACAGAATATAGTCAATGATCGGCTGAGGTTCGTTTACCTCCAGCCGGTCCTCGTACCGCTTAAGTTCCACCTTAGCAAAATGACGGCTGAGAATTTCCTCCCCGTTTTCCAGGCCGAACACATCACTTAAGGGCACTTCAGAAAGGCTGATGCGCTCATCAAACCCTCTGGCCAGCTCGGAGATTTCCTGCATATGCTTCTCCCCATAGGTGCTGCATACAAACAGTCCCTCCGGCCGCATAACCCGCTGGATTTCCCTTAACGCTTGGTCCAGGTCTTTTAAATAAAACAGCACATGGTTCGCCGTCACCCGGTGAAACCGATGATCTTCCAGTGGAATCTGATGGCAGTCAAACACCAGATAGGTAAACGGAAAGTCCGCCCCCTCCAAAAGCGCTCTGGCATCCTGGATCATTCCGGCAGAACTGTCGGAAAGACAAACTTGGGCATTCTGGGGAAGACGCTCCAAATTCTCCTTCCACAGCTCTCCATTCCCCGCTCCCAGCTCCAAAAGTTCCATTCCCGCGCCGAACTCAAGCTGGCGGTAAAGCCATGCGAACCAGCCCTCAGGATTTACTCCATAATCCCGATGAAGGCGGATTCGCACGCTGGTGTTTGCTCCCGTACGGTACTGCTGCGCCAGGCTCTTTTCCATATCAATAAGATGGATCAAATGAAGAATCGTCTTCCAGTCCACCTCTTTCGTCCGGCCGATCATCCGCGAAGCTTCTTTTAAGGATTCTTCCACCACCAGCAGACTTTCCCGTTTTTTCCGCACCAGCTGAAGCTGAAGTTCAAGGGAACGGCGGATAAAATCCTGATCCGTATCATTCATGGAGATTTCCTGGATTTCTTCCAGAGAAAATCCCAGATATTTCAAAGACAAAATCCGCTGAAGCCTGGCAAAATCTTCATCGGTATAAAGCCGATACCCGGACTCACTCATGTGAGACGGCTTTAAGATTCCCTGCTTGTCGTAATACCGGATGGTCCGCACCGACACCCCTGCCTTCCGGGCGAATTCCCCGGTGGTGTAAATTACCCCTTTCATCTCCTAGGCAGTTTCCTGAAGATGGCTCAGCTTCGCCGCCTGATCTGCCGTAATCAACGCATCTAAAAGCTCCTGAATATCTCCGTTCATAATGGAATCAATCTTATACAGGGTAAGCTTGATTCTATGATCCGTCACTCGTCCCTGAGGGAAATTGTAGGTACGGATTTTTTCTGACCGGTCGCCGGTGCCAATCTGGCTGCGCCGTTCATCCGCCTCTGCATTCTGCCGCTTTTCCAACTCCATATCATAAAGCTTGGAGCGGAGAAGGCGGAAGGCCTTTTCCTTGTTCTGCAGCTGAGATTTCTCTGTCTGGCTGTAAATCACAATTCCGGTGGGAATGTGGGTAAGGCGAACGGCAGAGTCCGTGGTATTCACGCACTGTCCGCCGTTTCCGGAAGCCCGCATTACGTCGATACGGATATCTTTCTCATCAATCACCACATCCACATCCTCAGCCTCGGGCATTACCGCCACCGTAGCCGTGGAAGTGTGAATCCGGCCGCCGGACTCAGTTTCCGGCACTCGCTGTACCCGGTGAACGCCGCTCTCATATTTCATCTTGGAGTAAGCGCCTTTGCCGTTAATCATGGCCACGACTTCCTTGAATCCGCCGATGCCGTTCTCATTAACGCTGATTAACTCTACTTTCCAATGCTGGCTGTCTGCATAGTTCACATACATCCGATAAAGCTCTGCGGCAAACAGCGCAGCCTCATCTCCGCCGGCTCCCGCCCGGATCTCCAGAATAATATTTTTATCGTCATTAGGATCCTTGGGAAGAAGGAGAATCTTCAGCTCATATTCCAGCTCTTCGATCCGCTTTTTCGCCTGAGAAAGCTCTTCTTTTGCCAGCTCCCGAAGCTCTTCGTCATTTTCTTCCTCCAGGATGGCAAGGCTCTCCTCCGCATCCTGCTTCGTCTTTTTGTACTCTTTATATGCCTCCACAATAGGAGCTAGATCAGACTGCTCCTTCATCAGCCGCTGAAACCGCTTCTGATCATCCGTTACCCCTGGGCTGGCCAGCTCATGCATCAGCTCGTCATAGTGGATGAGCATATCATCTAATCGATCAAACATTCTTAACCCTCCTGAAATCTTTTCCGTTCCCGTTCACTTATTCCGATTCTCCAGGCCACACCGCTGCTGCCACCCGATCCTTCCCTGGGGCATCCTTGATCACCCGTACCTGGCAGAATCCATTTTCTTCTAATATTTCCTTCACTGCCCTTCCCTGATCCCAGCCGATCTCCAGATAAACTGCCGCCTGGGGGCAAAGGTAGGGCTGGCTCTCCCTGGCAATCCTTCGATAAAACATCAGGCCGTCCTGACTCCCGTCCAAGGCCATTCTGGGTTCGAAATCCCTTACCTCAGGCTCCAAGCCTCCAATCACCGAAGTCGGAATATAAGGAGGATTGGATACCAGTATATGGAAAGGAGACATGTTCCGGTCAAGAGCCTGGAATAAATCTCCCTGGAAGAAAGAAACTCGCCCTTTCCCCTCTTCCCCCAAAATTCGGTTTCGGTTTTCCTCGGCCACCTTAAGGGCCTCTCCCGATAAATCCACAGCAGCCACTCTCTCATATCCCCCCAAAGCAGCCAGACTTACGGCAATACAGCCGGATCCCGTACACATATCTAAAATGGAAGCGTGCTTATCCTTCTGCTCGTTCAGCACCAGCTCCACTAAAGTTTCTGTATCCTGCCTAGGAATCAAAACATGATGGTTTACCTGAAAATTCAGCCCCATAAATTCCTGATTTCCCAGGATCTGCTGAAGAGGGACTCTCATCTCCCTCTGCTTAATCATCTCCTGGTAGCGGCGGACACGTTCTCTGGTCTTTTCTTCCTGGGGAAGAGGCCGGCTTCTTTCCAGCAAAAAATGGGCCGTATCCATCTCAAAAGCCTCCAAAAGGAGATATCTGGCGTCTAATGCCGGTTCCGGTATTCCCCTCTCTTCAAGGGCTTTGATGCCTTTCTCCAAAAGGCTCTGCATGGTCTGATTCATGGTCTCATCCTGCCTCCGCTGCGTTCACCGGGGTTTTTCCCACTTTTGCAGCCAACGCTGGATTTGATTCCGGAAAATTTTCTGCCAAATATGCCTTCCAGTCAAATACCGTTTCTACTGCTTCAATGGCCACCTGAATCATGGAGTCATCCGGCTCGCTGGTGGTAAGGTTCTGGAGCATCAGCCCTGGCCGGCTTAAAATATCTACAATTTTGGAATCACTCCGGCCTGCCAGTCTGAGAAACTCATAGGAAACACCGGCAATCACCGGAATCAGCACAATCCGGCTGATGATCCGCAGCCACAGATTGTCCACCCGGATTACCATAAAAAACAAAATACTGATCACCATCACGATCAGAAGAAAGCTGGTTCCGCACCGCTTATGCTGGCGGGAGCTTTTTCTTACATTCTCCACCGTAAGGGGCATACCGTGTTCAATGCAATTAATGCACTTATGTTCTGCTCCATGGTACATAAAAGTACGGCGAATATCCTCCATTCTGGAAATCAGCTTAATATAACCGATAAAAATCAAAATGCGGATAATTCCTTCCAGCACGGCCAGTACGGTCTCGGAAGGCACCACCTGACTTAACAGTCTGGAGAGCAGCATGGGAAAAATCATAAAAATGCCGATAGCCAGGATCACGGAAATCACCATAACCAGGCTGATCAACGCTGCTTCCAGCTTTTCTCCAAACACTTTATCCAGCCACAGCTCAAGTTTTCCCGGCTGGCTGTCTTCATCATCTTCAAAGAAACTGGCAGACCAGCTTAAGGTCTTCATGCCAATAATCATGGAATCTGCAAAGTTAAACACGCCCCGAATAAAAGGCAGGGAAAACAGCTTCACCTTCTCTGTCAGGCTTACGTAAGTGTCCTGAGAAACCTCAATCTCACCATCAGGCCGTCTTACTGCCGTGGCGTAGCGGTCGCCGTTCTTCATCATAATTCCTTCAATTACCGCCTGTCCGCCTATTCCTGAATATTTCACCCGTTTCCTCCTTTCCCCGCACCGCCTTCTCAGAATCCTGACGCTGGTCAAACGCGGGAGATCAAGTTATTTAAAAAAAGCGTCCTCTTCCACACACGATATGCGCAAAAGAGTACGCTTTTATGTTCATGACAATCCTACTTCTGTACGCCAATGCCGTACTTACGGTTGAACTTATCAATACGGCCACGGGCTGCTGCAGCTTTCTGCTGTCCGGTATAGAAGGAATGGCACTTGGAGCAAACCTCAACGTGAATGTCCTTCTTTGTAGATCCGGTTACGAACTCATTTCCGCAGTTGCATACTACCTTTGCCTGGTAATAATTTGGATGGATACCCTCTTTCATGATTTTCACCTCGCTATTCATAGTTGCGGTTTCCGACCGCACGGGAAGCTGCTGCTTCCTTCGTTTACGCTTCTTACGTCCAGGGGATTGTTCTGCGTAACAGCGCAGGCCCATAGACAGCCTAATTAGTATAACACAGCATTTTTGAAAATGCAATGATTTTATGGGGCTTTCCAGGAATTTTAACCAACGTCTGGGATCACCCAGACTCAGCCTCTGCCGTACAGCTTAATATACTGCTCCACCGCCTCAGGTCCCAGGTCCTTAGCAGTGCAGGCTGCACCCTCCACTGGCTCCCACCAATGATCCTCTCCCATCTGGGCGTCTGTAAGATTGAGATATTGATTGCACAGATTTCCCCATCCATAGCCATTTCCGCCCTTTACAATGGGATCATCAGAGGTCACATCCACATGATACCAATTCCCTTCAAGCTTTACTAAATTCCAGTCATGAAGCTGGCCGCCATAATTGCCATAAATAAATTTCGTCTCCAGCCCCAGGCTGTCCGCCAGCCAGCAGAAGGCCTCTGCATAGCCTTCGCACACCGCCTCTCCTTTTACCAAAGCGCCGTAGGCCGAGTGATCCTCTCTCGTATCCAGTCCTGCAGCATACCGCTCATAAGGATATTCCACATTGGCCACCAAATACTGAACAATAGCCATCTCTTTCTCGAAATCCGTCATTCCCGCCCGGATACAGGTCTGGACAAAGCGGCTGATTACCTTCTGCATCGCCTGATACTCTTCCTGAGAATAGGCAAACAGACGGCCTCTTCCATTATTCCAGCTGATATAAACCGTCCCCGTCACCCCGCCGAACTGATGAACAGAATTTGGATATACCACGTTCTTGACCAGGGGCTGCCACACCTGATCTACTGAACTGTAAAAAATCGAATCATCCGGAATCCCATCGTTGATTCCCGGATTAATCTGGCCTGCTTCATTTAACGGAGCAGACCAATAAATCTGCACTCGTCCTTCCTTAGATGCCTCCTGAGCCTGAAGCTCCATCTGCTCCTTCTGCTGCCTTCCCAGGGAATCCTCTGCTGCCTGGGCCCAATCCTGAGCGTAAGAGGAAAAAGGAGACAGGAAAACCATAAACGCCAGCAACAGCAGCAGAGACACCGCCCATAAAGCTCTATCCCTCAGGCTTTTCCATAATTTTACTCTCATGATCAATCTCTCCTGTTTTTTCTAGGGTCATTATACTGTAAACCTTCCTGGAGACACAAGGCCGAATTCCTGAATTCTTCCTTACATTTTTTCTCTGTTTTTCCTGCACCTTTCTCAATTTATCGAAAAACAATAAATTTTTATTGAATTTCATGTGCATCTGTGCTATGCTGACTTTAATTCATTCATCAATATCATCTAAGGAGGTTATTTCATGCGCTGGTCCAGTCAGCAGTCTATTTTTCTTACAAAACTTTTTATTTTTCTTTTTGGTGCCGGATATCTGGCGGTTGTTCTCACCTGTCCTCTTCTTATGGATGTTTTCGTCCGATTCAGCTTTTTTGCCGCAGGTAAAAACAAATGGCTGTTCTCCGGAACCGTCTACCTTTGTGCGATTCCTGTCGGCATTCTTCTTTGGAATTTGTGGAGACTGATCTTTGACATCGGCCTGGAGCAGATCTTTACCACGGAAAATATTCGCCGGCTGCGGACCATTTCCTGGATGTGCATTCTCACCGCACTAATCTGCACCTTTTCCATGACCTATTACGTATTTTGGGGGATTATCGCCGCCTGCCTGCTGTTTATGGGACTGCTGATCCGTGTAATCAAAAATACCTTTCAGCAGGCAAGAGAACTGAAAGAAGAAGTGGATTTTACGATCTGATCTGTTAATCAAAAGGAGACCTTATGCCGATTATTGTAAATCTTGACGTGATGATGGCTAGACGGAAAATTTCTGCCGGCGAACTTTCCCGGCAGATCGGAATTACTCCCGCCAATCTGTCCATCTTAAAAAACAACAAAGCCCGGGCCATTCGTTTTTCTACCCTGGAGGAAATCTGCCGAGTGCTGGAGTGTCAGCCTGGAGATATTCTCCAATATGTGCCCGAGGAATAGTCTTAACCCTATAATTTGAAAGGAGCGCTGTTATGGTAAACCCTGCTGTGTCTAACCCCAAGACTTCTGAAGATAAAATTCTGTCAAAAGAACCAGAAAAAAAGCCCCTGCCCAGCCCGTTAAAAAAGCAGTTCGGATTTTTCGCTCCCCTCTGTCTTTTTACGGCGGTTCTGTGGACTTTCTGCTTTTTCCGCAATCCCCACGGACTTACTTATGTATTTTTTGTGGCGGCAGCATACGGCGTCTTTCCCTGCTGGGCAAAAAAGCTCGGCCTTTCCTTAAAGCCTGACGGCTGGTATCTGGCCGGAGCTGCTTTCGTACTGGCCCTCAACACCTGCTTTACCGCCAGTCCCGCTCTCCATTGGCTAAACAATGCCGCTCAGATTCTTCTGGCTGCAGTTTTCCTCCTTCATCAGCGTTTCGATGACCAGAACTGGGGCCTTGGCAGGTATCTCTCCTCCATTCTTCGGCTGATAAGGGAATCTCTGTTTTCCCTGCCGCTTCCTGTCTGTCATCTGACCGCTTTTGTCCGTTCTCTGGAAAGCGCCAAAGCTAAAACTATTCTTATGCTGGGAGCCGGCGCAGCAGCCGCCCTTCCCGTCCTGTTTTATTTAAGCCTTATTCTGGCAAAAGCAGATGCCGTGTTTCAATCTATGCTGTTCAAAAGCTTTACCTGGCTGTTTTCCTCCGATGCCATGGCCGAACTGTGCATTTTATTTATTTTTGGTTTTTTTGTCTCCTACAGTCTTCTGGGAGGACTTTGCTCTCCCCGCCTGATTCCAGAGAAATCAGAACGGAAACGGAGAAACCCCATGGCGGCAGTGAGCTTCTGCGCCATGATTTCTCTCCTTTATCTGTTTTTCTGCGGAATCCAGATCATTTATCTCTTTGCCGGGAAAGGAAATCTCCCAGAGGGCATGACCTACGCTCAATATGCCAGAGAAGGCTTCTTCCAGCTGTTCTTTGTGGCGCTTATGAACCTTGTCCTGGTGCTGGCCTGCTTGTCTCTTTTCCGCCCCCATCCAGCCCTCAACTTCTGCCTGACCTTAATCAGCCTGTGCACCTACGTGCTTATAGGCTCCTCAGCTTACCGGATGCTCCTTTATGTGAGCACCTACGCCCTTACCTTTCTGCGGATACTGGTTCTGTGGTTTCTGGCAGTTTTAGCTCTGCTTTTTGCCGGGGTGATCATTGCCATCTTCAAACCCCGCTTTTCTTTGTTTCGCTGGTTCCTCGTCTGGATTACCCTGGCTTACTGCGGCTTTGCCTGGAGTCGTCCGGATTACCAGATCGCCCGCTACAACATTGCTCAGGAAGGAGGAATGCTTACAGAAAACAATGCCCCTTACCTTCTCTCCCAGCTGTCCGCCGATGCAGCCCCGGCCATCGCCCAGGCCCGGATAGCCCCAGAACTTTGGGGAAAGACCTACAGTCTCTCCAAGGAGCACGGCCGCCTCTCCCTTCCTCTCAATGAGACCTGGCAGATGATCAGCTGTTTAAAAGACATCCCCTGGTTTATATCCCGTCAAAGTTACCAACCCATAGATCAATGGATCCAGGAAAGCCGAGAAGCCTGCTTCACCTGGGACAGCAGCCTGCGCTGCTGGAACGCTTCCTTCCAAAAGGCCTGGGAACTGTCGATAAAGGGCAAAAATCAAAGCTTCCGGCATACTGACGGCAAAGCCCTGAGGAATACGCCAGAGCCAGGATTTTAAAGAATATTCCTTAGCTCAGAAATTTCCCGAATTGTATAATCAGCCTGAATCTCTTCCGGCGCCGTCAGGCCTTCCGGATTTACCCAGCAGGTATCAATCCCAGCCTGAATTCCACCCAGAATATCGGAATACAATGAATCTCCCACCAGCAGCATTCCCTGGGGACCTGACTCTGGAATCCGAGAAAAACAGTACTGAAAATACGCCTTTTGCGGCTTTTGGCTTCCTGCATCTTCCGACACAAAAATTCCCTTCATATACCGGTCTAACCCAGAAATAGCCAGGCGGCGGTACTGCGTCTGGGAAGTTCCGTTGGTAACCACGTAGCAGGCATACCGTTCAGACAGATACTGACAGGTCTCCAGGGCTCCAGGAAGAAGCAGGGCGGATTCATCCAGAAACTTCCGGTAAATTTCCTCTGCCTCATCTCCCTGCACGTTAATGCCCAGCCGCCCGAAAAACTCTGCAAATCTTCTCCTGCAAAGCTCTTCTTTTCCGATTTCTCCTCGGTTAAAGGCCTGCCAGAATCCATCATTGATCTGATGATAAAGACGGAGAAGTTCCTCAGTCACCGGAATTCCGTAATGATTCAGCACTTTGGAAATCCCCAGCCGCTCGGACTGATTAAAATCCAGAAGGGTTCCGTCCACATCCAGCAGAATAACCTTATATTCCTTCATCAACATCCTCCTGGTAGACGATCTTGCCGCCGCAGATTGTCATAACTACCTTTCCCGTCAGATTCCATCCCAGGAAAGGACTGTTAGAAGCCTTTGAGACGAAGCCTTTCACCGTCCACTGCTTCTTGTCATCAAAAATCACCAAATCGGCAGGGGCTCCTTCCTCCAGTCTTCCGCAGTCAAGGCCGTACATTCTGGCAGGATTGAAACTCATTTTTTCCATGAGCTGCAGCAAGGTAAGATGTCCTTTTTCCACCAGTTGAGTAATGCCCAACGCCAAAGAAGTTTCCAGACCGATAATGCCGCTGGGCGTCTTTGTCAGCGGTCCCTCCTTCTCCTCCCGGCTGTGGGGCGCATGGTCTGTTGCAATCATATCAATGGTGCCATCTTTCAGTCCCTCGATTAACTGCTGACGATCTTTTTGCGTCCTGAGAGGCGGATTCATTTTCGCCAAACTGCCGTACTCCAGCACTGCATCCTCAGTCAGGGTGAAATGATGGGGCGTAACCTCCGCCCACACATCCGCCCCAAGAGATTTTGCCAGGCGGACCATGGCCACCGCATTTCCAGAACTGATGTGCTGAATATCCACCCTTGCTCCAGTGTCCAAAGCAATCATGCAGTCTCTGGCCACCATGGCATCCTCCGCCAACGCCGGCGAACCATAAATGCCAAGCTTTTCCGAAACAGCTCCATGGTTAATGCCATTTTCCTGAATAAAGGCCGGATCTTCCTCATGAAGGCTGATGGGGAGCTTAAGCCTGGCCGCTTCTTTCATGGCCTGATAAAGGAATCGCTGATCCCTTAAGGGGACTCCGTCATCAGTAAATCCAGCCGCTCCTGCCGCTTTCAAGGCTTCCATATCCGTCATGGTCCTGCCGTCGAATCCCTTTGACACCGCCCCGCAGCTTAATACATGGATACCGGTCTTCTTTCCTTCTTCCAGCACATACTGAAGGGTCTCAACTTTGTCCACCTTCGGGTTTGTGTTCGCCATGCAGACTACGGTAGTAAATCCGCCTTTTGCTGCTGCTTTTGCTCCCGTGTGAATATCTTCCTTATAGGTAAATCCCGGATCCCTGAAGTGAACATGGACATCTACTAACCCAGGAGCAATCACCAGTCCTTCCCCGCAAATGACCTGATCTCCTTCCTTAACCGCAATAGATTCTCCCTTTCCTTCTGCTCCTCGCTTTACAATCCGGGCAATTTTCCCATCTTCCAGGGCCACATCCGCCAGCCCGTCAAATCCTGATTTGGGATCAATTACTCTTCCGCCTTGAATAATGATCATATCGTCCTTCCTTTCTTTTCCTAAAGATATTCCCAGATATCTTCCAATTTTTCCACTTGATAATCCGCCAGACTCCGGTCAAACCCAAAGCGGTCATCAATCAATGCAGCTACTTTCATACCTGCCCGATGGGCTGCTGTAATGCCCGGAGTAGAATCCTCTACAACAAAGCAATTTTCTTCGCTTACCCCCAAGGCATTCGCCGTGTAATGATAGATCTCCGGATCTGGCTTGCTTCGGGTAAACATATCGCCTGTCACCACTACATCAAAATAAGAAAGGATCTGATTTTGAAAAAGTACGTGGAGCACAAGCTGCCGATGGGTAGATGAGGCTACTGCCAGCTTATATCCTTTTTCTTTCAGTTTTTGAATCAAATTCCTTGCCTCAGGACGGAAGATTGCACGGTAATCCGTACTGTCATATACCCCAGTCCACTGGTGGTACTCCTTCCTAAGCTCCTGCCAGGACTGACCATTGTGGATCGCCTTCTCCATAATGGACCAGGTATCTTTGGCGGTCCGTCCTACCGTTCCATGGATATCTTCCTCCTTTACCTGTGGATTTTTCTTCTGGGCAAACCGCAGCATTGCCTGAAGATATACTGGCTCGCTGTCAACTAGGACGCCGTCCATATCGAAAATTACTGCTTCTGTCATTGTTTTTCTCCTGTCTTTTCATTATCTCAGCCTCTGGCCGCAGTTCGGGCAGTACCGGAATTTCGCCGAACACTCCTGCCGGCACACCGGGCAGCGAACGACAGCAGAAGGATCTGGCTCCTTTTCTTCTTCACCCGAATAAACGCTCTGCCATTCCTGCCGCTGCCAGCCCGATGGCCCTGTGCCTTCTTTCACCAGCGTTAAATCCTGACCAGTGATTTCCGGCTCTTCCCCTCTTGCCACAGCCTTTCCCACCTGAGGATCCAGCTCATACACCGCGCCGCAGCACTTGGTTTTCACATAATACCGCCGGTTCCATTTAAACAGAGGGATAAAAAAGAAGCTGAAATAATAATAGGTCATTATTACCTCGCATTCAGTGCGGCTCTGGCAGAACCGGCACAGCAAAGTCCTGCCGTAAGCAAGGATTTTTGACCCTTGGCTGATTCCTCCAATAAAAATCATCGCCCTCTCCTGCCTTCCCATTCCGCCCTGAGACGGAATTGCTTTTATCCCCCTCATTATAAAATGTACAAGACAGATTGTAAATAACAAGAAAAGCCGCCTGACGGCAGCTTTTCTCAACCTCTATTGTTTCTGTTTGGCAGCAGTGCAAACCCCTGCGTTCCTCCTGTACACCGAGGTTATCCAGCAGTCTGAGCCTGTTTCTTTCGTTCCGCAGAAAATACCACCTGCAATGTAATTCCTGCAAGAACAGCGGCCAAAACAGAAGTTCCAGCGAAATTAAGCCATAAGCCAGTAAGTCCTAATGGCCATAAAATCCCAACAATCAGCAATGGGAACAGCAGAGCAGTGGATACAGAAATAATCGAAGCCGGAAGTGGTTTTTCAATGGCCAGCATATAGCTTTGCGTGGCAAAAGAAAACCATCTGGTGATATAGGTGAAGGAAAATAACTTAAGTGCCTCCACCGCTCCCTCAAAATATCCCCCGGCAGCATCCTGCATGAATAAAGCAGCAATGGTTTCCGGGAAATTAAAGATCACCGCGCAGCTGGTCAAAGACAGCACCGCGCTGGCAGAAAAACAGCATCGCTCAATCGCAGTCACCCGTTTTCTCAGTCCTGCTCCCCAGTTATACCCTACCGCAGGCTGCAGAGAATCACACATTCCATATAAGAGCGGCTGGATAAAACCGTCCACATACATGAGAATTCCATAAATGGACACCGCCGACTGACCGCCGAAACGAATCAAGAGCACATTCATCATAATCGAGGTGATTCTTCCTGCGATATTATTTAAAAAGTTCGGCGTTCCGCAGGCCACAATCTGACGGACCATAGCAAAGGAAAATCTGGGCCGGCAGAAGCGAAGCTGCAGATTTCCCCGGATAAAAAAGCTCAAAGCGCCTAAGGCACAGACGCACATGCCTAAGCAGGTAGCAAGAGCCGCTCCCCAAATTCCAAATCGAAATACTCCCAGGAAAGTAAACTCCAGGACTACACTTAGCACAGACATGAGAATGTTCAGCATCATGCTCACCCGCACCTTGCCGCAGATACGCAGATAATTATCCATGGCAAAGACAATCGTTGTCACCGGAGAGCAGAGAGCATATACCCTCAAATACTGCACTGCCTGAGCTGCAAATTCTCCTTCCGCTCCCATAAGGCGAATAAGGAGAGGAGCTCCAAGAAACAATATGCCTCCGATTACTATCCCCGCCGCTACAATCATGGCACAAGCGCAGGAAAATAAATTATTGGCTTCCTCTTCTTTTTTCTTCCCCAAACTGATTGAAATGGGAACTGATGATCCCACGCCGATTAAATCCGCCAGGGAAAAATTAATAATAACAAAAGGCATAGCCAGATTAAGCGCCGCAAAAGCTGTGTCTCCAAGAAAACGTCCTACAAAGATTCCATCAATCAGCTGATACAATGCTGATGCCAGCATGCTCACCGCCCCAGGCACCGCAGCAAATAAAAACAGTCTGAACGGCGGAGTTTTCGTAAATAATGTATGTGCATTCATTACGCTTCTTCCTCCGTTTTCTCCGACAACCGCTTGTCATATTCGCTGCAGAGACGATCTGCAAAATAATCCACTGCATCCAAAAATTCTGGCGAATATTTTTCCAGGACGGAAGCCATGGCCGTCTCCTCTGCTTCATAGACCACCTTTAAAATCTTCTCAGTATACGCTTTTCCTTTCTCTGTCAGGCCAATAATCTTCTCCCTTGTCCCTTCACCGGGATAGAGCATCAGATAGCCCTCCTCAATCAGCTCCTTTACGTTGGTATTAACCGTTGTTTTGGGAATCAGCCAATCCTGGCATACCTGTTTCTGCGAATGAGGCTTCCCATCATCTAACGCATAAAGCAAATTTAAAATATTTACCTTAATGCCCAGCTTTTTTGCAAAGTAATAATACGCCCCATCCATCCTGGTAACCGCCAGCATAATCCGTCTGATTTCCTCTACATTCTTCTCCATATACCCTCCTTAATCCGAATTCGTACCAAAATACAGCATAGTACGAATTCGGATTAAAGTCAACTAGGCTATTTTAAGTTTTTCCGAATGCTCCGCCATATAATAATAGAAAGAATTACCGCCGCATAATCAGTAAGGGACTGACCGAAAATTACGCCGGTAAGCCCAAACACAGCCTGAAGAAGATAAAGCAGGGGAATCAGCAGCACACCTTGACGCAGAACGGAAAGCACCGAGGCCTCAAGGGCATGTCCAACAGACTGCATGCAGTTCATATTTACAAAAAGAATACCGATCACCGGACCAGAAACCATATAGGCCACCAGCATCTCCACGCCATAGGCAACCACCTGATCATCGTTGATAAACAGCCGAATAATCGGCTCCCTCAGCAAAAAGTACAGCACCGTAGCCAAAACTCCCACCACCAGGCAGCTTCTTTTGGTAAAGCTTTCGATTTCCCGGAACCGCTTAACATCTCCCGAGCCAAAGTTATAGCCTAACAACGGCTGCACTCCGTTTGCCAGTCCCATCTGCAGGAAGGTAATAAACATGTTTGCCTTAAAAACAATGCCGATAGCCGCCACCGGCGCATTGCCGTAAACCACCAGAATCTGGTTCAGTACAATGGTGGATACGCTCATCAAACCAGAAAAAATTGCCGTAGGAAGGCCTGTGCTGCAAACTCTGGTTAAAATTCCTTCCCGACAGGTAAAATATCTCCAGGAAATTGAAAGTACCTGGCTTTTTTTCAAAAAGTACCATAAATAATAAATGCTGGCCAAAATATTGCCGATGGATGTGGCAATGGCTGCGCCTGCTGTTCCCTGATCTAAAACGCTGATGAAGATAGGATCAAGAACAATATTGGCAATGGTTCCGATCATGCTTCCCACCATGGCTTCCCGGCTGGCGCCCTCTGCCCGCACCACAAAGCTTGCTGCCGCCGACCAGATAATAAATGGCGCACCCCAGGCAATATGAAGAGTATAGCCCTTAGCAAATTCATAAGTCTGCTGATCCGCCCCAAAAAGAGCCAGCACAGGGTTCATCCCCGCCACCAATACGAAAGCAAACGCCACGCCGACTAAAAGAGAAGCCCAAGTAACAAAGGAAGATGCATTCTTCGCTCTCTTCTCATTTTTCTCTCCCAGTGCCATGGACAAAACAGCGCTGCCGCCCATCCCGAACATATTGGCAAAAGCCATCATTAAAATAAAAATAGGATTGGTCAGGCTTACTGCCGCAACCTGCAGCGGATCTCCCGTCTGTCCGACAAAAAAAGTATCCGCCATATTATAAACCACCGTAACCAGACTGCTGATTACGCTGGGAATGGCCATCTTCGCCACTGCCCGGGATACTTTCATTGAACTCATCAAGTCCTGGCTGTTCTCCGTTCCCTTTCCTCCAGTCTCAATCATTTGTCTTTCTTCTTTCATGATTCATTTTCTCCTTTTCCCCTTTACTTTCCTCACTACTCCAGATTTTCCAGCATTCTTTCTGCAATCTCCAGAAAAACCGTCTTCTCCTCCGATGAAATTCCACGAAGCAGAAGCTCCTCTGACTGACGAATCTCCTGGCGGAGCGCCTCTTTTACCTGAGAAGCCTTTTCCGTAAATACAATCCGTTTATACCTTCCGTCCTGCTCATCTGGAATCCGCCGGATCAGTCCTCTTTTTTCCAGATTCTGAAGCGCTTCTGTGGCCGTAGAAGGTCTTAATCCGAACTCCCGCTCAATTTCCTTTTGATAAATGCTTCTTTTTTCTCCTTCCACCAGAATATAATCCAGAATATTTCCCTGAGCCCCGCTGATGCCGATAGCTTCCTGTACCGCCCGGGATCTGCGCCTTAATCGGTTGGAGATTTTATTAATCACCTTTCCCGTTTCCATATCCTTTGCTCCTTTCCTCCCAATTTATTTCGGTTCCTAAGTATTTTAGAGAGAATTCGCCTGTTTGTCAAGAGCCAACCGTTCCAGACGGAAAAAATGCCTCCCGGCAACCTGCGTCAAAACAAAAAGCGGCTTCAGAAAAGAGTGGGCATTATCCTCCTTTGCCTCACTTCACTGAAGCCGCTTTCGCGCTTTATCAATGTTGATCCAGCTGTTTTCGAATCCTGCGAAAATCTTCCGCTGTCTCCTCCAGCTTTCCTGGATCCCGAAGAATCGCTGAAGGGTGATACACGGCAGTAAGCCAAGTATTTTTTCGGTAAAGAAACGTTCCGTGCTCCCTGGTAATACGAAAATCAGGGCGAATAATCCGTTGGGCTGCAATTCGGCCCAGACAAACCATGATTTTCGGACGAAGAAGCAGAGTCTCATATTTCAGGTAGGCAATGCAGGCCTCCTGCTCCTTAGGCCAGGGATCCCGGTTTCCCGGCGGATGACATTTTACCACATTCGTCAGATAAATCTCCTGCCGGCTTAATCCCGCCTCTCCCAAAAGCTGATCCAATACCCTTCCGGAAGGTCCTGCAAAAGGAATTCCTTCCCTGTCCTCCACAGCCCCTGGTGCTTCTGCAATCAACATCACCTGTGCCTGAAGACTCCCCCGTCCCATAACGGGGTGAATTCTGGTCCGGCAAAGTTCACATCGCCCACAGTTTTCTGCAAATTCCTTTAATTCCTCATAGGTATACATGTTCTGCCGCCTCTTTTTCTTCTTTTCCTCTGCTTCTACTATACGTACATCTGCGCGCAAATTCAAGAGGCCCAGGCAAAAATTTGCCCTCTGTCAGACTGCAGTTGTTCTTGGCGCTGATTTATTCATCCTGCATTCAATCTGGCTAGAAAAATCCATGCCGCCATCAGCAGCACATCTCCCGCTGCCGCCAGCCTAAGGCCCTCTCCTGCCCCTTTCCACTCTCCTAAAAGCAGTCCCCATAGATTAGACACAATCAGCGCCAGAGCATTAAAAATCACCCATCCTACCACAATTCCATACGCTCCGGCCTGGGCAGTATAAACGCCATAAAGGCAGAGCGCTCCATACCAGATCATGGCGGTAAACAAAAGGATCACCAGCCGTCTTGGAAGTCCCTTTCCCTTTAATCCAGAAAACAGACGGCCTTTTACAATCTGCGGAACACAGTAGCATGCCATAGCCGCATTTCCTCCCAGAATGACCAAAAACCAGGAAGCGGCAGAAATTCCCACATCGCCGATGCCGGAGGCAGAAAGCTCTGCCGTAATGTTCTGTCCGTAACCAAATCCAAGATTCATTAATGCAGAACCAATTCCAGAAAAAACAGCCATGGCCGTGCCCAAACGGTTTTTCTTCGCCCCTTGTGCGCCATCCCGTTTCCGTCCGCCTGCCGTAATCAAAAAGATTCCAGCACCGCTTAAGGCCAGGCCTGCCCCCAGATTAAGCAAAATATTTCCTTCCAGGTTCTGCGGATGGAGAAGAAGGGGAAAAATTGAACCGCCGATGATGGAAAATCCCATAGAAATGCCATATAAAAGAGCCATTCCCAAAAGATCCACACCTTTCGTAAAACAAATGGCCGAAGCTCCCCAGATTACTCCGCAGACAAAAATTACCGCCGCCTCTTCTGGATGATGGAAAAGAACCGGCAAAAATCCCGGCGCCTGAAAAAACGTCCAGATGGCCGCCGTTCCCAGGCAAAAAAGATTGTAGACCAGCCAGAAGGCCGCCCAGGGAAGAGGACGATAATCTTTGTACCCCAGTCCAAAACTTCCCTGAAAAAAGCCCGCCAGCAGCAAAATTCCTGTTCTCATTCTATTCTCCTGTCAATTATTTATTTCCAGGCTCTTTAACCTGAACATCCGGGGTAAAACATTTCCTCATTCCTGCCGGAATCTGAACCTTCTGCCAGGTTTGATTGGCTTTCACCATAAGCTCAAGATCCTCTTTTCCCGCTTGGATCTCCCAAGTCTGAACCTGTCCCCGGCTCCACTGCAGATCAATCTCTCCATCATTCATGATCCGAATTCCCTGAATTCTTCCCTCAGGCCAGGTAGGGGGAAGCGCGGGCAAAAGAAGCAGCCGATCCTCTTCCGCATGAACCAGCATCTCCACAATACCAGCCAAGGCTCCCATATTCCCGTCAATCTGGAACACACATCCATTTTTTCTGGGGTGCGTATCCATCAGATTAGGGGCAGTGGACTGGCCAAAAAGCTTCATCAAATTTTGATGCGCCTTTTCTCCATCTTCCAGCCTAGCGTACATACACACAATCCAGGCGCAGCTCCAGCCAGTATGTCCGCCGCCGTAAGCCAGACGGCGGGCTAAAGTCTTCTCTGCAGCCTGAGCAAGGGCTGGGGTTTTCTCCCAGGAAATCTGCCGGGAAGGATACAGCCCATAAAGCTGAGAAATATGCCGGTGCCCCGGCTCCTTCTCCTCATAATCTTCCCGCCACTCCTGGATTTGTCCATGTTTTCCAATTTTTAATTTGGGGAATCTCTTCCGCATTTCCTCTGCCCTTTGGGTTACTTGACTGGCAATTCCTAAAATTCCGGCAGCCTCCAGGTAATCGTCAAACAGATCATTTAAAATCTCCACGTCCATAGTACTTCCCGCACAGATACACCCCTCCGTCCCATCTTTCATAATATACGTATTCTCCGGAGATACCGAAGGACTGGTAACAAATTCTCCCTGATCTTCAATCAAAAAATCCTCAAAAAATAACACTGCCTCTTCCAAGCAGGAAAAGTTCTCCTTCAGGAAATCCTTGTCCTTGGTATACCGATAGTGATTCATAATGTGGGTACAGAGCCAGGCGCCTCCCATCACCCAGTAAGAGGCTGGAATATAAATATCCTGCGGCTCTGTATCCGCCCAAATATCTGTATTGTGATGCGCCGTAAAGCCCCGGCATCCGTACATTTCCCTGGCAGTTCTTTGTCCCATCTCCTTTACTCTTCGAATCAGCCGAAAAAGAGGCTGATGGCAGGAAGACAGATTGCAGCTTTCCGACGGCCAGTAATTCATCTCTGTATTGATATTAATCGTGTATTTAGAATCCCAGGCAGGTTCCATCTCCTCACACCAAATGCCTTGCAGATTTAAAGGCAGTGAATCTGGCCGGCTTCCAGAAATCATCAAATAACGGCAAAAATTAAAATACGTTTCCGCCAACCCTAAATCCTCAGGCCTCTCCTTCATCCGGCGGTGCAGCGGAAGAGAAATTTCCTCGCTGAGATCATCGGCGCCTAAATGGAAATTCACTCTTTCATACAAGCTCTGATAATCCTCAACATGCTCTTCAAGAAGCCGTTCATACCCTTTTTCCATCGCCGCTTTTATCCGCTCCTGAACCGTCTTCCGGGGATCTTCCTCATAAAAACTGGTTTCCCCAGAAATAATCACCGTCACTTCCTGGCAATCTCTCCCCAGAAGGTGCTCTCCTATTGTCTGAACGTTCCCGCACTCCCCGCTGGCAGCAGCGGCGCCTGCATAGAACCTTACCCCATCAGGGCCAGACTGGCCATCCATAAAAATTCCGCGATCCATCCAGCTTCCCGAATGCTCATAAAAACGACGGCGGCGAAGAATAGCTGAAAAAGAAATTCCCGCGGAGGCTTCTATATGAATCACCAGCACTTTAGCTGGCCATGAGGCAAAATATGTCTTTTCTATCTTCCCTTTTCCCAGAACGAAGCTTTCCCTGACCAGTCCATGTTCCAGATCCAGCTCTCTCCGATAATCCTGAGCCTGCTCTGAAACGGCCTGATCACCTCTGCGTCCATAAGTAATTTCCAGATCCCCCAACGGCTGAAAAGGTCTCTGGCTCTGAGGAAGTCCAGAAAAGGCCAGCGTTAAAAGCTCCTCCGCCTGGCTGATTTTCCCCTCGCTAATCAATTTCCGTACCTTTCCCAGATTCTCTTTCGCCGCCGGATTCAAACGGTCCACATGTCCGCCATACCACAAACTGTCTAAGTTCATCTGCACCCGCTCTTTTTTTATGCCGCCGAAGATCATTGCTCCCAGCCGTCCATTTCCAATGGGATACGCCTCCAGCCATTCTTCAGCCGGATGATCCTCCCAGCAAATTGAAGATGTCACCGATGTTCTCATTCCCTTCTCCTCCTCATTCACATGAATCTTTAAACAGAATACCGATGCGATTCCTTTCTAAACAAAAAAACTGTCAGTTCTTGGCTTTCATTATACTTGTTTTCTCCTTTTTCTTTTATAGATTTTTGTGCCCTGTTCTCAGAAAAAATGTCGTATTTTTATAAGTCCTCAACACCTGCAGTTCTCCGGCCATTCTCCTCACAACAAAAGGCCTTGTCCGCTTCAGGACAAGGCCTTTTATTTTTATGTCTACAATACCCCACTATAACGATAAAATAGCACACCAGATTGGAATTGTAACTAACGAGCATACTGTAGTAATCACAACACACTTCGTAGAAAAATCTATATCTTTATGATACTTAGAAGCCAAAACTGCAGTAGTGCTGCCCGCTGGCATAGCCGATAACAGCACTGACACTCCTGTCACCACAAGATCGGCAGAAATTAACCGACATCCCGCCAACACTATTCCCGGAAAAATTACCAGCCTGACAACAGTATAGAATAGAATTTGACGATCAAACATATCTCGAATACTCTTTACTTCTGCCAAAACCATTCCTAGAAAAATCATCGAGAGCGGAGTAGTGCAGCCGCCTGTCATTCCCAGCGTATCTGTAAGAAAATTAGGTAAAGAAATTCCTCCAATCATCACCAGCAATCCCAGTTCCACGGCAATAATACAAGGATGGAGCAAAACCTTTTTCACCATATTCTTCCGGCTTACTGCTTGTTCGAAACAAGCAAGCCCTATCGTCCACATGGCAATCCGCTGAGGAATTAGATATATGGAAGAATACATCATCCCCATGGTCCCGAAAACATTTTCTGCAATAGCTGTTCCCATCATCCCAGCATTAGAACAAATAGTCCCATATTCCAAAACACATCTTCTCTCTGACGGAATTCTCCCATATGCTGCTTTAGGGAAAATCCAGGCAAGCAACTGAATAACTGCAGCTATAGCAAGCACTGCAATACATTTTTCAAATACTTCCCTTGTAAATTCTACCTGAAAGGAATGGATAATACTGCAGGGAAGAACAAAATCCACCAACAAATTTGTCAGCAGGCTTTTCCCGCCTTCTGGAAGAATATTTCGTTTCCGCATAATAAATCCAGAAATAAGAAGCAAAAACATTGCCCCCTGCATTTCAAGCAAGGAAGTAATCTCCATTAATTATTCACCACATTCACCAGCCTTCCTTCAATAAAGGCCTTTAAATTATTCACCGCTATATCCATTAGACGGCTTCGGCTTTCCTTGGGTGCCCAGGAAATGTGCGGTGTGATTAAACAGTTTGGTGCTTTCAACAAAGGATTATCCGGCAAAATAGGTTCCGTTTTTACTACATCCAATCCTGCTCCATAAACTTTTCCTGATGACAGCGCTTCTGCTAAATCTTCTTCTACAATCAGTGGGCCTCTGGAGTTGTTTAATATAATCACTCCATCTTTCATTTTACTAATCGTTTCCCGGTTAATTAGCCCTTCTGTATCTGGAAACAAAGGGCAATGAAGACTAATCACATCTGCCCGGCTCAGTAAATTATCTAGATCTGTGTATTCCGCAATTTCCTTGCCTTCTTCTGTCTGATGTTTATCATAAGCCAAAATATGCATTCCCATTGCCTTGGCAATTTTGCCAGTTACCTGACCGATACGCCCAAATCCAATAATTCCCATGGTTTTCCCCGCCAACTCAATTAATGGATAATCCCAAAAACACCAATCTGGATTTGTACTCCACCGTCCTTCATGGACTGCCTGATCGTGATGAGCCACATGATGGCAAATTTCCAGCAAAAGCGCAATAGCAAACTGTCCCACTGCCCAGGTACCATAAGAAGGAATATTAGTCACCACAATACCATTTTCTTTTGCTGCATTCACATCTATTACATTATATCCAGTAGCCAGAACCCCAATATAACGAATACTAGGACAAGCGCTTATAATTTCTTTTGTAATGGGAGCCTTATTTACGATCACTGCTTCTGCGTTTCCGATCCGCTCTATGACCTTATCCATAGGGGTTCGATCGTAAACTTTAAGCTCTCCTAACTTTTCAAAACCTTCCCAGCTTAAATCGCCGGGATTTTCCGTATATCCGTC
Organism: Candidatus Cottocaccamicrobium excrementipullorum; assembly: GCA_018713255.1. Classification (GTDB taxonomy): domain Bacteria; phylum Bacillota; class Clostridia; order Lachnospirales; family Lachnospiraceae; genus Caccovicinus; species Caccovicinus excrementipullorum. The sequence goes on along the minus strand of DVFL01000009.1, from coordinate 10,040 downwards.
CAGTACAACAATCTCCACTATTATTCCCCTTTCTTGAGTCGTTCTGCCGTCTGCTCAATCAATTCACGATCTGGATTTTTCTGATTAATTTTTGACACTTCTATGATCAGCAAATATAAATCAACCTGCTTTTCTTCTGCCACTTCTTTAAACAATCTGGCGAAACTGGAATGGCATCCTGAAATGCCATAAACCAGATCTAATGGTTTTACCGGCACATGATAACCATATTCTTCCATAGCCGGTCCTAATTCACGATCAATAAAATGCAGCAGCGTCATCAAATCAACACCAGAAAGCAGGCCTGCCCGTTCAAACACGGCCACTGCCAACTCTGTTGCACAATTCCCAGCACTCCTGGCCATTCCCATAAGCCCACAATCTAGAATTTGTGCTCCAGCTTTTTGAGCTGCCATGGCATTGGCCACAGATAATCCCAGGTTATTGTGACCGTGAAAAGCCACTGGTATTTTCACCTGGCTCACCATTTTCTCCACATATTCCCCCACTTGATCCGGAGTCATTGTTCCTGCAGAATCCATAATAGTGATTTCATCCAATCCACAATCTTCCAGCATTTTCGCTTCTTCTGCCAGATCATCAGCAGAAAGAAGATAACCTTTCATCATGGAATAGAAGCAACGCAGCCCTGCCGCTTTTATTCGTTTAATTCCCTCACATGCCAGCCTTCCATCTCCAGCATTTGCTCCAACTCGCAAGAAATTAATCCCGTATTTTCTGGCCAATTCTACGTTCTTTTCATTCACATTTTTTACGCCAATAAACATTCCGATTTCTGCCTGAGAAAGGTATGGCTGCACCAATTTAAGATACTCTTCATCTGTTAATGGCGCAATGGACTGATCTGCCTCATAAGCCCCAATCCCTAAACAATTTCCCATTTCAATAATAGGAACATTACAAGAAATCAGACCTTCAAGCATCATTTTTGTCATCCGCGCGTCAAAACCTTTCCCTACTACATTAGCCCCATCTCTCAAGGTACAGTCCATTATTTTTATCATTAATCTAACCTCTCTTTCTCCAAAACGGGCTGGTTCTGTTTAAACCATTCATAAATACATGTATAATTCAAATCGCCATTCCCTTGATTTTCCGCGGCTGCATAGATCTGGTACACTAGTTGAGGAATCAAGGTAAACTCTTTCATCTTTTTTGCCGTCTCTAAATACAGTTCTACATCTTTTTTCATTAATTTCAGCCGAAATCCAGGCTGATGATTCCCCGTCATCATATATTTCGGCACATTTTTTTCAAACACATAACTCCCGCCGCTGCTTTCATTAACTACCTGACTAAGAATCTCGTCATCTACCCCTAGCCGCCTTGATAAGCACAGCGCTTCTGCTGCCACTGCCGTATTCGCCGCATTCAACATTTGGTTAATCATCTTCACATTGGATGCAGAGCCAACTTCCCCCGTGTAAACAATTCGCTTTCCCATCGCCTGAAAAATAGGGAGACAATCTTCAACTACATTTTTCTCTCCTCCTGCCATAATCGTCAGCGTTCCGCCTTCAGCTCCAGAAACCCCTCCGCTTACAGGCGCATCAATAAACTTTATATTCTTTCCGCTTTGCTCTATGTACAACGCAATCTCTTTTTTCGTAGCTCCCATTGCCGATGTCATATCAATACAAATCAGTCCTTGACGAGCAGCTGAAATAAGGCTTTTCTCCCCCATATACAACTGCCTAATTTCGAGATCTGCAGGAACAATAGAGATAACAACATCACACTCCTCAGCCATAGTACAGAAACTTTCTGCCGCTTGTCCTCCTGCTTCCAGAATTCGATTCTGACTTTCTTTTTTGCTGGAACACACCATGATCGAAAAGCCTTTTTTGCACAAATTAAGAGCCATGGGAAGTCCCATGTTCCCTAAACCAATAAATCCGATTTTCATATTCAAGTCCTTTCTCAAAGCTCAAATTTCACATTGTATTGCTCCGCCAGCGTTTTTAACTCTTGATAAACACTTTCAGAAAGTTCAATTCCGTTTTTCTTTCGTTCTTCTCTTCTTATGCTTTCAATTTCTCCAGGCATATAAATTTGCTGAGAACCCGGGCTGAGTGGCAATGCTTTCATTTCTCTAATCATATTGCCAACACGCTGCCGAAATTCACAGATTCCGCAAAACTTGTCTACATCAATTGCAGCAAAAAAATGTCCCAAATTCTGAGGATGCTCAAAATCTTTCCAAAAATGATTAATATGTGGACCGTACTCGGCTCCTGATAAAACACCACATAAAACTTCCATCATAATCGCAATTCCTGAACCTTTGGGACCGCCAATGGGAATCAACGTTCCATACTGTCCCACCTGCGGATCAGTTGTTGGTTTTCCATCAGGATCTAAAACCCATCCCTCTGGGATAGATTTCCCTAATTTTGCCGCAAGGATAATTTTACCCATGGCTACCACACTAGGAGCCATATCCAATACCATGGGTTCTTGATCTGTTGGAACAGCAATAGCAATTGGATTCGTCCCCATATATTTTTGGGAACTTCCCCAGGGTGCTATATTAGGTGGTGCATTTGTTCCTGTAATGCCTATCATCCCTTTTTCTGCCGCCATTCTAGCGTAATAAGAAGCGGTTCCATAATGGTTGGAATGTTTTACCGCTGCAAAGCAACTGCCATTTTCCGATGCCTTTTCAATGCAGCGAGTCATGGTAAACTTCCCGACTGCCATTCCCATAGCATTATTTCCGTCTACTAAAAGGCTTCCTGGATATTCTTTTTCTACTGTATAGTTCGATTCATGGCTTACCACTTGCGTACGAAGCCGCTTCATGTAATTAGTCAGCCGACTTACCCCGTGAGATTCTACGCCACTTAAATCGGCATCTACCAGACTGTCTGCGCAAACTATTGCATCAGACTCGCACATTCCTTCTTTCATTAAAAGGTTTGCACAAAATCTTCGCAGTTTCTGCCAATCTGCTTTATATGCAACCATTCTTCCTCCTCCTTATTTTGCTATCTTTGAGAGGGGCGTCTAATCGCCCCTCTGTTTTTGTTCTATTTACAAACCCATCTATGTCTTATGACAAAACTTCCATGATAGGGTAATCGATCAAACATTCTGATTTACTGATTAAAGTAATTGTCATAACATTCCTGAAGTGCTTCTGCCCAATTATCACACATCTCCTGTGCCGTCATTTCACCAGCCATTACATACTGGCTTTCCGTATCAATTTCATTATAGATATTGTCGTGGCCAGGAAGCCATGAATATTCCTCATAAAATTCGGTATCAGGATCCAGAAGTGCCTCTGCAGAATTTTCAAACCAAGGATACTCCTTAATCCATTCTGCGTTCGCCAGAATATCCTGATCAACTGGAATTACGCCCCACTGCTGACAGTATTCACTAACCGGATCTCCAGTAGTCATATAAGCAATGAAATCAAATGCTTCTTGGGGATGTTTACAAGTTGACGAAATTGTCATACCACCAGGCTGAATCATCAGATTTACACTGGTTCCCTGATCATTTAACGGCATATTTATTGCCTCAAATTTTGTAAGATCACCATTAAATGCATTTAAATGATCCTGTGCAGAACCTAAGTTATGGATAATCAATCCTGCCGCTCCAGAATCAAACGCTGCTGATAGCTCTGTCCATCCATAATTAATATCACCTTCTGCAGTATAATCGCCATAAAGGCCAAGATAACGCTCTACAAATTCTACATTTTTAGGATCATTAATTGTACATTTCCCATTTTCATCAAATTTCGAAAGAATTCCGCTGTAAGAATACATCATACGTTCCAAGAACTTTGCACCGCCAGAACCGCCTCGAATTGCAATTCCATATCGTCCTGCATCTTTATCAGTCATTTTTTCTACAGCATCAAATAAATGATCCCAGGTATCCACTGATGCACCTGCTTCCTGCAGCCAGTCACTTCTTACCCACATAACTGTCCAGGAAATTCCATTGGGAATATACCAAAGCTTATCTTCCCCTGTAATATCCCATGTTCTAACAGTTTCAATCGCAGAGGGAAGAATTTGATCCTTCTTATCCCAATTATCAAAGTATTCATCCAAAGGAATAATATATTCACCATTAATATGATCAGAAACTTGAGGACCTGAAGACATAAAGATATCTGGCCCCTGCCCAGCTTCATACGCCGTCATTAACTTATCTGCAGCTGTGTCTGGAAGTGGGGTGAGCTCGATAGTAATATTCGGATTTTCTGCCATATACTGCTCTACCATCCGATTTAAATATTCCGTTCTTTCCGGAGTAATAAAATCTGCCCAGAGAGTAAGCGTTACGTTCTCTCCTCCCTCTGTTTCAGAACTGACTGTTTCAGCTTGTCCAGTTCCATCTGCGGCTTGTGTAGTCTTTGCTGCTTCCTCACCATTTCCACTACTGCAAGCACCCAGGGCTAATGCAGAAAACATTGCGGCAGCCAACACCCATTTTTTCTTACTCATAATCTCTTTCCTCCTTTAATTTGTGAATTCTTTTCTCATTATATTTAACCTTTTACTGCGCCTGCATTCAATCCACTCACCAAGTGCTTTTGCACATAAGCAAACAAAAGAATGGGCGGAATAAGAGCAATAATGCATCCTGCTGCTAAGGCAGCGTAATCTGTGCTATATTCCCCTACCAAATACTTCAATCCTACAGAAATCGGGAACTTTTTTGCGTCAGTAAGCAAAGTAAATGACATTAGATATTCATTCCAGCAAGTTATAAATGCATAAGCAATTACTGTAGTAAAACCTGGCCTCACAGATGGAAAAATTACTTTAAAAATAATCTGTGCACGATTACATCCATCAATCGCTGCCGCCTCATCCACTTCTTTTGGTATTGAGCCAATAAAACTCTTCATCATTAAACTGTTGTAAGGAATTCCAGAAGCAATATGAAGAAGAATAATTCCAAATAAAGAATTTACTAATTTTAACTTGCTCATCATTAGGAAAATTGGTGTCATGTTAAAAATAATGGGAACCATCTGCGTCATTAACAGAAGGATCATAAATCCTCGTTTAAACGGGAACTCGAAACGGCTCAAAGCATAACCATTAAATAATGACAATATGCCTACCACAAAAACGGCACCAAATGAAGTAATCAAGCTGTTTTTAAAATACACATTTAAATTATTGGCCTGCCACACATATTGATAATTATCTAAAATCCAACGCTCAGGCAACAAATGAAATGCTCCGCTGATAATACTTTGTCCATCTCTAAAAGATAGAGAAAGCGCCCAGAAAAGAGGAATTCCAATAAACAAAAGAAAAATTATTAACGGAATATACAAAATAAAAATTCGAATGATTTTTTTCTTCGTCTTCGGTTTCATTCATTTACCCCCTTTCCAAAATTATTGGCTTTCAAATAAATAACAACATATACACTGAGTATGATAAATAAAATAACTGTCAGTGCAGCACCATATCCATATTGACCATTAGTAATTGCTGTCTGATACATATAGATCGGCAAAGTAAGCGTTTTTCGCATGGGTCCACCATTAGTCATAGTCATAATTAAATCTACGGATTTAAATTCCCATATACTTCTCATCAATGTTGCAAACACGATTGACTCTTTCATATAAGGAACAGTTACCCACCAAAAGTTTTTCCATGCATTTCCTCCATCTACACGAGCAGATTCATATAATTCCAGTGGGACCGTCTGAAGCCCGCCAAGCAGGGTAATCGTAAAAAATGGGATTCCTCGCCAAAGCTCTGCAATTGCGACTGAGGGGAATGCTGTTTTTATATTTTGAACCCAAGCTTTTGTCATATCCCCCAATCCAACAGCTGTTAAAACATGATTCAAAAGTCCAATATGTTCGTTAAAAATCAATGTCCATAGCATAGTGGTAAGTACACCTGAAACTGCCCAAGGAGCGAAACAGAACGTTCTCACTAATCCTCGACCGCGGAAAGATTGGTTCAAAATAAGTGCAAAAATCATTCCAAAAAACAATTGTGCAAGAACTTCTACAACTACCCATTTTACGGAATTAACAACTGTTACTCCGAACACTTTATCTTCCGTAAATATTTCAATAAAATTAGCTAGTCCTACAAAATCCATAACCTTAGGATTTCCGCGGTCATAATTGGTCAAAGAATACATAAATCCTCTGATCATTGGATAAATACAAAATGTACACAAGAAAAGCAATGTCGGAAGAATCAACAACAGTGGAAATAATCTTTTTGCATTTCTAGAGTACCATTCTTTCGTTTTGTTCATTTTGTCATCTCCTTGTGAATTTCAACATTTTTCTTTTAATTTACTTATCTTTTTTGTATGTTTTCCATAATCAAATTATATAACTGGCTAAGTCGGTTTTAAACTATTGCAATTTTTAAAATCGTTCATTTTATAAACAATACTATTGACTTTTATTTTCATCCATTTTATTATGTATATAAAATAGACACTATATAATTAAGGGGGATCGTGATATGAAATTTCGAATTTTAGGATTTGCACCAAATGAAACCATTCAAAATCACTTTTATACTATTGCAGAAAAGTATCCTGAGATTTTAATGGATGCCTATATTAGCAACTCTTATCAAGGGCTAGAGCTCTTAAAAAGCAAAAGTCAGGAAAATTATGATTTAATCCTAGCCAGAGGCGAAACGGCTTCTATGCTCAAAAAAGTAGCAAAAATTCCAGTAATTGAGATTCCGTTTTCTCAAGATAGTATTCTTCACGCAATAAAATTGGCAGAAACATTTCAAGAAAAATATGCCATCGTAGGGTATACTGCAGTGACCTCTACAGCCAACCGATTAAAAGAACTGCTCTCTCTGAATCTTGATATTTATACTATTCATGACATTGGTGAAGCAGCCAAGGTAATCACCTCCCTAAAAGAGCAAGGCTACTCGATCATCATATCAGGCCTTTGCATTGATTATCTAATTATTCAACAGGGGTTAAAGCACATTGGAATTACCTCAAAATACGAAGATATCGAAAGTATATTCCGCCAAATGTTTCCTCTAATCCATTTTTATCTCGAGCAAAATCAACAACTTTCCTTCTTTTCCAAAATTTTGGATTATATAGAAGATGATATCATGGTTATCCGCGACAATGACATGGTATTTTCTTCCATTAAAACCTTGGAGGAAACTACAGCTCACAATCTCGCTTTCAAAGCCGTGCAAAACCATAGCGGAAATTATTCAGTCTCTGAGCGAATCGGGAAAAATATTCACTTCCGCATTACCTGCCGTTCGTATGCACAAAATGACAGTACCTTTTATGTTGTTACTATTGTAAGCAAAAAACTGAAGGTTTCTCTGCAGAAAAATGAGTTGCTTTACTATTCCTGCGCCGATGCTGCCACTATTTTTCTCAAACATTTTAATGAAATCTTTTTTTCAGCTTATCAGTTCAGTTTTCCTCTGCCTCAAATTATCGCCTCAGGCCGTCCCGTTTTTTTATTTGGGGAACACGGAACAGGGAAAGAGCAATTAGCCGCATACATTTACACGCAAAGTACCTTGAAAAATCATCCTTATATTGTTGTTGACTTAAAACTATTCAGTGAACGCTCCTGGTCTTTTCTGCTGACAGGAATCAGCTCGCCGCTAAATGACAATGACTGTACCATCTACTTTCGCAGTCTAGAAGATTTGTCTGCAGTAAGGTTGGAGCATTTGATTTGTGCCATCCGCGATTCTCGCTTATGCTCAAGGAATCGAATTATTTTCTCTTACGCGTGCAAATCCGGAAAAAATATACCAGACAGTGTTTTCCGTTTGCAGAACACATTAGATTGTATAACAGTAAATTTAGCACCTCTTCGTGAACGAGCTGATTCCATCCCTACATTAGCCAAGCTTTATATTAGTACATTAAACATTGAATGCTCTAAACAAGTAATTGGATTTTACCCTGATGCCTTGGAATATCTGCAGTCCTATCCCTGGGAACACAACCTTGCCCAATTTAAACGTGTTCTGTCCCAGCTGGTAGAATCTTGTTCTGGGGCTTATATCACCTTAGACTCAGTAAAGCAAATATTAAAAAGTGAACACTATTCCGTCACTGCTCCCGGGACATCTAACGTTCCTTTCGACTTGAGAAGAAGCCTTCATGATATCGAAGTCGATATCGTAAAATCAGTCGTCAGCGATCTCGGCGGAAACCAAACTAAAGCTGCAAAGCAGCTGGGAATCTGCCGCACAACCCTATGGAAACTGTTGAACAGCTAAGCCTTGATGTTTTTCCCCATATTAGGAGGTTTTAGCGAAAGTATTTGGCCGGATGAGCAGCACAAACTCAATAACCTCAAATGCAGTTCCAGATTTTTACAGAATAACCAAAAACCTTTTAAACCTTACAATAAAACTGCGGCAAAACAACCTGTTCTGCCGCAGCTTTCTATAGACTCTTCGATTTTCTAATCTTCTAACAATGCCCAGGCTCTTTGGATTGTACGAATTGTTCCTGCCAGCACCAAATCAGCCGCCTCATTTTCTCTCGGTTTTACCTCGATTGACAATACATACGGCTTTTCCTGGCAAAAAAATCCCTCCTCCTTCAGCACTGTAAAAAATTCTTTCAGTTCTTTCACATCGTTTGCTCCATTCGGGAACCCAAATCTTGGATGCTGATCACCATACCCTTCGCACTCAGGCTTTATTACTGCATTTCCAATATGAAAATGTGTAAGATATGGACGCATCGTCCTGATTACGCTCTTCGTGTCCTCATAAGTAGTAGGGAAATGAGAAAGATCGGCTAAAAGCCCAAAATTACTGTATTTGCATCGAATATCCGCAGCAAAACGTGCCGCCAGAGGCGCCGGCCCAATTAGTGCCTTCTTATCCATGTCATAATCAAAAACTTCCAGTTCCACAGTCATATTTTTTTGTCCTGCGTATGAGCACAATGCTTCTGTAGTTCTGCATAATTGCTGATACTGCTTCTCTTTATTCTCATCATCCCAGTGCCCCGACATAAAAGCAATCCCTCCAGCTCCTATTAACTCTGCCTGATCAATTGCCTCCTTCAAAGCATCTTCAGCCTGCTTTCTTTTTTCCTCCTTCACATCATTAGGATTCAGGCCACCGCCCATTAAAATAGGCTGTGCTCCAAAACAAACTCTCATGTGGGACTGCTCCAGCATATGTTTTACCATCTCTCTTTGATTTACATTGCTGATCGACGTCACTTCCAAAACTGAAAAAAATGGATTTGCACAAATTGTTCCAACACTTTCAATCAAATCATAACGTTCTGGCGGATAACTCATCCATTGAATAGTGCCAATCTGAAAATACTTATGGATCGATTCTCGCATTGATTTACCTCCTGTCAATCACTATATTCTGTATTAATCTTAACAGGATTTATCTATCAGAATAATATATCTATTTTTATCTATTGTATAAATTTTAAACAAATAATCATCTTTCAATTCTTCTTCTGTCTAAACTTATCGTTTAAAATATAAAATACAAATTAGAAGTAAATTGGACAGGAGGTATATTAATGAAAACACTAATCGACTTGACCCACTTTATTCGTCCAGGCGCATCTCAACGAAAATTTTTAACAGAAACGATTGGCGCCGATACCGTTAACCATAACGTGGTTCGTGATAAAAACCAATGGTATATTATGACAAATATCCAAATGGTTTCTCATATTGCCACGCACATAGAAGTTCCCTACCATCTCTTTCCAAATGGAAAAGACCTCGCTTCCATGCCGATAGAAACATTCTGCGGTCAAGCAGTCCTGCTGGACTTTACCTCTATTCAAACACGTATTGGAATTACCCGAAATACAGCCATTCAAGCAGCAAAAAAAGCCGGCGGAATACACCCCGGGGACATAGTTTTATGCAATTGTTTATGATACACTAAATTTACCGAAAAAAAGCGTCAGAATTCCCTGAAAAAAGCAAGGGAAATTCCCTAAATAAAGCGGGACATATTGATTCCCCTTTACATTATATTTATCCTTTATCTAAGCACCAC
>DVFL01000008.1 GCA_018713255.1 Candidatus Cottocaccamicrobium excrementipullorum | reverse complement strand
TGAGGGTACGTGAGAGAGGCGGTGTCGAAGAGACCGTTAGCAAAGCGGGGTGTGGCTCAGCTTGGCTAGAGCGCCTGGTTTGGGACCAGGAGGCCGCAGGTTCGAATCCTGTCACCCCGATTGAGAGAGACAGGGAAAAGAGAGTAAGAGAAGACATGCGCGAGTGGCTCAGGGGTGGAGCACCACCTTGCCAAGGTGGGGGCCGCGGGTTCGAATCCCGTCTCGCGCTTTTTTTATTTTGCCGGAAACCTTAGTTTATTAGGTTTCCGGTTTTTTGTTTGATTTTATAAGATTTTGTCAGGGGCAGAGCAGGGTAGACCTTGCGGCTGTAGAGAAAGGAGACAGAAGGATGAAGTTTGCATTTATTCTTATGGGTGATGAGTTTGACGCGGAAAAGGACCGAGCTGCTGTTCATGGAGGAGAAATTCAAGTGGCAGCTGTGCCAAATCTTGCAGAAGGATGCCGAGTTGCAAAAGAACTGTGTGATTCCGGAGTTAACTGCATTGAACTGTGCGGCGCTTTCGGACCAGACGGGGCAAAGGCTGTAATCCAGGCTACTGACGGGAAAATTCCGGTAGGATATGTAACGCATCTTCCAGAGCAGAATGCACTGTATGCAAAGGTTTTTGGAGAATAAAGACTTTAAAGATAAAGACCCCATGGGAATCGAATAATTTCGATTTCCATGGGGTCTTTAATGGTTAAAATTGAAACGTCTTTTTGTGAACTGGGACTATTACACATTAAAACGGAACAATACTACGTCGCCGTCTTTGATGACGTACTCTTTTCCTTCTGAGCGTACCAGTCCTTTTTCTTTGGCGGCGTTGTAGCTGCCGCAGTCCAGAAGATCCTGATAGTTGACCACCTCGGCACGGATAAAGCCTCTCTCAAAATCGGAGTGGATTTTTCCGGCTGCCTGAGGAGCTTTGGTGCCCATGCGGATGGTCCATGCTCTGGTTTCAGTAACGCCGGCGGTCAAGTAGCTCATCAGGCCAAGAATGCGGTAGCTGGCAGCAATCAGCTTGTCCAGTCCGGATTCCTTTAGGCCCAGTTCTTCCAGGAACATGGCTTTCTCATCATCGTCCAGCTGAGCGATCTCTTCCTCAATCTGCGCGCAGATGACAAATACTTCGCAGTTATTTTCCTTTGCGAATTCACGCACTTTCTGTACATAGGGATTGGATGCGCCGTCATCGGCTACATCGTCTTCACTTACATTGGCGGCGAAGATAACCGGCTTCCAGGTCAAAAGATTTAAGGATTCCACGAAGGCCAGCTGATCTTCATCTTCCAGTTCCATTCCACGGGCCAGTTTACCGTCCTCAAGGCGGGCTTTAATCTGTTTTAACAGTTCTACTTCCTTGGCCAGTTCCTTATTATTAAAGGCGCCTTTGGAGGTCTTGGCAATTCGGCGTTCCAGAATTTCGATATCGGAGAAAATCAGCTCCAGGTTAATGGTCTCAATATCGCGGATAGGATCAATGCTTCCATCTACATGGATCACATTAGGATCATCAAAGCAGCGAACTACATGGACAATGGCATCTACTTCACGAATATTAGAAAGAAACTGATTGCCCAGACCTTCTCCTTTGGAAGCGCCTTTTACTAGTCCGGCGATATCCACAAACTCAATGACGGCCGGGGTGATTTTCTGGGAATTGTAGAGTGCGGCCAGCTGCTTTAAGCGGGGATCAGGAACGGGAACCACGCCTACGTTGGGATCAATGGTGCAGAAGGGATAGTTGGCTGATTCTGCTCCTGCCTTGGTCAGTGAATTAAATAAGGTACTTTTTCCCACATTGGGAAGACCTACGATTCCTAATTTCATTTTTTGCTTACATCTCCTTATTCTCTTGTATACTCAAGGGTTTTCGGCCCTGTTGTGCCTTGATTTTTTAAGAAAAGAGGCAATATAACAGAATGATTATAGCAGATAGAAACTTTTCTCTCAAGGCCTTTTTGGGGAAATCCGCCTGATGGAATAAGGTGAGACGAAACTGCATTTAAACCGCTTCTTCTTATTGTCGAACCCCGTTATATCCTGTCAATCGAAACACGTTGCTTTTTCCCGAGATTAGGGTTAAAATGTAAGAAGCTCAATAGCGGAGAGGAGATTACACATGACGACAACTGGGGCTGACTTAAGCTTTGTTCATCTGGGAATTACCATTGAACATCTGCCCAGGAGCATTGATGTTTTTGGATTCCGGATCGCCTATTATGGAATTATTATTGGCTGCGGGATGCTGGCAGGCATCTGGCTGGCCATGAGGGACGCAAAGCGGCGGGGACAGGATCCAGATCTCTATCTGGATTTCGCTTTGTATGCGATTATTTTTTCCATTATCGGGGCGCGGGCGTATTACGTAATTTTTGAATGGGACGCTTATAAGGACAATCTGCTCCAGATTTTTAATTTAAGAGCCGGAGGACTGGCAATTTATGGAGGCGTCATCGGCGCAGTCCTGACTCTTATTATTTTTTCCAGGGTGCGCAGAGTGTCCTTTTTTTCCATGGCGGATACAGGCGTTCTGGGACTGACTTTGGGACAGATTATTGGACGATGGGGAAACTTTTTCAATACGGAAGCCTTCGGAGGATATACGGACGGATTATTTGCGATGCGGATTAAAATGTCCCTGGTAAATCCATCAATGATATCCCAGGAGCTTTTGGACCATAAGATAATAGAAAATGGGGTGGAATATATTCAAGTACATCCCACATTCCTATACGAATCTCTTTGGAACATTGGCCTTCTCGCATTCATGCTCTGGTATCGGAAGAGAAAAACGTTTAACGGCGAGATGTTCTGTATTTATTTACTTGGCTATGGACTTGGAAGAGCCTGGATAGAGGGGCTGAGAACAGATCAGCTTCTGCTTTTCGGCACCGGACTTCCGGTGTCCCAGTGCCTGTCAGTGATTCTAGCGGTGGGAGCAGCCAGTTTTCTGATCTGGAAGCACAGAAGGCTGGAAAGAAGGAAGAAGGAGAGCATAGGATGAACGTTTCGAAGAACGAACTGATAGAAAAGATTGAGACGGCGAGAGTTCGGCTGAATGCCAGCATTGATGCGGGGGAAGACTATGAAGAGATTTACCGCCGCAGCGTGGAGCTGGATGGACTGATTGAACAGTATATTGTCTCTGGTTTCTGAGATGTCCGTGAAGATGACAGGTTTTTCGATTTCTTAAGAGGATTGCCGCTGCGTGGCAAAGGCTGCGCGGCGGGCAGTCCTCTTTTTGTTTTGGCTTGATTCACAAAGCTGGAGAGGAAAAATTCCCTTCATCGTTAAGAGAAAACGGCCTTTTTCACTCTTCAGAAAGAAAGGTAATGCCTGCCTTTCTTTTTTACGATTTACAAGAAAAATTTCTTGCTATTTCGTTACGGATGTACTAAAATGGTTATACGAGTGGTGGAAAGTGGTAGAAAGTGGAATGGAATGGTAGCCAAGTGGTTTTGGTTGTATGGATAGGTACCGGGTGATAGATGATGTTCATGGGTGAATACAATCATACAGTCGATGCGAAGGGGCGTCTCATCGTACCTTCGAAGTTCAGAGAGCAGCTGGGGGATGAATTCGTAGTAACGAAAGGATTAGATGGCTGCTTATTTGTGTATGAAAACACCGAATGGAAAGCCCTTGAAGAAAAGCTTCACGCTCTGCCTTTAACCAATGCCAATGCCCGGAAGTTTTCCCGATTTTTCCTGGCCGGCGCCACCACCTGTGAAGTAGACAAGCAGGGAAGGATACTTCTTCCTGCAGTTCTGCGGGAATTTGCCGGAATTGAAAAGGATGCTGTGCTGGTAGGTGTGGGAAGCCGGATTGAAATCTGGGCCAAAGACCGTTGGATGGAAACCAACTCCTATGATGACATGGAAGAAATCGCAGAAAATATGGAAGGATTGGGAATTTAAATGGAATTTGGACACACATCAGTTCTGCTTCATGAGACCATTGACAGCCTGAAGGTAAAGCCTGAGGGGATTTATGTGGATGGTACCCTTGGCGGCGGAGGTCATGCTTATGAGCTTTTAAGCAGGCTGGGTCCCCAGGGGCGTCTTATCGGGATTGATCAGGACGGAGAGGCCATTGAGGCTGCCGGAGAACGGCTGAAAGAATTTAAGGACCAGGTTACCATTGTAAGAAGCAATTACGTCAATACGCCGCAGGTCTTAAGGGATTTGGGAATTGACCGGGTTGATGGAATTTATCTGGATCTTGGAGTGTCTTCTTATCAGCTGGATACGCCGGAGCGGGGATTTACTTACCGGGAGGATGCGCCTCTTGATATGCGCATGGACCAGCGGGGAGAGATTACGGCCGCGGATATCCTGAACAACAGCAGCCAGCAGGAACTTTATCGGATTATCCGGGATTACGGAGAAGAGAAATTTGCAGCCAATATTGCAAAACATATTGTGCGGATGCGGGAGGAACGCCCCTTTGAGACCACCGGTCAGTTAATCGAGGCGGTGAAGGCGGCTATTCCGGCCAGAGTGAGAGCCACCGGAGGTCATCCGGCTAAGCAGACATTTCAGGCTATCCGCATTGCCTTGAACGGTGAGCTGGATGTGCTGGAGAAATCTATTGATGAGATGATTCAGCTGCTGAACCCAGGAGGCAGGCTGGCGATTATCACCTTTCATTCTCTGGAAGATCGGATTGTAAAAAACAAATTTCGGGAAAATGAACATCCTTGTATATGTCCGCCGGATTTTCCGGTGTGCGTATGCGGCAGGAAAAGCAGGGGGAGGGTAATTACCAGAAAACCCATTCTTCCTTCACAGGAGGAGACGGAGACAAATCGGCGCGCCAAAAGCGCCAAGCTTCGCGTATTTGAGCGGGGTCCGCTTTCTCTCGGCACATAAGAATTCATCATGCAGAAGAACAGAAAAAGGCAAGGGAGGAACAGGTCGATGGCTGACAGGAAGAATTCATATTATTCACACGGAACACAGGAATATATTCATGGGAATACCGTTCGTAAAGTGCAGCCGGACCGAATTCCGGAGCGGAAAACAGCCGTAAAGCGCCAGAACAGAACCGTTGCCAGCTATACTGTGCGGCGGAATCAGGAGAAAGCGCTTCAGATGAATCTGCCTTTTGTGATTATGCTTACAATTGCATCCGTTTTTACCTTATACTTGTGCGTGAGTTACCTTCAGGTGCAGTCTTCTATCACGTCCAGAATCCGCAATATTGCGTCTCTGGAGTCGGAGATTGAAACCTTGAAGTCGGAGAATGACGCCCTGGAAACCAGCATTAATACGTATGTGGATCTGGACCATGTGTATGAAGTGGCGACGAAAGATTTGGGTATGGTATATGCGAATAAAGACCAGGTCATTCTGTATAACAAGACGGAAAGCGAGTATGTAAGACAGTATGAGGACATCCCACAATACTAAGGGGCCTGTAAAGAAGCCAAAAGGCGGCCCCAGATTATTTTTGACATACATGCAGGAGAAGCTGGCGGTTACCGTACTGGTAATTACGCTGGCTTTGTTTGCATTAGTGATGGTGTTGTATAATATTATTAAGACGAAGCAGGAGGATTACACAGAAATTGTTCTCTCTCAGCAGCGGTATGACAGCAGGGTGATCCCCTATCGGAGAGGAGATATAGTAGATCGGAACGGCACGTTTCTGGCGACCAGCGAGAAAGTGTACAATCTGATTATTGACGCTAACCAGATTATGTCTGATGAAGAACGATATTTAGAGCCTACAGTCAGCGCATTGTGTCAGGCTTTCGGTTACGATCCAGGGGAGATTCGAAGTTTGATTACCAGCAGGCCTGAATCTTATTATATTCGTTATGCCAGACAGCTGTCCTATGATGAGAAGACTGCCTTTGAAGAGCTGGAAGACCAGATGAATGCGGAGTATAAAAAAGCTGATTCAAGAGAGCAGGTAAAAGGAATCTGGTTCGAAGACGAATATAAGCGGGTTTATCCGTACAATGATCTTGCCTGCAATGTAGTTGGCTTTGCCCAGAGCGACGGAACCCATGGAAACGGAGGCATTGAGCAGTATTACAATGATGATCTGATCGGGGTAAACGGCAGAGAGTATGGATATCTGAATGAAGAGACCAATCTGGAGCGTGTGATCAAGCCGGCAGAGAACGGAAATACAGTGGTTTCCACTATTGATGCCAATATTCAGAAAATCGTGGATAAATACATTGACGAGTGGGAGAATACCACGGGAAGCAATATGAGCGCTGCTATTGTGATGGACCCGGATAATGGAGAGGTCCTGGCTATGACCAGCAAGAACCGCTACGATTTGAATAACCCCAGAGATCTGGGAAACCGGTATACTGATGAACAGATTCGGCAGATGGGACTTCAGGAAGCAGCGGATGATTATCATCGGAAGAATCCGGATAAAGCACGGATTACCACCGATCAGGTGCCTCAGTATTATACAGAGGACGAGATTGTCTCCCTAGGAACTCAGGTTGCATGGAATCAGCTGTGGCGGAATTTCTGCATCAGCGATACCTATGAACCAGGTTCTACTCAAAAAATCTTCACCATCGCCGGAGGCCTGGAAGAAGGGGTGTTGACAGGCAATGAAACCTTCTTTTGTGACGGCTACCAGGAGGTGGGCGGATGGAGAATTCGATGCGTAAAACGCAGCGGTCATGGAAATTTAACGGTAACAGAGTCTTTGATGCAGTCCTGCAATGATGCCTTGATGCAGATGGCCTCCATGATTGGCAGGGAACGTTTTGCCAAATATCAGCAGCTTTTTGGTTTCGGTTCAAAAACGGGAATTGATCTTCCTGGAGAAGCAGATACCAGTACCTTAGTGTATACAGCAGAGGACATGGGACCGACGGATCTGGCCACCAACTCCTTTGGCCAGAATTATAACTGTACCATGATCCAGATGGCAGCTGCTTATTGTTCTGTACTTAATGGAGGTTCTTATTATGAACCTCATGTGGTTAAGCAGATTTTAAATGAAAATGGTTCTCTGGTGAGAGAAATCGAACCGGAGCTGGTACGGGAGACTGTATCGGAAAGCACGGCCCAGTTTATCCGGGAAGCATTGTACCGGACTGTTTCTGAGGGAACAGGAAGCGCAGCCCAGGTGGCAGGATACAAAGTAGGCGGAAAAACAGGTACAGCGCAGAAATATCCTCGGGGCGACGGCAATTACGTGGTTTCTTTCGCTGGCTTTGCACCGGCGGATGATCCTGAGGTTTTTGTGTACGTGGTGATTGATACGCCCCATGTGGAAGATCAGCCTCACAGTACATATGCCAGCACCATTGTGCAGAAAATACTGACAGAGATTCTGCCTTATCTGAATGTATTCCCGGATACAGAGCAGATCCAGGTACCTGAGGAGATTGAAGCTCAGCTTCCTCAGGAGGAGGGAATTTCTGCAGGAGATAATATTGCTCCGGAAGAAACAGAACCGGAGACAAAGGTTTATGAAACTGAGGAATATATAGAGCAGGATGGTCAGGATTCAGGCATTCCAGGGGACCTTCCAGGAATGTCAGAAGAGGAGACCTCGGCGGGAGAAACCCAAGCGTCTTCAAAAGAGTCAGAATCCCAGGCCCAGGAGGAAACTTCTGCTTCTGCAGAAAGCACCCAGGAGGAAACTTCCGCTTCCGCAGAGGAAAGTCAGCAGCAGACGGAATCGGGAGAGAGCCAGACATAAACTGTTGGATAAGAATAAATGCCCGGAAAATTCATATATTTGAACAAAGGAAAGACAGGAGCCGGGCATGAATGAGAATCGAACCTGTCACAGGGGAAAAACAGCCGTTCTCTTTTTCCTGTTGTCATTGATGATCATCGGGTTAGGAGGACGGCTGTTTTATCTGATGATTTTTCGCTCTCAGTATTATTCGGCGAAGGCGGAGGATCTGCATTTTCGGGAACGATCCATTAAGGCTGCCCGGGGCAGAATATTGGATCGGAACGGCCAGGTGCTGGCGGATAACCGGACGGTGTGCACCGTGTCCGTAATTTATAATCAGGTGAAAGACAGGGAGCAGACCATTCAGATGCTTAGCCGGGAGCTTGGCCTTGAGGAGGGAGAGGTTCGGAAAAAAGTAGAAAAACGCAGCTCCAGAGAGGTGATTGCCTCTAATGTGGAGAAGGAGACCGGGGACCGGATCCGCCAGTTCAACCTGGATGGAGTGAAGGTGGATGAAGATTATAAGCGGTATTATCCCTATAACAGTCTTGCATCCCGGGTTCTGGGATTTACTGGAGGAGATAATCAGGGGATTATCGGCCTGGAGGTAAAATATGAAGAATATTTAAAAGGAATCGGCGGAATCATCTACACCATGACAGACGCAGCGGGAGTGGAACTGGAAAACGGCCGGGAGGAGCGGCGAGAGCCGGTGCCGGGGAAAGATCTGGTGCTGAGTCTGGATGTGAATATTCAGATGTATGCTCAGCAGCTGGCATACCAGACGATGGAGCGCAAAAATGCCAAGGGTGTTTCCATCATTGTCATGAATCCTCAGAACGGGGAAATCCTGGCAATGGTGAACGCGCCGGAATTTAATTTGAATGATCCCTTTACGTTAGACCAAAATCTGGTCAGCGAGAGCGCCAGACAAAAGGCTGCTCAGGAGGCGGAAGAGGGAAGAGATCTTCAAGAACGGCGAAATCAGATGTGGCGAAATTTTTGCGTCAGCGATACTTACGAACCTGGCTCGACGTTTAAAATTATTACGGCGGCTGCAGGTTTGGAAGCTGGAGTGGTGAAGCTGACAGACCGTTTCACTTGTCCAGGTTATCGGATTGTGGAGGACAGAAAAATCCGGTGTCATAAAACAGGAGGACATGGCGGAGAAACCTTCCTCCAGGGAATGATGAATTCTTGCAATCCAGTGTTGATTGATGTGGGACAGCGGCTGGGAGCAGAAGCCTATTGCCAGTACTTTGATCAGTTTGGCCTTCGGGGAAAAACGGGAATTGATCTTCCGGGGGAGGCATCCACGATTATGCATAAGCCGGAGAATATGGGACCGGTGGAGCTGGCCACGGTTTCCTTTGGTCAGTCCTTTCAAATTACGCCGGTTCAGCTGATTACAACAGTTTCTTCTATTATAAATGGAGGAGAGAGAGTAACGCCTCACTTTGCGTTAGAAGCCAAAACGGCAGACGGCAGCTGGACCAGAAAATTTTCCTGGCCTCTTAAGGGGCGAATTTTGTCTGAAGAGACCAGCGAAACCATGCGTTATATTTTAGAGATGGTGGTGGCAGAGGGCAGCGGAAAAAATGCGGCAGTAGAGGGATATCGGATCGGGGGAAAGACCGCCACCTCGGAAAAGCTTCCCAGAAGCCTGAAAAAATATATCTCTTCGTTCATTGGATTTGCGCCGGCGGATAATCCTCAGGTGATCGCGCTGATTACCATTGACGAGCCGGAAGGAATTTATTACGGCGGCACCATTGCCGCGCCGGTAATCGGAGATCTTTTTCGGAACATTCTTCCCATTCTGGGAATCCAAGAAACCCAGATATAAGTTGATTATTCCGGGAAAAAGACGTATACTACTTAATGACCTGGAGGCCGGAAAAAGACCTGGCAGGTAAAGCCAATACATAAGAATTTGAGGTGTTCTATGATTAATGAAACCATTTTAGCGATTATCATATCCTTCTGTATCAGCGCGGTGCTGTGCCCGGTAGTGATTCCTTTTCTGCACAAGCTGAAATTTGGCCAGCAGGTCCGTGAAGAGGGACCTCAGGCCCATTTGAAAAAGCAGGGCACGCCTACCATGGGCGGACTGATGATTTTAACCAGCATTATCATTACGTCTTTGTTTTATCTTCCCCGATATCCGAAGATTATTCCTGTGTTGTTTGTCACAGTAGGATTTGGCATTATTGGATTTCTGGATGATTATATTAAGATTGTAATGAAGCGGTCGGAAGGTCTGAATCCGAAGCAGAAGCTTTTGGGACAGATTGTGATTACCGGTATTTTTGCCTGGTATCTGGTGAACAGCAGCGAGGTGGGAACGGAGATGCTGGTTCCTTTTACCGGGGGATTTGATCATGGACTTTGGCTCAATTTGGGCGTCCTTTTCGTACCTGCCGTATTTTTTATCGTGCTGGGAACGGATAATGGAGTGAATTTCACAGATGGCCTGGATGGACTTTGCACCAGCGTAACCATTCTGGTAGCTACTTTCCTGACCATTGTATCAATAGGAGAGAACAGCGGCATCAGCCCCATTACCGGGGCGGTGGTGGGAAGCCTTTTAGGATTTCTGCTGTTTAATGTATATCCTGCCAAGGTATTTATGGGGGATACGGGATCTCTGGCATTGGGCGGTTTTGTCGCTTCCAGTGCATTTATGATGGAGATTCCTTTGTTCCTGGTGATTATCGGCTTCATTTATCTGATCGAAGTTCTTTCGGTAATCCTTCAGGTAACATATTTTAAGAAAACAGGAGGAAAGCGCATTTTCAAGATGGCGCCAATCCATCACCATTTTGAATTGTGCGGATGGTCAGAGACCAGAGTAGTGGCTGTTTTTGCCACCATTACGGCGATTCTCTGCCTGGTGGCGTACTTAGGATTATAGGAGGCGAGGGCTTTGAGCAGTCAGAAGGTATTAGTAGCAGGCACCGGAATCAGCGGCATTGCGGCAGCAAAGCTTCTGCTGGATTGCGGCGGCGAGGTGGTGCTGTATGACAGCAATGATCAGCTTAAAGAAGAGGAACTGAAGGAAAAATTCCAGGAAGGCAGCAAGGTGACGGTAGTTCTGGGAGAACTTAAGCGCACGGATCTTCTGGGCGTGGAGCTGTGTATTATCAGCCCCGGCATCCCTCTGGAGGCTCCTTTTGTAGCTGTGCTGGATGATATGAATATTCCGATCTGGAGTGAGATTCAGCTGGCCTACCACTGCGCGAAAGGCCGTCTGGCTGCCATTACCGGAACCAATGGAAAAACCACCACTACGGCGCTCACCGGCCAGATCATGAAGGATTACTTTGACAGTGTGTTCGTGGTGGGAAACATCGGAATTCCTTACAGCCAGGTGGCGCTGGAAACGAAAGACGACACTGTGACCGTGGCGGAGGTTTCCAGTTTCCAGCTGGAAACCATTATGGATTTCAGGCCGGAGGTAAGCGCTATTTTAAATATTACCCCAGATCATTTAGATCGTCATGGAACCATGGCTCGTTATATTGCGATTAAAGAAAGCATAGCCATGAATCAAGGACCGGAGGACACCGTGGTGCTGAATTACGATGACCCGGTGCTGAGAAGTTTCGGATTGAAAGAAAAGAAAAAGCCGGAAAAGACAGAGGAGCATGAGGAGAAAGAGGAAGGAAAGGGCGCAGAAGAGACCTGGAGTCAGGAGAAAGCGATAGATGAACTTGAGGCAGAGGAGAAGACGGCATCTGAAGCCTCAGCGGAAGAAGATACGGGAATTCCGGAGTTTGAGCTGAAGGCAAAGGTATTTTTCTTCAGCAGCAGAAATCGGTTAGAGGAAGGCCTGTATTTAGACAACGATATGATTCTCTGGCGTCATGGAGGAAAGCAGGAGGAAGTGGTTAATGTTCACGACCTTAAGCTTTTAGGCCGGCATAATTATGAGAATGTGATGGCTGCCGCAGCGATTGGCTTGACCATGGGCGTGCCGTTGGATTCCATTCGGAAAACTATTGTAGAGTTTAAGGCAGTGGAGCATCGGATTGAGTTTGTGGCGGAGCGTTACGGGGTGAAGTATTTTAATGATTCCAAGGGAACGAATCCTGATGCAGCTATTCAGGCAGTTCAGGCGATGCCAGGACCGACGATTGTGATTGCCGGGGGATATGATAAGCAGAATACCTTTGATGAATGGATTGAATCCTTTCAGGGAAAGGTGAAATATCTGGTGCTTATTGGACAGACCAGGGATAAAATCGCCCGGTGCGCCAGGGATCATGGATTCCATGATATTATGTATGCAGAGGATATGCAGGAAGCAGTGCGGGTGTGCGCGTCCTATGCCAATATGGGAGAGAACGTGCTGTTAAGCCCGGCCTGCGCCAGCTGGGATATGTTTAAGAACTATGAGGAGAGAGGCCGCGTCTTTAAAGAGTGCGTGCTTAGTCTTTAATCAGGAACAGGAGGACAGCGGATGGCCAATCAGCAGAGGGCGGCAGCGGTCCGGCAGCAGAGAAGAACGGCTGCCCCAGATCCGGCATATGCCCCCCGGGGACATGGAGAACAGAATAATCTATCTAGGCAGCGCCGCAATATCCAGGAAGAGAAACGGCCAGGGCGGAGAGCGGAGCCTGGAAGAGCGCCGGAATACAGACGTTCTTCCGGGGAGCGTTATCCTTCTGAAGGACGGCAGCGGCGGCCTGCAGGAGCAGGACAAAACCCAAGAAGATCTGGGGAAAGACTGGACCGCGGAAAAGAACCAGTCCGTCAGCCTCGTGGGGCTTCCCAACGGCAGCAGCCAAAGCCGAAAGCCGGCAGTTCCGGTAAGAGAAGAACGGTGCCGGGGCCTTCCGGCGCGTCGGTTCAGGCGGCGGCCGGTAGACAGGATTACCTGCGTCAGTCACAGGAAAGGGCGGCGGCGCCTCAGGGAAAAACCAAAACAAGGCGGTTTTATGATTACAGTTTGATGTTTGCCGTTATTTTTCTTACTGTTTTCGGACTGGTAATGATTTACAGCTCCAGCTCCTACTCGGCTCAGCTGTATAACGGAGACGCCGGATATTTTATGAAACGGCAGGCGCTGATCGCCATGGCTGGTTTTGTGGCCATGGTGGTGATTTCCAAAATGAATTATCACTTTTTTGCCAGATTTGCACTGCTGGGATACGGGCTTTCTTATGTATTCCTTCTGATGGTTATGCTTACCCCTCTTGGCGTTGAAGCCAATGGAAAGAAGCGCTGGCTTGCGTTGGGGCCGGTACAATTTCAGCCTACGGAGATGGTAAAAATTGCGCTGATCCTTCTTTTGGCGGTGATGATTACTAAGATGGGAAATAAGATTAATACCTTAAAAGGACTTCTCACTGTGGCTGCGGTGACCATTCCCATTGCCGGGCTGGTTGCCATGAACAACTTAAGTTCTGGAATTATTATTGTGGGAATCGCCTTTGTGGTAGCCTTTGTGGCCTCTAAGCTAAAATGGCCGTTCGCTCTCTGTACAGCGGCGGCAGGAGTGATTTTTGCATTTGCCGGCCCCATTGCCACGGCTTTGGAGAAAATAGGCCTGGTACAGGCTTATCAGCTGAACCGGATTCATGTATGGCTTCAGCCGGAGGCCTATCCTCAGGATGGCGGATACCAGGTGCTTCAGGGACTGTATGCCATTGGCTCGGGCGGGCTCATGGGAAAAGGCTTGGGGGAAAGTATCCAGAAGCTGGGATTTATTCCTGAGGCTCAGAATGATATGGTATTTTCGGTAATTTGCGAGGAGCTGGGATTATTTGGAGCGGTTTCGGTAATCCTGATTTTCCTGTTTATGATTTACCGCTTTATGCTGATTGCCAGCAATGCTCCAGATTTGTTTGGCGCCCTTTTGGTGGTCGGCGTCATGGGGCACATCGCCATTCAGGTCATTCTTAATATTGCGGTAGTAACCAACACCATTCCCAACACGGGAATCACCCTTCCTTTTATCAGTTATGGAGGAACATCGGTGATGTTTTTGATGATGGAAATGGGAATCGTCTTAAGTGTGTCCAATCAGATAAAACTGCAGAAATAAAGGCCGGACATAGTTCCTTTCCCGGGAAATGATCATATAGTATCATACAGCGGAAACGTTTTTGGAGGGACCGTCCTTGTGGGAAATTTGTGTAAGGGGCTACCGGCCTTTAGCAGGTGAGATAAGAATTCAGGGCTCAAAAAACGGAGCGCTGCCCATGCTGGCGGCCTCTCTTCTTCAGCCAGGAACCATTCGATTTACCAACGTCCCCATCATACAGGACATCACCTGTATGGTGGGAATTTTAGAATCTGCCGGCTGCAGATGCCGGATAGAGGACCATATGGTGGAGGTAGATGCATCTGGAATTCTGCATCCGGAAATCCCAAGGGAGGACGTGGCGAAAATGCGTTCCTCCATTTTGGTGATGGGGGCTCTTTTAGGAAGGCTGGGAAGGGCAGAAGCCTGGTATCCCGGGGGCTGTTCCATCGGGAGCCGTCCTATTGATCTTCATCTGATGGCATTTTCCAGGCTGGGAGCCAGGGTTGAGGAAGAAAATGGAAGAATACAGGCCTTTGCTCCTCATGGGCTTCGGGGAGGCGAGATTGTTTTTCCTTTCCCAAGTGTGGGAGCAACGGAAAACGCCCTTTTAGCGGCAGCAGGAGCGAGAGGAGAGACCTGGATTAAAGGGGCGGCCCGAGAACCGGAAATTGTAAGTTTGTGCCGCCTTCTCCGCCGCATGGGGGCGGACATTCAGGGAGAAGGTTCTTCCTGCATTAGAATTCGAGGCGGAAAATCTCTTTGTCCGGTACAGTCGCCTATTCCCGGGGACCGGATTGTAGCAGGAACTTATCTGGCGGCGGTGGCCTGTGCCGGAGGCCAGGCTGTTGTTTCAGGGGCCCCTTGGCAGGAGATGGCGGCGGTAATTGATGCCTTCCGGCGCTGCGGCGCCGGGATTGAACCTGCTTATGGGGAAGATGAGCAGATTATCGGCATAAAAATACAGATGGAAGACCGGCCCCGGGCCATGGATCTTTCTACCGGCCCCTATCCTGCCTTTCCCACGGATCTTCAGTCTCCTATGCTGGCGGTTCTCGCACGGGCCAAGGGGACCAGTCATCTGCGGGAAACGGTGTTTGAAGCCAGATTTAAGACGGCAGAGGAATTGAACAAGATGGGGGCGTGTATAAGGGTGGAGGGAAATCAGGCGGTGATAAACGGAATTTCCCGCCTTCAGGGAACCGCAGTTCAGGCCTGGGATCTGCGGGGAGGAGCAGCCATGGCTGCCGCAGCCTTAGGGGCTGAGGGCGTGACCTTGATCAAAAACTGCAGTCATATTCAGAGAGGATATGAAGATATCTGCCGGGATTTAAGTCAGCTGGGAGGAAAAATCAGCTGGGAGCCAGCTTAAGAAGGCGGTCAGAAGCGGCAGGAATCCAAGGAGAGAAAAAGGATAAATCTATGTTTAATCAGTCAGAAGAGAAAGAAAAAAAATCCCATGTGGGCTTGTGGATCGGTTTAGCCCTTTTCCTGCTTTTAGTGTTGGGCTTGGTGTCCCTCCGGGTGACTTCCGTCACCGTAACAGGAAATCACCAATATTCAGCAGAACAAATTGAAAACCTGCTGTTTGATGACGAATGGGACCGGAACAGCCTGATTTTGTTCCTTCAGGACCGGTTCCGTCCCCACAAGGAAATTCCCTTTGTGGAGGATTATAATATTGTGTTTCGAAGCCCCTTTTCGGTGGAGGTAATCGTCTACGAAAAAAGCGTAGTAGGTTACGTTTCTTATATGAGCAGCTACATGTATTTCGACAAGGATGGAATCATTGTGGAAAGTTCCAGCAGCCGTTTAGAGGGAGTGCCTTGGATTACCGGACTAAGCTTTGGGCAGATTGTGTTAAATGAGCCTCTGCCTGTGGAAAATCAGAGGATTTTTGAGCAGATTATGAATCTCACCCAGGTGCTTAGTGTTTATGAAATTCAGGTGGATCAAATTAAATACGATTCCTCGGGAAATGCCACTTTGGTCATGGGGGATATTGACGTATATCTTGGAGATAATAAGGACATGAACGGAAAGATTTCGGAGCTTCACGATATGCTGCCGAAGCTGAATGGATTGTCCGGAACTCTCTACCTAGATACCTACGATGAAAATAACAGTGACATGTGGTATTCTTTCATAAAAAATTAGAACTTAAACCCCATAAATATATGAAAAAAACGGTTGCTATTTTCTTTAAAATCAAATATGATATTAGTTAGACTAGAGTTTCTATGGGAATAAACATATATACAGGTTAGAAAACAGGGAGAATAAGGAGGAAACAGTCTTGTTAGAAATTAAGATAAACGAGTCGGAAAGCGCGGCCCGCATCATTGTAGTAGGTGTAGGCGGCGCAGGAAATAACGCAGTTAACCGCATGGTAGAAGAGAATATCGTAGGGGTAGAGTTCATTGGCATTAACACAGACAAGCAGGTGCTGTCCACCTGCCAGGCTCCTACTACGATGCAGATCGGTGAGAAGCTTACCGGTGGAAAGGGCGCAGGCGCTAGACCGGATATCGGAGAGAAGGCTGCGGAAGAGAGTTCAGAAGACATTGCACAGGCTTTAAGAGGAGCGGACATGGTGTTCGTTACCTGCGGTATGGGCGGCGGCACCGGAACAGGTGCAGCTCCTGTTGTAGCCAAGATTGCCAAGGATATGGGAATCCTCACTGTAGGTGTAGTGACTAAGCCCTTTAAGTTCGAAGGAAAGACCCGTATGGACAACGCCCTCCAGGGGATTGAACGTCTGAAAGAGAGTGTAGACACCCTGATCGTCATTCCCAATGATAAGCTGCTGGAGATCGTAGATCGGAGAACCACCATGCCGGAGTCTCTGAAGAAGGCAGATGAAGTGCTGCAGCAGGCAGTACAGGGAATTACGGACCTGATTAATGTTCCAGGCCTGATTAATCTGGATTTTGCAGACGTACAGACCGTGATGACGGATAAGGGAATTGCTCATATCGGCATCGGTACCGCCAAGGGTGATGACAAGGCTCTTGAGGCAGTTAAGCAGGCAGTATCCAGCCCGCTGCTTGAGACCACTATCGAAGGCGCTACTCATGTGATTATCAATATTTCCGGTGATATCAGCCTGATCGAGGCTAACGAGGCCGCCAGCTACGTACAGGAGCTGACTGGAGAGAATGCAAATATTATCTTCGGTGCGATGTACGACGAGAATGCTCAGGATGAGGTAACCATCACGGTAATTGCCACCGGACTGGACGCTCACACAGCTTCCACCCCGGTATCCAAGGCTATGACTGGATTTGCAGGATACAAGCAGCCTGCAGCTCCTTCCTTTACGGCTCCTAAGGCAGCAGCTCCCAAGGCATCTCCTGAAGCAGCAGCTACAGCGCCTTCTTACGCGGCGCCTTCTTACACGGCTCCTGCCTCTGCTCCTACTTACCGGCCGAGAAACCAGGAAGTACAGATTAACATTCCGGATTTCTTAAAAAATAAACGGTAATTTCCTGCCGAATTCTGGCGATGAAAAATGGGGAATTGCCCCCACCAATTGACAAACATCGAAAACCTTCCGCTGTATACTATAGGGTATCAGCAGGGAGGTTTTTTTCATGGAGATAACCTTGTATCTTGATGTGGTGTTTCTGGTGAATTTTTCCGTGGACTTTTTTCTCCTCCTGATGCTGAGAAGAATTCTTAAGTTAAAAGGAAGGCGAATGGGGCTGGCTGCAGGAAGCGCTGCAGGGGCCATTTTTTCTGCCCTGTTTCTGTGGCTCTTTCTATGGCTGGAGCTGGAACAGGGCGCGGGAGAAGGATTAACCGGTAAATTGGGACTGCTTTTTATTCAGGCAGCGGGGATCCTTGGGGGCGGCTGTCTGATGCTGCACCTGGCTTTTTGCCTGGAACATCCGAAAAGATTCCTTCAGGCTCTGGCAGGGCTGATGCTGGCTTCCGCCTTGACGGCTGGGCTGCTTGAATGGAGCCTGGGCTTGTTCAGGCTGTCCTTTTTTTCTCTGGATTTTCTAACGCTGCTGTTTTTTCTGACGGGCTGCTGCCTGATGGGAGAGGCTGTCTTAAGGGTGGTGGAAGAAGAGAAAAAACAGAGAGAATGCTGTTACCAGGTGACACTTTACTGTCAGGGACGCAAGATCAGCGCTCAGGGGTTTCTGGATACAGGAAACCGGCTTCAAGATCCCATATCCGGGCGGCCGGTTCATGTGGCGGACAGCGGCCTGTTAAAGGAGCTGAATCCTCCGCCTGAACGGATGATGGTGATTCCTTACCGGACCATTGACGGAGGCGGTTCTATCCTTGGGGCGGCGGTCTTAGACCGGATGGAGGTGACCCAGGGGAAAGAAACCCGAGTGTATGAACGTCCTCTGGTAGCGTCCAGTCCGGCTGCCTTTAAGATGAAGAATGGATGCAGAATCCTTCTTCATGATTAGCGCTCCTTCCTTTTTTCCAAAGAAGAACAACCATTTGCAAGCATAAAAGGAGGAGTTCCATGATCGTTAAAGTTTCCATCCCCAACCGTCTGCAGTTTAAAACCAGACCAAGCTTTTACACCTTGTTTATGCAGAAGGAGGGGGAAATCCATTACATCGGCGGAGCAGATATTCTGCCGGCGCCTCTCGACAGCGAGGCGGAGCAGGAGATGATTGCCCGTCTCTCCGGGCCGGAGGCCAAGGAGGCCAGGGGAAAGCTGATCGAACATAATCTGCGGCTGGTGGTGTACATTGCCAAAAAGTTTGATAATACGGCGGTAGGAGTGGAGGATTTAATTTCCATTGGAACGATCGGTTTAATCAAGGCCATTAACACCTTCAATCCGGAGAAAAACATTAAGCTGGCCACCTATGCCTCCCGCTGTATTGAGAATGAGATTCTCATGTATCTGCGCCGTAACAGCAAAACCAGGCTGGAGGTATCCATTGATGAACCGTTGAATGTGGATTGGGACGGCAATGAGCTGCTTTTGTCTGACATTTTAGGAACGGATGAGGATGTGATTTATAAGGATTTGGAAAACGAGACGGAGAAAAGTCTGCTGAATGCAGCCATCAGCCGTCTTAATCCCAGGGAAAAGAAGATTGTGGAGCTTCGCTTTGGTCTTGCCAATGAGGACGGGGAGGAGATGACTCAAAAGGAGGTGGCAGACCTTTTGGGAATTTCCCAGTCTTACATATCCCGGCTGGAAAAGAAAATCATGAAACGGCTGAAAAAAGAGATCGTTCGTTTTGAATAAGACTGCCGGCTGCAGGTAAGCGCAGATTCCGGAGATGATGGAGAGGCATATGATGCCTTCGGTCATCTCCGGTATTTTATTGGGAAGAAGTGAGAAAAGCAGAAGAGAATATAAGCAGAATGGATAGATTTTTGCGGGGATATAAACTTAAGTTATGGAAACGATTCCAATCTTGTATATTGAATGAGAAAAAAGTCTTGCGGTTTTGTTGAATTTTTCAGATAAATAAGATATTATGGAAAGAAAAGCACTGTCTTCACCGATATAAAAGAAAAGAGAATATTAATCTTATATATCATGAATTCAAGTTATATTAAATGAGGGAGAGGAAGGACATGAATTATCATATAGCGACGATCCCGGGAGATGGAATCGGCCCGGAAATTGTAAGAGAGGCCTGCAAGGTTCTGGATCAGACCGGAAAGGTGTTCGGACATACCTTTCAGTACACCGAGGTTTTGATGGGAGGCTGTTCCATTGACGCCTATGGCGTTCCGCTGACAGAAGAAGCTTTGGAGACGGCGAAGAAAAGCGACTCTGTTTTATTGGGCGCAGTAGGAGGCAATGTGGGAAATTCCCGCTGGTACGATGTGGCGCCTAACTTAAGACCGGAGGCGGGGCTTCTGGCGATTCGGAAGGGGCTTAACCTGTTTGCCAATATTCGTCCTGCCTACTTATATCAGGAGCTGGCAGCAGCCTGCCCCTTGAAGAAAGAGATTATCGGAGAGGGATTTGATCTGGTAATTATGCGCGAGCTGACCGGCGGCTTGTACTTTGGAGAGCGCTGGACGAAGGAAGTAGATGGGGTAATGACTGCGGTGGATACGTTGACTTACAATGAAAATGAGATCCGCAGAATTGCCGTGAAGGCTTTTGATATTGCGATGAAGAGAAAGAAACATGTGACCAGCGTGGATAAGGCGAATGTGCTGGATTCCTCACGCCTGTGGAGAAAGGTGGTGGAAGAGGTGGCCAAGGATTATCCGGAGGTTACCCTCACCCATATGCTGGTGGACAACTGTGCGATGCAGCTGGTAATGAATCCTGGACAGTTTGATGTTATCCTGACGGAAAACATGTTCGGAGATATTCTTTCTGACGAGGCCAGCATGATTACTGGTTCCATCGGCATGCTCTCCTCCGCCAGCATGAATGAGAGCAAGTTTGGCCTTTACGAGCCCAGCCATGGATCTGCTCCGGATATTGCAGGAATGGATGTGGCCAATCCCATTGCCACTATTCTCTCCGCAGCCATGATGCTGAGGTACTCCTTTGATCTGGACCAGGAGGCTTCCGCCATTGAAAAGGCAGTGCAGCAGGTGCTGACGGAAGGATACCGGACGGCGGACATTTACAGCCCAGGCTGTGAGAAGGTGGGCTGCAGCCGGATGGGAGATTTGATTGCAGAACGGATCAGATAAAATGCAGCGGGATTTGCTGCGGCAGAGGAAAAAGGAGGACGTTAAATCATGAGAAGCGACAGTGTAAGATGTGGAATGCAGCAGGCTCCTCACCGCTCTCTGTTCCATGCCCTGGGCATGACAGAGGAGGAGATGAAGAAGCCGTTAGTGGGCATTGTAAGTTCATATAATGAAATTGTACCGGGACATATGAATCTGGATAAAATTGTAGAGGCAGTTAAGCTTGGCGTAGCCATGGCGGGAGGAACTCCGGTGGTCTTTCCTGCTATCGCAGTGTGCGACGGCATTGCCATGGGCCATATTGGAATGAAGTACTCTCTGGTGACCAGAGATTTGATTGCCGATTCCACGGAATGTATGGCCATGGCTCATCAGTTTGACGCGTTGGTAATGGTACCAAACTGTGACAAGAATGTGCCCGGCCTTCTGATGGCTGCTGCCAGAATCAATGTGCCCACGGTATTTGTCAGCGGCGGCCCCATGCTGGCCGGTCATGTAAAAGGAAAGAAGAGAAGCCTTTCCAGCATGTTTGAGGCAGTAGGCGCTTATGCGGCGGGAACCATGACTGAGGAGGATGTAAAGGAATTTGAGGATAATGTTTGTCCGACTTGCGGCTCCTGTTCCGGAATGTATACTGCCAACAGCATGAACTGTCTGACGGAGGTTCTGGGAATGGGCCTTCAGGGCAACGGAACGATTCCTGCAGTGTATTCTGAGCGAATTAAGCTGGCAAAGCATGCAGGAATGGCAGTTATGGAGATGTACCGCAAGAATATCAGACCGAGAGATATTATGACGGAAGCAGCATTCTTAAACGCGATGACCATGGATATGGCTTTGGGATGCTCCACCAACAGCATGCTTCATCTTCCGGCTATTGCTCATGAAGCGGGAGTGGATTTAAATCTGGACATTGCCAATGCCATCAGCCAGAAGACCCCGAATCTGTGTCACCTGGCCCCTGCCGGTCCTACCTATATGGAAGATCTTAACGAGGCAGGCGGCATTTACGCCGTGATGAAGGAAATCAGCAAGAAGGGTCTTTTGAATCTGGACTGCATCACCGTAACAGGAAAGACCGTGGGAGAGAACATTGCCAATGCAGTGAACCGGAATCCGGAAGTAATTCGTCCTATTGATCATCCTTACAGCCAGACCGGCGGAATCGCAGTGTTAAGAGGAAACTTAGCGCCTGACAGCGCAGTGGTTAAACGGTCGGCGGTAGCTCCGGAGATGCTTAAGCATGAAGGGCCTGCCAGAGTGTTTGACTGTGAGGAGGATGCGATTGCAGCCATTAAAGGCGGAAAGATTGTAGCTGGAGATGTGGTAGTGATCCGCTATGAGGGACCTAAGGGCGGACCTGGAATGCGGGAAATGTTAAATCCCACTTCAGCCATTGCAGGAATGGGTCTTGGTTCTACGGTAGCCCTGATTACTGACGGACGGTTCTCCGGAGCTTCCCGAGGAGCTTCCATCGGTCATTGCTCTCCGGAAGCAGCGCTGGGCGGCCCCATTGCCCTGGTGGAGGAGGGAGATATCATCTCCATTGATATTGATCATCATAAGCTGGAATTAAAGGTTTCTGATGAAGAGCTGGCCAGAAGAAAGGCTGCCTGGACGCCTAGAGAGCCTAAGGTAACCACCGGCTATCTGGCCCGTTATGCCGCTTTGGTTACTTCCGCGGATAAGGGAGCCGTTTTAAAGGTTCCTGGACGGGAGTAGTTAGGAGGCAGAACATAGAGAGTACAGAGAAGGAGCGTTAAGCCTTATGAGCAGTTTAACAGGTGCAGAAATTGTAATTGAATGTTTAAAAGAGCAGGGGGTTGACACGGTATTCGGCTATCCAGGAGGCGCCATTTTAAATATTTATGACGCGCTGTATAAGCATCAGGATGAGATCACCCATATATTGACGTCCCATGAACAGGGCGCTTCCCACGCGGCGGACGGTTATGCCAGAGCCACGGGGAAGGTGGGGGTTTGCCTGGCTACTTCAGGCCCCGGCGCCACCAATCTGGTAACGGGAATCGCCACTGCTTTCATGGACTCCGTTCCCATTGTGGCCATTACCTGCAATGTGGGCATCAGCCTTTTGGGCAAGGACAGCTTCCAGGAGATTGATATTACCGGTGTAACCATGCCCATTACCAAATATAACTTTATTGTAAAAGATGTAACCAAGCTGGCAGGCGTCATGCGCAGAGCGTTTGCCATTGCTCAGACAGGCCGGCCAGGCCCTGTTCTGGTGGATATTACCAAGAATGTAACGGAAGCCCGCTGCGAGTATGAGTACCAGAAGCCGGCGCCTATTGAACGGATTACCGATACCATCACCGAGGAGGCCATGGACCAGGCGGTGGAGATGATTCGGAAGGCAAGAAAACCG
Organism: Candidatus Cottocaccamicrobium excrementipullorum; assembly: GCA_018713255.1. GTDB lineage: Bacteria > Bacillota > Clostridia > Lachnospirales > Lachnospiraceae > Caccovicinus > Caccovicinus excrementipullorum. Next base: position 91,781 of record DVFL01000008.1, on the reverse strand, counting down.
TTTATTTTAGTGGGAGGCGGCGCCGTAATTTCTAATGCGTCCGATGAGCTTCGTGCCTTTGCGAAAAAGATTCAGGCTCCTGTGGCAGACAGCCTGATGGGAAAAGGAGCTTACGACGGCACAGATGAGCTGTATACCGGAATGGTGGGAATGCATGGAACCAAGACCTCTAATTTCGGCATTACCGAGTGCGACCTGCTGATTGTGGCAGGAGCGAGATTCAGCGACCGTGTAATTGGAAATGCCTCCAAATTCGCCAAGAATGCCAAGATTCTGCAGATTGACGTAGATCCTGCTGAGATTAACAAGAATGTAAAGGTAGACGCCTGCATCATTGGTGATGTGAAGGTGGTGCTGCGGAAGCTGAATGCCAGATTAGATCCCATGAACCACGATGAGTGGGTGGCGCATATTGAGCGGATGAAGGATATGTATCCTCTTCGGTATGACAAAAGCGTTCTCACCGGTCCTTATGTGATTGAGCAGATTTATGAGGCGACCAAGGACAAGGACACTATTATTGTGACGGATGTAGGCCAGCACCAGATGTGGGCGGCCCAGTATTACAAATATAAGAATCCCAGAACCCTTCTCACCTCTGGCGGACTGGGAACTATGGGATACGGCCTGGGCGCTGCCATCGGCGCGAAAATGGGCTGCAAAGATAAGATTGTCATCAACGTGGCTGGAGACGGATGCTTCCGCATGAATATGAACGAGATTGCCACCGCTACCCGTTACAACATTCCCATCATTGAGGTAATCATCAATAACCATGTGCTGGGAATGGTGCGTCAGTGGCAGACTTTGTTCTATGGAAAGCGGTACTCTCAGACGGTGTTAAATGATTCTGTAGACTTTGTAAAGGTAGCAGAAGCCATGGGAGCTAAGGCTTACCGGGTGACGAAGAAGGATGAATTTATGCCCATTTTGCAGGAGGCCATTGCCTTGAATATTCCCTGCGTCATCGATTGTCAGATCAACTGTGACGACAAGGTATTCCCCATGGTGCCTGCAGGAGCCCCCATTGAAGATGCCTTTGATGATACCGATTTAAAGATCGTATAAAAATCGCTGCAGAACTCATGGAGAAATCCCGTGTGTTCTGCAGTTTTTTTGTGCGCAGAAGGGTGCGTCTCTGTGCATGGAGGTTAATCAGATCAGTAATATATTGGTGAAATAATCAAATTTACTAGTGCTATTTTCGGAAAAAAGTGATAGACTAATAGAAATAACCTAAAAAACCAAGGAGGGGAATGAAAATGAGCAGAGTATACAATTTCTCGGCAGGACCTGCAGTGCTGCCGGAAGAGGTGTTAAAAGAAGCTGCTGAAGAGATGTTAGACTACCGGGGAACCGGCATGTCCGTGATGGAGATGAGCCACCGATCTAAGGCTTTTCAGGGGATCATTGACGAGGCGGAGCAGGATCTTCGGGATCTGATGAATATCCCGTCCAACTATAAAGTTCTGTTTTTGCAGGGCGGCGCTTCCCAGCAGTTTGCCATGATTCCCATGAATTTGTTTAAGAATCGGGTGGGAGACTACATTATTACCGGTCAGTGGGCAAAGAAAGCCTGGAAGGAAGCCAAGCTGTTCGGAACAGCCAATGCCATCGCTTCCAGCGAGGATAAGACGTTTTCTTACATACCGGACTGTTCAGACCTGCCTATAGATGATCAGGCAGATTATGTTTACATCTGCCAGAACAATACAATTTACGGCACTGTTTATCATGAGCTTCCCAACACGAAGGGAAAGACCCTGGTGGCGGATGTTTCTTCCTGCTTTTTATCAGAGCCGATGGATGTGACGAAATACGGCGTGATTTACGGCGGCGCACAGAAAAATATCGGACCTGCCGGAGTGGTGATTGTAATTATCCGGGAGGATCTGATCACGGAAGATGTGCTTCCAGGAACGCCCACCATGCTTCGGTATAAGACCCATGCAGACGCAGGATCTCTTTACAATACCCCTCCCTGCTACAGCATCTATATCTGCGGCAAGGTGTTTAAGTGGCTGAAGGCCAGAGGCGGCCTGGCGGCCATGAAGGAATATAATGAGAAAAAGGCCGCTATCCTCTATGACTTCCTGGATTCCAGCAGCCTGTTTAAGGGCACGGTGGTAAAGAAGGATCGGTCGTTGATGAACGTTCCCTTCGTTACTGGCGATGAGGAGCTGGATGCTTTATTTGTGAAAGAAGCTAAGGCGGCGGGACTGGAAAATCTTAAAGGTCACCGCACCGTAGGCGGCATGCGGGCCAGCATCTACAACGCGATGCCCATTGAAGGGGTGGAGAAGCTGGTAGCCTTCATGAAGGAATTTGAAGCAAAGCATACAAAGTAAGTCAGGGGGAATTTGCCATGAAATTACATTGCCTGAATCCCATTTCCAAACTGGGAACAGCTTTATTAACGGATAATTATGAAATGACGGATGATGCAGCCCAGGCAGAGGGCATTTTGGTGCGCAGCGCTTCCATGCATGAGATGGAACTGCCGAAAGGTCTTTTGGCAGTGGCCAGAGCTGGAGCCGGTGTAAATAATATTCCTCTGGAAGCCTGCGCAGATCAGGGAATCGTGGTCTTTAACACTCCAGGCGCCAATGCAAACGGCGTGAAGGAGCTGGTGCTTGCAGGACTTTTCCTGGGATCCCGGGATATTGTGGATGGCATCCAGTGGTGCCAGAACAATAAAGATGATGCAAATATTGCCAAATCTGTGGAGAAGAGCAAAAAGGCCTTTGCCGGTCATGAGATTAAAGGAAAGAAGCTGGGTGTAATCGGCCTGGGGGCGATCGGTGCAGAGGTGGCTAACGCCGCCGCCGCTCTGGGGATGGAAGTCTACGGCTATGATCCCTTTATCTCGGTTAATGCCGCCTGGATGCTTTCCCGGGACGTAAAGCATATTACTTCCGTGGATACCATTTATCAGGAATGCGATTATATTACGGTTCATGTGCCTTTACTGGATTCCACCAGAAAGATGATTAATAAAGAAACCATTCAGTCCATGAAGGACGGTGTGGTAGTGCTGAACTTTGCAAGAGACCTGCTGGTGGACGATGATGCCATGGCAGAAGCTTTGGAGTCCGGCAAGGTACACCGTTATATTACGGATTTCCCAAATCCCAAATCGGTAAACATGAAGCATGTGATTGCCATTCCTCATTTAGGAGCATCTACAGAGGAATCAGAAGATAATTGTGCAGTAATGGCAGTAAAGGAATTGATGGATTATCTGGAAAACGGAAATATCCGCAATTCCGTGAATTATCCGGCCTGCGATATGGGCGTCTGCCGGACGGCCAGCCGGATTGCTGTAATGCATCAGAACATTCCCAACATGATTGGCCAGATTACAGGAACTCTGGCGGAGCAGGATGTTAATATTTCTGACATGACCAATAAGAGCCGTGACAAATATGCCTACACCCTGCTGGATCTGGAAAGCCGGCCGGAAGAAGCGACCATTGAAAAGCTGAGAGGCATTAAAGGCATTCTTCGGGTAAGGGTAGTGAAGTAGGCTGAGTTTTCAGATATCAGGCTGCTGCAGGAGACCTGCCGAAACAGGCAGGTTCCGTGCGGCAGCCTTGTGCTGTTTCTTAAGGAGGTACAATAACATGGCGATTGTAAAACCATTTCCCGCAGTAAGACCAAATCAGGAGGCGGCCAGCCAGGTAGCCGCTCTTCCCTACGACGTTTATAATCGGAAGGAGGCCTGTCAGGCGGTGGAAGGCAGACCCTTGTCTTTCTTAAATATTGACCGGGCGGAAACCCAGTTTCCTGATGAGGTGGATACTTATGCAGACTGCGTTTATGAGAAAGCCAGAGAACTGTTTGAGGCCAGACAGGCAGACGGCACCTTTATTCAGGATGAAACGCCCTGCTATTACATTTACCAGCTTACCATGGAAGGCAGAAGCCAGACCGGCATCGCCGCAGTAAGCAGCATTGATGATTACCTGAATCAGGTAGTAAAAAAACATGAAAACACCAGGGAGGATAAGGAGCTGGACAGAATCCGCCATGTGGATGTGATGGATGCGCAGACCGGCCCTATTTTTCTGGCTTACCGAAAGGTGGAAGCGATTGATCGCATTGTGCATCAGGTGTGTACGGGCAGACCGCTGTATGATTTTATCTCTGAAGATGGGGTGGGCCATAAGGTGTGGAAGATTGCCGCTCCAGGACTGGTAAAGGCCATTGAAGAGGAATTTGCCGCGGTGCCGGCCACTTATATTGCAGACGGTCATCACCGTGCGGCTTCCGCAGTGAAGGTGGGCTTGAAACGGCGGCAGGAGAATCCAGGCTGGACAGGGAAAGAGCCTTTTAACTATTTCCTTTCCGTGCTGTTTCCAGATGAGCAGCTAAAGATTCTCCCCTATAACCGAGTGGTAAAGGATTTAAATGGATTGACAGAGGAAGAATTCCTTCAGGAAGCGGAGAAGAATTTCACGGTGGAATTTCTGGGAGACCGGCCTTTTGCCCCTGGGCAGAAGGGCGAGTTCGGCATGTACTTAAAAGACGGCTGGTACAAGCTGACTGTTCATGGGGAGTGGCTAAAGGACGATCCGGTAAAAGGCCTTGATGTGTCGATTCTTCAAGACGCATTGCTTGAACCGGTTCTCGGCATTAAGGATCCCAGGACAGATAAACGGATTGATTTTATCGGCGGAATCCGAGGCCTTCGGGAGTTGGAACGCCGGGTGAAAGAAGATATGGAGGTGGCGTTCTCTCTTTATCCAACTTCGATTGAGGAGCTTCTTTCTGTGGCGGATGCAGGACTTTTGATGCCGCCCAAATCCACTTGGTTTGAGCCTAAGCTTCGCAGCGGCCTGCTGATTCATAAATTGACGGAAGAAAAGGAAACTCGGTGATGTATGCATACAAAGGATATCAATGGCTGCTGATTTTTTTCCTGTACAGTTTTCTGGGATGGATTTTTGAATCTGTTTATGTATCAGTGAAAGAGCGGAGATTGGTCAACCGGGGATTTTTGAGGATTCCCATGCTTCCTCTTTATGGAACGGGAGCGGTGATGATGCTGGTGATCTCCCTCCCTTTTCAGGATCATCTTTTCCTGGTGTACCTTTCCGGAGTGATTGGAGCCACAATTTTGGAGTATATAACTGGATGGGGCATGGAGCGGCTGTTTAAAATGCGGTACTGGGATTACAGCGATCAGCGGTTTAATGTCAATGGCTATATTTGTCTGAGTTCTTCCCTTGTATGGGGATTTTTGACCATTCTGCTGACGGAGGTAATTCATAAGCCCATAAACCGTCTGATCCTGACCATGGATTACCGGGTGGAGATAGGGATGACAGCGGTGATTGCCTGTATTTTTGCGGCGGACACAGTGGAGTCGGTGCGAACTGCATTGAATTTGAGAATGGTACTGGAGAAGATGACTTCTATGCGGACAGACTTAGAAGAACTCCAGGTTCAGCTTGCCCTTCTTAAGGGGCAGCTGAAAGAACAAACCTCTGAGCGGGTACAGATGGCTCAGGAGGAGACCGCCATGCGGATTGCAGAGATTAAGGCTGCGGCGGCCGCCCGGATGGACGGCATGAAGGGAATTGCTCCCTTTAAGGCGGTAGAGGCCACAACGGCGATGATCAATGAACTGAAGGAGGAGACGGCCGCCCGGTTAAGCCAGTTAAAGAGCGGGACCACAGAACGTCTTTCCGGTCTTCGGGACAGCACCACGGAGCGCCTTTCCGGTCTTCGGGACAGTACCACGGAACGTCTTGGCGGCCTTCGGGACAGCACAGCAGAAAAGGAGCAGGCGATTTTGGAAAAGCTGGAAGTTCTGGGACGCAAAGCCTCCGATTTAGGCCGGCGCCGTCAGGAGCTTGGCCAGGGAATTTCAGCCATTAAACGGTTTTATCTGCGAGGAATGATCCGAGGAAACCCCACTGCGGTTTCTCCGCAGTTTAAGGAAGCTCTCGAAGATCTGCAGACGGAGATAAAGAACAGAAACAAACGAATACATAGGAAGAAAGGGTAAGGATTTCTGTCCATGAGTACTGCCTTTTATGAGCTTTTATGGTTGTTTTTTATTTATTCGATATTAGGCTGGGGAATTGAAACTGCAGCTGCTGCGGTGACTAAGCATCGGTTTGTGAACCGGGGTGTTTTAGGCGGTCCGGTGTGTACGGTGTACGGCGTGGCTGCGGTGATTCTCACCGTATTTTTGCAGGAGCTGGTGGAAGAGAAGAGCTGGTTTTTCCTCTTTGTGGGATGCGGAGTTTGGGCCACAGTAATTGAGTGGGCGGCAGGCCGGTTCTTAGAAAAGGTTCATCATGGAAGATGGTGGGATTATTCCAAAAAGTGCTGGAATCTGGACGGATATATCTGCCTGCAGTATTCTCTGCTGTGGGCGGTATTAGGCGTGGCAGCTCTGGCGTATGGCAATCCCATTCTCCTGAGCCTGTTTCGGATGATCCCAGAGAGAGTCGGCCATGTGCTAATCTGGGTCTTTCTGGGAATTTTGACGGTAGATATTCTGGGATCTTATTTGGTGGTGCTGAATCTGCAGCAGAAGTTTCCGCAGATTGAAACAGTCCATAACCGGCTGGGCGCCTGGACCCTTCGTCTTGGCTGGTGGATTGCCAGGAGGGTAGAGCGCCGGGTAAACCGAGCGTATCCGGAGATTCATCGTGTTGAAAAAGCCCGGCAGAAAACAGCGGTATTTGCAGAGGGATGCAGCTTTTATAAGCTGGTCATGTTGTTTTTCATTGGTTCTTTTTTGGGAGATATTACGGAAACGATTTTCTGCCGGCTGACAGTAGGCGTGTGGATGAGCCGCAGCAGCGTGGTCTGGGGGCCTTTTAGTTTGGTGTGGGGCATGGCGGTAACCTTTGCCACACTGCTTCTTTATAATTACCGGAATCGCTCCGACAGCTTTTTGTTCTTATTCGGCACGGTGATGGGCGGCGCTTATGAATATATCTGCAGTGTGTGCACGGAACTGTTTTTCGGCACGGTTTTCTGGGATTACAGCAAGATTCCCTTTAATCTGGGAGGCAGAATTAATCTGCTGTACTGTTTTTTCTGGGGGATTGCAGCGGTAGTATGGCTTAAGGGGCTGTATCCTGTTCTTTCTAATTGGATTGAAAAGATTCCTGTGAAGCCAGGAAAGATCATTTCCTGGTGCCTGATTGTATTGATGACAGCGGATATAGCGGTTTCCTGCATGGCCCTGGTTCGGTATTCGGCGAGAAATGCAGGCCAGCCGGCATCGGCAGGCTGGGAGATTTGGATTGATCAGCAGTTTGACGATCAGCGGATGGAGCAAATTTACCCTAATGCCAAGATGGTAAATTAATGTCCTGGCAGGGGAGAAAGAAGGAGATCAAGAATCATGAAGGTAGCAGCAACATTTGAAGCAGGAGAAATTTTTCCTCATTTTGGCCATTGCCGTCAGTTTAAGATTTATGAAGTGGAAAACGGCGGGATTGTGTCAGAAGAAATTGTGGACACTCAGGGAAATGGACATGGGGCGCTGGCCGGATTTTTAAAGGGCCTTGGCGTGAATGTGTTAATCTGCGGCGGCATCGGAGGGGGAGCCAGACAGGCTCTTGAGGAAGCCGGCATCCGCCTGTATCCAGGAGTTTCCGGGGAAGCAGATAAGCGGGTGGAGGAACTGCTCAACGGCAGCCTGGAGTATGATCCGGACACGGTGTGCAGCCATCACCATGAAGGGGAAGAACATCAGGAATGCCGCAGTCACAGCTGCAGTGAGGATAAGAAAGGATGCCCGGGAAATTAATGTTCTCGGCGAAAAACAATAAGAAGCGCCGCCTTCTGGAAAATCCATCTTGGATCTGCCGGAGGCGGCGCTTCTTTGGGAATGGTAGGTATAAATAAGAAAATGTTTAGGGGGGGACCGGATGACCCGAAAGCCATCCGGTATGAGTATGAAAAAGCTCTTTTGAGCTGTTGCCCTCTCGAGCAACTGTCATTAGTATAGGAAAAAAATGTGTATGAAATGTGTCCCACAAATTTAAAATTCATAAAGTTGATAAAGAAATTCTTTCGAAAAAAGGAAAAAAGTGGACGGAAAAATGAAGAAAAAAGAAGACGGAGAAAGCACAAAAAACGCACCGGCGGCTGCCGATGCGTTTTCTGGGAATGGTAGGTATAAATAAGAAAATGTTTAGGGGCCGGATGGCCTGGCCGCCATCCGGTATGAGTATGAAAAAGCTCTGTTAAGCAGTTGCCTCTTTAGCAACTGTCAATAGTATACCCGGTAAATATGTCCTAAATATGGATGGGACATTTAAATTTTATTAAAAGTATAAAGAAATTCTTATTAAAAAAGGAATTATTCTTTTTTCCAATACTGGCGGCATAATTCCAGGAATTCCTTTTCCGCTTTGCTTAAATAAGCACCCTTCCGGCAGCACATGGTGACCTCCCAAAAGGGATGACGTTCCAGACGGAAAAATACAACGGCAGGGTCTGGATGGGCAAAGACGGCGGGAAGGAGAGCACAGCCTACGCCGGCGCAGACCATCCGATATTTGCTCACATTGCTGCTGGTATAAAAAAGAACCTTGGGAGAAAAGCCGGCCTCGTCAAAGAGCTGCTCCACTAATTGGTACATGGTGGAGGATTGGGCGATCTGAATAAAATAGTCTTGAGCAAATTGTTCCAGGGAAATGTCCGGCGCCGTCTGGGGAGAGGGACTTCCCAGATGAGCAAGGGGATGGCGCCGGGGAATGGCAAGAAAAATCTCTTCCCTGGCCATGTGCAGGTAAGTATTGTCATCTTTCTGGTTTTCCGTCAAGGTGATCAGCCCCATATGGATTTCTCCTTTGGTGATCAGTTTCTGCATGGTCCGGACGTTGCATTCCCGCGGTTCAATAAGCACATGGGGAAAACGCCGGTGGAACTCTGGATAGATAGAAGTAAACATATCTACGCCCCGTTCAGGAATCAGCCCCAGGCAGATGGTCCGCCGGGAAGCATCTGCCATATCCTGGATCCGGCTGCAGGCGTCTTTTTTTACGGCAAGAATGGTTTCTGCAGCCTGAAGAAAGACCACGCCTGCCTCTGTGGGCTGCCAGGCAGAGCGGGTTCGGATAAATAAAGGGGTTCCCAGCTCACTTTCCAGCTTCTGCAGCTGCTGGTTTAAAGCAGACTGGGTGAGAAACAGTTTTTCCGCTGCCCGGGTAATGCTCTTTTCTTCATTGATGGCAATAACATATTCCATTTGACGCAGATCCATAAACCTTCACCCTCCTGTTTTGCCATATGACTAAGTTAGTTTTACTAACATAAAGGTTAACAAAATAAATTTGACTAACATTTAAGAGATATATACAATAAAGATAAAAGAAAAGCAAGAAAAAAGCAAGAGATTGTGAAAAACAGGAGGCAGGAAAGGATGGAACAATGGGATGTAACAATCATCGGTGCCGGCGTGGTAGGAGCAGCGGCAGCAAGGGAGCTGTCCAGGTATTGCCTGCGCATCTGTGTGCTGGAAAAAGAACTGGATGTGGCCATGGGAAACAGCAGCCGGAATACAGGAATGCTTCATGCCGGCTTTACCTATAAGCCTGGATCACTGAAGGCAGAATGTGCAGTGGAGGGGAATAAAGAATTTGATCAGGTAGCCAGGGAGCTTGGAGTTCCCTTTAAGCGCACAGGAAAGCTGGTAGTAGGCTTTACTGAGCATGACAGAGAAAACATTTTAAAGTATAAAGCAGTGGGGGAGCAGAACGGGGTAGAAGGAATGCGGATGATTGATCAGGAAGAAATTCGCCGGATCGATCCTCACGCCGGAGGAGAATTCGCGATGTTTGTGCCTTCTTCCGGTATTCTCGATCCCATGGAATATACCATTGCCCTGGCGGAAAATGCATGTCAGAATGGAGTTTCCTTTTTCTTTGGCCGAGAGGTGACGGCGATTCATCGGGATGAACAGGAGAATCGATATCTGGTGGAGGCCGGAGGAGAGACGATTTCCACCAAATGGGTGATTAATTGTGCCGGAACCTTTGCGTCTCAGATTTCAGCCATGCTGGGCTATCCCAATTATCCGGTAAAAGGATTTAAAGGAGAGTACTTTGTGCTGGATAAAAAAGCGGGGGCGTTTCTTAAGGTTCCTGTGTATCCGGCGCCGAATGACAAGGGCGGCTTCTCCACCCATGCTACGCCCACTGTAGATGGGAATGTGCTGGTAGGTCCTGATTCCTACGTGACGGAAGAGTGGGAGGACTATAAAGTTACCAAGGAGCATATGGACGGGCTGTTCAGAGATGGGAAAAAGATGTTTGAGCAGATGAAGCGGGAGTATTTTATCCGGAATTTTGCAGGGATCCGCTGGAAACGGTATGATCCGGAAACCGGAGAGATTTTGGACTTTAAGCTGGAGGCGGATCCGGCGAAGCCGAATACGGTGAATCTGGTGGGAATCGAATCGCCGGGAGTTACCTGTGCTCTTCCTTTAGGGCGGAGAGCGGCGGCTATTGTGGCGGAGAGAGAGCAGGCAAAGAAAAATCCGAAATTTGATCCCATAAGACCGGCGCCTAAGCGGTTTTACCAAATGAGTCATGAGGAGCAGGAGATGGCCATTAAGCAGAATCCAGATTACGGAGAGATTGTCTGCCGGTGCGAGACGGTTACCCGGGCAGAGATTCTGCGGGCTATTCATAATCCCCTGAGCGTACATACTGTAACGGGAATCAAAAACCGCACCAGAGCCACCATGGGACGTTGTCAGGGCGGCTACTGTGAAACCAGGATAACGGAAATGATTGAAGAAGAGCTGGGAATTAAGCCGGAGGATGTTCGGTATTCCCGGAAAGGTTCCTATATGTTTACCGGACCGGTGCGCAGAACGGAAGAAGCTTTGGAAGCTGAGAAACATGAGGAAGCGGAGAAGGGAGGCGAGGCATAATGCGTCAGGTTGAGGCGGTGATTATCGGCGGCGGCCCGGCAGGACTTGCGGCGGCCATTGAGCTTTATCATAAAGGGGTAACGGACATTTTAATTCTGGAAAGAGAGAAGAAGCTGGGAGGAATCTTAAGACAGTGCATTCATGATGGTTTCGGCCTTACCCGCTTCGGAGAAACCTTAAGCGGGCCGGAGTATGCTTCCCGATTTGTCCGTCAGGTTCAGGAGCTGAAGATTCCGTACATGACGGACACCACAGTGTTAGAAATTACGCCAGAGAAAAAGGTGTATGCTTCCTCATCCCAGGGAATGATCGTGCTCCAGGCGAAGGCGGTGATTCTGGCTATGGGCTGCAGGGAGAAAACCAGAGGAGCCATCAGCATTCCCGGCACCCGGCCTTCGGGAGTGTACACGGCTGGAGTGGCCCAGGCCTATATTAATCTGAAAAATAAAATGGTGGGGAAAAACGTGGTCATTTTGGGCTCCGGAGATATCGGCATGATTATGGCGCGGCGGATGACCCTGGAAGGGGCAAAGGTTCTTGGGGTATTTGAAGTGCAGCCTTATCCCAGCGGTTTGCCCAGAAATGTAGAGCAGTGTTTAAATGATTATCATATTCCTCTGTATTTAAGTCATACGGTAACGGAAATCCGGGGAAGGGACCGGCTGGAGAGTGTGGTGATCTCCCAGGTAGATGAAAGTTTTGCGCCGATTCCCGGTACCCAGAAGGAATATCCCTGCGACACGCTGATTTTATCCGTAGGGTTGATTCCGGAAAATGAGCTGACCTGGATGACTGGAGCACTGGCGGACCAGCAAACCAGAGGGGCAGCAGTAGATGAACATTATCAGACCACCGTAGAGGGGATTTTTGCGGCGGGAAATGTGCTTCATGTTCATGATCTGGTGGACTTTGTTTCCATGGAGGCGGAAGCGCTGGCGGACAGTGCTGCCAGATATATTAAAGAAGGGGCGCTTCCTGCCTGTCCGCTGGCAGTGAAGGGAGATCAAAACGTAGGGCAGCTTACGCCCAGCCGGATCAGCGGCCAGGGAGATGTGCAGATTTCTTTCCGGGTGAGAAAGCCAATGAAAGGCTGTACCATCCAGCTGGTTCAGGGAGATCGGGTGATTAAATCTGTTGTTAAGCCAAAGGCTCTGCCGGCGGAAATGATTCAGATTCCGCTGAAGGCTCAGGCATTTGTTGGCAAGGAGGATCTGGAGGTGAGGGTAGTATGCTGAGAGAATTTACGTGCATTATGTGTCCCCAGGGCTGCGATATCCAGGTGGAGGTTAAAGAGGGGAAGGTAGTTTCTATTTCTGGGAATAAATGCCCCAGAGGGAAAGAGTATGTGACGCAGGAAGTGGTGAACCCCATGCGGAACATTGCCACCTCTGTTTTGGTGGAAGGCGGAGAACTTCCCCTGGCCAGTGTTCGTCTCACCCGTCCCATTCCAAAGGACCGGATATTTGATGTGATGAATGAAATTAAAAAAGTCAGCCTGCCGGCGCCGGTGAAAGAAGGACAGATTGTGATTCCTAATGTGCTGGGGCTTGGCAGTGACGTAATGATTACCAAAACGGTAGATAAGGCGTAAAGCATAAGAACCGGAGGGGCATTCCCTCCGGTTCTTTGTTGTGGTGAGATAAGAGAAAGAAATAACCCGCCTGAATCAGGCGGGCTAACTCTACCAAAATACGAAAGGGGGGGGGACCGGACAGCCTAAAGCTGTCCGGTATGAGTATGAAAAAGCTTTGTGATTTCAAGTATACACTTGAAACAAAGGCCGTTATCCTTTCGGATAACACTGATAAGTATAGAGAAAAAATGTGTCCGAATTATGACCACCCGATAAAAAAAGAATAAACAAAATAAAAATATAAAAAAACCATTTGAAAAGTCCAGAAGTTCGTATATAATAAAATAGATATAGTGGCGAATCATGAATTTATCTATTTTTTTGTAAGTTTGGGATAGAGAAACAATAGACAACGGCCGTCCTGCTGTACAGACAGCCGGGACGCGAACCGGACAGGAGGAAAAAAGAACTATGTTTACCATGATGTCTAATGACATTGGAATCGACTTGGGCACCGCCAGTATTCTGGTGTATATTAAGGGAAAGGGCGTAGTGCTTAAGGAACCCTCAGTAGTGGCCATTGACCGGGATACCAACAAGATCATGGCCATCGGCGAGGCTGCCAGGCTGATGATCGGGCGTACCCCGGGAAATATTGTGGCAGTGCGGCCTCTTCGTCAGGGCGTGATTTCCGATTATACCGTGACAGAGAAGATGATGAAGTACTTTATCGAAAAGGCGGTAGGCAAAAAAACCCTCCGGAAGCCCAGAATCAGTGTATGTATTCCCAGCGGCGCCACTGAGGTGGAAAAGAAAGCGGTTGAGGACGCGACTTACCAGGCAGGGGCCAGGGAGGTAACGATTATCGAGGAGCCTGTGGCTGCAGCTATCGGAGCAGGCATTGATATTTCCAAGGCCTGCGGAAACATGATCGTAGATATTGGCGGCGGTACCGCAGATATTGCGGTGATTTCGCTGGGAGGTACGGTAGTGAGCACTTCCATTAAGACCGCCGGAGACGACTTTGATGAAGCCCTGGTGCGCTATATGCGGAAGAAGCACAATCTGTTAATCGGTGAGAGAACGGCTGAGGAGATTAAGATCAACATCGGCGCCGCTTCCCGCAGGCCGGAGGTGCTGACCATGGAGGTAAGAGGACGCAACCTGGTGACGGGACTTCCTAAAACCATTGTAGTTACCTCTGACGAGACCCTGGAAGCTCTCCGTGAGCCGGCGATGCAGATTGTAGATGCAGTACACAATGTGCTGGAGCGCACTCCGCCGGAGCTGGCGGCAGATATTTTTGACCGGGGCATTGTGCTGACGGGAGGAGGCTCTCTCTTAAGCGGGCTGGACACCCTGATTGAAGAGAAGACGGGAATTACCACCATGATTGCTGAAGATCCATTAACTGCAGTAGCCATCGGAACCGGAAAGTTTATTGAATTTACCCACGGGGACGGAAAGTCGGAGTTCAACTAACAAGGTTCAGGACAGGGTGAAGGCAGAGTTATGGCAGCAGTAACAGGATTTGTAGAACGAATTAAATATCGGAACGAGGACAATGGCTACACCGTTCTCAGCCTGAACGCCGAGGGGGAGGAGTACATCCTGGTGGGGACCTTTCATTATATCAGTGAAGGCGAGATGGTGGAGGCCGAAGGAACCATGACGGAACACCCCATTTACGGCCAGCAGCTGAAGGTGGAGCACTACCAGATCAAAACTCCTCAGGACACCCTTTCCGTAGAACGCTATTTAGGCTCCGGTGCCATCAAAGGCATCGGAGCTGCTTTAGCTTCTAGGATTGTGCGCCGGTTTAAGGCAGACACCTTTCGGATAATGGAGGAGGAGCCGGAGCGGCTTTCTGAAGTAAAGGGCATCAGTGAGAAGATGGCTATGGAGATCAGCCGCCAGGTGGAGGAAAAGAAGGAAATGCGTCAGGCGATGATGTTCCTTCAGGACTACGGAATCTCCATGAATCTGGCAGTGAAAATTTATCAGGAATACGGTCCAAGGCTGTATTCGGTGATCAAGGAGAACCCATACCAGCTGGCGGACGATATTCCAGGGGTAGGATTTAAGCTGGCAGACGAGATTGCAGGAAAGGTGGGAATTCTGACGGATTCCGATTTCCGCATTAAATGCGGTCTTCTCTATACTCTTTTGCAGGCTGTGGGAAATGGGCATACCTATCTTCCGAAGGACCAGCTTCTCTGGCAGGCTTCTCAGCTTCTTAAGGTTGAGCCGGAGAGAATGGAAAAGCACCTTATGGACATGCAGATGGAGAAGCGCATTGTGGTGAAGCAGAGGGCGCTGCCGGAGGATGCGGCGGAGCCTGCTGTATATGCGGCGCAGTACTACTATCTGGAGTTAAACACGGCGAAGATGCTTCACGATTTAAACATCCAGGGGGATGTTCCAGGGGATCAGATTGAAGAACGGCTGAAACGAATCCAGGAAGAGGAGAAGATCCAGTTAGATGAGCTGCAGCAGGAGGCGGTGCGCCGGGCGGTGAACAGCGGCCTGCTGTTAATTACCGGCGGCCCTGGAACGGGAAAGACCACCACCATTAACGCCATTATCCGATTCTTCGAGCAGGAGGGGCTGACCATTCTTTTAGGAGCTCCTACAGGCAGGGCGGCTAAAAGAATGACGGAGGCCACCGGCTGGGAAGCCAGAACCATTCACCGGATGCTGGAACTGAATGGAGGCAGTCTGGAGGAAAACGGGACGCCGTCAGGAATGCGCTTTGAACGGAATGAGGAGAATCCTTTGGAAGCGGACGTAGTGATCATTGACGAGATGTCCATGGTGGATATCCACCTGATTCATTCTCTTCTTCGGGCAGTTACCGTGGGCACCAGGCTGATTCTGGTGGGAGATGTGAACCAGCTTCCCAGCGTAGGGCCGGGAAACGTGCTCCGGGACATAATTGACAGCGGCTGTTTCCCTGTGGTGAAGCTGACCAGGATTTTCCGCCAGGCGGCGGAAAGCGATATTGTAATGAATGCTCATCGGATTCATCACGGAGAGCCGGTGGATTTAGGAAAGCGCAGCCGAGATTTTTTATTTATTCGAAGGGAGTCTCCCGATGCGATTATCAGCGCCATGCTTACCCTGGTGCAGAAAAAGCTTCCCGGTTATGTAAATGCAGATGTTTATGACATCCAGGTGATGACGCCAATGCGCAAGGGAGCCCTTGGGGTAGAGCGGCTCAACGGGATTCTTCAGAATTTTTTAAATCCCCCTGCTCCGGATAAGGAAGAACAGACGTCAGGGCAGACGGTATACCGGACTGGGGATAAGGTGATGCAGATCAAAAACAACTACCAGATCCAGTGGGAGATTCGGAACCGCTACGGCATTACGGTGGATAAGGGTCTTGGGGTATTTAACGGAGATATTGGGGTGATCCGGGAAATCAACCATTTTGCAGAGCTTCTCACCGTGGAATTTGACGAGGGGAAGATGGTAGAATACAGTTTCAAGCAGTTAGAGGAGTTGGAGCTGGCTTATGCCATTACCATTCATAAATCTCAGGGAAGCGAGTATCCAGCAGTGGTGATTCCTCTTTTCAGCGGGCCCAGAATGTTAATGACCAGGAACTTGATCTATACGGCGGTAACCAGGGCAAGGCAGTGCGTCTGCCTGGTGGGACTGCCGGAGACGTTTCAGGCCATGGCTGCCAATACCATGGAGCAGAGAAGGTACTGCGGGCTTAAAGACAGAATTCTGGAGCTTAAGCCTCAGATGATTTAAGACTGAAGAAAGAAAAAGGGGGAGAAGGAGATTCTATTAGGGGAGAAAGGCCAAAGAATGAGGGAAGAGGCGGTAAGTCTGCTTTTTCCCAGGAGATGTCCGGTATGTGGGGAAATTGTAATGCCCAAAGGAGAGCTGATCTGCCCTGGATGCAGGAAGGAGCTGTCCTTCGTTCAGGGACCCGTCTGTCTGCGCTGCGGCAAGGAGCTGGTGGAAAAGGACGGGGAGTACTGCCTGGACTGCCGGAGACATCAGCGGACGACAGAGTTCGGCGGAGCCTTGTTAAATTATAATGAGGTTTCTGCAAGGTCCATGGCTCAGATTAAATATAAAAACCGGCGGGAATATTTAGATTTTTACAGTGAAGAGATGGTCCGGGCCCTCGGGGGAAAGATAAAGGCGATGAGAGCAGACTGCCTGGTGCCGGTTCCGGTGCATCCTGCCAGGAAGCGGGAGCGGGGATATAATCAGGCAGAAGAGCTGGCCGTAAGGCTGGGACGCCGGCTGTCTCTTCCCGTATATCCTAAAGGGCTGGCGAGGCGGAAAAAGACGGCTCCCCAGAAGGAACTGACGCCAGGGGAACGGCTGAAAAATCTGGAAAAAGCCTTTACGGCAGAGGCCTCTGCTCTTCCGCCAAGGAGCGAAGGCGTAATTTTGATTGATGACATTTATACGACGGGGAGCACCATCGAGGCCTGCGCCAGGGCGTTAAAGGCAGCGGGGGTTAAGCGGGTTTATTTCCTCACAGTTTTAATCGGCGGAGACCGGTGAGAAAGGAGAAACCATGAATTTCACAATACGAAAAGCAGAGGCCAAGGATGTGCCTCGTCTGATGGACATTTATAATTATGAAGTACTGCACGGAACGGCTACCTTCGACATTCATCCCAAGGATCTTTCTGAGCGAATGGTGTGGTTCCAGGAGCATCAGGAAAGAAATCATCCGCTGATTGTGGCGGAGATGGAGGACGGCCGGGTGGCGGGCTATGCAAGCCTTTCATCCTACCGGGAAAAAGAGGCTTACGCAGCAACCGCAGAGCTTTCCGTGTATATTGCTGTGGAATGCCGAGGAAAAGGAGCGGCTTCTGCCTTGATTCAGGAAATCCTTCGCCTGGCAAAAGAGGAAACGGAGCTTTATACGGTGATTTCTGTAATTACGGCAGGCAATGATGCCAGCGTTCATCTCCATGAGAAGTTCGGCTTTGCCTGCTGCGGAACGATGAAGGATGTAGGGAAAAAGTTCGGACAGAGGCTGAGCATTGTGAATTACCAGCTGATTTTGAATTCATAAGATGAAGAAAAATCCAGGGAAGGAGAAACAGCATGGGCGGGAGAAGAGAACAGGGAAGGCAGCGCCTGGCAAATTACGATTTGGTGAAGGTGACGGCGATTTTTATGGTGGTGGCGGTGCACATGCTGAACGTGGTGCAGCTGGTGCAGCCTGGAGATCTTCAGGCTTTTTGGATCCATGAAGTGGTCCGCACCTTTCTCCTAACCAGCAACGGGCTGTTTTTTATGGTCAGCGGCCGTTTCCTGCTGGAACATTATGAGGGAAATATCGGTCGTTTTTATTGGAAGCGGATCGTTAAAATCGGCATTCCTGTGCTGTGTGCTTCTTTGTTTTACTTTGTTTACGTTTATGGGCGGAATGGAATGGGAATGGACTTCTGGAAGAGATTTCTCAAGGATTTTCTGCAAAGCCATATTCAGGGATATTTCTGGTTTGTCTACGCTTTGGCTGGATTTTATCTGGCAGTTCCCTTTTTGGCTCCCATGTTTAAGGCGCTGAAGGTAAGAGAAAAGCAGGTTTTGCTGGGGGTTACCCTGGTTTACTTTCTGGTGCAGAATCTGTATCAGATTTTTGGGCTGGAGATGGTATTTACTTCCTATCCCTTTTACAGCTGGATTTTTTACTGCGTTCTGGGATATTTGCTGGATACTATCGGACTTACCCGCCGGCAGAGATGGATGTTGATGGGAGCCGGAGGAATTGCTTTCCTGGTATCTGCCTGGGAGGTGTGCTTCTGGGAACGGGAAAATCCAGCGATTCATAACTATTCTGTGACGATGATCCTGATCACAGCAGCCGTTTACCTGGCCTTAACTGAGTGGGGGAAAAAAATGCCTCGGTCCATAGGGGGAGGAATCAGCATTCTTTCCGGCGCATCTTTTTATCTTTATCTGATGCATGGACTTACCCAGAACCTTCTGGCAGGATGGGCAGGAGAGAACGCCCGGGGCTGGGGGACCTGGCTGGGCCTTTCGGCGGCGTCCTTTTTCCTGGCTGCAGTCCTGGGGGGAGTGCTGGAAGCACTTTATGCTCCTGTTTCCTCTTTTCTCCTTAAGGCAGGAAGGAGGAAGCAGGGATGATTTATGTTCAATCCTTTTTACGGCCGGAAGGAATAGGAGGAAAAGAAAAATACTGCCTGGAGCATGAGGCTGGCCTCAGGCTTCTTTCTCTGGCGCTGAAGGACGCCAGAGGAATTCAGATTGAAAATATTCATGAGCAGATAGCCAGAGATGAGAGGGGGAAGCCCTGCCTTCCGGCATTTCCTGAGGTGTATTTTAACATCAGTCACAGCTGGGAGATGGCGGTCTGCGCCCTTGGGAATTCACCTGTAGGGGCAGATGTGGAAAGGATCCGCCAGATAAACGTTAAATTGATCAGGAGAATTCTGACGGACAGGGAAAAAGCTTTCCTGGAAACATGTCCCCCAAAGCAGCAGAATTTAGAATTTTTCCGTATTTGGACCCTGAAAGAAAGTCTGGGCAAGGCCCTGGGCGTAGGCCTGGGACTGGACTTTCGCCAGGCAGAATTTCTTCTGTCTCCCTGGAAAAAAGAGGAATCGGGGAAATTGGTAGAGCTGGATGGCGTTGAATGGATGGATGGGAGGGCCGAAAAAGAGGAATGGCGCTTTTTTCAGACAGTATGGGAAGAGGAGTATGTAATTTCCTGCTGCACCAAGGAAAGAGAAGAGAAGCTGGTGAGAATATCCTGAAATTTCAGGAAAAAATTACTGAAAATTGCGAGAAAACAGATGAAAAAATAGGAAAGAATTGCAGAAAAATTATTGAAAGAACGCAATAGACTAGATTTCGCAGTTATGATGTGCTATACTTACGTCAGAACGCAAAGGGGCGTCCAAGAAAGTGGAGAAGCGCCTTCTTTGCGTTCTTTTTTCATTTTGCCCAGATGCAGAGGGCGGCCGCAAGGCCGAAGATGCATAATTAAGAAAGAGGAGGAAAACAGGATGAAAAAAACAAAAGCAGCACTTGCTGTTCTGACAGCGGCAGCGATGGTTGTTGGCATGACAGGCTGCGGAAGCTCGTCTTCTTCTGCCACCACGGAAACCAGTTCGTCTGCTTCTGCGTCAGAAGGAGCCGGTGGATCTGGCGAAGCCTCAGCAGCAGGCACCAGCGATTTAAACATTATGCTGGAAACATCGGTAATGTCTCTTGACCCTCAGCAGGCTACAGACGGCACCTCATTTGAGGTCATTGCGGATTACACCGATGGTTTGATGCAGATGGATGCAGACGGCCAGGCAGTTCCGGCCATTGCGGAGAGCTATGATCTGTCGGAGGACGGAACCGTTTATACCTTCCATCTTCGCGACGATGCGGTATGGAGCAACGGCGACCCGGTAACTGCTTCTGACTTTGTCTTTGGATGGCAGAGAGCTGTAGATCCAGCGATCGCTTCTGAATATGCTTATATGCTCAGCGATATCGGACAGGTAAAGAACGCAGCAGAAATCATTGCAGGTGAGATGGATAAGAGTGAGCTTGGGGTAACGGCAGTAGATGACCATACCCTGGAGGTAACCTTAAATGTGCCTGTAAGCTATTTCCTGTCTCTGATGTATTTCCCCACCTTTTATCCGGTGAACCAGGCGTTCTACGAGAGCGTGGGAGATACTTTTGCCACCAGCCCGGAGACCACCTTATCCAACGGCGCATTTATTTTGGATTCTTATGAGCCGGCGGCTACCGCCTTCCATTTAACCAAGAATCCAGATTACTATGATGCAGATAAGGTACAGCTTCCCGGACTGAACTATCAGGTTATCCAGGATTCCCAGCAGGCGCTGATGAGCTATCAGACTGGCGATCTGGATATTACCCTGGTAAATGGCGAGCAGGTAGACCAGGTAAAGGATGATCCGGAATTCAAAACCATCGGCGCCGGTTATTTATGGTACGTAAGTCCCAACATAGACGGCGTGCCTGAGCTGGCGAATTTAAATGTTCGTCTGGCCATGACCTTTGCCATTGACCGTGATGCCATTACCGGTGACGTTCTTAAGGACGGCTCTGCGCCGGCCTATACGGCAGTTCCTCCGCAGTTTGCGACTGGCCCTGACGGATCTGACTTCTCTGAAGACCAGACCAAATTTTCCGATGTATGTGCATATGATGCAGATAAGGCGGTGGAGTATTGGAATCAGGGACTTAGCGAGCTGGGAATTTCTTCTTTGACCCTGGATATGATTGTGGATGCCGACGATGCTCCGCAGAAAGTTGCTCAGGTATTAAAGGAGCAGTGGGAGACTACTCTTCCTGGTTTGACGGTAAATCTGGTGGTTGAACCGAAGAAGCAGCGTGTTGAAGATATGCAGAACGGCAACTTCCAGCTTGGACTTACCCGCTGGGGCCCGGACTATGCAGATCCTATGACTTACCTTGGCATGTGGGTTACCGGAAACTCCAACAACTATGGTTTATGGAGCAACGAGGAGTATGATGCAATTATTGCAGAGTGTACCACAGGAGATCTGTGTACCGATGCTGAAGGACGCTGGGCAAGATTGTACGATGCAGAGAAGATCGTAATGGATGAAGCGGTGATCTATCCGCTGTATGCACAGTGCAATGCAGAGATGGTTTCCTCCAGTGTTTCTGGAATTGAATTCCATCCAGTTGCGCTGAACCGTGTATATAAGAATGCGGTAAAGGCCGAATAAAGAACTGCGGATTTCTATTATCCGGTTTGAGGGCGCTGCCACACCAAGTGGGGTTTACGGCGGCGCCCTTCGTTTTATCTAAGAATCCAGACTGTTAAGGGATTGCTGCGCGCCGCCGGATGTTTACAGGCGGAGAGCATCGTTACTGTCCAGCCCTGTCATAAAAGAAGCTTTCTCCCAGGGTGGTTTATGGCGGAGCTGAACGGTAACGCCAGTCGGTTTTACGGCAGTGCAGAAGTTTGCCTGATGTGCAGAAATTCCGATGTAAGGAGGAAAACCGTGAAAAAATACATGCTTAAGAGAATCTTGACTTCTCTATTTACTCTTCTGGCGATTTTGCTGGTTTTATTTATTTTGATGCAGCTGATGCCAGGTTCTCCCTTTAACGATGAGAAGCTTAACGATGACCAGCGCCTGGCTCTGTACGCCAAGTACGGTCTTGATCAGCCGGTGGTGGTACAGTTTTTTAAATATGTGGGAAATATGCTGAAAGGTGATTTTGGCGTCAGCTATAACATTTCCAAAAATACGCCCATTTCCCAGCTGATTCAGACAAGGCTTCCCATTTCCATCCGCATCGGCGGCTTCGCCGTGGGCATCGGCGCTGTGATGGGCTTGGTCTTAGGGCTGATTGCAGCCATCAAGCATGATACTATCTGGGATTCCCTGGCGACGGTGATTTCAGTAATCGGCGTTTCGGTGCCTTCCTATGTATTTGCCCTGGCGTTGAGTTATTCTCTGGGCTTTAAGCTGGAATGGTTCCCCATGCTTTACAGTGCAAAGGAGGCCTTTCAGTCCAGCGTTCTGCCCAGTGTGGCGTTGTCCATGTTTACCATGGCGTCGATTGCCAGGTTTACTCGAAGTGAGATGCTGGAGGTTTTGGGGAGCGATTATATGCTTCTGGCAGAAAGCAAGGGCATATCGGGATCTGCGCTGATCTTCCGTCACGCCCTGCGGAATGCCCTGATTCCCATTATCACGGTGCTGGCGCCGTTAATTGTAGATTTGATGACAGGTTCTCTGGTGGTGGAAAAGATATTTGCCATACCTGGTGTGGGAAGCCTGCTGGTGACGGCGATCCAGTCCAACGACTACAATGTGGTCATTGCCCTGAGCTTTATTTATTCCGCTATGTATATCGGCATTATGCTGGTGGTGGATATTTTGTATGGAATCATTGATCCGAGAATCCGTCTGACGAAGGAGGGTGACTGATATGCCAAAGGAAAGCAAAATGGCCTTAGCCGCAGCGGGAGAAGTCCCTTACGTTCCCTCTGACGAGGATTTCCGGCTGAAGAACAACGCAGGAGAGATTGCCATTGATACCAATTTTGCAGCACAGAGCTTCTGGAAGGATGTGCTGATTCGCTATTTCAGAAAGATCAGCGCCGTGGTGGGCCTTGTACTGATTATCTTCATTACGGCGATGGCGGTAGTTGGTCCCCAGATGAATGATTACACGTATTCCGGCCAGAACTTAAGCCAGAAGAACCTGGCGCCCAGAGTGAAGGGGCTGGAGAATTTGGGGATCTTTGACGGAAGCGAAACCATGAATACGACCACCGGGTCAAAAAAGGTAAATTATTACCAGGAAAAGGAGCTGGATGACGTCTATTACTGGTTCGGCAGCGATAATTTCGGACGGGATATCTGGACCAGAACCTGG
Source organism: Candidatus Cottocaccamicrobium excrementipullorum (assembly GCA_018713255.1). Lineage (GTDB taxonomy): Bacteria > Bacillota > Clostridia > Lachnospirales > Lachnospiraceae > Caccovicinus > Caccovicinus excrementipullorum. Next base: position 68,904 of record DVFL01000008.1, on the reverse strand, counting down.
ACAGGAGCCAGAGTTTCCTTGATTATTGCGGTAGCCGCGGCGGTGATCGATATGGTAATCGGGATGAGCTATGGACTGATTTCCGGATATTTCGGCGGCAAAGTAGATATGATTATGCAGAGGTTTCTTGAGATTGCCAACGGCATTCCCAGACTGGTCATTGTGACCCTTCTTCTGCTGGTGCTGCAGCCGGGAATGCTCACCATTATCTTTGCCTTGATGCTCACAGAATGGGTGGGCATGAGCCGAATTGCCAGAGCCGAGATGTTAAAGCTTAAAGAGCAGGAGTTTGTGCTGGCTTCCAGAACCCTGGGAGCAGGAAGCTTTTTCATTATTTTCCGGGAGGTTCTGCCGAATATTATCGGCCCGATTATTACCCAGGTAATGTTTTCTATTCCAACGGCAATCTTTACGGAAGCGTTTTTAAGCTTCGTAGGCCTTGGAATTCCCGTTCCCCAGTGCTCCTTAGGTTCCTTGATTTCCGAGGGCTTTAACAGCTTTACCACCCATCCATACCAGATTGTGCCTCCGATTGTAGTGATGGCTCTTTTGATGCTCAGCTTTAACCTGGTGGCTGATGGTCTGCGGGAAGCGCTGGATCCAAAGATGAAAGAAATGTGAGGTGACAGGCTATGGAAGAGTCAAAAGAGAAAATTCTGGAGATCCGGGACCTGGATATTACCTTTAAAACAACGGCAGGAATGGTCCACGCCATCCGCGGCGTAGATCTGGACTTATATAAGGGAGAAACCGTGGCCATTGTAGGCGAGTCCGGTTCTGGAAAATCCGTTACCATGAAGGCGGCCATGGGAATCCTGGCCTCCAATGCCAAGGTGGCGTCAGGAAGCATTAAGTTCAGCTATCATCATGCAGACGGTTCACCGGAGACGGTTGATATTCTGACAAAAGATAAAAAATGGATTCGCCGTCATATTAACGGAAAGCGAATTGCCATGGTATTCCAGGATCCTATGACCAGCCTGGATCCTACCATGCCCATCGGCAAGCAGATTATGGAAGGGATGATCTGGCATTTTAAGACGCCGAAAAAAGAAGCGTGGGACCGGGCGGTAAAACTTCTGCAGGAAGTAGGAATTGATGATCCGCAGAAGCGGATGAAAAACTATCCCCATCAGCTTTCCGGCGGCATGCGTCAGAGGGTGGTAATTGCCATTGCCCTGGCCTGCAATCCGGATCTGCTGATCTGTGATGAGCCGACGACAGCTTTGGATGTGACCATTCAGGCAAAAATCATTGAGCTGATCCGCCGGATTCAGAGGGAGAGGGGAATTTCCGTTATCTATATTACCCATGATCTGGGGGTAGTGGCGAAGGTTGCCGATTATGTCAATGTGATGTATGCAGGAAAAATCGTGGAAAAGGGAGAGATTAATGAGATCTTTTACGATCCGCGTCATCCTTATACCTGGGGACTTTTGTCTGCGATGCCGGATCTGGAGACGGATGATGAGCGGCTTTATACCATTCCCGGCTCTCCGCCAAACCTGCTGCATGAGAAGAAGGGAGACGCTTTCGCCCCCAGGAACCGTTATGCCCTGGAGATTGACGATAAAGCTGAGCCGCCGATGTTTAAAATTACCGACACCCACTATGCCGCAACCTGGCTTCTGGATCCTAGAGCGCCGAAAGTGGAAATGCCTCAGGAACTGAAAGAGAGGATTGAACGGATGAGGAAGGAGGCGGAAGACAGTGGCAGTAAATTATAATGCAGAGCCCCTTCTTACCGTAAAGGGCTTAAAACAATATTTTAAGGTAAACAGCGGGTACACCGTAAAGGCGGTGGAGGATGTGGCCTTTAAAATTTATGCGGGGGAAACCTACGGATTGGTGGGAGAGTCCGGCTCTGGAAAATCTACCATTGGACGAAGCGTGATTCGTCTTTACACCCCCACTGCCGGAACCATTCAGTTTAACGGAACCGACATCAGCGGAAAGCTCTCCAAGGCGGCAAACCAGTCTCTCAGAACCCAGATGCAGATGATTTTCCAGGACCCTATGGCATCCTTGAATCCCAGAAAAAAAGTGGAGGATATTATCGGAGAGGGTTTGGATATCCATCATATGTATAAAAATGCCCAGGAACGAGATCAAAAGATTAAGGCGATCTTGAAAAAGGTTGGCCTGGCTCCTGAACACGCCAGCCGTTATCCCCATCAGTTTTCCGGAGGACAGAGACAGCGTGTGGGGATTGCCAGGGCGCTGATTATGAACCCTAAATTGATCATTGCAGACGAGTGTATCTCCGCCCTTGATGTTTCTATTCAGGCCCAGGTAGTAAACCTGATGAAGGATATTCAGCAGGAGACGGGAACGGCTTATCTTTTTATCGCCCATGATCTTTCCATGGTAAAATATATTTCGGATCGGATTGGCGTTCTCCATCTGGGGCATCTTTTGGAGACGGGAACCACAGAGGAGATTTTTGAGAACCCGGTGCATCCTTATACCCGAAGCCTGTTGTCTGCGATACCTTCTCCTAATCCAGCGGTGGAAAAAAAGCGGGTTGCAGAAAGTTATGATTATAAAACCTCTGGAATTGATTATCAAAAGGGAACGGATCATCTGGTGTCGGGAACACATTATGTAAAGTGCACAGATGAAGAATTTGCAAAGTGGACAACCTCTCAGCCGTAAAAGAAACAGGAAAGTGTTGAGAAAAATGCGCAGGATTCTGGCTGTTCAGCCAGGCCCTGCGCATTTTTGCCTGTTTTGAGCGCGGTTAACAGGTGACAATTAGCAGGAATGAAGGGTATAATGAGAAACAGGAAAATTGCAAGAAAAAGAGGTAACAAAAGATGATTTACTGGATTAAAAAGCATCCCTACTGTTTGATTAACCTATATCTGGTGTTTTATCTGATCGCTTTCTTTTCACTGGAAAAGCTGATCCCGGAACCTAAGTATATTATTCACTGCCCTCTGGATGACTGGATCCCGTTTAACGAGTGGTTTGTGCTCCCGTATTTCCTCTGGTATGGGTGGGTACCGGCTTTTTTGGTTTATTTTATGATAAAAGAAAAGCAGTCTTTTCTCCGGCTGGCCTTTATTATGTTCACCGGCATGACCATCTGCCTGGTGATATACGTTCTCTGGCCTAACGGGCTGAATCTGCGCCGGGAAATTACCGCCCAGAATTTCTGCGGGGAGATTGTCCGTTTCCTGCGGAAAGTGGATACGCCTAATAACGTGTGCCCTTCCATTCATGTCTCCAGCACAGCGGCGATCCATCTGGTGATCTGCAGGTCACGGAGTTTTGGAAAAAGCCGTGTGATGAAGGGAATTTCCCTGGCGGTGACTCTGGCTATCTGCCTTTCCACCATGGTCATCAAGCAGCATTCGGCGGTAGATGTGTTCTGGGGATGGGCGCTGAGCTGCTTTTTATCTCTGGCTGCCGGCCGATTAAGAATCGGAGCGGATGACAAAACCCCGGTCATTGTGTAAAATTTAACAAAAAAACAGGATTTATCCGAGAAAAAAAGCCAAAAAAATGGTAAATATGAATAAAATTTAGAGTTGCTCTTGAGAAAAATAAATTGTATACACGAATAATCTGTGTTATACTAGTAAAACAAGCGAAAAAGTCAATAGAAAGAGGGTTGTAAGATGGGTTTGGCGACATTTAAAGGCGGCATTCATCCCTATGAAGGGAAAGAGCTGTCGGAAAACAAGCCGATAAAAGAATTGCTTCCTGAAGGCGATCTGGTATTTCCCATGTCCCAGCATATTGGCGCGCCGGCGAAGCCTTTGGTGAAAAAAGGCGACCGGGTGCTGGCTGGACAAAAGATCGGCGAGGCAGGAGGCTTTATTTCGGCAAATGTGATCTGTTCTGTGTCCGGAACGGTAAAGGCGGTTGAACCTCGCCTGATGGTAAACGGCCAGATGGTCACCAGCGTTGTGGTGGAAAACGACGGACTTTACGAGACGATTCCTAACTTCGGTCAGGAGCGGGATTATACCAGTCTTGGGAAGGAAGAGATCCGCTCTATTATTAAGGAAGCGGGAATTGTGGGACTGGGAGGCGCCGGTTTCCCTACTCATGTTAAGCTGACGCCAAAGGATGACAGCAAGATCGACTACATTTTGGTAAACGGCGCGGAGTGTGAGCCGTATCTGACCTCAGATTACCGTCTGATGGTGGAAGAACCAGAGAAGATCGTAGGCGGTCTTAAGGTAATTCTCTCCTTGTTTGACAACGCTAAAGGGGTAATCGGTATCGAGAACAACAAACCGGAAGGAATCAAAAAGATTCGGGAACTGGTAAAGGATGAGCCTCGGATTGAAGTGCGGGAGCTTTTGACCAAATATCCCCAGGGAGGCGAGCGTTCCCTGATCTATGCCATTACCGGAAGAAAGGTTAATTCTTCCATGCTGCCTGCAGATGCAGGGTGCATTGTGGACAATATTGATACTGTTGTTTCGATTTATCACGCAGTCTGCCTCCAGACTCCCCTGATCCGCAAGGTGATTACTGTCACCGGCGATGCAGTGGCAGATCCCAGAAACTTTAAGGTAAAGCTGGGAACCAATTATCAGGAGCTTTTGAAGGCGGCAGGGGGCTTTAAGACGGAGCCGGAGAAGGTAATTTCCGGAGGCCCCATGATGGGACAGGCCCTCTTTTCTTTGGATGTTCCGGTGACGAAGACTTCTTCGGCACTTACCTGCTTTACGAAAGATGTGGTTTCGGCGGAGCCCTCCACTCCCTGCATTCGCTGCGGGCGGTGCGTGGCGGCATGTCCCAGCCATCTGATTCCTCCTATGATGATGAAGGCGGCATTAAAGAATGACTGCGAAGGCTTTGAAAAGGTAAACGGCATGGAATGTATGGAATGCGGCAGCTGTACCTTCGTCTGTCCTGCCAGACGGCCTCTTACCCAGGCCTTTAAGGATATGCGTAAACAGGTTGCGGCAAACCGCAGGAAAAAGGCCTAGGAGGAATAAAGAATGGAACGATTATTGCATGTATCATCTTCCCCTCACGTTAGGGACAAGGTGACGACAAAAAGTATTATGTACGATGTGCTGATCGCCATGATTCCGGCGGCGGCCTTCGGCGTGTATCAATTTGGCCTGAATTCGCTGCTGGTGATTATTTTTACCATGGCAGCCTGTGTGCTCAGCGAATACATATTTGAGAAGGCCATGAAGCGCCCCATTACCATCGCTGACGGAAGCGCCATGGTGACCGGCATGATTCTGGCTCTGAACATGCCGCCGGAGATTCCCGTGTGGGTTCCTGTGGTAGGCGGAGTTTTCGCTATTGTGGTAGTAAAGCAGCTGTACGGCGGCCTTGGGCAGAACTTTATGAACCCGGCTCTGGCAGCCAGATGCTTCCTGCTGATTTCTTTTGCTGGTCTGATGAATGATTTCTCTTCTGCAAGACTTGGCTTTGACAGCGTTTCCGGCGCTACGCCTCTGGCAATGATGCGCTCCGGCGAGACGGTAGATTTAGGACTGCTGGTTCTGGGACGGATTCCAGGAACCATCGGTGAAGTATCTGTGGTAGCCCTTCTGATCGGTGCAGTGTATATGCTGGTGAAGAAGGTAATCAGCCCCAGAATTCCCCTGATTTATATTGGCACTGTGGCGGTTTTCTTATTTTTATTCGGCGGATTTGATCCTTACTATGTGCTCTGTGAAGTCTGCTCCGGCGGTTTAGTGTTCGGTGCATTCTTTATGGCCACGGATTATGTGACCAGCCCCATCACCCCTAAGGGACAGGTGGTTTACGGTGTAGTTTTAGGTCTCCTGACAGGAATTTTCCGTCTTTGGGGCGCTTCTCCTGAAGGCGTTTCCTACGCGATTATCTTAAGCAACCTGCTTGTGCCCATGATTGAGCGGGTGACGCTTCCGAAAGCATTTGGAAGGGAGGGGAAGAAAGCATGAAAGGAATCGTAAAAGACGCAGTGATCTTATGCGCCATTACCTTGATTGCCGGTTTGGCCCTTGGATTTGTTCACGAGATCACTTTGGAGCCCATTGCGGCGGCTCAGCTGGCGGCGGCTACTGCCACCTACCAGGAGGTTTATCCAGAGGCAGCCAGTTTCCAGGAGAGCGATGAGCTTCAGGCTGCAGTGGATTCCTGTGCCCAGGAAATTTCCAGCCAAGGCTACGGAAATGTAACGGTAGATGAAGCTCAGGAGGCGTTAGATGACAGCGGAAATGTGATCGGCTATCTGATTACCTCCACTTCCACAGACGGATATAACGGAACCATTCAGGTTGCCACCGGAATTACCGCAGAGGGACAGATTACGGGAATCGGCTTTCTGTCGATTGACGAGACTCCGGGACTTGGCATGAACGCTCAGCAGCCGGAATTTAAGGATCAGTTTGCCGGCAAGAGCCTTCAGACCTTTGAAGTAACTAAGACCTCGCCTTCCGCAGATAACCAGATTGCGGCCATCAGCGGCGCCACTTTTACCTCCAAAGCGGTAACCGGCGCAGTGAACGCGGCAGTTTACTTTGCGGAAAATTGCATAGCACAGTAGGAGGCAGTAGAATGAACAAATATACCGAACGTATTTACAACGGCATCTGGAAAGAAAATCCGATTTTTGTTCAGATGCTGGGCCTCTGCCCTACGCTGGCGGTAACCACTTCCGCCACCAACGGACTGGGCATGGGGCTTTCCACCACAGCAGTGCTGGTGGCGGCCAACCTTCTGATCTCGGCTCTTCGGAATATTATCCCTGAGAGAGTGCGTCTGCCTGGCGAGATTGTGGTGGTTGCTTCTCTGGTAACGGTAGTGGACATGCTGATGGAGGGCTTTGTTCCTTCTCTTTACAGCGCCCTGGGAATTTATATTCCGCTGATTGTAGTAAACTGTATTATTCTGGGCCGGGCGGAGGCTTACGCCATGAAGAATAAGCCTTTAGTTTCCGCCTTTGACGGAATTGGAATGGGATTAGGATTTACCATCGCTCTGGTGCTCATCGGCGCCTTCCGTGAGCTCTTAGGTGCAGGAACGATTTTCGGCGCCCAGATTCTTCCCTCTTCCTTCCCGAATATTTCCATCTTTATCCTTGCACCGGGAGCATTCTTCGTTCTGTCTGTGCTGACGGCTATCCAGAACAAGTTAAAGCTGCCCAGCGCTACCAATGGCTCTGCAGAGAAGAAGGGCAAGGTAACCGGCTGCAATGGCGACTGCATCCATTGTGCCGGCCATGACCAGGTGATGGGGAAATAGGAGGAAAGATAGATGAAAGAATTACTTGTAATTGCCATCAGCTCCGCTTTGGTAAGCAATGTGGTGCTGAGTCAGTTTTTAGGCATCTGTTCCTTCGTCGGCGTATCCAAAAAAGTGGAGACCGCAGCAGGCATGGGCGGCGCTGTAATCTTCGTGATTACCATCGCTTCCATTGTAGCCAGCCTGATTTATCAGTTTGTGCTGTTTCCGCTGGGGTTGGATTACCTGAAGACCATTGTGTTTATTCTGGTTATCGCCGCTCTGGTGCAGATCGTAGAAATGTTCTTAAAGAAATGCATGGTGTCTCTGTATAATGCCTTAGGTGTGTACCTTCCTCTGATTACCACCAACTGCGCGGTGCTGGGCGTGGCTCTGACCAACGTGCAGAACGGCTATAATTTTGCAGAAAGTGTAATCAACGGCATAGGAACTTCCGTAGGATATACCATTTCCATCATCCTGCTGGCGGGAATCCGGGAGCGGATCGAGGGAAATGATATCCCCTATAGTTTCCAGGGATCTCCCATTGTACTGGTAACCGCAGGCCTGATGGCCATCGCATTTTTCGGATTTTCCGGTTTATTATAGAAGGGGGAGACGAAAATGAATATTACAGCGATTATCATCGCCGCAGTAGTGATTGCGGCAACGGGAATTATTGTAGGAATCGGTCTTGGACTTTTCGGTGAAAAGTTTAAGGTGGAAGTTGATGAGAAGGAACAGGCCATCCGGGAAGAGCTTCCGGGCAACAACTGCGGCGGCTGCGGATATGCCGGCTGTGATGCTCTGGCAAAGGCGATTGCAGCAGGACAAGCTCCTGCTAATGCCTGTCCAGTAGGAGGCGCTCCAGTAGGGGAAAAGATCGCCGCTATCCTGGGAACCACGGCAGAGACGGCGGAGAAGAAGGTAGCGTTCGTTAAGTGCAAGGGCACCTGCGATCAGGCAAAGGTTCAGTATGAGTATACCGGAATTGCAGACTGTTCTAAGGCATCGGTGATTCCTGGCTCCGGCCCCAAGGCCTGCAGCTACGGCTGTATGGGATTTGGCAGCTGCGTGGCAGCCTGTCAGTTTGACGCTATTCATATCATCGACGGCATCGCCCAGGTGGACAAAGAAAAATGTGTGGCCTGCGGCAAATGTGTGGCAGCCTGTCCAAGACATCTTATTGATCTGGTGCCTTACAGCGCGAAGCATCTGGTACAGTGTGCTTCTCATGATAAGGGCAAGGACGTTAAAGCTAAATGCCAGGTAGGCTGCATTGGATGTACTCTCTGCACCAAGCAGTGTGAATTTGATGCCATCCACATGGACAACAATGTGGCGGTGATTGATTACGCCAAGTGCACCGGCTGCGGAAAATGCGCGGAGAAATGTCCGGCGAAAGTGATTTTGTAAGTTCCATATGATAAAAATAAAATGCCATGGGCGGTCAGAGAAATTCTGATTGCCTGTGGCATTTTTTTGTGTGCTCGAAAACGTTGTGGTCATAAGCTCAAATATGATTGAAATTCCTCGAAATGCATATTATTTTGTGATTAACCATGTAATTTCCATGGTCTTGTCAACCAGCTGCTCACAGAAGCGGCCCAAAGGCTCATTGTCACGCTTTATAGCTTCTCGGTGATATAGATTTCCCCCAAATTGATGGTCACATAGGTTGCATGGGGTTCCTGGGCCACCAGACGCATGAATGCAAGCAGGCCGGCTGCCCTTATCAAGGCACTAGAATGTGCCGATCAAGGCTATATTTCCCCAAACAGCAGAACCGTTTCCCCAAACGGAAGGATTACGTTCAAAGGCGTTGAGGGTAAGGTGGTCCTGCCTGTGTATGTTGAGGATACCGTTAAACAATGATTTAATTGTTCCGCATAACGAATTCATATTAGAGAGAAGTTTTATGACTCAGAAAATGAACCTAGAGTTCACTGAAGACCAGGAGCCTGTCAGCGTATGGCTGCGGCGACGAAGGCCTGCAAAAAGGTGGAGTCTGACTGCGTAATCTATCTGTAAAGACCAATCCCTCTTATAAAGCGGATTTTCTGATTCAGTGTGAAAATTCATAAAAATGTAAAGCACACTTGACATCTTCCCAAAATAAGATATAATCAAGATATGGAAAGTAAACTTTACATCAAAGCCCCTGACTCTTTATGCTGGCGGCGCGTCCGGAAAGGAGGCTGACTTGAAGAATCGGCTGGAAGAGATACGAAAGCAGAAGGGAATCAAGCAGGAAGAGCTGGCAGACGCCATGGGGGTATCCAGGCAGACCATCAGCTCCCTTGAAAACGGAAGATATAACCCTTCGGTGATTCTTGCCATTAAGCTGGCAAGGTATTTTGGGATGAATGTGGAAGAAATTTTTATTTACGAGGAGGTTCAGGATGAAACATAACAGATTATTTAAGGTGTCGGTGGTGGAAATCATCATCGGAATGATCATTGATGTACTTGCCCTTTCCGGACTGGTTGAGGATCCCAGCGTGCTTACAGGCATTGGTTCTGGCATCCTGGCCATCGGCATTGTGCAGCTGTTAAGAGTGATCCGCATGGAACAGAATCCGGAGCTTAAGAAGCGGATAGAGACGGCGTCCAAGGATGAGCGCTATGCCTTTATCTCCATGAAGGCTAAAGAGGCGGCATTTGCCATCTATCTTCTGATCACCGGGGTACTCTGCATGGTGTGGATGATCCTTGGATACCGAGAGGAAGGGATGATGGCGGGAATGTCCATCTGCCTGCTGGTTATTCTCTATACGGTTCTGTTTCATATTCTGGCAAGAAAGTATTAAGGAAGAGCCGCTGAACAGGCAGCATAAATTCGGGGAGGTAAAGCGCTCCAAAATCAGGGAGAATACCGTCAAAAAAGCCATCTGTCTCCTTTTCACTCATGGTAAAATTTTAACATACCAGGGAAGAAAAGGGGGAAAATGGGATGAAAAAGACCTGTTTTGGAAAATGGGGAAGAAAGATGGCAGCATTGCTGCTGGGGGTCTCGCTGCCAGCCGGCCTGTGCAGCGGATGTGCGCTGGCAGAGTGGGAATTGTCTCAGCTGTCGGAGTATACTGCGCCGGTGCGTGAGGCCATAGAGGAAATACTGCCGGATGTGGTAAATATCGGCGGCTGCGATACCTTTATCTCGCTGGCCGGCGGGTTTTCCCAGGTCAGAGTAAGAGATGAGGCTTCTGCCCTGGAAGCGCTGCAGGATGCAGGAGAACGGCTGGGCATTCCTGGCCTGGGGGAGAATTTAGCTTTTGAGACAAAGGACGAAGTGCTGGGCAATACTTATTATCGATTTAACCAGATGGTTTACGATATTCCTGTGTCTGAAAAGATTCTGGTTCTGGCAGTGGATGGAGAGGGCAGGGCGCTGTTTATCTCTGGAAATTATGTGTTCGCGGACCCGGAGGAAGACGTGATCACCATCTCTCAGGGAAACAGAAATCCCATGCCTGCCGCCGAGAGAGTCATTGCTTCCGGCATGGATATTGACGGCCGGCTTCAGGAATTTTATACAGAATATGAAGAGGGAAGCTACATTCTCAAAGATACGGCCAGAAAGATTACTGTATATGACGCCCAGAATTCTAACCTCCGGCTGTCCATCGGAATTCTGGACGATAAGGGGCAGGTTTATTTGTATGACAACGGGAAATTTGTGGACATAAACGGAAATGAGGTTACGGTGACTGAAACGTGGGAAGGGGAAATTTATATTGAGGACGCCCAGGGAAATGTGACCACCTCCAAGGGAGAACTGACGGCAGAGCTTTGGAGCGACCATTTGTTTAAGCAGGTGGACCCTGTCATTAATGATTCCACAGAATGGGAAAACAAAAAAGCCGTTACTTTAATGGCACGAGTTTCAAAGATTTTTGATTTCTGGGAAGAAGTCTTTGGCCGGAAGGGATTCGATCATGCAGGAGGAAGTGTTTATGCGGTTTATGACGATTATAAACGGGTAGACATTCTCTTTAACGATTCCACCAATGCCTCTACCAATGCCGCCCGGGGATACCCTTATGCAGTTTTAAGTTTTGGAACCAACAACAGCCTTGGGTTTAATACCATCGCCCATGAATATACCCATGCTGTTGAACGGACCATCAGCCTTTTGGATTCCGAAAGCGAGCCGGGAGCCCTGGCAGAGGCTTATGCAGATATTTTCGGAGAGATCATTGAAGATTGGGCAGATGACGGGGAGTTTAACGACAGCTGCGACTGGGTAAGTGACGTGAGAAATTTCGTTGATCCTTCAAAGGGAGAGGATATTTCGTATCCCGTCAGCTATCAAGGCGAGGGATGGTGGGATGAAGAGGATACTTCATCCTTGAATGATTACGGAGGCGTTCATGTCAACAGCACGGTAATTTCCCACGCTGCATATCTGATGAATCAGGGAGCTGGTCAGGAAGAAGACCGGTTAAGTACAGATGAAATGGCAGGGCTTTTCTATGCGTCTTTGTTTGCTCTTCCTTCCAACTGCACTTTCCACGAATTCCGCAGGGTGGTAGAAATGACGGCGGAGGTTTTTTATCAGCAGGGCCTTTTGTCTGCCGGCCAGTGCAGATGTATTGCCGCCTCTTTTGATCAGGTGGGGCTTGATGCGTCCGTGTGGCTGACTGCATCGCCGGAAAGTACAATCACCGTGTTTGACGGAGAAGGAAATCCCTGCTCCCAGGTCTTGGTATGGGCAGATGACGGAGAAAAGCAATGGGAAGCTGAGATTTCCGGGAAAGAAGAGCGTGTGTTTGACGGCTGCGGAGATTATCTTCTGCAGGTGGTAAATCCTGAACATACAGAGGAAAAGCTGGAGCTTCGGGTAAAAGTGGTGGAGAAGGGCGGCGTGCCTCAGATCCCTATTTTCACATCGTTTAGCGGATCACCAGCCTCATTTTCAGCCGGAAAATCTTGACATCCCCCTGCTCTTGTGCTACCCTTAACTCAGCATATGAATCAATTCTTCGGGGCAGGGCGAAATTCCCTACCGGCGGTAAAGTCCGCGACCCGCCATTGGCGGCTGATTTGGTGAGATTCCAAAACCGACAGTTACAGTCTGGATGAGAGAAGAACTTTATTCATGTAGGCGAGGAAGAAAAGTGCCTTACTTATATGGGAAAGCAGAAGATCTCAGATCCCGAAAGGATCTGGGGTCTTTTTTTTTAATTAGGAAACTTCGTTCCCTATTAAACAAAAAACGCTCCGCTGTGGATGCGCACTGGAGCCCACACTTTTTATGAAGAAATTCCAGAAGATTTGTTTCATGGCAGAAATTCTTATTTGCAGGAGGTTTGCGAAATGAACACAAAATGGAGCACACAAAAACTGATCTGTACCGCCATGCTGGCAGCAGTGGCAGGAGTGTTAATGTCCCTGGAATTTTCCGTCCCTATGATGCCGCCTTTCTATAAGGTGGATTTAAGCGACGTTCCTTCCGTGATTGCCCTGTTTCTCATGGGGCCTGCCTCGGCGGCCTGTGTGGAGGTGATTAAGATCCTGATTAAGCTGATTACTGTGGGAACCAATTCTTTTTATGTGGGGGAACTGGCCAATCTAATTGGCGTAGCCCTGTTCGTGATCCCCTTATGGTTAATTTATCGGGGAATGGGAGGAAACCGAAAGGCTGCCGCCTGCGGGCTGACGGCGAGCGTGGTGATTCGGACCATGGTATCCTGCTTCATCAACGCCTTTATTACCCTGCCGCTCTATGCGGCGGCTATGGGGGTATCCTTAGATGAGGTGGTGCAGATGGTGGCGTCGGTGAATCCTGCCATTACCAATCTTACCACATTTATTGTGCTGGCTACCATCCCCTTTAATGTGCTGAAACTAAGTATCAATTATGTGATTGGCTATTTCCTTTATGAGCGGCTTCACGCCGTTTCTCCGGCTTTGAGAATAGTATAGGAGGAGGATGGATATGATTCAGTATTATCGTGAACTTACAAGGCTGGAGATGGAGCAGATTGACCGGGAGCGCACCATTGTGCTGATTCCCTTAGGCGCTCTGGAGCAGCATGGAAACCAGGCGCCCTTAGGCACAGACGGGCTGATTGCAGACACCATGCCCCGCTATCTGAAAGAGGAGCTTCTGGCGGCGGACCCGGATTTCCCCATGTTGATTTTTCCCACCATTCCCATTGGATTAAGTACGGAACATAAAAACTTCTGCGGTTCTGTCACCCTTAAGCCGGATACCTATTATCATATGCTGTATGATATTGGAGCCAGTCTGGCTCATCACGGCTTCAAGAAGATTGCATTTCTGGTGTGCCACGGAGGCAATACTCCCATTGTCCAGGTGTTGAGCAGGGAGCTGCGCAGCGATTTTGGCCTTTACGCCTTTATTCTGTCCTCTGGAGCCTTCAGTCATCCCGATGTGAAGGCTACTGTAAGTCCGGGAAATATCTGGGATTTCCACGGCGGGGAGATGGAAACCTCCATGGTGATGGCAATCGATCCTTCTCTGGTGAAGCTGGACACGGCAGAGGCAGGCGTTCCCGCGGCGTTTGTGAACAATAAATCTCTGCTGCCTTATGGAAGCGTATCCATCAGCTGGATGGGTGAGGACTGGAAGACGGTGGAAGGAAAGCCTATTGGAATCGGAGGAGACCCGTCTGGGGCTACGGCTGAAAAGGGAGAAATTATCTTGCGAACCAGCGCCAGAGCTTTAGTGCAGGGGCTTTTGGAGATCAGGGATTTTTCTTCTTAGAAAATTAATGGAAAGGATGGTTAGAAAGAAGATTTTTTTGAGAAAAGAGAAACACCCGGCGTTGGACTGTCAGCCGGGCGTTTCATTTATATGAGCAATCATGGTAAGGGCTTATTTTAAATGCTTGTCAAAGAAGCTGATCATCAGCTCTTTCACAGAGTCCTGGAAGAATTCTCTGGTGCCGTGACCAGCATGTTCCAGTACGTAATATTCGGTCTGATCCTCAAATCCGGCTTCCGCCAGTTTATCGTAAAGGCGGTCGCTGCTCAACTCGATGGGAACAATAGGATCGCTGTTGCCGTGGAGAATCTGCATGGGGCACATGCCGGGATTGATATAGTTCAGCATGGTTGCCTGAGCAGAACGCTCTACCATGGTGGCAGGATCTCCGCCTAAGAGGGCGCCGCCGTGGGTATCCTCAAGCTTGTGCCAGCGGAAATTCGGATCAGAAAATCTTTTTTGTTCAGATAACATTAAGGCGGTGGCATCTACGGGGCCGAACATATTGCAGCAGGCCTGTACCTTGGTGGAGTAGCCTTTCCATTCATCTGTTTCATAGCCGTCCAGGTTGCAGGCGGCGAAGGCTGCCAGATGACCGCCGGCGGACCGTCCGAAGACTCCGATCTTCTCCGGATTAATTTCGTATTTCTCAGCATTGGCCCGCAGGAAACGGATAGCAGTCAGCACATCAATCAGCTGATCTGGCCAGTGGCCCTCAGCGCTGCTGCGGTAATACATGGAAGCAACCACATATCCGGCTCTTGCAAACTCGCTCATTTCGCCTAACATCAGGTTTTTGTCTGCGCCTCTCCAGCCGCCGCCGGGGATCCAGAGCAGGGCTGGTTTGGGGCTGTGATCAGCCTTGGGATCGTCTTCTCCTGCGGCCAGACGCATTTCGCTGTTCCCGTTCTGGAGCATAATGCTCATCTTTAATTCCATAGGATTCCCATTCAGGTCCTTCTGGTGAGAGTAAACAATATTATCAATCAGATTAATGGTTTTCTTCGCTAATCCGGGATTAATTACTTTTTTCATGAGAAAAATCACGTTCCTTTCTTCATTCTTGAGAAAAAACACCGCCGCCGAAAACAGGCGGCGGTGAATCGCTTTTGTGATGTACCGTTCTTTCTGGTTCCCTGCATTAACCGTAGATGGGGAAGAAGATGTTAATTCCGATGACAAGGGAAATCATCAGCAGCAGTACCAGAGGAAGCGTAAACTTCATCAGCTTAAAGGCATTGTGGTTGCCGATACCGAAAGCCATCATAGCGCCGGAACATCCGGTGGGCAGTGCAACTGCGAACCATGCAGATACGCAGCAGATCAGCACGATGGATTTTACGTTCATGCCGCCGGCTAAGGCAGTAGAAGCGGCGATGGGGCTCATGAGGGCCATGGTTCCCATGTTGGACATGAAGTTGGTCATAATGGTAACGGTGACGCAGAATACGATGGATACGAACAGGCCGCTGGGATTGCCGCCCAGGATATTTAATACGGTCTGGCCGATTAATTCGCCGGCGCCGGTGGTAGAAAGGGCGGTGGAGACAACGCTCATACCGGCAACCATCCATACCATGTCGCTGGTTAAGGACTTCATTACTTCAGGAATGGTTAATATTTTGAACACAATCAGAACCAGAAGGCCTGCAGCGGGGATTACGTTGGTAATATCGCTTCCTAACTGGTTGGTGAACATGAAGCCTGCCATAATGGCGATAAACACGCCGAAGATGAACATCTCATCTTTCTTGGAGATAGGCTCAGCGTCCTTTACATCCTTTACCTGACCATTGTCGATGGAGCCGTTGGGGATCAGGCGGTAGAACAGAACGCAGTAGATGGTGCCTACGATCAGCGGAAGAAGGCCGGCCTTCATGTAATCGGTGATGCCCAGCAGATCCTCCGGGCCAACAAGACCCTGATAGTAGGAGTTGATGGTACCAGGCATGGTAGCGCCCATACCGATGGGAAATTTGGAGGTAGCGATACAGTTGATGGTGGCTACCAGGAAAAGCATACGGGCGGGAGAGAACTCGCTCTCATCGTCCAGCGTCTGTAAGAACAGAAGCATAACAGAAATACAAGCGATCTGTCCCATTAACTGGGAAAGGATAATGGTCATGCCGCAGATTCCTAACACCAGCAGCATGCCGCTTTTTCCTTGCAGCTTGTTCATGGTGTGACGAAGACGGCGGATCAGACTGGTTTTTCCCAGGGCGCTGGCCACAACGATCATGGGAGCGATCATCAAGGTAGTGCTGCTGGAAAGACCGGAGAATGCCGTCTGCAGATCCAAAATACCGAAGAATACGAACAGAACACAGCAGATCATTGCTGACACACCGTACGGAAGCTTATGGGTAAGAAGCATCACAACCAGGAATGCCAGAATGCATAAGGTAATTATCAGTTGTGTAGACATAAAACAGTCCTCCATTATGAAACTTAATACAAAAAGGATAATTTGCCATGTCCTTTCATGAAAATCGGCCGCCTGGATTGTGCAGATTATCTTTTGTTTTGTTATTACGCTTATATTATATAGTGATTTTTTTTCGAGTTCAATCCAGCGATCATTATATAAGATATAAGTAAAAACTATAAAAATAATCTAAACCCTTTGACAAGAAAAGGGGAAGAAATTATGATTAAAGAAGAAAATGAGAGGATGGGAAGAGAGAAAATGGATGTAAAAACCATGAGCTATATTACGGCGATTGCAGAAGAGGGGAATTTAAGCGGAGCCGGAAAGCGCCTTGGGGTTTCTCAGCCTACCTTGAGCGTGTTTCTGTCCCGACTGGAGACGGAGCTGGGTGTAGATTTGTTTTATCGAGAGAAAAAGAAGCTGGTGCTTACCCCGGCGGGCAGAATTTATGTTGATGCGGCGCGAAAAATCCTGCGGGTGAAGGATCAGACTTATCAGACCATCTACCAGCTGACCCATGAACAGCGGGAGGTGATTACGGTAGGAGCCACGCCTCTTCGCGGTTCTATTATGGTTGCCCAGATCTTTACACGTTTCAGTCATCGCTTCCCCGATGTGAAAGTGGAAATCAGAGAGTCTTATATGAGCGAGCTGCGGAATCTGGTGAGAGAGGGGAAAGTGTCTTACGCTCTGGGGTCCTGCTACGACAGTGAAGATCCGGAGTTCGATTATATTATTGTATCCAGGGAGGAAGTGGTGGTTGGGGTGCCGGCTTTTCACCGTTTGGCTGACCGGGGACTGAAGGCGGAAGGATATCCGGAAAAGCTGGAATCCATCTCTGTGACGGAGCTTATTGACACGCCTTTTGTGCTGCTTTCTGCAGGCACCACAGTGCGGGCTATTTCTGATAATATCTTTGCCAAAGAAGGGATTTATCCTACGGTGGTATTTGAGACCAACAACAATCTGGTTTTAAGCAACATGATCCGTCAGGGAGCGGGCGCCGGTCTTTTGCCTCGGTCTGCCATGGTGAAGGATGCGGAGGATATTGTGTATTTTTCCATCAGCCCCCGGTATTATCTGAATCTGGCTGTGATCATGAAGAAAAACCGGGTGCTCAGCGAGGCGGAGCGTTATCTGGCCTATCTGGTGATCTGCCAGGACAAGGATAATCCTATGTATCAGCAGGCGATGAACGGCTATGCCAGAACGCTTTATCAGGAATTCCATGAGGAGGAGAAGAAGGAATGAACACCCAGCAGTTAGAGTATGTGATTGCCATCTCAGAAGAAAAGAGTCTTTCTAAGGCTGCAGATCGCTTGCTGGTCACTCAGCCGGCCTTAAGTCAGCAGATAAAAAAGCTGGAACAGGAGCTGGGAACGAAATTATTCCGCCGGGAGAAAAACGAATTGCTGCTGACAGATGCGGGGAAGGTGTATGTAAACGGCGCCAGATCGGTGATGAGCATCTATCAGAAAGCCTTGGAAGAAATTGAAAAGCTGAAGAAGAAAGGACGGCGGCAGATTACTATGGTTTACAACAATGCGCTGCTTCCTGATTTCACCTCTTCGATTTTGCCGGGATTCCAGAAGATTTGGCCGGATATTTTGTTAAGTACGGTGAATGGAAATGCATCGGTTGCTAAGGATTATCTGATGAGCGGAGCGGCGGATCTGGCAGTGATGGCCAGCAGGGAACTTTCTCACAGCCTTTTGGATTTTTTGCCTCTGCGGAAGGAAGAGCTTGTGATGGCGATGGCGGCGGACCATCCCCTGGCGGGAAGCTTTGAGGAAGGAGGCATTGATTTTTCTTCTCTTCATGACCAGCCCTTTATTTTGAACCAGTCCAACAGTTTTTTTCGAACCATAGAGCACCAGATTTTCCTTGACCGGGGTATCGTCCCCAAGGTATTCTGCGAAATCAGCGATTTGAATGCATCCTTAAAAATGGTAGAGGATCATAAGGGCTTCGCCTTTATTCCCCGCTCCATGGAATGGAACAAGGATAAAGTCAAATGCTTTCCTGTGGATCCGCCGACAGCATTTTTCGTGGTCATCGCCTACCATAAAGGGAGCGTGCTGTCCAGACAGATAAAAGATTTAATTCGGGTGATGCTGGAGATTTATGACGGAGGGCTGTGAGCGCCGTTTCCTTTTGGCGTGTTTTGAAAAAAACGAAAAAAATACTTTTCAAATCCTCATTTATATGCTATACTATCCTTCGTTCGGGGCATTAGCGCAGTTGGGAGCGCGCCACACTGGCAGTGTGGAGGCCACGGGTTCAAGTCCCGTATGCTCCAGGAAGGAAACCTTATATGAGCGGAAAGCTTGTATAAGGTTTTTTTATTTTTCCGGATAAATGAGAAAAAATCGCAGCAGTGCGATTGACGTCTTTCTCCAGGAAAGATAAGATTAAAAATAGCAGAAAGAAAACGTCCGGCGTATTCTGCAGGTTTTTCGCTGGAAGAGGCCGGGGAAGGAGGAGTAAAGGTGCTGGCAACAATCATTATCTGCGTTGTCCTGGCGGCAGCAGGCGTCTATGGAGCCATCAGCTATAGAAAACGTCTTACCTCTGGCTGCTGCGGAAGCGCTGGCGGACCGGTGGAAAAGAAACACCGGGTGAAGGATAAAGATCCTTCCCATTATCCCTTCAGGAAATGCTTAAAGATTGATGGCATGTCCTGCAGCAACTGTGTGAATCATGTGGAGAACGCCTTAAACGGCATTGAGGGAGTGTGGGCTAAGGTGGATTTGATGTCGGGAAGCGCCGATGTACGGATGAAAGAGGAGATTTCCGACCAGGTGCTTAAGCAGACGGTAAAGGATGCAGGGTATCAAGTGTATAAAATTCTTCCAGGAGACGGGAATTAATCCCGTCTCCTGTCTGCTTCTTATTGAGAGTTTTCCTCATGATCTTATCTTGCGGCGAAAGAGAAAATCTGTTATGATATCTCTGTGAGTTAGCTATAGCTAACCAACAAAAGGCGTATACTGAACAAAACCGGAAATTCATATCCGGAATCCAGGAGGAATGCAAAAAGATGACGGAAAGAAGCAGAGAAGAAAGAACAGAATTAACATGCGGACAGCCAAAGAGAGAAGGCCAGTGCCTGAACTGTCAGGCAGCGTTTCAGTGCGCTCCGGTTCTTTTGGGGATTAAGCCATCGAATCTGCTGATTATTGATTCCGGCAGTCTGCCGGAGGCCTGCCGTCTGCTTCAGGATACCAGCGTGAGAATAACAGTGCTTTTCGGCAGCTGGAAAAGGAACAGCCAAGGAGGAAAAATCGTACTTTTTGTGTACCGGCCGGAATTAGTTGACCCCATTTTGAGGGATCAGAGGGTAGGAGAATTTCTGGAATCTCTGGGGTATCAGGAGAAACGTCTGGATTTGATGCTGGGAAGACTGAAGGAACGATATGCCGGCTGTATGGAAAAGCGGCTTCCCTTTCCTCATGAGCTGGGGGTGCTGTTAGGCTATCCCTTGGAGGATGTGAAAGGATTTATGAAATATAAAGGGGAAAATTTTCTCTGCAGCGGTTACTGGAAGGTTTATTCCAATGAAAATGAGGCAAAACGTACCTTTCGTCTGTACGATGCGGTCCGCAGGGATTTATCCTGTCTTGCAGGACAGGGCATGGCGGTATCTGAGGCGGTAAAATGCCTTCGGGCCGGTCGGCTTAAGGAGCTGGCGGCAGGCTGAAAACAGAGGCGTGACGCCGCAGCCTAATGCATCAGCTCAGAGGATCAACAAGACAGAAGCTGTAAAAATCAGAGACAGCGGAAATGGAGGATTAGATGAATAAAATTGCAGTGATTTATTGGAGCGGCACAGGAAATACTGAGGCCATGGCCATGGATGTGGCAGAGGGAATTAAAGAAGGGGGAAAGGAGGCGGAGGTTGTACCCGTTGACGCCGCCCAGGCCTCGGCGTTACAGGAGATGCCGGTGTTTGCCTTAGGATGCCCGGCGATGGGAGCGGAGCAGTTAGAGGAGTCGGTGATGGAAGATTTCGTTGCAGAGGTGGAACGCTTTGCTTCCGGCAAAACCATCGGCCTTTTCGGTTCTTACGGCTGGGGCGACGGCCAGTGGATGAGAGACTGGGTGGAGCGGATGCAGAATGCAGGCGCTGTTGTACTGGGCGGGGAAGACGCCATATGCAACGAGGCTCCAGATGATGCGGCCCAGGCGGCCTGCATTGCTCTGGGCAGACAGCTGGCGGCAGTGTAAGGTTAAAGCCGAAATGTTGTTTGGCAAAGAAAGTCTTTGATTAAGAGAACAGGAGAAACCATGACTGCAGGAAAGGGAGAAGGGGTTTCTCCTGTTTTTGACATTTCTGAATTTTTCATGCTCTCCGGCGTCATGGGGGAGGAAAACAAATTCTGGAAAAATCAGGGGTTTTCTCTGGCATATTGCCGTGGTTTGTGCTAAAATAAAGGAAGCACGAAAGCCATTTAAAGAAAGGAAGGTACTATACTATGATTTTCGCATCAGTGAATGCAGTTCCATGTCCATACAAATATCCGGAGGCTATCCAGAAAGCCCTTGACTGGGTAAAGGATAACGATGTAGCATCCATGGAGCCAGGCACCTATGAGATTCAGGGCAAGGATATTTACGCTATGGTTCAGGAGATTACCACTCAGCCCTTTGAGAAGCGCCGTGCAGAGAAGCATGAGCTGTATCTGGACATTCAGTATATCGTATCTGGCGTTGAGCGCATGGGTTACGTTCCATACACCGGATCTGAGGAGATCCTGGAAAATCCTGAAGGAAAGGACGCCTGCTTCTACACCAACTTAAAGAATGAAGCCTTTGTTGACGTTACCCCCGGCGCTTACTGCATTTTCTTCTCCAACGATATTCACCGTCCCTGCATCGCAGCTGGCGAGCCGGCAGCAGTAAAGAAGGTTGTTCTTAAGGTAAAAGAGTCCCTTCTGTAACTGCCATAGGCCGCTTAATCAGCGGGAAGTGTTCATGACAAGAAGGATTGTTTGTTAGACTTTTCTCTTGGCCCGGGCCAGACAGAGCTGGCAGGTTTTTTGATATTTTGGCTGCCTGCTTTCTTGGCTGTTTGGCGCCGGGCTTTTTCTTTCTTTTACTCTTTTTTCTTGGTTTCCCGATATTTTCCCTTTTCTCCCCTCTTCCTTTTCCCGGTAAAATACGATACAATAAAATGAATGCCTGAGATGAGAGCAATTTACAGCCAGCAAAGCAGCGTTTTGGCGGAATAAGGAGAATAAATTGAATGAAAACAGCGATTATGACCGACAGCAACAGCGGAATTACCCAGAGCCAGGGAAAGGAAATGGGAGTCTGGGTCCTTCCCATGCCATTTATGATTGATGGAAAAACCTATTATGAGGATATCGACTTGGATCAGGAACAGTTTTACTCCCTGCTGGAAAAGGGAGCGGATATTTCCACCTCTCAGCCTTCTCCAGAAGAGGTGATGAAGATGTGGGACCAGATTTTGGAAGAGTACGATGAAGTGGTGCATATTCCGATGTCCAGCGGACTCAGCGGATCCTGCCAGACTGCCATGATGCTGGCCCAGGAATACCAAGATCGGGTGCAGGTGGTGAATAATCAGCGGATTTCCGTGACTCAGCGCCAGTCTGTGGCGGATGCGGCGGCCATGGCGAAAAAAGGCTGGAGAGCAAAAGAGATTAAGGAAAAGCTTGAGGAGACCAAGTTTGACAGCAGCATCTACATTACAGTGGATACGTTAAAATATCTGAAAAAAGGCGGGAGAATCA
The DNA here is from genome assembly GCA_018713255.1 of Candidatus Cottocaccamicrobium excrementipullorum. Lineage (GTDB taxonomy): Bacteria > Bacillota > Clostridia > Lachnospirales > Lachnospiraceae > Caccovicinus > Caccovicinus excrementipullorum. The sequence continues at coordinate 46,805 of DVFL01000008.1, read as the reverse complement.
CCCCTGCGGCGGCAGCTTTAGGCACCTTGCTTCGAATTAAGCCGGTGCTGACCATTCAGGGGGAGAAGCTGGACGCTTTTTCCAAGGTGAGAACCATGAAACAGGCCAAGCATGTGATGCTGTCAGCGATCCAGAAAGATATGGAAACCCGATTCCATGATAAGGACGGTTCCCATACCTATCTGCAGGTAGCTCACAGCCATAACGCCCAGGCGGCGGAAGAGCTGCGCCAGGAACTGCAGCAGATGTATCCGGCGTATCCGGTGATTGCAGATCCGCTGTCTTTAAGCGTATCCTGCCATATCGGACCGGGATCGCTGGCCATTGCCTGTACGAAGGTACTGGAATTTTAAGAGAATGCCGGCAGAGAGGGTGAGGAATGTGTTTTCATTAAAGGGAAAAGGGCTGAAGGAGGCCTTTTGGAAGAAGAAATGGAGCATCCGTCTGCCCATTATTCTGGTGCTTCTGGTGATCGGGTTGATTCCTTCTTATGTTTATGGACGGATTCTGACCGGTTCAGGGGAGCGAAATTTGGTGGATACCCGAAGCGTGGACGTGCAGAATCAGTGTCTGATCTTAAGCAGCAAAATGACCCGGTCGGGATACATGACGGAAACGGTTAAAGATCCTTCCTTCGACACGGAGATTAACGTGACGGCAGATCTGTATCATGGAAGAATCGTGGTGGTGGATCAGAATTACCGGATTATTAAGGATACTTTCGGCCTGGCAGAGGGGAAGATCGCTGTGTCTGAGGAAGTAATCCGCTGCTTTCAAGGAGAGAGCAGCAACATTACCAACCGGGAGAAAAATTATTTTATTCAGACCTTCCCCGTCTACGACAGTACGCCGGAGCGGCGGATTCAGGGCGTTTTGGTAATGGCTGCCTCCACAGAAAGCATTGGCCGATTTTCCGATAATCTCCAGGAGGAAGCCTTGTTTCTGATTATGCTGATGGCAGTGGTGATTCTGCCGATTTCCATCGGCGCCGCCAATCTGCTGACGAAGCCCCTTCGTCTTCTGGAGCAGATGCTGGAGAAGGTGGCAGGAGGAGACTTAGAAGGCGACATTGGAGAATACACCTATCAGGAAACCAGCAGGATTTCCAATGCAGTGAATCAGACCATAGGGAAGCTGAAAGCGGTAGATCAGTCCCGCCAGGAGTTTGTTTCGAATGTGTCCCATGAACTGAAGACGCCGATTACCTCCATTCGGGTGCTGGCGGATTCGCTGATGAGCATGGAGAATGCCCCTGTTGAACTGTACCAGGAATTTATGTCCGATATTTCTGACGAGATTGACCGGGAGAGCAAGATCATTGACGATCTTCTTTCTCTGGTAAAAATGGATAAATCGAATTCTGATCAGATGAATGTGGCTCAGATTTCCATTAACAGTCTGATGGAAGTGATTCTTAAGCGGTTGAGGCCCATTGCAGACCGAAGAAATGTGGAAATGATTTTTGAGAGCATCCGTGAGGTCAACGCAGATGTGGATGAGGTAAAGCTGTCCCTTGCATTTAATAACCTGGTGGAAAATGCCATCAAGTATAATAAAGAAGGGGGATGGGTAAAGGTTACCTTGGATGCGGACCACAAGGCTTTCTTTGTCACCGTTGAGGATTCTGGCATCGGCATTCCTGAAGAATTTCAGGAGCATATTTTCGAGAGGTTTTACCGGGTGGACAAGGCCAGATCCCGGGAAACCGGAGGCACAGGCCTTGGCCTGGCGATTACGAAGAATGTGGTGCTGATGCATCAGGGAACGATTAAGGTGGAAAGCCGGGAAGGAGAGGGCACGGTGTTTACCGTTCGGATTCCTTTAAATTATGTGCCGGCAGGAGCTGGAAAGCCTTCCGCGGGGAATGGACCGGTGAAAGGCTCGCCTGCGCTGAAAAGCTTCTGGATGGGCGGCTATGGAGGACGGCGGACAGAGGGAAGCGAGGAAGGCAAAAAGGAGCAGGAGAGAAAGAGACGAGAGAAGAAACGGGAAAAGGACAGGGGAAATCAGAATGCAAAGAACGGGGAAAAGGCAGGAGGCAGAAAATGAAGAACAGAAACTTAATCCGATTGTGCCTGGTGCTTCTTGGGGCGCTGCTTTTTGCCGGCTGCCAGAGGAAGGAGACGCCGGTTTCTAATCCAGAAGAGAACCAATACATTATTTACTATTTGAACAGCGGCATGACCAGGCTGGAGCCGGTGGAATATACCGCCCAGTCAGAGGATTCTCTGGATCTGATTCAGGAGCTGTATGAGCAGATTCGTACGGTTCCTTCCGACCTGGACGCTACTTCTCCCCTTTCCTCAAAGGTGGAGCTGCAGCGGATGCAGTGGGACCAGAATGTGCTCTATCTGTATTTTGACGCCAATTACACCTTGATGAGCTCCAGTCAGGAGATTTTATGCAGGGCGGCGCTGACCAAAACCATGACCCAGATCCCGGGAGTCGAGTACATAAATCTTTACAGCGGGGAACAGCCTCTTATGGATGCCTCAGGAAATCCGGTGGGAATGCTGTCCGCCGGGGATTTTATGGACAATATCAGTGATGTGAACGCCTTTGAAAAATCAGAGCTTACGCTTTATTTTGCCGATGCCAGCGGTCAGGCGCTTCAGCCGGAGACCAGGGAGGTGATCCACAGCATCAACACTTCCATGGAGAGGCTGGTGATTGAGCAGCTGCTGGAAGGGCCGGAGACAGAGGGGCTCAAAAGCACCATCCCTGGAGATACTAAGCTGTTAAATATTTCGGTGACGGATAATGTGTGCTATTTGAATTTTGACGGAACCTTTTTAAACAATACCCTGGAGGTGGGGGATGAAATCGCCATTTACTCTATTGTGGATTCTCTCACCCAGCTGACTACGGTAAACCGGGTACAGTTTTCGGTAAACGGCTCGGCGGCGGTGATGTTCAGAGACAGGATTTCGCTGGATACGCTGTTTGAGCAGAACATGGATTATGTGACAGGAGGAGATGAACATTAGACGACCGCTTTTTGCGGCAGCAGCGGGCTTCGTACTTGGAGAGGGATGTGCCTGGTGGGCAGAAAGTGGAAATCAGCAGGAGAGCATTGTGATTGTTGGAGCGGCCCTGGTTCTTTTGGGGGCTGCAGTTAGAGAAAGAAAAAATCAAGAAAAAAGCAGAAGGATGCCTGGGAAAATCCTGGGGATGCTTCTGCTTTTGTGCGTTTTTTTGGCTGGATATGGAAGGACTGTTCAGGCTTTCCGGCAGGATGAGAAAATGGAAATGAGACTTCCGGAGACAGGGGATACGCTGTCTGCAGAGGGACGAATCAGCGAAATCCGGGAGACGGACCGCTATTTAGCGCTTACTGTAGAAACGGAAGAACTGGGAAAGATTTTGGTTTACACAAAGAGGGAGGGAGAGGAAGAGAAGGCGGAGCGGCAGGAAGAAATGGGGTATCGTCTGGGGCAGAAGGTTTTGGCTTGGGGAGAATTTAGCCGGATAGAACCGGCGGGAAACCCAGGTCAGTTTGATTTGAAGCGATATTACCGGGCACGGGGAATTACCGGTTCCTTGTTTGCAAAACAGACGGAGGTGAGAACGGAGGATGAAGGCTGGCCTTATGTTAACGGTCTTTACCAGATCCGCCGGTATTTCTGCAGGGTGCTGGAGCAGATCTGTCTGCCGGAGGATCTGGGGCTTTTTCAGGCGGTCCTTTTGGGGGAAAAAGAAGAGATGGACCCGGAGATCAGCGAGCTGTACCAGAAAACCGGGATTTCCCATCTTTTGGCCATCAGCGGGCTTCATCTATCGATTCTGGGCATGGGATTTTACCGGATTCTGCGCCGGGCAGGGGCAGGATTTTGGGGGGCCGGCCTTATCTGCGGCTTTGCCGTAGTCAGCTACGGCATTCTTACCGGTTCTTCCGGATCGGCGCTCCGGGCGGTGATCATGCTTTCTCTGTCTTTTCTGGCGGCGGCTTTGGGCCGGACTTATGATCTGCTGACTGCACTTTCTCTGGCTGCCCTTATGCTTCTTTGGGGAAATCCCTTTTTGCTGGGAGAATGTGGATTCCAGCTGTCCTTCGGCGCTGTGCTGGGAATTGGAATGGCGGGGGAAAGGTTAAAGAGAGGACTGGCGCCGAAAAAGGGGATTCAGGAAAACCTTATCGTAAGCATTGCCATCCAGCTGGTTACCGCCCCGCTGGTACTGTGGCATTTTTATGCCTATCCCATTTACGGTATTCTATTGAACTTGATTGTTATCCCTTTTTCCAGCTATCTGCTGCTCTCCGGGCTGGCAGGAATGGCTTTGGGAAGTTTTTCCATCTTTTTGGGCCAGGGAGCAGTGGGAAGCGGCCATTATATTTTATCCTTTTATCAGTGGATTTCCACCTTGTTCCTTAACCTTCCAGGAAGTTCTCTGCTCACTGGAAGACCTTCTTTACGTCAGCTGGGAGCTTACGGAGGGGCGGTGTTGGTGCTTTTAGGCGCAGTGGGAATGGAAAGAAAGAACAATAGTGGGAAAAATTATATCAAGAATGGGGAAAATGACCAGAAAAGTGGGGAAAATCATAGGGATACTCCGGGGAAAAGGAGGATAAAGTGGATGATTTTCCTTCTGGGAAGCGCAGGATGCTTTACTCTGCTTCTTCCTTCTGGGGAAAAAGAGCTGAGAATATGCTTTCTGGATGTGGGGCAGGGGGATGGAGCGGTAATTCAGTGCGGGTCAGGGGAGATTCAGTTTACAGGGCTGGAGCTTCTTGACCGTTCCGGCGAGGAAGGGGCGGTTTTCTCGCCCTTGGGAAGAGAAATTCGGATCATGATAGATGGAGGAAGCTCAAGTGATAAAAATGTGGGAGAAAATCGTCTGAAGCCTTACCTTAATTATATGGCGATTGACAAAGTGGATGTGATACTGGTAAGTCATGGAGATCAGGATCATATGAACGGGATTCTTTATCTGCTGGATCAATGTCCGGAGTTTTTGGCCGGCTGTCTGGTGCTGCCGGAAGCGGGGCGGGGAGATGAAGCTTATGAGGAGCTGAAAGCGGCGGCAAAGAGGCGGCAGATTAACGTATGGTATATGGACGGGGGAGATCAGATTAAAGCAGGGGACCTTTTGCTCACCTGCCTGTATCCCGGGAAAGGCCAGGAGATCAATAACCCGGACAGGAATCGCCAGTCTCTGGTCATTGCGGCAGATTACGGGGATTATGCTCATTTTCTGTTTACGGGAGATACCGATCAGGAGTGTGAAAAACGAATCCTGGAAAGAACGGACCGGGTGGTGCTGGAACAAATCCAGGTGCTGAAAGCCGCCCATCATGGTTCACGGCTTTCTTCCGGGGAGGAATTTCTGGAGGCCATCTCTCCCCAGGCGGCGGTTCTTTCCTATGGGGAAGGAAATTCCTATGGTCATCCTCACCAGGAGACGATCAGCCGGCTGGAGTCTTCCGGGGCCAGGATTTTGTCAACAGGCCGCTGGGGAGCAGTAACCTTCCAGGTCAGGGAGGGAAGGCTTTGGTACCAGCTCTTCCGAAAGCCAGCGGGATAAAGCGGTTTACATGAAATTTGGGCCATGATAAAATAGGAAAAGATCTTGTTTGACATGGAAGATCATCTCTGGCTGGAGCCAGAAAGGAAGAGAAAGGCGGAAGCGCAGATGCAGACTCTGAATCAGGATATTAAGGAAAAACGGTTTAAGCGGGCTTACCTGTTGTTCGGCCAGGAGGCTTTCTTGATAAAAAGCTATAAACATCGGCTGAAAGAGGCAATTCTGGGAGATGACACCATGAATTACCATTACTTTGAGGGAAAGGGGCTGAATCTTTCCGAGATTATCAGTCTGGCAGACACCATGCCCTTCTTCGGCGAGCGGCGGCTGATTATGCTGGAGGACAGCGGATTGCTGAAAAGCGGAGGGGACGAGCTGGCTGAGTATCTTCCCCAGATGCCGGAAAGCACCTGCATGATCTTTGTGGAATCGGAGGTAGATAAACGGTGCCGCCTGTATAAAGCAGTGACGAAAATCGGCTATGCCGCTCAGCTGGACCACCAGGACAGCGCCCAGCTGGCCAGATGGGCGGCCGGAATCTTAAAGCAGGAAGGAAAACAGATTTCCGGGCAGGTAATGGAGCTGTTTCTTTTAAAAACAGGAGAGGATATGGAGAATATCCGGTCAGAGCTGGAGAAGCTGATCAGCTATACCTTGGGGCGTCAGGTCATTACGGCTCAGGATGTGGAAGACATCTGCACCACCCAGGTGACCAATAAGATTTTTGACATGATTACCGCCATTTCCAGCCGGAAAACCCGGCAGGCTATGGAGCTTTATGAGGATCTTCTGATTCTCCGGGAGCCGCCTATGCGGATTCTGTTTCTCATTGCCAGGCAGTTTAACCAGCTTTTAATGGTTCGGGATATGATGGGAAAAAATATCGGACGGGGAGAGATGGCTTCAAAATTGAAGCTCCCGCCTTTTGTCGTAGGAAAAATGACTGTCCAGGCCAAAGCCTTCAGCCGGGATCAGATTTTGAGCTATGTCTCTCTCTGCGTAGAGATGGAGGAGGAAGTGAAGCTGGGGAAGCTCTCTGACAGGATGGCGGTGGAGCTTTTGATTTGCAGGAGGGGATGAAAGAGAGGGCGTTTCCTCCTTCTGCTTCGCCAGACAGGCTTTCATACAAAAATGCAAAAAAAACGCTTCCAGCGGCACACCTTCGCGGGAAGCGTTTTCTTTGGGTTAATGAATAATCGTCTATAAATTAAGCAATGGAATTAACAGCCTTGGACAGACGAGCTACCTTACGGGAAGCATTGTTCTTGTGATAAACGCCCTTGGTGGCAGCTTTGTCGATCTCGGAAGTAGCAGCTAATAATGCAGCCTGTGCAGCAGCCTTGTCACCGGCGGCAACAGCAGCATCTACCTTCTTCATCGCAGTTTTAACCTTGGAACGGATAGCCTTGTTTCTAGCGGCCTTGGTCTCGTTAACTAAGATTCTCTTCTTAGCAGATTTAATGTTTGCCATTGTGTACACCTCCATTCATCTGTGAATTTCTTTGTGTTCTCCATCAAAGCCTGGACACGGACAGTTCAATGTTAAACATACTTTATAATAATACTCAAAAACCAGGAGGATGTCAATACATAAATCCAGAAAAAAGCGGAAAAAATATGGTTTAGCGTAAGCTTCCATGATTTGGAGGCCAATGCTGCAGCCGTCACGCTAAAGCCAGGTGCTTCCCCATTGCAGGGGTTATCGTGAATAGGAAAATCGAGGTGAAGAGAATGACAGAACAAAACGGAAAGGCCGCCGGAGTGCGGACGGATCTGGCGCTGGAGGAGAGAGAGCGTCTTCCGGGAAGCGGGGGAGAGATTGCAGGCGTGTCCCTCCGAGAATGGACGCCTGCAGACAGCGATCTTCGCATCACGGAGGTGAAAGTGCTGGATGAGAGAGGCGCCAGGATTATGGGAAAGGAAAAGGGGACATATCTGACCATAGAGGCCAAAGGCATCGGACGGAAAGCCGGACCTTACAACCGGAAGGTGGCAGAGGAGCTTTCACGGCAGATTCTCCGGCTCACCGGTCAGCCGGAAGGTCAGGGAAATAAGCTGGGAAAGATTTTTGTGGCTGGATTGGGAAATCTTTATGTGACCCCTGATTCCCTGGGGCCGAGAGTGCTTCAGCGTCTTCCCATGACCAGACATTACGACAATCAGTACGGCCAGGGATATTTGAAAAAACGGCAGCTGCCGGCCTTAAGCGGCATTGCTCCAGGGGTGATGGCCCAGACTGGAATGGAGACCGCAGAAATCCTGAAGGGAATTGTGAAGGAAACCAGGCCGGATCTGGTGATTGCCATTGATGCTCTGGCAGCCAGAAGCGTCCATCGCCTGGGATGCACCATTCAGCTTACGGATACCGGCATCCGTCCAGGCTCCGGCGTGGGAAATCACCGGCAGGGACTGACTTTTGAGAGTCTGGGAGTAAAGGTGCTGGCCATCGGCGTGCCCACAGTGGTGGGAGCGGCGGCGATTGTCCAGGATACGGTGGGAGCCTTGGCCAAGGCCCTTGAGGCGGGAGAGAGGACGAAAGGCACAGGCAGCTATCTGGAGAGCCTGGGTCCAGATCAGCAGTATCAGCTGATCAGAGAACTGATTGAACCGGAATTCGGCGCCATGTTTGTGACGCCGCCGGATATTGAAGAGCGGGTGGAGGTTTTAGGAAAGGTGATCTCCAGAGGAATCCGGCTGGCATTTTTAGGGTAAAGGAAAGGATTGCTGCATATGATGGAGTAATGGAATTTTTCAGGTGATAGGGTGAAGACAGGCAGAGCGAAGAAAAAAACACGGGCTGTCAAGTTTTTTCTGATTGCCGGCACCGTTCTCACCTTCTGCCGGGCCGGAATAATGATCGGCGGGCCGGAGGCGAGGCAGGAATTCTCCCTTGTCCCCTGGATGGAAAAGGCGGCGGAGGCGGTGGGAGAGGGAGTGCGGCGTTTTTTCTATCCCTCTCCCCGGTGGGAAAGGGTTTCAGGAGAAGAAGAAGATCAGGGGCAGACAAACATTTGGGAGAGAGAGTCTGATCCGGCTTACCGGCGGGCGGAGGAGCTTAAGGAATTTTATCAGGAACATGAGTACCTGGCCCGTTACGGCGGGGAAGAAAGCGGCGCTGCCGCCGGGGAGGAAAGCATTAGCCTGTGGGGGAAGGGAGAGCAGGGAAATTCCCCAAGGACAGAATCGGGATTTCCAGGGCAGGTGTACCAGCTGGCGCAGCTGGAAGACTATGATTTTCTGATGAGCCATTTTTACAGCGTTCACACCTCTACCACGGCGGGACGGGATCTGATGAATGCCAGAGAATTATTAAGCAGGGACTTCCGTCTGGACAAAACCCAAGAAGGCCCTCAGATTCTGATTTACCACACCCATGCCCAAGAAGCCTTTGCAGATTCCAAGGAGGGAGAAAACATTGTGGCGGTGGGGTCATACCTGCAGGAACTTTTAGAAGAAAAAGGATTTTCTGTGATTCACGATCAGTCAGTTTATGATGTGCGGAACGGAAAACTGGACCGAAGCCAGGCCTACACTTATGCGTTAGAGGGGATCACGAAAATCCTGGAGGAGAATCCAGGAATTCAGGTGGTCATTGATCTGCACCGGGACGGGGTGGCAGAGGGAACCCGCCTGGTGACAGAAATCAATGGAAAAGAAACGGCGCGGATCATGTTTTTCAACGGTCTCAGCCAGACTCCAGACGGGCCGATTCCCTATTTAGAAAACCCTAATCGGGAAGGCAATCTGGCTTTCAGCCTTCAGCTGCAGCTGAAAGCTGAGGCATACTATCCCGGTTTTGCCAGAAAGATTTATTTGAAGGGACTGCGCTACAATCTCCATGTGCGCCCTGCCTCCTGCCTGGTGGAAGTAGGCGCTCAGACCAGTACATACCAGGAAGCCCGAAACGCCATGGAACCCCTGGCAGAAATTTTCAGTATGGTGTTGCAGGGCAAATAAAAAAATGCTATTATCTTTAATAATGCGCTTTTTTTGAAGAAAGCCGCTGAAGATGCGGCATTAATTCAAGAACAGCCGGTGCGCCGAAGGGAAATCGGAAAGAGTGAATGGAGAAAAAGCGGCGCACCCAGTATGAGAAGGAGAGGTAATGTATGGCCCATATTGAACAAAAGAATATCCGCAATTTCTGCATTATTGCCCATATCGATCACGGTAAATCTACCCTTGCAGACCGGATTATCGAGATGACCGGACTGCTGACGAAGCGGGAGATGCAGGATCAGGTTCTGGATAATATGGAGATTGAACGGGAGAGAGGCATCACCATAAAGGCCCAGACGGTGCGGACCGTATACACCGCCAAGGACGGCCAGGAATATATTTTTAATCTGATTGACACTCCAGGCCACGTGGACTTTAACTATGAAGTGTCCAGAGCACTGGCAGCCTGCGACGGAGCTATTTTGGTGGTGGACGCTGCCCAGGGAATCGAGGCCCAGACGCTGGCCAACGTGTACATGGCTCTGGACCATGACCTGGAGGTGTTCCCGGTAATCAATAAAATCGACCTGCCAAGCGCCGACCCAGACCGGGTAATGGAAGAAATCGAGGATGTAATCGGCCTGGAGGCTCACGACGCCCCAAGGATTTCGGCGAAGACAGGGCAGAATGTGGAAGAAGTGCTGGAGGCCATTGTTCACAAGATTCCGGCGCCGGAGGGAGACCCGGAGGCCCCGCTGAAGGCCTTGATTTTCGACTCCCTTTATGACCCTTATAAAGGCGTAATTATTTTCTGCCGGATCAAAGAGGGAACGGTGAAGAAGGGAACGCCGATTCGGATGATGGCCACGGGAGCAGAGGCTGACGTGGTGGAAGTAGGCTACTTTGGCGCAGGTCAGTTTCTGCCCTGCGACGAGCTGTCGGCAGGAATGGTAGGCTATATCACCGCCAGCATTAAAAATGTGAAAGATACAGAAGTGGGCGATACCGTAACCAACCGGTTAAATCCCTGCGCAGAACCCCTGCCTGGCTACAAAAAGGTAACTCCCATGGTGTACTGCGGCCTGTATCCTGCAGACAGCACCAAATATCCGGACCTTCGGGACGCTCTGGAAAAGCTCCAGCTTAACGACGCTTCCTTATTTTATGAGCCGGAAACCTCCATTGCCTTAGGCTTCGGTTTCCGCTGCGGATTCTTAGGTCTGCTTCACCTGGAAATCGTTCAGGAGCGGCTGGAGCGGGAATACAACCTGGATCTGGTGACCACGGCTCCTGGAGTAATTTACCGGGTACACAAGAAAAATGGCGAGATGATTGAGCTGACCAATCCTTCCAACCTTCCCGATCCCACGGAGATCGACTACATGGAAGAGCCCATTGTCAGCGCGGAGATCATGGTGACCACAGAGTTTGTAGGCGCCATTATGAAGCTGTGCCAGGAGCGGAGAGGCGTTTATCTTGGCATGGAATACATGGAAGAAACCAGGGCCATGCTGAAATACGAGCTGCCCTTAAACGAGATTATTTACGACTTTTTCGACGCCTTAAAGTCCAGATCCAGAGGATACGCTTCCTTTGATTATGAGCTGAAGGGATATGAGCGGTCCGAGCTGGTGAAGCTGGACATTCTGGTGAACCGAGAAGAAGTGGATGCCTTGTCCTTCATTGTCCACGCCGATTCCGCTTATGAGCGGGGAAGAAAGATGTGCGAGCGGCTGAAGGAAGAGATCCCCAGACACCTGTTTGAGATTCCTATTCAGGCGGCAGTGGGAGGAAAGATCATTGCCAGAGAGACGGTAAAGGCCATGCGCAAGGACGTTCTGGCAAAATGCTACGGCGGAGACATCAGCCGGAAGAGAAAGCTTCTGGAAAAGCAGAAGGAAGGAAAGAAACGGATGCGCCAGATCGGCAGTGTAGAGATTCCTCAGAAGGCCTTTATGAGCGTATTGAAATTAGATGAAGAGTAAGAATCATGAACGGTAAGAAAGAGTTAGAGCTGTATATCCATATTCCCTTCTGCGTGAAGAAATGTCTTTACTGCGATTTTTTATCCTTTCCGGCAGCTTCCAGGGTGCAGGCGGAATACATGGATCAGCTCCGGTGCGAGATTCTGTTTTCCGGTCCCTGGTATGAGGATTACCGGGTAAAAACCATTTTCATCGGGGGAGGAACTCCCTCCTCCCTGGAGCCGGAGCAGATCACCATGTTAATGCAGACGGTGCGGCGGGTGTTCCATGTGGAGGAAGGGGCGGAGATCACCCTTGAGGCCAATCCCGGCACCAGGCTGGGCGGAAAGCTTGCCGCTTACCGGCAGGCAGGGATCAACCGGTTAAGCTTAGGCCTTCAGTCCGCCAACAACGACGAGCTTAAACATCTGGGACGGATTCATACCTTCGAGGATTTCCTGCTCAGCTTTCAGGCGGCCAGGATGGCAGGATTTTCTAACATTAACGTGGATTTAATGAGCGCTATCCCCGGCCAGAGCGCCGAATCCTGGCGGAACACGGTGCGTAAGGTGATTATGCTGAAGCCGGAGCATATCTCCGCCTACAGTTTAATTGTGGAAGAAGGAACCCCCTTCGGCGACCATTATCTCCCGGAAGGCAGCCAGAAGGCAGATGGGAAGAAAAAAAGAGAGCGTCAGAAGGAGGAGGGAATCCAGATTAAGGATTTGTCCGATCCCTTGTCCGCCTGGCCGCCCCTTGCTGATGAAGAGGAAGAACGGCAGATGTACCGGCTGACGAAAACCTTTTTGGAGGAGGCTGGATACCGCCGCTACGAGATTTCCAATTACTCCCGTCCGGGGAAAGAGTGCCGGCACAATATAGGCTACTGGACTGGAGCGGAGTATTTAGGTCTGGGGTTAGGAGCTTCCTCTTATGTGGACGGGCGGCGGTTTTCCAATGAGCCGGATTTAAACGCTTATCAAAGCCTTGATTTTTCTTTAGACGGCCTGGAACGGCTTCATGGTGAGATTCATGTCCAGAGCAGGAAGGAACAGATGGAAGAATTTATGTTCCTGGGACTGCGGATGATGGAAGGCGTGTCGGCGGCGGTTTTTGCTGAAAAATTTGGAATCCCCATGGAGCAGGTGTACGGTTCGGTGATGGAACAGATGGTTCAGAATGGACTTCTTGTGATTAAAGACGGGCGGGCGGCCCTCACCGAATGGGGAATTGATGTGAGCAATTATGTGATGAGCAGCTTTCTGCTGGATTAAATAATCCAGCAGAAAGCTGCTCATTTTTTTCGTGATAAAAGAATTAAGCATCCAGAACGAAGACTTCTGCGTACTGAGTTCCCTGAGCTCTGGTCTCTCCGTGGGTGTTGTAGAAAATATCAATATGGTTTCCCTTGACTCCGCCGCCCCGGTCCTCAGCGGTATACACAACCCCATTGATCATTACCTTGGTGCCGTAGGGGATAACGTTAGGATCTACGGCGATGGTATGGCCGGCAGTGGCTACGGCGCCGGTGCTGGTGAGCCGTCCCCATCCTCCTGAGCAGGAATCACAAGGGCAGTAGCCGGTAGTTTTAAATACGCCCAGAGAACGAAGGGCGGGCTGGCCTTTGTAGTACTGACGGGTGCCGCCGATGGTCTGGCCGGCAGCGGTGACCTGGACGGTGTAGGCTCCGTCGGGAAGGCCGAACCAGTCTACAGGAAGGCTGAAGCCGCAGGCGCCGCTTCCGTAGCCGCTGGCAGCCACATCGTCCCGCTGAAGAGAAGCTTCAGCCGTTTCCTGATGAATCAGGCTGCCTTGGGCATCGGTGATGGTAATCTGTACCGTAAGGGGAACATCTGGAGCCTGGGCGTCCCATGCCCATCCGGAGATGGAGTCTTCATGGATCTCGTCCACATTGCCGTGTACCTGGGCGGCCAGGGCGGTAATACTTAAGCCCAGACTCAGCACAGCGGCGGCAATCATTTGTATCAAACAAATTTTTACAGTTTTCATGTTCATGGTAATACATCCTTTCTTTGCGCGCCAGAGGCGCAGCCATTGCAGTTGTCTGCTGTTTTACGTCTTTCCTGGGGGAATGTCCTACTGGAAAGATCCAAAACAGAAAGGGTAACTGTTCAGGACGGCGCATCTTCTTGCCGGCTAAAGGCCTGTTTTTGTACTTGTTTCTGCGCTGCACTAAACTGTCACCGAATATTAACACAAAAAATAAAAATGTGTAATACTTTTGTAACAATCACAAGCATTGCCTATTTTACACTATATTTTGAAATTGTCAATTCACTGCGTTAATTGGATAAAGCAAAAGGCTGGGAGAATCTGACAGGAGAAAAGAAAAAACGGCAAAATCACGGAAATAACCGAGAGTTTGCCGATGAATTTTATGAGAATTTGCGATGAGATTTTTAGGCTGGGGAAAACCAGGCCAGGAAAACAACATTTCCCGGGAAGAATCCCAGGAAAGTTTGTGGTTTATTTACTGAACTAGGAAAACTTCCTGCTGTTTTAAGCCGTGAGCCCAGGCAGAATCGTGGCTGCTGTAATAAATGTCGATCCAGTTTCCTTCCACATTGGACCCGGTATCTTCAACGGTGTACACCACTCCGTCGATCATTACCTTGGTGCCCAGGGGGAGAAGATTAAGATCTGCTGAGATTGTCCGGCCTTCCTGGGGAACGGTGCCGGCATAGGTAAGGTTGTTTCCCTTAGAGCAATCCGGGCAGCCGCAGTAGCCGCTGGTGGTAAAGACGCCCAGGGAAGTAAGCCCAGAGGAAGAAGCCTTTGCTGTCTGGCTTGAGGCTGCCGCTGTGGAAGAAGCTGCCGCTGATCCAGAGGAAGAGGCTTTTGCGGAAGAAGCCTTTGCCGAAGAGGCAGCAGAGGAAGCAGCTTTGGCAGAAGAGCCGGAAGATTTGCTGTAGCTGATGGTGTCGCCAAGGGTATAATACTTTCCATCCTTTACGGCGTAGGCTCGAACCTTAAAATCCTGTCCCTCCAGAGCTGACCAGTCCACATCGACGGAAAAGCAGTGCCAGCCGTCATTAATCTCGTCTTCCAGAGACTGGCTGAAGTTGTCGGCGGCAGTCTTAAGGTACTTTATCGGTTCTGGATTTCCCTCCTCTAAAATATGTACCTCTACAGTCTGAACGTCATTAGTATCTTCCTTATTCCATGCCCATCCGGAAACGCCTCCGGCATCAACTTGGGTAATCTCTCCCCGAATGCTGAACGCCCAGGCAGGGAATGAGAAAAGCGCCGTGCCTGCGGCAGCAAGCAGCAGACTTTTTAAGCCGGATGTTATAAACTTTCTCATTATATGCACCTCTCAATCGGAAAAACTTGCAAATATGGCAAAAGTAGCAGAATTGCGAAAGAAAAATTACAATTATGATAACATGGTTACTATTATATTACAAAACAGTTAAATGTCAAGGCGGCAGGATATCGCCAGAAATTTTTTAAATTCCCTATTGACAAATAATATAGAATGTAATATATTAACTTATGTAGAAATTAGCACTCGATGATATTGAGTGCTAACAAAACAAAAAGCACATAGAGACAAAAAAGGAGTGAGAGTGGATGGAGTTAGACGGAAGGAAGGTTACCATCTTAAAGGCGATCATCAAGACCTATTTGGAAACCGGAGAGCCGGTTGGTTCCAGAACCATTTCCAAGTACTCCGATTTGAAGCTCAGTTCTGCCACCATTCGGAATGAAATGTCCGATCTGGAGGAGATGGGATATATTATTCAGCCCCATACTTCCGCAGGCAGGATCCCCTCAGATAAGGGCTACCGATTTTACGTAGACCAGCTGATGGAGGAGAAGGACCAGGAGATGAACCAGGTGCAGGAGCTGATGATCCAGAGGGTAGACCGTCTGGAGCTGGTGCTGAAGCGGCTGGTTCAGATGCTTGCCACCAATACCAACTACACCGCATTGATCAGCGGACCTCAGTATCATCAGAATAAACTGAAATTCATCCAGTTGTCCAAGGTAGATGAGGAGAAGCTTCTGATGGTTCTAGTGCTGGAAGGAAACATTATTAAAAATACCATGCTTCCTCTCAACCGGCCCATTGACCAGCAGGATATTCTTAATCTGAACATCCTGTTAAACAGCACCTTAAATGGTCTGGCCATTGACCAGATTAATTTAAGCGCCATCTCCCGGATGAAGGAGCAGGCCGGCCCCAATCAGGATATTGTGGAAGAGGTATTGACCCGGATTGCCGAGGCGGTGAAGGCGGAGGAAGAGAACTTTCCTATTTATACCAGCGGCGCGACCAATATTTTCAAGTATCCGGAGCTAAGCGACGGAGACAAGGCCAGCAAGCTGTTAAGCGCCTTTGAAGAGAAGGATATGCTTCAGGAGCTGATTACAGATGTGAACGCCCAGGAGGAGAACGCGGGAACAGGCATTCAGGTTTATATCGGCGATGAGATGCCGGTACAGACTATGAAGGACTGCAGCGTGGTCACCGCCAACTATGTATTAGGCGACGGACTGCGGGGCACCATTGGAATTATCGGCCCCAAGCGGATGGACTACGATAAAGTAGTCAGCACCCTGCGGAATGTGATGAAACAGCTGGACACAGCATTCAACCGTCCGGATAAGGATGGAGGAAGCTAGTGCACTGACTGACAGCGCCAGCACACTGGCTGGAAAGAATGAAAGGTGATTAACCATGGAAGAAATTAAAGATAAAGAGAAAGCTCAGGAGGGCTGTCCAGATCTGGAGGAGAAGGACACCGCTCCCAGCGGGGAGACGGAAGGCTCTCAGGAGTCCACAGAGGAGAAGGCCGGCGGAGAAGAGAAGACCGAGGGAAATCCTAAGGATGATTCTCAGACCCAGGAGAAGGCCCAGACCTCTTCATCTGATGAGAAAAAAGGATTTTTCCGCAAGAAAGAGAAGAAAGATCCGAAAGATGAGAAGATTGACGAACTCACCGACCGCCTGAAGCGGACCATGGCTGAGTTCGATAATTTCCGCAAACGTACAGAGAAGGAGAAATCCTCCATGTACGAGATCGGCGCAAAAGATGTGATCGAAAAGATGCTTCCGATTTTGGATAACCTGGAGCGGGGCATCGCCGCTATCCCGGAGGAGGAGAAGAACACTCCCGTAGCCGAAGGGATGGAGAAGATCTGCCGGCAGTTTGTCAAGACTCTGGAAGATCTTGGAGTTACCCCCATCGAGGCGGAAGGAAAAGAATTCGATCCTAATTTCCACAACGCCGTGATGCATATAGAAGATGAAAACCTGGGAGAAAATATTGTTGCCCAGGAGCTTCAAAAAGGTTACATGTACCGGGACAGCGTGGTTCGCCACAGCATGGTCCAGGTAGCAAATTAGCAACAGCTCAGGACGGCGAGAAGATAGGCGTCCTGAACAGCTGCAATAAATGTCACAAAGATTAACCAGTTTGTTTAGAATATCAGGAGGAAAAAACCATGAGCAAGATTATTGGTATTGACTTAGGTACAACCAACAGCTGCGTAGCCGTAATGGAAGGCGGCAAGCCTACTGTTATTGCCAACGCAGAGGGCGTAAGAACCACCCCGTCTATCGTAGCATTTACGAAGAACGGCGAGCGTCTGGTAGGTGAGCCGGCAAAGCGTCAGGCCGTTACCAACGCAGAAAGAACCATCTCTTCTATTAAGAGACATATGGGTACCGATTATAAAGTAAACATTGACGGAAAGAGCTATACTCCCCAGGAGATTTCTGCAATGATCCTGCAGAAGCTGAAAGCTGACGCTGAGAGCTATCTGGGCGAGAAGGTGACAGAAGCCGTAATCACCGTACCCGCATACTTCAACGACGCACAGCGTCAGGCTACCAAGGATGCAGGCAAGATTGCAGGCCTTGATGTAAAGCGTATTATCAACGAGCCCACCGCCGCAGCGCTGGCTTACGGCCTGGACAATGAAAAAGAGCAGAAGATCATGGTATACGACTTAGGCGGCGGTACCTTCGATGTGTCCATCATCGAGATCGGCGACGGCGTAATCGAAGTTCTGTCCACCAACGGCGATACCCATCTGGGCGGCGATGACTTTGATAATGCCATCACCAACTGGATGATCGATGAGTTCCGCAAGGCTGAGGGCGTAGACCTGTCCAAGGATAAGATGGCCCTTCAGCGGTTAAAAGAAGCAGCAGAGAAGGCGAAGAAGGAGCTGTCCTCCTCCACTACCACTAACATCAACCTGCCCTTCATCACCGCAACGGCTGACGGCCCGAAGCATCTGGATATGAATCTGACCAGAGCGAAATTCGACGAGCTGACTCACGACCTGATTGAGCGTACCGCAATCCCGGTACAGAACGCCTTAAAGGATGCAGGCATCACTGCTTCTGAGTTAGGCAAGGTTCTGTTGGTAGGCGGTTCTACTCGTATGATTTCCGCACAGGAGAAAGTAAAACAGCTTACCGGCAAGGAGCCCAGCAAGTCTCTGAACCCGGATGAGTGCGTAGCCATCGGCGCCGCAATTCAGGGTGGCAAGCTGGCCGGCGACGCTGGCGCAGGAGATATCCTTCTGCTGGATGTAACTCCTCTGTCCCTGTCCATCGAGACCATGGGCGGCGTAGCTACCAGACTGATCGAGAGAAATACTACCATTCCTACCAAGAAGAGCCAGATCTTCTCCACTGCAGCTGACAACCAGACTGCCGTAGATATTCACGTTGTACAGGGCGAGCGTCAGTTTGCAAGAGACAACAAGACCTTAGGCCAGTTCCGTCTGGACGGTATTCCGCCAGCAAGAAGAGGCGTTCCGCAGATCGAGGTAACCTTCGATATTGACGCCAACGGTATTGTTAATGTATCCGCAAAGGATTTAGGCACCGGCAAGGAGCAGCACATCACCATTACTTCCGGTTCCAACATGTCTGAGGATGATATCCAGAAGGCAGTTAAGGAAGCAGCTGAGTATGAGGCTCAGGATAAGAAGCGTAAGGAGGGCATTGACGCCAGAAACGATGCTGACGCCTTAGTCTTCCAGACCGAGAAGTCCTTAGAGGAGATCGGCGACAAGCTGGATCCTTCCGATAAGGCAGCAGTAGAAGCTGATTTGAATGCATTAAAGGAGGCCATCAACAAGGCTCCTGCAGAGCAGATGACCGACGCTCAGATCGATGAGATCAAGGCCGGCAGAGAGAAACTGATGAACAGCGCTCAGAAGCTGTTCGCCAAGGTTTACGAGCAGGCTCAGCAGAGCAATGCAGGTCAGGCAGGCCCCAATCCGGGAGCAGGCGCCGGTTCCGGAACCCAGGGCGGAAACGATGATGTAGTTGACGGCGACTTCAAAGAAGTGTAAGATAGTAAATAACACATCAAGAGAGTCCGGCCCAGCCGGGCTCTCTGTGTTGCGCTTAAACTGCTGTTTCAGTTTAAGTCCATTATAGACCCAGGGCGGATGCTTGGATGCGGCCCTGACACAGGATGAGAGGATCAGGAATATCATTATGGCAGAGAAGAGAGATTATTATGAGGTCTTAGGCGTCCCCAGAGACGCTGACGAGGCCGCCATCAAAAAAGCATACCGTGCCCTGGCGAAAAAATATCATCCCGACGCCAATCCGGGAGACGCTGCGGCAGCAGAGAAATTTAAAGAGGCTTCGGAGGCTTACAGCGTGTTAAGCGATCCCCAGAAGCGTCAGCAGTACGACCAGTTCGGCCATGCGGCCTTTGACGGCGGAGCCGGCGGCGGCAGCGGATTCGGCGGATTCGACTTTAATTCCGCAGATATGGGGGATATTTTCGGCGATATTTTCGGCGATTTATTCGGCGGCGGAAGAAGCAGAAGCCGGGCCAGCAACGGACCCATGCGGGGAGCCAATGTGCGCACTGCGGTGCGGATTACCTTTGAGGAGGCAATCTTTGGCTGCGAGAAGGAAATTGAGGTTAATTATAAAGAAGAATGCCGCAGCTGTCATGGCACAGGAGCGAAGGCAGGAACCTCTCCTGTCACCTGTACCAAGTGCAACGGCAGAGGAAAGATTACCTACGTTCAGCAGTCCTTCTTCGGTCAGGTTCAGAATGTGCAGACCTGTCCTGAGTGCGGCGGCACCGGCAAGGTGATCAAGGAGAAGTGCCCCGACTGCTACGGCACTGGATATAAGACTGTACGGAAGAAATTCAAGGTATCTATCCCAGCAGGCATCGACAACGGTCAGTCCGTCCGTCTGGCCGGAGCCGGAGAGCCAGGAGTGAACGGAGGGGAGAGAGGAGATTTGCTGGTAGAGGCAGTAGTGTCCCAGCACCCCATTTTCAAGCGTCAGGATACCAGCATCTTCTCCACCGTACCCATCTCCTTCGCCAAGGCAGCCTTAGGCGGTCCTATCCGCATTAAGACTGTGGACGGAGAAGTGGAGTATGAGGTGAAGCCGGGAACTCAGACGGATACCAAGATCCGCTTAAAAGGCAAGGGCGTTCCCTCGCTGCGCAACCGGAATGTGCGGGGGGACCATTACGTGACCTTAGTGGTGCAGGTACCTGAGCGGATGAATGAAGCACAGAAAGAAGCCCTTCGCCGCTTTGACGAAGCCATGACCGGCGTATACCCGGAGCCGGAGAAGCATAAGAAAAAAGGATTATTTAAATAATTGATCAAGGCAGGGTCCTAAACAGTCCCAGGCCAGGAGAAACTCCTGGTCTGGGGCTGTTTTTTTGCGGAAAAAAGGGAATGAAGAGTCTAAATCTGTTAAAATACAGAAAAAAAACGTTAAAAATGTTAAAAATAACATGAAATGAAATGCTTTTTTTGAGATCGTTGTGATATAGTATGGCATGGACAGTTGGATGTGTTGGCGCTTGTCAGTTAAGACAGGGGAAGGAGATGGAGAACGTGAGACAAGAGCAGTCCGGGCAGTTTTACGCCGCTTTTCTAGGTGGATTTTCTTTGACGTTTTCTCAGGGAGAACTTCCGGCTATGGGCAATATGCAGAGTAAAATGGGGCAGATTATGCTGGCGTTGCTGAAAGCGGGAGACCAGGGACTGAACCGGAGAGCTTTGTTTCGGGTTATCAATATGGAAGGGAAAGAGCCGGAGCGGCCAGAGAGAAATTTAAACCAGCAGGTTTATCTGCTGCGCAAGCGTCTCTGTCAGCTGGGCTATCCCCCGGGAAAATACATTGTGAAATCTGGAGACATCTACTATTTTACTCTGGATTATTCTATTCAGTCAGATACAGGAAGACTGGACCAGCTGCTGAAAACCATGGGGACAGAACATTCAGAGGAGGGGCAGCTCTCGCTGCTGCGCCAGTTCTGCAGCGTTTACCGTGGAGAATTCCTCCCCGCTCTGCGAGGGGAAGAATGGGTGATGACAGAAAGCGCTTATTATCAGAAGCAGTATTACCAGTGTCTCACCAGACTTTGTCAGATACTCAGAGAAAAGGGAGCGTATGAAGAGATGCTGGAGTTTGCGGAGACGGCCAGCCAGATTCATCCTTACGATGAATGGCAGCCGGTGGTGATCGAATGTCTTTTAAAGCTTAATCGGAGAAAAGAAGCCTTGAAGGTTTACGAGGCTTCCCAGAAGATTTTTCAAGAAGAGCTGGGATCAGACGCTTTAGACCAGGTAATGGAGAAATACTGGAACCAGGAAAAGGGTCTTTACTATGCTGCCGGCGCGTTAAATCGAATCCGCCAGGAAATGCAGGAAAAGGACAGACGGAAAGGACCGTATTTCTGCAGTCTCCCGATTTTTATGGATCTGTACCATATGTTTGCCAGACTGCCTCACCAGGAAACAAAGTCCAATTATCTGATGCTCTGCACCGCCAAAGGCCTGGAAGAAGAGCAGGAAGAGATGGGGGAGGAAGATTCCCAAAAAGAATTTTCTGAATTTCTCAGCCGCTCTATCCGCCGCAGCGATGTATTCACCCGATACAGCAAAAATCAGTTCTTGATCATGTTTTTAGACGCGCTGATCGGCCGGGAAGGACGAATTCTGGAACGGCTGCAAAAAAAATGGCAGGAAGAAGGAGATCCGAAACTTCAGATGGAATTTCTCATCAGCGAGACAGAAGACTTCTGGAAGGGGGAAAGGGAGAAATGAACACCTTTATTGTCAGGATCATCAGTGAAGAAAACTCAACCTGGCAGGGGCAGATAGAATGGGTAGATGGAAAACAGACCCAGAATTTTAGAAGTATGCTGGAACTGATCCGCCTTATGGACACCGCCCTTTCACAGGAATCCGAGGGGGAAAATATAACATAAAAACAGGACGATGTAATCCTCCGAGCACATTCTTGCCCTTATTTTCATTTCGGCGTTTTGACACAGCAAAGGGGCAAAACAGAAAAAGTCAGCAGAAATATAAGAAAGGCCGCTGTTACATTAGGGGGAGAAAATTCCCAATTCAGGGCTTTTTCTAAGTACATAAAAAAATTGACCAAATTCTGCAAAAACCGGCAGGAGTTTTGAGATAGAAGTACCGTTGACAATAATTACCTGGTGTGTTAAAAATATTATAATCATCCATTTTATAGTAATGAAATGTGATGAATCAATAGAAAAAATTAACATTAATTCATATGGAAGGTAGGAGGAGAGAAGGATGATCGATGTTCACGCACACATCCTGCCGCAGGTTGATGACGGCTCAGGCAGTATAGAAGAGACTCTTTCCATGCTTTCCATATCTTATGCTGAGGGATTCCGCACCGTGATTGCCACCCCTCATTACATACCTGGGAGCAGTCATAAAAACACAACAGAATTGAAGGAAATTCTAGACAGGGTCAGAGAGGCAGCAAAGGAGCGTTTTCCTGACCTATTTTTATGCCTTGGACAGGAAGTGTATTACTTTGACGGGATTGTGGAGGCTTTGAGAAAAGGAGAGGCCCTTACCATGGCAGGAAGCCAGTATGTTCTGGTGGAATTTCCCATCCAGATTTCCTGGAAGGCGATGTACCAAGGCATGAGAAATCTGTTAAACGGAGGATATCATCCTATTGCCGCCCATGTGGAACGGTATGGAGCCCTCCAGGAGGAAGCGCGTCTGCAGGAGCTTAAGCAGGCGGGGGTGATGCTGCAGATGAACTATCACAGTCTGGAAGGCAGCCCCTTAAACCGCCGCGCCCGATGGTGCAGAAAGCAGATCCTCAATGGAACGATTGACCTTCTGGGAACAGACTGCCATCATGCAAAGATGCGCAGCCCGGAAATCACAGAGGCGATGAGATGGCTGGAGAAGAAGTGTCCCCAGGAAAGGATACAGGAACTTGTACAGCAGAAAGCCGAAGAAATCATTAAGAATACGATGTAAAGGGAACGGATGTTATGAAGAAATACGACACAGATGAGATGGAAATTGATTTAAAAGAACTGTTTTTCGCACTGAAAAAGAAATTATGGCTCATTATTCTGGTTGCCCTGCTGTCGGCTGCAGGCGCCGGGCTCTACAGCAAATTCGTCATGGTTCCTCAGTACACATCGACGGCGATGATGTATGTGCTGTCCAAGGAAACCACCTTGACTTCCCTGGCAGATCTTCAGATCGGAAGTCAGCTGACCAACGACTACCGGGTGTTGGTTACTAGCCGGCCGGTGTTGGAGCAGGTGCTGGAGAATCTGGGCATCAGCCCCGACTACATGAACTACCGGCAGTTGAGGAATAAGATCACCATTGATAATCCTACCGACACCAGAATCATGAATATTACCGTACAGGACGCCAATCCCATTGACGCCAAGGCATATGTAGATGAGATCGCCTCCACGGCATCCACCTACATTGCGGAAATCATGGAGATGACCCCGCCTAAGATCGTTGAGGAAGGAGAAGTGTCCACCATTCCGATCAGCCCCAGCGTAAAGCGGAACACGGCCCTGGGAGCATTAGCAGGCTGCGTGGTGGTCTGCGGCATCATTGTGCTGTTAACGGTGATGAACGATACTATCCGGGATGAGGATGACATTGAGAAATACTTAGAGTTATCTGTCCTGGCTGCGGTTCCTCTTCATGGAGGCGGCGTGAAGGAAGTGGCAGATGCAGAGGAAAACGGTCATAAATCAAGAAAAAAAGAAACAGTAAGAGGGAAGAACCATGGTCAAAAATAAAGTAAAGCTGCGGGTAAAACAAGAAACAGGCTTTCAGTTCGATGAAGCCATCAAAACCTTAAGAACCAACATCCAGTTCTGCGGGGCCAATATTCGGACGATCATGGTCACCAGCACTCTTCCAGAGGAAGGAAAGAGCACCATGTCCTTCGAGATTGCCAGGGCCATGGCTCTCATGGGGAAAAAGGTGATTTTAATCGACGCCGATATCCGCCGGTCCACCATGGCTGCCAAGTACCAGATTGACAATCCTGTGCCGGGACTTTCTCAGTACTTAAGCGGTCAGCACGAGCTGGAGGATGGACTGATCTGCGAGACGGATATTCCTGATCTGGATGTGATTTTTTCCGGACCTTACGCCCCTAATCCGGCGGAGCTTTTAGAGGAACCTGCCTTGGATAAGCTTATCGCCTGGTGCAGGGAGGAATACGATTACTGCATTATCGATACGCCGCCTTTAAGCAGCGTCATCGACGGAGCCATTATCGCTCCAAAGTGCGACGGAGCGGTGCTGGTGGTTGCCAGCGGAAAGGTCAGCTATCCCTTAGTGCAGAAGGCTAAGGCACAGCTGGAAAAGACGGGATGCCGGATTCTGGGCGCTGTGTTAAATAAGATCGACACCAAGAAAGGCGGATACTATTACAACAAGTACGGCAGTTATTATAAGCATTACGGGGATTACTACGGGGGAGAAAAGTAGGAGAAGTTAAAGGCTGTTTCCAAAAGAATGAGGGAGGATGCAAGGGATGAAGAAAGAAAGACGGATAACGGGGAAGAAAAGAAAATTATTCATGGGGACAATGGTGGCGGCCATCATTTGCACCGCCGTATGCCTGGTACAGTGCGTCATGGCAGGTTCTTCTGCGGCCCTGTGGATAGACGGTCTGCGGTTGGATATCCTGATCTGCGAAATCCTGCTTTTGGCAGAGGGCTACGGCCTTCTGGCGGCCATCATCTTGTATTACCGGGATGAAAAAAAGAATGTGGTATATGGGAGCAGATAGAAGATGTGGAAGAACCGTACACTTTATGCATTAATTGACGCGGCGGCCATTGTGATTTCCTATCTTCTTGCCATGCTGGTCCGCTTCGGAACGATACAGGGAGGAGCCTGGATCGGAGGGCCTTTGATTCCCTTGGCTTTCGTGGTGCTGATGTACTTTCTGGTAGCGTTTTTCTACCAGCCGTCGACAGAGTTCCTGAAGCGTTCCGGCCTGGAAGAACTGAAGGTGGTTCTCATCCGCCTGGTTTACATGCTGATGCTGATCTCCGTGGCCATCTACGGATTTCGGCTGGGCGAATACATCTCC
This sequence comes from Candidatus Cottocaccamicrobium excrementipullorum, assembly GCA_018713255.1. Taxonomy (GTDB): domain Bacteria; phylum Bacillota; class Clostridia; order Lachnospirales; family Lachnospiraceae; genus Caccovicinus; species Caccovicinus excrementipullorum. The sequence continues at coordinate 21,974 of DVFL01000008.1, read as the reverse complement.
AGACTGTTTGTGGCGCTGTTTTTATTATACAGCGGCCTACTGATGTTTCTGTTCCGGATGATTTTAAAAAGCGTGCTGCTGATCCATTATCAGAAGCCTGAAAATAAAAAGAAGCTTTTGGTGTGCGCCAATGAGTCCAATGTGCTTAAGGTTCTGCGGAAGCTTCAGAATTCCTTTCTCTACGATTATGAGATCACCGCCGTGGCGGTGCTGGCTCCCAGCCTGATGGGCGGCGAGATGCCCAAAACAAACGCCATCCGCCGGGGAGAGTACGGCACCTACATGGAAACGGTGGAGGATCTTCTGGAGTTTTTAAAAAGCCAGGTAGTGGACGAAGCGCTGATCAGCATTCCTGAGTATGATAAAAATCAGCTTAACGGCTTCATTCAGAAACTGGAAACCATGGGCATTGCCGTTCATGTGACGGTAAACACCTTCGGCCTTCAGGAGAAGGAGAAAACCATCAGCCAATTCGGCGTCTACCACGTGCTGACTTACGCCCCCAGGGTATTCGATGATACCCAGCTGTTCCTTAAGCGGTGCATGGATATCTGCGGAGGACTGGTGGGGGTGGCCTTAACCCTGGTGCTGGGAATCTTCGTGGCGCCGGCCATTTATCTGGAATCTCCCGGACCCATTATCTTTAAGCAGGTCCGCATCGGCACCAACGGAAGACGGTTTTATATTTACAAATTCCGGTCCATGTACGCAGATGCAGAAGAACGGCTTAAAGAGCTGGAAGCAAAGAACGAGATGCAGGGGGGATTGATGTTCAAGATGAAGGACGATCCCCGGATTACCAAGGTGGGAAAGTTCATTCGAAAAACCAGCATCGACGAGTTCCCTCAGTTTTTCAACGTGCTGAAAGGAGACATGAGCCTGGTGGGAACCCGGCCGCCTACGGAAAAGGAATTCTTAAAATACGAAGAATGGCATAAGCGCCGCCTAAGCCTTAAGCCCGGCATCACCGGACTGTGGCAGGTAAGCGGCAGAAGCAGCATCACGGAATTTGAAGACGTGGTAAAGCTGGATTTAGAATACATCGACAACTGGTCCATCTGGTTTGACATTAAGATCTTATTTAAAACGGTTTTGGTGGTGCTTTTCCAGCGAGGAGCGGAGTAGCTTGCATGCATCGTCAAGGAGAAAGAAAGGAGGAGGGCAGATGAGCAGAAAACCAAAAAGCGGAAACGGAAAAACTTTGCTTAAGGCTGCAGCTGGCATTGTGGTTGTGATCGGCGCTGCCTTCTTTGTGAAAACCAGCATTCAGCTATATCAAGAGCGGCAGGTTTACGAGGCTCAGATTGCAGCCAATACAGGCAATGCGGTGCAGCAAGGGGCAGGACAAGCTATCCAGGAGAGCCAGCCGGTTTCTACTCCCTTTTCCGGAAGTGTAAACTGGGTGGAAGAGGACTGGATGCCGGAAATGCCCAAAGAGGAAGATAAGGACGGCCAGAGCTACGAACTGAATCCCAACATCCGCACCGTGCTGTTTCTGGGAGTGGATAAGCAGGGATCCTTCGAGTCCAGCTACATTGCCAGCAACGGCGGTCAGTCTGACGGGATCTTCCTGTTCATCCAGGATGTGACCACCAAGGAATTTAAAATTTTGATGATTCCCCGGGATACCATGACTCCCATCCGGCTCTATGACCTGGCGGGAAATTATGTGGGGCAGGGAGTTCGGAATCTGACTCTGGCTTTCGCCTACGGCACCAGCCCGGATAAGAGCTGTGAAAACACCGCTTATGCAGTAAGTCAGCTTTTGGGAGGCATTCCCATTAATCAGTATCTGGCGGTAACTGCCAGCGCCCTTCCCGTACTCAACGATGCGGTGGGCGGGGTAACGGTAACCATCAATGAGCCGGGGATGGCTGAACGGGATCCTTCTTTACAGATGGGAGCAACCGTAACCCTTAAGGGAGATCAGGCGGAAACGTATCTTCGGTACCGGGATGTTGCCCAGGCAAATACAGCGGTAAGCCGAATGAGCCGTCACAGAGAATACATGAAGGCATGGATGGAAAAAGCCAAGACGGCGGCAGCTTCTGATGATTCCTTCGGCGCCGACCTGATGGACTCCATCAAGAATGTGATGGTGACCAATATGGCTAAGGATCAGTACCTGAACCTGGGAATGGAGATTCTCCAGTCAGGGGAGACACTGAATGATGAAACCATGCTGATGCTTCCAGGAGAGGCAGCAGCAGGAACTTATTACGACGAGTATTATCCGGATCAGGAAGCCATTGACGATCTGGTCCTTGAATTGTTTTACCGGCCGGCGGAATAGAATTGATCGTTCCCTTGACAGGCCGGAACCGTTTTCCCTGATAAAAGGGGCCGGAAAATCCTCCAGATGGATTTAGGTCTGGAAGGCGAAGGGTTTCTGGGGAGAACGATGATCACTGTGATATCTGGAGTTTTTCTCCACTTATCAAAATAAATCTAGAGAAAGGAAAGGTGATTCCCATGAGAAAGAAAGCATTGGTATTCGGTCTTGCGGCAGCTCTTACCCTGTCCCAGGCAGCGCTGGCCATTGGCGCCGGCAGCCCGACGGTAAACAATGGAAGCGGCGGAACCCATAATGTGGACGGTACCACAGGCTCTGCTACCACCATTGTCAGCGGATCTGGTCAGACGATTCAGGCCGGCGGCTCTTCTGCCACTTCTGGCAGCACTGCTGGAACAACAGTAAGCCAGGATACGGCAACCGCTCCGACCTTAAGCGTTGTGGGCGGTCCCAGCACCGGAGCATCTGTACAGGCCGCGCCGGAGATTACCCAGGAGCAGGCGGCAGCACAGACCGCAGGTCTGGCTGGCTATCAGACCAGCGTTACCGCTACTTTCACAGATTACGTTGCAGGGGCAGCAAACGCCATCAGCGCAGTCAATGCGAACCCCGCAGCCTTAGCTACACTTCCTTCCACAGAAGATCTGACTCAGTATGTAATGCTGACCGGATTCCAGGAAGTAAATGTAACTGACGCCCAGACCGGCGCCGCCGTTAACGTGGCAGCAGGCCAGAGCGTGGCAGTTTCCGTGCCGGCTCTGATGCCAGGCATGCAGGTATATCTGCTGTACGTAGATCCAGTAACCTGCTTAACCGTTAAGGTTCAGGCAACTGGCGTAGACTACGCAAACCAGCTGGTATACGTTGACGCATCTGTACCGGGTGCATTCACCATCGTTTACGCAAGATAAGCGAAAGGGAAGATGTACCGGCTCTGTCCAGGAGGAGACGGGCCGTGTAAGCGGCCTGTCTTCGGACTGGGGGAGGAATGGGATGGAAAAGGCGTGCAGGCGGGGGAGCGGAAATTATTTTTTTGGAAGATTAACTTCAAATAATGATGATTATGTGGAGTTTAATAAAAGGGATAATAATTAAAGTAATGGCTAGCCTCAAAAATTAGTTGGTTAGGAAAACGGTATGGTGACCGGGAAATACATGAAAATGAGCTGGAAAAGTGTTTTTGTGTAGAAGCGGTTGGATAGTGATTTCTTCATTATAAAGTGGAAGTCATGGAATGAAACCACTCATCGAAATGATGTTCACACTATAAAAAGCCTGATTTTATCGGGATTTTTAGGGGATGTTCATCACATAATGACAGGTTGTGCCAAATGATATTAGTTGCACCGAGAGCGTCAGTTTTCGAGTGCTATGTTCAAAGAGTGTTTATCCAAATGGGATTATTGAAGTCAATAAGATATTTAATGTTTGATGGGGCTGCCCTAAATGGAATAGTTGATAAAGTTAGCTGATTGAAAACTGGAAATGAACATTTCGGGTGTTGCTTTTATGAGTTTTACATCGAGAAATTTTGAATAGACCTGAGATGATAGATGATTGGTACTTAGGAATTGATAGGAGATAAGACACTGTGAAAGTATCCACATTTTAAGATGATGACCACGGTGATTGATTATAGATACTATACCAGTCCAAACGAATGAAAAGAGGAAATGCATTATGGAAAAGAAATATACGATTGCGGTTGCTGGCACGGGTTATGTTGGCCTGTCTATTGCCACATTACTGGCCCAGCATCATAAAGTTTATGCTGTGGACATTGTGCCATCCAAGGTCGAACTTATTAATCAAAGGAAGTCTCCGATTCAAGATGAGTACATTGAAAAGTATCTGTCGGAAAAGGAGCTGGAGCTGACCGCAACGCTTGACGCAAAGATGGCGTACAGTGCTGCGGATTTCGTTGTTATTGCCGCACCTACCAATTACGATTCAACTACACAACATTTTGATACGTCTGCTGTCGAGAGTGTTATTGGCCTGGTGATGAAGTATAACCCGAATGCCATTATGGTAATCAAGAGCACCATTCCTGTTGGATATACGAAAAGTATCAGAAAAAAGACGGGGAGCGAGAACATTATCTTCAGTCCTGAATTTTTACGCGAATCAAAAGCATTGTACGATAATTTGTATCCTAGCCGCATAATTGTTGGCACCGATATAGAGGATGAGCGACTGGTTAAAGCGTCACATGCGTTTGCTACTCTGCTCCAAGAGGGGGCAATCAAGGAGAATATCGACACATTGTTCATGGGGTTTACCGAAGCTGAGGCCGTTAAGTTGTTTGCCAATACATATTTGGCTCTTAGGGTAGCGTACTTCAACGAGCTGGATACCTATGCGGAGAGCAAGGGTCTTAATACGAGACAGATCATCGATGGTGTTTGTCTGGATCCGAGAATTGGCTCACATTACAACAATCCTTCCTTCGGTTACGGCGGTTACTGCCTGCCGAAAGACACTAAACAATTGTTGGCAAACTATCAGGACGTGCCTGAGAAACTTATTGAGGCAATCGTTGAGAGCAACAGAACGCGGAAGGACTTTATCGCCGACCGTGTGCTGAAGCTTGCCGGGTACTACGATTATTACAGTCGTGGTGATTATAGGGCAGATGAGGAGAAGCAGTGTGTGATTGGCGTGTACCGGCTGACTATGAAGAGTAATAGTGACAACTTCCGTCAAAGTAGCATTCAAGGTGTCATGAAGCGCGTGAAAGCTAAAGGAGCCACTGTGGTGATTTATGAACCGACGCTTGAAGAGGGTAGTACGTTCTTCGGGAGCCTTGTTGTGAATGATTTGGAAAAGTTCAAGAGTATGTCTCAGGCCATCATCGCCAATAGATACGATAGCTGTCTGGATGATGTAAAGGAAAAAGTGTATACGCGGGATATTTTTCGACGCGACTAAAGAATGAGCATGTTCATGTTATACATAAGATACAAAAGTATTTGAACGGGAGGGTAGTAATGAAAAAAAGAATACTAATTTTCGCTCACTATTATGCTCCTGATACAGCGAGTACTGGTCAGATATTGAAAGATCAGGCCGAAGGAATGCTGGATGCATTTGATGTGACTGTAATCTGTGTTGTCCCCTCTTATGGTGGGACGATTGAGGATCAATATAAGACCCGGAAGTACTATTTTGAAGAGTTAAATGGTGTCAAGATTATTCGTGTTCGAGTGCCTGAGTTTACAAAAACCAATAAGATGAGCCGAATCAAAAATATACTGGCTTACTTCTTTGGAGCTTTAGGGGCAAGCTGTAAAGCTGGAAAGCAGGATTATGTGTTTACCATCAGCCAGCCACCTATCCTTGGTGGTTTGCTTGGTGTTCTGGGCAAGTGGCAGAAACATGCTAAGATGATTTATTGCATCCAGGACTTTAATCCTGAACAGGTCATGGCGGTGCATTATAGTGACAATAAGCTGATCCTGAAGGCCATGATGATTGCGGATAAGTTCAGCTGTCGCCATTCTGATCTGGTGATCACAGTTGGCCGTGATCTGGTCGAGACGCTGAAGAAGAGATTTAAGAATAAGAATGTACCGAAGTACACAATGATCAATAACTGGATTGATGAGAAGGAAGTCTATCCGTTGCCGGAGGACAACGAGCATGTGCTGGAGTTCAAGAAAAAGTACAGACTTGAGAACAAGTTCGTTATCATGTACTCCGGTAACATTGGTCTCTACTACGATCTGGAGAAACTGATTAAGGTTCTAAAACAGTTCCGCAAAGGCTACACACTGAAAGGTGTGTATGAGGAAGGGCCAAGAACAGCGGATGGCAGAGAGGTTGTATTTGTCTTTGTTGGAGCCGGATCGGTTCTCGATAAGTTGGTGATGTATACAAAGAGACATCACTTCGAGAATGTGATCTTCATTCCCTATCAGAGCAAAGCCGACCTGATCTACAGTCTTAATGCCGGAGATGTCCATTGGTGTGTGAATGCTAAAGGAATCAAAGGTGTGAGCTGCCCCTCTAAAGCATATGGCATTATGGGCGTTGGTAAGCCCATAATAGGCGTACTGGAGGAAGGCTCTGAAGTGCGAATGCTTATCGATGAGATTGGCTGCGGTAAGTGCTGTGAACCTGGGGATTATGTAGGGGTGGCGGATATCATCCGCTGGTACATAGAGAATGCTGACAGTGGACTGGAGAAAGAGATGGGTATGAAAGGTAGAACGTATCTGGAGAAGAATTTCACAAAGGATGTCAGTGTGGGAAAGTACGTAGAGGCGATTTTAGAACGGTGAGGTAAAAAGATGAAGCTATTAATAAATTATGCCGATGCTCCTTGGAAACCGGCACAGCACTATGCAACGAAAAAAGCTTATTCAGTTGGAAAAGTAGATAAAGTTATTGAGTATGGACCAGAGGATATAGATGAAAATTTTAGAAAACAAAATAAAGAAGCCTTTATTCAAAACGATAAAAGAATTGGAAAATATGGGCTATGGCGTCCGCATATTCTAATGGATGCATTAAATCAGGTCAAAGAGGGAGATTATGTTATATATTGCGATTCAGGTGCGTACTTTATTAGATCAGTAGATTATCTAATTGAGTTTATGGAAAACAATAAAACACCTATTCTTCTGTTTGAAAATGGTTTTAAAGAAAGTGAACTAACAAAACGAGATATATTTGTTTATTTGAATATGGACAATAAGAAAACAAGTGAAACAAGACAGAGAGTATCTACATATTTTATTGTCAAGAAAAATGACTGTACTATGAAGTTTTTTGAAGAGTGGTTACGTATCGTATTAGATGCGCCATTCTTGTTTACGGATGACGACAATCGTTTGGGAAAAGATAATTACAGTGACTTTATCGATACACGTCATAATCAATCTGTTTTATCTGTTCTAAGTAAAAAGTATGATTTGCCTGCATTCCGAAATCCATCTCAATGGGGATGGGGGCAAGGAATATTTCATATACAGAAGCAGAAACATGAGGCAAAATTTTCTGGGGGGGGGGGTATCCCACAATATTTATGTTGCATAGGAGCAAAAAGGTTACATTCCTTAGTGTATCCGCTGTAGTGTTCCAAAATATGTTTCCCAGAAGTTTTAAAATAATAAATACCATACGAAAAAAATTAAAATAAACAGCTTCGGTGGCTATTAATACTAATAAGACAATTGCTAACATGTTTAATAGCCTACATAAGTATAATGAAATGAATATTAAAGGTGAAGATATAATGAAAAACAGAATCTTACTCACGGGCGCATCAGGTTTCATAGGAACTAATCTTCTGGAAGATCTTATAAAAAAGGGGTATGAAGTCTGTAATGTAGATATTAATGCGCCGAAAATTGAGGAACGCAAGTCCGTCTGGAAGAAAGTTGATATAAGAGATTATGATGAACTTGAAAAGGTAGTTCTGGAGTTTAAACCAGATTATTTTATCCATCTGGCAGCGCGTACAGACCTGGATGGAAAGACAATAGATGATTATTCATCTAATGTGATCGGTGTTGAAAATGTGATGAAGATAATTCACAAATTGCCGGAGCTTAAAAAGGTCATCATCACGTCATCTAAGTTTGTTACTCGCAATGGTTATAAGATCAAAAACCAGCACGACTATTGTCCTCACACGAAATATGGGGAGAGCAAGGTCGAAACAGAAATCCGTGTATGGGGGGACGCGCCACATTGTGATTGGTGCATTATTCGTCCTACATCTATATGGGGGCCATGGTTTGGAGTACCGTATAGAAACTTCTTTGATATGGTCATGAGAAGGATGTATTTCCATATTGGGCATATTAAATGCCATAAGACCTATGGATATATTGGAAATGCTGTGTATCAAATTGAGCAGCTACTGTTCACATCTACCCCAGATAAAAATAATAAAGTATTCTACATCGGAGATGAGCCCGCCTATGAAATTAATGAATGGGCGGATGAGATCGCACACGAGCTAGGATTTAATATTCCTACCATGCCGGTTTGGTTCGTAAAGTGCTTGGCAAAGTTCGGAGATTTCCTGGGGGTGTTTGGAATTCATTTTCCTATGCAGTCATTTCGCTTTGGAAATATGACGAATGACGGAACGAATGATATGAGTAATACATACGAAATTGCTCCAGAAATACCGTATACAAGACTGCAGGGTACTAAAGCAACGATTGATTGGATTAAAAAGTATGAAGGTAAATGAGGGGCATAGCTGTGAGTAGAAATAAGAAAAAAATATGCATGATCGCCTCTGCGGGTGGTCATCTGGAACAATTACGACAACTAAAAGATGTCATTGCTAAATATGACTCCTACTATGTTGTTCCGAGAGTAAAATCAACAGAAAAAATGAAACAAAAGAAATATCTTGTAGATGATATGTTGCGCACTAATAAAATTATATTTTTTCTCCGCTTTATAAAAATGTGTTTTCAACAGCTATTTATTTTTATAAAAGAACGACCCGATATTGTTCTTACAACTGGAGCAGGAGTGGCTATCCCTACATGTTTGTTGGCGAAGTTGTTTCACAAAAAAGTAATTTACATAGAGAGCTTTGCGAGAATCAGTTCTCCGAATAAGACAGGAATGCTTATATATAAATTTGCGGATTTATTCATCGTTCAATGGGAGAGTTTACTTAAATTTTATCCGAAAGCAATATATGGGGGGTGGATATATTGATTTTCATAACAGTGGGTTCATCAGAGGAATATAAGTTTCCACGTCTCCTTCAGATTGTTGATGAATTGTGTGACGAGGGTGTTATAGCTGGTAAAGAAGTAATTGCTCAGATTGGATATACAGATTATCAGCCACGCAATTATAAGGCGTTTGATATGACTTCAGACGAGAAATTTAAAGAACTGGTTGCAAAGGCAGACATCATTATTACTCATGCAGGAACCGGCAGTGTGACTTCTGCATTGAGGGCCCACCGTAAGGTGATTATTTTTCCCAGACAATATAAGTTTAAGGAGCACCTGGACGATCATCAGTTAGAGCTTGCAGCTTTGTTCACAGATAAGGGTTACACACTGTCGGCAATGGATAAAGAAGAACTTAGAGATAGGATAATACATATTGATGAGTTTCAACCCGTTGAGTTTGTGTCCAGCAATAAGAAGATAAATAAAATTGTAATAGATTTTATTGAGGGATTGTAGAAAGGGTAATTTTTATGAGTGAGGATCAAATCTTAAAAGTTGTTACTGTCGGAAACGCTTCATCGGTAAAAGGCGGTATTACAAGTGTGATTTCACAAATTTTGTCTCATAATTGGCGTGAGCAAAATATAGAAATGAGATTTATCCCCACATTTGAAGGCGGTAGTTCCGTAGATAAAATAAAATCTTTTCTAAAAGGATACTTTCAACTTAGAAAAGAATTAAAAAAAGGACATGTAGATGTGGCACATATTCACATGTCACATGCAGGGAGCTTCACTAGAAAATACTATATTCATAGATTGTGCAGGAAATATGGAGTTGCTGATATTATCCATCTGCATAGTTCCGGATTTGTCGAATTTTATGATAATGCGTCAGAATGTAAAAAGAAAAAAATATGTTCTTTGCTGACGGAATGCAGTTGTGTTGTTGCACTCGGAAAAGAGTGGGAGGAAAGGGTTAAACGAATTGCGCCCAATGCTAAGATAGAGGTAATGAATAATACAGTTCACATTCCGGAGACATGTACAAATCAAAATATTGATTGCATTAATTTCCTCTATTTGGGTGTCTTAGTAAAGAGAAAAGGTGTTATTGATTTGCTGAAAGCAATTAAGAATCTAAAAGACAATGGAATATTGGATGAGAAGAAAGTTATTTTCAATATTGGTGGAACCGGAGAGTGCGAAGCAGAGTTAAGAAATTATGTAAAAGAGAATTCTCTTACTTCCTATGTTAACTTTCTTGGATGGGTTGCCGGTAAAGAGAAGATAAAACAGCTTCAATTAAATCAGGTATTAGTTTTACCTTCTTATAATGAAGGTCTGCCTATTGCCATACTTGAGGCGATTAGTTATGGAATGCCGGTTGTAGCGACGGATGTGGGTAGTGTAGCAGAAGCCGTTCACAATGGAGAAAATGGTTTTTTGTACAAAGCAGGGGATATTGATGCTCTTACAGAAGCATTGAATGGGCTTATATCTTCTGATTCATTGAGAACAAAGATGGGAGATAATTCAAGGAAACTGGCCGAGAATACATTTGGCGATGCAATGTATTTCGATGCATTAGATAAATTATATCGCAGAGTTGTGGGGTGAAAATTAGATGAAAAAAATAGGCGTATGTGCTTGTTATAATACAAAGAACTATGGGAGTATGCTCCAGTCATTAGCTACAGGAAAAATGCTTGAAAAACTGGGATACCCTTATGAGTTTATCCGGTACAAGAGAAAACCAACTGTGGGTTTGATACTGAAATCTCTGGATCGTATTCCAGAGATTGTCAAAGGGAAGAGATTAAAAGTGGAAAGACAGAGAGCCTTAAGTAAGTATCCAAATGTGGATTCGGGTATTAAGCGGAGGAATGCATGTTTTGATTCATTTATGAATCAGACGTTTACAAATATGTCACCTGCATATGATACCTTTGAACAACTGACGCAGGCTGCAAGAGGATATGACGCTGTAATGGTGGGAAGTGATCAATTATGGAGACCGGAAGGATATTCAACAGGCTTCTATAATTTAATGTTTGTCCCGGATGAAGTGACAAAAATTGCTTACGCAACAAGCTTCGGTGTGAGTCAGATACCGAAGAGGAAAAAGAAGATTGCAAAAACATTTTTAAATAGAATTGAACATATCAGTGTCAGGGAGCTACGGGCTTCGGAAATGATTAAGGAGTTAATCGGTCGAGACGTTCCAACGGTCGTTGATCCTACTCTCTTGTTTACTGGTGATGAGTGGAAGAAAATTATTCCTTCTAAGACAGTAGTAGATGAAAAGTATATGTTCTGCTATTTACTAGGGAACAATCCGCTGCATAGAATGTGGGTAAAAGAATTAGGACAACAGACCGGGTACAAAATCGTTACAATCCCGCATCTTGATGAGTTTGTTGAATCTGATATCACATTTGGCGATTATCAGCTTTATGATGTAGGGCCAGCAGAATTTGTCAATCTGATTCGGAATGCAGAGTATGTCTGCACTGATTCATTCCATGGAACGGTGTTTTCAATATTAAATTACAAGCAATTCGTGACATTTAACAGATTCGCAGACGAAAGTCGGAATTCCAGGAACTCGAGAATTGAAAGCTTGCTTTCACAGACTGGTTTGGAAAAAAGACGAATGACAATGAAAGAACAGAGCATTGTAAACTTGGCTCTTGCAGAAATAGACTATGAATGTGTCGATACTAAATTGAACCAGATGAGAAATAGATCTGTTGAGTATTTAAGTAGTGCACTTGAGTGCGTATAGATAATCGTTGCGGGGTGAACAACAATGATAGAGATTAAAGAAAAAGATAAATGCTGTGGCTGCACGGCGTGTTATAGTGTTTGCCCAAAAAGCGCAATTCAAATGGAGGCTGACGAAGAGGGTTTCAAATATCCGGTAGTAAATAAAGATATCTGTGTTGATTGCGAATTATGCGAGAAAGTATGCCCTATAATAAGTGAAAAGCCTACGGGTGTTGGGATATCACAGAAATACGCTGTTCAAAACAGTGATGATAGTGAGCGTTACATGAGTACAGCGGGGGGGGTGTTTTCTTTAATAGCTAACTGGGTTATTGAAGAAAAGAAAGGCTTTGTGTATGCGGTAGGATTTAATGATACAACGATATTGCATAAGAGGGCAGAAGAAAAATATCAGTTAGAAGAGATGCGTGGTTCGAAGTATGTACAAAGCGAACTGGGCGATATCTTCAAAGAAGTCAAGCAGAATTTGTTATGCGGAAAGGAATGCCTTTTTGTAGGAACGCCATGCCAAGTCTATGGACTATCTAAGTATATTGGCAATTCCAATCTTCGTAATTACCTTATTCTTGTTGATTTATTATGTTTGGGAGTTTCATCACCTTTGCTATATGAGAAGTGGATTTCCTATATCGAGGATAAGTATCATAAAAGCGTAAGGAGAGTTTATTTTAGAGATAAATCGTATGGGTATGCAACAGCTAATGTTCGAGTTGAGTTTAAAAATGGAAAATTCATAGAACAAAAGTATGATGCAAAGTCGCTTATGAAAACGTTCTTTTCTGGATACAATATGAGACCGTCGTGCTATGATTGTTCATTTAGATGTGTTGATAGAGTATCTGATTTCACAATAGGTGATTTTCATCAGATTGGTCAGTATTGTAAACAGATGGATGATGATAAGGGTACAACCTGTCTTTGGATTCATACAGTAAAAGCGCAGGAATTATTTGAAAAATGTAAAGAAAAAATGAAATATCATGTACTGGATAGAAATTGTAGTTCAACATTAGACACATTCAGCAAGAAGACATCAATTCCTAAAGATAGAGATTTGTTTTGGAAAGATACTAATCGATTGGATTATTTAGACTTCTCGAAAAAATGGGCGGAAAATGATATCAAATCGATTATGGCAAATTTTGTAAAACCCATGATTAACAAGATGCCTTTTCGAAGTTATTTTTTTAGACTAATAAAAAGAATTAAGCAGAGGAAGTTTGAAAAACGGGTTTATAATGCAAACAAGTAATACAGTTTCTTGTGATAAATGTTTGTATATATGTTTTAAATAGAACAATTTTAAGAAAAGGATGAAAATGTAAGAAATGATAAGAAAAGTACTTCATACATGTCCACTAGGGACAGGTGGTGTGACTAGTATGGTTTTAAACATATGTGATCATATGGACAGAACAAAATTAAATTTTGATTATTTGAAATACAGTAGTAAGAAAGGCTTCTCAGAAGATCGCGCCTTAGCACTGGGAGGTAGAGTTTATGCTGCATACAATGATGATGCAACTAATGGTTTTATGAAGTTTTGGCTAAAATTTTATAGGTGTTATACTGCATGTAAAAAGGCAAAGCCAGATATTTTCCATATAAATGCTTCAACTCCTTATGATACTCTGCTTGGTATCGGTGCTAAATTAGCCGGTGTAAAGCGGGTAATTGTCCATTCACATAATGCTAATAATACAGATAAATCAAAGCTGAAATATCTTATAAATAAATTCTGCAAATTTATTATGCCATTATATACAGACGCTTATTTTACTTGCTCAACAGAAGCGGCAAAATATATGTTCCCAGCTTGTGTTGTAAGGAATGAGAAGTACTCTTATATACATAATGGAATAGATACAAAGAAATTTGCATATAACGATGCGATTAGACAACAATTGAGAAAAGAAAATGGGCTAGAAAATAAAGTGGTTTTCGCAAATGTTGGAAGATTTTTTAAACAGAAAAACCATGAGTTCCTAATAGAAATTTTTGCAAATATAGCCAAAAAAAGGGATGATGTAGTGCTCCTTTTGGTAGGTGAAGGGGAAATGCAGGATTTCATAAAAGAAAAGGTTAATAAAATGGGCTTAAAAGAGAAAGTGATTTTCTGTGGATCGTCAAATCGAATCAATGAACTTATGCAAATGATGGATGTGATGCTTATGCCATCCCTTCATGAAGGACTTCCAGTGGTGGGTATCGAGGCTCAAGTTTCAGGTTTGCTGTGTGTTTTTTCAGATTGCATAACAAAAGAAGTGGATATTACACACGAATCAGTTTTTTTACCGTTAAATCAAGGGCCTGAGTATTGGGCAAATACTATTATACTGAGACTAAATAAAAATAGAGAAAGGCATAGCAACGAGATTATTGCAAAGAAATTAGGTTACGACATAGAAGATGTTGCAAGGTCGTTAACGAATGAGTATATAAAACTACTTAGTAAACAAGGAGATAAGTGACTATCATGCGTAGGATTTTTATATGTGGATCTTTTAGTTTTCCTCGAAGTGGAGCAACCTCTAATTATGTCCAATATTTTGGCATGGCTCTCAAGGAATGTGGATATGAGGTTCATATTGTTTCATTGAAAAATAGTGAGTGTAGATGGTCACGCTATAAAGATTTAATTATTGATGAAATAAGATATCGCTCGGGAAGATTCATGCATTATATGGACTTTAAAACGGGGTTAAACCGGGCTACTATAAAATGTTTGAAAACTCAAGATTTGGGGGATAATGATATAGTGATTGTATATTCACATAATCTGTGGCTGCATCAATCTGTAAGGCATTTTTGCAAAAAAAACGGTGCTAAAGTAGGAGCAGTTGTTGTTGAGTATTTTCCCAAAGAAGAATTTTTAAATAAGTTTGACTTTTTTTTATATCAGATACTGATGAAAAAGGCTATTCCAAATTATGATTTTATTTTTCCGATAAGTACGTATATTGAGAAGAAACTCTCAGGTGGTCGTGCGAAGCAAATGGTGCTACCTATCTTAGCAGATCCATATGAGTACGAGCATAAAGAAAAAACATTGGATGGTACTCGTAGATTTATTTTTCCAGCAAATGGAAAGATGAAAGATGCATTAGAAAATATGGTTCTTGCGATTGGAGAGGTATTGCGAGAGTCAAAAGTTTGTGTTGAATTTCACTTTTGCGGTGTAAAAAAACATGATATTCTCAAAATATTAAAAATACACGAAGAAGATGAATTAGATCCCAGAATCATTGTCCATGACTGGCTAGATTATCAGGAACTTATATACCTTTATCAGAAAATGGATTTCCTTTTGCTTGCAAGGGATATTAACGAAATGACAAAAGCTAACTTTCCAAGTAAGGTACCTGAAGTTATGACTTATGGAGTTATACCGATTGCATCGAGAGTTGGAGATTATACAAAATATTATTTAATTGATAATATAAATAGTGTTTTAATGCAAGGATGCAATAAGGAGGTTATTGTATCTGCAATTGAGCGGGCTTTAGAATTATCTGATTCCGATATCATGCACATGGCAGATGCATGCGTAGACACAATTACTAATCAGTTTGACTATAGAAACTGGACAGAGAAAATAAAAGATTTTTTGGAGCAGATATATGATAATAAGAATTGATGTAAAACAGATAATTCAATATCTTGCGATTTACTTTATAGCCGTTTTTAGCGGTTCTATAATGTTTGTACTCAATCAGAGTGCATTTCTTTATGGACTTTTGGTAATATATACTATCTCTGCGATTTTTAGGTTCCGTTTTCGTATGAAAGAACCAATGCTTTTAAGTGGCTTTCTTCTATTATCGGTATTTTTTGTGCGCATGATATCAGGTGGTATTGGTGTAGAAACCTGGCTACTGTACTCTGGCCAATTTTTAATCGTGTATTATGCGTATCTTGTAGACCCCCCAAAATTTGCTGGTCGCTATGTCAAAATAGTGACTCTACTATCTGTAATTAGCTTAGGCTGCTGGCTTATGCAGATAATAATGCCTGATGTACTAAAAATAATCTTACAAAGTCGAGTGGATCTATACAATAAAAGCCAGACATATACCACTACATATTATGGACAGTTACTGTATACCTTTTCGGAGGGAAGTGGTTTAGGTATTCGAAATGCGGGTATGTATTCTGAACCGGGACGATACCAAGGTATTCTGCACGGAGCAATATTTATGTTGTTGTTTATGCAAGAGTATTTGGGGCTTTCAAAGAAACAACTATATACTTATTTGATTATAATTTTTGTGACAATAGCATCAACTCAATCTACTACCGGTTATTTAGGATTATTTGTGATGTTGATAGGTTTTCTGCTTGTGAATCGGGAGACTATTGATAAGCGAGTGAAAAGAGCAATACTGTTTATTATTTTTGCTTTAACACTATTTTTAATATATGACTTCTATAGGAATGGGGCAAACAGTTTGCTCGCTAGTGTAGTTATAGGTAAATTGGAAGATACTGATATTACAGACATGGCTTCCTCTGGTGGTGCGCGTCTCAGAATGATTGAATTGTGTATTAATTCTATCATAGAGAAACCTTGGGGAGCAGGAACTCTTCAGGCAGATGGAAATGTAGTTTCCGCGGGTGTACTTCGGCTATTTGCATACCTTGGCATAATTCCCGGAATTGTAGCGACGGTGTGGCTTTTTCGTCCTTTTATTAAAGCTAATATAGGTGTTATAGAACTGATTGTGTTTGCCTTTGTTTATATTAATCTTGGACTTGCCCAAACGTACTTCTTTTATCCAGGGTTATTGGCAGTACCCATTGTTCTAAATCATTGTAGGGGAACGAAACATCTCTTAATGTAGATTAGTTTAGGGAAATGAGATCATGAGGATTGATAGAGAATGATGATAACAAGAATACTTCATAAAATTCGTCAACTAGATAGAAATAGAAAGTTGAAAAAGAATAATATGTGTTATATATCGAAAGGAGCTTATATTAGCTTAGATTCTGAAGTTGAAGGGAAAAATCGATTTTGCAGCGGATCGGCACTGTTCCATTCAAAGATAGGGCGTGGATCATATATTAATTCGAAAACTGAACTGCGAAATTGTGTAATTGGCAGATATAGCTCGATAGGGAGTAATGTAAAAACTATATCCGGAACACACCCAACAAAAAAATTTGTATCCACTCATCCTGCTTTTTACTCGACAGCTAAGCAATGCGGTTTTACTTATGTAAGTAAAAATAAATTTCAAGAATATAAATTATTAGATGGTGTTCACGAAGTAATAATTGGTAATGATGTCTGGATTGGAGCGGATGTTAGAATAATAGGTGGTGTTCGCATCGGTGACGGCGCTATAATTGCAGCTGGAGCTATAGTAACAAAGGATGTGCCACCGTATGCAATAGTTGGAGGTGTGCCTGCTCAGATTATAAAATATCGATACAGTGAAGAGGAAATAGAGAAATTAATGCAGATGAAATGGTGGGATAAGGATGAAGAATGGATAGAGAAACATGCAGAATATTTTGAAGATATTCAACTTCTGTTGGATAATTTGGAGATGAAAGAATGAAAAGAAGCAGCGATAAGAACCCAAAATCCATTGTTATGAATATCATATGTTCGTTTGACGTTAAAGGATTATCTATGTTTGTTGGGTTGTTTACAATGCCTGCTTACATATGATACTTTCATAATAACGGAGTTATGTGTGTGGTTTACAATCCTTTCAGTATTTGCATGGATTTTAAACTGCGATTTGGGTATAGGTCATGGGGTGAGAAATAAACTTGTTGCAACAATGAAAAGTATGGTTGGGCGAGAATACAATTCCTGTAAACTGTATGTATTGCCACACTATTTCATTTTTTCATATCTGATTGTTTAGAGCATATGGCTTGTTAGGTATTTTTGCAAGAAGGTTAAAGGATAAAGCTGATTCGAGATGTAGAAAAGAGGGAATAATACTATGATAAGAAGAATAACTAATAAATTAAAAAACTGTTGGCGCGGCTATTGTTATCAGCTGACAACTATTCTTCAAAAAATCAGTTTCTTTTTCAATGGCGTTCAATATGGTAAAAATCTAAAAGTTTGTGGAACAATTTTCTTGCAGAATACAGGAACTATCAGCCTTGGAAATAACGTTCATATTAATTCATCTTTTGTATCGAATCCAATTTATCCAGCCAGTAGATCGAGTTTTGTAGTTCGGGGGGGGGCGACTGGAAATTGGAGATAACACAGGAATTTCTAATTCCATATTTGTGTGTAAAGAACATATTTCAATTGGAAGCTACGTTATGATAGGCGCTGGTTGTCAAATATTCGATAATGATTTTCACCCTTTAGAGGTCAGATTTCGAACGGCGAATTAAGAGACGATTCACAAACACGATGCAAGGAAATTAGAATTGAGGATAAAGCCTTTATAGGCGCAGGTTCAATTATACTGAAGGGAACACACATAGAAGATGGTGCTATTATAGGTGCAGGCTCTGTTGTCTGTGGGCATATTCCTAAGAATGAAATATGGGCAGGCAATCCCGCAAGATATATCCGCAAAGTAGATGTTAACGTTGGAACAGATTGAGAGGATTAATCAGATTT
The DNA here is from genome assembly GCA_018713255.1 of Candidatus Cottocaccamicrobium excrementipullorum. Classification (GTDB taxonomy): domain Bacteria; phylum Bacillota; class Clostridia; order Lachnospirales; family Lachnospiraceae; genus Caccovicinus; species Caccovicinus excrementipullorum. The sequence continues at coordinate 3,635 of DVFL01000008.1, read as the reverse complement.
AGAATTTATGGTGTCTGACCCCGGTAATTTTTCACAACAAATCTCGCTTTTTTCAATATTGAAGCAAGTTGGATTTGCCTATGTTAAAGGAAGCTAATTTGAGGAATATTTGTATGTTCAAGAGTATTTCAGCGTTGAAATTGGGAATGATGTCTGTGTAGGCTCGGATGTTAGAATTATGGGTGGCATAACTATAGGTGATGGGGCAAAAATTGCGGCTGGAGCACTTGTGACAAAGGACGTCTCTCCATACGTAATCGTTGGCGGAGTTCCTGTACACGTAATAAGATATCGATTTGATGATGTTCAAATTAAGAAGCTTCTTTGCATTCAATGGTGGGATAAAGATCTTGAGTGGATAAAAAACTTAGAATATTTCGAGGATGTTGATGAATTCCTTACAAAGGTCGAAAGGAAATGACGGAATGCTGAAAATTATAATTAGAGCAAGGGAATCAATAAAAGACAAGGATACAAAGACATTATTTGCTAATATAATCGGCTCGTTCGGTGTAAAAGGGCTTTCTCTTTTTATTGGCCTTTTTACAACTCCTACTTATATTCGTTATTTTAATAATAATGAAATTCTGGGTGTCTGGTTTACTATTCTTTCTGTACTGGCTTGGATACTAAACTGTGATATGGGTATAGGAAATGGTTTAAGAAATAAGCTGGTAGGAGCACTTCAAAGCGATGATAGAGACGAAGGAAGGAAATATGTATCATCTGCCTATATGTTTCTATTCAGCGTATCATTGGTTATCATCGTCGCGATTGCGCTGATTTCACAATTTGTGAATTGGAATAAAGTGTTTAATATTGATGTCTCTGTTTTGGATGAGGATACATTAAGAAATGCTCTTACAATTTTGCTTGTGAGTATAATTCTTCAATTTGTATTACGACTTATTACTTCCGTTTTATATGCGCTTCAGAGAGCATTCATCCCTAGCTTGTTAAATCTTTTAACTAATGTGATAATGTTGGTATATGCATCGATTGCTATCGAGATAGGCCATAATGGAAGCATTGTTACTATGGCAATTGCCTACCTGATTGCAGTAAATGGACCGCTTGTTATAACAACATTTATTGTATTTGGCATAAGTAATAAAGAAATAGCGCCTTCGTTTAAGTTCATAAAAAAAGAGTACGCGATGTCAACGTTAAGAATTGGTGGTGCATTTCTTTGGATCCAGTTAATGGCGATGGTTTTGAACAGTACAAATAGTTACTTTGTAACACTGTTTGTCGGAAATGCAGCTACTGTAGATTTTAATATTTATAATAAGATATTTACGTTGATTGGAACTTTTGTGACATTAGCGACTACGCCAATATGGTCTGCTGTTACAAAGGCTCAAGTGGAAAAGAATTATAGATGGATGTACAATTTGTTTAAGAGATTTCTATTTGTTGCCTTACTTGCTATTTGTGCTGAGTTTTTCTTAATCATCCCCCTTCAGTTTGTATTTGATATCTGGCTTGGTGAAGACTCGATTCCTGTTAATTACGGGATAGCTGCATTGTTTGCGTTATATGGCTCTGTGATGATTTGGTCTGGTTCGATTACCTGTTTTGTAAACGGACTTGGTGAATTAAAATTACAATCAATTTTCTTGACAATTGGAGCGATTATTGATGTTGCGCTTACATATATATTGGCGCAAGCCACTAATAGTTACGCTGCCATTGTCGCTGCGAATATCTGCGCATTCATACCTTATTTAGTTGTACAAACGATATGGTTGCTCAGGTATATGAGAAATTCAATTCTATATGAATGATTGAGTGTTTATGGGGTCAGACCCCGGCAATTTTGACTGGGGGCGGACAAAAAGTTGGACCCACTAAGGGCTCCGAAAGGAACTTGAGTATTCCGCGGTTCAGGAGCCACTCAATCCATTATAGAGAGCCACCCCCTCCGAATGACGGAGCCACTTGAATTCAAAGGGCAATCCGCTGTTGAGAGCCACCTCTTAAAGCAATACTATGATCCTAAGGGATGGATCCGTAATACTTTTGAGAGGAGGACGCTCGAATGTCCAAAGAGAAACAAATTTTACAAATGCTCCAAGAGGGATAAAGCCAGCGGCGCATTGCCAGTACCCTGCACATATCCAGGAATACGGTTGCCAAGGTAGTGAATGCAGCCTCGGATCACCAGCTACCGAAAGGTGCGCTGGACTCTATGGAAGAAGCGGAGATCCATCATGCGCTTTTTTCGGAAGAAGCATTGATCCCTACGTTGGTTACGCCTGACTTTCCTTACATCCATAAAGAGTTGCTGAAAAGCGGCGTAACCTTGAAGCTTTTATGGCAGGAGTATGTAGATACCTGCCGGGATGCCGGCAGGCCCCCTCACGGCTATTCCCAGTACTGTAAGCTATATCAGGACTATGTCGCACAGAACAAGCTTACCATGCATATCCAGCATAAACCCGGCGATAAGCTGATGGTTGACTGGGCTGGAACCACGCTGTCGCTTTATGACAAGGTAACAGGCGGCAGCTGTAAAGTTTATCTGTTTGTGGCAACGCTGCCCTTCAGCATGTACTGTTATGCGCAGGCCTGCCGCACCATGAAGGAGGAGGACTGGATCAATGCGCATATCGCCATGTATGAGTTTTTTGGCGGCGTTACCAGGATCCTGACCCCGGACAATCTAAAGGTTGGTATCCTCAGTAACAGGAAATACGAAGATCCTGTCATCAACCGTTCCTACCAGGAGCTGTCGGATCACTATCACACAGCACTGCTCCCTGCCCGGGTATTGGCTCCCCGCGACAAAGCAGCGGTCGAGGGGAGCGTTGGGAATCTGACTTCCTACATCATTGCTCGCCTGCGGAACCGGAAATTTTTTGACCTCCATACAATGAATGCGGCAATCCGAAAGGAACTGGACCGGTTCAATGATGCCCCTTTTCAGAAAAAAGACGGTTGTCGGTGCTCCGTATTCCAGGAAGAGGAATTCCCTTTCCTACAGCCACTTCCCAGATACCCATATGAGTTCGCCCAATGGAAATCCGCTACAGTTCAGCTGAACTATCACATATAATGTTAAGCTTAACATTATATGTGAAATGGAAAGTCAGGTAAAATGTAAAGCTACAGCGATTTTATAAGGTATAGATTTTTTTCTGCCTACCATAGCTTTACATTTTATTCCATCTTTACAACGACTGAAGCCACCCTAGCAGTGAAGTATCTTTTTGCCACATCGGCGTTTCAGATTTTGTGATGCTTGGACATGTGTTTTCAATCGCCTTACGTTTCTGTTCACTATCACAGCGGGCATATATTTCTGTAGTTGAAATTTCCGAATGCCCAAGGAAATCTCTGATATATATCAGTGGTACGCCTGCTTGCAGCATATGCATACTTTTACTGTGGCGAAAACCATGTGGTGATACTGTTTCAGGAATGAGATCAGGCTGTTTTTCTCGTGCAATCTTAACGTATTTTTTAAGGATATAGGTAATGCCGGCCCGCGTAAGTTTCTCTTTTTTCCGATTTGAAAAGAGAGGGACATTATATTCGCCTCTGTAGGACGGATGATATATGCTTATGTACTTTGACACCAGATCTGATGTCGCACTCATTAACGGGACGATACGGGTTTTGCTGCCTTTTCC
>DVFL01000007.1 GCA_018713255.1 Candidatus Cottocaccamicrobium excrementipullorum | reverse complement strand
CAGCAGCTTAAGTATTATTGTGCGGTTTATGAGTGCCGCAATATCACAAAAGCGGCAAGAAAAAACTTTGTAACACAGCCGGCAGTAACTGCGGCTATCCGGGAATTGGAAAAAGAATATGCGGTACGCTTAATTGATAAGGATGGAAAACATATTCGAATTACCAAAGACGGAGATAGATTTTATGAATATGCGTCCCAGATGTTAACTCATGCAAGGGAATTTGATGATCAAGTGCAGAACATGGCAAGCCACTTCAGGATTCTGCGGCTCGGCCTTACAAAATCGGCTGGCTCCTCAGTGTACATGGAGTATCTTTCAAGTAAATCGGAGAATTATCTGGATGTGGAATTTAAGCTGACGGTGGGTTCTACATCGGAGCTTTTGGAAAGCCTTAGAGACAGAAAACTGGATATTGCTCTGATCTTAAACCATGGAAATGCTCCCATCGATGATTTTGAATGGGCTGAGCTAAGGACGACAGAAATGCTTTACTGCGTTTCGACGATCCATCCTCTGGCGCAGGCAGATCGCCTTACAGTGCCGATGATCGTGAATGAGAAAATGGTTTCCACAAAGCATGACGTCTGCAAGACAGAGGCGCTGAAGCAGTTGTTTTTACAATATGGCTGCGAATCCGGACCGCAGGTGACCTGGCGGTTTGATCAGCAGAGTACAGCTATGAAAATGGTAGCCTTCAATCTGGCGACCGGCTATTTTCCGGCAGATGGAATCCGCCAATATGATGGAATTGTAGGTAAACTGCTGGAAGGCGACAAGCCCATCCCGATTTGTGCAGTCTGGACAAAAGATGTCTGGAAACAGGAACATGTGCAGCGATTTATAAAAGGAATCAAGAAGTTTTATGAGGCGGCCTGGTGATGGTGGGCTGCCTTTTCGATTACTTTTGTTTATGAATGGAAAATTTATTTGATTTTACAAATTGACAAAAATAGTTTAAAGTTAGTCATAGTTAACTAAATGAAAAACATAAGAAAGGAGAGGGTATGAGCCGAGGAATTCTGGAATATGAGAAAAGGTTGGCTGTGGCGGCCATGGCGGTTCTCTTGATTGTTTTATTTTTTGCGCTGATCTGCGTCGGGCGTTATCCCATAAGTCCGCTGCGCGCATTTGAAATTATAGGAAAAGCGGTGTTTGGGAACCGGGAAGGAATGGATATTTATGAATCTAACGTCATATTAAGCATACGCCTTCCGCGGATCCTCTCAGGGGTTTTAGTTGGAGCAGGTCTTTCTGTTTCCGGCGCGGTTTACCAGGCGGTTTTTGGAAATCCGCTTGTAAGCCCGGACATTCTTGGGGTTTCATCGGGAGCCGGTTTTGGCGCGTCCCTGGCTCTTTTGCTGTCCGCAGGTATGGCAGCGACCCAGGGAACCGCCCTTTTGTTTGGGCTTCTTGCTGTAGTGGTTGTACTGAATCTTTCCCGGATTAAAAAACGCAGTGAATTGTTTGTGCTGGTACTGTCGGGCGTTATTGTAAAATCCATGTTCGACGCAATGGTCTCTTTTATCAAGTACATAGCTGACCCGGAGGATAAGCTGCCCGCCATTACCACGTGGCTTATGGGAAGCCTTGCCAATGTCTCTTACCGGGATGTGGTACTCTGCTCTGTCATCGTGCTCCCTTGTCTGGCCGCTGCAATGGCACTCCGCTGGAAGATGAATCTTTTGTCGCTGGATCAGGAAGAAGCCAGATCCCTGGGCATCAATGTAAAGAAGCTTCGTCTGGCAGCTATCCTGCTTTCAACGCTTATGACAGCGGTTACCGTATCGGTCTGCGGGATTATCGGCTGGATTGGCCTGGTAATTCCACATATTGCTAGGCTTCTTATAGGAAACGATTACCGGACACTGATTCCAGCGAGTGCTCTCATGGGGGCGATTTACCTGCTGCTGATTGATACGGTGGCTCGTGCGGCCACGGCCAGCGAGATACCCTTATCTATATTGACCGCAATGATCGGCGCCCCGTTTTTCGCGGTACTCCTTAGAAAAACGCTGGGAGGAAGATCATGATATTGGAAGTAAAAAACGGAAGCTTTTCCTATGGGAGCAGAGAAGTGCTCAAAGATGTCTCCTTCCATTTGGAAGAACAGAAAATCATGACAATCCTGGGGCCAAATGGGGTGGGAAAGACGACGCTTTTAAAGTGCATTATGGGTTTTCTCCAATGGAACAGCGGCGGAACAATGATTTCAGGAAAGAGTTTGACGGAGTATTCTGATAAGGAACTTTGGAGAAAAATCAGCTACGTGCCCCAGGCGAAACAGAGCGTATTTTCCTACGGTGTCCTGGAAATGGTTGTCATGGGGCTGGACAAGGAAAACGGCTTCTTTTATTCGCCAAAAAAGGAGCACTTTGAAAGAGCCGATGAAATGTTGAAGGAATTAGGAATCGGCAGACTTGCAGACCGATATTGCAACGAGCTCTCCGGCGGGGAGCTGCAGATGGTGATGCTGGCAAGGGCTATGGTTTCGGGACCGGAGCTTTTGATTTTAGATGAGCCGGAATCGAATCTGGATATGAGAAATCAGCTGCGGATTCTGGATGCGATTGAATATGCAAGCAAGGAAAAAAATACCGCATGTGTTATTAATACGCATTTCCCCAGCCATGCGTTAAGGCTTTCAGACAAGACGCTGCTTCTGGGACGGGGCTATAAGAAAAAATTCGGCTCCACGGAGGAGATTATTACAGAGGAGAATGTGGAGGAGTTTTTCCGCACAAGGGCAAAAATTGTCGATTTTGCTGCTGAGGGGAAAACGTACCGGATAATTGCGCCTTACCGGATTGCGGACGCACCGGAAAAAATACAGGACGAGGAGGAAGCAAGATGAAATATGTTGTTTTGGGCCGTTCGGGCATTACTGTGTCCAGAATCTCCATGGGCACCCATCATTTGGATAGTCCGTCGGACATTGATAAGCATGTGAAGCACTTTTTGTATGCCTACAAGAAAGGAATCAATTTTTTTGAAACCTCTGTTACCTATGGAGACGGGTACTCGGAACTGATACTGGGCGAGGCCATAAAAGAAATGAAAAAGGGAACACTGCCATTTTATATCATGTCGAAGACTCATGCGGGAGACCATGAAACCTTTCGCGGGGATCTAGAAAAGTCCCTAAAGCGGCTGGGGGTGGAATGTATAGATGCCTTCACCTGCCTTTGGGGAGTGAAAAGCAACGGGGAATGGAATGGTGCAAAGGCCTACGGGGCTATAAGAGAGATGGAGAAAGCCAGGGAGGAGGGACTGATCCGACATATTGCCATTTCCACTCATATGAAAAACCAGGAGCTTAAAGCGGTTATGGAGGATTACCCATTTGACTACAATGTACAGGGATTTAACGCAGTCAACAGCGCTTATCGCATAGACGGCCTGCGCACCGCCTGGGAAAGCGGCGCGGGAACCATAGCGATGAATCCACTGGCAACAGGGGACATCTTGAAATATGCACATATTTTCGATGCAATCCGTATCCGGGATAAACAAAGCCTGGCGCAGGCAGCTTACGCCTATGTGCTTTCAGTGCCGTGGGTACATTCCGTCCTTGGAACTTTTAATTCAGAGGAGCAGATTGATGAGGCGGTGGCTGTCCTTGATGAGACGGCTTACTGCAGCGAAGAGTTGGAGAGGGCCGACAGATGCTTAAAGGAGCGGATACGGAGCTGCCCGTTAAGGGAACGGATTGAAACCGGAAAGGCATTGCGGCAGCGGCCGTATATTTTAAGAGAGGAGGTAGCAGCCCTGATGGAGGTCTATCCGCTGAGTGTTTAAGCTGCATAAGCTGTGCGTAAGCAGATGATTATGGCATCAAAATAAATTTATATACGTAGGAGGAATAGAAACTTGCGAAAGATAAGGAATTTAATGTTTGCAGGAATTGCGGCTGTGTCCCTGACAGCGTGCGCCGGAGGCGCGGGAACTCAAGAAACGGCAGAAACGCAGGAGGCATCTGCAGCAGAAAC
>DVFL01000006.1 GCA_018713255.1 Candidatus Cottocaccamicrobium excrementipullorum | reverse complement strand
TGAAGAGGGCAACGAAGCATTACATTGTTGTTATTCAGCCTATCGAAATACCTTAATGAAGGTGGCCGTTGGGCTCCGCCGGGTGGCCGCTGGCAAACGCACCAGTGGCCGCCGTGCGGCGCAAATTGCATTCTGCACTTTTCCACTTAAAGTACAAGGAAATTTGTCAATAAACCGAACGTATTTAGGGGTCTTATAAATTGCCATATGCGAACGGATAAATTCTTTCACTTCTTCCTCTGTAAGACTTTTTCCCGGCTTTTTAATAATGTACGCCAGAACCTCCTCGCCATATCGCTGGCTTGGTACACCTATAATCTGAGCATCCGAAATATAAGGATGACTTAACAAGAAATTTTCAATTTCTTTCGGAAAAATCTTTTCTCCCCCTCGATTGATCATATCTTTAGCTCTTCCACTAATATAGACATACCCCTCCTCATCCATTCTTGCGATATCTCCAGTATAAAACCAGCCTTCTTTATCTAGCACCCTGGCTGTTTCCTCCGGTTTTTTATAATATCCTCGCATTACCGCTATACCTTTAATGGCAATCTCTCCCTCCATTCCTCTTGGAAGTACTTTCCTAGTAACCGGGTCGCATATCTTAAAAGTATAGCTTCCACTGGCTCTTCCAATAGAAGTAAGCTGTTGTGTCAGAGGATCAGACATATTTGTATTTGCTGATGCAGCTGCCTCCGTAAGTCCATAAATGACAATCACTTTATCTGTTTTGAAATCACTCCGTAATGCTTCTAAAAGTGCTTTAGGGCAAAGCGATCCTGCTAATGCAATCTGCAATCTTTCATTACTGAAATTGTACATCCGAAAACCAGGACATGCCAGCATAGCAAGAAACATCGTAGTTACTCCCAAAACCAGCGCAGGTTTTTCCTCTTGCATTGCCCGCAAATATTCGTTAGGATTAAACTTTGTAGAAAATACCACTGTTATTCCATAAATAATTGGATATACAATACATCCCAAAAGCCCGAAATTATGAAAAATAGGAAGAGAAGTATACAGCTTATCTCCCATATGCATTTCAAGGTCTGCGCTGATCCCCTGGAGATTATAAAGTAAGCACCTTTGATCCCACATTGCTCCTTTCGGGTCCCCAGTAGTTCCTGAAGTATATTGAATATTAATAATATCCGAGGCCAAAACACAACTTGCTTGTTCATGCAACGTAGCGTTCGAAATACTTTCAGCTTTTTTATAAAGATCAGAAAGTTTAAGTCCGTTTTCATTTCCTTCTTTATGGAAGGTTACAACATATCTAAGAAAGGGATATTCTTCTTGACCATTCCATTTCCGATTTAAACAACCTGGACACAAAGCCTCCATTACCTGAGCATACTGCACACTATTTATCCCCTCATCCATCAATACCATTTTAATATCACTATTTTTCAGAATGTACTCTGTTTCCATCTCCTTGTTGGCTGTATTACCTAGAACCGATATTGCCCCTATCTTAATACAAGCTAGGAAACAGATAACCCATTGGATAGAATTTTTTCCCCAGATTAATACGTGATCCCCCTTCCCAATTCCATATGCGATTAATCCTTTTGCCAGCAAATCCGTCGACTTACGCATCTGATTCCAGGTTATAGTATTATTTGTTTCATATTCTTTAATAAATATGTTGTCTCCACATAAATCAACAGTCCGATCGAATATATCCATCAATCTTGTATTTGGCGTCACTAATTCATTAAAATAAGCTAAACGCTCGTCCCTTGTCATTATATCCTCCCTCTACTATCCTTCTATATATAATTTTCTCATTATTTCTGTCATTACTTTTATGCAAAAATGACTATGTACATATATATCTGCTTTCTCAACTACTTTTGAAGTATCAGCATCTAGCAGGTAGTTAATTTTTTCTGCCAGATCCTCTTCGTTCTCTTTCTGAAACAAATATCCAAATTGATTATTTCCAACAATTTCACGTATTCCTTCTATATCTGAGCCGAGAACAGGTACTCCAGCAGCCATTGCTTCTATCAAAACAATACCAAAACCTTCATAACGAGAAGGAAGAATTAAAAGATCAGCCTGAGTTAACAATCTCGGCACATCTCCCCTATCTCCTAGAAAAAAAACTCGATTATTTATCCCAAGTTGCTCTCCCATCCGCTTTAACTGTCTGGAAATTTCCGGCTGTTCCACCGGTGGTGCCCCTACAAAAAAACAAAAAAAGTCCTGTCGTTTCTGAGACAAAAGTCCAATTGCTTGGAGTAAGATATCTTGTCCTTTATGCGCTGGATTTAGTCTGGCGATGCAAAATATTCGTTTGAACTGCCCTTTCCCTTTTTCCTTTTGATTCTTTCTTTTTTGAAATTTCTCACAGTCGACCCCGTTATATACCAAAACTACCTTCCGAAGCTTCGGATTCCGCTCTCTCACTTCCTGTTCTACAGATTTTGAAATTACAAATACCTGATTTAACAATAATCGATGTAACAGACAATCAAACTTTCCAAATTTAGAATATAATCGGGTTGAATGAATTGTCAGAATATACTGTGTTTTAGGATGAAAAGGTTTCAACAGGCAGCAAAAGCGAAAAGAGGCATTACTATGGCAATGAATGATATCTGGATGAAACTCCTGCAATATGCGTTCCAACTGCCGTATATACTTAATCCTTGCTCCTCCTGGTTTCCTGTTTAAACAGACAAATTTTCGGTTATCTTGGAATTTAATTTTTTTTACAAGATCCGGATTTATTTCTTGATTGACAACACACAAGAGAATATGATCCTTTTTTTCCCAATGATTCATTATGTCCACCAAAAGGTTTTCAATTCCGCCATTCATAAAAGAAAATAAAATATGTACTATTTTCATTTCTTCCATTTTCTGGCCCATCTTTTATCTTGCCCCCTTTCCTGTTACTACAATCCACAGAGTTTTGAACAAAATCTGAAGATCTAAACCAATGTTCCAATTTTGAATATATTCCTTATCCATACGAACCACATCTTCAAAATCTATTACATTACTCCTACCGCTCACCTGCCAAATTCCTGTGAGCCCTGGTTTAATTGCCATCCTAGCTCTATGGTGCAGATCATAATGCTCCCATTCATCCAATGTAGGCGGCCTAGTTCCTACCAGGCTCATCTCTCCTTTTAATACATTCCAGAATTGCGGAAATTCATCAATAGAAAATGTGCGAATAAACCATCCCAGCCCTTTCTGAGTGCCATCCTTTCCACTCCCTATAATCCTAGGATCCGCATCAAGCTTAAACATACATCCTTTCATTTTATTATTGCAGAGCAATTCTTTTTTTCTCTCTTCTGCGTCTAAATACATACTTCTGAACTTATAAATTCGAAATTTTCTTCCATTTTTCCCCACTCGTATCTGCGAAAAAAATACTGGGCCTGGAGAAGCAAGATATATTGCAGGACATAAAAACACTGCCACGATTCCCGTCAAAATTAGTCCTATTAATGCACCACAAATATCCAATATACGTTTTAACGCTACCAGTTTCCACGAAACAAATCGAGCACTAGAAGAAAACACCACATAGTTTCCCATTATTTCGATTTGATTTTTCCCTCGGTCTCCTGTAATTTCAGCCAATTCTCGATGCACAGTAATTCCCATTTCCACACATTGCTCTTCAAACTGATATGGCAATTGCTTATTGTATTCCGTACAGATTAAAATTTCATCTACCCAATTTGTCTGAATATATGACAATATACATTCTTTTCCGCACACGACCTCTATTTCTTCAATCCTTGTTCCTATTAGATCACCCCTATCCAAAAGAACGAGACCTACAACTGTAATTGCATTATCCGCATCTTTCTTAAGAGCCGTTAAAATATAAGGAACTTTTTTGCTTTCAGCCAAAAGTAAAATTCCTCTTTTATTACTGACCTTGTCTCTCCATTTACATGAAAGTCTCTTCCAAACTATTCGTTCTAAAAGAATTAGAAATAGTGCCAATATACCAAATATCAAAAACACTATTCTCGAAAAATTTTCCCCATTCTTCGTCAAAAAAAGATAGGCCACCACTGTTATCAATACACTTCCCACATATTTCAACACACATTTTGCTTCCTTCCTCCTGCTTCTCTGACGAATTTCTTTGTGCTCATTTAGAAAAATAATCATGCACATTCCTGAATATGCGATTAGAAGCCCTACATCAAAATATACTTGCTGTTCATAAAGACTACCAATTCCATTTCGGAAAATACAAGATATAATATACGCGACTTCCAAAAATGTAATATCAAGAATTACAAAATCCCAATGTTCTAACCAATTATCTGGTTTTCTGTAGTACAATATCCTCCCACTCCCCACTTTTCACTCGAATCTATCATATCCAGGAACGCTCTCTCCCCCAACTTCTCCACCGCATACCGTTCCACACTCCCCTTCAAATCCTTCGGCTTATATTCCGCCTCAATCCCCGCCAATTCCCTGTACTTATCAAACACATTAATCACCATCTTCATGGAAAGAGGCCTCCCCAGCTTTGAAACAAACAACCCATCTTGCCTCTCCCCATCCTTAAGAAAATGCTCCCGTTCCAAAACCCACCGGTCCATCTTTTCCTTAAGCTGCCGGGAAAACAAGTGAAACTCCCGTCCTCTCCCCCGCTTTCCCGGAACCTTAAGGATCCCGGTTTTCTGGTCATAGTCCTTCACCGAGAGATTTAACAGCTCACTTACCTGGATTCCGTGGTAAAATAAAAGTTCCATCATCACGTCATCCCGCAGACATACCCTTCTGCGGAAATCGCTGTCCAGAGATTCATATTCCCGGCTGATTGCCTGAAAGAAGCGGTCTACCTCGCCGCTGGAAAGCTTTCCCGGGCCGGAACCGTCAACTGCTTCATCCATTGATGGTCCCAATCCCCTCAATGAATCTGCCCCCAGTACCGATACCGCTGATGATGATGACACTGACGCTGGCCTTTGCCCCGATTCTGGTATTTGTACCGGTTCTGGCCCTTGCATTGGTTCTAATCCTTGCCCTGCTTCCAGGCCTGCCCTGGAAGCCTGCCAGGTCTTTTCCCCTCCCACGGCCTCTTCCAGACAAGGCCTTTGATCAGATCCAGATCTGATTTCAACTCCAGATTCGGCTTCGGTTCCAGATCCAAGTCCTCTTCCCTCAGAGGACTCCTTATGTACATACTGCCTGCAGAACTGTAAAAAATAGGAAAATACCCGGTACTTCCGGGTTACGGTGGAGCGGCGCAGAGCTTTCTCCCCTGCCAGATAGGATAAATACTCCTGGATATCCTTTTCCTGAAACTCCGTCACCTGTCTTTCTTCCATCCAGGTGTACAGATGCTGCAAATCCAGTCGGTACGCCTTCTCCGTCCGTGGATCCAGTCCTCGCTCAGTTACCTGCCGCCGGATAAATGTTTCTACCAGTCCATCCCTCTGGTTCAGGAAAAGCTTCATGCCCTCACCGCCTTTTTGTTCCTGATGATTAGTCCTTTTTCGACTATTTTTATTCCTTTTCCCGTAAAATATACCTTTTACAGGTACGATTATACCTTTTAAGAATATTTCAGTCAATTATTTTTTCTTAAAATGTAGGTAGAGTTTAACGCTTTTTTCGTGCCTTTTTACTAGAAAGGCCTCCAAATCGCTGCAGCCGCTCTTTCGTCCCATGAATAAAGCGCTGCAAATCGTTAACACTAAAATAACTGTCCCAAGCAGGGCGAAGGAGGCAGCAAGTCCTTTTCCCCGGGCACTCACCCATCCTTTAGGAGACATAGGAGATATCATCCATGAACAGAATTGCAGAACTTCGTAAAGAAAAGCGGATGAATCAGATCAGTCTTGCCATGAAGCTGAACGTTTCCCAGAAAATGATCAGCGCCTATGAGAATGGAAAGAATGAGCCCAGTATCGATCTGCTGATGCGGATGGCGGATTTGTTTAATGTGTCCACCGATTATCTCATCGGCTACTCCGACAGCCGCAGCCCCGGCCATCAGATCGGCGATACCTTTTATACTGATCTTTCGAAAAATGAATTGATGAAAATTTACGATAAATTGTCAGATAAGAATAAATCTCTTGTTCAGGGCTATATCCTGGGCCTGTTTGCCAGCCAGGAACCGGAAACGAAAGACCCTTCTGCTGGACTTTCTTCCCAAAATCGATTATGATGATAAATGGTAACAGTTCAGGACGGCGGGAAAACAGGTGCAAAAACAGGCGTTAAGCTCGCTTATAAGCATGATTTTGCACCTGTTTTCCCATCGGATGGACATCCCGGCTTTTGTCCGGCCTCGGCCGGGCAAGAAGATGCACCGTCTGAAATAGTTACGATAAATGTTTTTGCGGTTTGTGGACCGGGAAGCACAAAAGCAAGCCGGCATCATAAAAAAACAGAACGAAACGCCTGAAAGGAGATTTGTCAGAAATGTACTGCTTCAACAATGATTACAGCGAAGGGGCCCATCCTCAGATTATGAAGGCCCTGATTGAAGCCAGCTTAGACCAGCATGATGGGTATTCCATGGATACCCACACGGAACACGCGAAAGAATTGATCAAGAAGGAAATTAAACGAGAGGATGTAGACATTCATTTTCTGGTGGGCGGCACCCAGACCAATATGCTTGCCATCAGCGCAGCCCTCCGCCCCCACCAGGCGGTGATTGCAGCGGAAACCGGCCATATCAACGTTCACGAAACCGGCGCTGTGGAATCCACCGGCCATAAGGTTCTGACTCGTCCCTCTGCCGACGGGAAGCTCACTCCTGCCATGATTCAGGAAATTCTGGATGAGCATACCGATGAGCACATGGTTCAGCCTAAAATGGCTTATATTTCCAATACCACCGAGATCGGCACCCAGTACACCTTAACGGAGCTGGAAGCCCTTTCCCGCTTCTGCCGTCAGAAGGGCCTGTACCTTTTCCTGGACGGTGCAAGACTTGGGGCGGCCCTTACCAGCCCGGAAAATGATTTAAGCATGGCGGACATTGCCCGGCTTACAGATTTGTTCTATATCGGCGGCACCAAGAACGGCGCCCTCTTCGGCGAAGCTCTGGTAATTGCCCATCCTGATTTAAAGCCGGATTTCCGCTACATGATCAAGCAGAAAGGGGCTATGCTGGCCAAAGGCTTCCTCTTAGGCATCCAGTTTGAAGAGTTGTTCCAGAACAACCTCTTCTACGACATGGCTTCCCATGCTAATGAAATGGCCATGGAATTAAAAAAGGCCTTCAGCCGGTGCGGATTCCCATTCTTCTCTGGTTCCGCCACCAACCAGCAGTTTCCCATCCTGCCCGACAGCCTGATTGCCAGACTCCGCCAGTCCTATCAGTTCCAGAACCAGAAAAAGATCGATGAAACCCACACCGCCGTGCGCTTCGTCACCTCCTGGGCTACCAAAGAAGAGGCTGTGCGCCAGTTCACCCAGGATCTTGAAACCATGATCAAAGAACTTGCCGCCGAAAGGGCAGAAGCCAGAAAATAGATCAGCCAACCAAAAATGGCAGAAAAGGACACAGCTCATCTGATCTGCAGAAGGAAGCACGATTCCTGAACAGGAGATGAGGGAATCCTGTGACATTCTAAAAAGAGATTATCTCACCACGGTATTCAAGGCTATATTGTTTTGAATTATTGCGGGATAATCTCTTTTTTATTTCTGCCGCCGGATATACATATGTTTTGCGTGAGAAATTTCGACGGAAAAGTCAAATGAACATGCAGGCATATCCGCTTGGTTCGTTGCATGCAGGAATAAAATCCTGTTCCAAGGATTGACAAAATATGGAAAATAGGGTAATGTATCGCCATAAGGAGTTATTACAATGAAAGGGGGAAGCCCGTGGGAAAAGCTGATACAGCAGCGAAAGCTTATACCTGTCAGCCAGATGTTTTTGCTGATGCGTTTAATGTATATCTTTATGGCGGCAGGCAGGTGCTGTTCCCTGAGCAGCTTCGTGAATTAGACAGCACAGAGTTTTCTGCTCCTTTCGGCGTGGAAGGGCAAGGAGAACTGATCCAAAGATACAAAGATATCGGGATGTGTTTAAATCAGCAATATTAATGAACGATGAGAAGGCAGTATATCTGCTTCTAGGAATTGAAAACCAGCTAACAGTGCATTATGCGGCCCCGGTAAAAAATCTGCTGTACGACGCGCTGCAGTATGCCGCGCAAGTGGAGAGAAGGGCGAAGATTCACCTTCTGGCGCCGAGTGATCTTTCATTGGAAGATTTAAAACGGTTTCGATCATCTTTAGGCGATGTTCTGCATTTTATCAAATACACAAAAGATAAAACGCATATGAAGTCCTGACTTCAAGGTGATGGGGCCGGGGTTAACTTTAGTCGGAAAGAGATTGATGTATTAAACACCTGTGTTAATGCGAAACTTGAGATGAGAGGAAAGGAGAGGGTAAGTGTGTGCGAGGCAATTCAGGCGATGATTGAGGAAGCGACAGAAAAAGCAACAAAAGAAGCGGCAGCAGATGCTACAGAACACATGCAGCTGCTTGGCGTAAGGAATTTAATGAAGAACCTGAATTTCACAGCAGAGCAGGCAATGGAGGCTCTGGGAATTTCAGATGCAGACGAAAAAAGGATTTTAACCAAGCTATGATCAATACGAAAATCATTGAAAATGGATAAATAAGCCGTCGGACAATCAATAATTCTAACAGGGGCCGGTGTGACTCGCCCGAGTCACACCGGCCCCCAACATCATTACATAGAATGCTTCAACAAACCCTGCTGGACAGAATAATTACCCGACCCCATTCAGGCCGCCCTTACCTCTGCCGCCGGATCCTGAAGAGTATTTTCCTCTGTTCCGCCATTCCGCTCTGCTTCATTTCGCCTGCCGGCCATCGGATCCTCTTGCGTCTCCTCTGGCCCGGCGGTTTCTTCCGGTTCAGCGGTATCCTCCGACCCAGTGGTCTCCTTCGGCTCAGCGGCATCCTTAGTTTCTTCCGCCCCCGCAGTTCCTTTTGACGTATCTGTTTCTTTTGTTTCTGCAGCCTCGTCTGCCGCTTCTCTCGTCTCTTCTCCGGTCTCTGTGGAATTCCCAGAATTTTCCGCATCGGAGCCAGTCTCAGCAGTATCTGCAGCGCCATTCTCAGCGGTATCTGCAGCTCCGGCAGCATTCTCAGCGGCATCCTTTTCCGCAGCCGCCTCTTCTTTCACTGTCTCTAAATCGGCCCCGCCGATCATTTCCTGAAGGACTTCCTTGGCCTTCATTAACTGATTGTCATCCTCATCTGTCAGCTGAATGACGCCGCCGGAAGAAGCCGCCTCATCGGAATCAAAATTTAAAAGCCGCTCCGGAATCTCATAGGCGATTTCCACATCGGGAGTAATGCCAATTCCGTGCAGGTCAAATCCGCTGGGACTGTAATAATGGGCAGTGGTAATCTTAATGGCAGAACCGTCCTGAAGACTGAATACCGTCTGCACAATGCCCTTTCCGAAGGTGGTGGTGCCCACCAGCGCTGCCCGTCCATAATCCTTCATGGCGCCGGAGAAGACCTCTGAGGCGCTGGCGGAGTTTCCGTCCACCAGAATCACGATCGGGCAGTCTACACTGTGACCGTCGCTGCAATAGTAGCTGTCTCCCTCGCCGTTTTTATCTGCCATGGACACCAGAAGGGTGCTATCCTTGTTGCTGTCCTGATCTTTGCTGTACTGGGTCAGATCATCCGGCAGCAGATAATCCAGCATGGCCACTGCCGTATCCAGAATACCTCCGGGATTCCCCCGCAGATCAATGATCATACCTTCCATGCCCTGTTCTTCCAGATCCTCGATGGCTTCCATAAACTGCTCTGTGGTATTGTCCTCAAACTGGCTTACGGAAATATAGCCCAGGTGATCATCCTTCATCTCGTATTCCACCGTCTGTACCTCTACCTGGCGCCGCTCCACATCCATCTCTACGTAATCACTGATGCTGGGCCGGTACATCTTCAAGTGCACCGTGGTTCCTTCCTCGCCTTTCACATACTGGCTCACCAGAATATCCAGGTCCATGTCTCCCGTCACTTTCAGGTCATCGATCTGGTAGAACACATCGCCGGCCATAAGGCCTGCCTCTTCCGCCGGCGTATTCTTAAACACCTTTACAATGGATACCACTCCAGTGGTCATGTTTTTCGACACCATAGCGCCGATTCCGCAGTACTCTCCTCTGGTCTCTTCCATCAGATCCTTAAATTCCTCTGGAGTATAATAAGTGGAATAATCATCTTCCAGTCCAGACATCAGCCCCTTATAGATGGACTCCTCCACATTTTCCAGATCCTCGTCAAACAGGAAGTATTCTTCGATATAAGACTGCAGGAACTGGCCCTTGGATACCACCCGGTTCCAGTCGATTCCAGACTTTCCTTCTTCTCCCTGAGCGGTCTGACTCCGGGACTGGCTGTAAATCACGCTTCTGCCGATGAGAAAAATGCCGGCAGACATCCCTACAATAATTAATCCCGCAAAGGCGGTTACCAGCGCTCCCACCAGAACGCCTTTCCAAAACTTGTTCCTGTTCTCCAACGTTTTATCTCCTATCTGTCTTCATATAATTAGCATGGCCTTCAAAAGAATCTCCCTTCTGCGCCAATGCAGGCATCGGCGTACAGGGTGAACACCGATGCTACGGACTTGCATAATTCAGAGGATTTACATAGCTTCCTCCGCTTCGGATGCCGAAATGCAGGTGAGGTCCAGTGGAATATCCGGTGGAGCCTACCTTGGCAATCACCTGCCCCTGAGAAACTTGTTCTCCCTCCGACACCAGCAGGGAAGAACAGTGCATATATACGGTAGATACGCCGCCGCCATGACTAATCATCACATAATTTCCCGCTGATGAACTGTATGTGGCGATGGTCACCACTCCGCTTGCCGCCGCCAGAATATTGCTTCCTGTGCTGGCGCCGATGTCAATTCCCTGATGATTGCTGGAAGCCCCTTCCGTAGGCGACTCCCGGCCGCCGAAATTGGAAGTGATTCGGCTGCTGGAGGGACACGGCCAGATAAAACTAGTATTTCCCAGGCTTTTCACAGTATACGACTTTCCGGAAGCTTCTGCCTTTTTTCTGGCTTCTTCTTCCTGCCTGCGGATTTCCGCCTCCATCTGCTGGATCTTCGATTCCTGAGCGGCAATGTCCTGCTCGTAGGCATTGATTTGATTCTGCGCCGAAGCGATCTGCGTCTCATAGGAGGAAAGCTCCGCCTGCTTAGCTGCCAGAAGCTCCTCCACCGAAGCCTGCTTGGCCTCAGTAGAAGCCTGAAGAGTCAGAAGCTCATCGTGCTCCGTCTCCAGTTTAGCCTCATTGGCCGCAATATTCTCCTTGGTGGCCGCATACTCGTCAAGCATCTGCCGGTCGTAAGAAGAAATCTGGGCAATGTATTCCGCCCGGTTAAGCATCTGGGCAATGCTCTTTGATTCCAGAATCAGATCAATAAAGGAAGTGTCTCCCTTTTCATACATATATTTAATGCGAAGCTTCATGGACTGGTACTGCTCCTCTTCCACCGCCTTAGCCTGATCTAAGGCTTCCTGAGTCACAGCGATCTCCGCCTCTTTATCGGAAATCTGTCCTGACAGCTCCTCTAACTGGCTGCTGATGGAGGACATTTCCGCATCCAGCTGCCGCACATAGCTTTCCGTATCCGCTTTCTGACCTTCCAGCTTATCTAAAGCAGCCTCCACCTTGGCCTTCTCTTCTTCCATGACGGAAGTCCGTTCTTTTTCCTTCTCCACCTGGGCATTATTTGTTCCATAAGAAGGAAAAGAGAGGCTAACAAGCAGCAGTAATCCTGCCGCTGTCAGTCCCCCCCGTCTTATTCTTGTTGATCGAATCATATTTCCTTTGTTCCCTCCGTCACACCTTAAGATGTTTCCGAATTGTAAAAAAGCTTCCGAAAAATCCGATGCCGCCTCCCAGCACCAGAGCCACCGCCGCCATCACCGGCATCATCTCCTGAATGGACACTGGGGTAAAAATCCCCGTCATAATTACATAATTCCGGCTGATGTAGGACGCCGCCTGACGGTAAAGAAGGTAGGTAGCCGCCAGCGGAAGGATGGTTCCTGTCAAACCGATAATCAATCCTTCCACCACGAAAGGCGCCCGGATCATATAATTGGTGGCCCCGATAAGCTTCATAATCTCGTTTTCCTGCTTTCGGAAAGCTGCCGCCACGGAAATGGTGTTGCTGATCAGGAAAACCGACACCGCCAGCAGAACTCCGATAATCACTGCCGACACTGCTCCGATAATCCGGTTCATGCTGTTCAATCCAGCTGCCGCCGCATTGGAATAATTCACCTTTCGAACTCCATCAATAGAATTTAAATACTCCACCATCTCATCCTGAAGGCTGATATCTGTAAGATAAATCTCAAAGGAGGCTGAACCGGCTAAAGGATTGTCATCGGCAAATCCATCTGCCAGCTCTTCCATGCCGCTGAAATATTCTTCCTTAAAGGATTCCCAGGCTTCTTCTGCAGAAATATAATTCATTTCCTTAACTTCTTTTCTGGCCCGGATCTGTTCTCCAATGGCCAGAATCTGCTCTTCACTCAGGGATTCATCGAAAAATACGGTAATTCCCACTGTAGTCTCTGCCTCAAGAGCAAAATGCCTCACATTGGCAACAATGGCAAAGAAGAGGCAGAACAAAAAAATACACGCGGAAATCGTTGCGGCTGATGCCAGCGAATGCAGAAGATTTCTGCGTATATTGATGAGCCCCTGCTTAAGACAATAGATAAACGTGCTGATTCTCATTCTGTCAATACCGCCTTCTCATCGCTGATCACCTGGCCCCGGTCCATGGTGATCACCCGTTTCTTCATGGCAGCCACCATCTCCTGGCTGTGAGTGACCACCACCACCGTGGTTCCCTGGCGGTTAATCTCCTCCAAAAGCTTCATAATCTCGCCGGTATTAAAGCTGTCCAAATTTCCTGTCGGCTCGTCTGCCAGAAGCACCTCAGGCCGATTGATTAAGGCCCGGGCAATGGCCACCCGCTGCTGCTCCCCGCCGGAGAGCTGTCTTGGATAAACCTTATATTTGGAAGAAAGGCCCACCATCCGCAGCATCCGTGGCACCGATTCCTTAATGGTCCGGTTGGATTCCCCGATTACCCGCTGGGCGAAGGCCACATTCTCAAAAACGGTCCTATCCTTTAACAGACGGAAGTCCTGGAAAACCACCCCCAGCTTCCGTCTGTACTTGGGAACATACCGCCTGGGCATCTTCTGCAGATCCATGTCGTTTACCACAATGCGGCCTGAGGTCGGCTCCGTCTCCTTGAGAAGAAGCTTGATCAAGGTAGATTTCCCAGAACCGCTCCGTCCTACGATAAACACGAACTCCCCGTCGTCAATGGTGATATTAATGTCTTTCAGGGCTTTCGTCCCGCTTTTGTAGGTCTTGCTTACGCGCTTAATCTCGATCATGCTTTAGTATTCCAGACTTTCCATGTATTTCATATACTTAACTACCATCAGAGCAATCTTAAAGGTAATGGCGTCCTCAAACACCCGAAGATCCAGTCCGGTGCTCTTCTGCAGCTTGTCTAACCGGTACACCAGAGTGTTCCGGTGGATATAAAGCTGTCTGGACGTCTCGGACACATTCAGGCTGTTCTCAAAGAATTTATTGATGGTAGTCAAGGTCTCCTCGTCAAAGTCATCCGGAGACTTGTTGTCAAAAATCTCTTTAATAAACATCCGGCACAAAGGCAGGGGCAGCTGGTAAATCAGCCGGCCGATCCCTAAATGGGAGTAAGCAATCACGTTCTTGTTGCTGTAGAAGATCTTTCCCACATCCAAAGCCATCTTCGCTTCCTTATAAGAACGGGATACTTCCTTGATCTCATTAACAATGGTGCCGAAGGCAACGTGAACCTTGGTCATGGCCTCGGTATTCAGCATGTCCAGAATCGTGCTGGCCGTCTTTTCCAGATCCTCGTAGGTCTCCCCCTGCTTCACTTCCTTCACCAGGATAATGTTCTTTTCATCCACCGCAGTGATGAAATCCTTGGTTTTGGCGGCAAAAAGGCTTCTCACCGTCTCCAGTGCGTTCATATCTTTCTCATGCTGGGTCTCGATGAGGAAAACCACACGTTTTACATTAGTCTCAATATGCAGCTTCTTCGCCCGATTGTAAATGTCCACCAGGAGCAGATTATCCAGAAGAAGATTCTTGATAAAGTTGTCCTTATCGAAACGCTCCTTATACGCCACAAGAAGATTCTGAATCTGGAAAGCCGCCAGCTTTCCTACCATATATACGTCGTCGCTGCCGCCCTTGGCCAGCAGAATATACTCTAATTGATGTTCGTCGAACACTTTAAAAAACTGATACCCCTGAATCACCTGGCTGTCTGCTGGAGAGTCCACGAACGCTAAGATTGAACTTTCGTATTCTTCGGCGTCGTTAAAGGTCGTAGCCAGAACCTTGCCTTCTGTGTCGCAAATGCACAAATCAATTCTGGTGATTCCCTTTAAGCCTTCTATGGTTGTCTGAAGTATTTGGTTTGAAATCATGGCACTTCTCTCCTTTTTCTCAATTTACCTGATTGCAACTGTTCAGGACAGTTACACCTGATTATATCTTAATGCAAATATACAAAAAAAGCAAGCGAGTATATCACTCGCTTGCCTAAAATTTACAACTTTTTCAAATTCTTCAGACTAGTTAACAATTACCTTCTCAGTATCCTTGTCGAAGATGTGGATCTTAGTTAAGTCCATAGCGAACTTCACGGTATCGCCAGGTCTTGCAGGAGTACGCGGATTTACACGAGCAGTGCAGTTGGTCTCGTTGATATCGAAGTATAAGTTAACCTCAGCGCCTAACAGCTCGTATACACGGATGGTAGCGTTGAAGGTAGCCTTCGGGTTAGCATCCAGCCAAGCCTTCTCATCATGTAAGTCCTCAGGACGAATACCCATGGTAACCGTCTTTCCAACATAACCTGCATTCTCCAGAGCCTTAGCCTTATCAGCCGGCAGAGAAATGGTGTTGCCGTCGAAGGTCAGAGTTACTTCTCCGCCGTTCTTTGCAACAGTAGCGTCTACCAGGTTCATCTGAGGAGCGCCGATAAATCCAGCAACGAACTTGTTGCATGGCTTATCATATAAGTTCTGAGGAGTATCTACCTGCTGAACAACGCCGTCCTTCATAACTACGATACGGCTTCCCAGAGTCATAGCCTCGGTCTGGTCATGGGTTACGTAGATGATGGTAGCTTCCAGTCTCTGATGCAGCTTAGAAATCTCAATTCTCATCTGGCCTCTCAGCTTAGCATCCAAGTTGGACAGCGGCTCGTCCATTAAGAATACCTTAGGATTACGTACGATAGCACGTCCCATAGCAACACGCTGTCTCTGACCACCGGACAGAGCCTTCGGCTTTCTGTCTAATAAGTGGGACAGGTCAAGGATTCTTGCTGCTTCCTGAACCAGCTTGTCGATCTCAGCCTTAGGAGTCTTTCTCAGCTTTAAGCCGAATGCCATGTTGTCATATACGGTCATATGAGGATACAGAGCGTAGTTCTGGAATACCATAGCGATATCACGGTCCTTAGGCTCTACGTCGTTAACCAGCTTGCCGTCGATGTACAGCTCGCCGGAAGTAATATCTTCCAGACCAGCGATCATACGAAGGGTGGTGGACTTACCGCATCCGGAAGGTCCTACGAAAATGATAAATTCCTTATCAGCAACTTCAAGGTTAAAATCTTTAACTGCAACGAAGCCGTTGGGATACTTCTTTTCAATGTGTCTTAAAGATAAGCTTGCCATTACAAATCCTCCTGCTTTTTCTGAACATATTTGTGTGTTTTGATTTCTAAGCAGTCCAGATTGTTCTGGCCCGCTTTTTCTATCTGTTGATATGATACTAGAATTTTAATTTTTTTACTATACTTGAAATTGCCAAAAAGAAAATTTTCTTTTTGGCTAATCTGTATATTCAAATAGAAAAATATCCGAAATGTCAAATTTTAGTTAAAAATTTCCCTAACCGCTTGTCAATATTCGATAAACCCTTCTCCCAGGACCTCGCGCACATCGCTAACAATGACGAAGGCTTTTTTGTCCCGCTCTTTCACCAGCTCTTTCAGCTCGCTGATCTCCTTTTTAGAAACTACGCAGCACAGCATCTGGCGCCGCGCTCCGGAATACATTCCAGTAGCGTCCATGGAGGTAACTCCTCTTCCCATCTCCTCCATAATGACTTCCGCGATTTCCTGGCTGTAATCGGAAATGATGTAAACCATTTTTGAGAATTTTAAACCTTCCAAAATGTTATCTGAAATTTTCGCCACGCAGTAAATGGCAATCAGCGCGTACAGGGCGGCTCTGATGCCGAACACAGCGGCGCCGATCACCACGATGGCGGCGTCCAGCACCTGCATCACTTGAGGAATCGTATACTGAGGCAGTTTTTTCTGAACCAGCACCGCCAGCATATCCGTTCCGCCGGTGGTCGCCTGGGCTAAAAACACCATTCCCGTCCCTACTCCTGTAATGATTCCTCCAAACAGCGCCGTAAGCAGCATGTCTTCAGAAGGAATCAAAAACCGTTCGGGAATCAAATACAGAGAAATCGACAGCATAACCGTGGCCACCAGAGTCCGCTTAATAAACCGCCATCCTTTCATCCGAAAAGCCGCCAAAAATAACGGAACGTTTAACACGGTGTTCGTAACCCAAAGAGGAATTCCCGCCAGCTCTTTTAAGACAATGGCCGCTCCAGAAGCTCCTCCCGTCACCAGACTAGCTGGATCGTAAATGTTTTTTATGGCATAGCCCATAATAAATGATCCCACAATAATCAGCAGATAATCCGCCGCAGCAGTTCTCTGTTTCATCTTCTTCTCCTTTCTCCGCCTGCATATTTTTTAGCGTCGGCATATCGAAAGCTCCGACGCGAAAGAAAAAAGGACGCGGCCATCTGCCAGCGCCCTCTTTATCCAGAGTCATGTTCCCTCGGTCATGCCTTCCTTGCCAAAATATTAATCCATTGAATATTCGGATGGCTTGACCGCACGTCCTTCGTTACCCACTCTTTCACCACATGGAACAGTCCACCCTTTTCCACCAGATAACGAAGCTCCTTTTCTGAGTAAAAGCTGAAATATCGTTCGCCCTGAAAGCCTTCAAAATCCCCCAGCCGCATGGAGAGATAAAACACTCCGTCTTCTGTCAGTGCTTTGGCTACCCGCGCCAGAATATCCGGCATTTCCGCCTTAGGGATATGCACAAATGCTCCGCAGGCCCATACACCGTCAAAAGCGCCGTCAAAATTCATCTCTTCATACTTCATCTGCAGCACATCTAATCCGGTATGAATTTCAGCCAGCCGGCACATCTCCTCGGAACCGTCCAAGGGAGTCACATCGTATCCCAGATTATAGAAGGTCAGGCTGTCTCTTCCTGAACCGCATCCCATATCCAGAATGGTGTCTCCCTCCTCCAGCATCTCCAGAAAACGGCTGGTAATATCATCCATATTTTCATCTACTGTGTCTTCAAATACTTTTGCTGCGTACTTATTATAATAGTCTATCGGGTCCACTTCTTCCTCCTATAACCGCTCAATGGTGCTTTCTGTAATCCGAATCCGGCCTTCCTTCAACAGCCGGCCAACTGCACGCTTGAACGCATTCTTGCTCATATGGAGCTCCTGCTTAATCTTTTCCGGGCTTGCCTTATCAGTAAAAGGCAGAACCCCTCCGCTCTCTTCCATGCGTTTAAGGATAATCTCTGCATCCTCGCTCATCTGAAGGTGCGCCTTTTTCCGCGGCGTTAAATCCAGCTTGCCGTCATCCCGCACTTTTAACACCCGGCATTCCACCTGATCTCCCTCGTGATAATCTCCAAACATCTCTTTCTTCGGAATCAATCCGTAATACTTGTTGTCCACCGCCACGAAAGCTCCCAGGTTTTCATTTACCTCGTAGATCCATCCATGAACCACATCATCCTGACTGTAAGGGGACTGATTGCTCATGTGAGAATAAACCTTCATGGTAGCAGCCAGACGCCGGCTCTTATCCACGTAAAGAGCGACCAGACACTGCTCGCCTTTTTTCACCGGATGGCTCTGCTCTTTAAACGGAAGGAGCAGGTCCTTCTCCAGTCCCATATCCAGAAATGCTCCGATTCTGGACACATCCTTCACCTCAAGTACGCCGCACTCTCCTACCTGAAGTTTCGGCGTACCGGTAGTGGCGATCAATCTGTCCTCTGAATCCTTATAAATAAATACCTTCAGCTTGTCTCCGATTTTCGTTCCCGGAGGAACCTGCTTTTTGGGAAGCAGAACACTGGAACTGCTCCCTGATTCCTCGCTTAAGTATACGCCGAACTCTTTCATCCGGACCACTTCCAGCTCCTGCACTTTACCTAATTCAATCATTCTTTGCCCTTCTTATCCTCTCTCTCTTCCTCCATCTGTTCCATCCAGACCACGGCGCACACCTCATGATGCTCATTATATAATCCTATTGTGATTTCTTTCCCATTTCGGCTGATCAAAGGATAAAGCACATCTCCCAGCACCGCAGCCTTCTTGTATTCCACATGAAGGCAGCATATTTCCTGAGAAATCCCCGCCGCCTCTCTTGCAATCTCCACATACTGTGCATTGTTCACATGATGATTCGTATCGATTTGATGAGGGGCAATGACAACGGGCATTCCCTCTTCTCCCTCATCAGGAAGACTGATCCTGCCGGCAGCTTCCATGGGCAGCCGTTCTTCTGGTTCTCCGTAAAATTTCAGATCATTCTGAGTAACCCGGCAGGGAAGACCCTTTTCCAGATTCAACAAAAACCATCTGGAATCCGCCTCCACAATCCGAATTCCCTGTTCATCTTCCATCACGAAATTTCGGTATCCGTAAATACCTTTCTGGCCATAATGCCACGTACCTGTGGTAATCCGCTCTCCCAGCACAGGATAACGGTAAATCCGTATCTGCCAAGAGGAAAGCATCCAGGCTCGTCCAATGCTTTTTAAGTACTCAACGCCTGCCTGGCTGTCTTCTGAATGAAAAATACTGCAGTCCTGCAGATAATTGATTAACCCCAGCAAGGTCAGACGTCCGTCTTCACCTGTCTCGCTGTAACGGATCCGGCTTTGAAATTGATACATCCTTACCCCTCCAGCCTGCGTTAAAATCAGTATCATTATATATGATTCATCCTGGATTGTCCAGTAAAGATATAGTCATAAACCTTTACTTTCCTTCCTTTTTTTGCTATGATTAGTCAAGATAAAGAATGGAGCAAGATAATGAAACAGAAAAACAGTTTAAAATCGATTGTTTATCAAGAAACCCTTGACGGAATTATCCGAGGGGAATACAAAGCAAACCAGATTATTAACGAGCAGGAACTGGTGGAAAAATTCGGCTTCAGCAAAGCCCCCATCCGCGAAGCCCTGCTTTCTCTCTGTAATGAAGGCGTTCTCCACAACATTCCCCGCTATGGCTATGAAGTCGTGCGGCTTACCAGCGAAGATGCCGCCTACATCCTGCGCTACCGCTTTCATCTCGAAGGCGGTTTTTTAAAAGATTGCTATCAGCGTATTACAGAAGAGCAGTTAAAGGAACTGGCGGCCCTGGATGATCTTTGCAATGCAAATGTCAATGACCTGTGGATTCACTGGGAACATAACACGAATTTTCACTTAAAGCTTCTGTCCTGTTCTGGAAATGAGTACGCCTGCAAGGAGCTCCAGCGTTCCATGGATATTCTAAAGCGGGCCTATGCGCAGGTTTACTGGAACCGGTGGAATAATCTCTATACGCCCACCGACATGCGCTATCACAAGCAGATCCTTTCCTGCATCCGAGATAAGGATATCCAGCAGGCTCTCCATTACCTGGAGCTGGATTTAAAGGATTTCGGCTGCATGTAACTCTTTTCTTGACATTTTTTCCTGACCTGTCTAAACTTATCATATAACAGGAAGGCCTAAAGCCCTTCTCATCAGTGATGCAGCTTGACAAGTATTGTCAGAAAGGAGCAGCCTATGAAAAAACATCTGCGCATGATCCTTACCCTTTCCACAGCCGCCGCCATGACGGCAGGCGCCGCTTTCACCAGTTTCGCCGGTTCCTGGCAGCTGGACAATATCGGCTGGTGGTATCAGACCGATGACGGATCCTATCTGCGGGATACTTTCTGGACCGATGAAAACGGAATAACCTACTGCTTTACCGCCGGCGGCTACATGATGACCGGCTGGCACCAGTTATCCGGAGACTGGTACTACTTTGATGCCAGCGGCGCTCTGCAGAAGGATACCATCATTGACGGCATGTATTACGTTGATGCCAACGGCGTATGGATTGAATAACTCCGCTGTCAATCCTATTGAATGAAAACTCCCGCTGGAATAACCAGAGCTTCCAAGCCCCGGCTTCCAGCGGGAGTTCTTTATTTCCTCATTTCTTTTCTACAGCTGATGCACGTCCACCCGGTCGATCATAATGTTTAAAATCTCCGTATCCGTCAGCTTCATTCCTACCCGGCCGATATAGCCCATGCCTTTAATGGTGTCCTCCAGATCTTCCTGAATAATTCCCTCTCCAGGCTGGAAGGACATATGCTTCATGGCCATATAGTGCGCCAAAATAGCTGCATCCACCGCCGAGGCAATCTTCGCCGCGCAGGAAGATTTTGCTCCGTCGCAGACAATTCCCCCTACGTTTCCAATGGTATTGATGATGGTCAGTCCCACCTCTTCATAGGTGCCGCCCCGCAGGTAAGTAATGGCTGCTCCCGCCCCGCAGGCTGCGCTCACTGCGCCGCAGTAAGCCGAAAGACTTCCGATATATTTTTTCTGATGAATGGAAATCAAATTGGCCACCACCAGCGCCCGGTACAGCTGTTCCTTGGTGGCGTCGTATTCCTTGGCATACTCAATCACCGGAAGAGATACCGTCATACCCTGATTTCCGCTGCCGGAATTAATCACCACCGGGAGAGCACATCCGCCCATTCTGGCGTCAGACCCTGCCGCCGCCTTGGCTCTGGCTCTGGTCCGCACATCATTTCCAAACACATCAAGAAGAGTCCGTCCGATCTGAGCGCCGTAAGGGTGAATCACCCCTTCCTGAGAGATAGCGGTATTCTTCTCAATCTGGTTGCCGATCACCTCTTCAATCTCTTCCATGGCAACCGTATCAGCAAAGGTAAGAATATCCCGCACGTTCAGCAGGGACTTATCTCCTTTTTCTGCTGCGCTGTCGCTGATCTTATGCTCATAGATAATCTCTCCGTCTTTTACAATCTTGGTAATCAGCGTGTGACGATTGATGATGGTTACCTCTGCGCTGTGGCCTTTCCCATAAACCTTAGCCACAATATACAGATTCTCCACCCCTTCCTGAAGGGTGCACCGGCAGAACCCCTGCTTCACCAGTTCTTTCGTTTTCTCCACATCCTCCGATGTAACACTTTCCAGAACTTCCAGTTCTCGGGAGGCGTCTCCCCCCACCACGCCCAGGGTAGCGGCAACGTCGATTCCTCTTAACCCGTTGGAGTTGGGAACCGTCACTCCCTTTACATTCTTAATAATATTTCCGCTGCAGCACATCTCAATGGATTCCGGCATCTGTCCCAGCACTTCCCTGGCTTTCGCCGCTGCATAAGCAATGGCAATAGGCTCCGTACATCCCAGGGCAGGGACCAGCTCATCCTTTAAGATCATTACAAAATTGTCATAGACATGTTTGTCCAACTGTTGCTTTCCCATGCGCTCCGTTCTCCTTTGTATGAACTATTTATATCACTAATCATATCAGTGTTCATACCATCTGTCAAGAACAGGAAAATCCTGAAAGCAAAAAAAGAAAAACCCTTAAGCACAATGTGTACTTAAAGGTTTTTACAGCTGGGCTACAAGGATTCGAACCTTGAAAATGACGGAGTCAGAGTCCGTTGCCTTACCCTTTGGCGATAGCCCAAGATTAATTTTTATGCCGTCTCTCGACTGCGAAAGTTATTATACACGCTTTAGCAAATATAGTCAAGCACTTTTTTAATTTCTGGTGAAAATTATCCATTTCCGGTTCTGCCAGCACTTTTCTGCCGCCGATGCCTGTCTCTGCAGGGAAAACCCTCAGGAGCGCTTAATCCTTTCCGATAAAGCTGCCTCGCTGAGGATCCCCTGGCAGATGGAGTTCAACCATCAGACATCAATCAGGCTGTTAATGCGTCCTTGATCGGCTGTCTCCGAAACACTAAGCTAAAGAATCGGTTTCCAGTCCTTCAAACTGCATTTTATAATAATTGGCATAAATTCCGCCCTTATCCATCAATTCTCGGTGAGTTCCCCGCTCTGCAATTCCTTCATTATTAATCACAATGATCTCATCCGCATTTCGGATCGTGGACAGCCGGTGAGCAATGGTGATGGTGGTTCGGTTCTTTGACAGCTGCTCCAGACTCCGCTGGATATGGCGTTCGCTTTCATTGTCCAGAGCGGAAGTGGCCTCGTCCAGAATCAAAATAGGCGGATTCTTTAAAAATACCCTGGCAATGGAAATCCTCTGCTTCTGCCCGCCGGAGAGCCGGGTTCCCCGCTCACCCACAAAAGTGTCGTACCCATCGGGAAGACTCATAATAAAGTCATGGATATTGGCCTCTTTGGCCGCCTCCATAATCTCTTCCATGGACGCCCCTGGCTTTCCATAGGCAATATTGTCCTTCACCGTGCCGCAGAAAAGATAAACGTCCTGCTGAACGATTCCGATCATGGACCGAAGGCTTTTTAAGGTAACCTTGCTCACATCTTTTCCGTCAATGGTGATCCTGCCGCCGGTCACATCATAAAAGCGGGGAAGCAGGGAGCAGATGGTGGTTTTTCCGCCGCCGGAAGGGCCAACCAGAGCCACGGAACGGCCCGCCGGAATGGTAAAAGAAACATGGTTCAGCACCTCTTCTTCATCATTATAGCGGAAACTTACATCCTCATAAACCACCTGGCCCTTCACATCCTTTAACTCTTCAGCGCCGGGCGCATCTACGATCTGAGGCTCCGTCTCCATCACCGCCAGGAACCGTTTAAAGCCAGAAAGGCCTTTCTGCATCATTTCTGCCAGTTCCACCAGGATCTGGATAGGGCTGATAAAAATACCGATATACAGGGCATACATGGCCAGATCATCTGCTGCCATCTGACCTCTGGCAATGAGCCATCCACCGTATACCACCGTTACTAAGTACATCATTCCCTGGAAGAACAGATTTCCTCCCATGAAGCTGCCCATGCAGTGGTAATTATTGTCTTTGGACTGAAGGAAGCTTTCATTGCTCTTCCGGAATTTCTTCCGTTCCACCTCTTCATTGGCAAAGGATTGAACTACCCGGATTCCCGCCAGAGTATCCTGAAGACTGGCGTTTACATCTCCGATTTTTCTCCGGTTGTCCATAAAAGTCTCATGCATCCTTGCGTTTTGTCTGGCGGAGAAAAGGATCATAACAACCACCAGAATCATCAAGGGCACCGCCAGCCTGGCGTTAATCATAAACAGGCAGATAAAGGAGCCAATAATCTTAATCAGAGAGATAAACAAATTCTCTGGTCCATGGTGAGCAAATTCTGCGATATCAAACAGATCTGATACCAGTTTGCTCATCATCTGCCCGGAATTGTTGTTGTCGTAGTAGGAGAAGGACAGCTTCTCATAATGATCAAAAAGCTGCTGCCGCATATCCCGCTCCATATGAGCTCCCATCATATGGCCCTGATAGCTTACATAGTACTTGCACAACGCCTGGACGCCGTACATCACCAGCATTCCCAAAGCAATAGGAAGAAGAGCCTGAAGAACCTTTGCCGCCTCTTCCCGGAATAAGGTTCTGGTCAGCGTCCGCAGAATCTGAGGATAAATCAGATCAATCACGCTGATCACAGCCGCACATACCAGGTCCAGATAAAACACGCCCTGGTAAGGGCGGTAATAACGAATAAACTTTCTTATTGTGTCCATCTTTCTTTTCCTCTCATGTCCCTTAACATTTTCGTGCTCATTATTATAGGA
Source organism: Candidatus Cottocaccamicrobium excrementipullorum (assembly GCA_018713255.1). Taxonomy (GTDB): domain Bacteria; phylum Bacillota; class Clostridia; order Lachnospirales; family Lachnospiraceae; genus Caccovicinus; species Caccovicinus excrementipullorum. The sequence continues at coordinate 74,233 of DVFL01000006.1, read as the reverse complement.
TATTTAAAGAAAGATTACAAGGACATTCCATCAATCTTAACGGCGTACAGGGAAAACTTTCCGTTCCCCTGTACGCCGCGCTAACATTATGGGATAATTTCAAAAATATGATCAGGGCGCTTCTCCATTTCCTCCAGAATCCTGAGATCGGTATCAGCCACACGGCCTGCCCGGTTTCTCTGGCCATCATTTTCTATATCCTTCAGAACGATTTCCACCTCACCACGATAATGACTTAAGTTGTCGTTAACGACCAGTACATCGCCGCGGCGGAACATTTTGTCCTGGCAGCTTCTGGGGGGAATTGCAGTATTTCGGAAATTCAGCCTCGGAAAACTGGAACGGATAAAATATTCGCTGGCGTCATTTCTTCCTGCATGCTTATTATCATACAACGCATGGCGCTCTGCTTCCCCAATCTCTTTCTCCAGGTTTATCCGGATCGTTGTGTTGGCCCGCTTTACCCCTGCCATGGCCTGAAGCTCTGCCTCTGAAGCATAGGCATTGCCGATAAGAATATCATCCACTGTTTCACAGGCAATCATATGCCGCACCTGAGCGTCAATGGGCAGTCTCCTGTCCTCCTCCAGGGTAGGAAGCCCCTCATACACCGGCCAGGGGCCGAAAGTCTCTTTCTCCTGGCTGGTAACGAAGGCTGCCACCGGCAATCCCAATGTTTTCCATTGTTCATTGAATCGATCAAAGGTTTTCTGACTTAATCCAGAATACCGCTCCGGATAAAAATTATGGCAGATTGTCATGTTTCTCCGGTCAGCTCCGTGTTCAATAAGCCCCCTTACGTTGGTGTCGGAGCTTCCATTAAATTCAATGCGGATTCCATAAGGATTTCTGGTAAGAAGAGCGTCTTTAAAATCATCAAAATGACCGTCCAGACGAATAATATCAATTCCCAGTGAATGAAATACGGAAAGGTCTTCCGGCGCTGCCCCTAACGCCTTAAATACCTCCGGATTGGTGTCCACCGCCACCTCAAATCCCAGCTCATGAGCCTTGGCAAAAAAACTTCCGAATTCCTGTTTCACCACTTGAATATCCCTGCTGGCAGACAACAGGCAGGTAAAGATTCTGGAAAATCCATAAGCTGCCGCCTTTTCCATATATGCAAAATCCTTCTCCCGGTCAGAATGCTCCGGGTAAATAGATATTCCTAATTTTCCCATTTTCCTTCTCCTCTATTAATCATTCTACTCAATGGGCTTCTGATAAAATCCCCCGAAAAATGTTTCTGTCGGCAGTACATTGATAATTACATGGGGGTCCTGCTCCCGCATTAATGTTACAATATCGTGCACTTCGTAGGAAGATACTACTGTATGAAGCAGACTCATCTTCTGATGGCTGTAGCCTCCATATCCCTCCAGCACAGACAAGCCGTGACGGTAATTCGCCACATAGGCGCTGATCACTGGCTCTGGACAATGGGTGGTGATCTGAAGAGTTACCCGCTTATACCGATGGTAAAATGATTCGATGGTCTTTGTGGAAAGGAACTGAAACAAAATCGAATAGCCGGCATACATCCATCCAAAAAGGAATCCAAAAATGCACAGCATGGAAGCATTAAACACAAACACATATTGCCAGATGGATTTTCCCTTTTTGTTGGACACATACAGAGCAATGAAATCCGTCCCTGCCGTGGAGGCATTTCCCTTTAAGGCAATTACTATGGCCATACCGTAAGCAAATCCTCCGAAGCACACATTCAGCATTACATCGTCAAACAGCGGCTGAAACTGGCAGAATTTCAGGAAAAAACTGGCCAGAAACACCTGAAGCAGAGAAAAAATCACAAATTTCTTTCCAATATGACGGAAGCAGAAAACTGCCACCGGTACATTCAAAGCGATCATCCCCAATGAAGTGGAAAAATGGACTCCATATAGTGAGGTGATCCGCTCAATCAGCACTGCAACACCAGTAAATCCGCTGGACAAAATCTGGGCGGGAGTCAAAAACGTCTGCATGGCAAAGGCCTGAAGCAGAGCGGAACAAAACACCGCGGCTGCAGTAATCCCATATCGTTTTATCATGTCCTTTTTTCCGCTCATAATCCCAATTCAACCATCTTTCTTACCAGATCTTTACTGACCATGTCATAGGCCATCTCCCAGGGAGCAGGGCCAAAACTGTAGCTCACCCGTTCTCCCCTGGTAGTCGGGTCCTCTCTCCAGGCCCGGCAGGAGGAATGCACCTGGCTGATCCCTGTTTTCTCCATGATCTCCCTTGCATTGGAGGCATTGATTCCGCTTCCTGCCAAAATCTCAATCTGTTTTCCATACTGCTGCTGCAGCCTGCTGATTACCGGAATCCCATCCCAGGCCTTGTCCTCCAGGCCGCTGGTCAAAATCCGGTCAACGTTCAGTGCAATCAGCTGCTGCGCTGCGGCATCAGGATCCTTCACACAGTCAAAGGCCCGGTGAAACACCGCTGTTTTCTGATAACGATGAATCAGCTTTGTCATCTGCTCAGTAGCCGCCTGGTCAATCTCCCCTTCCGGCCCCAGAAATCCGAAGGCCAGCCCATCGCTTCCATGGTCCAGCAGCTCCTCAGCCTCAGCAAACATCTGTTCCTTCTGAGAAGAAGTATAGCAGAATCCAGCTCCCCTTGGCCGCACCATACAAATCACCTGAAGGCCAGTTTTCTTTTTCACTAAATCGAGGCAAGCCGCCGAAGGGGTCAGTCCCCCCAAATGAAGAGCGGAATTTAACTCCACTCTTTTCGCCCCGGCTTCCCAGGCAGTTAAGGCGTCCTCAAAGCTTCCACAGCAAATTTCCAGCATGTTTTTTCCCCCTTTTATTTTCCTCCCGCCAGGCGGTACAAACTTAACGCGTATATTTTGGCATTGGTGATGATGTCTTCTTCCTTCATCCATTCATTAGGCTGATGACCAATGCCCTTCTGTCCAGGAAAGGACGGCCCGAAGGGAACGATTCCCGGCATCAGTTTAGCATAAGTTCCTCCGGTAGTGGTCACCGGGGTACCGTCCATTCCGGTTACTCTCTCATAAGTATACCGCAATGTGTCCACAAGGAAACAATCTTTTTCAAATTTTACCGGCTGGTAATTGCTGATCAGCTTAACCCTTCTCCCCATCTGGTTCTCCTGCAGCCGTTCCATCAGCCACTGAATGCTGCATCCTGCCGGATAGCTGACGGCAAACTCCAAAGAAGGTCCTCCATCGCCGTCTTCTTTTACCTGGAAATTGCGCACCTCCAGCACGCCGAATTCTGGATCTGAACAAGCAATGCCAAAACGCTCCCCATTATTTCTGGCATTCAGCACATATCCATTCAGCAGAGCCGCCAGATCACTTAGATCCCTGGTTTCAATCTCCACCAGCGCTCTTCCCCGTTCTGCGTAAACCACCGGATATTTGCAGTCCGGAGTAAAGCCCATGGCCGGAGGCTTCTCCTTGGAAAGATAATATTTCAGATCCTCAAATCCTGTTTCCTCATCACATCCGAAAATAATCCGAATCTGTCTGCTCGGCTGAAATCCTGCTTTTTTCAGAGCGTAAAGCCCATAAAGACAGGATAAGATCGGTCCTTTATTATCCAATACTCCCCGGCTGTAAATCACGCCGTTTTCCCTCCAGCCGCTGAAGGGCGGGTGGTTCCATCCCTTTCCCGCAGGCACCACATCCACATGGCCGATGGCGCAGATATATTCTGGTCCCTCCCCATAGCTGGCATAACCGATATAATGATCCATGTTTACGGTATGAAAGCCCATGTTCTCCGCCATTTCCAACGCCTGGTCCAGGGCCTTGGCGGCCCCGGCGCCAAAGGGCGCGTCTGGAGCAGGCTGGCTTTCTGTACTGTCGATCTGCACCAATTTTACGATACTGTTGATCATCTCCGGCGCCAGCTCCTGGACCTTTTCCAAGATCAGTTCTTCCATGGCCTTCCTCCTATTTTTCCTCCAGAGGAGCCGTTCTCGTGCGCATATACTCATCCAGCCACTCTTTCGTTGCCGGTTCATGAACACATTTTCCGTCAATCTTCTTTGTCAGATACACCACCGGCTCCAAAGTTTCTGTGGCAACAGCAAAGGAGAAGCCTTCAATGTTGGTGGCTACTCCCCATTCGCCCTTATTATTCATGGCAATTAAGGACATGTCTCCTGCCTGTCCCCTGCGTTCTCTAAGCTCCTGATCAAACATAGCTACCGCCCGCTCGCAGGCTTCCTGGGGATGAAGGCCTTCCCGCATCAGCCGGACAATCTCATACGAAACACAGCCCTTCATTACATCTTCTCCCAGGCCGGTGGCGCTTGCGCCTCCCACCTTGCTGTCCACATAAAAGCCTGAACCAGAAACGGGAGAATCTCCCACACGGCCTTTCTTCTTCATAAACAAGCCGCTGGTGGAAGTTGCGGTGGTCATCTTTCCCCTCTGATCCAGACACACCATTCCTACAGTATCATGGCCGGAATAAGGCTTGATTTCCTGCTGAGCCATCTCCTTCACCCGATTGCGGTAATGGATCTTCGCCCGGTCCGTCAGCATGTTCTTCCGCTCAAACCCTTCCTTGTGGGCGAACTTCTCCGCTCCCTCTCCTACCAGAAGATTATTCACCTTCTCTTTCGAAAGGCGTCTGGCAATGGAAACAGGATTGGCAAAATCCCGGATAGCCGCCACCGCGCCGATATCCAGAGTATCTCCGTCCATGTAGGCCGCATCTAATTCCACTTCCATCTCCTCGTTGGGCAGGCCGCCGTATCCTACAGATTTATAATATGGAAAATCCTCCACCTCACGAACAGCTGTTTCAATGGCGTCTCCTGCGTCACCGCCTTCTTTCAGCATCGCTGCGGCTTTCTCCACCCCTTCTGCAGCCATCCGCCAAGTTGCTATAATTCCCCACATTCCCCTTACCTTCCTCTCTATTTGAAATTTTCCCTCTCATTCTTTCGTCTAAAAACAGTACTTTGCCGCTGCCTCTGCCTCGCCTTTCTTTTCTGTCATGGCCTTGGCCAGAATGCACATGCCTTCCAGCGCCTCGTTCAGCCCTGTTCCGCCTTTTTTCGGCGTACGCACAATATGAATCTGATTCTTGTACTCATCGATGGTTTCCTGGTTTTCCTGGGACATGGCGGCAAAAGCCGGAATCCCGGTAGTCTCCATGATATCCTTAGCCACCCTGGCAGCCATGCGGCCGTATCCCAGGTAATTAAAAGCCGGCCCGCACATTACCACATCCGGCTTAAGTTTCGCTGCCATGGCGCAGAATTTCCGGCTTACCTCCTGGGGATCAGCCTCAAAAAATCCATCGCCGCAGTACAAGCAGGCTATCACTCTTCCTCCTGCCGCCTTCAGATAAGGTTCCATCATAATCGCCGGCCCTACTGCCTCTTTCTTGCCACCTAACGGAACCATATGGTCGTCCTTGATTCCGGCTCCTGCCTGAATCTGATCGTAAATCATAATAACCTTCATCGCTTAAGCCTCCTTATTACAGATCATCAAAGGACAGATCGTCCAGGGAAATGTCATCCTCTTCCTGCTCTTTGGCTGCATTGGCCTCATCAATCAGATACTGCTTGTCCATCATCTTAATAAAAGGCATATAAATCACTACGCCTAACACCAGCAGCGCCGCCTGAAGCAGACCGCCTACCCAATTGGTGGCAAAAAAACCAGAAATCACCAGAGGGCAGGTCCAGGGAATGTTGACGCCGGAGCAAATCGGCACAAAGCCCAGAGACATGGCAAAATAGGAAATTACAATGTTGATGGTAGGCACCAGCATAAACGGAATGAGCATGGTGGGATTGAGCACAATGGGAAGTCCAAAAATAATAGGCTCGTTAATGTTGAAAATACCGGGCACTAAGGCCAGCTTTCCTAAATCCTTGATTCGTCTGGATTTACAGAAAAGAATCATGGCAATCACTAAAGACAAGGTAGAACCTGCTCCGCCGAAAGTGGCAAACAGATCCTAGAACTGCTGGCAGATAATATTTCCCTCTCCCACCCCTGTTCTGAAGAATTCCAGATTCTCTAAGGACAGCGTTTGAAGAATAGGATTAAACACTGCACCTACAACCGATCCTCCATTTACTCCAAAGAACCAGAAGAAGTGAAGGAAAATATAGGCTACAACCATGGCGCCAAGGGTATCTCCCAGATTCAGCAAAGGAGTCTGCAGGAACTCAAAAATAATATCAAATGCATTCGTTCCGAACAGTCCGAAGATTACATTAATTAAAAAGAATACGCCCATTACAATCGTGGCGGGAATCAGCGCGGAGAAGGACTCCACTACCGTAGGCGGAACTCCTGCCGGCATTTTAATTACCCATCCCTTCCGCTCTACCCAGGCATAGATATGAACGGAAGCAAAGGCGCAGATAATTCCTACGAAAATTCCCTTAGCTCCCAGCCATCCTAAAGAAAGGCCGGTAAGACTTACCGCCTGGGCAGTTCCATTCACATCCACATTTCCTGTTACCACATAAGGCATAATCAAAAACCAGGACATCAACCCTACTGCCGCGCCGAAAAGCGGATTCGTATTCATTTGTTTTGCAAAGGAATAGGCAATGCCCATTACGGCGAATACCGCCATGATCGTAAAAGTTGCGTCAGAAGGCTTTGCTAAAAATGAAGCTAACGTCTCCCCCGTCTGCTGATTGATCACCACAGACGCCAGCCAGTCCATCCATGCCTGAACTGGGAAATTTGCAATAATCAAGAAAATCGATCCTGCAATCAAAAGCGGTGTAGAAACCAGAAAGCCGTCCCGGATGGCAGTAAGATATTTATTTCGGCCGATTGCCTCTGCTAAAGGCATCAGTACCTTCTCCAGTCGTTTCATCATGATTTGTTATCCCCCTTGTTTTTCTTACTTGATGATTTTGCTTATTTGTTTCCCTTTATCAGCTTAATTGCCGTTTTGAGAACCTTTTCCCCATTCATCATTCCATAGTCCCCCGCATCGATTACTGCAATAGGAATGTTTTCATGACCATACTTCTGAACCGTTTCATCATACATGTACTTCACCTGCGGCCCAAGGAGAATACAGTCCGGCCTGTCCTGCGCAATAATATCCCCTAATTTGTTATGAGAAAATGCCGCCACCTTCACCGGTACGTTATGGGCATTGGCCACCTCCTGCATCTTGTTGGCCAGCATACTGGTTGACATTCCTGCGCTGCAAAACAAATAAATCTTCTTCATGTAATTATCCCCCTTACTGTGTAATCTCGCTGATTTTTTTGCTCAGCTTAATGTTTTCTTCTGCCATCAGGCGAACCAGTTCTGCAGACATCATCTGATCCTCAGCATGAATCAGCAGCAGTCCTGGACTTAAATATTCACCGGCAGCCTCCTTCTGGACCAGATCCACATGAATCTCATGGCCCTTTGCGTAATACTCATCTCCCTCCTTCATTTTCTCCTGAGCCGTCTCAAAGGCTCCTTCTGACGCGGCCCGCATGGCTTCTACGTAACTGGATTTTGCCATCCCCACTGCAGAAATAATGCCAAATACAATCTGCTCCATTTCTCCCATACCCATTTCTCCTTTTCATAAAAATTTTTATTTATTCTTAGAAGGCTTAAGGCAGATCACCCTGCTTCCTCCAAGATAATCATGAATCGCCCTGTGTCCCTTAAACAGAACCAGCAGGGATGAAATTAAACTTACCCCCATCCCCAGATACATGAGAGGCGCTACAAAATTGATTCCCACAGCCATGGTCAGCAGCTGATGCCAAATCGTACTGGCAGTAACCACAGCCCCTTCCACAATCATCACCCCCAAAACCTGCCTTGCGGCCATTCTTCCTGGGCTCAGTTCACCGCCATCGACAGACTGAATTTTCAGCCCCAGCCATCGTTTTCCCAAAGTCTGGCCCTTCCAGACTAAGACCGGAACTCCCCAGTAATACATTGCCGCGCAAGCCAACGCCAAAAAGCCGGCAGCTGCTCCCCAGGGAGAGGGAAACTCCATAATCTGCTGGTTTTTTACGGTGCCGTAAAGTCTCATGGAAACAGCGGAGATTGGGAAAGCTGTGGCCAGCCCTCCAATATACCAATCCAAAAGATACGCAATCAGGCGGCGGGTAATCCCTGCGTCTTCCTGCTTTGCCCTATGTTCTCTCATTGTTGTCTCTCCTATGAACCTGACTGGAGCTCTGCTTCTTTAAGAAGCTCCAAAAATACCTGGTAGTTTTTTTCTGCAATCAGCCGTTTGATGGCGTCCTCATTCATCATTAGGCCTAAAGTGGTTTTGTAAAAATGTTCCATGTCCTCTTTTCCATTGGAAATGGACAGGAGAAAAACCACCTGTACCTGATTCATATGCCAGTAAATCGGCTTTTTTAAAATCCCTACCGCCACAAAAGTTTCTTCTGTCATGGGCCGGCATGGGTGAGGCATGGCAACCATGGGAATCAGGTCGGTCTGCATCATTTCCTCCCGTTTAAACACCTGATCCATAAAATCATCAGGAAGGCGCCGCCGCTGCTCCACCAGGGTACACAAATATTCCAATACTTCCTTCCGGTCCGCTCCCTCCAAATCTGCAAAAAACAAATCCTTCGGAAAATACTTGGCTGCCCCTTCCCCTTCCTTCACATCTCCCAGAATGCTGCGAACCTGACGGATATGGGAACTGTCCAGAAAGTACTGTACCTGGTATACCGGCACCGGTACATGGGCGGTAATGGGAACCGTGGAAAAAATACAGTCAATATTCGTAAAATCCATTTTTTCCAGGTCCCTGCTGCTGCATACCTGAACCTGGTTCAGATAATCCTCAAAGCACTCTTTAAACCGGTACTCGAATAATCTTGCGCTCCCTCCTCCTGTAGCACACACAAGTACAATATTTCTTCGATACCTGGTTTTTTTCCTTCGTTCAAGGGCCAGAGCAAAACATAGGGCCAGATAACCGATCTCCGCCTCAGGAACCATGGTATGGTAATGAGAGGCCAGCACCATAGCTGCTTGAGCCACCACGGCATAAGAAAAGCTGTAGATCTCACGAATCTCTTTAATCATAGAATTTTTCAAAGGCAGGTGATACTTCAGACGCACTCTTAAGGACACCATATGCATCCGCAGCGCTGTCTGAAGATCGAAGTCCCGACTGAAATCCAGGCGAAAAATTTCATAGACATAATCCAGGATTTCATTCACCAGACGGTTGATTTCCGTATCTACCACCAGATTCTCCTTCTGGTCTGCATAAAGGCTTCTCTTTCCGGAAAACTGCACCGCCAGGTACTTGATTTCCGCTACTGGAAGAACAATGCCCATAGATTTTTCCACAATCCCGGCACATCGTTCTGCGGTGGCAATATCCTTTTCCTGGAGGAAATCCTGATCGTCAAATTCCGCCAATTCCACCATCCGCTTCTTCTGATAACGGTACAATCCCAGTCTAAACTGGAGAACCAGCTCAGAAAACTCGTCGTCATAGATCTCATAGCTTCCTGTATTCAGCGCCTCTGCAAGAATTTTCGCCGCCTGTTCTTCTGACATGAACTGACAGCTCACATCCCGGTAAAGATGGGAACCTGAGCGCCGCAAAAGGAAAGCAAGGCATTGACGGCAGCTGAATTCCCCTCCCTTCACTTGAATGCCGTATCTGGGCCTGCGTTCCAATGTTAAATCAAACATTCCCAAAATTCTTTCCGTCTGTTTCAGATCAGAGGTAATGGTTTTCCGAGACACAAAAAAACGGTCGCATAATTCCTCTACCTTAAGAAAATCACCAGTTAAAATCAATTCCGCCGCCATATACTGGGCTCTTCGTTCTCCCGTTCCCGGCACGTACTGTTTCTGCTGCTGCTCTAAAAAACGGTCAAAAGCTTCCTGGTCGTGAATCTGAAGGCGGTATCCTTCCCCATATCTTCGCTGAATTTCCCCTCCATTTTCAGAAAGCAGTTCATCCAAACGGTTCAGCAAGCTTCTCACCGTCTTTTCACTGACCTGCAGTCTTCTCACCAGCTCACCAATTTTCAGGAAGTCCTCTCCGTACAGGTTCTCGAGAAGCAGTTTTATCTGCGGGTCCATCTGCACTTCACATTCCCCCTTGCTATCTGTTTATATGTTAACACCTGGTTTACGGGTACTCCAGACCCGGTTTTGCCAATTAAAAACGGAAAAAACTGCGCGGATAAATCCCCCGGCTTTTCGCGCACAAAAAAAGAGGCCCTCTTTTCAGAAGACCTCCTGAAGCTGGGCTACAAGGATTCGAACCTTGAAAATGACGGAGTCAGAGTCCGTTGCCTTACCCTTTGGCGATAGCCCAATACAATTTGATTAATTGATACAGCGTTTTCTCAACTGCGAGCATTATTCTACCACGAAGAATGCCCTTTCGTCAAGTATTATTATTTTCGTTTTTTTTATGTATTTTCTGACTTTTCCCGGGATTCATTTCTTATTTTTCACATTTTTCCTGTCTGCTCAGATTCCGCCCGTCCCTGTCCTTCTTCCTGCAGATAAGCCGGACAGGGACGCGGTTTTTCTGATTATGCCTCTGGCTGTTCCTCTTCCTTAAAATAGTACCGGTAAGATTCATATTCTTCTCTTGGAATTGGAAGCAGCACACCGCCGTACATCAAAGCGCTGCCGCTGTAGATCTCCTCAGTTCCTTCAAGCCGGTAGCGGCCCTGAGGATTAAGTCCTTTCAGCTTTACGATCACTCCGTCTGGATTGGCCTGAAGCTGCGTGATTACCGCGCAGAAGAGACATTCCCTTCTGTCAGGAGAAACAAAAGACCAGGCCGCTGCCCGGCATTTTCCATAAGGACTAGTAAGGCGGTAATAATCGCCTCTCTGGATCAGCTGATAATGAGCCTTGTATTCCTTTACCTGGCGCTTAACCGCCTCTTTTTCCTCTGGGGTGAGAGCGTTTAGATCCAGCTCATAACCAAAGCTTCCTGCCATAGCCACTGTCGCCCTGGTTTCAAAAGGAGTTTTCCGGAAAGTCTGGTGATTGGGGCAGGCAGAAACATGGGAACCTACGGCAGAAATGGGATAGCCGAAGGAAGTTCCATACTGGATCTTCAGCCGCTCTACTGCGTCTGTATCATCACTGCACCAAATCTGCGGGCTGTAATACAGCATTCCCAGGTCGAATCGTCCTCCCCCTCCGCTGCATCCTTCCAGAAGGATATTGGGATAGCGGTTTACAAAATTCTCCAAGAACCGGTAAAGCCCCAGCACGTACCGGTGCGCCACTTCTCCCTGGCGTTCTGGCGGCAGGGCGCTGGAATACAGATTAGTAATGCTTCGGTTGAAATCCCACTTCACATATTCAATATTCGCTTCATCCAAAACGGAGAACACCATCTCCTGGATGCCGTCCACTACCTCTTCCCGGGAAAAATCCAGCACCAGCTGACTGCGTCCTATATTGGCCGGACGGCCGGGAATACGGATTGCCCAGTCCGGATGTTTCGCATACAAAATACTGTCCTCTGAAATCATTTCCGGTTCAAACCACAGGCCAAATTTCAATCCCATTCCATTGATCTTTTCCGCCAGCTCCCGCAGAGAGCCGCCAAGCTTCTTTTCATTTACCTGCCAATCTCCCAGACCAGAATTGTCGCTGTTGCGCTTTCCGAACCAGCCGTCATCCAGCACCAGCATGTCAATGCCCAGCTCCTTGGCTTCCCGGGCGATCGACAGCAGTTTATCTCCGGTAAACTGGAAATACGTAGCCTCCCAGTTGTTAATCAGCACAGGTCTTGGCTCTTCTTTCCATTTTCCCCGGATAATGTGATTAAACACGGCACGATGGTATTGATGAGACAGCTGGGTTAATCCTTTATCCGTATAAATCATCAGGCACTCAGGCGTCTGAAACGCTTCTCCTGGTTCCAGCTGCCATAAAAAGTTGTCCGGAGAGATTCCCATTATCAGCCGGGTCTGATTAAACTGGTCTACCTCCGCCTCTGCATAAAATCCGCCGCTGTAAACCAGACTGATTCCCCAGCATTCTCCCCAATCTTCTCCCGTTTCTTTTCCGCAGAGAATCACAAATGGATTGTGCTGATGGCTGGAGGCTCCTCTCACCGATCCGATTGCCTGTCTGCCGTGCTGGAGGGGACTGCGTTCAAATTCTCTCTCCATAGCATGCTTTCCATAAAAATGAATCCAATCCAGATCTGCTCTCATAAAATCCAGGCACAGAGACATGGCCCGGTCTACATACACCTTATCTCCCGTACCGTTTACAATACGAGCGGCTCTGGTAATCACATCATCCTGTTCAAACACGCCGTAATAAAGTTCCAGCTCCATGCCGGTACTCTGATCCTTCATGGTAATCACCAGAGTTTCTCCTTCCTCTCCATACATGGAAGGCATTCCTTCTAAACGGTATTTCCCCGGTTCAATCCGGTATGAAGAAAACCGATAATCCACTGCATTGCTTCCATCCCCATTGATCACCCGCACCGCATCGCTCCGATAATCTCCTATGCCGAAGCAGGAATACTCCTGAGGAAAATAATCCAGAGAAAAGGTTCTGTCATGCTGCATTTCATAAGGATTGCCGCAGAAGCCCCGGTCAGATCTCTGAATCAAATAAGATAAATCGCAGTCCTCCAGCCTCTTTCCATAATAGAGATGGATCAGCACTCCATAGTCAATCATCTTCATCTGATAGGCGGAGTTTTTAGTCTGCAGGGTAAACACCTTTGTGTTTTGATTAAAAAGAATTGCCATACGATTGCACTCCTTGTCTTTCTCTTTTCTATCGCAGAAAAACAGCCACATCTTTTCTGCAAGACATGGCTGTATTTTTCTTTCCATTCAAGTTGTACCGCCGAAACCTTCTCAGGCGGCCTTCTACCTGTCACCCACCCAAATCACAGTGCCAAACACCCGGCGAGGATCAGCAAAATAGACTGGTTCATTGCTGATAAAGGCTCCCGGCCCCTTCTCCAAAAGCTGGCGTTCCAGCTCGCTGAGGAACTGTGAAGCATATTCCGGCTCTTTTTCTTCTTCCTCTATCGTCTCGAAGATAATCTGGGTACCATTGCTGGTAATCATCGTTCCCGTCAGCGGCTCGGTAATCATATCGCCCGGACCTTCTCCGTCAAACTGCCCCTGCGAGCTGTGAATAATCCGGCTCCCGCCCTCTTCTTGTACCAACTCCTCTTCTTCAAAGGCTGTCTGCTCCTCCTCTGTCTGAGACTCCTCCGCCAAGAGTTCCTCCTGATGAATTTCCTCTTTATTGTTCCTCTCCTGATCAGCTGTTTCCGCCAAAGATTCTTTCTTGACCGTTGACTTCTCTTCTTCTGAGGATTCTTCTTCTGAGGATTCTTCTTCTGAGGCTTCTGCTGTTTCCGTATCTTCTGGTTCCTGGGAGGCTTTAGACTCTTCCGTCTCCAGATCTGAAGGAACCGCCTGCTCCTCCTTATCCTGAGAATCCGCCTCTTCCGAATTTACTTCATCGGTATCGGATTCTTCTGAACTGGATGCTTCCGAATCCGCCTCTTCTGAATCGACTTCTTCTGAATCAGCTTCTTCCGAATTTACTTCTTCTGGATTTTCTTCTTCAGGAGCACCCTCTTTAATAGTCTCCCCTTCTTTCAAATCAGGTGAGCCTCCTGATTCTTCCTCTTCCTGGATCTGTTCAACTGAAGAAGGAGAGGCCAGCTCTTCCTCTTCTTCCGGCTGAGATTCTTCTTCTGGAAGAGACTCTTCTGGAAGAGGCCATACAGCATCAGCGTCATCTGAAGTTTCTGATTCAGCTTCTTCCTGATCCTCTGCTGCAGATTCTAATTCAGGCTCTGACTCCGGCTCCCATTTCTCATTCTGAGAAACGGAACTCTCTGGCTGTGAGGCGGATGATTCTTCCGGCAGCTCTTCTGTATCCTGAGGCAGCTTCTGAAGTTCCTCCGACTGGCGAATCTGATCTTCCTCTTCAGCCAAACCTTCCTCCTGACCGGCTTCTTCTCTGACTTCTTCCCGGTCTTTTGCCCGCTCTTTTCTCCGGTCTCTCCGTTCCTCTCTCGTAAGAACCTCCGGCATATTCTCCTGAGAAGAATCCTCAGCCGGTTCTGCCGCGATGATCGTTACGTTGGCATTCGTAGAATAAGAATACTCATTGATCTCCTGATTCAGCTCCTCCATAGTCTGGTCCATCATCCGGTCAAAAGTCCCCTGGGCATCCTGACTTAAAGATGGATTCTGACTCACCAGCTGTCCTATAAATTCTGCTTTACCCAAAGAAACGGCGTAGGTATCCGCCAGCTCTTCCAGCTCCGGCGTCACTTCGACGGTTTGATCATAGACCACAGCCTTAACCTGCTTTTCCGCCAGGGCAGTTTCTACCTGAGATGATACTGTGGATTTTACCGCTTCCGCTCGTTTCGCCGTGCTTCCGGCAACAGACACCAGCACTGCATGCTCCTGCTCAGCCTCATCGAAATATCCCCGGGCTGCCAGAGCATCTACCACCTGGTTCACCGCCGCTTCCACCGGCCAGCCCTTCATCTGTTCCATTTCCAGCAAGGCGGCCCCGTCCTCATTAAGCCCCTCCGCCTGGACCACCCGGTCTCTGCGGTTTAAGGACAGCTTCACACTGGGATTCACATCAATTCCCACCTGAGAAACCACCTGAACACATTCGTAATGATAAGCCTTTCCGCCAACCGCCAGAAGGCAGATACAGGCTGCTGCCGCTGCTCCTCCCATATGACGCCGCATCCACAGCACAGAGGCTTTTGGCCTTTGTTTTTCCTGGCCTTTTTCCGGTTTATCCTGAGGAACTGTCAAATCAAGTTTTGACCACACATCAGGAGTGGCAGCGTTCAGAGCAGACGCCAGATGCTGTTCGATATTTTTCCGGTTATATTCTGTATTGGCTTTTTTCCTGCTCTCCACCTGTCTCACTCCTCTCTTAAATAATGTTCCAGCTTTTTCATCGCCCGGTTGTATTTTGATAATACGGTAGCCAGAGGCATTCCCATAATCTGAGCAATCTCCCTGTGCTTAAGCCCCGAAGAATTCTTAAGCAGTACAATCTGCCGTTCTTCCTCCTTAAGAGCCCTCAAAGCTGCCTGGAGAACCAGTTTATCCGCCGCGTTTTCAATCTGAGGACAGAACTCCCCGTTCTCTCCCTGGTTTAACTCCTCAAGCCCCACGTCCGCCTGATATTTCTGCTCCCGAAATTTCATATAGCAGAGATTTCTGGCAATGGTAAACATCCAGGCCAAGGGTTTTCCCTGCGCCTGATAGCCAGAAGCCGAAGTCCAAATCTTCATGTACGTTTCCTGCATCACTTCTTCAGCATCATAGGAATTCCGTAAAATGGACAGAATGAACCCATATAAGGCTTTATCCGTATTCTCATATAATTTCTTAAATGCTTCCTGACTTCCTTCCCCAACTTGTTTTAACAGGTCCTCATTGACTGCCTGTTCTGGAAGCTCCGGAAAACTTAAGGTATCCAAAATCAACATGGATTGGAATTCCTTTCCCTACTTAATTAATGCAGGAAACGAAAAAGTTATTGCATTTCCCATCAAAATATTTCTTCGTCTCTTTGCTTCTCCAGTTACTCTGCGCAGTAGCTGTTTTCCACATTAATGACGCACTTGCATCGTTTATCCCGTTCCTGGACCATTCGGGTAATACGATCTCTCAGCTGGTCGTACTGGCTGTACTTATAGTCCCTTGGAACCACCAGATCAAAAATCAGATTAATCCGTTCCTTTCCATTGACCATGCGAAAATCATGAAATTGGAGACGGGAATCCACTTCATCCAGCACCTCGTTCAGCATCTGGCGAAGCTTAAGATACTGTTCGTTTTTCGTCTCCACCGGGTCCATATGGATCACCAAAGAGATATGAAACCGTTTATAAGCTTCCTGCTCAATTCGGTCAACAATCTCATGAGAAATCTGAATATCCACATCATTAGGCACCTCTGCGTGAATCGAAGCCATACTTCTGGAAGGACCGTAATTGTGAATAATCAAATCATGGGTGCCTACAATTCCGTCAAAGCTTTCCACATAATTGCTGATTTCCGTATAGAGCTGATGGTCAATGGGCGCACCGATTAAAGGCTCCAGAGTGTCTTTCGCAATGTTAACTCCAGCCAGCAATACCACTGCCGACACACATAATCCCACAATTCCATCTATATTCCACCCTAAAATGCCATAAACTAATATAGAAACAATGGTGGCAGAGGTGGCAAGCACATCTCCCAGGGAATCTGCAGAAGTAGCCAGCATTACTGAAGAATTAATCTGCTTCCCCAGCTTTTTGTTAAACAACCCCATCCATAACTTAACTGCCACAGACAGCAAAAGGATTACCACTGAGACTGGCTGAAAAACCATCTCCTCTGGATGGATAATTTTCCCCACAGAGGTTTTAAACAAGGAAAAGCCTACCTGGATCACCAGGAAGGCCACAATAAAAGCGGAAATATATTCAATCCGCCCATGCCCGAAAGGATGATCTTCATCAGCTGGTTTTCCTGCCATTTTCGCTCCCACAAAGCCAATAATGGAGGAGGCCGCGTCAGAAAGATTATTAAAAGCATCTGCCATGACAGAAATACTGTTCGTCAAAAGGCCGATGAGCATTTTAGAAAGAAATAAAATTAAATTGCAGATGATCCCCACAACTCCGGAGAGCATCCCGTACCGGGTGCGGACCTTAGGATCTTCTGTGTCTTGGTAATTAGGCACAAACAGCCTTACTAGCATATTGGTCATAATTTTCTCCTGCCCTTCTTTTCGCCTATCGTCGGTTCCGTTAAGTTAATATTCTACCGATACCAAAAACAGCCCTTCTGGAGGAGCCGTAAAGCCTGCGGCCCTTCGGTCCCCGGCCTCCAGAATCTCCTTCATGGATTCCGGGCTTCGCTTTCCCAGGCCTACTTCAATTAAGGTACCCGTCATAATCCGTACCATATGCTGCAGAAACCCATCTCCTGTAAAATAAAGAGAAATTTTTCCCTCCTGCTGACAAAGGGAAATGCTGCGCACCGTGCGCACCGTAGATTTTTTCATTTTTTTATTTCCGCAGAAACTCTTGTAATCATGGGTTCCTTCCAGGAACCTGGCAGCCTGTTCCATGGCTGCAATATCCAGAGAAAATGGAAATCCATACACGTATTTTCTCTCAAATACATCCTTTTTACTCCCAGTATCAATGCGGTAACAATAGGTCTTCTCTTTGGCCCACAGCCTTGCGTGGAAACGCTGGTCTACTGCCGAGACAGAAAGCACTTTAATATCCTCCGGGAGATAACGATTGGCATAAGCCAAAATCTCTTCTTTTGGAATGTCCCCAGGAAGACATACACTGGCTGCCTGGCCCAATGCATGGACGCCGGCATCCGTCCTGCCGGAGCCGTTAACCTGTACCGGGCAGCCGGCCAGCTGTCCCAAAACGCTTTCCAGCTTCCCCTGTATTGTCCGATCTGTATTCTTCTGCTTCTGCCAGCCCTCATACCGGCTTCCATCATACTGAAGACGAAGCAGATAATTTACCGAATGCTCCAATTTCTCCGCCTCCTTCGTCTTCTCTTGTTTTCCATCAAGTGCTTCATTCCCATCCAAATGGCCAGGCCGAAGCAGGCTCCAGCCATATCCAGCCACACATCGCTGATCTGAGCGGATCGGCCGGCGGAAAACAGCTGCAGCGTTTCATCCAGGAAAGGAACTCCCAGAACGGCCAAAGCCAGAATTATCCATCCGCCCCGGCTTTCCCGCCGTCTCCGGCTGCCTTTTCCCAATCGCAGCGATACATTCTGCATCAAAAGAAGACCAAACACCGTGTATTCACAAAAATGGGCAGTTTTCCGAATCAAATGCTCTGTCAGCCAGGAACTGTCTCCCAGCAAAGCTTCCGCCAGTTCCTTCGCCCGTGCCAGGGCCCATCCGCTTTCCTGGGAAGAAACCTCCGCCGGAGTCAGAGAATGACCGTACATCACTACAATCCATATCCCCAAAAGAACGATCCACAAGGTTTCTGGTTCCAGGTTCATCAAAACTCCCCAGACTTTTTTCCCCATCATCAGGCCTCCTATCTTTCCAGAATTCCACTCTCCTTCACTGCCTTCACAGCCTGATTAAGAACATCCTCGTCCTGAACCAACGCCAGTCTTACGTGGCCTTCTCCAGACGGACCGAAAGCACTTCCCGGCGTCACCATCACGCCGGCCTTCTCCACCATATCCATGGCAAACTGTTCTGAAGAAGAATAATGCTCCGGAATTCTGGCCCAAACGAACATGGTTGCCTGAGGCTTGTCCATCTGCCACCCAATCGAGGTAAACCCTTCGCAGAGGACATCTCTTCTTTTCTCATAAGCCTGCCGGTTAGCCGCCACACAAGACTGATCTCCTGTAATGGCCGCCACCGCCGCCTTCTGAATCGGAAGAAACATACCGTAATCCATGTTGGATTTCAACGTCTTTAAATGGGATACCACCTCTTCATTTCCCAGGCAGAAGCCGATTCTTGCTCCTGCCAGGCCGTAAGTCTTGGAGAGTGAGTTAAACTCCACTCCTACTTCTTTGGCGCCTGGATAACGAAGGAAGCTTCCTCCTTTCCTTCCGTCAAATACCAGCTCGCTGTAGGCATTATCGTGAAGCACAATAATATCGTATTTTTTAGCAAAGGCAATCAGCTCTTCATAAAAACTGTCCGGCGCCATCACTGTGGTGGGGTTATTGGGATAGGACACTACCATGAACTTAGCCTTTCTCGCCGTCTCTTCCGGTATATCCTTCAGCTGAATTAAATACCCATTTTCTTTTTTCTGGGGCATATATACCAGTTTTCCTCCCGCCAGCATAGGTCCGTCTCCAAAAACGGGATAACAAGGATCTGGAACCAGCACAATATCTCCCTCATCCACAATAGACAGAGCAATGTGCGCCAGTCCCTCCTGAGATCCCAGCAGAGAACAAATTTCTCTTTGCGGATCCAGCTCCACTCCATACCGTCTCTTATACCAGGCTGCCGCCGCCTCCAGAAGCTCCCTGCGGTCGCTGATGGCATAAACATAATTTTTCTCATCAGCTGCCGCATCAAGAAGAGCCTGAATAATATGCTTCGCCGGGGGAATATTCGGTGTTCCCACACTTAAATCAATAACCGGCAGCCCCTTTTCCAGCCGGCTCTTTTTTATTTCCAGCAGCCGAGAAAAAATACCTTCCCCAAACTGATCCATCCGCTTTGCAAATTTCATTCTTGTATCCTCCGTAAAGCCAGTTTTTTATCCGGCTTTTTTGTTTATCTTTCCCATTATAGTACAAATAAGCCTGGATGACAAGGCAAATTCCCTCTATTCTCCAGGGATTTCGCCGGTTTTCCCAGCGGCTTAGGAGAGTATAAATCCCTGTTTTTTATACCCGGTAACTGGGGATTGTTCCCAGACGTTTCTCCTTGTTATGCTAATACCAAAGAAACAAAAGAAAAGGAGGAGCAGCAGCAGGTGATTACTTATGAACCATTCTTCGATACGCTGAAGCGGAAACATATTACCACCTACTATCTGGTCAACAAGTGCGGCTTCTCCAAAGGAACTCTGGACAGTTTAAAACAAGGCAGAAATATTAACATCAGCACCCTTGATTATCTCTGTGAACTGCTGGACTGTGGACCAGAAGATATTATCCGCTATACTCCAAAACGTTCTGAAGATGCAGAAAAAAATCCCGGCAAGGATTAAGGCGTTTTCTTCCTTAATTCTCACCGGGATTTTATATTTTTCCTCCGCAGGTTTATTCCTGGCATAACTCCTCTGCCATTGCTTCCATTGCAGAAACCGTATCTTCATTCATTGAAGATTTAATGGTAACGGTCTTTTCACAAATTTTTATGTTCTTCATTCCCTCTAAAATGGACTTCATGGTCTTAATCGCCGAAGGAGCCCAGGAACCATTCTCCATCAGCGCCACTGTTCTGTTCTGGTAGGTTTTTGCCTTCAGATGATGCAGGAAATCCTCCATGGGCAGGAACACGCCTGCATCGTAAGAAGAAGCAGCCAGAACCATTCTGTCGTACTGGAATGCAGCCTCCACCGCATTTGATACATGGGTGCGGCAAAGATCAATATACACAACTTTCTGTCCCTTAGCCTTAAGAATTTCCTCCAGGCGGCGGGCCGCCTCAGCAGTATGGCCGTGGATAGAAGCGCAGGCAATTACGATGCCTTTCTCCTCAGGACGATAGCTGCTCCAGATATCATATTTCTCCAGATAGTAGCCCAGATTCTCTTTCAGAACCGGTCCATGAAGAGGACAAATCATGGCAATATCCAGACCGGAAGCCTTCTTTAACAAGGTCTGCACCGGAGCTCCATACTTTCCAACAATATTGATATAATACCGTCTGGCCTCAGCAATCCATTCTTCATTTTCGGAAATAGCGCCGAAGGTACCAAATCCATCGGCGGAAAACAGCACCTTTTCCGAAGTCTCATAAGTTACCATCACTTCCGGCCAATGCACCATAGGAGCCATATAAAACTGCAGCGTATGGCTGCCCAGGTTTAAGCTGTCTCCTTCTTTCACTACCACCTTGCGGCTGTCCAAATTTTCCAGAACAAAAAACTGGCTGATCATGTTAAATGTTTTTGCATTTCCCACGATCTTCATTTCAGGATACTTGTTCGCCAGAACCTGAATGCTTCCGCCGTGGTCTGGCTCCATATGAGATACAACCAGGTAGTCAGGAGTTCTTTCTCCCAGTTCTCTCTTAAGATTCTCCAGCCATTCATCAGTGGCCCGGGGGTCCACTGTGTCCATTACGGCAATTTTCTCATCGAGAATCACGTAAGAGTTGTATGATACGCCCTTTGGCACCGGATACTGGCTTTCAAATAAATCTATGGTGGTGTCGTCTGCTCCAATGTAGCGAATTGAATCCGTAACCTTCATCTCTGCCATTCTTCTCTCTCCTTCTTTTATCTGTATTTTCCATATGTAAGCATTATCTAGCTTCCGCCATGAATACATTACACACAATAAAGCGCTTTGTCAAGAGAATTTCTTTTTCCCTAATTAAGAATATTGTGCAGTTTCTTCTTCTGTATTATAATGAAAGCAACGGTTGTAAGCCCTTACATTTTATGAATAACCAGAGGGAGGCTCATCATGGCTGCAGTACATATGACAGAAGGAAGTATTTCCAGGCATATTATCGCGTATTCTGTTCCATTGATCCTGGGAAATTTGTTTCAGCTTACCTACAATGCAGTAGATTCCATCATTGTAGGCCGTTTTATCGGAAAGGAAGCCCTGGCAGCAGTCGGTACCGCCAGTCCGGTGATGAACATTATTGTTCTTGGAATCTCCGGAATCTGCATCGGCGCTTCTGTGATCATGAGTGAATTTTTTGGCGGCAAACAGTATGATCTGCTGAAAAAAGAAATGTCTACCACCGCGATCTTCGGACTTTTCTTTTCTATCTTTGTGGTGCTGCTGGGCATTTTGTTCTCCCCGGCTCTTCTGCGGGCGCTTCAGGTGCCAGAAGAAATTCTGGGCATTACCTGCCTGTACCTGCGGATTATTTTCATCGGAGCGCCCTTTACCTATTTCTATAATGCCGTATCAGCCGCATTAAAAAGCATAGGAGATTCGAAAACACCTTTAACCTTTTTAATGTTTTCTTCCATATTAAATGGTGTTCTTGATCTTATCTTTATCGGCGGACTGGGACTGGGCATTGTCTGCTCTGCCGTCACCACCGTAATTGCGGAAGCTACCTCTGCCCTGCTGTGTATCGCCTATGTGTACCGCAAAATTCCCCTTCTTCAGTTAAAGCCCCGGGAATTTACCCTGGACCGCAGGCTCCTGGGAAGAACCATCCAGTATGGAAGCATCACCGCTCTGCAGCAGGCCTGCCAGCCGGTGGGCAAACTTCTGATTCAAGGGGCTGTCAATACCATGGGAATTGACGCCATTGCCAGCTTTAACGCAGTAAATCGGATTGATGATTACGCCTGTCTCCCAGAACAGAGCATTTCCAACGGCATTACCACCTTCACCGCCCAAAACCGGGGAGCCGGAAAAAGAGAGCGGATCTTAAAAGGCTTCCGCACCGGACTGACTCTGGAATTCTGCTACTGGATACTTATTTGTGTTGTCACCTGGCTGTTTAAACGCCCTTTCATGCAGCTTTTCGTCACAGAGGGAGATCAGCAGGTAGTCGCCTTAGGATGCAGCTATTTAAGTCTCATGGCTGTTTTTTATCTCTTCCCTGGTTTCACAAACGGATTCCAAGGTTTTTTCCGGGGAATGGGAAACATGAGCATAACCTTGTTGGGAACTTTTATTCAAACCTCGCTCCGGGTAATTTTCGTTTATCTTTTAGTTCCCCGGATCGGAATGAACGGCGTAGCCATCGCCTGTGCCGTAGGCTGGAGCGTAATGCTTCTGGTGGAAGTTCCTTACTGCTTCTACTTTTTACGCAAAGCCGGTTACCCCTCCAAAGACCGCTCTGACTGATTTGGGGCCGGCTTCCATTGATTTCCAGCGGCCCCTGCCCCATCCTTCTTTGCACAGCAAAAATCCCGATGAACCTTAATCTCTTAAGCTTCATCGGGATTTTATTCTGTAACTTCAGCGTTTAATCCGCCATCTCTTCTTCCAATATAAAATGCCATTGGTAAGCCCGGTACTCGCCAAACTCAACTGGCACCGGCAATCCAACCTCTTTCAAGGCCGTGCTGTTGTACAGCCGTCCGCTTTCCTCCTCCCGGTATAAGGCGTTTTCTTTCAGTCCCTTGACCTTGATGTAATCCACAGGCATATTTGCATGCTGCTTAATGGTCACCACCTGTACAAGAGCTTCTCTTTGATCCTGAGATACAAATTCCCAAGCCCCTGCCGTTTCTGTCTGAGGATTCGTCAGACGATAATAAAGTCCTCCTTGTACCAGAGAAGCAAATTTCTTATATTCTCCAATCTGAACCCGAATTTCCTCTTTCTCTTCTTCACTGATTTTGCCTAGATTCAGTTCATAGCCAAAGGTTCCGGCCATTGCCACCACTCCCCTGGTCTTTAGGGAAGTACACCGTCCCGTCTGATGATTTGGAGAAGCCGATACATGAGCGCCTACTGCTGAAGCCGGATAGATAAAAGAGGTTCCATACTGAATCTCCAGACGGTCAATAGGATCTGTATTGTCGCTGCACCAGATCTGCGGGGTATAATAAAGCATTCCGGCATCAAAACGTCCGCCGCCGCCGCTGCATCCCTCAATCAGCATATTGGGATATCGCTCTACTATCCGCTCCAGGAAATCATAAAGCCCCAGCACATAATCATGAAGCACTCTTCCCTGGCTGTCTGCCGTGGCAGAATAAACATCTGCAATGCTCCGGTTCATATCCCATTTAATGTATTCCACATTGCCCTGATCCAGAACGCTGCAAATCTTCTCATAAATATAATCCACAACCTCTTTCCGGGAAAAATCCAGAACAAGCTGATGACGGGAACGGTTCGGCCGTCTTCCTGGAATAACAAACGCCCAGTCTGGATGCGCCCGATAAAGCTCACTGTCTTCATTCACCATTTCCGGCTCGATCCAAATGCCGAATTTCAGCCCCAGCTCATTGATCTGGCGGATCAGCTCTCCCAAGGTACAGCCCAGCTTTTCCTCGTTAACCTTCCAGTCCCCAAGTCCCCTTAATTCACTGTCCCGGTTTCCGAACCATCCGTCATCCATTACAAACATTTCTATTCCCAAATCCGCCGCCTGCTTTGCCAGCGTTAAAAGAGATTCGCCGGTAAAGTCAAAATACGATGCTTCCCAGCTGTTTAACAAAATCGGGCGCACCGCTTCTTTGTATTTGCCCCGGCACAAATGAGTCCGTATACAGCGGTGAAGATTCTGGGAAAGTTTTCCCAATCCTTCTGAAGAATAGCTTAAAATCACCTCGGGAGATTGGAATTCTTCTCCTGGATTTAAGGGATAGGCAAACTGCTCTTCGCTGAAGCCCATGAGCACCCTGGTCTGATAGTACTGATCTCTTCCTGCCTCGCACTGAAAACCTCCGCTGTAAACAAAGGCCATGGCATAGCATGCCCCTGCATCTTCCGTGGTCTCGTGATCTGCCACAATCACTGCAGGATTATACTGATGGCTGGAAGTTCCCCGGAGACTGCCAATCTTAGAAACTCCATGTCCGATCGGCATTCTCTGATAATTTCGTTCCATGGCATGACGGCCATAAAAAGTAATAAAATCGTACTTTCCGCCCACAATATCAAGGCAGGCGGGAGCAAGCTTTTTCACAGAAATGTGACCGCTGCTTGCGTTGATAATCTTTACGCTTCTTGTAATGATGTCATATTCTGGAAGAACGCCATAAAGCAGTTTAGCTTTTACTCCTGTAACCCGGTCAGAAAGAATTACCTCCAGAGTCTGAGCCTCATGGGCTTCGGCATAAACTGCCGGAAGCCCCTTCAGCGCATATTTTCCTTCTTTGATGCAATGGCTCTCATATCGAAAATCACTGCAGTAAGTTCTGTCCGTATTCTTAATAATGCAGGCAGGCGTCCGATAATCTCCAGTTCCCAGAGATGGGAATTCCTGGGGAAGTGCATCCATAGAATAGGTCTTGTCTGTCCCTGCGTCATATGGGTTGCCGGAAAATCCCCGGTCATAGTAAGTCAGCAAATAATCCATACAACCTTCTGCACGCTTTCCGTAATACAGATGAAGCAGAAAACCGTAGCGGTCCACCTGCATCTGATATGTGGTGTTTTCCGTGTGTAGAGAAATTGTCCTATTTTTTTCATCGTATACTATGCCCATATTTATTTCCTCCTGATCTTTAAGCTGTCAAGGCATCTGCCATATTATTTTACTGCGCCGTTTACTACGCCGTTAATAATTTGTTTCTGGCAAAGAACATAGAAAATAATAATCGGAATCAATGCCAGTAAATAAGATGCAAACGCCAAATTGTAGTTTGTTCCGAACTGAGTCTGGAACGTAAGCTGTGCCAGCGGCAGGGTATTAGTTCCTTTTCCTGACATAATGATCAACGGCGTCATCACATCGTTCCACACAGCCAATGCGGTAATTACCGCCACAGTTGCATGCATAGGCTTCATAATGGGGAAAATAATACTCCAGAATGTCCGCCAGGTAGTTGCGCCGTCCACCCTTGCTGCCTCCTCAAGGGCAATGGGAATGTTTACAAGATAACCGGTATACAGCAGCAAATTCATCGGCATATAAAATACCACATAAAGAAGAATAACGCCGAACCAGTTATCCAGATGCATTTCCGCCGTCTGTTTTGCCAAAGGCATCATCAGAATTGCAAAAGGAACGAACATACCGCTTACAATAAACAGATAAACAAAATTATACCATTTGCTGTGGGCTTTATTTCTTCCCACTGCATATCCCATCATGGAATGGAGAAGTATGCTGAGAATCAAGGTAACGCTGGTCACCATAAGGCTGGTTCCCAGAGACCGCCAGAAATCAGTCAGTTCCATCGCCTGAGAAAAGTTGCTCAAGCTCCAGGATTTGGGGAGAGAAAGAATTCCGGAAATGCTGTTGGTCATTTCGGAAGGCTGTTTAAATGCGATTACAATGGTCATATACAGTGGAAAGGCCACGGTAATCAGACCAATAAACAACAGGATTGTAACAGGCCAGTTTATCTTTGCTTTTGCTTTCTCGTACATTATAACTGTTCCTCCTTCTTTCCTGAAATGGTCATCTGTGCTACAGAAATTGCCACAATTACGATAAAGAATACAACGGCATTAGCGCTCTGATATCCGAAACTTCCGCCTGACAAACCGTTGTTGTAAATCAGATAAGAGATAGACTCTGTACTCTGTGCAGGACCTCCGCTTGTCATGGCTACGATCTGATCAAATACCATCAGGAAATTCTTTACGCACAAAACCATATTGATGGTAAAGAAAGGAATGATCAGCGGAAATGTCAAATACCGGAATTTCTTCCAGCCGGTGGCTCCGTCAAGGTCGCCAGCTTCATATACATCCTCCGGAACCGTCTGGATACCGGAAATATAAATAATTGTGTTCATGGCAATCGACTGCCATGCACATACAATTACAATTGCAAACCATGCAGTGCTGCTGCTGGAAAGCATGCTGGAGCTGAGAGCTTCAATTCCCAGGGCTCTTCCAATCCCCGGAAGAATGTAAGTAAAGAAATACTGGAAAATGTAACCTACCACAAGGGCGCCTAATACATTCGGCACAAAATATGCCGCACGAAGGAAAGTTTTTCCTTTTATACTGCTGTTCAGGCCAAGAGCAAGAATCAAGCTGATTACATTGGTGATAATCGTTGCCATAATTGCCAGTTTAATGGTAAACAAGTAAGAACCGCCGATTCTAGGGTCGGTAAACAGATCCATATAGTTTCTTAATCCAACCCACTCATACGTTCCAAACCCTTTAAAATTAGTAAAGCTGTAAATAACACCGCGGATTAACGGTACCGTGTTAAAGCATACAAACAGCGCCAGAATCGGTATGGTAATCAGCATGTACGTCCGTTTGCTGTCATTTAATTTTTTCATTTCCCCCTGCTCCTTTCCTATTCAGCAGTGCCGTTGGCTTCTTCATATTCCTGAACTTCACGAATGATATCCCGGTTGTATCTCTGCCAACTGGTATCAAAGGTAGTAAGGAATTGATCCACATCCTTGTTGATTAAGAATGTCTGAATCAGTGCATCTGCCGCCATCTCCGACGGATAATAATGATCCTGGTAATCTGTCATATTGCCGGCTTCGATAAACGAAAGCATGCCGTCCAACTGAGGCGCCAATTTGAAGTCTCCCGTTTTACAGGGCACTGCATTCTGCGCATCAATGTAGGCCTGAAGATTCTCGTCTTCCAAAAGGAAATCAAGAACTTCATAAGCCGCCTCTTTATGCTCGCAGGCTGCCGTTACACAGAACATTAAATCCACGCCAGAGTTAAGCGTGTTCTTGGAAACATCGTTGCTTGCCGGAAGGGGGAATGAATCAATATTCATTTCCGGATTAACCTGCAGAACCTGAGGCACTGCATAACTTCCGATGGGATACATGGCTGCTTCGCCATTGGCAAAAGCGGTACATGCATCATTATAGCCGTAAGCAAACGGATCGTCCGGCCCATAGCTTACCAGTTCAAGACACTTTTCCGCAGTCTCCCGATACTGCTCCGTAAAAGTAGTCGCGCCGGCGTTCACCTGCTTACAAGTATCTGCCGGAGCAAGGCATACTGCCAGGGCATTCCACGGTGCAAGACATGTCCAAGTATCCCGGAATCCAAAATAGAAAGGCAGAATACCCTTCTCTTGAATTTCACCGCAAAGGCTGATCAGTTCATCCCAAGTTTCCGGAATCTCCCATCCATTCTCTTCAAACATATCCCGGTTATACAAAATACCGGCGGCATTGGCTACATAAGGAACGCCGTAGGTTCCCTCTGTGGGCACGATCTCCAGCGCCTCCAGAATATCCAGATAAGCCTCATTAATATCCGCCAGTCCTGGATAGTCAGAAACATCCGCCAGAATATCGGCATCTACATAATAAGAATAGTTTATGTCTCCGCCGATTCCAATAATATCCGGATAATCCTCTCTGACAAATCTGGTTCTCATAATGGTGCTGGCATCATCCGGTGAACTGATCGTCAGATGAATGTCATCATGGGTAGCATTGAACTGCTCTTCTACCTGATCGAAATACGCGGCAGCCTCCGGCTTGTACTGCAGAATCTCGATCTCTGTAACTCCATCCTTCCCCCCTGAGCTGCACCCCGGAAGAACAACAGCCGCCAAGGCGCTGACTGCCAGGACTGCATAGATCCCCTTTTTCCTTCTCATAATCGTTTTTGCTCCCTCCTTTTAGTATTTCTTTACTGCTAAAATGATTATAACATTCCAAAATACGCTTATGAATACCCTTATATTTGGCATTTTATGTCTTTATGTTGCTTTTATCAGGATATTGCCAAGTCGGGTATCATTTTGGTATATTATAGATAGCAGAATTCAAACTGCGCTCACATCAGGAGGACTCAACTATGAGCGATATTTTATTCTACGTGTTCCCCAATGAGAACTTTGTAGACCTTGGACTGTACCAGTTTGGCAAAGAACAATGCGAGCCAGCCCATTCTTTTGGACCAGCTTCCAGGAATCACTATTTGTTTCACTTCGTTATCTCCGGCACAGGAACGCTGATGGCAGACAATTCCAAAGGCGAGACCAAAACTTATCAAATCAAAAGCGGCCAGGGATTCATGATCTTTCCACGTCAAATTACCACCTATGTGGCGGACCAGAATCTTCCCTGGGAATATGTATGGGTAGAATTTGACGGACTGCGGGCAAAAGAAATCGTAGAAATGACCGGATTAAGTCCAGATAACCCAGTTTACCACGCCCATTCTAAAGAACTGCGGGAAGAAATGAAAAAAGAGATGCTCTACATGGCAGAACACGGGGATGAATCCCCTTTCCACCTGATCGGACACCTCTATCTGTTTATTGACTATATGTCCCGCTCCTCTGTATCGATGCGATTCTCCAGTGAAGGACGGGTGCGGGATTTTTATATCAAAGAAGCCTTAACCTACATTGAGCAGAACTTCCAAAATGATATCTCTGTGGAAAGTCTGGCAAAATCCTGCGGACTAAACCGCAGCTATTTCGGCAGGATTTTTAAAGACACTATCGGAAAATCACCGCAAGAATTTATTATGAGCTACCGTATGGTAAAGGCGGCGGAGCTGCTTAAGCTCACAGACCTGAGCATCGGCGATATCGGAAACGCCGTGGGGTATCCCAATCAGCTTCACTTCTCCCGGGCCTTCAAGCATACTTACGGGATCTCTCCTCGGGAATGGCGAAATAAAAACAAGCTGCCGGGCAGCAGCATGAAGTGAAACAAATCCCAGCAAGATCTCTCCTGCTCTGCCCCTGACAAAATCTTATAAAATCAAACAAAAAACCGGAAACCTAATAAACTAAGGTTTCCGGCAAAATAAAAAAAGCGCGAGACGGGATTCGAACCCGCGGCCCCCACCTTGGCAAGGTGAATACCTAATACTAATAACCAGTAAAAATCAATAAAATACAGCATTTTTACGCATTGTGCGCTCCCAAAAACCATTGATTTTGCTACAGTTTACACGGATTGACTTTAGCAAAAACTTTAGCAAAAAGTCCTGTAGTGTATCTTGACTTTTGAACCATTAAAGGATATGATTTAATCAGTCACCCAGGATGGATGCTTCCTGCTGTGGTTTTGCCAGCTATCCGGCAAACGCGGATTGAAATAACAATATTTAATGTGATGCGGTCAGCCACATTGCAGAAAGCGGGGAGGGTTTACTTCCCCGCTTTTCCGTTGCTGTAGCAATCGTAAAATTGATCTGTAAGATTTGCCAAATCCGCTGGTGTTAGTTCATCTTTTAACTTGTCTGGTATCCATTTATAACATTGCCGAAATGTATCCGGCATATCTCCAATTTTGGAAGACCGTTTGACCATTTCGAGTTTATACATCTGTCCCAGCTCATCAAGAGTGATATCTCCGCTCTGTACGGCTTGTCTTCCTTCTTTTGTTAATATAGACATTGCCTGCTCTTTTTTTATTATTCCAATTCCATTAATCTTCATAATTTTAACCTCTTGTTTTTATTTTAGGCTTATGGTATCTTTTTTGTGTGGGGCGGATTTGCTCCGCCCCGTTGTGTGTGTTGGCCGGCTTTTTAGTCGGCCTTTTCTTTTGGCTTATACTGTTCCTCGCCGGTCTCAATATACAGGATGAAATCATTAATAGATTTTTCGTCCCATCCTGCAGCCCGGAGTCCAAGGATCAGTCTTGCCGTTTCACTCATGTTCACTGCCATATGTTCTCCTTTCTCCCTTTCGGGTTATTGTCATTTGGTTTCCCTCCTGACAATTATATTATATACTAATATTAGTATATTGTCAAGCATAGAATCAATAATACTTTATCTTTTCTTCGTCCGTTGGGATCATTTCAATTATATCCCCCGGCTGCATCCGGCACATAAGGCAAATCTTATTCAGCGTCTCCAGGGTAATGCTTTTCCCTGCTTTGATATTCGTCATTGTTTGACGGGGCAACAAATTCTCTTTTTGTATGCGTGTCTGGTTAAATCCATGCTTGCTTAATTCGGCAAATACATCAATTTTATATCTAATCATATAGCACCTCCTATAAGTAAATTAACATTCCCGGGTTAGATTGTCAATATGAAATATCCTAAAATTAGTCTAAAAACCCATTGACATTATACTAATATTAGTATATAATATAACCATAAGATAAAGGAACGGAGGAAATAAAGATGAAGAAATACGATTTAAGCAAGATCATGAAGAGAGCATGGGAGTTAGTTAAGAAGGCCGGAATGACCATTTCCTCCGGACTGAAGAAGGCATGGGAGGAGGCAAAATCCAATATGAATGAAATTATCAAAATGAACGTTGTTGGTGACGAGATCATCGAAGTCAATACAATTACCGGAGAAATTTCTGGAAAGACCTACAACGCAAAGGATTGGATCAAAAGAAATTTTAATGCGAAATGGAATCCCAGCGAAAAGAAGTGGATTGCCAGCGCTGAAGAACTTAGGGCAGAATTGACCGGATGCGCCGATTACTACAAGAAGTACATCGTAAGTGAAGACGCCCAGGAAGCGTTTGCAGAAGATGTGATTGTTCGCAAGGAACTGGTTAACAGATGGGACGGATTTTATTCCCGTAATATCCATGCATCTGGAAAAGCAACCTATTCATTTGTTGGGTAGTATTCTACCCCGTCCCGGCCGGGTAAAGCCGGGAGAAAAGGAAATAAAATGAGAAGAAGATTCAGAATTAAAGGCACCACAGAAATAATTGAAGCAGCTAGCATGAAACAAGCTCTTTTGATTCTTGTCGACCCGGATGGGAATTTTACATA
This sequence comes from Candidatus Cottocaccamicrobium excrementipullorum, assembly GCA_018713255.1. Classification (GTDB taxonomy): domain Bacteria; phylum Bacillota; class Clostridia; order Lachnospirales; family Lachnospiraceae; genus Caccovicinus; species Caccovicinus excrementipullorum. The sequence continues at coordinate 43,268 of DVFL01000006.1, read as the reverse complement.
TAAAAATCATTGGTACACCAAAAGCAATAGAAAGTCGTGGGCTGAGTTTGAAACAAGTTACGGTTACAGTGGAATTGTGCAGGAGATCGGGGAGAAATGAGTGGGAGGATAACCCTCCCGCCCACTCTATTCCACATACCAGATTTCCTGAGCGCCATTTTCTCGGGTATGCCAGCAGGCTCCCTCATATGGCCCGCCGGCAGTATTGTCCAGGAAGTACCAGTCGCCGCTGCCGTCAGCCGGATCACAGGTCTGGCCGTCCCAGCGGTGCCAGCCGGTTACCATGTAACCGTCTTTGTTGAATAAATACCAGTGATGATTGATCAACTCCCACTTGTTGGCCGGGTAGGTGCCGTCATCATACATGTACCACCAGCCAATATCGGTATGCTGCCATCCGGGTTCCTGCTGTGCTACGGCCATAGCTGCCTGAACATCACGTTTAAACTGTGTCCATGCCTCCGGGTGGTCAACAAACCATTTGGGGCAGACCTTTTTGGTGACGTCATAATGCCGGATCAGGCCACCGTTCTGCGGATCCAGGCCCCAGCGCTGGCAGATATCGGCGCAGAGTGCCACATAGGATTTATAGGTGGCATCTGTAAATTGCCCGGTGCTGTCCGGATGGCAGGCCTCGATGCTGATCGTGTAGCTATTGGCCTGGTTGGTGCACCAGCTGATTTCATCCTCCGGGATCAGCTGCAGGATTTCGCCGTCCAGGCCAATGATGTAGTGGCAGCTGGCCTTGGTAGTGTGGGTATCCTTCAGGTTTTCGAAATAATTCCGGTTGGCCTGGGCGCTGGTGCCGGGATTGCCGATATAGTGGCAGGCTACGGCTGTGGTTCTGGCCCGCTTGGTCCCCGGGCGGTTATAATTGCTAATTGTTAGATACTGCTTTTCAATGTTCATGATTCATCCTCCAATTTAAAAAAGGCCCCAGGTTATCCCCAGGGCCAGTTGCACCGGTGCAATTACTCCGCCGGCACCAGTTTGCCGTCTTTGTAAATCATGCCGGTTCCGGGGCCGGTAACATCATCCAGCAGAACAACGTTTCCATCATTGTCGAAGATGTAACCTTCTGCCAGTTCCAGCTTCTCGGCGCCCTCGTCCCACACAAGACCAGTCGCTGGTCCGGTATAGGTATCGATCAGTGCTTCCACGTCTTTGCACTCAGGCGTGCCTCTCTTTGCAATTTCTGCCTTAATTTTAGCTTCTGCTGCAGGGATTTCATTTCTGTTCATCATTTTTATATTCCTCACTTTCTCCGGTCATTCCGGGAATTTTAATCTCAGCATCAAGTAACTTTTCGGTAACAGCAAGCCCCGCAATTAAAAATTCTGGGACCTCACAGCCGCATTCCACCAGATTTTCCAGGATGCTGCGGATTTCGTTGATCAATAGTGTGGCCAGGGTAAACCAGCCTAACAGCATTAAAAAAGCCAGGTCAATGCCCAGCAGATCATTCCCCAGGTGTACAAATACCTCTGGGATTAAGAATGCCACCAGGACGATCAGCCAGTAGCCGCATTTTTTCAGGATCCCATTTAATCCTACGCGGCTCGATTCTTGCTTTAGCTTTCTTGCTTTCCACCATCCTGTAATATAATCGCACACATTGCATAACAGATATGCCGCAAAAACGTACCAGTAAACACCAAATACCGCTGTCAGCACAGTGATAACAGCGCCATAAATGGCATTGCATCTGTCTAAAAATTTTATTCTGTTCCCTCTCTTTCCTATCGTTTTGACATCCAGATTACAGTAATCCTGATCCCCTGCGTTGACGAGGACGGACAAACAATCTCCACTCGGATGCGGGATTTGACTTGCGCAGAAACTGGGATATAAAATGATGCCGTTGCACCAATTCCTGGAGACTGCGATGATGCGTTGTAAACCTGCCCCGTGTCCAAGAGGGTGACCCGCGCATAATATGGAGTTCCTGCGTTTCCGGTGATATGTGTAGTATGTAGATTGATTTGGGATATGTCTGTAAAGTCAATCTGCCTAGTAGTTTCAATGGATGGGGTTGGCCCCTGAATTCCCCCGTTATCAGTATTAGCCGAAAGGTTGACTCCTGAGCCAGATACGATTTCCAGCCCCCATCCGCCAAATACGCCGTTTCTGAAGATATCAGTGTTGCTGTCATACCATCCCTGGGCGCTGCCTGTTGATCCGGCTATGCTTTGTCCCCAAAGAATTTTATCTGTGGTAATCCCTAACACGTTTCTTAGCGTTGGATAGCTAATATGCAAAAGATGCCTATTATTATGAGATGCAATAGATTGCAAATAAGCCCCGCGGTAAATATACACATTGATCCAGCTGGATGCTGCTTCATCCGCTACGTCTGTGACGCTGTATATGTTCTGGTTCGGCATAGTGCCTTCCACCAGTTCCCCATCCACCCAGGCAGTTTCTCCGTCCAATATCATTGTGTTGTCTGCTGTGCCCGGCGTCTGCGACGCCAAGCTATTCGCCCTCACAACGCCGGACCCGTTGTGATAGCCTTCAGGAATTGTGTAGCTTCCCCCTGCATTCAAGGATTGGCTAATTGCGCCCCTATTTGCCATAGCACCTTCGATCTGCACTCCATCTACCCAAGCGGTTTCGCCGTCCAGTATGTCATTGGCAGTCGCAGTTCCATCTGTCTGGTTAGCCAAGGAGCGTGCCGCAACACGGCCCTGACCGTTATGATATCCCGCTGGGATCAATACAGATCCTCCGGCACTAAGGGTATAATTGAACGCACCATTATTCGCCATTTCACCGTTGATCTGTTCTCCATTTACCCATACTGTCTCGCCTTCGAGAACATCTTCAGCCGTGCCCGTGCCGAATGTTTGGGAGGATAACGGCTGCGCTCTTACATACTCGCTCCCATCATGATAGCCTTTGGGGATGTTAACGGATTGCCCTGCTGGAAGGTTATTGTATTCCCACCCGGATTGATCTGGCATTGTTCCGGTTAACGGGTTGCCGTTTGCATCCACAATGACCTTCCCCTCCAGTACATCGGAAGCAAGCGCAGTAACCTGCCTAAGATCAGCAGCGCCGCCAACCGAAAGTAAAATTGCTCTTGCCACCGATTACACCCCCTTAACTGCCATGGTAAATTCGTCCTCAGGTTTTTTGCCAACACAAGTAGCTGTAATTGTCCCTTTTCCGGTATCTACATATGTCACGCACCCATAGGCCGCTTTTAATGCTGCTTCCTCGTCATCGCCTGTCCCCACAGGCACATAAAGCCCCACCGTCGGCGTATCGATGGACTCAATGCCCGATGCCTGCGCCGTCTGGGTGTATGGCGGGGAACTAGACCATCCGGATGCAGGAAAGGGAACCAGGATCACGCGGCGGATTAGTGCCAGCATGTCCTGGAGATCCTGAAGAGTGGCAGTCCCAGCCGGATTAACAGTAAAAGTCAGTTGGGATGCTTGCTGAATGGTCATCTGAATGTTATAAATAAACGCTGATAATGATGCGTCACTTTCCGCTGGCATCTGGTCTGGGCTGGTTGCTAAAGAAACAGCCAGCAACGTTTCGGAACCGCTTCCGATCTGTGCGTAAATCCCCAGCGTCTGAATCAGATAGGGGCTGGAAACATCCTGATTATCAAACCGTGCGGATACTTGCACCATCGTATTGTTAAATACTCCAGCAGACGGATTCTGCACGGTCTGCTCAATGTCTTCCAAATCTGTCAGATTGGGAATATTTGACGCAGAGTAGGTATGGCTGGATGTTTTAACTGCTGTAATAGCGATTTCTCCGCTCCCAGCGATTGCATTCGCAATCAGCTGCTGCCCGGCATTGGTAATCACTGCAGAATTATACTGCCCTATGTATTAGTTCCTCCCTTCTCATTCTCCCGGCGGAATAGTCTGGATCCTGGTATTAGCTACAATTCCTCCCACCCGGAGTCTGGTACCGCCGATATTGTTTGTTGTTTCCTGGTTGGCGATGACCTGCAGATGAGCTGGTATTACATCCCACAGCAAATCATACAGCAGATCAACTGCCCCATACCGGTCGGAACTTACCCGCGCACTTAGCGTTTGCTCTTCATAATCAATCGTTAGGGTATATCCATCTGAGCCAAACAGGCTCGTTAGGCGGTCATTCAGGAATCCGATGGAGTATGGTACAACTGTGTTAAATTTCTGCAGCACCCGTTGACGCCGGTAATCCAGGGTATCGCCGAACTGATAGGTGATTCCCAGCAGATTTTCCCAGAATGCGATGGTACCCTCGTCGCATGTGCTGATGTAATTATTCGCTGCGATCTGCGATACATTCGCATCCAGGCTATCCAGCGCGTAACCATGTGCTGCCAAAATAGCTTGGAATTCCCGAATCGGTCGGAAGTAATACGGAAGCTGGTTGTTTAACACATCATAACTATTCGCCATTGATCACTACCTCCCCCAAAACCGGCACTTGCTGAAGCGTAGGTGTCTCTGTCAGCGTCAGGTCATTCCCAGATCCATTAATTCGTACATTGGACACATTGACGATTTCCGAAATCTGCAAAATAGAGTAGATAATCCGCGAAATGTAAATTACCACAGAATAACTTATAGTCTGTGACTTAATCGGTGCACCCCACTCAGCCACCACCTCATTAATGTAGTCCTGGATGCGCTCCTCGATTTGTGATTGATACATTTCCGGCCCGTTCTGGATTCCATTCTGAAACTGAATATCACAAGTGATATTTAACACCAGCTCTGTGCCCGTGGTAATCGTCACCGCCGCGCCGATCGGCGCCATTCCGTAGCCGTTCGGAGATGGAGTGCTTCCACCGTCTTCTGATGGGCAGATGATCCCCTGGACCTCCTCGACCGTGGCCGGAATGGCCGGCTTAAGGTCTGATCCTAGGATGCTGCACAACACTGTGCCGCCGCCATTCCAGGCAGGGTAGACCTGGACAGCGCCCACGCCATCAATCGCCAGGATAGCGTTACGGTAAGCAGAAATATTTCCACCAAAGGCCGCCACATCGAAACTGGCAAAAAATCGGGAACGGAGAGAAGCATCTGTTTCCTCGTCCGTTCCGGCGGTAATGATTTCCCCAATGTTGGCAGATGTTAGCCCGGAAATCGCTGTGATCGGGAGAATCGCCCCGGTATAGCTATTTCCGGCAGTGCCAGGCGTGGTACAGGTCAGCTGATAGACGTAATTCTCTCCGCTTGATTCATCTGTAATTTCATCGCCTGAGACGAAGATCAGCGAGTCTGCGCCGTTGATAGTCTTAAATGTGCTTCCGGATGGGATCTCTACATTAAACGTTCCCTTTCTCACGGCAGCTCTGGCCGCATTTCGGGCAATTCCTCTGGTGATGGTGATTAAATCCAATGATTCTCCAACCGCCGTCTGGGGATTACTGTTTTCCTGGATCTGGCTCAGGGTCATGTAAACTCCTTCCAGATACCAGGCCACCGGCCCCAAGGCGGTCTGGATAATGCTGCCCTGCCGGGTGTCCAGCCCCGGATCCACTTGTTCCAGCATGGCTGCCAAAATTGCTTTAGTTGTGTATCCGCTCAAATCGATCATTGTTTACCGTCACCTCCTCTGAGATTGTCCCGTATGCTGTCTGAACGTCAAAGCTGACGGTCAGATTCCCCCGGCCGTCAGTATTAAACACATAGTTATCCACAGATAAAATCCGGCTATCCACCGAAAACGCATCCTCGATTCTCCGGGGCAGTTCAGACTGAATGTAGTCCAGCTCGTCTCCGATCAAATCCTGAAGTTCTGACCCGAAATTGCTGTCATAAATCTGCCAGCGGAACCGCTCAACATTTAGAATGATTTCCACGGTCTGCCGCATGGCTGCCAGCCCAGTACCTGTGCCAGCAATCTGATTGGTGGACCAGTCAATAATAAATGTATCGGTCGGCAGGTCTACATAGGTCAGCGGGGCGTTAATCCCCACGTTTTGCGGTAATGTTGCTATGTTCCCACCTCCTGAACCTTAGATAATACAATGTAGCGATTCCCCTTTGACACCCGGATCATAATGACCTTATCACCCGCTGCCAATCCCTCGTTAATTGACACAGTGCCGCCTTGGCCACCCTGGACCTGCGCGGTTTTGGCAACCACCCCCGATGTTAGGATCAGCCCGGCAGCAGGAATCGTCTGCATCGTACTCTGGACTTGGATGGCCAACGGGGATATAGCAATCACGGTTCCATAGGCGATATCTGCTGGCTTTTGCGCATCATTAGTTTCCTGTATGATTCCGTGAATCACTTCGATCAAATCAGCCAATGGACAGATCACCTCCCAGATTATCAAAATTTTTAACCTCAATGGACATGGTATGGTCATCACCGTCAAAGGTATGCGTTACCTTTTCCGCCAGCATCAGGCGGGAAACCGAAAGAGAATCCACGGCAGACAGCCGGACAGGGACAATCATCCCCGCCCGCAGCCCAGGGATTCCAAGAGCGTCAATGGTTAATTCCTGCACAACCCGGTTGTAATACTGCAGGTATTGCGTGCACATCTGCTCTATCTGCGCGGCGTTCATGTTTTCGTCCACTTGGTCATAATACTGCAGCAATCCCCACATTGCCTGCGTATCCGTATCCTCAACAATATAGGTGTCTGCCATGCCAGTTTCGGAATTTGGGCGCACCAGCTTGATCCGGTTATAGGTCTCGCTGTCAATATCACGTTTATAGGTAAAATCCGTTGCAAGGCTCTTGTCACCGATCAGCGTGCTAGAATACATGTCCTTCGCCTCGGCCAGGGTAAGAGCACCCGCATTATCGTAAAACACGAAAATCTTACCAGTCATATAGATGGTTTCTGCCAAGGCATCAAAAATAATGTCCAGGCAACTGGTGTTTTCCTTGATCAGGCAAGGGAATGCATACCCGGTATCAACCAGCGTTCCACACGTTAGGCCAAAGTCTGCCGCAATTTGCTGAATGATTTGCGGCAATGTCATGGCTTCAAACACATAGGACGCATTTGCTTTCAAGTACCGCAGCTGGTCGTATGCCGTATATTCTACCTCTCCATCCCGGTTCTGTGATGCCGTAAATACATAGCCCTTAAACATGTTAACGCCGTCCACGGCCAGCTCCACGCTGCTTCCCTCAGGGATGGAAATTTGATTCTGTTCCAAAATTGTAAATGTCAATTTTGCCGGCGAATCAAACCGGTTTGTGGTCAGTTCTGCTTTAGTGGCCGAACTGGAATAATTCATAATTGTTGTTTGCGTGCTTCCATCTGCCGCTGTTCCGGCAATCTGCACCTGCAGGGAAAATGAATCCATGTATCATCACCCCACAATCTGCAGCTGATCCGCCCGGAGCCAGCCGTAAGAACCAATATGCACGGGATAGGGATTTCCTTCCACAATGCGGGTTACGGTAGTGCTGATATTATTTGCGGTCCCGAAGGGCCTTGCGCCATAGCTGTCATACCAATACTGACCGTTGGCAATGACTGAAGCCCCCACACGCAACACCGGGGTTTCAATGGGCCGTTCAGTCTCAGACGTGGCGTCCACAGGCTGCTGTTCCGGCTGTTCGGCGGCAGGAGTAATAATATTTACCGCCTCAGGCGAGTAATCCCGATATTCCCGAAATGTGACACTATAGTACATGTCTCCGGGTTCGCCGCCTTTGTCCGTGGTCTCAAAATCAGACACAATACAACGCATATTGGTGTTGTATAGATCATCCCTGGTGATGATCAGGCGGACTTTTTGGTTCTTTTTCATTGCCTGCTCAAACCAATCCACATATTCTTCCGGATCATAGGCATCAGGATCAACATATGGGGCCTGGCGGGAGGCAGGAAAGAAGCTTTCCCAGCTGATCTCTTTGAGAGCCGGCTTTCTTGGAACAACCACCTGGCCAATTCCGATTACGTCATAATCCTTGTTGTTGGATGGGTACTTGATACTGATTTCTTCCGGGTTGACCGGAATAACTACCCGCGTGCCGCTAAACCGGACGTAAATTTTTGCGGATGAGCTTAGTCTCCGTATGCGTTTCCCACCTCCTACCCGTGTGCAATAGCGGTATGCGCCGCCTGCTGCTGGATCAGAATCGTCTTTAAGCGGTTTGCCAGGTCTTGCTCGCTGATGTTATCGCCGGCGCCCTTGGGAATATTAATGGTAATTTGCGGGGCCAGTGTCTGAAGCTCAAGGTTGGTCATGTACCGGCGTTCCGCCAGATCACGGTACATCTTAATATCTTCATCCGATAGATTTACATCTCCATCAATGCTCTTGACCTTTCCGACTGTTCCGACATCTCCAACATCCAAATCTCCGGCAGAAGGAATCGCTAAATCACTTAACCCTCCAATTCCGCCAGCGATATCGGATAGACTGATATTCATGTTATCCAATTTTGATCCAATATTAGAACCGACGGTTCCCCACTGCTGAGAGGTAGCAGCTACGTCCAAATTGGCCATACGTTTGATCTGAATAGCATTTTCTCCGAACGTTTCGTCCACCCAGCCGGATAACTGGCTGCGGAATCCTGAAACAGCGCTGCTTAAATTGCTTCCTAAAAGCGAATCAATGGCACCTGCTACCGTCTCAACGATTCCCAGAATTGTGTCGAATACATCAAAAAACAGGCGTGCGGTCGCCCCTAGCGGATCATTCCAGACATTAGCAAAAAATTCCGCAAAGGCTGCAATCACATTCCACAGGCTGGCGAATACGTTATAGCCAACGGCATACAGCATTCCCAGCACCTGCCCGACCCATCCGCCAACTTCTTCCATGCCAAGGCCGAATTGCTGGGCAGCAATTAACCCAGAAGCAAAAGCAGCGGCCAATAAGATGAGTGGAAGATGGGCAAGTGCCCATGCCGATGCAGTTGCCAACCCGCCAGCAACATTTGCTGCGGCAGTTAATATAGCTTGTCCGTGAACAACTAAGAGTGCTGCCCCAATGGCTGCCAAAATTGGGAGAATGAAGTCCAAATTCTGTGATACCCATAAAGCACCTTGACCGACAACAGACAACGCGCCAACACCAACCTGAGCCAAAATAGTAAATAAACTTACTAACTGGCCGAGAGTGCGCTGACCCTCATCGGTATTCAGGAATGTGTTCCAATTCGCAAAACTTTCTTCCAAGTCTTTCTGGATTGCGTTTACTCCCATAGTAAATGCCTGGGATAACGTCATTGGAATTTCCTCAAATTGACTATTTATTTCGTCTGTAGCAGAAAGAATCGCTCCTTTAACGATATCAGCTGAAAGTACGCCTTCTGATGCTATATCACGAATATATTTCTTTACGTTTCCTGCCAGGTCATCCGGATTCATATCCAGGATTTTGGCCGTCTGAGAAAGAAGAGCGTTATTATTTTCGATGTAATCAGCAATGTTCTGGATTAATCCCGGTGCAGATTCGAACACTGAATTCAATTCTTCGCCGCGTAAAACACCAGATCCAAGAGCTTGCGTCAACTGCAAGGACGCAGAAGCTATTTCTTCCTGTGATGACCCTGCGATAATAAATGTTTTATTCAGATTTTCCGCGAATTGTATCATTTCCGCGTTACTGTTAAAGGCATCCTTTGCGTTCTGGCCAAGCCGTGCTACAGTGTTGGCAGTTGCCTCATAACTCGTCCGAGTTCTCTGTGCAGATTGATAGACCAGATTTTGCAATTCTGCAGTGCTTTGCTGACCATCGTTGATTAAATTCATTTTTGCGGTGATCTGTGACATTTCATCGGAAGTTTGCAAAAATTCCCTAGTCAATGCAGTTGCGCCGATTGCTGCAGCCGCATTTCGTAGGGTCGATACTAAACTCCCCGCGGAACGATTCGAATGGTTTACTTCTTCGGTATACTGCTGCTGGTTCTGAATCAGCTCAACGAGCTGCTGATTTTGAGATTCCAGCTGGTTTCCCATATTTCGTAGCTCTGTTAGGATATTCCCAGAAGAAACCGTCATTACATCTGTCAAATTTTGGTCAAGCCGTTCAGCTGTTTGAATTGCCCGTTGCCCGAGGTCGATAAAAGAATAAAAAGAAGCCGAAAAGCTATCTGTCAACATCAATGTTTCATTAATTGTTCCTATTTCTCTTTGCCTCCTCTAATTCCTTTTTTTCTTTCTCGAAAAGTTTCGACATTAGCAACCGTTCCCTCAACGGACGAGTAACTACATCAAGCGGGAAAATTCCATGGTCGCACAGCATGCGCTGGCACAGCTGCACATCCATGGAATTCTCCTCAATCAGTTTTTTAATTCTTCCTCTGCTTCTTCCAGTTCCAGATCATTTCCTACAAAACCGCTTAATTCTCGAATAGCCTTGCAAAGACTCTGGAATTCCCCAGCGGATAACATACGAACAGGAACATCCAGCGGGTCGATGGTTTTGTAATGCGCGCATAGCTCTGCATTTTTAAGATCGGGCTCAATCACTGCGGCCTGAACCAGAAGTTTGTTATATTTTTCGTCGTCCAGGTCACGGATGATTACGCCATTTTCTTTACGCTTTTTTACCGCCTGGCGGATCAGACGGTTATTCGTTTCTTGATCAATTGCCCGAATAACAAAAGGAACCGGCTTTCCGTCCGGCCCTTTTGCTCTTTTGGTAACAATTATCTCTTTCGTTTCCTCCATAACCGGAGGGAGTAAAAATGCCTTAATATCTCCCATGTGTTTTACCTCCTTAATTGCCCAGCTGTTCTGGCTGGTCATTGAAATAATTTAAAACTTCCAGATTGGTGTAAGAGAAGCTTACCTCCATCTCCAGAAAATCCGCGTCTGCATCCAGCATTGCTACTGGCATCTTCTGCAGTTTGACGTTATACAGAACAACCGTTTGTGTGCCAACGCTAACGCTGGGATCATCATTTGTAATCTGCAATGTAAAATATGGCAGGCGACCGGTTTTTAAATAATCCTGCAGAATTCTTAAGAAATGCGGAGTGCCATAATAAATCGTCATAGAGCCGGTAAGCGAAACTCCGGTAGTTTTTTTCTGTACCAGCGTGGTGCCGACTACCTTGAAATCCGCCTCCTGGAATTCTGCATCGGACTGAAACTTTTTCATACCAAACATTTCGATGTTCTGACCATCAATGGTCATAAACGCGCTGCCGCTTTTGCCATTCAGAGCGTCACGTTCCAGCAAAAATGATATGTGTTATGCCCTCCTTTCTTATTCTGCCGTTGTGCTGACGGATACGGTGACAGTCATATAGATCTTCTCAATACTGTCCACCGGATGCAGCACTACGTTAATCAGCACGGCATCCACGCTATTTCCAGCTTCCACTGTAACATCTTCGGCCGCAAAATCCTGTATGCCATTGTTTGCCTGCATCTCATTCAGGTATCCGACAATCCAGCCTCTCAGCAGGTTTCTCCCGGTAGGGTTGTTATCTACCTTACCGATAAAGTAGTTGCTGAAATACTCGTAGACATCGTTGCAGAACTGCATCAGTACCCGCATTACACGGTTTTTGGAAAATTCCTGGCCCTTATCCACCGTAAAGGTGGTAAGGCTGTTGATATCCTGGCATACCTTTACGCTTCCGAAATTATCAATAAAGCACAGATATCCCGCAGAAATCGCAGCCTCAGCTTCCGCATCCGTAAGCTTTGGATTCCCCTCCGCCGCATTGGGATACTGGGCATAGGTCAGGGACTGGTAATACAGTGCGCCCGCCTCTGCGCCGCCTACCCACCAGGTAGCCTGCTGTGCCGTCAGCTCCGTTCCGTCATCCAGAATCACGCCATTATTAACCGCAATCACAAATTCGCTGTTGCATCCGGCTGCTGTTGTGCCAGCCATTACTGCCTGGCATTTCTTCCCCACGCTGTTAGATACCCGCTCCGCAAACTGGGCGATTGCCTGAATGGTGGAAGCGTCTGTGCCATCATACACAATCACATCAAACTGATAGGGTTCAATGGCCGTCAGGAAATCTGCGTAATCTGCAGTTGCTACAGCTGGGTCGACTCCTGAGGATAACTGTGTTCCTGCAGTTTCCTGGATAGTGGTACCGGTTCCAGTAAATGTTACCCATGCATTATCTTCCAACTGTGAAAGATCGGTAATGGACTGTTCATCTACAACGCTACCGTCTACCACTGTGGAAACATCATAAATATTGCTGGAATCAACCTGCTCCTGGACAATGATAGCGATATCGTTTCCCCTCACGCCCTCATAGAGAGCGGTTGCCGTTAACTCTCCGATACTTGCTGTGGCCTTTACCCCGCTTGTTCCCTCTGGCCGGTAAAGCAGGATTCTGCTTGGGCCTGCGGTCGTATCGCTTCCCTTCATCATTTCCCGCAAAAACATTGCTTTTGCGTTCGTGATATCATATCCGATATACGGCCGCAGATCTTCCCCCGGAGTAATCGTTTGTACCACCCCAGTCGGCCCCCAGGATAACGGTTCAGCGATTGCTACCGTCCCCCGGCTGCCTACGTTTGCGTTAACACTTCCCTGGCTTTTGACATTGATATACACGCCAGGAAGGACCTTGTTTTGGCTTGTCCAAACTCCACCTGCTATGCGTCGGCATTACCTCCTTCTTTCTCTTCGCCTTCAGCTTTTTTCACTTCCTGCTTTTTCAGCATTTTATCCAGCTTATCCTTCGCATCCGGAACAGTATATTCCTGGTTCCCCAGTATAACCTTAGCAAAATCCTGCTGGTACCCGGAAAACGTTTCGCTTTTCAGCAATTTCGAGGCTGGATATTTCTTTTTCTCCCGTTGCGACGTCGCAACAGCCTTAGTTTTCTTCGACTCTGACATTATTTTCCTCCAATACTCTCATGGGGTTCGGGGTTCTGGGGATACACACCCGCTGCCGGATGTGGAACTTGTAGTGCAGTTCCTGGTCCTCTGTGCTGGCCTCCCGCTCATATGTATGGAACGGCACAGTGCCGGCCCCGTCTGAATAATCAAACAGTGCCAGATTCTCGTCCAAATATTCCTGCACCTCCTGCAGTTGGGCATTCCCGTTTACCACGTTGCGCTGCTGCACAAATACAATATCGATTCCCAGATCGCGATACCAGCGACTGTCTACCTCGTCCGTAGTAGTGGATGGCATCAAAAAAATAAAGAAGCAGGGGTAATTGGTCCCCTGTTGGTTTGGGCCAGTATATACAGGATAGTCCGGGTATTGTGCCTTCAAAACGCCTGCCAGACTGTTGATTAGGTTAGGGATGGTAAAAATCACTTAAACGCCTCCCTTACCCGCCGGTCCAGTTCTTTTCGAACGGTATCCCGGTATTTTCCAATGGCCTTCTCCTTCATGTATAGCCCCTTGACGTAGGTAGTCTTTGTTCCTACGGTAATGCCGCCTACATCCGGGTCAACTCTTTCCAGCAGTCCTCCATTTTTAATCAGTCCAGGAACATAGTGCTGATCCATCCGGTGCCCGTCATTTACATAGGACGCATACTGCATATTGTTGGCCAGCGCTGTCCGGACACTGCCGCCCGAATACGCTGGCTTTGTTTGACTGTCCAGCTCCCAATGCTGCGCCATTTGACCGCTTCGGGTATTCGTGCCGGCAATATTCGCCCCGTTGGGTGGGGTGTTATTGGCTGCGGTATGCACCGCTTCGGTAGTTGCCGCCTCGGCTACTTCCATCATGATTTTAGGCACATCCTGCCCGGCCTTCCGTAGTTCAGCGAATCTTTTCCGCATTTGGCTTCCGAAACTCGATATGTAATCACCTCACAATCTCCTGCAGCAGCAATCCAACCTCCATGTGCACCAGGCCAGTCAGCGCTCCGCCCACCGGATCATAATATTTCTGCGGATTTCCAGCAAAATACCGTTCCGGCTGGTTTTGAATCCCCAGGGCGCCGCCCCGAGTCACCAGCAGCTCGTCCCCCTCCCGGATGTCGGTGTTAACATCACAGGACAGTTTGTCCGTACTATTTACCCTAGCGGCCCCGTCCTGCATGGATGGGCCGTTTTTTTGGCTGTTATAGATCCGGCAGGGAATTGCGCTACCTACTTGCTGACGTTCTTGGGTGTCGATATTGCCTGCAGCGGAATTGACTACCCGATACACATCTACAGTATCGGTGTACCAGGAAGAAAAAATGGGATTATCAAAAATCATATTGCATACATTCCTCCCATTCCTACCATGCGGGCCATCGTCACCAGCTGCGCCCCATACTGTGTGGCATTCCATGTTCCCCATTTTTCAGTGCCGGCAGTGATGGCGCTGTTGTCGTAGCTGATGGATGTGTCCCCCATTGATGCCGTTTTCACAACACCCACCTGGGCCGCATTGTTTGCAGCCTGAGCTGGAGAAGAAGAGCCATCCGTATAGGTTTTCAGGTACATCGCCGAAAAATGAGCAACGTACAGGCCGGCAGCATACCGCCACATGGAACCCCAGCGGGAAGGAAGTACGCTGTCATTTGCCTGGTCAATGAATGCCTGAAGCATAGCTTCCGGCAGGAGCGGCGCCGGCGAATCACCAGAGCTGTAAAACTGCGGAAAATCCGTCTGGAACATTTCCGCAGTGTAATTTCCCCGTTCTCCTGGCTGCGGCACATTGGCCGCTACCGCTTTCGCGCCCCTGAAATAGGGGATCATGGGGTTTATGTAATCATAGGGCCACATGCCGCATCACTCCTTACTTTTTTGATTTCGCTCTTCCGACCTTTACCCCTTCCTGAACTGGCTCTTTCGGTTCTTCGGAAGGCTTTTCAGGATCAGCATCCGGACGGATATCCGCCGCCTCCTCCTTTTCTTTTGCCGCCGCTTCTGCCTTGTAAACATCCTTATCTTTGGACGTTTCCGGCGCGTAAATTAATCCGCCCCGGATGGCTCCCTGGATCAGACGACTGTTAAATACATCTTCGGGGATGTCGCCGGCAAAATCCTTTTTTACCAGGTAGGACGCGCCATTGGCGCGCCTTACCTTAAAGTTACGTTTAGATACAATAAACATGCATATCCTCCTTAGATTCCATCTACATACACGATGGTCTGATCGTAGAACACTTCGACCTCGGACACATTGCCGGCATAGGCCGTATCATAGCAGAAATACTGGGTATTAGGGCTGGTCATGGCTCTAGTCAGCGGAACCAGCTCATCCATAGCAATATACCGCTCCTTGTTGCAGTAAACCACCATCCGATCATCAGATCCATCTGCGGCAGCACCCTTGCACCATGCCGTAGCGCCAATAAACAGATCAGATCCATTCTGCTTGGCCACGTTGTTTTCCAGCAGGAAGGTAAGGATGGTTTTTTCTGCCAGTTCGGAAACCCGGGTGGTGGCAAGGTAGTTGTACTGCTCGTAGGGCATCAGGATGTGGTTCGGCACCGCATCCAGATCCCATTCAGCCTGCTCCCACGCGGTCAGGATTGCATCGTTAACGTCCTGCAGGATCTGGTCAGGTGTTTTAGATTTAAACGTAGTGCCGGAAGAGGAGCCAGTGGCTGCTGCATCGGTAACTAGAGCGTCAGGATTATTTAACAGGCCGGTAGTGCCATAGGCCGCAAAGCCTACATATGCATTCTCGTCCATGTGCTTGTCGTAGGTCATTCTCAGACCGTCCCGCAGCAGGCTGTCCAGGTTCCTCCCAGTCATATTGCCGCGCTGCATATCAATCCACTGTACACGGGTTCCAGCGGCAATCATGTGGGTCTTGAACAGGCCCTTGGAGAAATCTGCCTGAATCATCGGGATTCCATTAGCAGATGCGGCAGTCATAATTCCATCCCCAGATCCACCAGTGATGCCATAGCCTACCTGCATGGCAGATGCAAATTCAGCCCATCCGCCGCCCACGCGGATTGGCAGATCGCGGTTATAAGTAAAACTGGTAAGCGGGGTCCGTACCATCATGTCCCGCTTTTCCAGCTCAGAAGTCAAAAATGCCTGTCCGGACGCGATGCCGGCGGCATCCATTGCAAATGGTCTTACCGGGCCGGATGCATTCTGACCCAAATCAAACGTTCCGACGTTTTTAAATGCTATGCGTTAGATACCTTCCTTTCTCTTAACTCTTAGGCGTTAATAATTGTCATGATCCGCATCTCTGCGATTCCGTTAGCGTCTGCCCCACCCTTCCACTGGCAGTTAGTCAGCTGCACAGTGTGAGTGCTGTCAGCCTCAGCTTCAAATCCACCAACAACGGCGTCCTCGTAACTGGAATTAGCAGAAATTCTCAGGTAAACTGCGCCTCCTACAGCAGGGGTGCCTTTCTGACAATGCACATTTACGCAGCCACGTTTCATTACTGGCACAGCTTCTCCGGGGAAATACTGGCCCTGGTTCTGGTTCAGGTAATCTACGGCCGATTTAATTTCTCTGACCGCCACACCTAAAAACTGGGCCGCTGTGGTTCCGGTTGCCGGAAGAGTTACCGCATTTGTATTGGTGGAGTCTCTTACCACGGCCAAGCCAAACGGCACATTGGCAGTTCCTTCCAGCGGGTGGGTATCAATCACGGAATCAGGCTGCCTGGAATAGGATCCGGCATAGCCATGAGGCATTGTCTTTCCAATCGTCTGTCCTCTCATTGTTATTTGTCCTCCTTCTTGGTTTTGTGGGGATTACGCGCATCATACATTGCCTGCACCTGGTCGTACACTTTCTGCTGATCCGGCCGACTGTCTGCGGTCTTCTGCGCATTTTTTTGCGCTGCCTGCATGATTTTGGCAATGTCTGACGCACCGTCCTGCACAGTAACGCATTTGATCAGGGCATCAGCTACAGCAGTTCGCTGCTTTTCGTCTTTGATTCCAGCAACCACCGGACGCATCGCCTTTAAAATCCCTGCAGCCAGGGCTTTATCCAATGCACCAGAGCCACAGTCTCCGCATCCTTTGTCCATTTCCTCAGCAGGTACAACATGGGCCTCTTCAGGATCCCCTGCAGCTCCGCCGGTCAACGTTGCAATGGTCTTCTCCAGTGGATCTCCGTCCCCTTCAGCAGCTTTCTCAGCAGCTTCTTTTGCCGCCTTACGGGCCATCAGCTTTTTCAGCAGGCCATCCAGGGCTTCATCATCCACGGAATCAAACAGTCCTTTTCCTCCGCATCCTTCGTCTTTGACTGACTCTTCCTTCTTTTCCTCCTCCTTTTCCTGAGGGGTAGGAGAAGGCGTGTCTTCATCCATTACAGCGGCTGCATCTTGCGCCATTTTCGCGATTTCGTCCGGGCTTTTGTCTTTCACCGCCAGACCAAACCATTCTAAAAACTTACCTTTTATGCTTCCCTTCCTTTCTGGCGGTTTATCCGCCGGTTTCTGAATTGTATTTGAATCTAAAATAGCAGCCCGTTTCCCGGCTCTTCCCCGGTCCACGACTGCTATGTGATTCCCTCTGATATTTTTTTGACTGTAGCTGCCATCCTCATCCTGGGCATAATCGCATTCGTAGCCGCAACTGATCTCGCGCTTTCCACCCTGGATTGCGTCAATCAGTTCCCGGTCATGAATATGAAGGTCTGCAAGGATGTAATCTGCCCATTCGCCAGATCCCCTCCGGATGTTCTGGGCATGTCCCTTTTCGTATATTGCCACATCATCCGGCCCGATGATTCCAGGTGGGTGATTATTGGTTACTGGCTTTCCTTCAAAACTCGCCATTGTGGCCTGGGAAAAAACCTCTTCCGGACTGCGATGCACAGGGATAACTTTCCCTGCGTCAGCACCATCCAGGCCAATTTCGGCCCCAAGGTAATCCTGGTCACCTATCCTGGCAATCGGGACATTGCGGCAGATCAAGAACCCGTCATTGGTCTCGATTTGGTTAGGGCTGATAGTGTAACCGTAGTATTGAATTATGCTTAATCAACCCCTCCCGTCTCTTCGGCCACCTTCCCCGTCTGGCCAGTAGTATATTTCACTAACATATCTTGGATGATTACTGCGTGGTCGCTCTCATCTTTAAAAATTTCCAAAAGCTGAGGCTTATCCTCATCCGGTGCCAGAAGAATCATCGCTGCATATAGACGTTGAGCCTGGGCCTCCTCGGCAGCGGCCTTTTCCAGAATATTTAAAAACTCATCCACTTTCTTCTGCCTCCTTTGCCATTCCCTCCAGCACTTCCTCGTAGTCTGCTTTTTCCAGTACCTTCGTCCCATTATGGTCAACCATTTTATACCAGGACGTGCCATCGTAAAAATAGTTTCCGTATGATTCAAAACTCACTCATCCAGCACCTCCTTGATTTCCCGATTTTGTTTCCGGTATGCATCCTG
The DNA here is from genome assembly GCA_018713255.1 of Candidatus Cottocaccamicrobium excrementipullorum. Classification (GTDB taxonomy): domain Bacteria; phylum Bacillota; class Clostridia; order Lachnospirales; family Lachnospiraceae; genus Caccovicinus; species Caccovicinus excrementipullorum. The sequence continues at coordinate 25,067 of DVFL01000006.1, read as the reverse complement.
AAGTTTTTTGTATGCGTAATCATTGGCCCGCTTATGCTTCTGGAATGTTGCGAATGTCCTATAGGCTTTATCCCCTAATACCGCCCGATAGCGGCGCCACTGACGTATATCAGCCATGAGCTTGCGTCGGTTTTGTTCTTTCGTCCGGTACGCTTCGATTTGCTTTTTAGTTCGCGGATCGCGTGAAAGGGGATTGGCGACAGGGCTGGAAAATTCCTTATCTCGCTGAATCTGTTTTTCCGTTTTCCCAATGGTTGTGTATTTGACCAAGCTGTGCAAGCAGTTGGGATGGATGTTGAGATAGGTATTGTCCAGGCTATCTGGCCCATTCGGGTCCACCTTGTCAAATGCCAAGGAGAGCGGAGGATAATCCGGGTTTGTGCCGCTTTTGCTATATACACGGCCTTCCAGCGGGGCACATACCGGGCAGGTGCTTCCGATCCGGCTGATCTGCCATAAGTCATGGTCATCCGAAGTCAGGATTGCGGCCACTTCCGCCTGCCGGGCAGTAGTTCTGGCGCACATATTGCAGTAGTCCGAAAGCGTCCATTTGCGTCCGGCCTTGTCAACAAATGCGGTAATGCCCTGATTCTTTAGCTCCTGCGCCATTTTTGCGCTGCTTTTAGTCCATCCATACCCAGCAGCCTCCTGGGCGGCCACTTGATTGATTTCTGCTGTGCGATATGGATCAGATTCAAGACGGGCGATGGTGTAAAATCCCTGTACCGTTTTGTACGCAGTTTCCGATGCTTCTGCGATTTCTCCCAGCAAATTGTAGGCAATCTGATTTACTGCGGCCGTCTGCGTCGCTGTGAGTACCCTGGCATTGCGATAACCAGCGGCATCCTTATCCGACCGGTAGAAGATCTTCTCGATCATTTCTGGAACGTACTCCCAGCACTCATCCTGCATGTTCTGCAGTATTTCCTGCACTCGTTCCAGGGCAGCGATTTCTGCATAGTCCACATATCCGGCGGCGCGCTTGCGGGTAATCTCGTCGATGATCTGACGCTCTGCCCGGAGAAAAAGCTGGCGGAGAAATAGGGTAACGTCCTTTGTATTTGGAGGACGGATCAGCTTAACGGGCACGTTCCATCACCTTCCCGCAAGTAGAACACCGCCATACATATCCTTTGTATTTCGGATCATAGTGTTTCACAAAACGGTGTTTGCATCTCTTTTGTCTGATTCTCTCAAAAATTCCCATTTTGTTCCTCCTCATTCGGCTCCCGCGGCTGGTTTCCGGTCATTTCCAGGCCTGCCAGCGGGTCGGCCATCAGCCGTTGATTGGTGTACGTCTGCCCGCGGGCCGCTTCAATGGATTCATCAGAAATTTTACTGAATATTCCAGTTTCCTCGCCTATCGCCTGCAGTTCCTGCATAGCCGTAGCCGCATCCATTAAATCATTCTGGTAGACAGACAGGATGGTTGCCGTGTTCCGCTCCGTGATTTCCGCCTGTTCCTTAGCATCTGCGGTCTGCATGGTGGGGAATTTGATATCCAGATCATCCGGAATCATGCCCCAGGCAGATAACGCCATAATCGGCAGCAGGCGTTCAATGATTGGCCGCAGATCGTTTTCCCGCAGTCCGTCTATGTAGTCATAATAATTCTGCATATCTGCTTCTCCGGTGGCGTTCAGGCCGGCAGGAGAGCGGCCGAAGAGTTTTGTTACCGGTGTTCTGGCCGCACCGGCCACATCCATCATTACCCGGTCATACACCTCAGGCAAACCAGTAAATGTGTACTGGGTATTGTGGATTGCATCTCCCTTGTTGATCACCCTAGTACCAAAATTGCTCTCCATCATAGATTGGGCTGCAAGCGTGTTCCAGAAACGCCTCTGCATTTCTGTGTTTGCTGTTCCCAGAAGCTGATCCAGCCCGTCTGCCTCAATGTAATTTACGTTTGCCCGGAAGGTCAGCGCTGCAATATTGGCTGCCACATTGTCTCGGCGGACTATTTCGTTATAGATGGCTTCCAGTTCTGACTCGCCCCAGTAAACCTCAGTCACCTGTTCCAGCCAGGGGAGTTCCCGGCCGATGAACCGGATGATCCGGCTGTGGTGTACTCTTGCCACCATGTAGCCGGTGGTATCGTCCCGGATCGTGTAATAGGCAGGCAATCCAAAATCAGGATCAGATGGGTCTGTCACCAGTTCACCTTCCGGGTACACACCAGACCAGCGATCCAGGATCTGCAGCCCCAAGAAGGATCCCGGCAGCACCATGTCCAGGTCCAGAGGCTGGCTCATATCGTTCTGGCCTTTGATCAGGATCACGCCGACTGCGCCACCATATAACCGCCCCCAGTACATCCCCAGGAGAAGCTTTTTTCTTAGCTGTGTTCGGCGCTCCAGTTTGGCCATCTGGTCGATATAGTCCGGGGCGATGCCGCTTTTTATCTCATACCACTTTCGGATCATGTCATTAGGGATGGTGGCAACAATGTTTTGCACGATCCAGTTATCCCGGTACAGGCTAGTCAATAGCTCATAGTTCTGTGTCAGCCTGGTCATGGGGTATGTGGTGGCCTGTGTCAGGTCCATTGTGCCAAATCCCAGGCGGGCCGCCGGATTGGAAAAGGCGTCCATAGTGGCCACAGGCGCCTGCTTCGGTTTCTTTTTAGGTCGGGCCCTGTTCTTTGCTATTGCTCCCACCTCCCTCTGGTCTATGCATTATCGCAGATATAAAAATCCCCGTCTGTCTGGCCGCTTCTGTTCGGTCACCGCCAGACAATTCCATGAACTTCTGATAGGCTTTGTACTGTATTTCCGTCAGCTGTATTACAGACAGTATCATCTCGGAATTTAAAAAACTGGTCATGCTCTATTATCCTCCTATCACATGATTGCAATGGTGCCGGTGCCCATCCTTTATTTCGCCTTAGTTTCGGAAAACACAGATTCTTCCAGGGCCGATACTCGTTCTTCGATGCTTAACCCATACGGCTGATATTCGTAATCCAAATACTCCTCTGGGTTATCCTGGATATTCTGCAGCAGATTTCTATCTATTGGGCAAACAATCTCATTGTAGTCATATTCGTAGTATGTTTCTTGCGTCTGGCCTTCTCCCATATCTGGGTAGGTTTCCGTCTTTTCCTCCCCGTTTAGGCAAATAAATACATACGCCGCTCCGTCCGCCTCCACAACCTTAACCGGTTGTTGCTGACTGGAAAACCGTGCTTTCATAGCCATACCGTATCACTCCTTTACAGTTTTTAATGGTGCTCTTTACTTTCCAACGTTTCTCAATTCTGCGACTATTGCTATGTTTGAAATAGCCATAGTACGATATACATTTCCGAGCCGCCTTGGTGGTCGGGTTCTTTCGGAACTTTTTGTATGCCCGGCGGGCGCGGATAAATATTGCCTTACGAATCTCCGTGTGCGTCCGGTAAACCCTATACCCCAGCATATCAACGCAATATCTGTCAACGGGGTAAACCTGGTAATTAGGTTTAATCGTCAGGCCCATGTCTTTTGCCGTGACGGATACCAGCTTAATTGCCTTTTCCAGGTCACGTTTGCGGCTTCCGATCATCAGGATGTCATCCATGTAAATCAGGCACCGATGCACCAGGTTTGTCCTAGTTCCGCGCCTGATTTTATACATGTGCTCTTTGATCTGGTGGTAGATGATGCTCATGTAGGCATTGCATAGATACTGGCTCAGGTAAGAGCCAATACTTAATCCCTGTTCAAAGCTGTCAACCAAAAGTTCAACCAGCCTAAGAAGGAGATCATTTTTAATGTGCCGCCGAAGGAAGTTCGTCAACTTATCGTGGTCGATGCTCTCAAAGCACTTACGAACATCCAGTTTTACAAAGTACCGCATGTTAGGGTTCCGCATCCACCGCTGGATCACGTTCTTTCCTTTTGTGGTTCCACGGCCCTTAATCGATGCATATTGATATTCCCCAAAGCGCCGCCAGAACGGTTCCAGGGCCTCAACAGCGATGTAATCGTATAGCTGCTGTTTAATGTTCTGGATGCCGATTCTTCTCAGTTTCCCACTCGACCCGTCAACTTTAATGCGGTACCAGATGGCCGGGAAGGATATGTTCCAGGTGATGATCTCTTCTCGGACGGAATCAATCACCCGCTCCACAATCCACCGCAGAGCTACCTTCTCTCCGCGGTGGAGGATGTATCTGATTTGGTTGCCTGTCAGAACTGTGAATCCCGACAGGAATTTAATAGTATCATTACGCTTGTACTTTTTTCGCAGGCAGGCGTATACTGCCCGACTAATCAGGCCCCTGTCCGTTATGTCAACGTCCTTGCATAATCTTTTCATCGATTATTTTAAAGAGGGTTTTCGGTTTTTCTACTAGCCCCGGTGTGCAACTCCATGCACACCCCTACTTTCCCCGCCGGGATTTCGGCTGGCCTTTCTTACTTATTTTAGGGTTATTTCAACCCAAAGAGCCTTTAGGCTACAGCTTCAGCTGCGAAACACGACGCAAAATATTATTGTGTAATTGCGCGACAGGTAGTTCCAGTTCGTCCTGCTCAGCCTGTTCCTGCAGTTCAGGTAGGATGCGCCGGCATTCGAGCCGTTCCTGAGGTCCCCGCCTTTGCGCCGTGAGTCCTTATTTATTAAGGGGAGATCCCCTCTTTCCCCTCCGGGGAAATTCACCCCCGGAAGGCCGTTAATCGCGCGACAGGTAGTACCAGTTCGACCCGCCCAGCCAGTACCAGCAGTACAGGTAGGAAGCGCCGGCATTCGAGCCGGCCCTGAGGTCCCCGCCCTGTAAATACTCGCGGAGACCAGATGTTGCTGTTGCGCCGCCAGCATAAACCCTGTCACCAGTACCCTGGGAAGAGCCAGAACCCTCAACGGATGGAAACCATGCGCCGGTGTCATTGTCCAGGGTTACGTCCCCAACCCACCAATCTGCGTTGTTGCCTGCGGCCGCCGCCGGGATTGTGCCAATCTCTGTGTATGTACTGCGGATTGTTGTGTCAGACGAAGAGTGCGCTACGCCCTTTGGCGCCACCAGCACTTTTTTGGTAAAATCGGCCTGCAAATCCATGACCGTATCCGATGCAACCATATATCCGCCCACTGCATACTCGCGGCCCTGTACTCGGTACGGATACTTGCCGTTAGTGTTGCTGCCCGGTGAACCATCATGCCGTCCTTTGACCGCATCCGTAGCCCCAGACCACCAGTGCATTGTTGACAGGATGATGGGGGCTGATAGTGTTTCGGTGTGGACATGCGGCATCGTGTTAAATGCCGACTCTTCTGGGATATCAAGATACACCGCCATATTGCTGCCATCCAGGGTTTCAATGGATAGAATTTTTACATCATCTGCATAGGCATGTACCGATGATTGTCCCCTGTCCTGATTAACCGCGCCATCATTGTTGCTGCCATATCCCACGGATACATAGCTGCCTACCACCAGATTGCCAGCCTGGGCATTCGTGACCGGGAAATAGGTGTGGGCGGTTTCGGACTGCACAGCCGCCTCGTACTGATAATTGTAGGATGTACATCCGGCATACAGCGTCTGGCTGTTTTTGGTTGCGCCCTTGATGGCGTTCATGATAAATTGGAACGTATTCGCTTCAGAGCCCGCGCCCCAATATCCCTCTCCCTTTTTCTGGTAATTGGTGATCATGTTATTATGCGATTGGGCACGTTCTGGCTTTAACCCCGGCTGTGACCGCGGCAGGCCATCAGATGCAATGCCGGAAAAATAAGCGCTGCCAATGCACCAGGGCGCAACCGTGTCGTCTGCCTTTTTGCATTCAGTCCAAGGCTGTAATCCCAATTCTGGGTGCGGCAGGTCAGAAATGGTAATCAGGTCATAATCTGGATTGCTGGCGTCCCATTTAAACCACCAGCTCATCTGCATGGCCCCAACATCCACCGCTCCGGTTGTTTTGTAGCTGTCCATACCCTCGATTGCGGTTGGACGGGGTGTACTATCACTGTCCCGGATGTAGTTTACATGTACCCAGTCAAACAGGTGGTTCTGGCCGTTCAGGTAATCGTCCTCAGCTTCAGACACATCTGTGGACGGGGCAAACGCCAGCCCTGTATTATCCAACAGCTTTTCTCCAGCACTGGATGGGTTGTCTAAAAACTTCCATAACTTTGTCTGGTAGACTTTTCCGGTGCGGCGGAGAGCGTAGTAGGTTTCAATGGCCTGTTCTAGGCTGCTTTGCGAATCCGCCGGCATCAATCCCAAATCCTCGGCACTCAGATCACCCTGCAGCGTCACGCCGTTTATGGACGGCTTATTGGTCAGATTATTGTAGTTTGTAGTTCCGGTCCCGCCTCCTCCGCCAGTATTCCTTAGCGGATAGATTCCTCCCGGCCTATTTCCGATAACGTTTATGCATCATACCTCCATCAATACTGCACTGGCTGCACCTCGACGGAATCCGTTTCTGATGCGTCAGAAATGATATACAATGTGTCAAATGCCTCATAGGGCCACGGCCCATTAACATTTCCGCCAACCACCTGCGCTGTGCCTGCCGGGATCCGCGCCATGCCTTCGGTCTTGGTTGCGTCAGATTCCACACCCACCCAGATATCGTTTTCTCCGAAATTCTTGACAAGCGTCTGCTGGCACCGCACCCCAAGCTCAACCTGCACTGGAGTATCCCCGGTAGTCGAAACCGTCTGTATTCCTAACCACGCCATTCAATTCCCTCCTTTACATAGTTGCTATAATGCCTGATGCTAAAAATATCATGCTTAGCACCGGGCGATGATTACGCCAATAATAAACGGCCATAGCGACCGCAAAAATAAAACTGATTAAATTTGCCATGTCATTTATATTCCAATTCTCCACGCCGGCAGTGCATTTACTCGATACCGTAATGCATCCGGCCCGTGATCCAACTGTTTTACTGGTTTCTCTTCGCCGCGCTCAGCAGCTTTATCATCCCATACATAGGACTGTGTTTCAGAAATCAGGCCCTTGCAGTTGTTCCGGTTTATCCTGATCTGACGTTTCGCGTATAATGCGCCCACCTTCCGGATGCCGTCCAGTACCTCATTGTCCGCTTCCTTGACCACCCATCCGCGGCTCCGAAGCTCCTGAATAAATGATGCAGCGGAAGGGTCCACAATGATCAGGCACTGATCTGCCGGTCGGCTTCCCATGAATTCAGCCATATCATCTGCATACTGGGCATCTGTTTTCTGCGGATTAGGGGATCGCCGGGCTTCTTCTGATCGGCTGTCCCACCGGTATTCCCGCTCCACCCAGATTGTTTCCCCGTCATCCCAGGTTTCCAAAAATACACATGGGTTTGTGGTGCCGTAGTCCACCGCAATGACCTTGTTGGATATGTGCCGGGTACGATCGTCCAGCTGATCATACAGATTGGCATCCGTAAACATGGTGTAAATCAGGCCCTCAGCGGTTTTCCACAGCCCCTTGATGTATCGCAAGAAGAATACCCCGGCATACATGCTCCGGTACTTGGCTTTGATCTTTTCTGACAGGCTCAGGTTGTCATCCATTGTAAAATGCAGGTACAGCAGCTTTTTCTGCCTGCATTTATCGATCCAGTTGACCTTAAACCAGTGTAATGGCCCGCCCGGGTTGCAGTTAAACCACCACTTCGCGCCTTCCACGGAGCATCGACCAGTAGCCTGGTTTACAAATGATTCTGGCATCAGCGCTACCTCGTCAAAAAAAGCGCCGGCGGCCGTAATACCTTGCACCAGATCCTGGGATCCCTCATCTTTCCCGCCAAAGATGTAGAAATAATTGGTCACGCCTTTTCGGGACACTTCCATCATGTTTGGCGTCTCGCCAGATATGTGATGGATACAATGATATCCTCGGCTCCGCAGCATAGTCTTCAGGTTCGTAAGCACGTTCCTCTGAAAGGAGCTGATCGTCTTTCCGGCCATGATAAAATTTTCCCCATTGAAGTTTTCCATTGCCCAAAACACAAAGGAAAGTGACATGGAAACGGTCTTTCCAGATCGGATTGCGCCGTCCGCGATAACTCCATCATAGTCCTTGACCGGGCTGTTTTCCGTCCACCAGTTCAGGACCATCCTCTGCTTTCTCGAAAACGGCTTAAACTTAAATATTGGCCTACGTTTCTTTATCATCTTCCAGCCCATCCTCCTCTTCAGCTGGCGGTTCTGCGCCTTCCCAGTCCTCGGCCGCCGACCCCTTTAAGGCTTCCAGAAATCCATCATCCGGGGCTTCTTCTTCCTCGTCCTGGCCGGATTTTGCTTTTGCCGCTGCCGTCTGTGCCTTGGCGGCCTCTGTCCTAGCCTTCTGCTCCTCCTGATCCGCTTCTGTTCGATCAGACTGACCAGAGTATCTGGCTATCGCTTCATAGGCCTTAACGTTTCCGTTCAGCGCTTCGCGGATCATAGCGGCATTCACAGCCGCCTCCACAGTGCTGTCCAAGCCTAAAGATTCCAGGAATGGCGTCCAATCCGGATGGTCAATCTTTGCAGTCAATAGGGAATTTAGGGCTTTCCGGAAATTAGCCTTTTTGCGTCTGGTCTCGCCGGATGCTTTTCCGCCTTTTCTTCCACTTTCCCTCGCTTCGTTCTTGCTTCGTTTGCTAAACGGGATTAAGTTTTCATTGTTTGCCAATCACCTCACCTTCCGTTCTTAGGGGATTTCCACACAAAAAAGGACGTCCAGGCCAATTCCTAGACGTCCTTTGCAGGAGAAAATTATGAAATTATGACAGTAAAATTGCAGGGGCAGGATTCGAGCCTGCGACCTCCGGGGCATAAACCCGGCGAGCTACCAAACTGCTCCACCCTGCGATAATGCCGGGAATGGGGTATAAGGGCGACTATCTGCACCCGGCTTGCAGATCGGGCCGCGTCGCTTATGGCCCGAATCACCCGCCAGACTGTGGCATCCGGCAGGCGAAAAAAACAAAGAGGATAAGTAAGAGCTTGCATCTCATCGATGCTTGCAGGATACAATATAGCACACGGAAAACGAACAGAGCGAACAAAACGAACAAACTTTCACGTATCCTCCATGAACCGCTGAAACTCCATGCGTATTCCGTCTGCCGTGGCTTTTCTACCCATCTTGACAGCCACCTCTCCCCACGTCATTTTATCAAATATCTTATATCTGATGATGCGCTGCATTCTTGGGGATACGGTAAGCAGCCACTCGTCCACCTGTTTCTTTATATCCTGTGCCGACTCCTTCCGCCGGTTTGCCAGTTTTTCCTGGTAGTCCTCTTCTTTACTGGCCTCTTCGGCATCAGGAGAAATCCCCTCGATATGAAATGTTTTCCCTGAATATGGAAAATCGTGCATGGACCCCTTAACGGAGTCCTGCACAATCGATTGTTTTCGTTTTCTAATCTCTCTTAGCTCTGCTTCAGCCATTTCCCATAAAGCGCAAGCATCAATGTATTGCTCAAGGATGCTCTTGTCCATGCTTATCTCTCCCCTTTATTTAATTAGTGCCAGATTGTTTTCGTTTTCTTGTCCTTGACTACCACGCGTCCAACAATCTCTAAATCCATAATATCAGCCAGTGCTTTTATGGTCTTTATGTACCAGGTAACCGCTTCCGGCTGCTGGCTGGCGTTATCAATGGCCTTCCCAGCGGTAGGATCGTGGTATTTTTCAGCGTTACGATATGTATCACTTTTCTTCATCGCATTCCTCCAGGTTTCTTCCGCATTGGCTGCAGTAGTGGTCAATGCTCAGTACAATTATTCTTTCAAAATATATTGTTTCGTTCTCCCTTACTCCTTCCTTGACCGGTATGGCTCTGGAAGCGGCATCCAGGCGATTACTTCCTGCCCAGCATAATCTTCCGTCCATCTCGGATTATTGTAATGACCTACGATGGTAAATCTCATGTCTTCGTATTCCAGCGTACACAGGTAGTTCCCCCTATTTATTGGCAGCCGTTCCACTACCGGAATCCATCTATGTTTTTCCCGTTCCCGATCCAATGCCTTCATAGCCCTGCCGCATATGTACTCGCACGGTTCCTGACACTTCTTGCAGCATGGATCCGGTTCTCTGTCTCCCATGCGGTGATACGCCAAATCATGATCCACAAACTGGCATCCCTCCGGCAGCTCTGTAAAACCGCTCTTTGCGATCTCACAAGGGAATGGATTCCCCAGCGGTGCCTCCCTGCAGTACCGGTCTTTCTGGCGAATCTGGCAATCCATAGCACATCTGAAGCAGTCATGCCCACCCTCGCAGCCAGCCTCAGCGATCAGGCTATCCGGCGGGTATACCCGTTTCGATGTTCCATATGCAGATAATGGCTCAGCCGCTATTTCCGCATCGGTTTCTTCTGGTTCGCTGCTGTTTTCGCAAATGACTTCCGGCATCTGTTGCGACGTCGCAACAACTTCTTCGTCCAGCATGTCCTCGACGCTCACCGTATACGCCGCTGCCGGCGTCTGCGATTCGGTCGCCGGAAGTGTTGCTAAGGCCTCACCAGCCAGAAGATCCTCCAGTTCGATCTGTCCGGGAAGCGCAACATACGGCACTGGTTTCTCTGCCGGCCGATGCATTTTCCGGATCTGGCGCACCGTCATATCCGGCGTAACCTCTTCCAACTCGCTGTCCGTCAATGACAGCATTTCCTGCAGCTGGGATTTATTAAAATCCCGGTATTTCTCATCCAGGATCGGGCTGTTTCCTCCCCGGGAGAACCGGTCATTGCGTGTCATATACCGGGATGCCGTTGATTTACTAAATCCAAATCGTTCCCAGGCATAGTCCCAAATATTTTCGCACCCAGCCTCACGGAAAAGTCCATTGTCCCGGATATTCTTGAGATAATATCCGATAGCGATCACATTCCGCACCGCCGCCTGCAGATTGGACGTGATAAACCGTTCAGCCTCATCCAGAGTGATATTTTCGTACCACGCCGGCATCGAGTCTGGTTGTGCAGCTCTTACTTCCTCCTCGTCCATTTAATTCTCCTCCTTCGTTCTCCCATACCGGTCGGAATGGATTAATTCCTGGTATGTCACGGAATGACCGTTATCCAGCAGCACAATGTGCGGATATTTGGCCACAATCCTGGACTTTACCCACATTTTTTTCCGGGTTTTATTATCACCTCCACGCTCAACCTCATACAAATGGTTTTTCACCGTCACTTTTTTCCCGATTTTTAACTTCCGCTTGTAATTATCTAAAAATCTCGGGGTAATATCCGGATATTTCCCCACGGAATATTTTTCTTTCGGCTTCCTGTTTTTGGCCGCAAGATTTTGCACCTCCGTGTACGTCAATCCCAGTTTTTCCGCAATGCCGGAATACGTCATTCCCTGATCCTTCAGGCGATTGACCATGCTTTCCATGTTTGTTTTCAGCTTCATTTTCTCACCCTCTCAGTGTGTAATGGTACATTTCAGCGTCCTCAATAATCCAGGTATCCCCGCATTGTATCATTCTGATTTGATCCAGCTGTTCGTTTTTCAGATGCTCCCAACGTGTTCCTTTCAGCAACCCGCGAATGAACGCCCGCCTGGCCGCCCGCTCTTCCCTGGTCATTTCCAGCGACTTAAATCCAGGCGGCTGCCCCTCTGCCTTCACCCGGAAGGCAGCAAGCTTAATTTCTTCCATCGCCGCCCTCCATTCTTCTTTGCAGTTTTTCCATCATCAGCGCATCGTAATCCGTTTTTGATTGGTCAAAATTGTGAAAACGGTTAGGAGCGGGAGAGGAGTGTGGTGGATTTGCGCCCTGTTCCTTCCGGCGGCGCTCCCAGGTGCGGACGCACGCACGCCAGTCAACCATCTTGTTTTTCCCAACCATCCAGTTTTTTGACGCATAGAAGTCCACAAACTCCTGGGCATCAATCCCGTTACTACGTTCCTGGCAGTACGATGCCACCTCTTCCATGGATGGAGGTACAAAGCGCTTTTCTTTTGACTCTTTAGAGTTTTTATTTTTATTGTCTTTGTCTAGTCTTTGTCTATATATGTCTGCGCTTTCTACTACTGGATATACTTCGCTTTTTACTGCGCTTTTGCAAGTGAAATATATCATCTTATACCGGTTCGGACTTCCTTTCCTCCCCTTCTGGTAGACAATCCGGCCAGCCTTTATGAGTTCGTCCCTCGCCTTAATTAATGTGGCTTCTCGACCCATTGACATGGTTGCCATCAATCTCAGGTTATCTACTACAACCCACTCGCTCCACCCACTTCTGTTGAACAGGTTCATCATTTTATACCATAACAACTGCGATGAGATCGGTAAGTAGTTAGATTCGAGCCATCGTTCAAAGGCGTTGATTTCTGCCAGATAACTGATTTCCATGTAGGATTCACCTACCTTTCGGAGATGCTGTTGGCTGCATCCCATTCCCGGAATAATTTAATCCAATCTTCCAGGGCCATAGTTACCAGCCATTCATGATTATTTTTACGGTGCATAACGGTCGGCATCTCTTCTTCCCTTGCGTCTGATGTGGCCTGTGCCAGTGCGTCGTACAGGTTTAACTTTTCAACTCGTTTGCACTCAATGTGTACGCCAGGGAGACCAATTACATCCGCGTCCCCATCGGCGCCGCAAAATTGTTGACTTCTTCGGCATTCATAGCCGTATTCTCTTAACTTCCGGGAAAGTTCACGTTCCCCGCGCTTTCCCTTTTCTCGCTGCATTTTACCCATTTTTTTATTATCCTTTTAGAGGTCCCCATGGGTGACGGTCAATCTCCCATGGGGTGTAACACACCTCCGGCATACAATATCGTGACATATTAATTTGGCCGGAAGGGTGGAACCAGCTTGGTTATTTATCCAATAATTGTGATCCTGTTGCGGATCTCCTCCGGCATCTCCGCCAAAGCTGACTGCAGGTAAAGTTTAATGTTCTTTACTGCTTCGTTCTTCCAGATCTGGTTCTGGGCCTCCACAATCATGAATGTAGGTTCATCATCATCACTAATCCGGAATACGAAATTGCTGGCCGGCTGTTCAACTTCCTGGAATGTCCGGTACGGGATCAGCCGCACCGGATTCGGAACAATCACATCTGCCTTAGACGCGACACCCACCGTCATAGTAGCGACCTGCGCCACGCCGTCATCTGAAAATGCGGTGCTGTTTTTCTTTTCCACGTTTCCAGCCACCTTAAGCAACAGGTTCATGTCCTCGTTTCTCTGGAAATTGGCCTGCGCCTCGATCATAAATGCTTCCTGGTTGTACCATTTACCGAATCGGAATTCCGATACATTCGCTTCAACATAGAAAAGGCATTCTCGTCCCCGTTCATTGTCCAGGGTGGAAGTAAGGAGAACGTTCTTCGGGCTTTCAATGTGAATAATCATGTCACGGTCTTCCGGAAATTCCCCGGAACAATTCGCTATGTAGTCCACCAGGGCGGAAAGAGAAGCTGCCTTCATCGGCTGCGCCTTTTGTTTCAGGTCATAACGCTCCAGACGGCGGTTTGCATAGGTCTTTCCGCAGATCTCAATAACCTCGGTCTTCTCGTTTGCTCTTGCCAAATCGGCTACATACTCTAATGCTTCCTGTAATCCTTGCATCTTCATTTCTCCTTTTCTTTTTTAGTTTGCGGCCCGGCGTAAATCAATCGGGCCAGTCTGCTGGTTTCTGGTGTCATATTCCAGCGGGGAATCCACCTGGGACGTTGCTACGGCGGTGGCCTGCGGCTGATTGTTGCCATATTCGCTTATTTCAATGCGGCCGGTGCGCAGGTCCTGTCCGATCAGGAACGTTGTTTCTGATTTTTTAAATCCCGCCAGCTTTGTTTTAACCTCATAATGCACATCAATAGCTCCGGTGGGCTTAGGCTTGAACTTAAGGGTAATTGTCATTCCCCGGTCTGCATCCGGATCCATATTCGGGTCCAGGATGTTGCGACCGATCTGCGCTAGGGCAATTCGGAACTTTTCTGCCAGGCTGCCGCCCCCAATGCTGTCAAATGAGATTGCCACGGTTATCACCTCCTCATATAAGAATCAATCATTTCTTCTAGGTCGTATTCTTGTGCATTTGACCATATACTCCAGAAATCAATAGTCCGGGATACCGGCCTTTCTTTTGCAAGCTGGGCCTTTATTTTTAATGGGACCGGGACGGCATCTCCAATAATCAAAACATCTCCAGGATTAAACATAGATACTGAATCAATTACCGTACTATCCCCATCTGGAAGCATACCTTTAATTAACTGCTTATCGTTGTCATTATTGAGCTTTCCTACTATCAGATTTGCACATTGGGCCACTATTGTCCGGTTAAGTTCCGACGGCCTTTGCGTGGCCGTAAAGAGCGTAATCCCAAATTTGCGTCCTTCCTTTGCAATATCCTCAAACACTTCTACCATTCTTCGCTGGCTGGAAGAGAGATCGAAATTGTTGGGTATATACACATGGGCTTCGTCGCAGATAATGGTAACCGGTCTTATGCGATCTGCATTCTGCTGACGCTGCAAGTCAAAAATAATTCGAGTAATAACTCCGATAATCGGGATAACAACATCATGCGGAATTGCTGACAGATCAATTACCTTAACTGGCTTTTGATTGCCCAGCACGGTCCCCATAATTTTGTACAAATATTCCGGAGGATTGTCTTTAAACAGGAAAGCATATCGGCTGTCTCGCATTCGATCCTCAAGAAGATTGATTACCCCATGAAGCTTTCCATTGTATTCTCCTTTGGACCGTTTTTCCATACCTGCTTTTTCACCGGATTTGTAATATTCCCCAGTTCCGATTGTCTGCTCGTTCATTGCTTTAACTTCTTTGATGAGATCAAAATAAGAAAAAAATACGGGTTTATTTTCTTTGCCATTAGGGCAAACACGATAGTAGGCTTTCCGGAGGCCTGCCATGATAGACGTTGCCGTTTCCTCTTTAATTCTCAAAATATTTGTGGCAATATCATAAAATCCAAACATCCAGATAGGAAAATCGAAATCCTCACCGATTTTTATTGTGGATGCATAAGACAAATTGCTGTATTCTCCGTGAATATCAAATACTACCAAGTTTGCAGCGGGAAGCTTTGCCGCCTCCTGCATAATTTTGGCCACGGTTTCTGATTTACCTGATCCTGTATTTCCAACAATGCAGGCATGACGTTGGAAAAACTTATTCCCATCTACATATGCAGGGCAATCATATGCTGCATACTTTCCGATGTGAAAATAACTTTTCCGTTCCCCGTCCGGGGCAATCATCTGTGAAAATTCCTGGTTCCTAATTCGGCTTATGGAAACGGATGTAGTAGGGTACTGATCAATCGCCTTCACGAACTTTCCATCCTTTAAACTTCCCATGATGGAACATGTGATCGTCTTTATCCCGGTTATCTCTCCGAGAAAATCCTCGTCTCCAATCCGTTCCTCTGCATCACTATCCATTAAGCTGGTTACTATTGTTACAAGACTGATGCTGGAGTCGGACACCAATAATAGGTCATTAATTTTAATGTTTCGAAAAGCTTCCAGATCGGTACGTATCTGAATACTGCTACTATCGATTTTTACAAGTTTCAAATCTTCCTTTCCCCCTTCTCCAGTTGATCGATTAATTCGTTATAATTGCGAATTCCGGCTTTTTTTATGCTTTTACAGTAATCGCATTTTCCACAAAATTTCGGCGGCTCAATTCCGGATTTTACATCCAGGAAACGAGGCATACATATCTCAATTTCAGAAAGCGCCAAATTCAACGTATCCTGCGGAATTTGAAAAATATCCAGATCAACCACACGTTCTTTTGTGGCTGCCGCCAGATAAAATGGAATCTGATTTCCGGTATTGATGTGAACTCCCAGTTGGTAAATGGCACCTTGTATGTCATAACGCCATAACGGAAGATTTCTAAAATTTGCCACCACTTTAAGATCTGTAATACAAATACCTGGAATATAGCTATCCATTTTCATTTTCCAGTGCGTCCCAAAAGCATCAAATGTCATGATATGCTGCTTTTCTCCGCTCAAAAATTGCATAAAAAGAGGATCTCCCTTAATTCGACCTATGATCTCATTAGCCTTTTTGAACTCACTTCTCAGTTCATTTTTTCGCGTAAATACTGAGGGATTTTTCTCCATAAATTCCTCTAGTGTTCCCTCAAAGTATGCATCTACAAAACTTCCAACCAGGAGCGCCCTAGTCATAGGACGCTCATATTTACCATAGATTTGTGCCATTGCGGCAGCTTCACACTTGCAGAATGATTTATACTGCGATACGGAAAAATAATACTGATCAGCTGATGCGGAGTAATAATTA
This sequence comes from Candidatus Cottocaccamicrobium excrementipullorum, assembly GCA_018713255.1. Lineage (GTDB taxonomy): Bacteria > Bacillota > Clostridia > Lachnospirales > Lachnospiraceae > Caccovicinus > Caccovicinus excrementipullorum. The sequence continues at coordinate 8,833 of DVFL01000006.1, read as the reverse complement.
CTGTCTGTTAACTGCATCATCTCACCTCCATTAAGCAAACGGCAAGTCTTCGTCATCCTTTGGAATAAAATCAGGATTTAATTCCGTTTGTGAGTCTGGAGTTTGCGGAGTTTCTTGATTTTCCGTAGATTTTCTGCCTCCTTTTTTTCGTTCTCCTCCGTTTTTCTCTTCCCCCTCAAATGGGTTGATAATTTGATCGCTGACCGTGTCTGGCATGACCTCAAAGTAATCTTCACGCTTAGCCATACCGTCCTTAAGAGATCGATAAACCTTCTTCAATCGGATCAGATCATTCATGGAAAAGCTTTCCGTCTTGCATCCGATAAACTTTTCAAGCATTCGGCTGTCTACGCCAAATTCCTCCTGAAATGTATTCACAATTTTTCTGATATTATCAATCAGTGGCCCATTTGTCTTCCCCTGTAAAGTGGCATTGCACTGGGCAATAGCTGAATCAATTACATCGCCAGGAATAACCCCAAGAATACATGCTCGCATCCGACGTGCCCCTTGATTTGCGACCATCTCGTAAATGTCCCTCGGGTCTGTCAAGGGAATATTCCCGTGCTTTGTTGAGCGAATATGGGGGACTGTGAAAATTTTTGATTGACGGGTATTGGTCTCAAGATCCCATGCATATGCCATTACTTGGCTTTCTCCATGCCGCTGCTCAAGTTCGATAATGCCATAATCAATATTTCCCCAGTTCTGTGCCATCGCTTCCGCAAGCCGAATAGATGGGCCAGTTACCTTCTGTCCTCCTCTGGGGTATTCGTACATTGCCTGCTCTGCCAGGCTCATGCGCTTGCAGGCTCTCATAATTCTTCCGTAGCTCTCTACTTCATTGCGAGGGAAACGCTTAGCAATTACCATTGCGGCCTGTACTTCCTGAGCCTGTCGGCTGACCATCATTTCTGTTGTGGCGCTTCTTTCTGCTGGAACCGATGCGCTGCTTTCATAAATATTCGGTACTTCCATGTATATCCTCCTTAATCCAATTTCCGGAATAAAACCATTCAATCAATAAATTTCTGAAATCTCTTTGATCTTCTGCCGTTCCATGCAGGCAGCGGTCCAGAGCGTACTGAAATGCTTCTTTTTCTTCTACGATGTGTCCGTCTTCCGGGCCTATTCCTCGATATACTGCACATCCTGCCATTAATTTCACCCTTCTAATCTTCCCGGCTGTCAAAAATAATCTGCCGTGTCATTTGATTTCTCCCTCGAAAATTGCCTTGAGGATATCCTCATCGTCATTTAAGGGCCGCAAATCATCCTGAATTACGCTATAAAGCAGTCTGCGGAGTAAAATTGCGTGCACTCGGTCTTTTGCAATAGAATTAACTACCTCGACAACGCTATGTGCAAGCATTGTCGTAACTTTTGATGAAGCGATACCTTCGCCTGTGCCGGCAAGCTGAACTCCAATTCCGCTCTCGATTTCTGAGATCCCAAACGCGATTAATACATCACATTCCATCTGCTTGTCATACGTTGGGGAGACGATATGTGCGCATACTTTGTTTTCGGTTTTCATTGACTTATCCTCCTTAATTTTGCTAAAATATACTTGGTCTTTTACTTATGGGGCCTTGGCTTTATGCCAGGCCTTTTTATACGCCGATCAATACGGCTGCCTGGGCAATCACAATCGCTACCGTGAAGATCAGCAGGATAGTGGATACCACAAATGCGTTTTCCAAAAATTTGATGTACCGCCTCTGCTGGCGAACGGTCTTGCCATCGTAGGGAAGGACCCGAACGATCTGCTTTTCTTTCTTCACAAAATCACCCCCTTTTCTCTAAGCGCTGCAGCTTCAGCCCTTGCTTTCGCCAACACATACTCAACGCTCCATTCCCTGCATAGATACCCATCGCTAGAAAACTTTTCCTCTTCCGACTGATCGTCGTCTCCCCAGCCGTCCCCATAGATTTCGATGCGAACCCCTGATGTATGGCCGGAAAACTCGAAAAATGCTGTTGGCATGTTGCCGGTGTACTCCTTCTTCCGGCATCCTGTCCCATTGATATCCAAAACCACATCCAAAATCTGATGTACCAGCGCCCTGCGGCGCTTCTCCACCTTTTTCTTTGCCCTCTTATTCATCCTTATCCTCCTTAACCAAAGACCTGTTCTTTCAGTGTCTGTGGTGCTTTCTTTTTCTTCTCTGGCAGCTTAACAACTTTCTTTTCCTGCTCAAAAAACTGCGCCATCGGAATTTTGATCCCACCAGCTTTCCGGGTAGCATAAATTTCCCCGCTTTTAACCTTGGAATAGATGGCACTGGCGGAACAGTTCAGTTTCTGAGCCGCCTCTGTGACAGTAAGAAATCGGTCCGCCCCATGCTTTTCCAGTGACTCAACCCGCTGCCGGAGTTCAGCGTTTTCGGCCTCCAGTTTATCCAGTCGTTCTTCCAGATACATTTATTTCACCTCCTCCCAGGTAAATCGCCCGTGAGATGCGTTCCGCCACTGTCCAATTCCCCTTAGCGCGCCGTAATCCAGCCATTCTTTTACCAGGCCCACCTGGCTATCCACCAGGCACTGCACCGTGAATTCGATGAATGCGCCGGCCTGAATCTCCTCGCTGCTGGACAATGCGATCCGCTCTCCCTGCGCTGTGGATGCTCTTAGCGGTCGCTGGCAGATTGTGATCTGCCCGTCACTGTGGATGGGGATTTTTCTTTCTTTTACAAAGATCAGGCCATCAATTTCCTTTTTGTAGGCTTTGATTTCCTTGGACTTAGTGTCCTTGACCTTCCGCAGCATCCCGCAGGCGTCCTTGAAAAAACCCTTAATCTGGTAATCCCAGAGGAATGGAACGCCGTCCGCATCCTTAGGGAATACCGTCATTCCCTTTTCAAACACTTCCTCCGCACCCAGTGCCGCAACTTCTTCCTCGCGGCTGGGAGCGTCCGGCGCATTGGATGCGATATACTCCGCATGGATTTCCGGGTTTGCGCTTGCGGTCCCTAAAATTGATTCTGTAAATGTCAGTCTTACCTTAAGTTCTTTCATTCTTCCTTATCCTCCTATTTTGTTTTCTTGACCCTGCGCATCAATGCAATGCCTTTGCACGGCTCTTCTTGGCTTTGCCATAGCACCTCAAGGCTGATCAGTGCCATGCCGCGCGTCGCCGTAGCTGTTCAGTGCTTTGCCTATGCACAGCTCTCTTTTCTTCCCCTCGCCTTGCTGTTGCTTATCATTCCAGTGCTTCTCCACGCCTTGCGTTGTTCTCGCATTTCCATGCCAAGCTATTCCTTCGCTTATCATCCCAATGTCTCGCTACGCCTTTGCTTTGCTTTACTCTGCTTAGCTTCGCGGTGCCTTTGCTTTGCGTCTATGTGCTTTCCTGTGCTCTTCCATGGCTTCTCTATGCATTTCCGTTACCAGGCAGGGCAATGGTTTTCACCGCCTCGCTCCGCCGTTGCCAACTGGCACTCTCCGTTTCATTGTGATATACTTCCCTTACAGGCGTTGCAGCGCCGAGTATGAACGAAAGGAGAATGATGCATACACAAGTACGATTATGATTTACTTGCTGCTGCTTATAGCAGCGCCCCAGAATGCTGCGAGTTTGTAGTCCGGAAATCCGCTGATCTGATCGGATACCGGGAAGCGGCTAATGCTCTTATAACGCTTGGTTACATTAAACCAGCCGAGAGTGACTTTTTAGCCCCCATTATCAGCTTGCCTCCCGTATTCCGCTACTTCATCTCTGATGCCGGAATCCAGCATTTCCTGAGGGAACGGGATAAGAAGGGTTAACTCGAAACAGTTCTTATTCATGTTGAATAGGCCAGCTCTCATGCAAGCTGCCAGCTCTGTTGATGGGATCTGGCCTATTCTATTTTTAAATTCGTCCCAGAAAATCTCGTAGGCGCTTTTAGCTTCTGGATAACGCAATATTGCGATATCGGCGCATTCTTTGATCGCGGCTGATAAAATCAACTTTCCACCTCCTACTGAATAGAAGCAAACGCAACAAGCGCAATCAGTACTGTAATCACAGTCATCCAAACAAAAAGCACGTCTTGCCATTTGTATAAGCTATCAATTCTGCGATGTGTGAGTTCTTCCCATTTTTCGAACTCCGAGGCATAAACATATGGTCCGCTTTTTAAATAGCCCTTATCGGCAATATTTCGATATGAGCGAACATCTTTTGTGTCCATCGCCTCTTCCTTCTGGCCAAAATCGCTGTGCGTATCAGTAGACCACATTTTTCCAAGAGCAATATCTTTCTCGCTTAGCATTGGCGAACGCCCCATTGCTTGCGTGATTAAAAGAACGCGAATTTGATATATATCGCGTCTTATCTCAAAAATCTCATTTCTTAGATTGCGCATTATTAACATCACCTCCTATGCCGTTTCTTTGTCGGCAGGATTTCTCGGCTTTAAGAAGAAATCCGTATTCACCCCGAGAACAAAGCATATTCTGGCATATTCATCGAAGGTGAGCCTTCTGTTACCATTTAATCCCAGATTCAACTTAACTAAGTCGATTCTTGCTTCCCTTCCGATGTGTGCCTGGGATATTCCGTTCCGTTCAAGGTATTCTTTAATCCTCAGTCCTACCTCCATTCATATCACCTCATTTCGATTATTTCGGAACTGATTTTATGATACGTCGATAATTTCGAAATGTCAATATGTTTTTTCGGTTTTTTCGAAATTATTTTATTTACATATTCGAAATGCCGTGCTATACTTATGGCACAGGGAGGTGATTGTTTGGACCTATCGTTTGGAGAAAAAATTAAAGATGCTAGAAAAGCCAAGGGGATGACGCAAAGGCAGCTTGCCGATAAAATCGGCGCAAAACATAATTCAGTTAGTGACTGGGAAAACAACAAAAACAAACCAGACCCAGATACCATTGAATTGATATGCGGAGTATTGGATATTACACCCAATTATTTACTCAGAGCTGATGATGTAGGATACAATGCTACAGAGAAAATCCTCATTAATAAATACCGCGCGCTCGACCATTATGGCCAAGAGCTTGTCGATTTGGTTCTGGATAAGGAATACGAACGCTGCCAGGAACAAAAGCCTGCCGATATCATCCAGCTGAAAGAGCCAGATCGGTCATACCTGGAGCCAGAAGCAGCGCACGGAAGAACAGATGTTTCCCACACGCAAGAAGGGAAACAGCATGATGATGACATCATGAACGACGATTCAGAGTGGGAGTGATTTGTTGGGATACGAAGAACTATTGTTGGAAGCTGACCAGCAAAATATCATTGTAAGAGAAAAACCTCTGGAGGAAAGCGATGGACGGATTAAGGGAAACCGGATCGCTATCCGAAGAGGGATACATACTGCCGCAAAAAGAGCCGATGTACTGGCGGAAGAGCTGGGGCATTACTATACAACGGTTGGCAGGATTGTAGAACAGGACACAGATCAGGCCAGGAAGCAGGAACGCACAGCCCGGATGTGGGCATACAACAAACGTGTGGGCCTTTCCGGGATTATCCAGGGATACCGGCAGCATTGTCACAGCCGGTACGAATTGGCAGAATGCCTGGGAGTGACCGAAGAGTTTTTGCAAGAAGCAATAGATTGCTACCGCCAGAAATATGGCAGAATGGTAGAGCTTGACGGATATATGATATTTTTCGAGCCTACGTTGGCGGTAATGGAGAAAATATAGACATTGGAGGATATTCATATGGGAGCAAAAAATAAAGTTATTGCTGGAGATTATGAAGGACGTGGGGTAATTGCAGTAATGGGGAGAGTATCTATTGTTATAGGTTTTGGTAAAAATTATTACCTTACAAAAGATGTTGTGGAATCGTATGAATTAATTACAGATGAGCACAGAAAAAGCGCCGCCTCAGGGGTTGCAAGAGGGCTGGTAGGCGGTGCTCTGTTAGGCCCTGTAGGATTGCTTGCCGGGGGATTGTCCGCAAAGAATAAGGGGATTTATCAAGTAGTGTTACAATTCAAAGATGGAAAAAGAAGTCTTATAGAGATCGATGACAAAATTTATAAAGCTTTGATAAAATCACTATTTTAGCCTTAATAATTGCTTTCTAAATAACTATAACACCTCCCACAGCGTACGCTTTTAGCAAAATATAAAATAACAAAAGAGGATTAAAAATGGAGCTCAAAAAAGCATTTATTTATCGTTACAAAGAACACGGGAATACACCTTTATGTATTTATATCTGTGATACCCAAACCAAAGGGCGTATTCTGATTGTCCCTTTGACTCCACATAATGGAAATGATGTTTATAAAATATCTGTAACCAACCAATATGCAGACTTAAAAAATTATAAGGAGGTTAACACCTCTACTATTGTTGCTCCATTGTATTTAAATTCACGAGCAGCTAAAATTAATAAAAATGATCTATTGATAATACAAAATTATATTATCAACAATATTATCGAGAATATTGAAAAAGATATCCATACTTACAATCAATCTTTGATTTTATTTGAATCCATTTATCAGTTTCTTAAATGGAAATGGCAAAAGTTACTGCTTAACGTTGCTCCGTATCAAAAGAAAACCATTGTATACGAAAATGGGATATATTGGGCTTCCATTGGTATTAATGTTGGATCAGAGTTAAACAAAAATCGTCCTGTTTTAATCTGGAAAAAACGCTGTCAGGGCGCAGACGAAGCAAATTTTTCTTATATAGTAATACCCATTACTTCTAAAGGGAAAAGCAAAAAGTATTATATGAATGTCCCCATAAATATAAATGGCCGAAATTGCTATCTTCGCATTGAGGATATGAGAAGGATCAACATCAAGCGAATTTCACGTCCCCTTTTAGACGATCAAAAACAGCTTATCTTTATCAGCAATGAAAAACGTAAAGAAATTATAGAAGCTATACAAAGATTTTTCATTTTTGAAAATAGTCATAAATCATCCTGATACACATATACTGTTAATAACCTCTTGACAAATTTAATTCTATACCTTAAAATTTAGGTATGATTAGATCGTGAGCAATCACGCTAGGAGGATTTTCAGAAAAGGTGTTATCAGGTTACTGATAACACCTTTTCTCTTTTATCAGAATCCAATGCAATTAATAGCAAAAAACCGCCCGGTGCGCCAACACCGAACGGCTTCTGCTTGTACCTCTCCCAGGACGCGCCCGGAAGATATAGCTGGTTGTAATCATTCCACGACCATTATATCATTCCAAAAGCGTCCTGGCAAGAGGGCGTATTTTTTGTACTCAAAAATCAGTTGCGATGTCGCAATAGAAAGGAATGATAAAATGAGTATACAGTTTAAAGATTATACGTCAAAAAAGACGAGGATTACCACACGCCGGTTTTATGCATCGGTATGGGATTCCACCCACAATCGTCTGGTTGTAGGGCCATATCGGGAAGCGAAAGGTCCGAAACTGCCGGAGGTGGATAAGCTACCGAAATCACTGGAAAAGCAACTGAAGCTGGACGAAGCGGCGCTGATCGACGCCATAAACCAGGGAAAAGTCCAGAAAAAGAGGTCTGGGCTGAAGGTGGGTGCGGTGGCAGAGTTGTGGTTGGAAGCCTCCAGGCCTCCGGTCTATGCGGATTCCACCTGGCACATTTACAAAGAGTTTTATGGGCGGTATATCAAAGATGTATTTGAAGATCAGCCGGTAAATAAAGTTACTGCTGTGCACATCCAGAAATATGTTAACCTGATAAAAGATAAATATTCGCCGGAGACAGTAAATAAATGCATCACCGTTTTGACGGGACTGTTCGGGTTTGCCGTGGATCCGCTGAAAGAGATCAATGTAAATCCGGTAAGCGGGATTAAGCGAATGAAAGTCCCGAAAAAGACCAGGGCTGTCTGGTCTGAGGAAGATGTGCAGTATTTTCTTTCCCTGCCGGACGCCCGTGCATCCCATTATTATCCGATGCTGTGTGTATCCCTAACACTGGGAGCTAGGCCGGGGGAAGTATGTGGGCTGGCGGCGGACGCACTGAAAGATAATCCACCGACGCTGAGGTTTGATCAGGGATTAAACCGATACGGAAACCGGTCAGCGATGAAAAACGATCAATCCCACCAAACCATCCCAATCCCACCGGATCTGCACCAGATCATTCGCCGACATATCCTCTGGCGAAGAGAGCAGCAGTTAAAGAATCCGGAATTTGGCTGCCACGAATATTTGTTTTCCTCCCCGTCTGGGAATCCAGTCCGGCCGGATCAATACAGCAAGGCGTTCCTGCGTCTGGTTCGCAAGCACAATACAGCCGCTGAGGGAAACAAGTTGATGCGTCCATTGCCAGAGATAACATTGTATGGCCTGCGGCACACATTCGCGACCAATGCGCTGGCAAAGGGGTATGACGCGGCGCTGATATCCAGTGTAATGAGAAACAGTGTGAAAACCATGTTGACGTTTTACGCGCACCCAGATCAGGACCAGCAGCGTGAACTGATTACAGACATGGCGGCGGATATGGGGAAAAAGGTATCAGGAATTAATTAATTTTACACGAAAAACTTTAGCAAAAAACTTTAGCAAATTTTATTTATGTAAATAAAAAGGGCTTCCGAAATCTTCGGAAACCCTTGATTTTACTAGAAAAAAATAAAAAGCGCGAGACGGGATTCGAACCCGCGGCCCCCACCTTGGCAAGGTGGTGCTCCACCCCTGAGCCACTCGCGCATGTCTTCTCTTACTCTCTTTTTCCTCTTTTCCCCGTCTCTCTCAATCGGGGTGACAGGATTCGAACCTGCGGCCTCCTGGTCCCAAACCAGGCGCTCTAGCCAAGCTGAGCCACACCCCGCTTTGCTAACGGTCTCTTCGACACCGCCTCTCTCACGTACCCTCA
>DVFL01000042.1 GCA_018713255.1 Candidatus Cottocaccamicrobium excrementipullorum | reverse complement strand
TGGGAGGGGAAATAATTGATATGCTTTCATAATCCGGAAGAACAAAACGGGTATTTGAGTAATTGGTATCGTTCTGCGTTTACGGTTGATGGAATCACTTTTTCATCAATGGAACAGTATATGATGTATGAAAAGGCAATTCTGTTTCAGGATCAGCAGACGGCAGAGAAAATTCTGAGTACGGATGATGTGGCTGAAATAAAGGCGTTGGGCAGAATGGTGCAGAATTTTGATGAAGAAATCTGGAGGGAGAAGAGAGAAAAAATTGTCCATAAAGGTGTGCTTCAGAAATTTCTTCAAAATCCCGAACTGGCTGAAAAGCTGGTGGAGACAGGAGAACAGATGATCGCAGAATGTGCGGTAAAGGATCGAATCTGGGGGATTGGTCTTTCTATGGAGGATGAGGAGCGGTTTTGCGTGAATAAATGGAAGGGACAGAACCTTTTGGGAAAGATTTTGATGCAGGTGAGGGCAGAGATATCTGTGCAGAACCAGAATACAGAAAAATAGTATAACTGTGATTAAAGGAGAAACATATGGACCATTTCGAACTAGTATCCGAATACGCTCCCACCGGCGATCAGCCCCAGGCCATCGCCGAGTTAGTCAAGGGCTTTAAAGAAGGAAATCAATTTGAAACGCTGCTGGGCGTCACCGGCTCCGGCAAGACATTCACCATGGCAAACGTCATTCAGGCCTTAAACAAGCCCACGCTGATTATCGCCCATAACAAGACCCTGGCGGCTCAGCTTTACAGTGAATTTAAGGAGTTCTTCCCAAATAACGCAGTGGAGTATTTTGTGTCCTACTACGACTACTATCAGCCCGAAGCCTACGTCCCTTCCACGGACACGTATATTGAAAAAGATTCCGCTATCAATGACGAGATCGACAAGCTTCGCCATTCTGCCACAGCGGCTCTTTCGGAGCGGCGGGATGTGATTATTGTGGCATCCGTTTCCTGCATCTATGGCCTGGGAAGTCCTATCGATTATAAGGAGATGGTGATTTCTCTTCGCCCGGGAATGGTTAAAGACAGGGACGAGGTAATTAATAAGCTGGTGGATATTCAGTATACTCGCAATGATATGGACTTTCACCGGGGGACCTTTCGGGTGAGAGGGGATATTGTGGAAATTTTCCCGGCGTATTCTGGAAGCGAGGCCTACCGCATTGAATTTTTCGGAGATGAGGTAGACCGGATTACAGAGATTGATACGGTGACTGGAGAGATTAAAGCTCAGCTTGGTCATGTGGCGATTTTTCCGGCTTCTCATTATGTAGTGCCCAAGGAAAAAATGATGATCGCTACAGAGAATATTCTGGCAGAGTTAAAGGAGCAGGTGGCTTATTTTAAGAGCGAGGATAAGCTTTTGGAGGCTCAGCGCATTGCAGAACGGACGAATTTCGATGTGGAAATGATGCGTGAGACTGGTTTTTGTTCTGGGATTGAAAATTATTCCCGGCATTTGACTGGGGGGAAACCAGGGGAGCCTCCTTGTACGTTGATGGACTATTTTCCCAAGGACTATTTGATCATTGTAGACGAGTCTCATATTACATTGCCTCAGGTAAGGGGAATGTATTTTGGAGATCGTTCCAGAAAAACTACTCTGGTTAATTATGGTTTTCGGCTGCCTTCTGCTTTGGATAACCGGCCTTTGAGTTTTGAGGAGTTTGAGGGAAAGATTAATCAGATGCTGTTTGTCTCGGCTACGCCTTCTGTTTATGAAGAAGAGCATGAGCTGCTGCGGGCGGAGCAGATTATCCGTCCTACGGGGCTTTTGGATCCGGAGATTTCTGTGCGTCCTGTAGAAGGTCAGATCGATGATCTGGTATCTGAGGTGAATAAAGAGGTGGAAGGCCATCACAAGGTGCTGATTACCACATTGACAAAACGGATGGCGGAAGATCTTACCGATTATATGCGGGAAGCAGGAATCCGGGTAAAATATCTTCATTCGGACATTGATACCTTGGAACGGGCGGAAATTATCCGGGATATGCGGATGGATGTATTTGATGTTCTGGTGGGAATTAATCTGCTGCGGGAGGGGCTGGACATACCGGAGATTACCTTGGTGGCTATTCTTGATGCGGATAAGGAAGGATTTCTCCGCTCAGAAACATCGTTGATTCAGACGATTGGCCGTGCGGCCAGAAATGCAGAAGGTCATGTGATCATGTATGCGGATACCATTACTGATTCCATGCGAAGGGCAATTGACGAGACGAATCGTCGTCGGAGAATTCAGCAGAAATATAATGAAGAGCACGGAATTACGCCGACTACCATTAAAAAAGCTGTTCGGGATTTGATTTCCATTTCCAAAGCTGCAGATCCTCAGGATCAGGAGTTTGAAAAGGAACCGGAATCCATGGATCGTCAGGAATTGGAAAAACTGGCGAAGGAGCTGACAAAGAAGATGCGCCAGGCAGCTGCCGAGCTGAATTTTGAGGAGGCGGCAAAGCTTCGTGACCGTATGATTGAGATTAAGAAAATGCTTTTGGATATGGAGGAATAAACTGGAAGGGGAACAGAAAACGGCAGTTATTGACAATTATTCTCAACAAGCTTACAATGAAACTGCCCCAATCATAAAGAAAAGGAAAGGCATCAGGGGCAGAAATGGAGCATAACATGATGAAGCTTAATGAGTGTGCAAAAGGGAGTACCTGTTATGTGAAAAATGTTTTGGTGGCAGATGCCATTGGAAGACGACTGGAGGCTTTAGGATTAAATGAGAAAACGCCGGTGGTTCTGTTAAATAAAAAAGGAAGCGGTTCCGTGATTATCAAAGTGCGGGGAACTCGTCTTGCTTTGGGCAGGCAGATTGCGTCTGGCATCGAAGTGGAGGAGGGACAGGCATGAGTGAGAAAGAACAGAAGACTAAGCAGGTAGACCATAGCCAGAAAGAAGCGCCCATTACCGTTGGGTTTGTGGGGAATCCAAACTGTGGAAAAACTACGCTGTTTAATGCTTTTACCGGAGCAAAATTAAAAGTGGCTAATTGGCCTGGAGTGACAGTAGAGCGGGTTGAAGGGGAGACCAGTTATAAGGGACGGCCGATCAAGGTGATTGACCTTCCTGGAATTTACAGTTTAAGCTCATATACAATCGAGGAAAAGGTCACCAGAAGGTGTATTGAGTCCGGCGAGGTGGATGTGATCATCAATGTGGTGGATGCTTCCTCCCTGGAACGAAATCTGTATTTAACCCTTCAGCTGCTGGAATTAAAAAAGCCGGTTATTCTGGCTTTGAATATGATGGACATTGTGGAAGAGCGGGGAATGGAGATTGACCTTCATCGTCTTCCGGAAATGCTGGGGGAGATTCCTGTGGTTCCAGTGTCTGCCAGAAAGCGGACGGGCTTGGACGTACTTCTCCATGCGGTGGTTCATCATTATGAAGAAGGTCCTCACGGCGTGGTGATGCGCTACAGTAAAGATCTGGAAGAGAAGATTCAAAAATTGGAAGGAATTCTTCAGGCCAGCTACGGCCAGATGGACAATCTCCGCTGGCATGCAGTAAAGCTTTTGGAGCAGGATGAGGTAGTGTCGGAGGATCATCCTGTGGATGTAAGTTCAGTGGTGGACCGGAATTACAGCAAGGAGATTATTAATCAGAAATACGATTATATTGAAGAAATTATTCAGGAATGTCTTGTGAATAAGGACAGGCAGTCAGCGCTTACGGATAAGGCAGATCAGTATTTATGTCATCCGATTTGGGGAATTCCTATTTTCCTGGGAATTATGGCTTTGGTCTTTTTCCTGACCTTCACAGTGGGAGATTTTTTGAAGGGATATTTTCAGCAGGGATTAGACATTTTGTCTGCAGTTGTTCTGGCCGGACTGGAAAGCATAGGGACGTCTCAGTGGCTGATTTCTTTGATTGTTGACGGAATTTTGGCTGGTGTGGGAGGTATTCTTACTTTCCTTCCCAATATTTTTATTCTATTTCTGGCGCTGGCTTTCCTGGAAGACAGCGGATATATGTCCAGAGTGGCCTATGTGATGAATGAAACCATGGGAATGGTAGGACTTTCCGGCCGTGCTTTTCTTCCTATGCTGTTGGGATTTGGCTGTACCGTTCCGGCAGTGATGGCTACGAGAGCGCTGGAGAGTTATCGGGACAGATTGCGGACAATTTTGATTACGCCGTTTATGTCTTGTTCAGCTCGGCTTCCGATTTACGTTTTGTTTGCCGAAATGTTTTTCCCGGACAAGGCTCTTTTGGTGGCCTATTCGCTGTACTTGATCGGTCTGCTCACTGCCATTTTAATTGCTTTTGTGGTACATAAAACTTCCAAAAAAGAAGAGGAAGACAATGGTCTTTTGATTGAACTTCCAGAGTATAAAACGCCGAATGCCCGTACAGTGGCGATTTACGTATGGGATAAAGTAAAGGATTATTTGACGAAGGCAGGCACAACGATTTTTCTGGCGTCCATTGTGCTGTGGTTTGTGCTGAATACCAGTCCATCTGGCTTTGTGGCCGATGTGTCAGAAAGTTTTGCTGCAATCTTTGGGCGGTGGCTGGTTCCTGTGCTGGCTCCTGCCGGCTTAGGACAGTGGCAGATTGCAGTGGCTTTGATTTCTGGATTATCTGCTAAGGAAGTCGTAGTATCCAGTTTTTCTGTGCTGTATGGTATTGGAAATATTAATTCGGCTCAGGGAATGAATACATTGCTCTCCAATTTGGCAGCAGTGGGATTTGGAAGCGTTAATGCTTACGCGCTGATGATCTTCTGCCTGATGTATTCCCCGTGTATGGCGGCGGTTGCTACGATTCGCAGAGAAACCGGCTCCTGGCGGTGGACCTTGGGAATGGTACTGTTCCAGATGGTTATTGCCTGGATAGCAGCGGTTCTTGTTTATCAGGTTGGCAGCATTTTGTTTTAAAAAATGAAACGATTGCGGCTCCGGTGATCTGGTTTTATCTGGGTCATCGGAGCCAATTGTTTTATGGAGAGTTATTGTACTATTGTTTGATCTAAAGCTGGCCCATGAGATACCAGGGTTATTTGATCATGATCCCGGCTGTAGCGATAGATTTGATTGGACAGCTGATCTTCCTTTGACACTTCTGTCTGATTGATTTCCGTGACCAGCCGGCTTAACTCTTCATAGTCATAATTGCCGCTGTCAGCTACCAGCAGAACTTCGTGGATACTTGAGGGCAGGATAATAATATCTTGTTCCAGATGGGCTGCGAAGTCTTTGATTACATTGGGATAGGCCATGCAGGCTGCGCCGTTAACTCCCGCAGGATTGGACAGGACGTAAAGAGTAGGAAAGACAGGGCTTTGTTCCAGACGGTTTTCTTCGGCGGCTTCTAAAAGAGAATCTAAAGTCTCTTCACTGTATTCTTCTCCAAGAGCTTCCTGCGCAAGCTGTTTTAAAACATCGCTCATAGGACGAATGGCGGGAGGAAGGAGTCGGGGAGTATTGGAAAAGGCTTTAGAAAAAAGCTCTTCCTGAGATATTTCCCAGGTTTTCAGGTGATCTTTATGAATTAGCGCTGTTACATATCCTTTAGAGCGCTGTTCCATTAAAAGATAGCAGACCATGGACATATCATGAAAAGAAACGTGAGGAAGGTGAGATAAAAGGATAGAGTTTGCCTTAGTATTAATTAGTTTATAAACAATGTGATCCTTTATTTCTTCGTAAGAGGATAAAATTTGCGAATCAAGATAAGGAAGACCGGGATTAGATAAATAGAGACGATAGATGCTGGTGCAGATTTCTTCCAGCGTCTGTCCCTGCTTTATTTCATGGTAAAAGTCATTTAAATAGATGGTGGGAGAAACCTTTTCACCTTTTTGACAGATGGAAAGACCATCCAGGATAATTCCGTTGTTTTTGGGAATAGCCCGAAGCGTAACCGTGTAAGAAGGGCCAAGACGATGTTCCAGATTTTCTTTTACAGACTGTAAGAATTCTTCATATTCCATTGTAAAACCTCCTAAAATAATATGCGATTTTTAAATTGCCGCAGCAAAAATTTTGACGAGAATCAATCGCGCCGATGTCAAGGATGTTTTGATGATTAATAAAATTATGGGGATTTGCCTTCCTTTGAAGGCGGTCCGATTTCAGGACCATGCAGCGAGATTTCGCTGATTCAGAATTGATAAATCTAATTATAGGACATTTTATAGCTTTTGACAAGAGAAAACCGCAAAAAAATACATTTTTTTACAAATAGCAAGGGGGAAATAAAGAACAAAGAGAAAACGCGGCAAGTTGACGCTTAACGGACAGATGCCTGCCCCTTTCAGCGCAGAAAAATAAGTTTTTATGCAGAATGAAAAAAAGCGCTTCGTTCTGAAGCGGGAAAGACAAATAAAAAAATGCGTCTGAGAGGAATCGAACCTCCGCACGCGGCTCCGGAGGCCACTGCTCTATCCACTGAGCTACAGACGCATCTCCATTATGATACAACAAGTTAAAGAAAAATGCAAGCAGAATTTTAAAAAATTTCAAGGAATAGCAGACCATCGTTGATTTTTTATCTGGTTTTTGTTAAAATAGGCCCAGATATTTTGTGAGTGAATGGAAAATTATACTGTGGAGGATAAAACATGAGACAGGTAAAGGATAATAAATACGGATATCGTTCATGGCTCTGGGAAGATGTATGGCGGTATGGAAAATTTCTGATCCTTCCTTTGATCCTGGTGATCGTGGCAGCTGCGGTCCTGATCATGAACCGCGGGAAGGAGTCCGGCGCCGGGGGAGAGACGGTTTCGCCGGAAAGCACTCTGGCAGCAGATTCTCCTTCCCAGTCTGCAGGCGCGGAAGAAACTGAGCCGGCGGAAACAGAAGCTGGAGAGTTTACCACAGACCAGACCCCTGCCGTTCAGGAGTTAATGAATCGGTATTTTACTGCGAAGCAGAATGGAGATGCAGAGACCATCTATAGTCTGTTTGGATGGACGGATACTGCGGGATTGGAAACTCTCCGAAGCCAGCTTCAGTACGATGCCAGGTATACGGAAGGATACCGGAATATTATTTGTTATACAACGCCTGCACTGGAAGAAGGGTCTTATTTAGTATATGTAAGCTATGATCTGAAATTTAAAAATTCCCTTACGCTGGCCCCGGGCCTTTTATGGAATTATGTAAAAACCGGAGAAGATGGAAATTTATATTTGACGGATTCAGAGACTTTGACCCAGGATGAGCTGGATTTTGTGGCAGAGGAAGAAAAGAAGGATGAAATCGTCCTGCTGAAGACAGAAATTTATGCTAAGCTCCGCCTGGCGCTGGAAGAGGATTCTGCCTTGGCGGAAAGCTACGGAATTCTGGAAAAACAGGGGGGCGTAGCCGGAGCGGGACAGCAGGAAACCCAGCATGAGGTGACGGTGCAGATCGGAGCTGCTGGAGATGAGTCGGAGGCTGGCACGGAAGCCGGAACAGAGGGAGAACCATCGGAAGAACCGGACAGCACAGCATCGGCAGAAGAAAGCATTGACAGCCAGGAGCAGGAAACGTCCTCGGAAGAAAGTGCAGCAAGTGAAAGTCAGGAATCGGCAGAAAGCGCAGAAAGGGAACAGCAGGTTACAATAGAGTAAGCAGGGAAAAGTTTTCTGCAAGATGCAGCGAAAATAAGCGGAAAGCCGGGAATGAAGCGGGCGCCTGGAAATCCATAAGGGTGCTTGGATTCGTTTCCGGCGTCCCTATGTCTGAATATATGGAGGAAATAGTATGAACGTAAAGGATTTTTATTTTGATTTGCCGCAGGAATTAATTGCACAGGACCCGCTGGAGGACAGATCTTCCTCCAGGCTTTTGGTGCTGGATAAAGAAACTGGAGAAATTACCCATCGGGTTTTTCGTGACGTTGTGGAATATCTTCATTCAGGAGATTGTCTGGTGATCAATGATACAAAGGTAATTCCAGCGCGTCTGTTTGGCGTAAAGAAAGATACAGGAGCTAAAATTGAGCTGCTGCTGTTAAAACGCCGGGAAAATGATGTGTGGGAAACTCTGGTGAAGCCAGGGAAAAAGGCCAAAACAGGCACGGAAATCAGCTTTGGAGAGGGTTTGCTTTGGGGAAAGATTATCGATACCATAGATGACGGAAATCGGCTGATTCAGTTTCGTTATGATGGCATTTTTGAGGAGATTCTGGATCAGCTGGGACAGATGCCTCTTCCGCCTTACATTACTCATCAGCTTAAGGATAAGAACCGCTACCAGACAGTATATGCCAAGCATGAAGGATCGGCGGCGGCGCCTACGGCTGGACTTCATTTTACCAAAGATCTGCTGGATGCCATTGAGAAAAAAGGCGTAAAAATTGCTCGAGTTACTCTTCATGTTGGATTGGGAACGTTCCGGCCGGTTAAGGTAGAAAATGTGCAGGATCATCATATGCATTCGGAATTTTATATGATTGATGAAGAAGAGGCAGCGAAAATTAATGAGACAAAGGCTTCTGGCGGACGTGTAATTTGCGTGGGGACGACCAGCTGCAGAACGATTGAGTCCGCAGCGGATGATCAGGGGATCTTGCATGCAGGAAGCGGCTGGACGGATATTTTTATCTATCCTGGATATCGGTTTAAAATACTGGACGGATTGATTACAAACTTTCATCTTCCGGAATCTACGTTGGTGATGCTGGTATCAGCATTAGCTGGCCGGGAACATATCCTTAATGCCTATCAGGAGGCGATTAAGGAGCGTTATCGGTTCTTTTCTTTTGGCGATGCCATGTTGATTATGGAAGGGCCTGAAGCGAGAAGGCTTGAAGTGTTGAAGGAACAGTAGGAAAAGAGGTATAGATGGCAGAAGAGGGGATTCGCTTAAATAAATATCTTGCAGATCAGGGGATTTGCTCCCGGCGGGAAGCAGACCGCCTGATTGCATCGGGGAAGGTACTGGTGGATGGAAAAACGGCAGAGATTGGGCAGAAGCTTTGGCCGGGACAGACTGTAATCTGTCAAGGAGAGAAATTATCAGTCTCAAAAGAGCCGGGAAGCCGTCCGGCTCCAGTCTGGCTGATTGTTAATAAGCCCAGAGGCATTGTATGTACCACATCCCATAAAGATCGAGCGGAGAATATTGTAGATTTTCTTCATTATCCGGCGCGAATTTATCCTGTGGGAAGACTGGATAAGGATTCAGAGGGGCTTCTGCTGATGACGAATGAAGGAGATCTGGTGAATAAATTGATGCGCAGCGGGAATGCTCACGAAAAAGAGTATGCGGTTTGGGTGGACCGGCCCGTGACAGATGAATTCCTTCAGAAAATGGCGGCAGGAGTGTGGATTGAGGAGCTGGAACAGAAAACACGTCCCTGTCAGGTGCGAAAAACAGGAAAATATTCCTTTGCCATTGTACTTACCCAGGGGTTAAACCGGCAGATCAGGAGAATGTGTCAGGTTTTTGATTTTCAGGTAGTTCGTCTGAAAAGAGTTCGGATTATGAATATTGAACTGGGGGACTTAAAAACCGGAGGCTGGCGGGAAATGTCGAAGGAAGAGTACCGGGAGATGGTGAGGATTCTTGAAGAAAAAGGCTCCACCAATCTGCCCTATGCCAGCAGGATCAAGCCGGAAAGCGGGAAACAGGAGGTTAAACATGGAGAAAAAAATTCTTCGAATGAAAGAACTGATTGAAGTCCTTTCCAAGGCCGGGCGGGCGTATTATCAGGAAGATCGGGAAATCATGAGCAATTATGAATATGACCGCCTGTATGATGAGCTCTCTGCGCTGGAAAAGGAAACGGGAACTATTTTGTCAGGAAGCCCTACGCAAAAGGTTGGATATCAGGTACTCAGTGAGCTTCCCAAGGAACGTCATGAGTCCCCCATGTTATCCTTGGATAAAACGAAAAGCGCCGATGATCTGGCAGACTGGCTGGACGGGCAGGAAGGGCTGCTTTCCTGGAAGCTGGACGGTTTGACCATTGTGCTGACTTATGAGGGGGGAAACCTGGTTAAGGCGGTAACCAGAGGAAATGGAGAGGTGGGAGAGGTGATTACTCCCAATGCCAGAGTTTTCGCCAACATTCCCCTTTCGATTGGGTATAAGGGACAGCTGATTCTCAGAGGAGAAGCCATTATAAAATATTCAGATTTCAATCGGATTAACGAGGAAATCGAAGATGTAGATGCAAAATATAAGAATCCCAGGAACTTGTGCAGCGGTTCGGTAAGGCAGCTGAACAGCCAGATTACTGCTGGCCGGAACGTGAATTTTTTGGCATTTATGCTGGTTAATGCAGAGAATGTTGACTTTGAAAACAGCCGTGAGAAGCAGTTTATCTGGCTGAAAAATCAGGGCTTTGATGTGGTGGAATACGTGAGAGTTAACCGGGATACGGTTAAAGACGCCGTCCAGGATTTCGCTTCCCGAATCGGAGAAAATGACATCCCTTCAGACGGCCTTGTCTTATTGTATGATGATATTGCTTATGGAGATTCTCTGGGGAGAACCGCTAAGTTTCCACGTAATTCCATCGCCTTTAAGTGGGCGGATGAAGTTCGGGAAACTCGTCTGGACCATATCGAATGGAGTCCTTCACGAACCGGGCTGATTAATCCAGTGGCTGTGTTTGATCCGGTGGAACTGGAGGGAACTACCGTCAGCCGTGCCAGCGTTCATAATATCAGCATTATGGAAGCCCTTGAATTAGGTGAGGGCGACAGGATTACCGTCTATAAGGCGAATATGATTATTCCTCAGATTGCAGATAATTTAACGAGAAGCGCTTCGGTAAAAATACCAGAAAAATGTCCGGTATGCGGAGGAAAGACAGAGATCAAGCAGATGGAAGAGGTTCGGATGCTTTACTGTACTAATCCGGATTGCCAGGCAAAGAAGATTAAAAGCTTTACATTATTTGTCAGCCGTGATGCGCTGAATGTAGACGGACTTTCTGAGGCTACTTTAGAGAAATTTATCGCTGCAGGCTTTATCCACGAATTCGCAGATATCTTCCATTTGGACCGTCATCGAGAGGAGATCGTGGAGATGGAGGGATTTGGACAGAAATCCTATGACAATCTTATGTCGTCCCTGGAAAGAGCTTCTCATACCACGCTTCCAAGGCTGATTTATGGACTGGGCATCACCGGAATCGGGCTGGCGAATGCAAAGGTTCTCTGCCGCAGATTTCATGAAGATCTGGATGCGATGCGGAAGGCGGATGTAGAAGAACTGACTTCTGCAGAGGGAATTGGAGAGGTCTTGGCGAAGGCTTGGCGGGATTATTTTGATCAGGAAAAGAACAATCTGCAGCTGGATCACTTGCTGCAGGTATTGGATATTCAAAAGGAGTCTGTTCCTGAGGGCGAGGGGATATTCCAGGGGAAAACCTTTGTCATTACCGGCTCTTTAACCCATTTTTCCAATCGGAAAGAGCTGCAGAACTTGATTGAATCTTTGGGAGGAAAAGCCGCTGGTTCAGTATCGTCAAAAACCAGTTATCTCATCAATAACGATACGGCCAGCAATTCCTCGAAAAACAAAAAAGCGAAAGAATTAGGAATCCCTATTTTGTCAGAAGAAGATTTTCTGACAATGGTTAAGGAAAACGAAGGAGAAAATTTGTAAAGGCAGCTGCCGCAGCAAGGAGGAAAAATGGATGCCGATTAAAGTACAAAATGATCTGCCGGCAAAGGCCGTGCTGGAGTCTGAAAATATATTTACCATGGATGAGGACCGGGCGTTAAGCCAGGATATTCGGCCTTTGGAAATTCTGATTTTAAATTTAATGCCCCTGAAAGAGGAGACGGAAACACAGCTTCTGAGAGCGCTTTCGAATACGCCTTTGCAGGTGGACTGTACCTTTTTGATGGTGGCAACTCATGTGTCAAAAAACACTTCCATGAGTCATTTAAATAAATTTTATATTACTTTTCCGGAGATTTGTCATAAACGATATGACGGTTTAATTATTACTGGAGCGCCAGTGGAAAATCTGGAGTATGAAGAAGTAAATTATTGGGAAGAATTAAAAACTATTATGGAGTGGAGCAAGACCAACGTTACTTCGACCATGCATATCTGCTGGGGAGCGCAGGCGGGGCTGTATTATCATTATGGTATTCCCAAATATCCCATGAAAGAAAAGCTTTCAGGAATTTACCAGCATCGCGTGCTGAACCGGAAGGTACCTCTGGTTCGCAGCTTCAATGATTATTTTATGGCGCCTCATTCCCGGTTTACTCAGGTGCGCAGGGAAGATATCGAGAAACACCCAGAACTGATGATTTTGGCAGAATCAGATCAGGCGGGAGTTTTTCTGGTAATGAGCAGGGACGGCCGTCAGGTCTTTGTTCAAGGCCACCCAGAGTACGATCGGATGACCTTGAACGCAGAGTATCACAGAGATTTGGCAAAAGGTCTTAATCCTTCTGTTCCCTGCAACTATTATCCCAACGATAATCCCTGCGAGATTCCTGTTCTCAGTTGGAGAAACACAGGAAATACCCTTTACAGCAATTGGCTGAATTTTTACGTGTACCAGACCACCCCTTATCTGCTGTAAAGGACGGCGTTTTTACAGGACGATCTGCCGGTGCGCCATTGCATGCTGAAAGGCTTGGTCGTGCTCTACAAAAATCATGGATGGAGAGTAGGTTTTTATCAGCTGTTCAATCTGCATCCGGGAGTAGAGATCGATGTAATTGAGCGGTTCGTCCCACAAATAAAGGTGGGCTTTTTCACAGAGACTTTTGGCAAGCAGTACTTTTTTCTTCTGACCGGCAGAATATTCGTCCATTTGTTTTTCGAATTGAGTCCTTTCAAATCCAAGTTTGCGCAGCAAAGTTTTGAATAAGGTTTCGTCCAGATTGTGCTCTTGGATGAATGCGGTAAGGGGGCCCTTAAGAAAAGATGAGTCTTGAGGGACCCAGGAAATCAAAAGCCCGGAAGCAAGGGTGATTTTTCCTGTGTGAGGAATCGGGTATCCCAGGATAAGCTTCAGAAGGCTGCTTTTTCCGCTGCCGTTTTTGCCGGTCAGTGCAATACGCTCTCCTTGTTTGACCGAAAAGGAGAGAGGACCGCAAATCTGCGTATGATTATAAACAATAGATACCTGAGAAATTTCTGCAAGGCTTTCTTTCCTGTAGAGTAAAGGATTCAGTTTTAACTGATTAATTTCTTCAGCATTTTTCAGCAGAGCAGATTTTTCTTCAATTGCCCGCTGCTGCCGGGCTTCGATGGTTTTGGAACGTTTCATCATTTTTGCAGATCGATGTCCTACGTAACCTCTGTCCACCGGTCCGCTTCCGAATTTTTTCCCCTCTGTTTTTTCGGACCAGAGGGATGTTTTTTTTGCCGCCTGTTTTAAATGGCGGATTTCTTTTTGCAGTTTTTGGTTTTGGGACTCTTCATAAGCCTGCTGCCGTTCATAATTCATCATCCAGGAAGAAAAATTGCCACTCTGTACATCGATGGAAGCTTTATTTATTGATAAAATATGATCTACACAGCCGTCCAGAAAGCTGCGGTCGTGGGAGACTAAAATGTATCCTTTTTTTCTGTTCAGATATTGGGAAACAATAGCTCTGGCAGCAGCGTCCAAGTGATTGGTGGGTTCATCAATCAGTTGAAAATGTCCTTCATTTAGGAAAAATGCAGCCAGGAGCGCCTTGGTCTGTTCACCTCCGGAAAGCTGGCAAAAAGGCTTCCATAAAATGTCTGGAACCATCTCCAGATAGGAAAACTCGCGGAGAAATTCCCATTCTTGAGCCTGCGGGCAGACCTGGCTTAAGATTTCTGCTGTAATTTTTTCTTTCTGATCGATAGGGCAGGGAAAATAGTCAAATTCTACAGAGCTGGTAATCTTTCCCGAATAATCATATTGATTCTGCAGCAGGTTCAGCAGCGTAGTCTTTCCCCTGCCGTTTCGCCCGATTAATCCCAGTTTCCAGCAAGTGTCAAGTTGAAGGCTGCAGTCTTCAAAAATAAGATGGCTGCTTCCGGGATAAGAGAATGTTAAATGTTCAATCCGAATCATAGACACAGCACATTTCACCTCCAAAACGAAATGCTCTGCTGCACGCAAAAAAACCGCAGGGAAAGTCCTGCGGCTCAATTCGGGAAATAGCCTTGAAAAACAAGGCAACACCATATTTTATGAGAGGAGGATACTTTATTCTTTTCCTGCAAAACGCGCAGCATAGGCATAAGCCGATACTACAAACTATTCATGTTTTATCTGCAGAAAATATTAAGCATCCTTTCACCCCTTCCATTTATTTTGTGCCATTATATAACAGATAATCAGGAAATGCAAGATATTTTTTCTTTTATGATGAATTCCCTTATCCTTCAGCCGGATTGCTGACCGGCTTGAATCGGCCTAAAGATTAGTTTACGCTGGATACCATAAATTCCAGAGCGCCGGATACGGTGTAGGAACCGTATTGATAAGGAATAATAAAGTTATCGCCCATTTTTACCGGACGGCCGTCGAAAGTTCCTTCTCCGGCGAAAACGCTGATGATCTGGAATGGTTTATCTTGAACAAAAGAAGCTTTTTCTGAAACCTTAATCCGGCTGACCCGGTAGAAGGGGCACTGAACCATGAGAGATTCCTGATATCCTTCCTTCTGAATGGTTTGGATAACCGGCCGGTTTTCCTCGCAAGGACAGGTGATTACATCAATGCTTTTCTGGAGATGGAGCTCGCGGGGTTTTCCGTTCTGCAGCCGGTCGTAATCATAAAGCCGGTAGGTAATATCGCTGCTCTGCTGAATTTCCAGAATTACGCTTCCTTTTCGAATTGCATGAACGGTACCTGGAGTAATCTGGAAGAAATCCCCTTTGTGAAGAGGAAGAATACGGATAAGTTCAGTCCAGCGTTTCTGGTCAATCATTTCCTTAAGCTCTTCTTTTGATTTTGCATTATGTCCCACAACGATGGTGCTGTCTGGATCACAATCCAAAACATACCAGCATTCTGTTTTTCCCAAAGCGCCATGTTCATGTTCTGCAGCATAGGCATTATCTGGATGAACCTGTATGCTTAAATCATCTTTTGCGTCAATTATTTTTACAAGAAGAGGGAAAACATCTCCGGAAAGACCGCCGAAGAGCTCACGGTGATTTTTCCAAAGCCAGCTTAACGTCTGGCCTTTGTAGGTTCCTTCTGTAATTTGATCATCGCCGTTAGGATGAGCGCTGACCATCCAGCCTTCTCCTGTATGGTCGCTGGGAATCTGGTAGCCGAACATTGTGCGGAGTTTATTTCCGCCCCAAAGGGTTTCTTTAAATACCGGCTGTAAAAAAATCATTTCTCCCATAGTTTGTACTTCCTTTCATCATTATGCTGTCTCTTCTGCAGCGTTGGCGCTGTGGATAGAAGAGGCGGCGCTGCTCATATTGTAGCATAATACAGCGTTTTTTTCCAGAGATGTTGCTGGTTAACCTGCTGCATCCTGCGGAGGACAGAGGATGTTTTGGACAAAAAAATACCGCCAGAGCAGATGCCCTGGCGGCAGATTGCATCAATTTATTCAACCGGTTCAAAAACGTCTTTTCCCATACCGCAGACCGGACATACCCAGTCCTCTGGAAGATCCTCGAAAGCTGTTCCTGGTGCAATTCCGTTATCCGGATCACCGATCTCTGGATCATATACATATCCGCAGGGTCCACATACATACTTCTGCATGGCATATCCTCCTTGTAAATAATTAATAATAATAATTGTTACTGGCATTATACATGCTTTAGATAAAATAATCAAGTATTTTTTTGAAGAAAGCCAAATAAAAAAATGATGGACATTATATCACGGCTGCACTGCAATAAAAAGGAAAATTATGTAAAATGTTTTGGGCTTCCCCAAAATGCTGCCGATGAATTTTCCTCAGAGATGAAAAGGTGCCACAGTCCCAGCAAGACGCCATAAAACATGCATAGGGTGCCGATCTGCAGCGCTGTTCCCATAAAGGAAAGAGGGGTGCCTGGGTTAAGGAGCACCGGATGGATGACAGATGACAAGATTCCCCACAGTTTCCGGTTAATCCAGCTTCCTGTTAAAAGAAGGAGTACAGGTTTAGCGATGATATCGGCTGCATTCCAGTGGAAGTTCACCAGTTTTTTCAGGGTAATCAGATGCCAGCAGGATAGAAAGATTTCGCTTGCTAGGATTCCTATGAGATAAGCCTTGATGCCCAGCCGGGGAATTCCCATCAAGACGAAAAGAAGGCGGATGCACATTGCACATACATTCTGCAGGAAGGTTGAGGAGGTTTTGCCCAGGCCGTTTAAAATGCTTCCTAAGGTAGTGGCCAGATACATAAAGGGGCAGAGCCATCCGAGAACTCGGATATAGGCTCCGGCGGAAGGATTTTCAAACACGCTGGTTCCCAGTTCTCTTCCGTATAGACAGAAAATTCCGGTGCACAGGATTCCCATATAGAGGCTGTAGCGAAGAGCCATGGAAACAGCGGAAGAAATACGTCTTTGGTTGCCTTCTGCCTGAGACTGAGCTACTGCCGGGAGAAGAAGCACTGCCATAGAGTTTGTGATGGCAGAGGGGAACATAATAAAGGGGAGAGCCATGCCTGTCAGCACGCCATAAACGGCGAAAGCGTCTGCCGTTTCCAAACCGAAGGCAGTCAGCCGGTTAGGAATCCATATCGCTTCTGCACTGCCGAGAAGGTTTAAAATCAGCCGGTTTCCCATAAGCGGAAGTGATAATTTAGATAAAGAAAAGGCCATTGTTCGAAAATCCTTTGGTGTAAAGTCAGAGGAATTCTGCCTGGAAACAGGGGGCCAGAGGACCATGCAGACAGCAGTAAATGTGGCGGAGGCGGCTTCTCCGATGAGATGTCCGTAAACGGCCAGGGATACGTTGAGGGATAATCCTTGTTTTTCCAGGGAGCAGACCATAAAAAATACGGCAGTCATCCGGAGAATTTGTTCTGCCACCTGGGAAAAAGCGGGAATTCGTGATTTCTGCATTCCGTAGTACAGACCATTAATGCAGGCATGGAGGGCAGCAAAGGGGACGGACAGTGCAATGAGGAAAACATAAGGTCCGCAGTCTGGTTCCAAAAGAAGGTATTTCGCAATGGGTGAGGAGAAACAGCAGATGAAAGCGGTAAGAAGAAAGGACAGGCTTAATGAAAGAATCAATCCTGTCCTCAGGGCGGATTTCCCTTTTCTCTGATTGGCAGCTACGTACTGAGAGAGAGCTGTCTGCATGGAGCCGGCACAGAGGGCGAAGCAAATGCTGAAAACCGGATGGACCATGTTATAGATTCCAAGCCCCTGGGCGCCGATTGCTCTGGATAGAAAAATCCGATAAAAGAAGCCAAGAATCCGGCAGAGAAAGCCAGTGCCGGTAAGCAGAAGAGTCCCTGTAAGAAAGGCGCGTTTCTGCGGAGAAAGGTGAAGCGGGAATGCAGGCATGGATAGCTCCAGAGAAGGGAAAATCAGTATAAAATATGCCGGAATAGAAAAAATATGTTCAAATGATTAGCAAAACAGCGGGATTATGATTTTTGCTTATCCATGGAATTAATAATTACCAAAAGACTCTGCAGCTGTTCCTCATTCAGCTGAGACAGGCGAGAAGTAATTTGGGCGGCAGTAGGCGAAAAACCAGTGGAGTCCTCCAGAAAAAACTGAGCCAGCGTGATTCCAAAGAAATCGCAGATCATTCCCAGCGTGCCGATGGAAGGCGTGATGGAACCGGAAGATACTTTGTTAATATAGTTGTTGCATTTGCCGATGCTTTTGCTTAATGTGTACTCAGATATTCCTGCTGCCAGGCGAAGGGCAGTTACCCGATCTCCAATAAAATTTTTGTTCATAAATTCCCCTTACTGCGTGAGCGATTGATGAATGCCAGGAAGAATAAAGCGTTTTTCTGCCGGCACTGTTGATATTGGTTTTAGTATACAGGCAGAGCGGCTAAATATATTCCCTTTATCCTCTCTGTTTTAACGGGAAAAAGAGATTAAAAATCTCGTTTCAAACAACACAAATAACTGGTTATATTGGCTGAACCTTTAAATCTCTAAAATCATATTGAAATAGTAGGAAATATGTGGTATAGTAAACCCACAACGCCGCCAGAGAGATAATTATGGCTGGCGAAGGAAAATTCGGCTTTTTGGTTCACCATAAGGCCATAAGATAAACCTTTCAGGCGTGTTTCGCAGAAAGGAGACAGAGGATATTAGTTAGAAAGGCGGATTTAAGATGAGTACAGATAAGAAAATGATTTATCTGGATAATGCAGCCACAACCAGAACTGATCCAAAGGTAGTGGAAGCCATGCTTCCTTATTTTTCTGAATATTACGGGAATCCTTCCTCCGTATATGAATTCTCCGGAATCAGCAAAAAAGCAGTAACTGATGCCAGGGAGATTCTGGCCCGTTCAATTGGGGCAAAAACACAGGAAGTTTATTTTACTGCAGGAGGAAGCGAATCGGATAACTGGGCGATTAAAGCGGCGGCAGAGGCATTTTCCCATAAGGGAAAGCACATTATCACCAGCAAGATTGAACATCATGCGGTGCTTCATACCTGCCAATATCTGGAGCAGAAGGGATATGAGGTAACTTATCTGGATGTAGATGAGAACGGCATAATCAAGCTTGAAGAATTAAAAAAAGCCGTTCGGCCGGATACGATCCTGATTTCTATTATGTTTGCCAATAATGAGATCGGGGTGATAGAGCCCATTAAAGAGATCGGTCAGATTGCCAAAGAGCGGGGAATTGTATTTCATACTGATGCGGTTCAGGCTTATGGTCACGTTCCCATTAATGTAGATGAATACGGAATCGACATGATGAGTGCCAGCGCTCATAAAATTAATGGACCGAAAGGAATTGGATTCCTTTATATTCGTACAGGCGTAAAGATTCGTTCGTTTATTCACGGCGGCGCTCAGGAGAGAAAGCGCCGGGCAGGAACAGAAAATGTACCTGGTATTGTGGGATTTGGAAAAGCGGCGGAGATTGCTATGGAAACCATGGAGGAACGAAGCCAAAAAGAGCGGGAACTCAGAGATTATTTAATGGAAAAAGTTCTGGCGCAGGTGCCTTACACCAGAGTAAACGGCCATCGAAGCCTTCGGCTGCCGAATAACTGCAATTTCTCTTTCCAGTTTATTGAAGGGGAATCCCTGTTGATTATGCTGGATATGGCGGGAATCTGCGGATCCAGCGGTTCAGCTTGTACCTCTGGTTCGCTGGATCCCTCCCATGTGCTGCTGGCGATTGGCCTTCCTCACGAGATTGCTCATGGGTCGCTGCGCCTTACGCTGAGCCAGGAGAACACCCGGGAGGAAATGGATTATGTGGCGGGCCAGATTGCCAAAATTGTAGAGCGGCTGCGGAATATGTCGCCATTATATGAGGATTTTATTAAACACAACAAATAAAGAAGAGAGAGGATAAAGAATGTACTCCGAAAAAGTAATGGATCATTTTGAACATCCCAGAAATGTGGGAGAAATTGAACATGCCAGCGGCATGGGAACCGTAGGAAATGCAAAATGCGGTGATATTATGCGAATTTATCTGGATATTGATGAAAATCAGATTATTCGGGACGTAAAGTTTAAAACGTTCGGCTGCGGGGCTGCGGTTGCAACCAGCAGCATGGCTACGGAGATGGTAAAGGGAAAATCGGTTCAGGAAGCGATGAAGGTAACCAACAAGGCGGTAATGGAAGCTCTTGACGGACTTCCGCCAGTGAAAGTACATTGCTCCCTGCTGGCTGAGGAAGCAATCCATGCTGCTTTATGGGATTATGCCCAGAAAAATCATATTGTAATTGAAGGCCTGGAAAAACCTAAGACGGATATCAGTGAAGAAGAGGAAGAAGAAGAGTATTAATCGGAGGCGGATATCGGATCTGTTCAGATCAGAGAAGAAATGCAGATGAACACAGACATGACGCGGGAAAGTAAGATGAAGAAAAAAGTAGTTGTGGGAATGTCCGGAGGCGTAGATTCTTCGGTGGCGGCGTACCTGCTGAAAGAGGAAGGCTACCAGGTGATTGGGGTGACCATGCAGATTTGGCAGGACCAGCCGCAGGAATCAGCGGCAGAGGAAGGTGGATGCTGTGGTCTCAGTGCGGTGGATGACGCCAGACGGGTGGCCCAGTACTTGGAAATTCCTTATTATGTGATGAACTTTAAGGAAGAGTTTCGGAAAAATGTGATTGATTATTTTGTCCAGGAATACCTGCACGGCAGGACGCCGAATCCCTGCATCGCCTGTAACCGCTATGTGAAATGGGAGGCGCTTCTTCACCGCGCCTTAAGCATAGGGGCAGATTATATTGCTACCGGACATTATGCCCAGGTAGTTCGCCTTCCTGAAGGGCGCTGGACGCTGAAGGTTTCTGCAACTGCTGCAAAGGATCAGACTTATGCGCTCTATAATCTGACCCAGGAACAGCTGGCACATACATTAATGCCTGTGGGCCGTTATACGAAAGAGCAGATTAGAAAAATTGCGGAAGATATCGGCCTTCCAGTAGCCAGCAAGCCGGACAGCCAGGAGATTTGCTTTATCCCGGATCACGATTATGCTTCTTTCATTGAGCAGTACAGCGGAAAAGCGCTTCCCCAGGGAAATTTTGTGGACACTGAAGGACGGGTATTGGGACAGCATAAGGGCATTACCCATTATACCATTGGCCAGCGGAGAGGGTTAGGCCTGGCTTTAGGAAGAAGAATTTTCGTGAAAGAGATTCGGCCTGAGACCAACGAGGTGGTGATTGGAGAAGGGGAAGATGTATTTGCTGATTCATTGGTTTGCGGAGAAGTAAACTGGATGGGAGCTGAACCTCTTAAAGAAGGAGAGATGGAGGTGTTGGCCAAGATTCGTTACAGTCATAAAGGCGCGCCCTGTATTTTGCGTCCAGCCGGAGAAGGGAAAATTTCCTGCACCTTCAAAGAGCCTGTCCGGGCGGTTACTCCAGGCCAGGCGGTGGTCTTTTACCGGAATGATCTGGTATTGGGCGGGGGAACGATTTTGTAAAAGAAAAGCTGCAGTCTTTGCCGGCTGCAGCTTTTCTTTGCCTTTTAACGATTGTGTTGTAGAAACAACATACTTTTTTGCACAGTCAGGCTATAGTAGGTAAGAAAGAGAAAAATGATTTCTGCAGTCCCATGTTTGATTTTTGGACGGCAGGCGATAAAAGGAACGGAGGAATGAATCATGGTTCGTAAAATTATACAGATTAATGAAGAACTCTGCAATGGCTGCGGTTTGTGTGCTGCTGCCTGTCATGAAGGGGCAATCGGCATGGTAGAAGGAAAGGCAAGACTTCTCCGGGATGATTACTGTGATGGACTGGGAGACTGCCTGCCGGCATGCCCTGTGGGAGCCATTACTTTTGTGAATCGGGAAGCTGCGGCTTATGACCATGAGGCGGTGATGGCACATAAACAAGCTAAAATGCAGCAGGATCCTCTGCCTTGCGGCTGCCCTGGAAGCCAGGCAAGAGCCATTGTCCGTCAGAAAGAGGAAAAAAAGATTTATTGTGATCAGGAAAGAAGGCCGGAAATCCCAGAATCGCAGCTTAGCCAGTGGCCGGTGCAGATTAAGCTGGTGCCGGTGCAGGCGCCGTATTTTGATGGCGCCGATCTTCTGATTGCGGCAGATTGTACAGCTTATGCCTATGGAAATTTTCATGAGAAATTTATTCGCGGACGAGTGACCTTAATCGGTTGTCCGAAGCTGGACGATGGAGATTACAGCCAGAAGCTGACGGAGATTATTCGGTTAAATGATATTAAGAGTGTAACGATTGTAAGAATGGAAGTTCCTTGCTGCGGAGGAATTGAGAAAGCGGCAGTAACTGCTATGAAAAACAGCGGGAAATTTATTCCCTGGAGCGTAACTGTGATTTCCACTGACGGACGGATTTTGTAAACAGAATTTTATCAAGCAAAAGGAAAAATAATGGAAAATAATAGGGAAAACAGAAATTTAGCTGCCCGGTGGGATGAACTCACCGGCAGCTTAATCGGCTTAGCCAGAGCCTGTACCACAAACCCCCGGGATGAGATAACGGACCGCGCTTTAGTAGAAGGACTGGCAGGGTCCATTTACAGAGGGGGAGGAGATGAAGAACGGTTCGGCGCTTTGATTCCTCTGGTGCATCAGGCCAAGGAGCATGCTGCTCCTGGCTGTGCCATGTGTACCGCCCGGTGCGGGAATACCGACGATTATGAAATGGAAAGAATGTGGAATGGGCCGGAGAAGGTGAGAACCATAAAAACACTTCTGCTTTGCAGCCTTCGCCAGATGGCGGCGATGGTTTGGCCGGTTATGAGGAACGGAGATAAGATTTCAGAAGAAATTCTGGATTTTTTTTATCGGGCATTATTTATTTTAGCAGAGGACTGGGAACCGGAATATTTGCTGTCTTCAGTAATGGAGGCGGGACGGATTAATTTATTGTGCATGGAGTATAGTGAAGACGGGAAGGAAGAGAGAGCGTAAGAATCTTGAACCGATAATTGTAAGAAAACCGCTGTATTTACAAATTGTTTTGGCTGTAGTAAACTGAAGAGAATAGAAAAGAGAACAGGACATTTGCAAAAGAATGCAGATGAAAAGCCAGATCAATTAAGGAGGAACGGGAAGTGTCAAGAGTAAGATGGAAGAAGAAGGCCGCCGCAGTGCTGGCTGCGGCTGTGGCTGGCACGGCGGTATGGGGCTGCGGTACTGGTTCTGCAGCCAGGGAAAGCGCTGTAAGGGGGAACGTTGTGACAGAAACAGCCCAAAAAGGCGGAAGCGGCAATGAAGAGATGCTGGATCTTAGCCAAACGGAAAGAACGTTTGCTCAGGCCCCGGCACCGGCTTTTACAGAGGCTTCCGGCACCGTATACATTAAGGGGAATCAGGTGAGACTGCGCACCGCTCCCTCAACGGCAGATGATTCCACAATCTATGGGGTTTTAAATCAGGGTGCAGCCCTTACCCGCACTGGCGACAGCGATGACTGGTGCCGGGTAAGTTATCAGGGACAGGTTCTTTATGTGTCTAAGACTTACATTTCAGATCAGGCTCTTTCTTCTGGAGCGCCAGCGCCGTCTCAGTCTTCATCCGCGGCGGGAACTTCTTCCGGGACGGCATTGAGTGAAAATGGAAGTCAGATCACAGTGGATCCCTCCTGGCAGTTTGCAGATTATTCCGCAATTAAAACTGGCGCTGCCGTATTTTATCGTTCATCAGCAGCCAATCGGAAGGAAATTACCGTCTGCGTGAATGCGGGGCATGGAACCAGCGGGGGAGAATCGGTAAAAACCTACTGTCATCCCGATGGTTCACCGAAGGTAACCAGCGGATCTACAGTCAGTGGGGCAACGAAGGCTTCTGCTGTTTCCAGCGGCATGACCTTTTCAGACGGAACCCCAGAACGGGATGTTACCTTGGCCTTGGCTCTTGTGCTGAAGGATAAGCTTTTAGCATCTGGATATGATGTGGTGATGATTCGGGAGAGTGATGATGTGCAGCTGGACAACATTGCCCGCACAGTAATTGCCAATAATACTTCGGATTGCCATATCGCTCTTCACTGGGATTCTACCGCCAGTGATAAAGGGGCGTTTTATATGAGCGTTCCGGATGTGGCCTCTTATCGGGCAATGGAGCCGGTGGCTTCAAATTGGCAGAAACACAATGCGTTGGGAGAAAGTCTGGTAGCTGGTCTGCGGTCTGCAGGCGTGAAAATTTTTTCTGGCGGTTCTATGGCTATGGATTTGACTCAGACTTCTTATTCTACGGTTCCCAGCGTAGACATTGAGTTGGGAGATAAGGCATCGGATCATTCTGCCGCTGCGCTGAATATTCTGGCAGAGGGATTGCTAACCGGAATCGGGAACTATTTTGGTGTGTGATTATCTCCGGCTTTGCGTTCAAACGATTAACCGAAGTCCATTATCCAGACAGCAGTTTTTCATTTATCGTTTCCCCTTCCAGCAGAAAGGAAGGGGAAATGGGATGACAATGAAGGATGGACAGGATTTTCGGGATCTTTGCTCTTCTGATTGATATCGATTTACACAAAAAATAACAGTCCTCGCTGCCTGGTCAGCGAGGACTGTTATTTTCTTTAGCTAGGGCAATCAAAAAATCAAGCAGCACCATTCATCAGGTGCAAAAAGTACCGGAGACGGTGGGATTCGAACCCACGTGCCGGTTGCCCGACAACTTGATTTCGAGTGTTTTACTCCCAACACACTTTAGCGGATTTTGAGGAAAAATACCCCATTTTAAGGGTAAATACTCTTGTCCGCAGAAAGTGGTTACCATCTCCGTTTTGGCTGCTTCCGACAGTTCGAAATGCGAGAGAACTATCGGAGAGAACTAACCGTACTGCTATCAAACATAATAACCGAAAAAGCCCGTAAAATCAATGGTTTTCAGAGTTACGGCAACTAAAAAGGTCATTCGATTTCGAATGTGTTATGTGATATGGAAAGTGTTAGAAAGGAGCAGAAAATAATGCAAGAAAAACTACTTTATTTACAGGTAAAATCCGAGCTAAAAGCGGCGAAAAGCGGCAAAAAACCGTGAGTTCGAATAGGTTTCAAAAATGGCTCAAAAAAAGCAAAAAAGAGAGAACTTGGAGAGAACGGAGAGAACTCAGGAGAGAACAAAACCCCTTTTCCCACCTACTTTTCAGGCACTCTCAAAATACTATTGGAGAGAACTTTTACACCTTTCTTCTGCTGTTGACCAAAAAGCGCAAAGAGGTGTAAGTGATGATTACAGAAAAATATTGCAACGAGATTTTGCAGCAATACCCCGAATACATAACCAAAGACCAGATGTACCGTATCTGTCATATCAGCAAAAAGACCTGCTTGTTTTTATTGGAAAGCGGTCTTGTGCCGAACATAGATAGCGGCAAAAAAACACGCCGCTTCAAAATCAAGACGGTTGATGTTATTCAGTATTTGAAAGACAGAGATGATTACCCAGAGCTATTCAAAGCTCCAGACGGCTTTTACAAAGGAAAAGGCGGAGATAAAAAAGCTCCGTCCTTTGATGAGGTGTTCACACAAGAGGATTTAATCCGTATGCGGCAGTATTATGAACGACTGCTAAAAAACAACCCAGATGTTATGTCGGTTGAGCAGGTAGCTCAGTTTACGGGCTACAATAAAAATTCGGTTAGTCGCTGGTGCGGTAAAAAAGAGCTGAAATGCTTTTATATCAAACAGCGTTATCAAATCCCTAAAGAGTATCTATTGGATTTCCTTGTAAGCAGATATTTCATAGGAATTGCCGTGAAGTCTGTCAAGCACCAGAGGTTTAATGAGCAAATACGAAAATTGCGTACAGGCAGCGATGGCACAATGGCGTAATTTCTTAAACATATCTATAATGAAAAATGAAACGGAGGTATTCGTTATGAAAGATAAAACCTACCACGCATATCTGGATAGCCACGAGCGACAGTTGGTAATACATAGCCTTGTAGAGCTGAAAAACAGACTGATACAGGAAGGCAGATACACGGACTGCGTTGATGAGCTGATTTTCAAGGTTGTCAACGCTCCTGTTAAGAAAATGAAAATTGAACATATCTAAGGCACATCACACATAGCCGCTTATTCTTATTCACCTAAGAGTAAGCGGCTTTTTTGCGTTCTCTCACTCTTAGTAAACTACACCATCAATTGCTTTAAAGCTGTTCGATTTACTGCATTGACTTTACAATAAAAGTTGAGTATAATGTATTAAAACACACCATTGTTAATTAAAACTGAGTGTGGTTTAGTGCAGAGGTGAAATGATGCTTGAACAGAAAGATATAAAAATTCTTAGAGGGATTTTTTCGGATTATGATTATATTATGACGACAGCTCAACTTAATGCTGAAAAGCTATATTATAGGGATATTCAGCGAATGCTGGATGAAGGATTGATTGAAAAGATTAAGCGAGGTTATTATCATTGGATTGAGGATTATGATAATAGTGAAATCGTAATTATCAATAGCCTGTTCCCTGATGCAGTTCTATGTATGGAAACGGCTTTGTTCTATTATAAATACAGTGACAGAAACCCTGCTGAATGGAATATTACAATAGACAAGAACACTTCTCGCCAGCGTATAAAAATAGATTATCCTTTTGTCAAGGCTTATCGAGTTGAGCCTGAACTGGTTACTTTGGGTGAAACCGAGGGTGAGATTGATTTTCATAAAGTCCGTATTTATGACCGTGACCGTACCATCTGTGATGTGCTGCGAAATATGAACAAGATGGATAAGGAAATTTTTAATAAAGCGATACAGGGCTA
>DVFL01000041.1 GCA_018713255.1 Candidatus Cottocaccamicrobium excrementipullorum | reverse complement strand
TACTTTAGGTTTTGTTCTGAATTTTTTCTCAAATTCAAGGCTATCCTCTAGCCCTGTCTTTCAGAATTTTCAGGGTCTGTGTATGATTCAATCTTCAATTCTCAAGGTTCATCTTTCGTTGTTGTCCGTCCCGATCTCTCAGGAGCAACTCGTTTATGTTATCACATTCTTTCGAGTTTGTCAACAACTTTTTTCATTTATTTTTCTCACTCACTGCTTTCGTTCTCAGCAGCGTGTTATATCTTATCACGTTGCTTTCAATCTGTCAAGCAATTTTTTTATTTATTTTTTCGTTCGGTAAAGAAGAGCAAAAAAATAATCATTTGGAAAAGGAAACGGAGAAAGAGGGATTTGAACCCTCGCGCCGGTTGCCCGACCTACACCCTTAGCAGGGGCGCCTCTTCGGCCTCTTGAGTATTTCTCCGAATTCATATTTCCATATGATCGCGCTTTAACATATTGTCATCAGACGCATATAATATTATATAAAACACTTTTGTTTTTGTCAACCACTTTTTTTACTTTTTTCTTGCAGCCATCCATTGATTATCCATCGCTCTGATTTATTCCTGATCCTGCCAAAGATTAATCTCTCTCTGGATCCGGTCATGAACCAGCGATGCAATCTCTTTCGTTTTCATTCCAGCGTATTCTTCTGGATAAATTGGATCCAGATAATGAACCTGAACCTTTACCCTTTTGATCGAAGGAAGATCAAATGGCTTAAAGCTGTCAATCAAAGCTACTGGAACAATGGGACATTTAGCATTAACTGCACTTTTGAAGGTTCCGCTTTTAAAGGGAAGGATCTGATTTCCCTCCCTGCTTCTGGTTCCCTCTGGGAAAATCACAAAATTTCTTCCATTTTTGACTTCTTCAGTTACTTGATGAATCACTTCCACCGATGCTTTTAAATCTTCTCTGTCAATGCTGATGCCTTTTATCGCTTGAATAACCTGTTTAACAAGAATCCACTTGGCTGCTTCCTGCTTAATAACAATTCCAAAGGGTCTTGGATAAGTGGCGAACAACGCCAGCGAATCAAATAATCCCTGATGATTAGGAAATAAAATATACCCATCCTTCTTGGGAAGCTTATCAACTCCCCGGCCGACTACTTCTACCCGGCCGGAGCAGTTGATTTTCTTTACCATTCGGCTAAGAAAAGCATATCGTTCTTCTAATGTGTGATGATCATTTTCTCTGCAGAATCTGCAAATCACAAAAAACCAATAGGGAGCGCGATAGAGATTGCGCAATACCATGTAGACAATTCGGTTCATTGGCTTACCTATTTCTCCTCTGTCTCAATATTCTGGCTGCTTTCCTCTTCACCCTCTGTTTCATCCTGATTGTCACTTTCTCTCACCTTGGCAATGCTGGCCACACGAACTTGAGAATCCGGATCAATATTCATTAACTTCACTCCAGAGGTATTTCTTCCAATGATGCTGATATCGCTCACCGCCATCCGAATAATGATTCCCTCATTAGTAATCAGCATAACTTCCCGATGGTCGTCCACCAGCTTTGCACCAATAAGATAACCGGTCTTATCGGTAACCTTATAACAAAGCACACCTTTGCCTCCCCGGTTCTGGCATTTGAATTCACTGATCTGTGTTCTCTTGCCGTATCCCTTTTCCGAGGCAACCAACAGACATTCTCCCTGGCTTACCGTCTGCATTCCAATTACCTGATCATCGCCATCCATCTTCATTCCAATTACTCCCATGGATACACGGCCTGTAACTCGCACATCCTGTTCATGGAAACGAATACACATTCCTTTTCGGGTAACCAGAATAATTTCTTCTTGATTGTCCGTAGCTTTAACCTCGATCAGCTCATCCCCATCCTTCAGCATAATCGCCTGAAGTCCAGTTTTTCTTACATGAGCATAATCAATCATTGGCGTACGCTTCACCATGCCGCCTCTGGTAGCCATAAACAGGAACTTTTCATCATTGTACTCTTTCATAGGAATTACTGCGGTAATTCTTTCTCCTGGCATCATTTGGAGAAGATTTACAATAGCAGTTCCCCTTGCGGTCCGTCCGGCTTCTGGAATTTCATAAGCCTTTATCCGATATACTCGTCCTGTATTGGTAAAGAACATCACATAATGGTGATTTGTAGTCATGAACAGATCCTCGATATAATCTTCATCAATGGTCTGCATTCCCTTGATTCCTTTGCCGCCTCTGTTCTGAGATTTGAAATTGTCAAGATCCATTCGCTTAATATAACCTAAATGAGTCATGGCAATTACCGTATCATCATCAGGAATCAGATCCTCATCGGACATATCAGAATCATACCCGATTCCGGTACGGCGATCATCGCCATATTTATCCGCAATTACCTGGATTTCTGACTTGATTACTCCCAGAAGTTTATTCTCATCTGCCAGAATTTCTCTCAGCTCCTTAATTTTCGCTTCCAGCTCCCGGTATTCATTTTCCAGCTTTTCCCGCTCCAAACCGGTAAGGGCACGCAGACGCATATCCACAATAGCCTGAGCCTGAGGATCCGTCAGCTCAAACCGAGTCATTAACTGCTCCTTAGCCTGGGCCACATTAGCCGATCCGCGAATAATTTTGATGACTTCATCAATATAATCAAGAGCTTTTAACAGACCTTCTAAAATATGGGCCCGCTCTTCTGCCTTGTTCAAATCATACTTTGTCCGTCGGGTAACAACATCTTCCTGATGCTTCAAATAAAAATTGAGCATCTGAAGAAGATTAAGAACCTTCGGCTGTCCATCAACTAATGCCAGCATAATCACGCCAAAGGTATCTTGAAGCTGGGTATGCTTAAACAACTGATTCAACAGTACATTTGCATTCACATCTCTTCTCAGCTCAATGCAAATGCGAAGCCCTTCACGATTAGACTCATCCCGAATATCGGTTATTCCGTCCACCCGTTTTTCCTTTACCAGCTCCACAATTTTTTCAATCAAACGTGCTTTATTTACCAGATAAGGAATTTCCGTTACAATAATCCGGTTCTTTCCGTTTGGAAGAGTCTCGATATTGGTGACCGCCCGCACTTTAATCTTTCCTCGTCCAGTGCGGTAAGCCTCTTCAATTCCAGAACGTCCTAAAATCACGGCTCCAGTGGGGAAATCTGGTCCTTTTATAATATCCATAATTTCTTCCAGACTGGTTTCCCGGCTTTCGTTGACCCGATTATCAATAATCCTCACTACAGCATTAATCACTTCTCTTAAATTGTGAGGCGGAATATTGGTAGCCATTCCCACTGCAATTCCTGAAGTGCCATTGCATAAAAGATTAGGAAAACGGGCAGGCAGCACCGTAGGCTCCCGCTCTGTCTCATCAAAGTTGGGAACAAAATCTACGGTGTCTTTATTAATATCTGCCAGCATTTCCATGGAAATCCGGCTGAGTCTTGCCTCTGTGTAACGCATAGCAGCCGCCCCATCTCCATCAATGGAGCCAAAATTGCCGTGCCCGTCCACCAGCATGTAGCGGGTAGACCATTTCTGTGCCATATTTACCAGAGCGCCATAAATCGAACTGTCTCCGTGAGGGTGATACTTACCCATAGTATCACCTACGATACGAGCGCACTTACGGTGAGGTTTGTCCGGACCATTATTTAATTCAATCATGGAAAACAACACTCTCCGCTGTACCGGCTTCAATCCGTCCCGCACATCCGGAAGAGCTCTGGATGCAATTACGCTCATGGCGTAATCAATATAAAATTTTTCCATGGTTTTCTTTAAATCTTTGTCATGGACTTTGTCAAATACATTAGGTTCCATTTATTTTCCTCCAAACAGAATCAGATATCCAAGGTGCCGTACTTTGCATTGGCCTCAATAAATTCTCTCCGGGGCTCCACCTGGTCCCCCATGAGAGTGGTAAAGGTTAAATCCAGTTCAGACATGGTATCTTCATCCATGGTTACCCTGAGAAGAATCCGACGTTCAGGATCCATGGTGGTCTCCCAAAGCTGCTCCGCATCCATCTCTCCCAGCCCCTTGTACCGCTGAATCTTATTATTATTATCCCGGCCCACTTCCTTAAGAATCTGGTCCAGCTCCTCTTCACTGTAGGCATACCAGATCCTCTTGTTCTTCTCCAGCTTATAAAGGGGAGGCTGGGCAAGATACACGTATCCTTGTTTAATCAGTTCAGGCATAAACCGGTAAATAAAGGTTAAAAGAAGAGTGCTGATATGAGCGCCGTCCACATCTGCATCAGTCATGATAATAATCTTATGATAACGCAGCTTGGTAATATCAAAATCATCATGAATGCCTGTTCCAAAAGCGGTAATCATAGCTTTGATCTCAGCATTGGCATAAATCTTATCCAATCTTGCCTTTTCTACGTTAAGAATCTTTCCCCGAAGAGGAAGAATCGCCTGGTTCGCCTTATTTCTGGCATCCTTTGCGGAACCGCCGGCAGAATCTCCCTCAACAATATAAATCTCGCAATTAACCGGATCCTTATCAGAACAGTCCGCCAGCTTTCCCGGAAGAGCCATACCGTCCAGGGCTGTCTTTCTTCTGGTAAGGTCCCTGGCTTTTCTAGCCGCCGCTCTTGCCCGCTGAGCCAGAATGGACTTTTCACAGATTACCTTGGCCACTGCCGGGTTCTGTTCCAGAAAATACGTCAGCTGCTCACTTACAATCGCGTCTACAGCACCTCTCGCTTCACTGTTTCCCAGTTTCTGCTTAGTCTGTCCCTCAAACTGAGGATCTTCGATTTTGACGCTGATAATCGCCGTAAGTCCTTCCCGGATATCTTCTCCTGCCAGATTTGCCTCGTTGTCTTTTAACAGCTTATTTTTTCTGGCATAATCATTAAAGGTTTTCGTCAGAGCATTTTTAAATCCCGCCAGATGGGTTCCCCCCTCCGGCGTGTTGATATTGTTTACAAAAGAATAGATATTTTCTGTGTAGGAATCATTATGCTGCATGGATACTTCCACATAAACGCCGTCTTTTTTTCCTTCGCAGTAAAGTACATTCTCATAAAGAGGCGCCTTGCCTTTATTCAGATAAGTGACAAACTCCCGAATACCGCCCTCATAATGAAATGTCCGCTCATGCTTTTCTTCCCGGTTATCTCTGAGAACAATCTTCAAATTCTTTGTCAGAAAAGCCGTTTCCCTCAACCGAATCTTTAAGGTATCGTAATCGAAAACCGTTTCCTCAAAAATCTCCTTATCCGGAAGGAAAGATACTTTAGTTCCATGCTGATCAGGCGGACATTCTCCTGTAATTTCCACCGGTTTTAAAGCCTTTCCTCTGGCATACCGCTGATGATAAATCTTGCCGTTCAGATAAACTTCCACATCAAGCCATTCAGATAAGGCATTAACTACAGAAGCACCTACGCCGTGAAGTCCTCCGGAAACCTTATAGCCTCCTCCGCCAAATTTTCCTCCCGCATGAAGAATGGTAAATACTACTTCAAGGGCAGACTTTCCCGCTTTTTTCTGAATATCTACAGGAATGCCCCGGCCGTCATCCAAAACTGTGATGGAATTATCTTCATTTATGGTCACATCAATCATGTCGCAGAATCCAGCCAAAGCTTCATCTACCGCGTTGTCAACAATCTCATATACCAGATGATGGAGGCCGCGGACAGAGGTGCTGCCGATATACATACCAGGCCGTTTCCGAACTGCCTCCAATCCTTCCAATATCTGGATCTGATCTGCTCCATATTCTGTCCCCATATTGTTCCTCCTGTCTGTTAATTTTCCCTGCTGATGCTTCCATCTACAACCTTAAATACCCGATCAAGATGGAATCGATGTTCTACAAAATCATCCAGACCAGTGCAGGTAATCATAGTCTGGATATGATTTATACTGTTCAATAAATGATTCTGCCGCCCAGAATCCAATTCTGACAACACGTCATCCAAAAGCAAAATAGGATAATCGTGTATCAGCTCCTTTACCAGCTCAATTTCCGCAAGCTTCAAAGAAAGCGCTGCCGACCGCTGCTGCCCTTGTGAACCAAACCGGCGGATATCAATGCCGTTGATCAGAAAATTCATATCATCCCGATGAGGTCCGATAAGGGTGGTCTTCTGCTTTTTATCCTGTTCTCTGTTTCGTCTTAATCCCTCTTTAAATTCTTCCGGTTTCGTATTAGGCTCGTACTGAAGAACTAAATTTTCTTTTCCCCCAGTCAGGCCCTGGTGAATCTGGCCAATCATCCGGTTCAGCTGCTCAATAAACTGACGTCTGAATTCCATGACCTGAAGGCCATAGGTAAGAAGCTGTTCATCCCACACATCCAGAGTAAGCTCATACTCCGGGTGAATAAACAGCTCTTTCAGCAGCTTATTTCGCTGTACCACCGTTTTATTGTAATGAATTAACGAATGAACGTAAAGACGATTAACCTGGCACAGCTCCAAGTCAAGAAAACGTCGGCGCTCTGCCGGCCCGTTTTTAATAATATTTAAATCCTCCGGAGAAAAAAACACCACATTGGCGATTCCAAAAAGCTGACTGGCTTTTTTGATGGG
The DNA here is from genome assembly GCA_018713255.1 of Candidatus Cottocaccamicrobium excrementipullorum. Lineage (GTDB taxonomy): Bacteria > Bacillota > Clostridia > Lachnospirales > Lachnospiraceae > Caccovicinus > Caccovicinus excrementipullorum. The sequence goes on along the minus strand of DVFL01000041.1, from coordinate 79,611 downwards.
AACTCCATTGATAGCGATTCCCTTGGTTTTATTTTTCTTGAGGTGCATATCAATGCGATACGGTACATTATCCTTACGGATCTGAAGCTTGATGTGAGATTCTTCTTCCCCAAATCGGATAATCTCCCTGTCCTTGGCTCCTCTGTGAGATTTCGCCGTACAGCACAAATAGGCAGCCTCTAAAATGTTGGTTTTGCCCTGAGCATTATCTCCATAAAAAATATTGGTGCCGGAATCAAATTCCACCTGCAAAGACCGGTAATTCCGGTAATTTTCAAGCTCCATGGATTCGATGATCATACCTGAATTCCTTATTTTACGATTTTGATGGTCTGATTTCTGAACATCACAATATCGCCATCCACCAGTTTCTTGCCTCTCTGGGTAACCACCTGGCCATTCACCTGAGCCTCGCCTTCTTCAATCGCGTACTTTGCCTCAACTCCGGATTCTACTAACCCTGCCGCCTTCAGCGCCTGCCCGAGCTTGATGTACTCATCCCTTAATTTGATGATTTCCATTTTTCTGCCTTTCTTTCCGTTTTATTTTAAAAACATTCCTCTTTCTTTTCCTTTTGTATAATTATGCATTGATATGCATCCCCACGTTTTGGATGAATAATCAGTGCATAATTATACATTTATAACATTTCCTAGATGGAGGCTGCATTAAAGTTTACTGGAAGAATCAGATAAATATAGCGTTCTTCTTCATCCTTAATAAAGCAGGGAGACTTGGGATTCATCATATAAAGAGTAATTTCCTCATCATCGATTACCCGGAGAGCATCAATCAAAAACTTAGGATTGAAGCCAATCATAATATCTTTTCCGGTTTTATGAATACTGATTTCTGCATTCATGGAACCAAAACTGGAATTGAGCTTTAATTCCATAGAATTATCTACTATATTCAGAATAAGGGGTTTTTTGTCATTTTCTCTTATCAGAATAGTAGCTCGCTCGATACAGTCTAAAAATTCCCGTTTATTTACCGTCAACTTTGTCTCGTAATCACTGGAAAGCATTTGACTAATGCGGAAATACTCTCCTTCAATCAACCTGGATACCACAATTGTTTCGTCAAATTCAAATAAAATATGATTTTGACTGAAAAATATCCGAACTTCGCTTTCATTGTCGCCGCTTAAAATCTTACTGATTTCATTCAGCGTTTTCCCAGGAACGATCACCTTGTTCGCTTCATAATTTTCTTTCAAGGTAATCTTTCGAATAGAGATTCGATGACCGTCTAGGGAAGTAACGGTCAGTTCATTTCCTGCAACTTCAAATAATTCGCCGGTCATCATTTTATTGCTGTCATTAGGTGAGATGGAAAATAATGTCTGACGAATGACTTCTTTTAATGTAAATTGAGAAAGAGTAATTGACTTATCTTTTTCAATATAAGGAAGATAGGAAAATTCTTCCCCGTCTCGTCCCTGAATTTGGAATACGGAATTAGAGCTGGAAATAGTTGTATTTAAACGATTGTCTGATTCTATTGTAATCTCGCCGTCTGAAGAAGAAAGTTTTCGAATAATATCCGAAAAAATCTTGGCATCTAATGCAATTTTTCCTCGCTCTAAAATTGCTCCTTCTACTTTAGTCTCGATTCCCAGTTCCATATCATTTCCGGTTAATTTAATTTCACTTCCAGATGCATCGATTAAAATGCATTCCAAAATGGACATTGTAGTTTTTGAGGGAACTGCTTTTTGGACAATGTTGATTCCATCCAGAAGGGCATTGTTTTTAAATGTAAGCTTCATGGTTGTTGATAAATTCCTTTCCGTTGAGAAGATAAAAAATAAATATAATAAAAAAGAGATTTCCGTCGTAACCGCCGTAGGGGCTGTGGGTTTGTGCAAAACCCGGAAAACCCCCGAAAATACAGGAAAAAAGCAGTCGGAAAGAGTTGTGGAAAACCATTAGATTCATTCTTAAATTCTTAAGAGTTTTCCACAACCCTAAAAGCGGGCCGGCAGAGGCAAAACTTTTCCACAGTTTATGCACAAACTGTTCACCGGTTATTGTGGACTGATTTTTTTCTTTAAAATATCGATGGTGCTGCGGAGAGATTCGTTTTTTTCCAGATCGTTGGCAATTTTATCGGAACCGTGGATAATGGTGGTATGATCCCGTCCGCCTAAATATTTTCCAATGGTTTGAAGGGGGACGTCGGTCATATTGCGGCATAGGTACATTACAATCTGCCGGGGAACTACAATATCTCGGTTTCGCTTCTGGGAGGAAATATCCAAGGGCGTAATGCCGAAGTGATCGCAGACCACATCGATGATGGATTCCGGGGTGACCTCTCGGGCTGCATTGGGAGAGATCAGATCTTTTAAGGCTTCTTCGGCAAGTTCAATGGTAATTTCCCGGTTGGTGCCTAATTTAGAAAGAGCGACAATTTTTGTTAAGGCGCCCTCCAGTTCACGAATGTTGGATTTAATGTTGGTGGCTATGTATTTAATGACTTCATTGTCAATGTTATAGCCTTCCATTTCTTCCTTTTTCCGCAGAATTGCCATGCGGGTTTCATAGTCCGGGGATTGAATATCCACCGTAAGACCCCACTCGAAGCGGGAACGAAGCCGTTCCTCTAAGGTTTCAATTTCCTTTGGAGGCTTATCTGAGGAGATAATAATCTGTTTTTTGGCTTCGTATAAGGTATTAAATGTGTGGAAAAATTCCTCCTGGGTACTTTCCTTGCCGATAATAAATTGAATATCATCGATCAGGAGAACATCGTTATTGCGGTATTTTTCCCGAAATTCCGTTGTTGTGGTGTTATTTTTATTTCGAATGGCGTCGATCAGTTCATTGGTGAATTTTTCCGAGGTTACGTATAAAATTTTCGCCTTTGGATTATTCTTTAAAATGAAGTGAGCGATGGAATGCATTAAGTGGGTTTTGCCAAGTCCCACGCCTCCGTAGATAAAAAGAGGATTGTATACTTCTCCTGGTGATTCGGCCACTGCAAGGGAGGCGGCATGTGCCAGATTGTTGTTTGCCCCTACCACGAAAGTGTCGAAGGTATATTTGGGGTTCAGATTTGCATTCTGCAAAGCTTCGGAACTGACATCCTGAATGGGTTCTGGTTCAGACGCCTGTTTTTGGGAAGCAGATTTGGTTTTTTGGGCCTCTTCCCTGGAAATAAATTCTACCTCACACTCGATTCCGGTTTTCTCTTCAATGGCAATTTTCAGGAAAAGACCGTATTTTTTCTTGATGTAACCGATCATTCCGCTGTCCGGGACGACGATGGTCAGTTTATCTCCATCCATATGGTGAAGTTCCAGGGGAAGAAGCCAGGTGCGGTAAGATACATCCATCACATCGTATTCTTCCTTTAAATATAGAAGGATGTCATCCCAGTTTTCTCTTAATTTCTCTATCATAACATGTCTCCTGAGGGTTAATAGATCAAAGTGTAAAAAAGCCCAATCTAACTTTCATTCTACATTAATTATAAACATTTTTCAATGAAAATAGCAAAAATAAGCGAAAATGCTGTGGATAACTTTGTGGAACAGCAGTGGGAGGGGTGTTTATCCACTGTGGAAGGCTGAGTTTTCCACAAGAGGATAAGAAATGTGAGAAGAAGTTGTACACAATGAAAATTTCCAGAATTTAAGGGGGATTTCGCCTTGGTGTGGGGAAAACTCATGGACTTACCCACAGTTATCCACAAGTTATGCACAAATTGTGGATAAAGTTATGTAACCTAGCAAGTTATCCACGGAATAGATTATGTCATTGACGAAAGATCATACTTTCTATATAATGAAGCCGTAACATGCATTGTATCTTAATCAAAGAACAGTAGCAGGAGGATAAAAAATTGAATACGAAAAAGAAAGATACTCGCTGGTTGACAAGTGTTGCACTGATGGCGGCAATCGTGATCCTTTTGGCCAATACGCCTTTGGGAATGATTCAGCTGCCGGTGATAAAGGCAACAACTGTGCACATTCCGGTCATTTTAGGGGCGGTTTTGTTAGGTCCCATGGCAGGAGCAATCTTGGGAGGGATATTTGGGATTTGTTCTCTGATCAGCAACACCATGGCGCCCACCCTTCTTTCCTTTGCCTTTTCTCCATTTATGAGCACCACAGGAATTGTGGGAGCGGTGAAGGCTTTGTGGATCTCTGTAGGATGCCGGATTTTAATTGGAGTGGCAGCCGGATGGCTGTGGATTCTTTTGAGAAAGCTTAAGGTAAATACCCTGGCGGCTCTTCCAGTAACTGGATTTGTGGGAGCTATGGTTAATACCATTACCGTAATGGGAAGCATCTATCTGCTTTTGGCCAGGGAATATGCGGCAGTGAAGAGCGTGGCAGTAGATGCGGTATGGGGACTGATTATGGGAACCATTGTAGCTTCTGGAATACCGGAAGCAGTGGCAGCTGCTATTTTGACGGGAATTATTGGGAAGATTATGTTGAAGGTAATAAAGCGGTGAAATAAAGAGAAAATTATTGATCTTGGCAATGACTGTTTTGGAAAAAGAACAGTTGCGATAAATTTACGAAAACCCTTGACGAACCCGCATGTTTTCTATATAATTGAGTGCGATGTTTAATTAAAATAGTCGGAATATGTGTATTCATATTTTAAGGATATGCTATTGGTAAGAGGAGGTGCAGTAAACGATGAAGATGACTTATCAGCCAAAAACCAGACAGAGAGCCAAGGTTCACGGCTTCAGAGCCAGAATGAGCAGTGCTGGCGGAAGAAAGGTATTAGCTGCCAGAAGAGCAAAGGGCAGAGCAAAATTAACAGCTTAATGAAAGCTTGAAACAGTAAGGCCGCAAGAAATTGTGGCCTTTTGTTGCATTACGGAAGTTTTCATGTTGGGAGTTTTAAGAAAAATTCATGAAGCGTTTTCCATCAATTAAGAAAAACAGCGACTTTCAAAATGTTTATCGGAAAGGAAAGTCTTACGCCAACCGTCTGCTGGTAATGTATGTGGAGAGAACGGGTGAACCGGAAACCCGAATCGGAATTTCGGTGAGCAGGAAGGTAGGCAACAGCGTGGTGAGGCACCACATCTGCAGATTGGTACGAGAAATATTTCGTTTAAATAAACACAATATTCAGACGGGATTAAACATCGTGGTTGTCGCCAGACAGGCGGCAAAGCACTCGGATTTTCATCAACTGGAAGGTGCATACCTGCACCTGTGCGGACTGCATAACATTAAAAAGGAATCGAAGTGATCTTATGGCGGCGAAAATACTGATTTGGCTGGTACGGTTTTACCAGAAATATTTGTCTCCTTTAAAAGTAAGAACTCACTGTATTTATGTGCCTACCTGCTCCCAGTACGCCCTGGAAGCAATTCAAAAGTACGGCGCATTAAAAGGTACATGGTTGGCTTGCAAGAGGATTCTCCGTTGTCATCCTTTTGCAAAAGGCGGTTATGACCCAGTTCCGTAACGTATGAGGAGGTTATTGGTTTGAATTTTATCGTGCTCACAAAAAATACCGGGGCAATTCTGGGGCCTATTGCCGATATTTTCGGCTATATTATGGACTTTCTGTTTAATATCACAAGCAGAGTTGGAATTTTGAACATAGGCCTGTGCATTATTCTGTTTACGATTGTAACACGTCTTCTGCTTTTTCCTTTAACGATTAAGCAGCAGAAAAATTCGAAATTAATGAATGTCATGCAGCCAGAGCTGAATGCCATTCAGAAGAAGTATAAAGGGAAAGAGGATCAGCAGTCCATGATGGCCATGCAGGCGGAGACAAAAGCCGTTTATGAAAAGTATGGCACTTCCATGGTAGGCGGCTGTCTTCCTATGCTGATTCAGCTGCCCATTTTGTTTGCGCTGTATCGGGTAATTTATAATATTCCAGCCTACGTGGCATCTGTAAAGAATTATTTTGAGCTGGTAGTGAATGCACTGCCTTCTGGTTTTCAGACAAATTCTGTCTTTTCCGGCCTGGTGGAAACGTATAACATGACCAGCTATGATTTTTCCAATACTAACCGGGTAATTGATCTTTTATATAAGCTGACGGACAAGCAGTGGGATCAGCTGGTAGCAGCTTTCCCCAACATTGCAGATGTCGTTTCTTCCAATGGAGAGAATGCAGTGGAGGCAATCCATCGCCTTCAGAATTTCTGCGGTGTAAATATTGCTTACACGCCTTTTCAGATTATTACAGAATTTTTTAATGGCGACGCTACGATTTTTATGGCGTTGGCGGCATTGGCTATTCCCATTCTGGCAGGCCTTACCCAGTGGTTCAGCAGCCGTCTGTTAATGGCAAACCAGCCTAAGCAGGATCCGGATGCTCCCGGAGCAGGCATGATGAATCAGATGAATATTATGATGCCGTTAATGTCTGTATTTTTCTGCTTCACCTTTGCATCTGGTATCGGTATTTACTGGATCGCACAGAGTGCCATTATGATTGTGCAGCAGCTGTTTTTGAATTCTTATTTTAATAAAGTGGATATTGATGAACTGATCCAGAAGAATCTGGAGAAAGCAAACCGGAAGAGAGCAAAGAAGGGGCTGCCTCCTGAGAAGATGAAGAGAAGCGCCAGCGAAACCATTCGGATGATGCAGGAAAAGACTGACAAAGAAGAAGCTGAGCGTATGGAGAAAATGGCTAAGACAAAAGCTATTGTTAAAGATTCCACAGAATATTACAACAAAGATGCAAAGCCGGGAAGTTTGGCTTCAAAGGCTGCCATGGTACAGAAATATAACGAGAAGCACAATAAAAAATAGGAGGGGTTCGCTATGGATATGATTACGGTTTCGGCAAAGACGGTGGATGAAGCCATCACTAAAGCCTTAATTGAATTGGAAACTACCAGCGACAAGCTGGTTTATGAAGTCATTGATAAAGGCAGCAGCGGTTTTCTGGGAATCGGCGCCAAGCCGGCGATCATTCGGGCCAGAAAAGAAGTTACAGTGGAAGATAAAGCCATTGAATTTCTGAATCAGGTGTTTGAAGCGATGAATCTGCAGGTCACCATCGAAACCTCTTACAATGAAGAAGAAAAAGAGCTGTCCATTAATCTGATTGGAAACGATATGGGAATTCTCATTGGAAAAAGAGGACAGACTCTGGATTCTCTTCAGTACCTGGTGGGAATGGTGGTCAATAAAGGAAGCGAAGGGTATATTCGGACAAAGCTGGATACGGAAAATTACCGCAGCCGGCGCAAAGAAACGTTGGAAACCCTGGCAAAGAATATTGCTTACAAGGTAAAGAGAACGAAGCGTCCGGTATCTCTGGAACCGATGAATCCTTATGAACGAAGAATTATTCATTCAGCGCTGCAGAATGATAAATATGTAACCACCAGAAGCGAGGGAGAGGAACCTTTCCGCCATGTGGTGATTGCCTTAAAACGGGATTCTGGACGGAAGGACAGGGTGAAGGAGCCGGATAAGGATCTTAATTAAGGGAAATAAAATGGGTGCGGAGGCAACTTAAAGATGCAGCAGAGGAAAGCTGCCGAAAGTTACCTTTGCACCTTTTCTTTTTAAATCCACATCGTTTCGATTGTCAAAGGGAGTAAGGAGAAGAAAAAGAAATGAAGACAGAGACCATTGCCGCCATCGCCACAGCCTTGTCCAGTTCAGGAATTGGAATTATCCGAATCAGCGGAGACCAGGCATTTTCGGTGATTCGGCGGATTTTTCGAAAGAAAAACGGAGCAGAAATTAACACGGAGAAATCTCATCAGGTACATTATGGTTTTATTTATGATGGAGATGAAAAACTGGATGAGGTTCTGGTTCTGATTATGAAGGGACCTCACAGTTATACCGCAGAGGATACAGTGGAAATTGATTGTCACGGGGGCGTTTTAATGATGCGCCGAATTTTAGAGACGGTGATCCGAAACGGGGCGAGGCCTGCAGAGCCGGGAGAATTTACTAAGAGAGCTTTTTTAAACGGAAGAATTGATTTATCTCAGGCGGAGGCGGTGATGGACGTGATCGAGGCTCAAAACGATTACGCTCTGAAATCTTCTGTAAGTCAGCTGGGCGGTTCCGTTTCCCGGAAAATCAGAGAGCTGAGGGAAACTATTCTCTATCAGATTGCTTTTATTGAATCGGCGCTGGATGATCCGGAGCATATTTCGCTGGAAGGTTATGGAAGTACCCTTCTGGAAGCGCTGAATCCAATAAAGAAAGAGCTGAAAAAGCTGGTGGATTCTTTTGAAAACGGAAAAATTATGACCGAAGGGATTAAGACGGTAATTCTCGGAAAGCCCAACGCTGGAAAATCATCGTTGATGAACGTGCTGTTGGGAGAGGAGAGAGCTATCGTTACAGATATTGCAGGAACTACCCGGGATACTTTGGAGGAAACTCTTTCTCTGGGAGGGATCACCTTGAAAGTGGTGGATACGGCAGGGATCCGGGATACAGAAGATGTGGTAGAGCGGATGGGAGTGGAGCGGGCAAAAAAAGCAGCGGAAGAAGGAGATTTGATTATTTTCGTTGCAGATGCCTCCAGACCGCTGGATGAAAATGACCGGGAAATCATGACCTTTATTCGTGACAAGCAGGCCGTTGTGTTGTTAAATAAAACAGATCTTCAAGGGGTGGTAACGGCTCAGGAGATTGAAGAAGAATGCGGTCATAAGGTTATTCCTATTTCTGCTAAGGAAGAACGGGGAATTGATGCACTGGAAGCGGAAATTAAGGGGATGTATTATCATGGAGAAATTCATTTTAATGATCAGGTGACCATTACCAGTGTAAGACAGAAAAATGCTCTGGAAGAAAGTTTAAAGAGCATTGAGCTGGTGGAAAACAGTGTTCATCAGGGACTTCCAGAAGATTTTTATTCTATTGATTTGATGAACGCTTATGAGCAGCTGGGAACAATTATTGGAGAAGCGGTGGAGGATGATTTGGTAAATGAGATTTTCAGCCGTTTCTGTATGGGAAAATAGGAGGATAAACATGCCGTTTTTAGAGGAAACCTATGACGTGGCAGTGGTAGGGGCAGGTCATGCTGGTTGTGAAGCTGCTCTTGCCTGCGCCAGACTTGGACTGGAAACTATAATGTTTACGGTCAGCGTGGACAGTATTGCATTGATGCCATGTAATCCCAATATAGGAGGAAGCTCTAAGGGCCATCTGGTGAGAGAGCTGGATGCTTTAGGAGGCCAGATGGGAAAAAATATTGATCAGACCTTTATTCAGTCGAAAATGCTGAATGAATCCAAGGGGCCTGCGGTACATTCTCTTCGGGCACAGGCAGATAAACAGGCATATACTCGTCTGATGCGGCAGACTCTGGAAAATACAGATCATCTTACGATCCGTCAGGCTGAAGTTTCAGAAATTCTGGTGGAAGAAGGCGTTCTTACAGGGGTAAAAACCTTTTCTGGAGCTGTGTACCATGTAAAGGCAGCCGTGCTTTGCACCGGGACTTATCTTAGGGCCAGATGTATTTACGGAGAAGTGAGCAATCCTACCGGCCCAAACGGTCTGCAGGCAGCGAATCATCTGACAGATTCTCTTAAAGCAAATGGAATTGAAATGTTTCGGTTTAAGACGGGAACGCCGGCCAGAGTAGATAAACGCAGTATAGATTTTTCCAAAATGGAGGAGCAGTTTGGAGATCAGAGGATTGTTCCATTTTCTTTTTCCACTGATCCAGAGTCTGTCCAAAAAGAGCAGGTGTCCTGCTGGCTTACTTATACCAATGAGAATACTCATAAAATCATTCGGGACAATCTGGAGCGTTCTCCTCTCTTTTCAGGCGTGATAGAAGGCACCGGTCCCCGGTACTGCCCGTCCATCGAGGATAAAGTCGTTAAATTTCCGGATAAAGAGAGACATCAGGTTTTTGTAGAACCAGAAGGTCTGTATACGAATGAAATGTATCTGGGAGGAATGTCCAGCTCTCTGCCGGAGGATGTTCAGTATGCCATGTATCGGACGGTTCCCGGCCTGGAAAACGTGAAAATTGTGCGAAATGCTTATGCCATTGAATATGACTGTATTAATTCCCGTCAGCTGAAGGCATCTTTGGAATTTAAGAAGATCAAAGGTCTGTTTTCCGGAGGACAGTTTAATGGAAGTTCAGGATATGAGGAGGCTGCGGTTCAGGGATTTATGGCAGGAGTAAATGCTGCCATGGAGATTCTTGGACGGGAACCGGTGGTGCTGGATCGTTCTCAAGCTTATATTGGAGTGCTCATTGATGATCTGGTAACGAAAGAGAACAGAGAGCCCTATCGGATGATGACTTCCAGAGCAGAGTATCGTCTTCTTCTGCGCCAGGACAATGCGGATCTCCGCCTGCGGAAAATCGGCTATGAAATCGGGCTGGTGAGCCAGGAAGAATATGACCGGGTGATCTGGAAGGAAAAGGCTATTGAAGAGGAAATTGAGCGATTGGAAAAAGTAAATGTGGGGACGGGAGAGAAGATTCAAGAATTTCTAAATCGGTATGAAAGTACTCCCTTGAAATCTGGAACTACATTGGCTGAGTTAATTAAGCGTCCAGAGCTGGATTATGATAAACTGGCAGAGCTGGATGAAGGGCGTCCTTCACTTCCTCAGGATGTTCAGGAGCAGGTGAATATTAATATTAAGTATGAAGGATATATTAAACGGCAGATGCAGCAGGTGGCGCACTTTAAAAAGCTGGAAAGCAAAAAAATTCCTGAAGATTTGGATTATGCTGCGGTGGGAAGCCTGCGGAAGGAAGCTGTGCAGAAATTAAATGCATTTAAGCCTGCGAATATTGGACAGGCATCTCGGATTTCCGGAGTGTCGCCGGCAGATATTTCAGTACTATTAGTGTATTTGGAAAGCAGAAAAATGAAATGAAATGGAAATATATGGAAATTATATCATGAGATAAAACGGAGGATTGGATGAAGGAGAGTTTTTTGCGGCAGATGGAGCAGGAGCTGGGGCAGATTGGAATTCATCTGGAGGAAAAACAGATGAATCAATTTTACCAATATATGGAAATGCTTGTGGAGACAAATAAAGTAATGAATTTAACTGCCATTACTGAAGAGAAAGAGATTATTACCAAGCATTTTGTAGATAGCCTTTCTTTGATTAAAGTTTTGACAGAGCTGAAAGAAGAGAAAACCCTTCGAATCATCGATGTGGGAACAGGAGGTGGTTTTCCTGGAATTCCCTTAAAGATCGCGTTTCCTTCTTGTCAGATTACTCTTTTAGATTCTCTCCAGAAACGAGTAAAATTTCTTGAAGAGGTCTGCCGGCAGTTGGGACTTAGGGACATTGAAGCGGTTCATGGAAGAGCAGAGGACATGGGACAGAAAGCAGACTATCGTGAACGTTATGATTGCGCAGTTTCCAGAGCAGTAGCAAATTTATCAACTTTATCGGAGTATTGCCTGCCCTTCGTCAAGACTGGAGGAGTCTTTATTTCTTATAAATCTGGAGAGGTGGAAGAAGAAGCAGAGGCGGCGAAAAAAGCTATTCAGATTTTGGGAGGAAAGCTTGAGGAAGTATATCCCTTTTTGCTGCCAGATACAGAGATGAAAAGAAGCTTTGTAAAAATCAGAAAGGTAAAAGAAACGGGAAAACGATATCCGAGAAAAGCCGGAATGCCGGCGAAAGAGCCCTTAGGGGGGAAAAGCAAGAGCTGAAAAGCTAAATAAATAAACAGAGAAACCCATCATGGGCCGGCGGTCAGCGTATTAGCAATTCCGCGAAATTTTGGCGGCGCATATATAAAGTAAAGAAAACTGGAAGAAACTGAATTTTATCATTCAGAACTTCCAGTTTTTTCTTTTCGATCCATCATGGGCCGGCGGTCAGCGCGCTAACTATCTTGCAAAAGTGTGGCGGCAGGACTTTTAGCGCAAATTAGTAGAGATAAGTGTTTATTGCTTGAAGGACGGCAGAGGGACATTCCAGTTGGGGAAGTTCTTTGCCTTCAGAAAGAAGAGTTGTCTCAATCGCTGGATTATATTTCTTAAATTCTTCAAGACGTTCTTCCATTTCGTTAATCGACTTACATCCAAGAATATAAATGCTGTTGTCGATTTTTTTCAGCGCATTTAGAATGTTGCATTTTGTGTAATGACAGACTGTGCTGGAATATACGGACTTAGGTGAGACTCCTAAATGGGAAGACTCATAATATGCATCAATCAACGTTCTGTGGACTGAAAATGGATTTTCAAAATATTCATTGGCAAAAACTGTTTGGATGTTTTGCCGACTGGTGGAAATATGATAAATAAACGTTCCAATCAGCGGGAGGTCTAAAATAAATTTATACAGCTTTGCCGATTTTCCAGGAACTTGACTGCAGGTTTGGATGCTGTCTGGATTGATCAGCAAGAGATTTTCAAACAGCTCGCTGTTGCAGCTGCAGGCCATCAGAGCGATAGGAGCAGAAGCTTTGCTTGCTGCAACACTGGTGCGCCGGCCGATTACGCTTTTAATGAAATCGCAGATTAGCTGAACATACAGATAATTCGTATAAGTCATGTTTGGCTTTTCTGAGCGGCCGCATCCTAAAAGATCGATTGTATACACTGTAAAATGTTCGCTTAACGGTTTAACTAACGCTTTCCATTCGTAACTGCTGGAAATGGCGTTTAAATCATGGATCAGAAGGAGCGGTTTTCCTGTTCCAACTTTTTGATAATGAATATTTCCCAGGCGCCATCGATAGCAGAGAGATGGGAAATCATTTTCTAATACATTCTTGCTGGATGCAGAGAGCTGAATGTATTTATTCAGACAGGCCATAGATGCAGCTGCTCCGGCGCTTAGTGTCAGAATGGTTAACAGCTTGTTTTTTGTGCTCATAGAAAAAATTACCCCTCCTGTGACATAAATTTATATTTTGGGATGATAAAGCGTTCAGCGCATGCAGGAAATATAATCTTCTCCGCGGCCCTGTACTTTTTGCCCGTACATCGATGTTATGTTCATTATAATACAGGCAATATGGGATTACAACGAAATTTTATTTGCTATTCCCCTTTAGATGACTAATTTAGACGATATAAATTGGAATGAAAAGCAGATCAGAGGGGTTATTGACGATAATCCTTTCTGATAAATGGCGGTTTCTTATCCTTCTCGATGAGCGGATGGTATAAACTGGGCCTCCGATAAGCGTTTCCGTGTACTTCTTCTTCACGATAATGTCGGAGAAGATCTAGGTCGAGAGAAGCAAGGTAGATCCCTTCTTGTTCTCCTGCTTCCAGAATACAGGTGTCGCGAGAACCATCCATTTCCGGAAGGTATGCTATTCCATCAAATATGGTAGAATGGCCGTTGCAGTCAGGTTGTCCTTTAGGGTAATTGCATGTGGCGATTGCGGTCATGTTTTCATATGCTCGGCCTCGAAGCTGAGACAGTCGATTGATTTCCATGGGACAGGCATTAGGCACAAGAATGATTTCAGCGCCTTTGAGCATTAAGATTCTGGCGCTTTCCGGGAATTCTCGATCATAACAAATCATTGCTCCGATGTTAACAGGACCGCAGGCTGTATCTAAGTCAGCAGTATAGAACTGTGACCCTGGAGTAAGGCTGCGTTCATCTCCAAAATCACAGGTATGAACTTTTGCGTAGGTAAATAAGGAATGACCATGACGATCAATTAAAGTAAATGAGTTTCGAGGAAGAGGATCATAGTCTTCCAGAAAAGTAATTCCAATGGCCATATTGAGATCTGCGGCAGCTTTTCGAAATTCTTGAAGATAATGACTTTCAGAAGAAATCGCTAATCTTTTTTGTTGTTGGGGTGATTGGGGAATTTTATACCCACAATTCCACATTTCTGGAAATAGTGCAATATCGGCTCCTTTTTCTTTTGCCTGACAGCATGCCTCAAGTCCTTTTTTCAAGTTTTTTTCCAAATATGATTCGTCTTCTGGTGAAAAAGGGAGAAGCTGAAGAAGAGCAATGGATAAATGTTTCATAGCGAAATCAATCCTTTCTATCATTTAAATTGGTATTTTCTCAAATTATGGATGGAGGTGTCGGTTTATTACGGTGTTCACTTGAGCACGGATAATCGATACAAATGTTTCACGTGAAACATTTCGATAAATTCGTTGTTAGAAGAGAAATATATTTGGTACGAGTTTAAACTGAATAAGATAAACTGTCAAGGAAATCCCATTTCAGTTTCATTCAATTACCTTGTCAAGGAGAGATGAATAATGGTCAGCAGATTAACAACCATGATTCTTTTCCTCGTTCATTCTTTTTTGTGCTATATTATAATAGGAAAAAAGAAAAAATTATGATATACTATAAAGCATGTTCCTGGCAATTTTAGAGAATCAAGATTGCGGCAGGAATACTAGTCTGGCTTCTTCAGGTTTATTCTAAAAACGCTGTCTAGCAAGTTGCTTCAATCGTTTGAGATAATTTGGACAAATCCCAGACATAGCATCGGTGTATAGGGGGAACACACGGTTTAGCACTGCTGTTTTGGGCGTATGCTCCCCTTGAACACTGATGGAAAATAAGATGCGTGAAAAGAAAAGAGGATTTTAATTCATGGGAAGAGTAATCGCCATCGCAAATCAAAAGGGCGGGGTGGGAAAAACCACAACGGCAATTAATTTATCTGCATGCCTTGCTGAGGCTGGACAAAAGGTTTTAATGGTAGATTTTGATCCGCAGGGAAATGGAACCAGTGGATTGGGATTGGAAAAGGGTAATATTGAAAATACGGTTTATGAGCTGTTAGTAGGAGAATGTTCTATTGATGAATGCATAACGGAGAGTGTACAGGAGCATTTAGATGTACTTCCTTCTGACGTAAATTTAGCAGGGGCGGAAATTGAACTGCTGGATGTGGAGGACAAGGAATCCTTGCTTCGCAAATATTTAAATGAAGTTCGAGATCAGTATGATTTTATCTTAATTGATTGTCCGCCTTCATTGAACCTGTTGACCATTAACGCGTTGACAGCTGCCGATACCGTTTTAGTTCCTATTCAATGTGAGTATTATGCATTGGAAGGATTAACCCAAGTAATGAAAACAATTAATTTAGTGAAAAAGAAGCTAAATCCTTCTTTAGAGATGGAGGGTGTAGTCTTTACAATGTATGATGCCAGAACAAATTTGTCTCTGGAAGTGGTTGAGAGTGTAAAAAGTAATTTGAATCAAAATATATATAAAACGATTATTCCTAGAAATGTAAGGCTGGCGGAAGCACCTAGCCATGGAATGTCAATTAATTTGTACGATTCACGATCAACAGGAGCCGAAAGCTATCGTCTTTTGGCGGCAGAGGTTATAAGCAGAGGAGAAGGATTATAATGGCAAAACGATCAGCATTAGGAAAAGGGCTTGGCGCTTTTTTTGGGGAAGATGTGGTACGTGAATCAGAGGAAAGCACTGACCGAAAGGGAACAGGGAAGCAGGACAATGAAGGGAAGAGTTTTGAGAACAGATCCGTACATAAATCAGCTCCGCAGAAAGAAATAAGCCAAGAAAAAGAAGATAAGAAACAAGAGGAAAATGTTTCACGTGAAACATTGGTAAAAATTACTCAAATTGAGCCTAACCGAGAGCAGCCGAGAAAAAATTTCGATCAGGAGTCTATGGAAGAATTAGCAGATTCCATGAAAGAATACGGTGTTATTCAGCCGCTTTTAGTTAAGAAAACCGGCGAAGATCGGTATCAGATCATTGCTGGAGAAAGACGCTGGAGAGCAGCTAAAATTGCGGGACTAAAAGAAGTTCCGGTCATTGTTCGAGAATATGATCGGCAGCAATCGGTAGAGATTGCTCTGATCGAGAACGTACAGAGAGCAGACTTAAATCCGATCGAAGAGGCAATGGCCTACGCTCAGTTAATGGAAGAATTTGGAATGAAGCAGGAAGAGATAGCTTTCAGAGTTTCAAAAAATCGAACAACCATTGCCAACAGTCTCCGCCTGTTAAAATTGCCGGAGACCGTAAGAAATTACTTGATTACTGGAGAGCTGAGCAGCGGACATGCCAGAGCTATTCTAGGCCTTCCGGAACCTGAGCAGCAGGAAGAATTAGCAAAACGCGTGGTGGAAAAGGGATTAAGCGTGCGGGAAGTGGAAAAACTAGTAAAGCTTATGACAAAACCGCCGAAGGAAAAGAAAGAAAATAGTGAAGACCGAGACTTAAGCTTCATTTTCCGGGATTTGGAAGAACGAATGAAGGGGATTATGGGAACAAAGGTGATGATACACCAAAAAGATAAAAATAAAGGCCGAATCGAAATCGAATACTATTCAGCTTCGGAGCTGGAAAGAATCGTAGAACTAATTGAATCGATCAAGTGACCAAGGAGTGAAAAACGTCATGGAAAATAGTATAATGTATCGTTTGGGCATTGATCCAGGATATTTGATTTTGGGGTTAGCCGTAATTACCCTTATTTTGTTTATTACCGTAATTATTTGCTTGGTGAAAATGGGCCAGCTGTACAGACGGTATGATTTGTTCATGCGGGGGAAAGATGCAGAGACACTTGAAGATTTATTGATCAAGCAGATTGAGGATATTAATCTGCTGAAGATTGAAGATAAGACGAATAAAGAAAATATTCGGGCCATCAATCGGAATATTCGAGCTTCTTTTCAAAAACTTGGGCTTGTGCGATACAATGCGTTTCAGGGAATGGGCGGCAATTTGAGCTTTGCCATTGCATTGTTGGATTATACGAATAGTGGATTTGTGTTAAACTCTGTTCACAGCAGAGAGGGCTGTTATATGTATTTAAAGCGAGTAGATCGAGGACAGACGGAAGTGCTTTTGGGAAGCGAGGAGAGAGAGGCGCTGGAACAGGCGCTTGGTTATGTAGAATACTCCGAGCCTGCCGATAAGTAGACGGTGTGGTGGATCAAAACAAACCAACATGCGCCGGCGGTCAGGTCTTCATCCAATCCGAAAAAGTCTGGCGGCGCATTTGGAATCCCTGAATTGATGCCGCCTAGTCGGCGGCGGGTGGTCAGAGTAAACCAACATGCGCCGGCGGTCAGGGTGCCATCCAATCCGAAAAAGTCTGGCGGCGCATTTGGAATCCCTGAATTGATGCCGCCTAATCGGCGGCGGGTGGTCAGAGTAAACCGTCATGCGCCGGCGGTCAGGTCTTTATCCAATCCGAAAAAGTCTGGCGGCGCATTTGGAATCCCTGAATTGATGCCGCCTAGTCGGCGGCGGGTGGTCAAAGTAAACCGTCATGCGCCGGACTGATAGAGTAAAAGTAAAGACGCCTTTTGCACTATACTATACTGCAGAAGGACGTCTTTATTTTTATGATTAAAATCCAGCTGCCGATAGGCGGCGTTAGTTTAGGGGTGCCGATCGGGAGCAGCTTTAGAATTTTTAAGAACGAGGCATATCGGCGTGCACATTCACCTTAACATTAGCATTCACATTCACATTAACAGAGAGACTGTGTGTTGAAGTCTTTTTTCGAGCAAAATGAATAATTATGAAGTAATAATGAAAAAAGGAATAAAGCTATTTGGAAAAAAACAAGAAAAGACAGGGAAGAAGAAAAGCAGAAAGCCATGAGGCAAGAGAAAAAAGAATGAAGAGTAAAAAAATTAATACAATATGAAAAAACGAAGAAAATTAGAAGCAATATCAACACGAAAAGCAGCATGTTAGCTTATGGACAAAATAGTTTTTATTTTATATATTAAATATATTATTTATAAAATTGAGAAAATTATTTTTCGTGATAAATTGATAAATAGAAAGATTGACATCATTTCTGTAAATTGTTATAATTTTTCTTATGGATAAAAATGCAAAATTTAAGATGAGATGCATTTTTAAAGACAAAAAGGAGGATAATGAAACATGTCTTATGTTGATGAGGTGTATGCAAGAGTTGTTGCGCAGAATCCCGGTGAACCGGAGTTTCATCAGGCAGTAAAGGAAGTGCTGGATTCTTTAAGACCGGTAATTGATGCAAATGAGGAGAAATATCGCAAGATGGCTCTTCTGGAGCGTTTAACTGAGCCGGAAAGAATTATTTCCTTCCGTGTTCCGTGGGTTGATGATAATGGACAGGTTCAGGTTAATAAAGGATATCGTGTTCAGTTCAACAGCGCAATTGGACCTTATAAGGGAGGTCTTCGCCTTCATCCATCTGTAAACCAGAGTATTTTAAAATTCCTGGGCTTTGAGCAGGTATTTAAGAATTCTTTGACTGGTCTTCCAATCGGCGGCGGCAAAGGTGGTTCCAACTTTGATCCTAAGGGCAAATCTGATCGGGAAGTAATGGCTTTCTGCCAGAGCTTTATGACGGAGTTAAGCAAATACATCGGCGCTAATCAGGACGTACCAGCCGGCGATATTGGTGTAGGCGGAAGAGAGATTGGTTACCTGTATGGACAGTATAAGAGAATTACCGGCCAGTATGAAGGCGTGTTAACCGGAAAAGGCCTGACCTACGGCGGTTCTCTGGCACGTACTGAGGCAACGGGATACGGTTTAATTTACATTTTGGATGAAATGTTAAAGCATAACGGCTATGCCCTGGAAGGAAAGACCGTAGTAATTTCTGGTTCTGGAAACGTAGCGATTTACGCAACGGAGAAGGCACAGCAGTTAGGCGCAAAGGTTGTTGCCTTAAGCGATTCCAACGGTTATGTATACGATCCAGAAGGCATTAAGCTGGATATTGTAAAGGAGATCAAGGAAGTACGCCGGGGAAGAATTAAAGAGTATGCAGATCAGGTTTCCAGTGCTGTTTATACTGAGGGCAAGGGAATCTGGACGATCCCCTGCGATATTGCTCTTCCTTGTGCAACGCAGAACGAGCTGGATGTAGAGGATGCCAAGACCTTGAAGGCAAACGGATGCTTTGCAGTGGCTGAAGGTGCAAATATGCCTTCTACCAGAGAAGCTACAGATTTCTTCTTAGAGAGCGGCATGCTGTTTATGCCTGGCAAGGCTGCTAATGCTGGTGGTGTAGCAACCTCCGCACTGGAGCAGTCCCAGAACAGCCAGAGACTGTCCTGGACCTTCGAGGAAGTAGATGCTAAGCTGCAGAAGATCATGGTAGATATTTTTGCTAAGGCAGATGATGCAGCAAAGCGCTACGGCATGGCTGGAAACTATGTGGCAGGTGCAAATATTGCCGGATTTGAGAAGGTTGTAGACGCTATGATGGCTCAGGGTATTGTATAAAATTGTTCAATCAGTAAACGAAAGATCGCCCCAAAGGCTGGATGATTCCTGCTTCTGGGGCGTTTTTTATGAGATTCTCTCCCCTAAAACAGGCTTGTTCTAAAAGGCAGAAGAAAAATATGGCAAATCTATATGAATGTTCCAACTTATGTAATAAAAATGAAGTTGGGATCAAAAGGTTTTTTGCCCCTATGATACCGGCTTGTTCCGTGCTTCGCACTCCCACAAGCCTCAAAAACATTCATAATCCGCTCATTTTTCTGTGAAAATGGCTGCTTATTCATGTTTTTGGCGGGGCCCAAGATCGAAAATCCTTTTGCAGGCAAGCTTGCATGGGAATTCCGACCTTTTGACCTTGATATCATAAAAATTTTACTAGTATTTTGAATATATATATTGTATAATCACCAAAGATACTTGGCGGAAGATTTCTAAAGCTGAGAATTGACCATTTGCAGTGGTTTGCTGAATCCGAAACACAGAGAAAGCAGAGGTGATTCTATGCATAAATTTTTGAGAGCAGCAGGTTTTCGTGGCTGCAAGACGAGACGAGAGGAGGAAGAGCTTCTCTCTGTTCTGATGAATCATAAAATAGAGACAGGAAGACTGGAGCTTCCAGAAGGAACAACATATGTGGAATATCACAGTGAACTTGCTCCTGGGATTGGAGTAAGGATGGCAGGAGAAGAGACGGCAGAAGGAGAATTTCATCTGGACTACTATTTTCCTTATCTGAATGGCGACTTTGCCAGCTCGAAAGAGGAATGTACCATTGAGCGTCATGCAGAAAAAGAAACCTATGCGGGAATGCTGGATGAATATAAGGTGGGAATTTCCCTGATTTTTTATGTCAGCAATTCCATGGAATATAGAATTCGCAGACAGAATCATCTTTCATTAGACTCTGAATCAGTAAATTTATCAGCCTGGTCGGTGGACGGAAAAATCCTGCTGCCGATTCAAAAGACCGCAAGGCAGATAGAACTGGCCAAGGTGGCTTCGATTAACCGCAACAGTCTTTTGGAGGCTGCTAAACATGGGGATGAAGACGCCATGGAAACATTGACCATTGAAGATATTGATTTATATTCGAAAATCTCACGGAGAATCCGAAAGGAAGATGTTTACTCGATTATCGAATCATGTTTTATGCCCTGGGGAATCGAGTGCGATCAGTACGCCATTGTAGGCGAAATTAAAGAGGTTCGAAGTCTAACTAATTTTATAACGGGAGAAGAAATTTATAATCTGACCATTGAATGCAATGACATCATGTTTAACGTGGGAATTAATCAGGCAGATCTGCTGGGCGAGCCTGCTCCAGGCCGTCGGTTCAAAGGACAGATCTGGATGACAGGGAAGGTAAACTTCCGGGATTGAAAGAGCATGAAATGGGAGAAAAGAATTAGGTCTTGATTTTTTTTCCATTATAAGGTACTATAATATGGTGCAGTTAACTGCACCATGTTCGTTTCCGTAGCTCAGCTGGATAGAGCGACCGCCTCCTAAGCGGTAGGTCGGGTGTTCAAATCACCTCGGGAACGCCAGAATAAAGCGCCGAAAGCCTTGATTTGCAGGCTTTCGGCTTTTTTTGTTTAACTGACTTTTTGTCTGAATCATTCATTGATCTTCTGTTTCTGGGGAAGAGAAATATTTTTTGTATTCGTCAGAGAACAGGCATCCTCCAAGCCTTCGTACACCGCCGTACAGATGATGAGACATCAGCTCTTCAATTCCTTGATCACATCTCTGATCGATGAGCGCCATCATGCTGCGGTGATCTTTCAGCACATCAGGCACATTTTTCGCTCCTACGATGTCCAGCCGGATAAAACGAGAGTAGTCTGGATGAGGGGCAGTGAGAAGATCCCACAGATAATCTTTTTTCGTGATATGAAACCATACATGATGCATTTCCAAATCCTTTTGAAGAAATGCATTGATATCAAAATGTTCCAGATCTGCAGCATTGGCGGTGGATTGTTCCAGCATTTCCAGACAATATCGTACGCGTTCAACATCAGTAGGAGAACAGGAGCGGATAAAATCCCGCAGTACCATAGTCTCCACCGCTACACGGTGATAAATAAGCTGAGTGGCAATGTCCAGGTTAATCGAGGTGACAATGGTTCCTTTGTATGGAATGATTTTTACAAACCGGTTTTGCTGCAGGCGCTGAAGAATGCTGCGAATCGGCGTACGAGAGACATGAAAACGGCTGCACAGACTGTTTTCGCTTAATGTATCGCCGGGAGATAATTTTAAGGAGACGATTTCGTCTTCAAGAATATGGTAAATTTGATCATTTGTATACGATGTGCTCACAGAAATTCCCCTTTATTTTCTTGAAATGGCAGTGAAAAAATGTCACACTGTTGTATTGAAAAAGCAACTTGTATACAGTATAGCTAGTTTGAACGAAAAGATCAATAAGAAAATAAAGGGTTTTTTAAAAGTGTGGGCTTTATGAACAAAAAATGTGAGAGAATAATGAGAAGAATGTAAAAAACATACAAAATTCCTATTGCCAAAACGTTAATATTGTGTTAATATGTAGGCAGATTGTATACAGGTAAAAACAAAAGAATAAATAAGTCCTTAAAAGTAAGGAAAAATAAGGATTTATCTTGTATACAAGTTAAATTCAAATGTGGATAGGGGAATTGAAAAAGGAGGTATTTTGTATGAGAAAGACGGTTGCAATGCTTCTGGCGCTGGCAATGACGGTAAGCCTTACAGCCTGCCAGGGAGGAACTCAGGAAACAGCGGCAGAGGGAGCTGGAACGGAAGCAGTAACAGAGAGTGCAGGGGGAGACTCAGCTGGCGATGAAGTCCAGAATCTTGGAGATTTTACCATGATGGTAGGACACGCGCAGCCAGAAGGAAATCCTCGTTATGATTCTATGGTGAAATTTGCAGAGGATGTAGAGGAAAAAACTAACGGTCATGTGACGGTTGAAGTATTTGGAAATGGACAGCTGGGCACAGAAAAAGAGATGCTGGAGCAGGTTGTAACAGGAACAATCCAAGGCATGCGCGGCGGACAGTTTGATTTTAGTCCCAGACTGTTAATGTTTACCCTTCCTTTCCTTGCACAGAACCGGACCCAGGTGACAGCGTTGTTAAACAGTGATCTGGCAAAGAAGGTTTGTGCAGAAGCAGAAGAAGAAACGGGAACGGTAATCATCAATCTTTGTGATGCAGGAGGATGGCGGCAGTTTTCCAACAGCAAGCATCCCATTACAAAGCCGGAAGATTTAAAGGGCTTAAAGATGAGAACCAATGGAATGAGCACCATTGATAAAACTTTTATTGCCCTTGGCGCCACCACCACTTCCATTCCTTATTCTGATTTGTACATGGGATTGAAGACAGGTGTTGCAGACGGACAGGAAAATCCCTGGGTAAATGTGCGGGATATGAAGTTTTATGAGGTGCAGAAATATTTCACTGAGGTAAATTATCAGTTTCATCCCGATCCATTCTATGTAAATGCTTCCTGGTGGAACAGCCTTCCCCAGGAATATCAGGATATTATTACAGAATGTGCCGCCGATATGGGTACATATAATGATCAGCTGATTGATGAGCAGGGCGAAGCAGCTAAGCAGACGATTCTGGATGCAGGCTGCGAAATTTATGAGCCTACGGATGATGAACTGCAGGCGTTTAAGGATGCGGTTCAGGTTGTATATGATCAGTGTATTGAGGAGGGAATTTTGACCGCGGAAGAGCTGCAGGAGCTGCAGGACATTGTGGCAAACGCTCAGTAGATCAACGGTCTTTTGAAAAACTGGTAAAAGAAAGGGGTTGAATATCATAGAAACGTTAAAAAAAGCAGGTCAGAAGTTGTTTGCTGTGTATTTTGGGATTGGCGTAATTGCCATGGGACTTCTGGCGTTTTTAGTGGTCTTTTCTGTATTTGCCCGCTACTTCTTTTCGTTAAGCTGGAAAC
Source organism: Candidatus Cottocaccamicrobium excrementipullorum (assembly GCA_018713255.1). GTDB lineage: Bacteria > Bacillota > Clostridia > Lachnospirales > Lachnospiraceae > Caccovicinus > Caccovicinus excrementipullorum. The sequence goes on along the minus strand of DVFL01000041.1, from coordinate 56,502 downwards.
AGCTCTCAGAGTTTAATGTAACCTTGTTCGCATTTACAACTTTCTGGGGGATGGGAGTAAATATTATTAAAAACGAGCATGTAATAATTGATATTTTTTATGATGGAGTAAAGCCGTCCATTAAACGGTGGCTGAGTGTACTGGATTATCTCATTGTGCTGGTAGTGGACCTGGTGTTTGTATATCAGGGTTTCCTTTATGTAGGCGTAGCCGGAAAACAGCTGAGTATGGGCATGGAAATTCCTATGAAATATATGTACGGGATCATGCCGGTATGCGGAATTCTGTGTGCAGTATGCGTTGTGGTGAAAATTGTTGAATTCATTACGGCAGATGAATCGTATTTTGCACCAAAGAATAAGGCGCTGACAAAAGACGATCAGCCGGCATAGGAAAGGAGCGAAATTACCATGGTCATGTTGATTCTGTTGGGGCTTCTGGTTTTCTTTGCAGTGCTGGGAGTGCCGCTGGCTTTTGCAATCGGAGCATCCTGTGTAACCTATATTTCTGCTAATGTTCCGAATTTTATGTCAATGGTTCCACAGAGAGTGTGGAATGGAGTGTTCAGTGAATTGATGATTGCCATGCCTTTATTTATGCTGGCAGGAGAGTTAATGAACACTGGCGGAATTACAAAGAGGATTATTAATTTCTGTCTGCAGATCCTTCGGCCTTTTCATGGCGGACTGGGGGAGGTAAACATCGTAGCATCCATGATTTTTGGCGGAATTTCCGGCTCTTCGGTGGCAGATACCTCTGCCCTGGGAAGTATTTTAATTCCGGCAATGGAGGATCTTGGCTATCCTAAGGATGCTTCTGCAGGGATTACCGTGGCGTCTTCTACTATGGGAATGATTATTCCGCCAAGTACGCCTATGATTGTGTATTCCATGATTTCCGGCGCTTCTGTAGGCGCGCTGTTTATGGCAGGTGCGGTTCCGGGTATTCTGATTGGCCTTACCCAGCTGATTCTGGTATTTTGGATCAGCCATAAAAAACGCTGGCACCCGGCAAGAACTCCGTTTAACGGCAAGGAATTTGCCCATGATATTCTGGCTGGAATTCCCGCTCTTCTGATGCCGATTTTTATCATTGTATGCGTATCCTTTGGAATCTGCACCGCTTCAGAGAGCGCGGGAGTGGCTGTGCTTTATGCCATGCTGGTGGGCTTTTTCCTGTATCGTGAGCTGACCTGGAAGGATGTGTGGGAGGCGCTGAAAAAGACCTTTATTTCATCTTCTTCCATTATGATTATTATCGGCTTTACCACGATTTTCACCTGGGTATTAACCATGCTTCAGGTTCCTCAGACCGTGGCGGATTTCTTTGTGGGATTAAATATGCCTTACTGGGGAATCGCTCTGGTATTCGATGTGATGATTCTTCTGGTAGGATGCTTTATTGATGTGAGCCCGGCGATTCTTCTGCTTACGCCCATTATGCTTCCTGTCATGGAAAGCTATGGATTTTCTGCGCTGCAGTTTGGAGCAATGATGATTACCGGTCTTGCCATCGGTCTGGTTACTCCTCCGGTGGGCATGTGCCTGAATGCCTGCAATAAGATCAACAGAATGCCGATTGTAGACATTTTTAAAGGCGCTCTTCCTTATCTTTCTTGTAATGTTCTGGTGCTGATTGCCATCAGCATTTGGCGCCCGTTAACTACCTGGCTGCCTTCTATCTTAGGCTATAGTTTATAAAAGGTTCGGCAGTTTTTTGTGGCAGGTTCAAAACCTTAGATTGTTTCGGCGCAGCAGCTTCAGACTGCTGCGCCGTTTTTCTTTTGCTGGAAGTAAATGAAGGAAATCACCGTTCAAATAATGTGGCAATCTGATGATAAGGTTAGAAAAAGTATGATATACTGGTGATAAATAGAAGACGTTCTCAGATGCGTTCTCAGATGGAAGAGCAGCAGGCGGAAAATACAGGAGGTAAAGAGGCAAAGATGAAGATGAACGAGTTTCAATGGACAAGGCAGCCAAAAGAATACAAAATACAAGAGGACAAAATAGAGATTACCACAGAACCCCACACTGATTTATGGCAGAGAACGTATTATCATTTTCGGAACGATAATGCCCCTGTACTGCAGATGGAGACAGAAGAACAGTATTTTAGTTTTGTGGTAAAGACGGATTTTTCGGGAAGTCATCACCGGTTTGACCAATGCGGGATCGTTATGTATTTAGACAGTGAAAACTGGCTGAAAGGCTCCGTGGAATATGAAAACGAAGAATACCAGCATTTAGGAAGTGTTGTGACCAATGGGGGATATTCTGATTGGGCCACAACGGTAATTGACGCGTCTATTAAGTCCATGTGGTACCGGTTCAGCAGGCGGGAGGATGATTATTGCATTGAATGTTCTCGCGATGGAATCAATTACAGCCAGATGCGTATTTGCCACATGAATAAAGGCGGAGGGAAAATACGGTTCGGCATTTATGCCTGTTCACCGGAAGATTCATCGTTTACTGCCGTGTTTTCAAAGATGGCGGTGATGGAATGTCAATGGAAGGCTCACGAAGGGCAGCCGCCGGAGGAATCTTTCAGTTGAAACAGGAAGCCGGCCGCCGGAAAGGGGCCGGAGGGAGACTCCTTTATGATTCTTGTGAGGCAAAGGGGAAAATTTTATGAAAGAAGCCCGGGATTCTGAAAATTCCCGGGCTTCATGCAAATGGGCAAGAAAGGAAAGAATATCATCCGAATCTGCCTGTTATATATTTTTCTGTTCTGGCATCCTGGGGACGGGCAAACAAATCTGTGGTTGCGGCGTATTCCACCACTTCACCAAGAAGGAAGAAGGCAGTATAATCGGAAATTCGAGAAGCTTGCTGCATGTTGTGGGTGACAATGATTATGGTGTATTTTTCTTTCAGCTGAATGGCCAGTTCTTCGATTTTCGTGGTAGAGATTGGATCTAGGGCGGAGGTGGGTTCGTCCATAAGAATGACTTCCGGTTCTACCGCCAGGGTTCTGGCGATGCAGAGACGCTGCTGCTGTCCTCCAGACAAACTAAGGGCGCTTCGATGCAGCCGGTCTTTTAATTCGTCCCAGATTGCTGCTTGTTTTAGGCTTTTTTCTACAATTTCATCCAGCTGTGCTTTTTTATGAATTCCGCAGATTCTTGGACCGTATGCCACGTTGTCATAGATACTTTTGGGAAAGGGATTGGGCTGCTGGAAAACCATTCCTACTTTATTTCGGAGTTCGATGGGATCCATTTGACGATAGATATCTTTTTCGTCCATCTGGATTTTCCCTTCAATGGTTACCCCTTTTACGAAGTCGTTCATCCGATTTAAGGTCTTTAAGAACGTGGATTTCCCGCATCCCGAAGGGCCGATCAAAGCAGTAATTTTATGTTCATAAATGTCCATATTCACGTTTTTTAGTGCATGAAAATTCTGGTAGCGGAGATTCAAGCCGTGAATGCTGAACTTTGCTTTTGCTTTCTCTTCACTCATTTTTTTGTTCCTTTCTCACATTTTTCCGTATGACAACAGCAAAAGCTGCTGTTGTCATACGGAAAAATGATTTATGATTGATCGCCGGAGTTCTTGGATTCAATGTTTCTGCTCCAGGCGTTGGCGGCAAGATTAAATACCAGAACCAGCAGCATGAGGACTGCAGAGGCAAGATTGGCCAGCGCCCGGTCCTGGCCGTTGATCTGCAGATTCCAGATCTGGGTGGAGAGAGTTTCTGCAGGACGCATTAAATTTAGCGGGCTGGTGGGGGAGGTAATGTCCCAGTTGCCCCAGCGGAGAGTGCTTCCAGAACCGGTTGTATATAAAAGCGCCGCAGCTTCCCCGAAACCTCTTCCTGCGGCCAGGATTACTCCCGTCATAATCCGAGGAATACATGCAGGCAGGATCACATGAAACACGGACTGCCATTTGGTGGCGCCAAGAGCAAGGCTGCCTTGAAAGTATCCCTTGGGGAGTCCGCGGATCGCATCTTCTGTAGTGGTGGTCAACAGGGGGAGGGTGAGAATGGAGACGGACAAAGCGCCGGCCAGGAGACTTTTTCCCATTCCCAGAAAAACCAGAAAGACCAGATACCCAAACAAACCTACAACAATGGAAGGCAGTGAGGATAAGGTTTCAATGCATATCCTTAGGAATTTGGTTAATATTCCCTGTTTTGCGTAGACGGCAAGGTAAATTCCGGCGAACACGCCGATGGGGACGGAACATAACAGCGCCACAAACACCAAATACAAGGTGTTGAACAGCTGATTGCCGATGGTACCTTGACGTTCAAACCCAAACATTTCCGGTTTGGCGCCCAGAAACCCGCCGATAATTACCTTGCCGGCAAATGCTGCTAAAAGAACCAGAAAGAAAATGGCTACGCCATAGAATACACCGGTCATTATCCGGTCGATTCTTTTCGCCCGTTTTATTCGTTCACTCATTTATTTTTCCTCCTTATCCTGATTTCCGGAAACATGGTGAATCAGTGTAATGAATAGAAGGGAGATGAGAAACAGCAGAAGAGCCATGGTCCATAAAGCGGATTTCAGCTCGCCGCCTTCCATCGCATTGCCCATCTGCGCTGCAATTTCCGTAGTCAATGTTTTTGTGGTGGAGAAGATGCTGGTGGGAATGGCAGTGGTCTGTCCAATCACCATGGCAACGGCTAGGGCTTCTCCAAATGCTCTGGCAAGTCCAAGAATGATTCCGGTAATAATTCCTGAAGAAGAAGCTGGGATTACCACTCTCCAGATGGTCTGCCAGCGAGTGGAACCGAGGCCGTAGGCTGCATTGCGGCATTCCTGGGAAACTGAGGCAATGGCATCTGCAGATACGGTGGTGATGGTGGGAAAAATCATAACGGCTAGCACAAGTCCCGCGGCAAGAACGGAGTGCCCCACCTGGCGATGGAAAATTGTTTTAATCGCGGGAATGAGTACGGTTAAGCCTACCCAGCCGTATACAACAGACGGAATCCCCGCAAAGATTTCCACAATAGGGCGATAAAATTTTTCGCCGAATTCTGGTGAGATTTCAGTCATAAAAACAGCGGAGCCAAGGGCAAAGGGAGTGGCAATCGCTAAAGCCAGTCCGCAGGTTGTAAGAGAACCTGCAATAAAGATCAATGCCCCTGTCTGTCCGCCGCCTTCAGCGCTGTCCGCCGGATCCCATTGAGCGGACCCTAAAAATTCCCAGATGGTATGGCCGAAGGTTAAAAAGGTATCCGAACCTTTATATACTAAAAATGCGCCGATGATTATGGTAAGAACGATCACAAAAAGACCGAAAAAAATGGTCAGTCCCCGCCATCCGTATTCTTTACAGAACATTCCCTGCATTCTTTTCGTTTTCATATTTTCTCCTTCTGGTGCAAAGAAGAGCGGACTGATCAAATTGACAAGTCCGCTCCACCTTATCCCCTTTCCTTTTCAGGAATGCTGTTCTTTTAGTGTTCAGTTACAGTCATTTTGGAAGATACGCCGTATCCCAAAGCTTCCATATTAGCGCCATATTCATCAGACATAATGTACTTGATAAATGCATCGCAGACCTCATTTGGTTCGCCTTTTGTATACATGTGCTCATAGGTCCATACTGGATATTCTCCAGAATATGTATTTTCCAGAGTGGGCTCAACGCCGTCAATGGCAACGGTAGATACTCCCGGGTCACCAATCAGATAGGACAATGCCACATATCCGATTGCGCCTTTTGTATCCTTTACATTCTGAAGAAGAACGCCGGAATCATCCGTTTCCATTGAGGTGTTGGATGCTTCTTCATTTCCATCCAGAGCGTATTTTTCAAACGTTGCACGTGTTCCGGAAGAAGTAGGTCTGGTGACAAGAACAATGTTTTCATCAGGACCGCCCACCTCTTTCCAGTTGGTGGTTTCCCCGGTAAAAATAGAAATCAGCTGATCTTTAGTCAGGTTGGTAACGCCGCCTTCTTTTACGTCATTATTTACAATGGGGGCCATGGTAATGACGCATACTTGATGGTCAATCAGATCTGCTGCCTGTTCTGCATCCAGTTTTTCTTCTGCAGCAACATCAGAGTTTCCAATATCAACAGTTCCCTCTGCAACCTGTTTTAATCCTTCGCCAGAACCGCCGGCATCAACGGTGATTGCTACATCAGGATATTTTTCATTAAAGGCATTTGCAGCATCATCCACCAGGGGCTTTAATGCAGAAGATCCTGCTGCGGTAATGGTTCCGCTTAAATCTTCCGGCAGCGCTGCCTCTGTACTTTCCTTAGAAGCTTCAGAAGTGGTTTCTTTAGAAGCGGTGGTTTCTGCTGCAGAGGTAGTTTCTGCTGCAGAGGTAGTTTCTGCTGCAGTGGCAGTTGCCGTGTTTGATGAACTGCTTCCGCAACCGGCAATCAGTCCAGATACCATAAGTACAGTCATAAAAGCTGCTAATGTCTGTTTTTTCATTTCCTTTATCCTCCTTTATCGTTTTACAAGTCCTGATTATAGAGTTCCTTTGTAAAAAGTGTTATCGCAAAAATGTAAAATGCAAGTAAAAAAGTCTGACGATTCCAGGTTTTTGCTTTAATAAATTTGTAATTATTTGATCTTCAAATCTTCTGTACATTTATTCATCTTTTATTGTAAAATATGAATAGCAATTTCTGCATTTTGCACAGAAAAATTGTATTAGTTTATAAAAAGAAAGGAATGAGAACCCATGAAAATGAATCACACATTCCTGTGGGGCGGTGCCACGGCAGCAAACCAGTGTGAAGGAGGCTACTTGGATGGAGGAAGAGGACTATCCAGCGTGGATGTGATTCCCTTTGGACCGGACCGGATGAAAGTGGCCAGAGGGCAGATGAAGATGCTTGAGTGTGATGATCAGCATCGTTATCCTTCTCACGAAGCCATCGATCTGTACCACCATTACAAGGAAGATATCGCCCTGTTTGGAGAAATGGGCTTTCGCTGTTACCGTCTTTCGATTTCCTGGACAAGGATTTATCCCAATGGAGATGATCCTAAACCTAATGAAGAAGGGTTGGCCTTTTATGATTCCCTCTTTGACGAGTGCCATCGCTGGGGGATTGAACCGTTAGTCACCATCTGTCATTTTGATGCTCCCATTGCTCTGATAAAACAGTATGGAGGATGGAAGGACCGGCGAATGGTGGATGCTTATCTGAAGCTGTGCAGAACAATTTTTGAACGGTACGGGAAAAAGGTAAAGTATTGGATTACCTTTAATGAGATTAATATGCTGCTTCACATGCCGTTTATGGGTGCGGGAATTTATTTTGAAGAAGGCGAAAATCAAGAGCAAATTAAATATCAGGCGGCTCATCATGAGCTGGTAGCCAGTGCAAAAGCGGTGCAGCTGGCTCATGAAATGATGCCTGGCTCTATGGTGGGCTGCATGCTGGCGGCAGGAAATTTCTATCCCTATACCTGTGATCCAAAAGATGTGTATAAGGCCATGGAATGTGATCGGGATAATTATTTCTTTATTGATGTGCAGGCCAGGGGAGCGTACCCGGTTTGGGCGAAAAAGAGGATGGAGAGGGCTGGCATAACCCTTCAGATGGCGGAAGATGATGAAGCCCAGCTGGCAGCGGGAACCGTGGATTATATCTCTTTCAGCTATTACTGCAGCCGGTGCATGTCTGCAGATCCTGAGGTGATCAAACATCACAGCCGGGGCGGAAATGCGGTGATTAGTGCCGTGGTTAATCCTTATCTTCAAAGTTCGGAGTGGGGATGGCAGATTGATCCGTTAGGCCTGAGGGTTACATTGAATACGTTGTATGACCGGTATGAAAAGCCTTTGTTTATTGTGGAAAATGGTCTTGGAGCTGCCGACCAGGTAGAGGAAGATGGAAAGATTCATGATCCTTATCGGATCGAGTATATGCGCGAGCATATTAAGGCGATGCTGGCTGCAGTAAATGAAGATGGAATTCCGCTGCTGGGCTATACCTGCTGGGGATGTATTGATCTGGTTTCTGCTTCTACTGGAGAGATGAGAAAGCGGTATGGAATGATTTATGTGGATAAGCAGAATGACGGAAGCGGCACGTTAAAAAGAATGAAGAAGGACAGCTTCTACTGGTATCAAAAGGTGATCGCTTCAGACGGCCAGGATTTGGATTAGCAAAGGAGGGCTTCATGGATTTTAAACCATTAGCAACAACGATTGTGAATAATATCGGCGGAAAAGACAATGTGATTTCTGTAGTACATTGTGCTACCCGTCTGCGTTTTACCTTAAAGGATGACAGCAAAGCGAATACTGAAGCGTTAAAAAAGACAAAAGGGATTATGACGGTAGTAAGTGCCGGCGGTCAGTACCAGATCGTTATCGGCCCTGATGTGCCTCAGGTCTATCAAGAAGTAATTGCCATCGGAGGATTTGAGGCAAAGGATGCCGTGCAGGACGATGCGGCGGAGAAGGAGGACAACCGTTCCCAGTTAAGCAAGCTTTTGGAGGGGATTGCAAGCATCTTCCAGCCAATTATCCCGGCAATTACCGGCGCCGGTTTGATTAAGGCGTTAATGGCCTTATTTGTGGCGGCGGGCATTTTGGATAATACTTCTCAGACGTATACGATTTTAAATTCGTTTGCAGATGCAGCCTTTTATTTTATGCCCATGCTTTTGTCTGTTTCTTGTGCGAAAAAGTTTAAGTGCAATCAAGGTACAGCCATGGCGCTGGCGGGCATTTTGGTTTATCCCAGCTTTATCTCCTTGCTGGGAGGAGAGGATCCGGTACGGTTTTTAGGATTTTTGCCAGTTACCTCGGCGACCTATACGTCTTCCGTAATTCCTATTATTTTAGGCGTGTGGTTTATGTCCTATGTAGAGCATTTCATGCAGAAGATCTCGCCCAGGGCGGTAAAATTCTTCTCGGTTCCTCTGGTAAGTCTTCTGGCAGGCGGCACGGCGCTGATTATTGTGTTAGGCCCTATCGGTGCATGGGTATCTAATCTGATCAATCTGTTCTTTACCTGGCTGAACAATACGGCCAGCTGGCTGGTTCCTACTGTGGTAGGTATTTTTACTCCGCTGCTGGTAATGACCGGTACCCATTACGGCCTGATCCCGATTGGAACCAATAACCTGGCCAGTGTGGGATGGGATACGGTAGTTGGTCCCGGTATGCTGGTATCTAACGTGGCCCAGGGCGCAGCCGGTATGGCAATGGCTGTTCGTTCTAAAAATTCGGATACGAAGCAGCAGGCGTCTTCAGCAGGTCTTACAGGTATTCTGGGAATTACCGAACCAGTTCTCTACGGTGTTAACTTAAAGTTTACCTTCCCGCTGTATGCGGCGATGATCGGCGGCGGAATCGGCGGCTTGTATTTGGGCATTACCAGAGTAGCCCGATTTGCCGCAGGGTCTCCTGGCCTTCTTGTTCTTCCGGCATATATTCCCAATGCCCAGGTAGCTGAGCTGGGATATGGCATGAGCAATCTGGTAAACGCAGCCATCGGCATGGTGATTGCTATGGTGGTTTCCTTTGCTGCCTGCTACATTTTATTTGGCGTATGGCAGAAGCAGGGAAAGCTTCCCAGAGAAGAATATGAAGGGGAAGCATTGGAGACGGCTGTTTCTGATGCCGCAGCGGAGGTTTCTGTTCCGGCATCACAGGCGCCAGAGATGGATGGCGGCTTTGTTTTGGATTCTCCCTTAACAGGAAAGCTGATGCCATTAAGTGAAGTTAAGGATGAGGTGTTTGCCTCCGGCGCATTAGGACAAGGAATTGCAGTAGAGCCAGAGGCGGGGGAGATTTATGCTCCTTGTGATGGAACGATTTCTGCTTTCTTTGAAACAGGTCATGCACTGGGCATTACTTCGGATGATGGAGGCGAGGTCCTGATTCATGTGGGCATGGACACTGTGACGCTGAAAGGAGAAGGTTTCATGCCGATGGCTAAGGTGGGAGATAAAGTGACAAAGGGACAGCTTCTCCTGAAATTTGATATTCCTTTCATTCAGTCTAAAGGGCTGTCTGTGGTAACGCCGGTATTATTATCTAATTCTGCTGCGTATGGTACGGTGGAAACGGCTTCTGCAGGAAAGGTAAATGTGGGTGACGTTATTATGCGTTATAAGGCATAAGATTGTATGACGGCGGACTGCTGCTTCAGCTGGGGGGAGAAATGGCTGAAGGGGCAGTCCTTTTTTGCAAACGATGCAGCGCTGGGGAAAAGCGCGTGGAAATGAGACGGAAAATGAGACAGGAAATCAGACAAGAATAAAGGATGTGAATGACTTGAAGATGAACCAGAATATACTCCTTGATTTTTCTCATATTTACCCAACAGATGTGGAGAAGGGGGAAACTGGATTAAGACGAGTGGATTTAAGCGATATTGAAGGGACGAATATGTACTGCAGCAGAGAGGCGGCGGAAGAAATAAAAAAACGTCTGAAGGACACAGGGCCGGAAGGAATTCATTTTTTGGACAATGGGAATTATCATTACGTTACCTTGTTTTTTGCTGAGAAAATCCAGACGCCTTTTTCGCTGGTGCTGTTTGATCACCATACCGATATGCAGAAACCTCTGGTGCCTCAGCTTCTCAGCTGCGGCAGCTGGGCAAGGGAGCTGATGGATCATCATGCCTCCATTGAACAGTTGATTTTAATCGGTCCAGAGAGAAAAACACTGGAGACCATTGAACCGCAGTTAAGAGAACGGATCATTTGCGTTTCCATAGAAGAAATTGTTCAGGGAAAAGCGGAGCAGGATTTGGCTCGGATTAAAGCTTCTGTTCCGGTCTATATTTCTATTGATAAAGATGTGCTTAGTCCACGTTATGCCAGAACCAACTGGAATCAGGGAGAGATGACCATGAAGGTTTTGGAACGGCTTTTGCTTGAGATATTCAAACATCAGAAGGTAATTGGTGCAGATATCTGCGGAGAGTGCAGTCCCCTGGAGCCTTTGGAGAAGTTAATTCAGGATGAACAGATTAACCGAGAAACAAATGAAGGTTTGTATCATTTTTTGGAGAGGCTGTTTGGGAAAGAGTATCAGGAAAAATGAAAAAGAAGCAGGTGAGAAGATATGAGACTGTTTGTTGCGGTTAGTTTGTCGGAGGAAATGAGAAGAACACTGATTGGATTGATGCACCAGCTGAAGCGGCAGGGGGTTGAGGGAAATTATGTTCCTGCTCAGAATCTTCATCTAACCCTGGCATTTATTGGCGAATATCCCGATCCGGAGAAGGTAAAAGCCGTTATTGATAGCCTTTCCTTCCCGGCTTTCAGGTTGAGTCTGGGAGATACGGGAAATTTTGGAGATGTTTTCTGGATAGGAGTTAAAGGAAATCAGAAGCTGAAATCTTATGTGAAAGAGCTTCGAGATGCTCTGGCGGCTGCAGGCATCCCCTGTGATAAAGGGAAGTTTATTCCGCATATTACGTTGGTGAGGAAGTTTTCTTCCAGATCTGCTTTGAAGCTTCCGGTTCCCAAAGGGGAAATGACGGTAAAAAAAGCATCGTTAATGAAATCAGAATTTAAGAACGGAAAAACAATGTATGTGGAATTGTAGAAAAGGATGAAAGATGGAAAAGAAATTTTTTTACACGGCTCCAAAGCTGGTAAGATGTGGAATGGCGCTGGGCAGGCGTTGGGAACGTGCAGTGCCGGTTTACCGGATGGCGTCTCATGTGCAGCGATGAGGTTTTATCCGTCAGTGTACGGAGAAAAGGAGAGAATGGTGGAGTGAGTAAATTCACCAGGTTTTTCCTTTTCTCCGGTTTTATACTGGCGTTACCCCTCAGGAATATGGGAAAAAAGGGGATGATCCGGATTCCAGCCCATCAGCACGCGTTTTTTCTGAAACTGATCCGCCTCTTTTTCCGTGAGAGTATGGGTCCATGGAGCACGGAATTTGTTAGCGGCGCCAGGACCGGTGCTGGAAAATTCTGCGTAGAAAGTGCTATTATGGGCTTGAATTTTGTTCCAGTCATGCCATCCTGCGGGATGAATATGTTCACCTAAATTACAGTTTAACAGGACTGTTTTGGCATGATCACGCCAGGGGCGTCCCAGAAAGACTGATTTTGGAGGACAATTTCCCGTAAAAGAACAGCGATCCATTACAAAGCCGAATTCCTGACCTTTTGGAGTGGCAGCTGCGGTGACATAGCCAAGGATGGCGTCATTCTGGTCTTCTTTCGTCTGAGAACGATCCGGTTGATCTTTGGGCCGGGGAGTGTAAGTGGAATAAAATTCACATTTTTCAAAATAAGCAGCGGCACAGCCGAAAATAAAGTCCACATCACCCTGAATAAAGCAGTTTCGATAGAAATGCCGCTGGGGAATTTGAGGCAGGCCGTCTGTTTCCAGTTTTCGAAGACGGGGACCGGTAAAAAGTGTGTCCTGGCAGGCAATTAATCGGCAGTTTTCCAGGGCAATCCGATCTCCGTCAGCATATAATGCAATAGCTTGGGCTTTCAGCCATCCAGGGCCGGCAGAATTTTCAATGGTCAGTTGATTAATACGAATATCATCGGCTTCGATCATAACTGTCTGGGTTCGAAAGGTGCCAAGCTTGTTTCCTGCGGAATCAAGTTCCAGGGCGGAGCAGCTGTTGGTGATAATGGTATTTCTGGGATCCTCACCAATTATTCTGATATGGGGAATTTGAATTTTTACTCGTTCATGGTAAATTCCCCTGTGAACTGCAATGATCCTCTGGTGGGGAGGAAGGGTGCCGGCATAATCTATCCCAGCTTGAATGGTGTGGAAATGGTCCGGGTTAGTACAGGATACGTGAATGCACATAAAGTTCTCCTCGTTTTCTTTTGCTTGGTATAGAGTTAAGCGCTGCATTGTTTTTTGGCAGGCAAAAAGAAGGGGGAATGTTGATCATTAATCCTGTTCCAGCCGCGGAAGAATTTCTTGCATGGATTGATTAAATTCTTCGTCGGAAGAATTATGAAAAAGAATCAGATCATGTCCGGCGTCCAGACGCTTTAAGGGTTCAGGGATGGAAAAATCCACAGTTTTAATATATTCATTCCAATGGGATAATTTCCAGGTATCCCGGATGGACCCTCTGTGAATCATACGTTCGTGACAGACCTGAGGATCGGTGATCACCCAGATAACCACCAGCTTTGCCTGCTTTTGGGCAAGCTTAGTGCGGAATCGTTCCAAGACGGCTTCATTATGTACTTCTTTAGTAAATGGTGCATTGATCAAGACGATATCATCGTATTCCAGAGCTTCTACGCCGATATCCACAATGGCTTCGTATTCATAATCTCGGATGTTTTCTTCAAAGAATTTTGAACTCCGGTTGATTTCCTGTCCGGCGGCAATAAAGACCCTGTTTGATAAGGGGATCAGGGTATCTTTATCCAGATAAACCACATGCTTAAGATTTTTTGCCAGCTGTTTTGCAATGTAGGTTTTTCCGCAGGCGGGAGGTGAGGTAACTAAAATCATCTTTTTCATTGTGTTTATTCAGCAGAAAACTGCTGTCTCCTTTCTGGCAAACGTTTTTGTGGGGGTTTGTCTGCCTTTGCCTGTATTATAGATAATTTGCAGAACAGATGCAAGGGACGAAATATCTCCAGCTGCAGGTCTGCAGCTGGAGATATTCGTTTCCGGTTTTTCTTGTCTGTTAATTGCATCGGTGTTTTCGCTCTGAACACGGATACAAAGATTGATGGGAAACTATTCTACATCCTGGAGCGCTTCATAGTCTTCTTCTCCTGTTCGAACTTTTACAACCCTCATCACGTTGTAAACAAAGATCTTTCCATCGCCGATATGGCCGGTATAAAGCGCTTTTTTCGCAGCGTTGATCACAGAATCCACAGGAATCTTGCTGACAACCACTTCTATTTTAACTTTAGGAATTAAATTGGCATCTACTTCAACGCCGCGGTATTTTTCATTGGTGCCTCTCTGAATTCCGCATCCCATTACCTGAGTCATGGTAATTCCGGTTACTCCCAGATCATTCAAGCTCTTTTTCAGCGCGTCAAACTTGGAAAGCCGGCAGATAATGCTTACTTTATGCATTCCAGTGTCATAATCGCTGTTTTTATCAGGGGCGCCTACTACTTTTACAGCAGCATTTACCTGCGCTTCTGACGCACGGCGGAAATCTTCTTCTCCCAGGTCTGTATTTTCATTTACTTCCATTCCAGGTTCAGATACATCGGAAATAGAAAATCCGGCATAGGCAGAAACCAGGCCGTGTTCATGAATATCCAGTCCATCAAGTTCAATCTGGGCAGGAACACGCAGACCAATGGTTTTATCAATCAGTTTAAATACGATAAACATTACGATCAGAACATAAATGGCTGCAGAAACAATTCCTAACAGCTGAATTCCAAGCTGAGACAATCCTCCGCCGTAAAATAAACCAGCATGAACACCATTGCCGCCGTTGCTGAAAAGTCCAACAGCGATGGTTCCCCAGATGCCGTTTACCATATGAACAGATACGGCGCCTACCGGATCGTCGATTTTTGCAATTTTGTCAAAGAATTCTACGGAGAAAACAACCAGAACGCCGCTGACTGCTCCAATAAAGAAGGCGCCCACAGGAGTAACGCAGTCGCATCCTGCTGTGATTGCAACCAGACCGGCTAAGGCTGCGTTGAAGGTCATAGAAACATCTGGTTTTCCATAACGGATCCAGGTGAAGACCATTGCTACGCAGGTAGCCATGGCTGCAGCAAGATTAGTATTAAACATGACTAAAGAAGCCAGCTCCATGTCTGCATCTGTACTCATTGCCACGGTGGAACCGCCGTTAAAACCGAACCAGCAGAACCAAAGAATAAACACTCCCAGAGCGCAGGCAGTCATATTGTGACCGGGAATCGCCCTTGGTTTTCCATCTTTTCCATATTTTCCGATTCTGGGGCCGAGCATGGCAGCGCCTAAACAGGCGATAATTCCGCCCACCATGTGTACGCAGGTGGATCCTGCAAAATCGTGGAAATTCAGTGACGACAGCCAGCCGCCTCCCCAGATCCAATGGCCTGAAATCGGGTAAACAATCAGGCTGATCACGGCGCTGTAAATGCAGTATGCTTTAAAATTTGTTCGTTCTGCCATGGAGCCTGATACAATGGTAGCGGCCGTTGCGCAGAAAACGGTTTGAAAAATTGCATAACACCAGGTTGGAAGTGTGCCAAAATCATAACTTCCTCGAATCATAGGATCAAATCCGCCGATAAAAGGTCCTGCTCCTGCAAACATAAGGCCGAAGCCTACCAGCCAGTAGCAGGGGGTTCCAATACAGAAATCCATCATATTTTTCATTAAAATATTTCCTGTATTTTTTGCCCGGGTAAGACCAGCTTCACAAAGAGCAAATCCAGCCTGCATAAAGAACACTAAGATTGCAGCAATAAGAGTCCAGATTACGTCAGCTGATGAATACATAAACTCATTCCCTCCTTTTTCTTTCCAGCTGAACCGTCAGTTCTGGGCTGCACTGGGGTTTCACTGGAAAAGGGTGCATATTTCTGCCGCCAGTTTGCAGAAATACACACCCTTGTGCCATTTAATATGATTTGGTTTCCTAAAGCGGAAATCTGGAAACAGAAAAAGCGCCGCAGATATCTTACGGCGCCTTTGCTCTTTCTAGTTTGAATTTTATTCATTTTCTGGGGAAAAGTCAATCCTTTTTCAAAAGATGTTAAAAAATCGTTAATATTCACAAATATCACTTGGTTGACAGTCATTCTTAGAGCGATTATCATTAACTTACTGAACATTTGACGTTGAGTGCGCCGCCGGCGTAGGAAAGTTACTGTCCCTGTAAGGAGGAATATGATGGAGATCAGGGTATTAAACTACTTTTTAATGACAGCTAGGGAGGAGAATATTACCAGGGCGGCAGCGCTTCTTCACATTACTCAGCCTACACTTTCCCGGCAGTTGATGCAGCTGGAAGAAGAACTGGGAGTAACTCTGTTTCAGCGGGGAAAGTATCACATTACTTTGACGGATGAAGGGATGCTTCTTAAACGCAGAGCGCAAGAGATTGTGGAGTTAGTGGAAAAGACGGAGCGGGAGTTTTCTCATGGGGAAGAAGAGATTGCAGGGGAAATTGCCTTAGGCTGCGGAGAGACCCAGAATATGACGTTTTTATCTGAGCGAATGGCAGCCTTCCGAAGGTTGTATCCGTTGGTGTCTTACCGTATTTACAGCGCGACAGCAGATGAGATTAAAGAGCGGATAGAAAAGGGACTTTTGGATATTTGCCTTCTGCTGGAACCTGTGGATATCGGAAAATATGAGTTTGTCCGGCTTCCGGGAAAAGAAACCTGGGGGGTTTATGCCCTTCCTGATTCTCCTTTTGCAGGAAAGGAGAGGGTGACCGCTAAAGATCTTTTAACGGTTCCGTTGCTTCTTCCCTGGAGGGATACGGTGCGCCATGAGCTGGCCGGCTGGTTTGGGGATGATTATGAAAAGATTGAAACAGCGGCCACCTATAATCTGCTGCTGAACGCGGCCAATATGGTGCGGAATAAGGTGGGGACAGCGTTAAGTTTTTATCAGGAACATGCTTGTCAGGACCTGTGTTTTATTCCGTTGGATCCGCCCCTGGAGACGGGAGCGGTTTTAGCCTGGAAGAAAAATCAGATGTTTTCTGAGGCGGCTACGGCTTTTATTCAGTTTATAAAAGATTCTGTTCAGGCATCTTTTACCATTCCTTCCAAGTATTAGACAAATGGCCTTCAGCGGGATTACAATAAAGGTAATCTGCAGAAGGGATGGAAGGGAAAAATGACCATGGAGGAAGCAGCCATTCGGTATGGCATTCCCAAGAAAATTTTTCTGGAATTTAAGGCCTGGGGATTGTTAAACCGGGAAGGAAAGGACAGAGTCCCGGAGCGGTATGATGATTCTGATTTGCAGCTGATCAGTCTGATGATAACCCTTCACCAGATCGGGTTCTCTTCAGAAGAGGTAAGAAGGTATATGAAGCTGATGCTGGAAGGAGAAGATACCGCTATGGAGCGGATGAAGATGTTGAATCATCGGCGCAAACAGGCCCTGGAAGAGATCCATTTTCGGGAAAAGCAGCTGGAAAATCTGGATTATCTTCGCCATCAGATCCGCAGCATTGAAAGAATCTAGGAAAAACATTAGCAGAAATCAGAACAAGAAGTTTTGAGAACATTGGCTAAGGAGGGTTTAACGATGAGCTATTATGATACAGATCCGGAATTTATGGAACGGTTTACCCATTTCGCCTTTGACGAGGTGGTAAATGAAGAGGGGCAGCAGCTGGATGAAGTAACCCGTCATATGGCGATTCTGGCAGTGCTGTTAGGCTGTCAGGGAAAAGAAGAATTTCGCCTGGAGCTTCCACGGGCTTTGGAAGGTGGAGTTACGCCGGTGATGGTGAAGGAAATCATTTACCAGGCGGTGGATTATCTGGGAATCGGCAGAGTGCTTCCCTTCTTGGACGCGGCCAATGAGATTTTGACAGAGCGGGGAGTAAAGCTTCCTCTGGAGGGACAGGCCACCACCACCATGGAGAACCGGCTGGAGAAAGGAGCCGAGGCTCAGGCTGAGATCTTTGGACCTCAGATGCTTGAGGCCTGGAAACAGGGCCACATTAACCGGTGGCTGGCGGCTAACTGCTTTGGAGACTATTACACCAGAACTGGTCTTAGTCTGGCTCAGCGGGAGATGATTACCTTCTGTTTCCTGGCTGCTCAGGGAGGCTGTGAACCTCAGCTTACTTCTCATGCGAAGGGAAACATGAATCTGGGAAATGACAAGGAGTTTCTGGTTAAGGTAGTGTCCCAGTGCCTGCCTTATATTGGTTATCCAAGGAGTTTAAACGCCATTACCTGTATTAACAATGCGGCGAAAATGGAATAAAGAGGCCTTTCGGCCGGGCAGTCAGCGGAAGAATTCTTCTCCGTACTGCCCGGCTTTTGTGTGCTTAAGATACACCAGATTGAATTCATGGATACCGGTTAAAGGCGCTGCGGTGAATTGGCCCAGCTTGGGGATGTCTGTCACAACGGAATCATAGAGAAAGCTGATGCCCCGTCCGGCCGTTACCAGTCTTCGGATAATGGGGAAGCTGCTGATGGTTAAAACCCGCTGGAAGGAGGCGGGGCTGTAGCCGGAGAGGGTCAGCTGTTTTTCTAAAATATCCCGGGTTCCGGAGCCTGGCTCCCGAAGAATCAGAGTTTCTTTCAAAAGCTCTTCAATGGTCACTTCCTTTCCGGAAAAAGGATGGCCGGGAGGACAGATTCCAATAAAGGCTTCCTTTTTCAGAAGCTTCCATCCGTATTTTCCTTTGTCAAAGAGGCCTTCAATTACCAGAAAGTCCAGCTGGTTGTCATTCAGCAAGGTGAGGAGATGTTCTGTATTGTCTACGATCAGCGTCAGCTCATGGGCGGGATCGGCGGTATAGCGGTTGACTGCGTCAAAGAGTACATAATCTCCGATGGTTTTGGTGGCGCCGATCCGCAGGCAGCTTTTTCTCTGCCCGGCCATTGTCTGCTCCAGTTCCAGGCAATTATATTGGATGGAGCGGGCGTACTCTTCCAGAATTTCTCCTGCTTCAGTTTTCTTAAGCTTCCTTTCGTCATAGGAAAAAAGCTTTGCCTGATACTGCGCCTCCAGGGCCTGGATCTGCTTGGTGACAGCAGGCTGGGTCAGATGGAGAAGTTCGGCGGCAGCGTGGTAATTCATGGTTTCACATAAGACTAAGAAGGTTTTCAGCTTCGGATCCACTTTTATGTCACGTCCATTAATAAAAATTTAGAATTAAATGATTCCAAAAGATAATTTTATTTTATCAAAATCTTCCGTTATAATGCAAGAAGAACTGGAAAATGATGCATAAAGAGAGGATGAAGGTAATGATGATGTATGATATGGTGATCATTGGAGGAGGCCCGGCGGGAATCAGCGCGGGGATTTACGGCATCAGCCGGGGAAAGTTGGTGTTGGTGATTGAGCAGAAGGAAGTGGGCGGCGTGATTGCCACTGTTTCCACAGTGACCCATTACGCGGGGATTATTTCCGGAGAGACGGGGAAAACCTTTGCAGACCGCCTGAAGGCCCAGGCGGAAGCTGCCGGGGTAAAGATGATTTTCCAGAAGGTGATTAAGACTAAACTTGCCGGTGAAATCAAGGAAATTACCACGGATCAGGGCCTTTACCAGGCCAGAACCGTGATTCTGGCTAACGGCACCACGCCGCGGCGGCTGGGAATTCCGGGAGAGCAGGAGCTTTCTGGAAAAGGAACGGGATTAAACGCTGCCAGAGATGGTTGGCGATATGAAGGAAAGAATATTTATGTGGTGGGCGGCGCCGACGGCGCGATAAAAGAAGCTTTATATCTTGCCCAGTTTGCCAAAAGGCTTACCATTATTCATTTTGAAGAAAAGTTAGGCTGCATCGCGGAGTTTGCCAGAAAAGTTGAACAGACGGCAAATATCCAGGTGATGACAAAAACCCGGCTGACGGCGGTATTTGGTCAGGAGCAGGTGGAGGCTCTGGAGCTTACGCATGAGGAAACGGGGGAGAAAACCAGAATTGAAGATCCTGGATGCGGCGTATTTATCTATGCTGGTTCTACGCCCAACACGGAGCTTTATGATGAACTGGAGCTGAGAGATGGGTTTATACCGGTAAATGAGCGGATGGAGACAGAGATTCCCGGCGTATATGCAGCAGGAGATATCCGGGTAAAGCAGGTGCGCCAGGCAGCTACAGCAGTGGCGGACGGAGCCATTGCGGCCATTAATGCGGCATCTTTTCTCGGATAGATTCACAGAAAATGGGAATATTTCCGGGGAAATTACCGTTAAAATGCCGAATTTGAAAAAATCACTTACGAAGGATATTTTTTTCTCCTATAATAAAAAACCGGCGATAAATGTTGGATAAATGAAGGAATGAATTAGGAGGAAAAAAGATGCCGCAGAATAAGCGAGAAAGTTTAATCTACACCGTGCTCATGTGCTGTTTAATGGTGTTTTGGATGAGTATGTATAATGTAACCCTGCATATGGGAGGTTTTTCCCTGGAAGTGTTAAAGGAAGGCTGGCTGGGATTTCCTATTGCCTGCATCTTTGCCATGTGCGCTGATTGGTTTTTGGTATCGGGGCTGGCCAAGGGCTTTGCTTTCCGTTTCCTGGTAACGCCGGAGAGCAGCTCTCTGCGGAAGGTAATTTCCATTTCCTGCTGCATGGTTGTTCCCATGGTAGTGATTATGTCTTTTTACGGAAGTCTGGAAGGCTGCGTTCGTTCCGGACAGTGGGGAGGTCTGCTTTACGGCTGGCTGACCAATATTCCAAAGAATTTTATTATGGCGCTGCCCTTTCAGCTGATCATTGCCGGACCTTTAGTGCGCCGGATTTTCCGGGCCGCTTTTCCGGAAGGGTGCGTGCTGGCAAAGCCGATGGCTTAATTTAAGAACAATAGAAGATCCTGGAGAATTAAGGCGTAAAAGCCTTGAATCTCCAGGATTTTTTTTATGAGAGCTAGATTGACGATTTTTGTGGTTCTTTTTCCCGCCTTCTGCTAAAATGAAAGGTAGAGATTTTATCAGGTAAAGGGGGATAAAGGTTATGCTGGCCTGCATTTATGAGGCAAAGGGAAAATTTGTGCTGGGAGAGAAGCCGAAACCGGAGATTCTTGAGCCGGGAGATGCTATTGTCAGGGTTACTCTGGCAAGTATTTGCACCAGCGATCTGCATATTAAGCACGGGTCGGTGCCCCGGGCGGCAGAGGGCATTACTCTGGGCCATGAGATGGTGGGAGTGGTGGAAGCAGTAGGCAGCAAAGTAACGAAGGTAAAACCAAATGACCGGGTGACGGTTAATGTAGAGACCTTCTGCGGTGAGTGCTTTTTCTGTCGTCATGGTTTTGTAAATAACTGTGAAGATAAAAATGGAGGCTGGGCCCTGGGCTGCCGGATTGACGGAGGGCAGGCGGAGTATGTGCGGGTTCCTTACGCTCAGCAGGGACTTAACCGGATTCCAGATGAAGTGAGGGACGAGCAGGCCCTGTTTGTGGGAGATATTCTGGCCACTGGATATTGGGCGGCAAAAATCGGAGAGATTAAGCCAGGGGATACGGTTTTTTTAATTGGCGCCGGTCCCACAGGGGTATGCACCTTAGATTGTGTGAGATTAAAAAATCCGGGGCACATTTTGGTGGCGGAGACGGATCCGGCCAGGCGGGAGTATGTCAGGAGACGGTACCCGGAGGTAAAGGTGATTGATCCGGAGTTAGAGGATCCGGCGGCGGCAGCATCGGCGTTAAGCGGACGAGGCGGAGCTGATGTAGTGATTGAAGCGGCGGGAACGGAGAAGACCTTTGCCATGGCCTGGAAGGCGGCAAGGCCCAATGGAATCGTGGTGATAGTGGCTCTTTATGACCATCCGCAGATTCTTCCCCTTCCGGAGATGTATGGAAAGAATCTAACGTTTAAGACAGGAGGCGTGGACGGCTGCGACTGCGATGAGATTCTTGAACTGATTCGCCAGGGGAAGATCGATACCACTGGGCTGATTACCCATACCTTTCCTTTAAGCCGGATTATGGAGGCTTATGAACTGTTTGAGCAGAGAAAAGACGGAGTGATAAAAGTGGCGGTGAAGCCATAGAAAGAGAGGAACATTCACTTGAGCAGCATATCAAAAACAGAATTATTTGAATCAACCCCGATGCCCAGGGCGATCGCCACTCTGGCAGTACCAACCATTATCAGCTCTCTGGTTATGGTGCTTTATAATCTGGCGGATACTTATTTTGTAGGGATGCTAAATGATCCGGTGGAGAATGCAGCGGTAGCTTTGGCGGCGCCTCTGCTTTTGGCGTTTAATGCAGTGAACAATTTGTTTGGTGTGGGAAGTTCCAGCATGATGAGCCGGGCTATGGGGCGGAAAGATTATGATACGGTGCGCCAGAGTTCTGCCTTTGGATTTTATTGTGCGGTGGCGGGAGGTATATTTATCTCTCTGTTTTGCCTTATTCTCCAGACTCCCCTGTTAACCTTATTAGGGGCGGATGCAGACACCATGGGTTCTACCGTGGGGTATGTAAAATGGACGGTGATCTGGGGAGCGGTTCCTTCTATCTTAAATGTGGTGATGGCGTATATGGTTCGGTCTGAGGGAAATGCCCTTCACGCCAGCATTGGAACGATGAGCGGATGTTTGTTAAATATCGTTCTGGATCCTGTATTTATCCTTCCCTGGGGATTTAATATGGGCGCTGCAGGAGCAGGCCTGGCTACCATGCTGTCAAACTGTGTGGCCTGCCTGTATTTCTTCGTGCTGCTGTTTGTCCGCAGAGGAAAAACCAATATCAGTCTGAATCCTGGAAATTTCGGTTTCCGCAAGGCCATTGTAATGGGAATTCTGGCAGTGGGACTGCCGGCGGCGATTCAGAATCTGTTGAATGTTACGGGCATGACGGTGTTAAATAATTTTACCGCCGCTTATGGTGCAGATGCTATTGCCGCTATGGGGATTACCCAGAAGGTAAACATGGTTCCCATGTATGTGGCTCAGGGCTTTTCTCAGGGAATTATGCCCCTGGTAGGCTATAATTTTTCCTCAGGAAACCGGAAGCGAATGAAAGAGTGCGTAGTAATGTCGGCTAAGATTACTGTTGGCTTTTTGATTATGATCTCAGCCGGATATTATGTTTTTGCAGATTCTCTCATTGAACTATTTATGGATAATGAGCAGATTATCCAATACGGTTCCCGCTTCCTGCGAGGATTCTGTTTGGGACTTCCATTCCTGGCGATGGATTTTCTGGCAGTAGGCGTGTTCCAGGCTGTGGGAATGGGAAAACATGCCTTTGTCTTTGCCATTTTAAGAAAAGTAGTTTTGGAGATCCCGGCTCTGAATATTTTAAATGCGCTGTTCCCCCTTTATGGTCTGGCTTACGCTCAGTTTACAGCAGAGATTGTTCTTGCTGCTGTTGCAGTGATCATTCTTGCCCGAATGTTTAAGCGGGAAAAAACCGCGGATTAACAAGGGAATTGCCGCTGGCGCCCTTATGTAAAACCGGAGTGCAGCCAGATGGAGCTGCCTTTAAACGAGGAGACTTCCGGACTTTTGTGGTTTGCCGGAAACCGGATTAAATACAGAAAAACCATTTATAGGGTGCAGAAAACTTGATTTTTCAGAATAGGAGCTAAAGTATGAAGTTTGAACGAAGCGAAGAGATTTCCAACCTGTTAAAAGATATTAAGATTCCAAAAATGTTTCACGCAGTTCAGAAGTTTAAACGGGACCGGGTTGATCCAAAAACAATCCCGGCTTTGGTTTACGAGCAGCTTTCCCGGCCGGAAATCAGTGAGACGGTGAAGCCGGGAATGGAGATTGCCATTACCGCAGGAAGCCGCGGCGTAGCCAATGTGGATGTGATCACCAAAGCCATTGTGGATTTCTGCAAAGAGAAGGGGGCCAGTCCCTTTATCGTTCCCGCCATGGGAAGCCATGGAGGAGCTACGCCGGAGGGCCAGCTGGAGGTGCTGGCCGGCTTTAACATTACAGAAGAGACCATGGGATGTCCCATTAAGTCCTCCATGGAGACGGTGCTGTTAGGGTATTCGGAGTACGGAAAGCCGGTGTACCAGGATAAAAATGCTCATGAGGCTGACGGCATCATTCTGTCCTGCCGGATTAAGCCTCACAACGCCTTCCGGGGCAAATATGAGAGCGGCGTGTTAAAGATGCTGGTGGTAGGCCTGGGAAAGCAGAAAGGGGCCGAGAGCGTTCACAGCGACGGCATGGACAATATGGCACGGAACATCCCTGCCAACGGGAAGGTGGCTCTGGAGAACTCCAAGGTTCTTTTTGCCATTCCCTGTGTGGAGAATGCTTATGATGAGACGGCTCTCATTGAGGCCATTCCCAGGGATAAGATTTTTGACCGGGAGCCGGAGCTTCTTAAAATTGCCGCCTCCAACATGCCCAGTCTCCTGGTGGGAGAGGCGGATGTGCTGGTTGTAGACGAGATGGGAAAAAATTACAGCGGCACCGGGGTGGACCCTAATATTTCCGGCACCTGGTCTAATGATTACGTATCCGGCGGTCTGAAGGTAAAGCGCACCTGCTTCCTGGATCTGACAGACTGCTCCCACGGCAATGCCAATGGAATGGGACTGGCCAGCATTATCACCGCCCGGATGTTTGAGAAGCTGGATTTAAATAAGATTTATATGAATTCCTTCACCAGCACCGTGCTGAAATCCGCTATGATGCCTCCGGTGGTGGCCAATGACAAGGAGGCTATCCAGGCATGTATCCGCACCGCCAACCGCATTGACCGGAACAATGTGCGGATGGTTCGGATTAAAAATACCCTTCATATCGGAGAGATCATGCTGTCGGAAAGCTACTATGAAGATGTGGTAAAGGGAAAATATCCCGGACTGACAGCCGTTTCAGAGCCGGTTCCTCTGGAGTTTGATGAGGAGGGGAATCTGGTGAATTGAGGAAAGGAGCTGGCAATAAAGCCATTCTGCGAAACTGCCTTGTGCATCTTCCTGCTGTATGCTAAAATGGTTACGTCCTGATATTTTGCATAGGGAGAGAATCATGAATTACATTGTATTTGATTTGGAGTGGAACCAGAGTCCCAAGGGGAAGGAAGGGGCTGTGGACAGCCTTCCTTTTGAGATCATTGAAATCGGAGCGGTGAAGCTGGATGAAAATTTCCGTCAGACCGATGAGTTTCATCAGCTGATTTCTCCAGAGGTTTATCCGCAGCTCCATTATAAAATATCCGAGGTTACTCATCTGGATATGGAAGTGTTGAAACGGCAGGGCATTGCCTTTCCAGAGGCAGTCTGCCGTTTTCTTGCCTGGTGCGGGGAGGATTATACCTTTGTCACCTGGGGCTCCATGGACTTAACGGAGCTTCAGCGGAATATGACCTATTATAAGATGAGCATTCCTTTCCCCATGCCCTTTTTATATTATGATCTTCAGAAGCTGTACGGCCTTCTGTACTGCCAGGAGAGTAAGGATAAGCTGTCCTTAGATCAGGCAGTGGAAGCCATGGCTATTGAGGTGGAGGCGGACAGGCCTTTCCATCATGCCATGGATGATGCTTATTATACGGGCAAGGTGATGAAAGTCATGGAATTTCACCGGGTAAAAGCCTTCCTTTCCATGGATTATTACCGGATTCCCCAGAGGCCGGAAGAGGAGATCACTCTGGAGTTTCCTGGGTATACGAAATTTGTTTCACGGGAGTTTTCCTCTAAGGAAGAGGCCTTGACGGATAAACGGGTAACAGATGTGATCTGTCCTCGGTGCAGGCGGATGCTGCGGAAAAAGATCCGCTGGTTTGCCGCTAATCCCCGGCTTTATGTGTGCCTGACGGTATGTCCGGAGCATGGATTGGTGCGGGGAAAGATTCGGATAAAAAAGGCGGAATCAGGGGGAGTGTTCGCAGTGCGCACCACCAAATTTACAGATGAAGAGGGAGCTGCAGCCATTGCCCAGAAGCGGGATGAAGTAAAGCTAAGACGTACGGAGAAAAATAAACAGAAGCGCCAGGCCAAGAAGCAGGCCAGAAGCAGAAAAAAAGAGGGCGGAGGAGAAAAATGTTCTGCCACTGCCGGTTAAAGAAGCTGAAGAAAAGAAAGCAGGCCGGAGAATTCCCAAAATAATGGAAATTCTTCAGCCTGCTTTTTTCAATCCAATGGTTGTCCTGGAATGATCTAGTCCAATGGTTTCTGGCTTTCCTGCATCCGGTACCCTACGCCGATTTCTGTAAAGATATACCTAGGCTCGGCTGGATTGGCTTCCAGCTTCCGCCGGATATGGGCCATATTTACCCGCAGAATCTGGTTGTTGCTGTTGTCTGCGTAAGGTCCCCAGATTTGATGAATGATGTAATCATAAGTCAGAACCCGGCCGCTGTTTCTGGCCAGAAGGGACACCAGTTTGTATTCGATTTGGGTGAGATGGACCTGCTTTCCTGCCAGAAGCACCAGCCGCCGGTTAAAGTCAATGGTCAGGTCCTCGAAGGTATAGACCGGCTCCTGGCTGGCTAAGGTTCCTGCTTCCAGCTGCTGACGATGGCGCAGGGCGGTGCGGATTCTGGCCAAAAGCTCAGAGGTGCCGAAGGGCTTGGTGATGTAATCGTCGCAGCCGTTGTCCAGGGCAAGAACTTTTTCCTGCTCTTTGGTTCTGGCAGAGATGACAATGATGGGAATCATGGACCATTCCCGAACCCGCCGGATAAGATCCAGGCCATCCATATCTGGAAGACCGAGGTCCAGGAGAATTACGTCCGGAAGGCAGGAGGCAATAATCGAGAGGCCCTCTTGTCCGGTGGAGGCGCAGATTACCTTGTAATCATGGGCGTTCAGGGTGGTTTCCATAAAATTGCAGATGCTTTTTTCGTCTTCAATAATAATGATGGTAGGTTTAAGATTCATGGTTCTCTTCCTCTTGTGCAGGGAGGCAGAAGGTAAACTGCGCTCCGTTTTTATGATTTGACGCGTTAATGGTGCCGCCGTGAGCGGTGATTATGGTTTTGCAGATGGAAAGGCCGATTCCCATTCCCTTTCGGGAATCGCCGCCTGTTCCTGGAGATGAAGGGCTGCCGTCAAAAATATGGGGGAGAAGGGCTTCATCGATGCCGGGGCCGTAATCAATGACTCGGAAAACCGTCTGGCCTTTTTCTTCAGATACCTTCAGCTCAATGGGAGAAGAGGGATCGCCGTGGAAGAAAGCATTTTCTAACAGATTGATCAGCACCTGCTCAATTAGTGTAGCGTCTACGGAAATAAGAATCAGTTCGTCCGGGATTTCCACCTGAACTTGAGCCTGGGGGAATCTGGCGCGGAAACGCTGAACCGCTTCTCCAACCACTTCCTCCAGAAGCTCTGAAGTTTTGTGAATAGGCGTGTCGTTCGTTTTAATTCGGGTGATGGTCAGCAGATTTTCCACCATATGTAAAAGCCAGTTGGAATCATCATAGATATTCTGAACCAGTTTTTCCTTTTCTTCCCGGGAAAGACTGTCCTGATTTTCCAGGTAAGTGGAGCTGGCGCCGATCATACCTGTGAGAGGGGTCCGCAGATCGTGGGAGATGGCCCGGAGCAGGTTCGCCCGCATGGCCTCTTTTTCTGCTTCCATCAACAGCTTTTCCCGCTCGTTGATAATCTTGCTTTGAAGCTTTAAGTGAGAAGTCATGGTGCTGATCAGAGTGGAAATAATAATCATTCCAGCAAAGGTTACCGGATATCCTGCCATGGTAAAGTTTAAGTGCATATAAGGGTAGGTAAATACGTAATTAACGCAGATTACTCCAATAAAAGAAGCGACGATGCCTGGAAGGTATCCGTCGCTGTACCTGGCTACGAATACCACTGCCAGGATATAAATGATGGCTACGCTGGTAGTACCGTTGCCGAAATGAACGAACAGCAGAGAAAGTACTGTGGCCACCGTCAGGGAAATCAGCGTGATCAGAGTATTTTTCAGCATTGCCTTTATCCTTCCGTAAATTTAAGAGGACCTTGAGGGCCGGGCCGGCCTTAGGAAGAGTGAGAATCTCTCCGCTCTTTCATCAGCCGGTCGAATTCTTCCTGGGAACAGCCGATTTCCTGAAGTCTCTTTTTCCGCCGTTCCATTCGTTGGTACCGGTCACGTTCTTCTTTCTTTTCCAAATGAATTTTTACCATTACTGCTGCAGTAATCAGCGCCGCAAGAATTAACGTAACGGCTGCTGCAATCCAGAACACAGAAGGAATGGAGAACCCGGGAGCAGGTTCTTCATCAGATGAAGATTCTTCTGAGGAAGACAATCTCTGCTCTTCTTGAGAAGCGTTGTCAGAAGAGAGGGAAGCGCCATCGGCTGATTCTGACACAGATTCCGGAAGGCTGTCGGCGGCTTTTGTGGTAGGCTCAGGGATTCCTACGGGTTCTGCAGCAGCCAGGGAAGCGGCTGCCAGGGGAAGATCGGCAGGCTGAGCCGCCTGGGTTGTACGCAGGTAAGTTGAGCCTGCATTGTGTCCGCCGTAAGTGTAGGTGAGCATGGCAGCGGCATCATCAGGAGCGCCCGGCCCCAGGTCGTATTGAAGATTGATTTCTGTATCTGCAAAATCAGCCCCTGCCGGAAGGGTAATGGAGCAATCCGAATCAACAGTAAGGGAGGATACCGGGCTGGGGGTAAGACCGCTGATGGTCATATCCTTTTCAATGGAGGCATAGGAGGAATTAACTTCAGAAAGAGGAATAGAAGCAAAATTCCCGAAGCCGTAGTCCAACAACGATTTTGTATCCTGGTAATGGGTCTGATGGCCGTTTAAGATAACGGTGATCAGGGTCATGCCGTCTCGTCTGGCGCAGGTAACCAATGTATTGCCTGCCAGGGAAGTGTATCCTGTTTTCCCGGAGAAAACTCCCGGATAATAGCGGGAATCGTTCTTTTTCAGCATGGCGTGATGGGCGTACACGGTGTTGCTGGGGTCATCAGGATCGGGATAGCGCTTAATCGGGGCGTGTTTCCAGTACCGGGCGCTGCTGATTTCCACAAAAACCGGATTTTCGATGGCGGCCTTGGTGATGAGGGCCATATCTCTGGCGGTAGTGTAATGATTTTCATCGTTTAGTCCGCTGGGATTAGCGAAATGGCTTCCCGTGCAGCCCAGTTCTTCTGCCTTTTCGTTCATCATTTCTGCAAAGGCTTCAATGCTTCCGGCACAGTGTTCGGCCAAGGCATTGGCTGCTTCATTGGCGGAGGCCAGCATCAGACCGTAAAGGCAGTCTCTCACCGTAAGCTGGTCACCGTCCAGCACTCCCATATTGGAGCTGCCGGCTTCCACATTATAAACCGCATTGTAGGAGAAGGTGACCATATCATCCAAGTCACAGTTTTCAATAATAATCAAAGCTGTGAGTATTTTGGTGATACTGGCCGGGTAATAGGCCTGGTCGGCATTCTTTTCGTATAAAACTGCGCCGGACTCGGCGTCAATGAGAATTCCTCCGTCTGCCTGAATCGGCGCAGCTTCAGGCCAGGAAACTTCGGCCATGGCCGGCCGGCACAAGAACAGAGAGAAAATGGTGGTCAGGCACAACAGCCAGGAAAGGCTGGTCTTTTTTATTGACATAAACAGGCTAACTCTCCTTTATCCATAGTTCTCCAGCTAGACGCTGGGATCAGGGGGAAGACAAACTCGGTTCTTTCTCATGAACAGAAATGAGAGAACCAGCACCACCAGGGCTCCGGCGCCGAAGGTGATCAAAATCCGGGCGGCGGTATCCATGAAGAAGGGTTCCGGCACAATATTGATTAACATATCTACTGAAGGGTCCAGAATCCATAAATCATTATCAAAGAAGATATGGTGGAAAATAATAAAATACCGGTTAAAGTTTGTGGAAATAATCAATCCCAGAACTGCCGCTGCACCGAAAAACAGCAGGGTTCCCCCAAAGATGGTTTTCGGAAGCACCTTGCGCAGACGGCCTCCAGAAAGGCGGATGGCCAGCAGGGAAAGAAGAATTGCTGCCAGGCAGATCCGGCGAAGAAAGATAGCGCCCACAAACAGATTCCGCACATCTTCCATATGGGCAATTTCCCTCGGAGTAAAAAATTCCCGGTATTCCCCTCCCATGGTGGTCCATACATGAAGATCCTCCCGGTCTCCGCGGAGATAGTCCATCATTTCATGAGTAACATCAAGGAGATCATCCATGGTCATTTCCGGAAGATCATCCAGTACATCGTATTTTGTATATTCTGATTCAAAATAACCGGGGGTCCAGTAGCATACCGCTTCCACTGAGGTAATAAGCAAAATAAACATTAGACAGAAAGCGCAAAGGACGCCCAGAAAAGTATGAATCATATTTTTCATGCAGCATCGCTCCTTATGTGAAAATAAACGAGTTAATTGAGTTTAACCGGCTTCTTGAACAGTTACATAATATAACAGAATTCCAGGGAATGCAAGGCCAAAGGCCGTTCCCGGAAAGAAAAACAAGGGAGGGTTTTCACCCTCCCTTGTTTCGTTTAATCACCTTAAGCCGGGTAAATTCTTCACGGTCCTTCTCTTCAAGAGCATTGGTAATGTTCTTGGTAAGGGTTTCATAAGCCGGTATGGTGATGTTTTTCAGTGCATTCGCTCGCTTCTGGGTTTTTTTGATGTTGGAGGCCAGCCGGTAGGCGGAATTCTCCACCATGGAAAGCTTGATGGTAAGTTCTTTTACCTTTTCAAATTTCATTCTGGCTTCGTCCAGGGCCTGGGTAGTATCGCCAAAGGCATAAGTGGGCACCAGAGGCGGCGCATCATACTGAACCAGAGGAATTTCTGTGCCCATAATGCTTCTGGCTTTGATTTTAATGGAATTTTCTACGGGAACGGACATTCCGATTTCCTGGACGTAATGAATGCCAAGCTCAATATTGGCCTGCTGCAGAGCCTGGTAGGCAGCGGTGAAGGTGGCGTCGATTTCCGACTGGATATCTTTTGCCTGGTCAATCAGTCCCATGAGCTCCCGGATCAGGATATTCCGTTTTTTGTCCATCAGGCTGTAGCCTAATTGGGCCAGGGACAGGGAGTTTTTGGCCAGAATCAAGTTTCCTTTTGTGGGAAATGCATTTGGATCCAAGGAATCACCTCCTTATTGATGTTCTGCCGCTGAAACAGCCGGCAGCTTACTCATCCCCGGCGGCAGCTTCTTCATCCAGAAGAGAACCGTCTTCTCCAACTGGAGAGGGATGATAGTACTGATCCAGAATTTTCGTATCTACACGGTCTAATTCTTCCCTGGGAAGCATGCCTAAAAGCTTCCAGCCAATATCCAGGGTAGTGAGAATAGAGCGGTTATCGTGAATGTCCTGGCCGATAAATCGGTGTTCAAACTCTTTTCCGAAGGCCAGATATTTTTTATCAATGGGAGACAATTCATCTTCGCCGATTACTGACGCCAGCGCTCTGGCGTCTCCTACTTTCGCGTAGCAGGAAAACAGCTGATTGGCCACATCTTGATGATCTTCTCTGGTGTATCCTTTTCCAATGCCGTCCTTCATCAGACGGGAAAGGGAAGGAAGGATATTGATGGGCGGGTAAATGGACTGACCGTGAAGGTCCCGGTCCAGCACAATCTGGCCTTCTGTGATGTAGCCGGTTAAGTCGGGGATCGGATGAGTAATGTCATCATTGGGCATGGTCAGAATGGGAAGCTGGGTAACGGAACCAGGCCGTCCGGCCACAATTCCCGCACGTTCGTAAAGGGCCGCCAGCTCGCTGTAAAGGTAGCCTGGGAAGCCTTTACGGGAAGGAATTTCTCCTTTGGAAGAGGAAACCTCACGCATTGCCTCGGCAAAGGAAGTCATATCTGTCAGAATTACCAGAATATGCATGCCCTTTTCAAAGGCCAGATATTCCGCCACCGTAAGGGCGACCTTAGGAGTAATCAGACGCTCCACCACCGGGTCGTTGGCCAGGTTGATGAACATGGCCACATGATCAGAAACACCGCTTTCTTCAAAGGTTCTCCGGAAGAAATCCGCCACATCGTATTTTACGCCCATAGCGGCGAACACAATGGCAAACTGTTCATCGGAATCATCTCCCAAGGAAGCCTGCTGTACAATCTGGGCGGCCAGCTGGTCATGGGGAAGGCCGTTGCCGGAGAAAATAGGAAGTTTCTGTCCGCGAATTAAGGTGGTCAGTCCGTCAATGGCGGAGATGCCGGTGCGGATGTAGTTTCTGGGATATTCTCTGGTAACAGGATTTAAAGGTTTTCCATTTACATCCAGTTTTACTTCGGAGGAAATCTCTCCCAGTCCATCGATGGGCTGGCCGATACCGTTGAAGGTGCGTCCCAGCATCTCCTCGGACACGGCGATTTCCATGGGATGTCCGGTAAGGCGGGTGTGGGTGTTTCTTAAGGCCATGCCTTCTGTGCCCTCAAATACCTGAATTACCGCTTTATCCCGGTAGATTTCAATAATACGGCCCAGTTTGTGCTGAGTTCCATTTACGGTCATTTCCACGATTTCGTCGTAGGCGGCGTCCTGGAGGCCTTCCAGCACCACCAGGGGGCCGTTAATTCCGCTTAAGCCTAAATATTCAATTGCCATAATAGCCTCCTTATGCGTTCCGCTCTACCACTGCGTCGTAGAACTCATCTACTTGTTTTCGATAATCATCAAACATATCCAGGCGGTCATTGGGAACGTCGTATTTGATGGAAATGATCTTGTCGAAGATCTTGTCTTCCTTAAGAACGGACATAGGCATGCCCATGGATATTAAGGAACGGGACTTTTTATACAAATATAAGATAATTTCCATCATTTTAAACTGTTTCTCCAGGGGAACGCAGGTATCTTCCTTATGGAAGGCATTCTGCTGAAGGAAACCGATGCGGATGACCTTGGCGATTTCCAGGATCAGCTTCTGATCGTCAGGAAGAACATCGGCGCCGATTAATTTTACGATTTCCATCAGGCTGCTTTCCTGAGTTAGCAGGTAAACAATACGGTTCCTGTAGTCCACGAAACGTTTGTCTACATGGTCGGTATACCAGGGAGCCAGTTCCGACAGATATTCGGAATAGCTGGTGAGCCAGTTGATGGCAGGATAATGTCTGGCGTAGGCCAGGGATTTATCCAATCCCCAGAAGCAGCGGACGAAACGCTTGGTATTCTGAGTAACCGGTTCGGAGAAGTCGCCGCCCTGAGGGGAAACGGCGCCGATAATGGAAACGGATCCTTCTGTTCCGTTTAAGTTCTGCATCATGCCGGCACGTTCATAGAAAGCGGAAAGCCTGGAAGCCAGATAGGCAGGGAATCCTTCCTCAGCAGGCATCTCCTCCAGACGGCCGGACAACTCTCGAAGGGCTTCAGCCCAGCGGGAGGTGGAATCCGCCATGATGGCTACATGATATCCCATATCCCGGTAATACTCTGCCAGAGTAAGGCCGGAATAAAGGCTGGCTTCTCTGGCGGCCACCGGCAGGTTGGAGGTGTTGGCGATCAGAGTAGTACGGTCCATCAGAGGATTGCCGCTTTTCGGATCCACCAGGTGGGTAAACTCTTCAAGAACCTGGGTCATTTCGTTTCCGCGCTCTCCGCAGCCAATATAGATGATAATGTCTGCGTCAGACCATTTGGCGATCTGATGCTGAGTCATGGTTTTTCCCGTTCCGAATCCTCCGGGAACAGCGGCAGTTCCGCCCTTTGCCAGGGGGAACAAGGTGTCCAGAATACGCTGACCGGTAATCAAGGGCCTGGTGGCGGGAAACCGCTTGGCAGAAGGTCTGGGAACACGAATCGGCCATTTCTGGGTCATGGTGATTTTTGTTTCTTTTCCGTCTGGCTGAAGAAGGGTCAGCAGAGGTTCATTAATGGTGTATTCTCCGTCAGCCGCCACATCTATCACATCCCCCTCCAGATTGGGAGGAAGCATTACTTTGTGAAGAATAGCCCTGGTTTCCGGAACTTCTGCAATAATCGCTCCAGGGTATAGATGATCGCCTTTTTTAACCGTAAGATGGGTTTTCCATTTTTTCTCAGTATCCAGTGAAGACACATTTACGCCTCGGCTGATATAAGGACCGCCGGTTTTGGCGATTTCACTTAAAGGACGTTCAATTCCATCGAAAATATTATCCAGGATTCCAGGCGCCAAGGTAACGGACACGGGAGCGCCGCTTCCATACACCAGCTCTCCTGGTTTTAAACCGCTGGTTTCCTCATAGACCTGGATGGTGGTCCTGTCAGAGCGAAGACCGATGACTTCACCAATTAAGTTTTCTTTTCCCACATATACCATTTCATTCATCTGGAAGCCAGGATCTCCGTCCAGGTAAATGACCGGGCCGTTAATGCCGTAAATGGTTCCGGTTTTCTGCAGTTCATTCATGGGACACACCTCCTGTCTCAAACCGGAAATTTCGCTTGGCTTCTTCCAGCTTGGTATCAAAGGAATTATCAATGAGAATATGTCTGGTAGGAATCACCGCCCTGGTGCCTCCTCCGAAGGAATATTCACTGATGCGGATATTGGCGCTGCAGCTTAAGGACAGAAGATTGATTTTATCTGCGTCAGAGGGATCCATGTAAATGATCAGGGGATCCGTTCCCGCAAAATCCATGGCATGCTGAATCTGACGTTTCAACAGATCCAGGTATTCAGGAGTCTCCATATATTGGGCGAGAAGATCCTGCACCTCCACAAACAGTTTATCCTTAAGCTGATTGTGCTTCCGGCTTAAGATCCGTTTTAAATTGATCTGTTCCAGGGCCAGCTCTTTGTTAATTTCTCGGCCGATTTTTTCACTTTCTCCCTGAAGCTGCATTTTAGCCCGGCGGCGGGCGTCAGCTTTATGCTCTTCAAGGCTTTTGTCCAGGGCAGCGGCGTAATCATCAAAAATCCGGGCGCCCCGGTCCCGGGCATCTTCCATGCAGATATCCAGAAAATGCTGTAATTTTTCATCCGTTGTCAAATCAGTCACCTGCTTTCTGTAAGGATTAAATCTTCAGACCGATGGCTTCATTTACGTAGGCGGTGATAAAGTTCGGCTTGCGGCCTGTTCCGTGGCGGTCAGGAATTTCTACAATTAAAGGGAATTTCCGGTTCAGCTTTACATTATCGATGATTTCGGGAAATTCTCTTCCAAATTTTTCAGTAAGCAGAAGAATTCCGATGTCCCGGTCGGCCAACGCTTTATTTAACGCCTCTTTAAGCTCATCTCGTTCATGGACAACCGCCCCTTCTACACCGGCCAGTCTCATTCCGGTAAGGGTGTCGATGTTGTCGCTGATTAAGAACATTTTCATGGCTTACAGACGGCCGATGATCATAAAGGAGATGATCAGTCCGTAGAGGCAAACACCTTCCGCCAAGCCAACGAAGATTAATGATTTACCGAGGATAGAGCTGTCCTCACTGATTGCGCCTAAGGCTGCAGAGGCAGCTGCAGATACGGCGATGCCGCCGCCTAAGCAGGAAAGACCGGTGGAAAGGGCGGCTGCCATACAGATCATGCCGGCAGAAGAGTTGGCTGCAGCAGAGGTTTCCTCAGCCGCAAATGCGTTTCCGGTGAAGAAGAGAGCGGTACATACCAGAAGAGTGCCGAAAAACAGGAAAGAATTTACAGCCAGAGCGGTTTTGTACCGGCCTCTGGATTTTTCACCGGCGGCGAAAGCGCCGAAGGGGATCAGAATGCTGACGATCAGTGCAAGAGCTAATAATAATTTTACCATCATAATTGGATTCTCCTTTTCTTATCGATAGATTTTTGCTGCAGTTGAGGACTGTAACTTCTTGTGTGGACAAGATTTATTTCCCTTCTGCGTTCTTCCCGTAGGGGCGGAATTCCCGGCCTGTTCCGCGATAGAAACGGCTGAAGAGTTCGTAATATTCAAGACGCAGCACTTGGATGCCTACAATCAGGCCTTCCATGCCGCAGACAAACAGGTTTCCAAGAACTACCACAATCCAGTTAACGGAGGAAGCCTGTCCAGTTTCATAGCCTGCCAGCATCAGCACTACTTCCATCATGGCGGCGTGGCTGACAGCGAAGGCGCCGACACGGACGAAGGAAAGGGTGTTGGAGAAGTAGCTTAACAGCACTTCGAACATCTCAAAAAATCCCTGGACGATGAACATTCCTGCACCGCCCTGGATTTTCTGGGCTTTTTTCTCCACTATGGCGGTGAGAGGCTCTTTAAAGAACATCACCAGCAGAGGAATGCCGAACATCACCGCCAGCAGGATTCCTGCAGGCAGGGCATGTCCTGTCATAAACAGCACAATTACGGATGCCAGAGCCAGATAGAACACCAGTCCTGCCACTCCATTGGTGTCGAACCAGGTTTTTTCAGGATCGTGGGCACGAATGCTGTTGATGATATTTAAAATCATAGTAACGACAATGACCCCCATTCCCAGGGCTACGGCCACTACGAACACCGTGTTCAGCCGGCCGATAAAGGGAAGATTGGTCATGGCTTCTCCTGGACGGAGCCACGCGGCATCAATAATGTCCTCGAAGCCGAAAATACTGCCGAAGAGAAAGCCGAAGATGGTGGAAAAGAAACCGCAGCAGCTGATAATGGCTGCAAGATTCATTTTCTTTGCCCGGTATAAGAGGTAGCCGCCGATCAGCAGGCAGAGCCCTTGTCCCATGTCGCCGAACATGAAACCGAAAAATACGGAATAGGTGATGCCGATGAGGATAGTGGGGTCGATTTCATTGTAATCGGGAAGACCGTACATTCGGATAAACATTTCAAACGGTTTAAACAGTCTCGGATTTTTCATTTTTGTAGGAGGCTTGCTTAAAATATCCTGATGCTCAGCTTCTAGGATTAAAAACAGATCCTTGTCCTGATCTGCTTCCGCCTTAAATTTTTTTGCCTGCTCCTCCGGCATCCAGCCGCAGAGAATAAAAAAGGTATTGTCATCGTGGTTGGTGCAGGCGGCCAGCTTGCGTACGTCGAAATTGCTGGTATATCGGTCAAGACGGTCTAGGGCAGCCAAAATATCTTCCTTCCGTTTGGTCAGAACGTCATTGATTTCCTTGTCTGCCTGGGCGGCATCTCCTGATGCCTGCTGAATCTGTTCCTTCAGGCTTTTTGCGGCTTCCAACGGCGTTCCCTGATATTGGTCAGGAAGAAAAAGCCGTTCAAAGTGCATGGAGGCGTAGATGGCGTCCACCTTTTCGGCACAGGGGGCCGGAGTAAAGTACAGCAGCCATACATATTCCTCATCTTCCTGGCATTTAAACATAATAGTATCTACCGCATCATAGACGAAGGCCTGAAAACGCTGAAAATATTCGGCGGCAATCCGGCCGAATCGGAATTTAATACAGCGGAAATGGAGAATGCTGGATAAATCATAATTCAGCTGGGTGAATGGAGCCACCTGGTTTAAAGAATCGGTAAGCTGCTGGATCCGAGCGCTGCACTGGTCCTTTTTCTCATTTAAGGCGGAGATGCTATCATTGATCTCATGAATTGTGTTTACTGCTTCTTCAAGAGACATTTTCCGGGAGGAACCTGATCCGGAAGTCTTTTTTTCGTTTTTTTCCGGGGCAATGTGACTGGCCAGTTCCTTTGCCAGCTTCCACTCCTCACGGTATGGGTTGGTTTCTACAAATGGTCTTAAATCCTTTACATTCCGAAGCTCAGACAGAGCGTTTTCCAGCTGGATATCGTACTTGGAAAGATACGTATCCACCACTCGGTCAAATTCTGTCTTCGGAGCGGTAAGACTTAAGAATTTCATCTTTTCGATCACGAAGAGTTACCCCCTTTACGTCATATTCATTACGGAGGACAGGATCTGAGCCTGACTGAGACCGTAGCGAATACTTTCTATGATATTGATGATCCGGTGAATCTCTAATTCCTTGGAAAACAGGTAGGAATTTACAATGGCAATGGAATAGGGATCCTTTTGGGCAGTCATTCGGTGCACGCGCTCCATTACCTGGTCGTAGAGTTTTTCCGGATCTGGATGCCGGTCAAGTTCTTCTGGAAGAAGATTTCCGTAATAAGTCTGTTTAAGAATCTGGAAGAATTCCTCCAGCGTTGCCGCTGATGCCATAGCCTGAATCTGTTCTGTTTTCAGATGGTATTGAATAGGAATCAGCAGGGCGAAAATTTGGACGGCATCCATATGATAGTATTTCAGACAACGGTAAATCCACTGGATATTCAGCATGTCCAGCCGCTGGCCAAAACACTGGGAGATAGCCTCCCGTTCTTTTTTCTTTAAATTTTTTGTGGTGACTTTCCACATGGTCTTAAAATAAATTAAATCCAGATTCATCTCATAGTCAAAAAGCCGCATATTTTCCTGACTGTTGAGATGTACCAGCATAGAGTAGTAAGGTGAGCCGGTCAGATTTGCCGTGAATTCTTCAAGGCTTCTGGCATTGGAAAGACGGATCAGGTCCACCTTGGAGTGGCGGTTGAAAAAGTCCTGAAATTGTGACAAATCCACTTCCATGGGCTGACCGCCAATAATGCTGCGCAGGCATCGTTTCAGAATAGCGATTTCATAATGCATAAAGTACAGATCCAAAAATTTTCGCTGAGAAAGATTGGAAAAACGGTACAGCTTGGAGAAATCGCGGTATTTGGCCTGTAAAAGCAGCTGTTCGATTTGCCCACGGTGCAGTTCTCCTGACTCGGTGCCTTTTAGGATAGGACTGTAGGCGGGAAGGCTTTTCAGAAAATCCACAGAACTGGTGACAGAATCCAATCCTGCCAGCTCGCGGTACTGCTCTTCTTGAATCAAACGGCTTTTCATGGCCTTGATTTTTGTGGTAAGTCCTCCATAGGTAAGAAGATTTCCCATATCCTCACTCCTTAATCATCTGCTGAAAGAGACTGGAAGCCAGGGCAGCGTGGTTTTGTTCGTAAACTTGTTCCAGTTGGGCTAAAAGCTTCTGGCCGTCAGCTTTCTGTGCTTTCAGCTTTTCCTGCATCTCTGCCTTCATCCGGTTCTGCAGCTGGTCAAGCTCCCTGGCTGTATCTTCTTCCAGCTGTTTATCGAAGGCGGCGGTTTTTTCTTTGATTTCCGCTGCATAATCGGCTTTTCTGTCATTCATGCTGTCCATGACGGCAGATGCAGCATCTTCAATCTCTGAGATTTTTTTGATCAGCGTATCCACGGTTGTCCTCCTTTATGAAATTTGTATTCCTTCCATATAATACTACAAACAAAAGAGAAAAAGCCATGACAAATATTACAATTTATATCTATATAGCGGATAAAAATTGTGCAAAATATAGAAACAAAGGGGAGAAAAAGTGCAGAAGAAGTATAAAATTAGATTTTTAGAAAAAAAGAATCCCGATTCTTCGGCTTCTTTCCCCTTTAGAACAGGGAAAGCCCAAGAATCGGGATTGGAAAGGAAGGTTACTGGGTCAGATAAGCGGTAGCCACATAAGCGTCTTGGCCGTCATAATTAATAATCGTCCATTGGCTGTCATAGGTACCGGTTACATTAACTTCAGTATCCGGAGGAAGCTGCACCAGGATAGAAGCGTCCGTTGAAGGTTCAGTGCGGACGTTTAAGGTAGTGGTGGTCCGGTATACGACGGCGGAAGAAGTTTCCTCCGGCGCTGCGGTAGACTCATCCGGCGGAAGGGCGTCGGGATCTGGGGCAGTATGCTCCATGGTAACTGCTTCCGAAGGCGCTGCGGTTGTTGTTGCAGGCTGGCTCTCTCCTGACGGAAGAAGAGCGCGGATAATCAGAATCAGCAGAATAACGCATACGATAGGAACCAAAATCCGCAGAATATCTTCTGCTGGAGATTTCTTTTTTCTGCGCCGCCTGGGAGCGGAAGCTGAGGTTCTGGTTCGGGAGGCGGAAGATGCCGCTGAAGATGTTCTCCTCCGGCGGGGATTATACTCATTGGCAAAGGAATAAACCTCCTGAGATAAGATATGATGGGCCAGGTTTGCATCGGAAGCGCTGTTGTACCCTTCATGCACCGCCTTATTTCCGATGGTGCGAAGCTTGTGATAATGTTCTCTGGTGGATTTGGAAATCCATTTTCCCTCATAAAGCTGGTCGATGATCTCTGACATATCCCCGTCCAGAATACAGGCTTTTTCCGCAAGGCTTCTTACCATGATTTCCAGGGTCTGGCGGGACTTAATCATCGCCAGGTTGTATTGTTTTTGTCCAATTAACCGTTCAGTTTCGTTTACCCCTTGCTGGATTTTTTCCCAGGGGCTGTTCGCATCTGCCATAATCGGGTCCTCCTTTGTTTGCATCTATATCGATGGGACAAAATCATCATCATATCTGCTATTATACAAGATTTCCCCAATTTATGCACCTGCTTTTGCGAATATTTTACACGGAAAATGTATCCTTCAGGATTTCGCTTCCTGACGAAGGCTGCCTGTCTTTAGTTGCAAAGTTTTTCGGGGAATGTTATAATCTTTTTGGTTTGAAAAATCTGCAGGATTTTTTGGATAGACAGGATAAAACGGAGGAAATGAACCATGAGACTGCGTCACATACCCGGAGCGGAAGAAGCTATTGGAAGCAGCCCATATGTGGTCCAGGAGCCGGAAAAGGAGAAAGGATTCTGGGGAAGGCGTTTTGGAAACCATAACCCTATCCACATTGAAGTGGGAATGGGAAAAGGAAGGTTTATCATGGAGATGGCTGCCCTGCACCCGGAAATTAATTATATCGGCATTGAGCGGTATTCCAGCGTGCTGCTGCGGGGGCTGGAAAAATGCAGCCAGCTTGAACTTCCCAATATTTGGTTTCTCTGTGTAGATGCCAAAACGCTGGGAGAAGTTTTTGATCAGGGAGAGGTTTCACGGATTTATTTGAATTTTTCTGATCCTTGGCCCAAGGACCGGCATGCGAAGCGGCGTCTTACCTCGCCGGAATTCATGAAAGTATATGACCAGATTCTGTCCCGGGAAGGAACGGTAGAATTTAAGACAGACAATCAGGATTTATTTTCTTATTCTCTGGAATCCATTCCAGAAGCTGGATGGAAAATTTTGGAGCAAACCAGAGACCTTCATCATTCTCCCCTGGGAGAAGGAAACGTAATGACAGAATACGAGATGAAATTTGCGGCCGAAGGAAAACCGATCTGCAAGCTGATTGCCGCCAGATAAGGAAGAACAGGCAATCCAGCGCGTTCTTGTTCATAGACTGGAATTAAGAAAACGGCTTTAATCAGCCCAAGGGCAGAGGGGCAGGAAGCGATGAAGATTGGGGATAAGGTAAAACGAAATCTTGGGAAAAAATTCAGCGGGAATCCAGAATTGAATAAAGAGGTTCTCCGCTGGAAAAAATCATTATTGGAAGTAAATCGCCTGCTGAATGCCGAGAAGAAAAACGATTCTTGAAATCAGGCGGATAACATGGCAAAGGAGGAGAAATGCGATGGTAGAAAAGATGACAAGTGCAGCTTTTGAGACAGAGGTGCTGAAGGCGGAAATGCCTGTGCTGGTGGATTTTTATGCGGATTGGTGCGGTCCCTGCAAAATGATGGCGCCGGCGGTGGAAAGCGCGGCAGAAGCTTACAGCGGAAAAGTAAAGGTATTTAAGCTGAATGTAGATGAAAACGGAGATGTGGCGGAGCGCTACGCCGTAATGTCCATTCCTACGCTGATTCTGTTTAAGAACGGCCAGGAGGTAAAGCGGATGGTAGGTCTGCAGTCGAAAGGGGCTTTGAATGCCCTGATTGATTCAGGTCTGTAATTAATTGGGACAGTCAAAGAAGGAGGGGTTGTTTCGGGACTGCTGTCTCAAAACAGCCTTTCTTTTTTGCCCTGCAAAAAAATTAAAAAAGGACTTGATTTTTTCTGAATCGTGTTGTAAAATAGTGTACGTTCCATTGAGAACAAGCGCCTTTAGCTCAGTTGGTAGAGCAGTAGACTCTTAATCTATTTGTCCAGGGTTCGAGTCCCTGAAGGCGCACTAAGCTCTGATCTGTCTGACCGGACGGCTCAGAGTTTTTCTTTTGACTTGAATCCTGACAGCCTGCTGCGCAGCTGACAGAAATAAACAAATCCTTAAAAAAATCGAAAAAAACCCTAAAAAAACGATTGACAATTTCTCCACAAGGCATTATAATGATTCAAGTCCTCAGGAAAAGAAAATAATGAAATAAGCGCCTTTAGCTCAGTTGGTAGAGCAGTAGACTCTTAATCTATTTGTCCAGGGTTCGAGTCCCTGAAGGCGCACTGGGAAGTGCTGATTTTGCAGACGGAGAGCTGTGGGGTCGGCGCTTTTTTTATTTAAAATTTGCTGTTAGCTGTTTTTGTGTGATAGCACCGGTGTACACCGGAACACGAATGCCGGGGAATGTTTAGGGAAGAATAAGAACAGATAAAGAACTCATGACGAAAAAGAGACTGATCAACTGGGCTTTTTGCGTTAGCCGCAGCTGATCAGTCTCCGTCTGTTAATGCTTGAAACCGTCCTGCGCCGAAAGGCTCAATTAACCGAAAATTCTCCAGGCGCAGATAAAATTGTTGGCCCACCAAGAACTTAATGCGTGGTGAATAACTCGTCCGTTACTGGAGGAAGCGTCAATTACTGTGCCGCCGCCGGCAGCGATTCCTACGTGACCAGTTACGACCACAATATCTCCAGCCTGAATATCGGAGAAGTTGTTGATCCTGGTGTAACGGCCCACATTGCGCCAGCCGGAGGAGGTAATATAGCTTTGGTTTACCCCTACCTGATTCAGACACCAGTAAACAAAGCCGGAGCAGTCGAAGGAATTCGGTCCCTTGGCGCCCCAGACATAAGGGGATCCCAGCTTGGATTTCGCCACGGAAATCAGGGAGTTTACGCCTCCTGCCATCTTTACAGTTCCGGAAGAAGAGCCGCCGGAAGAGCCTTTAGAGGAACCTTTGGAGGTAGAGCCGCCAGAGGAAGAACCTTTGGAAGAAGAGCCGCCGGAGGAGCTTCCAGCAGCTGCCCGGGTTACATTGTCTCCCGTAAGCTTTGCCATGGTTAAAGCACCTACAGTACCGTCAGAAGAGAGACCGTTTCGGCTCTGGAAGCTGCGGACTGCATTTTCTGTGATTTCACCATAATATCCAGTAACATTTCCGGAGGACAGATAGCCATATTGATTCAGCAAAGTCTGAACCTTGGATACGCTGTCGCCTTCATCGCCTAACCGCAGGCCCATGGGTTTGGCATCAGGGCTGTTTAACGCTGCTCGGGTGCTGGGGCCTAAGTAACCGTCTACTACCTGATCGTTTCTGGACTGGAACTGTTTTACGGCGTTTACCGTATCCTGGCCGTAAGTCCCGTCAGGTTCTGTAAACAGATACCCCAATTCTTTTAATCGTTCCTGGCAGGCCAGGACCACTTCGCTGTGATCGCCGAAGGCCAGGAGATTAGCTTTTACTTCATCGGAATATAAAAGATTCATGGTCTGGCGGCCGATTTTTCCGTCCTGGGTCAAACCGTTTAATTCCTGAAGCTTTAATACGGCGGCCTCGGTAGAGTCGCCGAAGTTTCCGGTGACCAGATCTTCTGAGGCCAGATAGCCCAGCTGGAAGAGACGGCTTTGGATCTGCTGAATGTCATCGCCGGAGTCGCCTTTCTGGGCAGCGTAATACTTGGCATCAGGTGACATAATGGCCTGGTAGGTGGAATTGCCTACGATGCCGTCCTCATCCAGGCCATTCTGACGCTGGAAGATTTTTACCGCCCGTTCTGTCTGAGTGCCGAAATATTCAGTAGGTTCATCGTAATCCATAAAGCCCAGTTCCATCAGCCGTTCCTGAAGCTGTGCCACAGCCGGATGGGTTTCTCCTACCCGCAGATACTCTGGCATAGGAGTGGCGTCGGGAACAGTTACCTGGATTTCCGGAAGGATCTGTCCTCTTGGGCTTAACGGAGGAATGGTTTCCGGTGCGGTGGTTACCTGGATTTCTGGAGAAGTCTCTGTCTCTGCACTTTCTGTCTCAGAGACCGTCTGGGTGTTGGAAACAGCGGTCTGCTGGCTGCAGCCAGCGGCCGCCAGGCCCAGGCAGGTTACAGCAGCAAGCAGTCCGCCGTACATCCAGAGTCTGGTTCTCGTTTTGTTGTACTTCATGAAAAGGACATCCTTTCGTTCTCATTTCTGTAAATATTTTGCTGCCGGTCAGAAGAATCTTTTGTCGGCTTAAGTGGGAAATCGTCAAACTGTGTTTTATTCTAACACATTTTCTTCAGGATTTCCACCGTCCCCCGTCTTTTTCACCGGGAATT
Organism: Candidatus Cottocaccamicrobium excrementipullorum; assembly: GCA_018713255.1. GTDB lineage: Bacteria > Bacillota > Clostridia > Lachnospirales > Lachnospiraceae > Caccovicinus > Caccovicinus excrementipullorum. The sequence continues at coordinate 12,814 of DVFL01000041.1, read as the reverse complement.
TTACGTAAACCTTAAATAAATCTCCGTCAATGACAATCTGGAAGATTCCCTTCTGCAGCTGAGTAAGGCTTTGGGCAATGGAAAGGCCCAGACCGCTGCCTTCTGTGGTGCGTGAAGCATCTCCGCGGACAAAACGTTCAGTAAGTTCTTCACTGGAAATGTTTAAGGGGTGTTCTGAAATGTTCTTTATGGTAAACACCACCAGATCTCCTTCAACCGTCATATCGATATAAATGCGGCTGTGTTCCATGGCATACTTAAAGGCATTGTTATAGAGGTTTTCCAGAACCCGCCACAAACGCCGGCCGTCGGCTTCGATTAACACAGGCTCTTCAGGAAGATGGCTGATCAGTTCCAGATGGCGCAGGGCAAACTTTTCGTTGAATTCTCCGTTAGTCTGCTGTACCAGCTCTACAAAGTCAATATCAGAAATTTCCAGCTTAAGATTTCCTGAGCTTGCCTTGGAAGCTTCCACAAGATCTTCAGTCAATGTTTTCAGCCGCTGGGATTTTTGATCCAGCACTTCCAGATAATTCTGTACCTTGGGATTCTGAATTTTCTCCCGTTTAATCAGATCTACGTAATTAATAATCGAAGTTAACGGCGTTTTTAAATCGTGAGATACATTGGTGATCAAATCGGCTTTAAACCGCTCGCTTTTTACTTTTTCCTGGAGAGCAGAGTCCAGGTTCTTTCCAATATGGTTAATATGGTCTGCGGTAATTTTCTGCTTCCCGGTAAATTCATCTACATTGACGCAGTAGCTGATGTCTCCTGAGGCAATATTGGAGATGGCCTGCTGGATTTTTTCATCCTGCATGGCTTTTTGAATCACGAATCGGAAAATCAGAAGATCGGCAACAGCCCACAGAAGAATCACGCCGCCAAAAATCAGCTGATTGAAAAGAGGCTCCAGATCAAAAATTAAATAAAAGGCACAGGCTGCCAAGGTAATGTTTAACGCCAGAAAGATTAAATACGCATAGGCGGCACTGTGGGAAGCCGGTTCTCTGGAAAAATATTCTTGAATTTCGCCGAATATTTTCCGAATCCAGCTTCCTTTCCATAAGGTTCCGGCTTTATAGCGCCGCAGCAGGCTGAAAAAGCAGGTGACACCCACCAGATAAGCAATCAAATACAGAAGAAGCTTTTCTGCGAAATACCAGTTGGAGGAGGCGACCACCAAATGAAGCAGACGAAAACCGATAAGTCTCCCTAAATAGCAGGCGCCGCCGCCAATGATCAAAAACAGCAGAATACAGGCTTCTGCGCTGAGGTGGTCCAGCGGTTTCAGCTGAATCGGACTGTGAAAGCCGTTTTCGTGACCGCAGACAGCAGCCAGATACAGCAGGGAAAAGAGACATCCAATCAGCCCAATTCCTAAAATAATCATCCCCCGAATGGTCCAGCTGCGCATGGAATCATAGCTGGCGGCCTCTCTGGTGTAGGAGTCGGCATAGGGGAAGTTGGTATCCACAGAAATAATAAAATCCATGAAGGTCTGTTCATAAAAACGTGTATTTTCCGCCAGTTCCTGGATATAAGACGGGGTTTGAGACATATTCGTTTCAATGTGCAGATCTTCACTGCTGTATTCTGCATACAATCCCATGTGCTTCATCTTGTCCCAGGAGGGATTGGATACATTGGTGTAAACGATTGTATCGCCTCGGATCATGTCGTTATCGTTAGAGCAGGTCAGCTGAAAGGACAGATTGGTGGGGCCGGTAATCAGATTATAGTATACATAGCAGTATCGGCAAAAGTTATTTAAAACTTCGTAGCACAGATCGGTCATCTTTTCGTAGGCCATGCCAGGTTCTGTCAGCTGCGGATCAGGGTCGTAAGCCTTATATTCCACCATTACAGATTCGTCCTGGGAAAAACTGTCTGCCGGGGTGATTACGTTGATGGTCCAGTCATCCTGAAGGATGTAGCCGTAGGATTCTCCCATTTTGATCATATCGGAAAGGGTGTAGCGGACCGTACTGCCAGGACCGTAGTTGATGCGGACAATTTCTTTGTCCATATCCGGCTCGCCTTCTGTTTCAAAAGCATCCCGGAGAATGGCATAATCAAAGATGGCCCGAACGTCAGATTGAAGCTGGTTATAGAATAAGTCAGACTCAATATAGGATTGGCTGCGGATCCAAGCTACTCCGCGGCCAAAATTGGCGTTGGAGTAGAGGATGGCAATGCTGATGACAACGAGAGCCAGGCAGATCAGATGAATCATGCCGGCAATATTTTTTTTCGGATAAGAGGTGTTTGTATTCATAAACCGGTCTGGCTTCTCCTTTACTGTTTTTCGATCTTATAGCCTACGCCCCACACTACCTTAAGGTAACGGGGCTCTCGGGGATTGATTTCGATTTTCTCCCGAATATGGCGGATATGTACGGCCACGGTATTGTCTGCTCCGATGGCTTCCTCATTCCAGATCTGTTCGTAGATTTCATCGATGGAAAAGACCTTCCCCGCATTTTTCACCAGAAGGAGAAGAATGTTGTATTCAATAGGCGTCAGCTTAATTGGTTCTCCGTCCACCGTAACCTCTTTGTTGTCATCGTTAATCTGCAGTCCGCCGCATTTATAAACCTGGCCGGCAGTCTGCTGATTCAGATTTCCCAGCTGAGTGTACCGGCGGAGCTGAGATTTTACTCTTGCCATCAGCTCCAGCGGGTTAAAGGGCTTAGTAATGTAGTCGTCGGCGCCGATATTCAGTCCAAGGATCTTGTCGGTGTCTTCGGATTTTGCGGAAAGAATGATAATAGGAATGCTGCTGGTCTCCCGAACCTTTAAGGTGGTGCGGATACCGTCCAGTCCAGGCATCATAACGTCAAGAATCATCAGGTCTACGTCGTTGGTTTCCAGAAGTTTTAATGCCTGGGACCCGTCATATGCTTTTATCACATGGAATCCTTCGCCGGTTAAATAAATATCGATGGCTTCCACGATCTGTTTATCATCGTCACATACCAGAATATTTGCCATAGAGGGAACCTCCTTTGTTGGAAAATTATTGTTGTTATCCGGTTTGATTATACACCACATTTTCCCCGCCGCCTATTACAATTTCATGAATAATTTGTGAGGAACCGTCTGAAATTTACAGAGCTAAGGGAAAGAAAAGGCCGGCCAGAACCCTTCTCTTCCAGATTTCTGGAAGGAAAAGCTCTGGCCGGACCAGGGATAATCTGCCTGTTTAAGACAAAGTTAAAAACGGAATACAGCGGTGCCGTAAGGCGGAAGCGGATAGCTGACAGAATAAGGCTGGCCGTCGCACTCGCCTTTTTTGGCGCGGTAAGGAATGGATTTTTTCAGCAGTCCGTCCTTAGCGGTTAAAATTAAGCTGTAATTTCCTCGTTTTGGTACGCCAACCCGGTAGTCTGCCCGCTCCATGGGGGTAAAATTAATGACAAAGAGCAGATTTCGTTTTCCTGTTTCATCTCGGCGGATAAAGGAGAAAATACTTCGGTCCCCATCGTTGGCGTTGATCCACTGGAAGCCGTTCCAGTCATTGTCCAGCCGGTAAAGGGCGGGATATTTCTGATACAGATGAAGCAGATCCCGGACGTAATGCAGAAGATCTGCATGGAGTTCCTCATCGGTGAGGTACCAGTCGAGCGCTACTTTTTCATCCCACTCATGCCACTGGCCGAAATCCTGTCCCATAAACAAAAGTTTCTTTCCTGGATGACCCATCATAAAAGTGTAGCCGCACTTCAGATTAGCAAATTTATCCTCGTAAATTCCAGGCATTTTATTGATCATGGAGCATTTTAGGTGGACCACTTCATCGTGGGACAGAACCAGAATGTAATTTTCACTGGTAAAATAAGTGAGGCCGAACGTCATTTTGTTGTGGTTATATTTGCGGAAATAAGGGTCCAGCTTCATGTATTCCAGAAAATCATGCATCCAGCCCATGTTCCATTTAAAGGTAAAGCCTAAGCCGTCTTCTTCCGGCGGGCGGGTTACTTTGGGCCATGCAGTAGACTCTTCAGCGATCATCATCGCGCCGGTTTTCCGTCCTGTGAGGACGCTGTTTAAATGTTTGAAAAATTCGATGGCTTCCAAATTTTCATGGCCGCCGTATTTGTTGGGAATCCAATTACCCGGGGTGCGTCCATAGTCCAGATACAGCATGGAAGCGACAGCGTCTACCCGAAGACCGTCAATGTGGAATTTTTCCACCCAATAGAGAGCATTGGCAATGAGGAAATTTTTTACCTCATTCTTGCCGTAGTCAAATACCTTGGTGCCCCAGTCCGGGTGTTCTCCCTTTTTCGGATCGGCGTACTCGTAAAGCGGCTCGCCGTCAAAATCAGCCAGACCGTGAGCGTCCTTGGGGAAGTGGGCGGGAACCCAGTCTAAAATAATGCCGATCCCCTTTTTATGGAGGTAATTCACGAAATACATAAATTCCTTAGGGGTACCGTATCGGGAGGTTGGCGCATAATACCCGGTCACCTGATATCCCCAGGATCCATCAAAGGGATGTTCGGCAATTCCCATTAGTTCCACATGGGTATATCCCATAGTTTTTACATAATCCGCCAGCTCATGGGCTGCTTCTATGTAAGTATAAAATCCGTCCTTTTCCGGCCGGTCCTTTTTCTTCCAGGAACCAATATGCACTTCATAAATGCTTAAAGGAGATTTCAGAATATCTTCCTGACGGCGATTGGTCATCCACTGGTCATCGCTCCATTTAAAGTTATCGATATCTGCTGTGACGGAGGCGGTGCCAGGACGGTATTCTGAGCTGAAGGCAAAGGGATCCGCTTTAAACAGGATTTTGCCGGAAGTTGTAGTAATGGCGAATTTATAAAGCTCTCCCAGTCCCATTTTGGGGATAAAAATCTCCCAAATTCCGGAAGTTTCCAGCATTGTCATAGGATCAGCTCCGGGCATCCAATTATTTCGGTCGCAGACCAGGCTTACTGCCTTTGCGTGAGGGGCCCACACGGCAAAATACATACCTTTTTTTCCTTTATAAGTCTTGGGATGGGCACCCAGCTTATTAAATAATTCATAGTGGGTTCCATTTCCAAACAGGTACCGGTCCATGTCAGTGATAAATCCGGTGCCTGCCTGTTTTTTTGTTTTGGCCATGGTAAATTAATCCTCCCTTATTTTCAGGACAGTTCCCATATTTGCCGGGAGAGAAAGAGTAAGCTTTCCGTTCTCCACCGGAAGGCTGCCGCCGTTAATCAGATCCTGGGCGATACTTGCCTGAATGGGCACGGGTACCGTAATTACGGCATCCTGACTGTCATTATTGACTGCGGTGATGCAGATGCTTTTTTCTGCCCGGCGGGCGAAAGCGTACTGTCGGTTAGTCAGCAGAAGTTCCTGATAAATCCCATCGTGATATTCTGGATTTTCTCCATGAATTTTACCCAGGCAGGCGATCCAGTCTGTGAGAGCGCAGTGCAGTTCCTTATCCTGATCGGCGCTTAAGGCCGGGCGAAGGGCCTGGTCGCTGGTCCGCGTTCTTGTGCCTTCCACTGCCCATTCGCCTCCATAATAAATAGAAGGAATGCCTGGAAGGGTAAGGAGGCAGAGGTAGATGGGCATCAGGTGATTTTTGTCTTTTAACTTGCTGGCAATACGGTCTTCATCATGATTGTCCACAAAGGTGTAAAGCTTGCGGTGAATTGCCTCTAAGCGACGGACATTATGGGCGATCTCGAAAAAGTTATGATCGTTGAACCCAGAATAGAGGCTTTTGTGCAGTTCGTAATTCGTGACAGAGTGAAGCATTTCCGGATTTACCCACCGGGCGTAATCTCCATGAATTACCTCTCCCATAAGCCAGAAGTCTTTTTTCATGGATTCGGTTGCCCGGCGCATGTCTTTCATAAAGGTAAAATCCAAAACATTGGCGCAGTCCAGCCGGATGCCGTCAATATCAAATTCTTGAATCCAGAAATGGATGACCTGGAACAGGTAATCTTTTACCGCTGGATTTTGCAGATTCAGACAGGGAAGTTCAAAATGGCCCTGCCATGCTTCATAGCTGAAGGAATCCCCCAGCGGGGAACCCCAACCGAAATTGACCCCTTTATACCAGTCGCGGTAGGGGGAGGAAGGGCCTTCTTTCTGCAGGCTTTGAAAAGCAAAAAATTCACGGCCTGTATGGTTAAACACACCGTCTACCACTACCTTAATGCCGGATTGGTGGCAGAGAGAAACGAATTCCTTAAAATCATCATTATCTCCTAAGCGCCGGTCTACCAGCTTGTAATCCCGTGTGTCGTAGCCATGGGTAGAGGATTCAAACAGAGGACCGATGTAGACTGCAGTGCAGCCTAGGGCATGGATATGAGGGATCCACTGGTTTAGCTGAGAAAATCGGTGGGTTGTCTGTTCTTCACGATTCTCTCTGGGTGCGCCGGTCATTCCCAGCGGATACATGTGATAGAAAACGGCTTTTTCGTACCAAGTGTGCATGTTCAGTTACCTCCTGTGATGTCAGTGAACGGGCAGCAGCGGCCTCCTCCTGAGCCTTAAACCGCCTGAGGAGGAACTGGTAGCGCAGCTGAGCCGCGTTGATTTCATAAATATAACAATCAATCAGGGTAGGATCCACAGCCTGTTCAAAATGATTTCGGGCTGCATTGATCTCCACCTTAGTCTCTTCAATTTGCTGTCTCAGCCGGGTAAGCTCAGGGGAAAACTCTCCTTTTTGCTTTCGGCCTCTCTGGGCAAATCTTTCTTCCATCTATGAACCATCCTTTCTTTTCTAAAAAGTTCTTTTCCAGAGTATGGCTTTAAAGATGGAAAAATATGTATAGTGCCCTCAAGATTCCTTTTCTTTTAAGCGTTATACCAGGTATTCTTGAAGACGAAAGCCCAGGTTCATCAAAATCCGAGTAGATTCGGCAATGGTCAGATAGTAATAGTTTGCCGTGCCTTCCTGGCGTACATTTACTAATCCGGCTTCTTTCAGAATTTTCAGATGATGGGAAATCGCCGGTCTGGACAGGCTGGTTTTTTCTGTAATCTGATTAACATTCAGGCCGCTGCGGTCAAAAGGCTGTTCCCCCACCAGTGCTTCAATAATGGTAAGACGTACTTCATCGCCTAGGGCAATAAATAGGGGCATACACTGATGAAAGGCATCTCGTAATTCTTCTTTAGTGGTCAAGGCTGTGACTGGCTCCTTTCTTAAAAGCAGAAAGTTTACTGCGGACCGTTGGTTTAAAAATTTAAACTAAGTGTTTTTATTCTATCATGCAAGTATTGTATGGTCAATATAATACAAGTAGAAATTAGAGGGCAAAATTCGTTAAATTACACAAAAAAATGGAGAAAATGGAACGATTTATGGCAATTAAAATGGAAAATATTGTAAATATAGGTTGACAAAATGCCCTTCTCGTGGCATAATAATCATACATCCAGTAGCTGCCGGAAAGGCAGGTAAGGAATATGGAAAATGTTGAAGTGCCGTTGGTGTGCGGCATGGTGATTTGCCTGGCTGCAGGAGGTATTTGGGACTTATGTGCCGGGCGGATTCCCAATTTATGGCTGGCCTTTTGGTTTACAGCAGGACTTGTTTACTTTATTTACAGTGGCTGGCTTGCGGCGGCGGGATATTTGGTTCGGATTGCTGTTACCGTAAGCGTGTTCTTTCTATTATTTCTTTGCCGCATGATGGGCGCAGCAGATATTAAATGTATGGCGCTGATCTGCGGGTATCTTGGTTTTGGTTCCGGTGTTCAGGTAATTGGCGCGGGAATGGTCATCGGGGCATTCTGGTCTCTTTTTCGCCTGGTGGTTAGAAAAAGTCTGGGAGATCGGCTTTGCCGTCTGGCTGCCTATATTCGGCAGACAATTCACTTAAAGCAATTAATGGCATATCACAGTCCCGAGAAGGAGGGGAAAGAAGGGGTGATCCCTCTGGTGTTTTGTCTTTTTTGGGGGCTGGCAGTCTGTGTTTTGTGGAAGGGGGGATGGTGTTTTATATTATGAATGTTTTTGAGGCTTGTGGGAGTGCGAAGCACGGAACAAGCCGGTATCATAGGGGGCAAAAGACCTTTTGACCCCAACTTCATATTATGGAAATGGTCTTTTGGGCGATAAAGGAGGAAAAACTGCTGCAAGTTGCAGCGGGAAGAGATGAATGAACAGGAGGGCAGAATACTGGATGAAAAAGAGAGTGATGGCGGTTTATGATGTGGATCCTTTTTTTGCAGAACGGTTTGCAGAAGCAGCGAATCAGAAAGAGAAAATGCCCTTTACGGTGATGGCATTTACCAGCATGGAACGGCTTAGGCGTTTTGCTCAGGAGAATCCCATCGAACTTCTCCTGGTAGATGTGGGCGCCGCCGATGAAGCCAGGGAGATCGGTGCAGGACAGGTTGTCCTTTTATCTGATGGAGAAATGGTCCAGAGTCCAGAGGAAGGTCCCAGCGTATATAAGTACCAGTCTGCCGACCACATTATTCGGGAGGTGATGGCTTGTTATGGAGCTAGCCCCCTTAGTCCTCAGGGGAAGATCTCTTCAGCTTCTGCCAGGATTCTTGGGGTATATTCTCCGGTAAACCGTTGTCTGAAAACCTCCTTTGCCTTGACCATGGGACAGATTTTGGGAAAAGAGGAACGAGTACTTTACCTGAATTTTGAAGATTGCTCAGGCATGCGCCGGATTATGGATCAGCAGGGCCCAGGTGACTTTTCTGATGTGCTGTATTATTACACCCAGCAGGGCGGACTGAACTGGGCGAGACTGAAATCTTTAGTTTACAGTTGGGATGATCTGGATTATATTCTGCCGGTTCGCTATCCTGAGGACTTATGCCAGATTAGCGGAGAGGAGATGGCTGAGCTTCTGCTGAAGATCGGCGGGGAAGGGATGTACCAGGTAATCATTGTGGATGCGGGACAATTTGGACGGAAGGTTCTTCCTATCCTGGAAATTTGTCAGGGAATTTACATGCCGGTTAAGCAGGATTGGATTTCTGCCGCCAAGGTTGAAGAGTTTGAGGAGTATGTTCAGGTTTCTGGACATGGAGAGCTGCTGGAACGGATCCAGAAGGTACGCCTTCCTTATCACAGCAGTTTCGGAGGAAGGCAGAATTATCTGGATCAGCTTTTGTGGGGAGAGCTGGGGGATTTTGTCCGGCAGCTGTTAAAGGGAAGACCAGCAGGAGGGCCGGCTGGAACCCGGCATTAGTTCAGGGTACCTGAGACGAAAAGAGGAGGGAGACTGTGGAAAGGGCAAGACAGGAGGAGGAAAAAGGAATTCCTCTGCGCCGCCGGATGCAGATCAGGCTCATGGCGGAGCTGGAAAGCAGAAAGGCGGTAGATGATGAGGAATTGTGGGAGCTGATTGATCATACCATTTTGGAGTTCGGTCAGGAAGAGTATATCCCCCTGAAAGAAAAAATGGATCTGCGGGTTCGGCTGTTTGACGGCTTCCGCCGCTTGGGAATACTCCAAGAGCTGGTAGATGATCGGAAAGTAACGGAGATTATGGTGAATGGGCAGGACCGGATTTTTATTGAACGGGAAGGCAGAATGTTCTTGTGGGACAAGTCCTTTGACAGTCAAGAGCAGCTGGAAGATATGATTCAGCAGATTGTGAGCCGGGTGAACCGGATGGTGAATGTGTCTAATCCCATCGTTGACGCCCGCCTGGAAGATGGTTCCCGGGTGCATGTAGTGCTGCCGCCGGTGTCTTTAGATGGTCCGGCGGTAACCATTCGGAAGTTTCCCGAACCGATTACCATGGAGAAACTGGTTTGCAGCTCTTCCATCACAGCGGAGGGGGCGAGTTTTCTGCAGAGTCTGGTTCGGGCGGGATATAATATTTTCATCAGCGGCGGGACGAATTCAGGAAAAACAACTTTTTTAAATGCGCTTTCTGCCTTTATTCCTCAGGAGGAGCGGGTAATTACCATTGAAGATTCTGCTGAGCTTCAGATTCAGCAGGTCCCTAATCTGGTAAGGCTGGAGGCCCGAAATGCGAATAGTGAAGGAGAAGGCCAAGTTACCATACGGGATTTAATTCGGGCGGCTCTCCGGATGAATCCGGACAGGATAATTGTAGGAGAAGTCCGTTCCGGGGAAGCTTTTGATCTGCTGACGGCCTTTAATACTGGCCACAGCGGCATGGGAACGGGACATGCAAACAGTCCGGAAGATATGCTGTCACGCTTGGAATCCATGGTGCTGATGGCGGCGGATCTTCCTTTGACTGCCATTCGCAGCCAGATTTGCGCAGCGATTGACGTTTTGATTCATCTGGGACGTCTTCGGGACAGGAGCCGGAGAGTTTTAGCTATTTCTGAAGTACTGGGAATGAGCCAGGGAGAGATTCAGCTTAATCCTCTTTTTGTTTTTCAGGAGGAAGAGAACTTGAATGGAGGAGGAATAGAGAAAGACATCGTGGAAAGGGAAAGAAGGGAGGGAAAGGGTGAAGGAAAAATGCCGGAGACTAGGAACAGGAAAGCCGGAGCCGGTAAAGAATCAGGAGAAAGGGTGGAAGGCCGCCTTGTCCAGGTGGGGAAACTTCAAAAGACGGAAAAACTCAAGGCGGCAGGCTGTAAATTATAAAACATACCACCTTTCTCCAGGAGAATGGCTCCGTTATGGAGCGGAAGGAGCTGCAGCTTGTGCGCTGGTTTCCTATACTTTTTATCGAAGCTTAAGGATTTTTTTTCTGCTTCTTCCCTTGGGGCTTTGTTACCCGCTGTATCACCGAAAGGCATTGCAGGAGGCCAGACGGTATCAGCTGAGTCAGGAGTTTAAAGAAGGAATTCAGATTCTGGCAGCTAATCTGAGCGCAGGGTACTCTATTGAAAATGCATTAGCCAACAGCAGCCATGAACTTGCTATGCTGTTTGGGGAGAAGGGGATGATCCGAGGGGAGTTTGCCGCCATGACCAGGCAGATTCAGATGAACCGAACCGCAGAGCAGGTCTTATTTGAGTTTGCAGGACGAAGCGGGCTGGAGGATGTGGAGAATTTTGCTCAAGTCTTTTCCGCAGCTAAACGCAGCGGAGGAGATCTGGTCGCCATCATTAATCATACGGCGGGGGTGATTCGAGATAAAGCCCAGGTTCGAGAAGAGATTGCCAATATGACGGCATCTAAGCGGCTGGAGCAGCGGATTATGAATTTAATTCCCTTTTTTTTAATGATTTATGTGGATAAGGCTTCTCCTGGCTTTTTTGAAATGATGTATCATACTGCAGCTGGGAGAATACTGATGACGATTTGTCTGGGGGTGTACGGAATTGCATTTTGGCTGTCAAAAAGGATACTTGACATTCCAGTTTAAGGGAAAAAGCCTTCAGATATCCTTTTCGGAAATTGCTTGCGTGCTGGCAGGCATTTTGCTCTTTGGGATTTCTTGGGCAGTCAGGCAGGAGGATCCTATTCGTATGGGGTATGTGGCCAGAAAGGAATACGGAAAGGGCCAGGAGGAACTGAAACTAGTGGTAAAGGGAGCGGGAGAAGAGGAGATTCAGATGGAGATTCCCGTGGCGGAAAGACAGTATACCCTTAAGGAGGAAGAGACCGTTATGGATGATCTGGTGAATCGCTTGGAGGAGATGATCTTGGGGGACAATGAGGATCTGCTTCATATTCAGAGCCCCTTATTCCTGATCAAAGAGCCGTCCACCGGCTTTTCTATTCAATGGAGCAGTGACCGTCCTGATCTTTTGGATGATACAGGTAAGATTCTCCTTCAGGCAGGAGAAGGACAGCAGGAAGGAATACCTGTTCAGCTGAAGGGAAAAATCCGGGGGCCTTCTGGAACCGTCCGCGAAACGGAGTTTGCATTGAAGGTTTATCTGCCGGTTCAGACAGAGGCGGAGAAAGCAAGGGAGGAGCTGTCCAGGCAGATCCGGCAGGCAGAGACAGACAGCAGGACCCAGGAGGGATTTTATCTTCCGGAAACCCTGGGGGATGCGGAATTAAGTTATCGAAAAGCAGAGGACGGAGGCCAGTTCTGGATTCTGGCTATGGGACCTTTGGCTGCCGTTTATCTGCGTGCCAGGCGAGCCGACCAAAAAAAGAAGGAACAGAAAGTGAGAGAAAGGCAGCTTTTGCTGGATTATTCTGAGGTTGTGTCAAAGCTTCAAATATTCCTGGGCGCTGGGATGACGGTGAGCAGCGCTTGGGAGAAAATGGTTTTAGATTATTTGGAGCGGCGCAAACGAGGAGATGCGGTCCGTCCGGCTTATGAAGAGATGGCACAGACGTATTATCAGATGAAAAGCGGAACGCCGGAGGGCAGGGCGTACGAAGAGTTCGGGCGCCGATGCCTGCTGCCGCCTTATCTAAAGCTGGCAGGATTGTTGGAACAAAACCGGCGGACAGGAGCGAAAAATCTGCGCCAGCTTCTTATTTTGGAGGTAACAGATGCCTTTGAACAAAGAAAAAATCTGGCCAGGAGACAGGGGGAAGAGGCTTCAGCAAAACTTCTCCTTCCGCTGTTTATGATGCTGGGGGTGGTGATGGTAATGGTAATGGTTCCGGCATTTCTATCTTTTTCCTGATCTCTCGAAAAGACAGCCTGGAGCCGGAAAATAAAAAGCAAATGGGAGAAATTGACCGTAGATTTATTGCTGCAGAAAGGAGAAGGCGGATGCGAAAAGAAGATATCAGAAGATTTTTGCGGGAAGAGGATGGGATAGGCGTAATTGAGGTGGTGTTGATTTTGGTGGTTATATGTACTATCAATTTGAGATGTGTTTTGTGTGTATTATGGGGTTTTTTGACCTTTAAGGAGTACACGGTAGACAGTTTTAATCGGTCTTGTATATTGTGTAGATCATAAACTTGACGATGG
>DVFL01000040.1 GCA_018713255.1 Candidatus Cottocaccamicrobium excrementipullorum | reverse complement strand
GGACCATAAGGTCTGCATATCTCCGCCGTCTAACATAGACTCGATGAGATACTTAAATACGCCTTCAGGATTCTCGCAGGAAGCGGTGATGCACCATACAGGTGAATTTCTCTCAACATAAGAACCAAGCTCTGCAATTGGAGGAAGGGGAACTAACTCGCCGTCTTTTCCGTTTGCTTCCAGATTGGTCTTTAAGTTGGTATTCCAGGTTCCTGCCCAGTAGGTGAATACGCCGAACTGATCCTCATAGAACTTGTTACGGCAGTCATTCGTACCATTGGTCAAAGTTTCCATATCAATGTATCCAGCAGCATAAGCTTCTCTCAGTCTGTTTAATGCATCCTTAAAATTATCCTGGGTAAATCCATCGTACCATACGCCGTCATCACCCTGTACAAAGGACGGATAAGCATCCTGATAAAACTCAGGCAGATAGTTGGTGTAAGGAGCCTCAGCAGCAATAATACCAGCAGCGGAAACACCGTAAGTATCACCGTCAACCCCGTTTCCATCTGGATCCTCGGTGGAGAATGCCTTCAGCATATTCAGGTATTCCTCATAGTTGGTAGGAGCTTCCAGTCCGCAGTTATCCAGCCAAGCTTTCTTTACATAAGTAATACAGCCGTTGCCTCTGGTAACTGGGAAACCGTATAACTGACCGTCAATCTTCATGTTGTCGATAACAGCCTCACCGGTAACACGGCCGGATGCCTTCAGTTCGGAATTCTCCCAAGCATCGGTCATATCCCACAGAGCGCCCTCGCCAGCGTAACCTGTATAATAGGAAGAAGAAAGGATCAATGCATCAGGCCAGTTCTCTGGACCAGATGCGAAGGTCTGTCCAACTACATCATAGTAAGCATCATGGTCTGGCTGGATGATCTCCAGATCAATTCCGGTAAGCTCTTCCCATCTTGCCTCGAACTCGTCTCTAGCGTTCTCTTTGGTGAAAACGGTACCATCTACCATAATGGTAATCTTTTCTGGTTTTTCAATTCCATCTTCAGAAGCTGCGGCATCACCTGCTGCTGCGGTGGTATCGCCTGATGCTGCTGAATTGTCAGAACTGGAACTGCTGGAGCTGGAGCCGGAGCATCCGGTCAGTCCTAAAGAAGCTGCCATGGTTGCTGCCATGCCTAATGCAAGCATTTTCTTAACCTTCATAAATAACCTCCCTGTATTCGATTTTCTGTTGGGTGCGCACCCTTCTTACGCTAGTTATCATACCATCATTTTGGTGCATTTTCAACGCACACTTTTTCATATTCTTGTTCACATTTATCTAAATTGCCCCCTTTTCCGCCTTTTTCACTGCCATTTTGTATGTTTTGTCCATTAGCCAGATTAAGTTCCTTTCTAAAAAAATTTGATTTTACGAGGATTTTTCGTCCTTTTTCCTGCGTACAATTTTTACGTTCAATAGACATAAATTTATTTTCCGGCTACTTTTTTGTTGCTTTTTAAGAAAATACCCTCTATAATTCTAATAGAAAAATGTATGCAAACAATCAGAAAAGTGTGGTAAATAACGTGACGATTAAATTTCCTCATTATGAAACATCAAAAAAGCACTTTATGCTTTCTTATATTTTGCTTCTTGGAATCATCCTGATCATCGGGATGATTCTTTATCGTGCCACTTACAGCCAGGTTCGAAGCGGCATCCATCAGCAAAATCGCCAGGCTTTGTCCTCTTCTGTCAGTGAAATGGAGGATACGCTGGAACTGATGAACGCAGTGGCCCGCCAGGTTTCCGCAAATTCCAGCTTTACCGCCCTCGCCCAGCTGTCGGGGTCGGAAAATCCAGAGTTTTATTACCAGGCATTTGCTGCTCAGACCAGCTTAAAATCCCTCACTCCCGCCATTGAAATCCTTCTTCCTGCGGAAAATTCCTTTGTCTATATGGCAAATTCCAATTATATTGTCTCATCTTCACGCTTTGTGAAATTTGATCAGTATGTTCTGAATGAGGCCATATATGGAATTTCAGCGGAGGAGTTATCTCAGCTGATTCTGGATCAAGAATTCTGGAACCGCTTTATTCCTATTAATCATAATCAGGATTCAGGAAATTATCTTTACGTCTGCCCCCTATCAACCTTTGACCTGGGCGTTCAGAATTCCCGGGCAGTGATGTGTTATGAATTCCGCCTGGATGATCTGACTCGGATTTTTTCCAACATGAATTTTTACAGCACCGGATATTTGGCTGTATTTGACCGAAAGGGCAATTTATTGTTCCAGCTGTCCCCTCACGCTGATGCTGCCAGTTATTCAGCCCTGAATAATCTGAACCAGAATAATGGAATCGCCCATTATACCTCAGATAATGGGGAAAAAAAGCTGGTTACCTGTGCTGTTTCTTCTTATAATGGATGGCAGTATTTCTGGGTGCAGCCAGAAACCCAGGCTTACTATTCCATTGCCTCCTACCAGCAGTTTTTCACCTTGATCACCATCGCTGCACTTGCAACAGGAGGGATCATTGCAGCCGTTTCCACCACCAGAAGCTCAAAACGATATACTCAGCTTTCTAACGAGCTTTCGATAAAAGATGATATCAATTCCTCTTTGAATCAGCTGGTGGAAAAGCAAAAGCCTGTTGTGATTGAATCCTACATGAGAAGAATTATGGAAGGAAGCGTCACCACCAACGATGAGATGCAGTATATCATTAATGAGCTGTCTCTGGACAGACCAGAGATGAAATACCATGTTCTTTATACAGAAGTTTCTTCCTCTGAGCAGTTAAACGTTCATGCAGATGACATGGAGCTTTGTATCCAGAATTACGATACGCTGGTCCGGGAGGCGCTCACGCGGTATTATCCGGATACCGGATATATTTATAAGCCTTCTGACCGTGCCTTCGCCATTCTTATTGCATCAGAGAAATCTACGCCCTACGAACAGATTATCAGCCATGACCGCGAAGTCTTTATCGCCCTTCACAATGAGCTGTTAACTAACTATGGCATTCTTATCCGCGGCGGCTTCGGCGGCCGGAACGGACTGATTTCCTATACCTGGAAATCTTATCAGCAGGCTAAGGATGCAAAATCCATCACAACAGCAGATAAATATATCCTGAGCCATATTGATTTTATTCACTCTACAGATGTATACTATTTTCCAGAAAGTCTGTCTATTCAGCTCAGCGGTTTTATTTCTACCGGAAATAAAGATCAGGTGAACGAGCTGTTTAAGCTGATCCGCAATGAAAACACCGTGAAAAGAAGTCTTTCCTACACGCAGCAGCGGTGGCTGATCTCCGATGTGCGCAGTACATTATTTAAGAAACGGCACAATATTTCCGTTGAAGAGCTGGATAACGACAGATTGAAAATCCTGGATATGGTAGACCGGCAGTTCGAAGGAGAAATGAGCCTGACCAGTCTCAATGCCATCGCCCTGGAGCTGTGCGATGTATGCGGCGCCACCAGCGAGGGAAATGAATTGATTCTGAAAATTCAGGAATACATTACCCACAATTATTCCGATCCTAATCTGGGGCTGACCAAAATTTCCGAAGAATTTGGAATATCCGAAAATTATTTCAGCTACCTCTTTAAAAAAGAAGTTTCGGAAAACTTCTCCACCTATCTGGAACGGCTTCGAATGGCTAAGGCCAAAGAGCTGATCCAAGATTCCAACACCAGTCTTTCTACCTTATATCAGTATCTGGGATATAATAATGCCGCTTCCTTCAGAAGGGCATTTAAGAAAAATTTTGGCGTATCGCCAAAGGAAATGAGGGACAATATCAATGCAAAATAATCTTTCATTATCTGCTGTTTCGTACATGGATGGGATTTGGAAAGCCTTAAAAGAATGCGGGCTGCCAGTTCACAGCTTTCTTGCTGATCAAGGAGGACGCTGTATCGCTGAACACTATCATGAACCATACGGACCCAATGACCTCCACCGGATGTTTTCCGTCACAAAAAGTTTTTGTTCTCTGGCAATCGGCAGTCTCTTGGCCGATGGAAAGCTTTCTTTAGAAGATCACATTGTGGACTATTTTCCAGAATATTGCCTGGAAACGATCCATCCCTGGCTTCAGGAAATGACCATCCGGCAGATGCTTTCCATGGAAACCTGCTATGCATCAACCACCTACAAGGTCAATATGCAGTCTAACTGGGTGGAAAGCTTTTTTACCACTCAGCCAGATCACCGCAGCGGCCAAATCTTTCAGTATGACACATCTTCCAGCCACACTCTAGCTGCCCTGGTAAAAAAACTGACAGGAAAAGGAGTTCTGGACTATCTGCGGGAGAAGTTTCTGGATGAAATCGGCTTTTCAAAAGAAGCCTATATTGTGAAAGATCCCTTTGGCTCAGAAATGGGCGGTTCTGGCCTGATGGCTTATCCTTCAGATATTTTGAAAGTCGGCCGTTACTGCCTGGATACCATCCAGAAAGGTGAAGGTGTCTTTGCTGATTACCTGCGCCAGGCTGTTTCCTTCCAGGTTCCCACTGTACATTCTGGTCAAACCATTGATGAACAGCAAGGCTACGGCTACCAGTTCTGGCAGATCCGCCGAGGATTTTCCATGTATGGAATGGGCGGTCAGTACATGTTAGCTTATCCTCAGCTTGACCTGGTTGTTGTGGTGACGGCTGACACTCAGAACTTCAAAGGAGGCTACCAGAGAATCCTGGATCTGATTTATGAACATCTGACTCCTCTTTTTCAGGAGATTTCTTCCCAGGACAATGGCTTCAAGCAAGAGCCTCTCATGGGCTGGGAAGCCCCCGCTCTCTTCAGCCTGCGCTGCCGCATACTTCCTAATGGAAAAGGGTTTACGTCCATGTCTCTGGCCATTGAAGAGAAAGAAGGCAGCCTGACTTTAAAAACAGAAGATCAGACTTTCATGATTCCCTTTGCCTTTGATGCGCTTCGGATCAGCCAGATTGAAAAGTACCACCAGAGAATCGCGGTAAAGGCTTGCTGGGCCGCCCCCAATACCTTGTACCTTCCCGTACAGATTGTGGGGGAATGTGTGGGTTCAATTCACATGCTGATCCATCTGGAAGAAAACAACGCTTCCATATACATGCGCAAAATCGAAGAAACCTATTTCAATGAATTCCAGGGCTTTTTTGAAGCGGAAAAAGCCTGATTTATCCATTGGCAGAAAATCCTGAGCACATTCACTGCTCAGGATTTTCTTTTGCGTTCAAACTGGATTGGTTATTTTTTATTATTCTGGCTATTTTCAATCACTCCAGTTTTTGCTATAGTTCCTATACACCGTATTGATGATCAGCCTAAATCACAAATTACTGAATATAAAGGAGTTTATCTTATGAAACGAATCGTTACCCTCCAGGATATTTCCTGCGTAGGACGCTGCTCCATCACTGTGGCTCTTCCTGTGATTTCCGCCATGGGTGTGGAATGCGCCATTCTTCCCACTGCAGTACTTTCTACCCATACTATGTTCAAACATTTTACCTGCAAGGATTTGTCTGACCAGATTGAACCTATCTCCCAAGTCTGGGAGGAAGAACAGATTTCCTTTGACGGAATTTATACAGGCTATTTGGCATCGGAAGAACAATGCAGCCAGGTCGTCCGCTTTTTTGACCGGTTCGGCACCGAGGACAATCTGATCCTGGTGGATCCCGCCATGGCAGACAATGGCAAATTATATGCCGGCTTCAAAGATTCTTTTCCTCAGGCGATGGCCCAGGTATGTGCAAAAGCCGATATCATCCTGCCAAACCTCACAGAAGCTTGTCTCATGACCGGTACGCCTTACCAAACTGAATACGATCCATCTTACATTCACCAGCTGTTGGAAAAGCTTTTAGCTCTTGGCTGCAAAACAGCCGCTCTTACCGGCGTCAGCTACCAGACGGATCAGCTTGGGGTGGCTTATTTAACCCGGGAAGGAAAGGAATTCTCCTACTTTACCCGCAAATGCCCCGTAAGCTACCATGGAACCGGCGATTTATATTCCTCCACCGTTTTAGGAGGTTTAATGCGTGGATTGAATCTTGGGGACGCTTTAGCTCTGGCCGCCGATTTCGTGGTAGAATGCATCGAAGCCACTTCCCGCTCCAAAGCCGCCCGCTGGTACGGCGTGGAATTTGAATCGCAAATCCCAAAACTTTGCTCCATGGTGGAACAACATCTTACCGTCTGACCTTTAACCAGCCGGAGAGGCAGCACATGAAGTGAACCGGCACATGAAGCGAAAAGGGAAATGCCCCTTAAGGTTTGTCCAGTGCAAAGGCGCAAACCTTAAGGGGCATTACGTTAATTGATCTTCTGATACAACTCCAAAATGCGGCGGCTATTGCCTCCGTAAAGATAATAATAATCAATTTCTTCCGTTCCATCTGTATACAAGAACGTTCCGTACAACGAGATCATGCAGCAGGCCACCGACTGCTTTGCAGCCACCCCGATTCCATATCCGTACTGAGAAAGCAAAAGAGGCATCCGCAATTTTTTCCCTTTGAAACTGATGTACCTCGCTTTCCGGTTCATCAATTCCAAAGCTTCCGGCAGAATCCCTTTGGCAAACACCTTTTCATTTTCCCGCCAGTCAAAATAGTTCCAGGTTTCTGGTCCCCTTTCCTGGGTAATCCGCCGCGGAAGATCCTGCCGCTCCCTCAGCAGCACATTTCCTTCCTTATCGCAGAACCGAAGAGCGCCCGTTCGTTTATCCAGTCTGATCAGAATTTTTTCCGTTTCAAGTTCCACCAGATTTTTCCCCGCTCTGGCCTTCCAGGCAACAGGAGAATCTGGACGGCAGTTCCAGTATCCGCCATTAAAATCTCCCCCAGTTTTTTTCGTAAACTGCACCCGGACAATCTCCGCCTCCACAGGCGTCAGCCGAAGAGTTCCATAAGGACTGATGAGCTCGAGATAAGATTTTGTTTTTCTAAGAGCGCAGATCCGGCAATCCCCCTGCTCCTTCTCGCCAAAACGCAAGAAGCTGATATCCGGGCATTCGCCGAAATGATGGACAAAAAGGCCTTCTGGACGGCCTTCCCTTAAAGGGCTTTTTTCTCTTTTCCTGAACAGCCCTTCTGGCTCGTGGTCTGCTTTTTCCCGGGGCAAAGGCGCCTGAGAACAGTTTCTTTCATCCGCCTTCGGCTTTACCGTCTCAGCCTTCTGCTCCAAACGTTTCATCGGCTTATTCCCCGCCGACTTCCCCACAAGCTCTGTCAAATCTCCCTGATGTACAACCGCCAATTCATGGAGAGCCCGGGTGGCCGCCACATACAGAAGTTTTACTGACGAATCCTCCGCCGGATATTTCTGAGCAGAAGGATGATAAAGTACCACCCCGTCAAATTCCAGTCCTTTCGTATACTCCACAGGCAGTACCATCACACCTTTAGCAAAATTTGCAGTCTCCGGGTTGCTGTCCTCCAAAGAAATCTTCTGACCTAAGGATGCCTTAAGAGCTTCTCCTTCTTTCTCATCCCGGCAGATCACCGCAATGGTCTCCCGCCCTTTTTCCTGCCATCTGCGAATACATCTTATTGTCTCCTCAATCATCCCCTCAATGCTGCTGCACTCCACCACGCGCACCGGTTCTCCATGACGATTAATCGGTTCAGAAGGATACACTGCGAAATTTCCATGGCAGAGAATTTCCGTGGCGAAATTGGCAATTTCCACAGTATTCCGATAGCTTTTTTTCAGCAGCCCAAATCCATCTGGATAAGAGGAAAGCATTAGTTTCTTTAATTCCTCCCAGTCATTCAGTCCATACTGAAAGTGAATATTCTGGGAAACATCTCCCATAATGGTATAGGTACATCCGCGAAGACAGTATGCCATCGCCTCATAGGCCATCATTCCAAAATCCTGGGCTTCATCAATAATCACATGACTGGCTTCGCGAATTCCCTGGGTTTCTTTAATCCGTTTATATAGATAAGCCAAAGCAGCCAGATCATACAAATCAAATTGATTTTCCTCATAGGAAACCGCTTTGCCTTGATTCCTCTGCGCTTGAAGGAAGGCCTCATACAAGGAAAAAATAGAGCCTTTCCACACCTTCTTGCCAAAATACCCGCGATAAAGGTGAATCAGCTCCTTCTGTCTTTTCAGGGGATACGCCTCCTGATTTCCTCCCATCTCGTTTTCCAGCCTGGCCATTAGAATTTCATTCAGTCGGTTGATTTTCCCCTGAAGAGAGAGCAATGGACTATTTTCCAAACAGCTGCGGATTCTCGCCTCGTCCATAAGCAAAACCTGGGTTCCCTCCAGTCGAATTTCCTGACAGGGGATGACTTTTTTCTCATATTCCCGGCAGAATTTTTCCAAATCAACAAACCATTGACGGCTGCTTTTCCGCTGAAGCCACTGGTCTTTTGGATTAATCGGGCGAATTTGAAAGGAATCTTGATCCCAGTCTTCATAGAGAAGGCGGACAAACAGCTGTTCCATCGTCATCTGAGAAACCCCATACACATCCAGATCAGGCAGCACGCTGGTAATATAATTTAACAGAATCCGGTTGCTTCCGATAATATAAAAATCTTCCGGCCGAAAATCTTCCCCATAATTATATAAAATGTAAGAAATACGGTGCATGGCTACCGTGGTCTTTCCAGATCCTGCCGCCCCCTGGATAATCAGATTCTTCCTCGGCGTTCTCCGAATCACCTCATTTTGCTCTTTCTGAATGGTGGCAATAATTTCTCCCAGAACAGCATTTTTGTTTTTGGCAAGATATTCCGTCAGCAGTTCATCATTTGCCACTACATCAGAATCGAAAAAGTCTTTGAGATGATCCTCCTGAATCTCATAAGTCCTTTTTCGCTTTAGATCAATCTGGTATGTACCTTCATTTTTTACTCTATAGGTGCATTCGCCTGAAGTATTTTCATAGTACACTGATGCCAGCGGCGCTCTCCAGTCCAAAACCAATGGTTCTGATCCCTTCCTTGCAATACCTACTCTGCCGATATAGTAGGATTCTTCGCAGTTCTGATCCCCGGCCTTAAAATCAATCCGCCCAAAATACGGTTTTTTTCTGGCTCTCTGGCATCGCAGCAGTTCACGCCGATTCTCCGAAAGCTGAGACTGGGTGCTGTGCACCAGAGCCATGGACTGCTTAGCCTCTTCTGCCTCCGCCTCCATCATCTCATAAATTTCGTACAATCCTTCTGACAGTTCTCTGATCTGCTTTTTTGTTTTTTCAAGGTTTTCCTGGGCCACACCGATCACTTCCTGGAGCTGCTTTTCCTCATCTTCACGAGTAAGACCTGGAATCGGCCGGTATATTCTCTCTGTCTTCATTTTCATCTTCTTCCAAACTTATTCACTTCTTTGGGCCCGAACCAGAATCCCTCCATACTATATTTAAAGGTTCGATAATTCTGCAGCGTACAGTCATAGGAAAACTCCCGAATCAAATTTCCCTCCTGATCATATTCCCCAAAAACCTGAGACACTCCGCTGTTGACAATCCAATGATGATCCGTTCCATATCTGGAACCGTTGGACACAATGCTGGAATAAGGCACTTCAAAGGAGAACGTTAAAGAAAATGTCCTTTCTTTTTCATTGATCTCATACACATATACCCAGCTGCTCTCATCCTTAGTCCGGTACAAGTCCCTTCCCACTGTATCTGCCACTTCAAGTTCAAAATTATCCCGGCTGCTTAACGCCCAATAATTATTATTGTACAGCACAATGGAGTACACCCCATCCTCACTGCCTTCCTCCAAGATCTCCACGCAATGCTGCCCATACTGGGGAGTAAAATCTCCTTTCTGCTCAAGACAGTACTCCGCATATGGGGTATCTTCCCAGAAACGGCTGTCCCCAACCATCCAGTCAATCTGAACTTCTCCATGGATATTCTTCAGCTTAATCATTGTGGAAGTCTCCCGAGAAGAAACAATCAAACTGTCATCTTTTTCCCGGTAAGCCAAACTGTTCAAATGAATCCAGTCCCACTCCCCCGCCTGCCAAAACATGGGATCAGAAGCAGAAATCGGCCGGGTCATGGCAAAATACTCTGGAAGAATCTCCCTAAAATCAATAAGCTCTCTGACCTCTCCCGTCTCGATGTCAAGAGAGAGAATCCTGTCTTCCACCGTTTCCCCTCCGTTTTTTTCCGCCAACGCCAGGATTTCTCCTTCTTTTCCAAAACCAATATCATGATGCAGGGAATAATCCCCCAAATCATATACTTGAGTAACCTGTCCAAGACCATTGATTTTCGCCAGTTTTCCCGCGGAAACACAGGTGATTATCTCATCTCCCTGGAACAGAATCCGATCCATTCCAAATCCTTCCAGCACCATCTCGTATCGGAGAATACCGCTGTTGTCAAAGAAAAAACCGTATCCCAGATATCCGTTAACCCGCATCAAAGCATATAAGCCATCGGACAATTTCTGAGAAGAACTTCCCTCCCGGGAATCCAGCCGGATATCATACCCTGACTGAGTCTCCGGCATCTCTACCTGAAATGAAACAGTCTGACGCACCTTTCCCCAAGAGCCGGAAATTTCCATGGTTACCTGATTGGTCATCCCAGGCACCAGTCCAATCATCTGGAACTCATGTTCTCTGGTATAGGCCTCTTTTCCGGCTTCCGCCGCTATTCCTGTATAGTCTGGAATAGATTCGTCTTCCACATGAATCCGGTATGACACTTTGGTTTTGTTATCTGTCTGGAAATACAAATACAGCCCGTTGCTTCCCGTTCCATATGGGTTCAGCACCGCCAGCGGCCTGGCGGCCGTCCAATTTTCTCCGCTGTTTTTCAAATTTTCCAGCGCCATCTCCAAACGGTTCTGAACCGACAGATCATAAACGGTAAATCCTTCTTCCTCAATATCCATGGGCACAAGCTGCAGCCCATTAATTCCATCGCCCAGTTCTGCCCATGCATACTCGATCTGCAGCTCTTCATCCTCATCCACAACACTTCCCACATCCATGGTCCAGTCTGTACGCACCACGGTCTCCTGAGCGGCAAAAAATTTCGCTCCCAGAAGTACAGCCTTGGGAAGAGCTGCCGCGAATACCGCCGCTGCAGCAGCAGCAATAATCAGTTTCTTTTTGTGCTTAGCCAAAAACCCCATTGTTTTCTCCTGTCAGATATACGTTACCATCAGCATTACCAAGCCAAGTCCAGCCAAAAGCCCTCCTGTAATCCGATTTAAGGTAAGGGTATCCGCCTTTGTGGCAATTCCCGCGCCAATCCGCGCCCATAACAGCGTAAAGCAGATACAAAGAAGCAGCAGATCCAGCTGGCTGGGCGGACTGATGACAAAATGACTGGCGGCTCCGGTAAAGGCAGAAAAGGTCATAATGAACACGCTGGTTCCTACTGCAGTTTTCAGTTCATACCCCAGCACCATGGTAAGGATCATCAGCATCATCATGCCTCCGCCAGCTCCAAAAAAGCCGCAGATTAAGCCGATCACCATCCCGCAGACCAGGCTTTTTCCCGCTTTTATCCAGAACCTTTCCCCGGTCACCGTGCGCCGGGTGGAGGTGACCGGAAAGATCAGAAATTTTATCCCCAGCACCAGCGTCATCACCACAGAAAAATTCCCCAGGGTATTCTCTTCCACAAACGAAGAAAGCCAGCTGCCCACCACTGTCATTACCAGAACGCCGGCCATCATTACCAGCCCGTTCTTAATATCAATCCGTTTTTCCTTCGCATAAGTATAGGCACTGGCTGCACTGGCAAGAACATCACTGGCAAGAGCTATGCCGATGGCATCATAAGCAGGCACATCCAGGAAAGTCAATAACATTGGACTGATTACCGTCGCCGCACTTAACCCGGCAAATCCCGTGCCTAATCCTGCTCCCGCCCCCGCCAGAAAGCAAATCAACAATTTCAATAACATGATTCTCTCTTTTCTTTTTTCTCAAAAAAATGACGTTTCCAAACTAGGAAACGTCATACATTTTACCATTTAACCGGTTCTGCTGCAAGATTTAACCGGATGACTTTATGAATTATTTTTATATTGCCAGTCTGTGAATCTTCCGCAAATACTTCCATGAACGTAAATCCCTACGGCTGCGCCGGTAAACCGCTTTCCTTTTGACAACCCTTCACTGCTTAAATAACTGGTATCCGTCAAACAGGCTGCCTCCTGAAATTCTCTTCCTCTGCTCCAGGAAAATCTCCTTTTCAGGTTCTCCGCCTCAACCTTCAAATACAGCTCATCTTCCGCGCTGACCTCCTGTCCCCCATCAAAGTCAAATTGCCTGCAGGTTTGATAGCTATCCCCCACAAACTCAGCAAGCATCAGCTTATAGCCTTTGCCCTGACGAAAAACGCCGAACTTAATATAACTGTTCTCATCATAATAACAAACAAGCCCTAAACTCTGCCCTTCCTTCATCTCGGGAATCCGCAGCCCGCAAGAAGCCTCAAAGCAAAATGCAGTCTGCCGTTCAACCAAAATACTTCTGCAGGAAATTGCATTTAAATCTTCATCCGATCCCGTCAGGAGACACTCATCCTCCTCCAGGCGAATTTTCCCCTCCTGAAGAGGCCTCGGCGTCATCCAATGCCGCCCTTTCCACATGGGATAACCTCCCAGACAGAGGGGCTCACTCTCTGGAACAGCTGAAGGCAGGGGCCGCTTCATCTGTGCCTCTGGCTTCCTTCTCTTTCCAGCCACCGGCCATCCATCTTCCGTCCAATGGAGAGGCGCCAGGAAGGTCTCCCTTCCCAGAATCCCATAAGCTCCATTTACCATGCGCAGCCCAAGATACACCAAATACCAGCGGCCATCAGGAAGCTGAAAAGGTTTTCCATGGCCGCAGCACTGGGTCAAGGCCGATTCATCCCACTGGCGGAGGATAGGATTGTAAGGACAGGGCTCATAAGGTCCTTTCAGCTGCTTTGCCCTTGCCACGGTAATTCTATGCCCACGTCCTGTTCCTCCTTCTGCCAGAAACAGATAATAGTATTCTCCTCGCTTCAGCAAATGGGGACCCTCCGGCTTTATCTTCCAGTCTCCATACCAAAGCATAGCCGGATGAGAAAGCACCGTTGTACAGTCTCTGCTCAATTCCAGAATTCTGGCTCCCTTATTGATCAGCATATATTTCCGGCCGTCCTCATCGTGAAAAATAGATGGGTCAATGCCGTCAATATCCAAAAACACCGGCTCATCATAAGGTCCCTCCGGCCGATTGGACGAGGTGACCATCTGCAGCCGCCTCTTTTCCATCTCATCATTGCCTCGAAGAGTTGCTGTAATAAAAAATCTTCCATCACAGTAAGAAATATCCGGAGCCCAATATCCTCTTCCCCCATAAAGCTCCTCCAATCTGGCATATTCCGGTTTGGTAATGGCATAACCAATAATATTCCAGTTGATCAAATCCTTGGAATGGGATATGGGAATACAGGGAAAAAATGCAAAGGAAGAATTCACCATATAAAAATCTTCTCCCACCCTGACCACAGAAGGATCAGGAAAGAACCCGCGCCGGATGGGATTATGAAAACTTTCTTCATAAGCGTACCCTTGGCTCTGGGCAAAGTAATCCAGAATTTCTTTTTGATTCCCCTGAACTGCCATGTCCCAGGGAGTCTCACCCCTGTTATTTTCCTCGGCAGGGTCCAGTCCGCACCGTTCAACCAGGTAACGGACGCTTTCCAGATTTCCTGAATTCACAGCCCAGGCGAGTACCATATTCCCCTCCGGGTCCCTCTCGGTCAAATCAGCTCCAGTATTTTCGATCCTATGGATAAGCATCGAAAAATCACCATTTTCAGCCGCCTCAAACAGCGCCTTCGTCGCCGCACTGATCTCCTTCATTCTGCTGCTACCTTCCTGAGCCTCGTTTAATGCCGTGCTCTTCAAAAACAGAAGCCAATATTTTCTCCTTCTCCACAGACAAGGCGCCGGTTGGACAAACCTGGAAACAGTAGCCGCAGCCAATGCATCGGTCCGTCTTCATGGCCGCCTTTTCCTTTATCTCAATTCCCCGGTGCCAGCAAACATCCACACAACGTCCGCAGCCAATGCAGTTTTCCTTTACCTGTGCCTGCTGATACGCATCTGCCAGGCGATTCTGCCGCTCCAGAGCAAAGGATGAATCCATCTGAAACAGCTTCAGTGCATCTCCGCACAGGCTTTCCATATTCTCATATCCATTTTTATCCATAAACTGCTCAAAATCACGAATCAATTTTTTGCAGGCTCCGACTCCCCCGGCGCAGGCAATGGCGCCTAACTGAACTGCTTGGCTTCCAGCCATGATCATTCTCACCGCCTGATCATAACTGAACACGCCGCCTCCGCCGTACATCGGAATGGTCAGCCCGTTTGTCCTGGCTTCTGCCACCGCATAACAAACTAAGGGAGTGGCCTGGGTGCCGCCATAACCAGCCCCCGGACGAGCCTGGGTCGTTCTCCAATCCAGATCAAAATAAAAGCCCTTCCATCTTGCTGTGGGACCTGCGGCTGCTGCCCCTGCCGCCTGAGCAATTCGAATAGAGGTCAGCACATCACAAGCTTCAATTGCCAGCTTGGCCATGATAGGCATATCCGGTACAGTTTTTTTCATTAATTCAATGCAATGACGGAGAAGCTGATGATAGTCGTAGATTCGATCCTTAGCTACCGCCACGCCAGGGGTATTAAAATGAAGCTCAATGGCGTCTGCTCCCGCCCGTTTCAGCTCTCTAGCCTGAGTCGCCCATTCTTTTTCCCAGTTTCCTCCGGCGCTGATATCGCTGTAGTGTCCTACCGATACCCAAAGCTTTATGTCTTGATCCATCTGTTTCTTGATTTTTTCCACTTCTTCACAATACTGCTCCAGCGTAGAAATCTTATCTTTAATCTGTCTTCCCACCGCATGGCTGTGACTACTCATCTGTCCGGAAAACATTGCCTTGCTGTCCGGTCCGATATAACTGCCGCCTCCTGCCCCATGGCCAAAGTTCCGCAAAACAATAGCTCCAGGACGCATCGCCGCCGTTTTCAGCACATTATCAGCCCCCTGAGTTGCCGGACTGGAAGCAACCACAAACGGATTAATCATATCAAATTCTTTTACATATAAATCTGCCACCTTATTCTTATCCCCTTTCATTCTCCAGCGTGTTCTTCCGTCTTATTTTTGATGCAGTTTCTAAAATTTGATGCAGCACTGCAGCATCCTCCAAAAACTGCTCTTTCGTATTATTCATTACAAACTCCAGCAGACCGAACCGCGGTTGATTAAGATCTACATGCTCCAAATACCCCAGCCATTCTTGTACACCTTCCTTAAGAGGCCTTCGTATTCCTTCCTTCCAATAATAAATATGAAGATTTAACAGCCGTCCGCCTAAAAGGTCAAGTCCATGCTTCCGTTCTTCCTGAGAAAGCGCCACTGTAGGCTGCCACAAACAGTAAAGATTATCACTGTCTGTTTCTTTCAAAAAGTCCATTGCAGACTCATTTGTATCTGTCAATGTATTTTTATGCCATTCCAGCGCAACTTTTATGCCATAATGACTTCCTATCTCGCAGACAATCCCTGCTTCCTTTGCCAGGGCAAGCCGTTTTTCTTCGTTAACCAGAGCCGAGGGTTCTGTCCCTCCCCAGATTCGGATGATCGGCGCTCCCAGAGCCGCCGCTGCTTTAACAGAGGGAAGAAATACTGCTTCTGGATCCTCCTGCTGCCCCAGACGGTAATAAGAACCGTAGGCCGCCACCTCAAGACCTGCTTTTTCCGTTTTTTGCCGAAGTAAATCCGCCCCTTTTTCATCCCCGGGCATGACATGAGCATTTTCCGACCATTCTACTCCTTTCAGCTCTCCTTTGACGCAAAGATCTAAAATTTCCTCTGCCGGAAGACCACGAAAGGTGGCGGAAACCATTCCAGGTATAATCATCGCATCTCCTACATGGCCAGAACACGGTTCCAGATAGTTTCATCCACCGGAACGCCCTGGCTCATATTCTCCTCTCTTGTTTTCATCATATTCTCTCCAGGATAATAAACGGGATGCTCAGGAGAAACCGGAGCCGAAGTCTTCATATCCTGTAAAGTGTCGTCAATATTGTCCAGCAGTTTCTCTTTATCCGGGAATGAATCTAAATCAATGGCAAAGAACACTTGTGAAAGCTCCGTTTCCACAGGAAGCTCTCCTACCATTCTGGAAGTTCTTCCCCCAGCCAGAGTTGCTGCAATTAAATCTAAGGCCAGAGAAAGTCCGGATCCCTTCCAATATCCAATGGGAATGCTCTGGTGCGTTTCCAGAATCTCCGCCGCATTTTTGGTCAATTTTTGATCTTTATTATATCCGCCTTCTACAGGCAGTTCTTTTCCTGATCTGGCATAGCTTTCTAATTTTCCATAAGAAAACATGGACATGGCCACATCTACCAGAACCGGCGCCCCTTTATGAGGAATCGCCAGTACAATAGGGTTATTGCCCAGTCTCGCCTCTCTGCCTCCCCAGGGCGGCATGTTGGGGACTGTATTGGTCCACAAAATTCCAATGCAGTTTTCCTCCACTGCCATCAGTCCATAATTTCCAGGACGCATCCAGTGATTTGTGTTAGAAAGGGCCACACACCCCAAAGTATTTTCCTTTGCCAGTTCAATAGCCCGTTTCATGCAGGCATAGGCATTCAAATTTCCTGGTCCTTTCTGGC
The DNA here is from genome assembly GCA_018713255.1 of Candidatus Cottocaccamicrobium excrementipullorum. GTDB lineage: Bacteria > Bacillota > Clostridia > Lachnospirales > Lachnospiraceae > Caccovicinus > Caccovicinus excrementipullorum. The sequence goes on along the minus strand of DVFL01000040.1, from coordinate 208,680 downwards.
CATCATACCGCTCCAGAAAGCCTATTTTTTCCCGAAAAACAGGTTCGGCCTGAATATTTACGCATCCTTTATCGATGCTGTCAATAAATTTTGTAAACCGGTTCAGTCCATGGGTATAGACGCCGTCGCGGCTGGCGTCTGCATAAAGTTTTGCAGAAAGCTTAGCCTTTTCTTCTGTAAATCCTCTTTTCTTCAATACCCGTACAAATTCCTGAACCATTTTATCATAGCTGACTCTCATAAGCATATCTCCTCTCTTTATCCCTTTACCGCGCCAATCATTACGCCCTTAACAAAATACTTCTGAATAAAGGGATAAATGGCCAGGATGGGAACGGTAGCTACTACAATAGTAGCAAACTGAATGGTTTCGCTGATCAGATATTCATCTGCTCCGGCTCCGGCTGCCATGGCAGAAGTATCGTTTTGGAGCAGGATTTCCCGAAGAATCAGCTGCAGAGGATAATGCGCCTTGTCTCGAATAAAAAGCATTGCATTAAACCATGAATTCCAGTTGGTGACCGCGTAGTAAAGGCAGATTACTGCAATAGTAGGTTTAATTAACGGCACCATAATTTTCCATAAAATCGTCCAGTGACTAGCTCCATCCAGTTTCGCCGATTCTTCCAAACTGTCCGGCACAGAAGCCATGGCGGTCCGCATAATAATCAAATTGTAAGTGCTGATTGCCGGAGGAATGATCAAAGCCCAGATGGAATTATTTAATCCCACTCCCTTTACCACAAGGTAGAAAGGAATCATACCGCCATTAAAATACATGCTGAATACAATTCCCACCATCAAAACACCGCTCCACATTACGTTCTTTCGTGAAAGACAGTAAGCTGCAATCAGCGTTAAGATAATGCTTAAAGTTGTTCCCACAACCACAATAAAGATTGTATTCATATATCCTGTCAGGATATTTTTATTTTTCATTACCGCCTTATACGCATCTAGACAGAAATCCACTGGATGCCACATCAGACCTTCATACTGCACATACGATGCAGGATTGCTGAAAGACGCACAGACCACATGCAAAAGGGGAATGACAATGGCCACAACCAGGCAGCTCATAATCAAAACATTGAAAACATCAAACAGCTTGCTTCCCAGGCTGGTTTTCATTTTCCGCTTCATCACCACTGTATTTTCTTTGTGTTTCATTAACCTCTGCCTCCTTACCACAAGCCGCTTCCGCTGACCTTCTTGCTGATTTTGTTGGTAATCATCACCAGCGCAAAGCTGACAACACAGTTGAATAATCCTACTGCCGCACTGTAACTGTACTGTGCGTCAATCAAACCTTTCCGGTATACATATGTATTGATTACATCAGATACATCGTAAATCGCAGGGTTATACAGCAGCATGATTTTTTCATATCCGACGTCAAATACCTTCCCCATCATTAAGATAAACATAATGATGATCGTAGGAAGCAGACAGGGAATCGTAATATAAATAACCTGTTTAAACCTTCCTGCTCCATCTACTCTTGCCGCGTCATAAAGCTCCTGGTCGATCCCTGCGAGAGCAGACAGATAGATAATCGAATTCCAGCCAATGGACTGCCAAAGTTCTGAAATAATATAAATGGGAATAAAATAGGCGCTTTTATTTAGCAATGTCTCCTGCGGAATGCCAAACAGCGTATGCAAAATAGAAGTAATTCCTCCTGTACTGCTGGTCAGCTTCACAATAATACCGCAGATTACTACCGTAGAAATGAAATGAGGAATATAGGTAATGGTCTGAGTCCATTTGGCAAATCTCTTGCTTTTCAATTCATTAATGAGCAATGCCAGAATAATAGGGGCCGGAAAAGTAAGAAGGGTAAATACGCTGATCCGTATGGTATTGCGTAAAAGTCTGCCGAAGTAATAATCTCCGAAGAAGTTTTTAAAGTGCTTCAGTCCTACCCACTGACTTCCCAGAAATCCTTTTGCCGGTTTATAATCCATAAATGCAATGGACAGCCCAAACATCGGTCCGAACTTAAAAATTAAATAGTAAATAATAATCGGAAGAAGCATCAGATAAAGCATCCAGTTATGATGAAAATCCCTGATCACCCGTTCACGGAATGTGAGCTTTTTGCCATTTACATAAACGCCGCCTTTATCTGTCTTTCTCTTTTTCATTTGCGTCACCTTCCTTTTTTCGGGAAATTTCTACAGGAATTCTTTCTCTTGCCGAACGATATACGGCCTCCATCAGTTCCACCACCGCCATGGCCTCTTCAGGCCCCACAGGGAATTGCTCTCCTGTACGGATGCAGCGATAAAAATCGTCAATCAAGATTCCATGGCCGCTTCCCCAGTAATCTTTTCCTAAAATTGTTCCAGAAGAATCGTCCATAGTCCAGACTTTTCCGCCTTCCTCTACGGTAACCTGATTCCCAACCAGTTTTATTCTTCCGTTCTGGCAAATAATCTCCAGTTCTACCGGCGCATTTTTAACATAACAATTAGAAGCATAGAAGAGAAGCCGCTCCTCATTCTCCCCCGTCATGTAGATTTCCGCCGTATCTTCCACCTCGATTATTTGCTTTAATTTTCTCGTTGCAATAGATGCTTCTACGGTCTTCACAGGAACAGTCAGCCATTGGAGAAGATCAAAAGTGTGAATCGCCTGGTTAATCAAAACGCCTCCTCCTTCCGTTGCCCACCTGCCCCGCCAGGGAGAATTTTGATAATACTCAGGTTTTCTGTCCCAGGTTACCTGGCCTCTCCCGCCAATCACCTTCCCCAGCTTTCCGCTCTCCAGCATTTCTTTCATATATACAGAGGTAGCATTATAGCGGTTTTGAAAACAAATTCCTAATTGTTTTCCGCTCTCCCGCCATGCCCTGGTCATCTTTCGTGCATCTTCCGCGGTCAGAGCCATCGGCTTTTCACACAGCACATGCTTTCCGGCCTTTAATGCATCGATTACCATCTGCCCATGAAGATGGTGAGGGGTGCACACGTGAACTGCATCAAGATCAGGACAGTTCAGCATTTCCTTATAATCGGTATAAATTCTTGGAATTCCATACTCTGCTGCCGCTTTTTGGGCTTTTTCCTCCTCCAAGTCACAGACCGCCACACAATTTACCTGGTCAATCTGCCTTAAGGCCTTTAGATGGTTTTTGGAAATCATGCCGCAGCCAATCACTGCCGTCCGCAATTCCTTCATTTCTATCCCTCCGTCCCTTCTTTTTTCTTTTCTTCTTCCAGCTCTTTAAACTGGGTAGGGGTTACCCCTTCATACTGCTTAAATATCCGCAAGAAAGTTCTTTGACTTCCAAACCCGCAGCGAACAGATATTTCTTCTAGTTTTTCATTCTCAAGAAGCAGTTTTTTTACATATTTCAGCCGGACTTTCGAAAGATATTGGGACAGTTTTTCTCCCTCCATCTCTTTAAACAATTTTGACAGATATGTCGGCTGTACTCCAAGATGTTCAGCCATGGAGTTTACGTTCAATCCCGGATCAGAATAATTCTCCTCAATGTAGGTTTTCGCCACCAGATAGATTCTAACCTTTTGATTGTCCTTTTCCTGCCGCTTATATTCCGCCATTTTTCTGCAGACATCAACAACCATCTGCTCCAGCTCAACCTGCATCTTCTCTGCGTCGCCTTGATGACAGGTATTTAAAAGCTGCTTTTGTGCGGCAAAAAGCGAGTCTTTTTTCGCCACCTTTTCTGCCGCGCGGATAATGCTGGTTGCGATGCTGCTGACCAAAAACTGCATTGCCTCCGGCTCCAGACAATTTGTCTGATTTTCTCTTAACAGCATTTTAATCTCATTGCAGGCCTCTTGTTCATTTCCATTCTGAATCCAATGGACTAAACGGTTTTCTGCATCTCTGGGATACCTTAACAATGTATCCCCAGGAAGAAGGTTGATCTCCCCATAGCTAACAATGTCTTTGCCTTTTTCTGTCTTTTGATATTCAAATACGCGCTTTGCTTCTTCATAAGCCTGGGAAATATCCGCCGCACTTGTATGCATCTCGCTTAGTGCTGCTTGGAAGGAAAACTTAAAATGGAGCCGGACAAATGCCAGGGATTTTTCACAGACTGCCAGTGTTCTTTTTTGCAGGCTTTCTCCGTCTCCCGTCTCCCAGATAAAAAATACCAGCTGATGTTCTCCTTCATGAAAACATACCCAGGACATCTTTTCCTGTTCCAGATTTTCTTCTGTTACATTCTGCAGAATAAATTTCGAGATCTTGCAGGTATCCTCCGGGTTTTCCATAGGGACTGAAGTCTGTTCATCCAGCCGATAAGCCAAAATGCAGCAGCTGCATCCTGTTACAGGAATCCCATATCGCTTTAACACTTCTTCATCCATTAGGGAATAAGCCTGTTTTTCCATTAACAGCCGGTGAACCGTTGCACGATTGATGGCATCTCTCTGCCGATTAATTACATCCTCATTTTCCCGGTTCTTATCCACCAGTCGATTCACCGCTCTGGTGATGTAATCATAGGCATCTTTATCATTTTCCGATTCCAGCCTATCCGTTTCTCCGCCCTGCTGCAGAGCAAAAATCAAATCACGAATAGGCCGATAGTACCGCAGTGCAGCATAGCCGATCACTCCCGCACTCACCAAAAGATACAGGATCATCAATAAAATAATCAGATTCTGAAGATTTTGGATTTGAACTACAAAGGGCTGTTCTCTTGTGCTCACCACATAATCCCAGTTTTCGTATTGCGATTTCACAAAAGAAACCACCGAATCTCCCATGGCAACGCCGCTTTTATAGTCCTCCTGCCGATACTCCAGCGCATAACTCAAGATTCCTTCTTCCACCTCTTCTTCCAGTGGAGAATTGCAGACCAGCCGTTGATTCGTCAAATCCACTATACAAATTTGATCCCGGTCTAACTCCAGCCAATCCGTGGATTTAAGGATTTCATTCATATCCATAATCATAATGGCATTGGCGGGCGGAGTTCTCCGGCTGCTGCTGTCCAACGGTCTGACCAGCACAGTTAAATATTCCCCGTTATTCCTCTTTATGGAGAAGATCTGTTGAGTAATATAATCGTCACAAATAATCTGATACCAGTCCTCATATTGAATTCCATATTCTTGAAAAACAATATCATAAAACTCTTTGCTGTTATTGTAATAGTTTCCAGATATCATCAGATCTGACAGCGGGAAGTAAAGGTAACAATCCCCAAAACCTTCATTGGAAAGGGATTCTTCCTGCATATCCCGCACAAACTGATACAAATCATATCTGGACACCTCTTCCCAGGAGTCCAGCTGCCGCAGCTCATCTACCATCCGGTTAAGGGTAGCTCTGCTTCCAAATGACCTTAAACTTTCTACCTTCTGATCGATCTGGAGCTGCGTTGTTTCCAGCTGGACTGCATTAATATATTCCAGCTCATCTTCCAGAACCTGGGAATATCGAACACTGCAGAAAATAATTACCGTGAGAGCTACCAGTGAAATGACTAAGTAGGACAAACACCATTTTGTAAACATCTTATATAATTTTATTTTCTTTTTCACCATACGCTCTCCGTTTACCGTAATGTTTTATTGAATTACAGGCTTTTTACAGCGTTCGCTGAGTTTTTGAAGGAATAAATCTCCGTCTAGAGGCAAATCGATCCACTGTCCTTCAAGCCAGGAGGAAAGGTGAATAGCATTGGAAATCTCCAGGCCTTTGATTCCCTCTGTTCCAGGTGCAATGGGTTTCACGCCTTTTCTGATAGCCTGACAGAAATTGGAGATAATGCCAGGATGAGAGGTATACGTTCCCTTGATCGGGATCTGGCATTTCCATACCTCCGGTTTTCCCAGGCCTTTCGTATAAGATGCGTTAAACTCCGGTTCTGGAACCCGCAGCCGGTAGAAGGTTAAATTATTATCCTCCACCACAATTTTTCCCCGTTCTCCGTCAATCTCCAGACGGTTGGTCCCCGGAGCATCGCCCACAGTTGTAATATAGCATCCAGTGGCGCCGTTTTCATATTCCACCAGAGCAGTTACATCATCTTCCACTTCAATTTTTCGATGTTTTCCGTAATATACATTGGCCTTTACGCGCTTTGGCATTCCGCACATCCACTGCCATAAATCCAGATTGTGGGGATTCTGATTTAGGAGAACGCCGCCGCCTTCCCCGTCCCAGGTAGCCCGCCAGCCGCCCTGATCATAATAGCTTTGCGACCGATACCAGTCGGTAATAATCCAAATTACCCGCTTCATCTGGCCCAGTTCCCCGCTTTCCAAAAGATCTTTTACTTTCTGATACAGAGGATTAGTCCTCTGATTAAAATCAATGCAGTAAACCAGCTGAGGATGTTCAGCCGCCACCCGGTCCATCCGCTCCACCTGTTTCGTGTAAACCCCCGCAGGCTTTTCTACCAGCACATGAAGTCCAGCCTCCATCGCCTCAATGGCAATAGAGGGATGATAATAATGGGGAACGGAAATTAGTACTGCTTCACAGGTGCCGGAGTGAATTAACGCTGATGCTGATTCAAATACCGGCAAATTTTCTCCAAAGGTCTTTTGGGCCAGAGAAAGTCTTTCTGGATCAACATCTGCCACCGCCGCCAGCTCTACCTCCGGCACTTTTCCCGCTAAAATGCTCTTCCCATGCTGACTTCCAATCTTTCCATACCCGATAATTCCAAGCCTTACTTTATCCATATATTTCCTTCTCCAATCCTTTGAGAAATTTCAGCGCCGCTTCTCCGTCTGATTCAATGTTTTCGGTTTTTCCTTCAATACTGATTCGGCCGCAATATCCTATGTTCTTTAGCTCCTGGAAGAAAGCCCGATAAGCTTCATTTTCCTCAGATAAAGGATACTTTCTTCCATTTGCCGATGCAATATGGAGATGCCTAAATTGTTTAATCACAGAAATATCCCCAAGATTGTCATGGTTCGCCATAACATGGTAAAAATCGGCTAACAGCCCCACATTATCCAGCCCGGTATCTTCTGCAAGAATTGCCCCTTCCGCCATAGTGCAGATCAGGTTTGTTTCATTTCTGCTTAATGGCTCTATCACAACCTGAACTCCGTACTGGCCGGCGATTTCCCCTGTCATCCGGCAAACCTGCACAAGACGTTTATAAGCATCCCCATAGGTCATCTGCTCCGGACAGCGTCTGCACTTTCCGCTGCCGAACACTACCGTCTTTGCTCCAAAGCTTTGAATCAATTCCATTGCCTGATGGAGATAATCCTTGATCTCCTCATCCTTTGTTCCTCCGCCGATCAGATCCATCGTCTTAGGAAACAGAATATTAAAAGCCTGACAGTCAATGGAAGATTCTGCAAGCTGCCTGCGGTATTCCTCCCGGACGCTCTTTTCCAGCGCCATTGTTGCTGTCACTGAAAGCTCAAGATAATCATACCCCAGCTGTTCCAAAATCTTATAATTGTTCAGCCCAGTACAAATTCCGTATTGCATTTTGCCCTCCTACACAATCAATTCTCTTCCCGGCTCCAGGATTACTTTCATCTTCTCTCCCTGCGCCTTCACCTCTCCATATACGCCTTCCGGCCGGATTACGGTAAAGAAACGTACTGGAACCGGGCCTTTAGCCCTCACCGCCAGCTGGGGAATGGGACGTTTCCAACCATATCCATAAGAAATCCACCCGCCCATGGGATCTTCGCTGCCTTCCAGATATTCAAAACAAATCTCCTGGTCCGCCTCAAACTTGATCTCATACCTGCGGCCCTTCTCTGTCTGATAAAGATATTTTCCCTCCTCCTGTCTGGTCAGTATTCCTGGAGCAAAATTAAAGTAAAGGCGAATATCATGTTCATTCAGCCCGGTTCCGGTTACCTGATCGTCAATCACAAACACATCGTGATCAAACCGCGCTGCTCTTCTCCGATGATAAATGGGATCATCCCGATATACATACCCGTTATGAGAAACATCAATCAGCTGATAATCTTTGTTCTCCTCGAACCGATGGCAGAACATTCTCACCCCCCGCACTCTGGTCACGCCCGGCACCGTTCCCATCTCATGACCATCCACATACAGTGTATTATGGGCCTTTGCCGACAGAAAATACTGCCTCTGGTCTTTCCAGCAGGAACTGTTGTAGATATATCTTCCGCTGTCCGTTAAAATATCTTCGCCTCTGATCTGCAGCTCTAAATGCCCGGTGTCATTGTGGGAATGAGTGCTTTTTTCTCCTCTTTCTAAGGTAACCCCATGGATATGGAAGTAGCTGTCCTCTCCTCCCCAGCCAGTGCGCATTACGTAAATCCCCGCTTCTTGATAGGGGAAATTCCGCTGCCTTGGCGCTTTGCCTTCTTTTCTTCCTGTGGCAAAATACAAATAGTCTTCTCTGCCCGTAAGTTCATACATCGTACGGAAATAAGCCCGCATCTCGTTTAAGTCTTTCGGGTCAAAGGTTAAGTTCATTCCTTCATATAAAGAAGTATCACATTTTCTCGCCAGCAGATCGTCCCGGTCTGCGTCCCCGATCATTGGGGTGGAGAAATCTGGTTTTACCAGGCTCATCAGAAAATCCGCCGCTTTTTCCAATGTTGGAAATCCATAAGGCGGTTCAGGAATTCCGTTGCTCCGGCACAGCCGGATGCACTGTAAGTACACGCCGGCTGCCACCATATGATAAATGGGAGTGCGTTCCATATGAATTCCATCATTATCAAAAGAGTATTTCAGTTCATGCATGACTCTTCGATATCCGGTGGTCTTCCATTGGGAGCGAATCTCAGGAAACATAATTCCGCACTGCAGCAGAGCCCCAGACTCCATTGTCAGCCAGTTGCTGGAACGGTTATGATTGCTGTAATGGTCCATCAGAAAATCCGCATGATCACAAATCTGAATCAGAAATTCTCCCCAGTCTTCCCATCCCCATTCCTCTGAACTGCGGAATGCTTCCATGCACGGCAGCCAGGAAGTATAAATTCTCATTGCCGTTTCAATGGTTCTCCAGGCATGTCCGGGAAATTTAAATTTCGTTTCAAAGGTATCATCTTCCATAAAAGGCTTAGCCGGCCAGTGAATCCCAAATTCTTTCATCTGATGGAGAAATTCTTTCGTGTACCGCTCGTCCCCAGTCATTACATAGGCCCTCGCAAGCGGCTGCCAGTAGATATGTCTGAACAGCGACCAGCTCCATTCATTATCTCTTGAAGTTTCTGCCGTAGGATTAAAAAACCAGTCGATTTCTCCCTCAAAGGAATGTCCGTAAATTTTATGGTTCATCACCGCTTCTGCTTCCTCAATTATCTGAGGATCATTAAACCCTTCCATATCTTTCTTCTGGAACAGGTAAACCGGCGATGTTCTCCTGCGAAAATGCTCGGCTACCTCCTGCAGACATCCTTCCAGGTTGTTTTCCTGATACAGTTTTCCCGCCTTTTCCATGCCGGGCACCTGATAATCCAGCCGATCCAATAACTCTTTGATTCGCTCCATATTCTTTTCCTTCTTAAACTCTGCTAATGTAATGGTTAATTGCTCATATACGTATCGTAAGCATCCTGCATCATGTCAATCGCTTCCTGAATACCGAAATCATTCAGCTGCTGAATATAGCTGTCCCACTCATCATCCAAAGATACGGTACCTGCAATAAACTGGGCTTCCATCTCATCTGACAAGGTTTTTACATTATTCATGATCTCCGCATACCGCTCTGTATTTTCCTCTGATACGGAAGTTGGCGGGAAGAAATGCTCTCCCATGTCCGTCTTCATGCTTAATTCCAAAGCTTCTTTCTGATTGTCCTGCTCATAATACTGCTCGATGTACCGAGGATCCTGTACACAGACGCCGGAAGTAGAGGCTCTGGTATACGCTGCAAGAGCATTTGCCACGGTCATTCCATCTGGATTATTCATGATCACATCGGTATACACCGGTTCGCCGTCCTTCATTTCATAAGTTAAGCCTTCAATTCCAAAGTTGCAGCACAGATTTCCTTCTTCGCTGTACATCCAGTCCAGAAGCCAGGCTGCTGCTTCCACATTCTTGCACTGGGTGGAAATCGCTGCGGAACTGCCGGATTTATCGTAAATCTGATTCATCTTGGAAAACTTTGCGTTCTGTCCCTTTACTGAAGTAACCGGAACTGTACAGCGGATATCTTCCTGAGTAATTTCCGGGTTAGACTCATGCATAATTTCGGTATACTGACCCAGTCCCTGTCCGAAGGGCGCGTTAACTGCTGCGGATTTTCCCGTAGTAAAATAGGTTTGATTTGAACTCTTGTCCGCCACCAGATAATCTCTGTCGATCAGGCCTTCCTCATACCATTTATTCATCTGCGCCAAAAATTCTTTTCTGCTGTCTTCGATCAGTCCATTTTTCACCACGCCGTCTTCCACATAAAAATCACCCCAGTTGTCGAATCCCGGCGACCACACGTCTTTCATCCACTCGCTTCTGGTGGTAAAAGGAACCTCAAATCCATAATCTTTATACGCCCGAAGCACAGTATCCCAATCCTCTATGGTCTCCGGCATTTCCAGACCTAACTCATCCAGCACATCTTTCCTCAAAAGTATTCCGCCGCTGAACTGTGTAATATTAGGCTGTTCCAGTCCTCTCAGGAAGGGGAAACAGTAATAACTTCCGCTGGAAGTTTTTACCATTCGATCCACCTCTGGGTACTCTTCCATTAACTTCTTAAAGTTAGGAGCATTGTTCGCCATAACCTCATCCAGATTAAGGATAACGCCGTCGCTGATTGCCGCGGCGGGCCCGCCGGAATATGCGGTCCAGGTGTGTTCAATAATGTCTGGATATTCTCCGCTGGCAACTAAAATCGCAAATTCCTCGTTTTCCGATCCAACTGTGGGATGAATAAATTCAATTTCAATTCCCGTCTGTTCCTGCACATACTGAGCCCAGGGCGTATCTCCCAGATTGGGATAGGTGGACGAAACATTTGCATTTAGCTTTGTCCACCAGGTAAGCTTCGTACCAGCGTAAGGTTTGTCTGAATCAGTCTCCGTTCCCTGGGCTGCAGCCTGTGTTGTTTCCTCCCCCTGGGTATCGGACTGGGTGTTTCCCTGGCTGTTTCCCTGAGTGCTTCCTCCACACCCTGTCAGCGCAAACATCACTGCCGCCATTCCTAAAGCCGCCGCACGTCTCATGGTAACTCGTTTCCTCATCTCTTTCTCTCCTTTTCTTTTTTATTTCCAGTCAGCACCAGCCTGAGAAGGCATCAGCTGACCGAGGTAACATTGTGTAAAGATATCTTCCAGATTTCGGATGCGGCAGAATCTGTCGCCGTCTTTCTCTGTAAATTCCAGGCAGGATTTTTTCACCGGCCACACTGGCATTTGCGCTAAGGCCTCCACCGCATAAAGATGAGGCACTGCGCAGGAAACGGTACAGACTGGGTGGCCTCCATTTCTTGTGCAAGCAATAGCATCATATAATTTTTGAAGTCTTTCTCCTTTGGGAATCTCGCCATAACTAATTCGGCTTCCATCTTTCATCTCGGCAATGTAGTCCATCACCGGTCCCTGTCCGTAATCTTTACCGTAATAGATGGTTCCCTTCTCAAACTCATATTCTGCCAACGGCCCAAGCTTGGCCGACTGCAAGGCATGACTGGTATAATAATAAACAGGCGTTCCTGATTCCGTCACCGCCCGCACTGCAGCGGTATCAAAATTTTCTACCTGATCATTAGCTCGGTAAAGCTCACCTTCTATTTGAGACAGTCCTGCCGCCTGATCCATACTTTTCCCCAGAAGGAACGTCATATTCTGGAACTGATGGGCACAAGCATTATTAAATGGACTGTCATTTACAGTGCAGCCATCCACCTTTATCCTGCCAGCCCAGTGGTTGCGGTGATAATACGACCTGCCCCGCCGCATGGCATGGAGAGCTTTCATAGAAACAGGCCTGCCAAACCGCCCATCTAAGATATCCTGCTTCAGTGCCAGAACATCTCGCTCATAATTCAGCTGATAACCAACTGCCACAAAACGTTTTCTTTCCTGCTCCATCTGGATGATTTTTCTCGTGCCTTCTACGGAAGTACATACTGGTTTTTCTGCCAGCACGTTGCTTTTATGATTGAGACAAGTAAGAATCTGACTGAAATGAAGATGAATAGGAGTAGATATTACAGCCAAATCTGCATGATGCTCTGCATAGAATTCTTCTGGTGTAGAATACAAAGGAATACTTCGCTGATCGATTTCTGGATATCTTTCCCTCACCTCCGGCATCACCTCGCAAATTCCTGCAATTTCTGTATCTGGGATATTTTTTTCTGTCAGTTCTTTCCAGTAATTTATCCCATACCCTCCGATCCCGATTAATAAGATTTTTACATTTCCCATAATTTATATATCCTTTTGGCTGCTTATTTTGTAAATCTTGTCTTAGCTCGCCTGAATTCACCATAACATTTTGGTCATATTTTGTAAATTGACAGTATTTTTTGCGAGTGTCAATTTCTGCCTTAAGTTTTAAAAAGGGTACATATTTTAGGAATGACATGCAAAATTAAATTAGGAGAAAAAAATAACATATAAAGAAAATTTTGGCATGAAACAAGAAAATTTTCAAGACCTTATTTCCTTTTTCTGGAGATTTGTTGATTGCCTTCTCTCCGCCTTTGGAATAAAAAAACCGTCAGCTAAAAATCAGCTGACGGCAGCGTTAATTCGTTTCTTCTCTATATTGTTTCCATATGGCTTCAAAGGAATTCTCTTCCGGAATGTCCTCAAGCTTTCTCACCGGACGCCAAAAGCATCTGCAGGTCAAGGTCTCTTCATCATAAAGGATTTCCTGCACCACATCAGCGTGAGCCCTGCCTCCTGGACCATCCAATGAAAAAGACGCCAGATTGGGAATGGCAACCTCACCATGTTCTTCCAAATACAAAGCTGATCCGCGGCTCCTTCCCCCATGGTGATAATAATCGATCATTGCATCCAGATAAACCTTCTGAGTCAAGCGCATATCGTAATACCGGTAAATGCGGCTCATAGCATTAATCTTCTCCCTGGTCCAATGTTCCTGAAAAAGTTCATCTCTATGCATCCAGTTTTCCGTATTCTTTTGCTCTGTTTCTTCAGACTCTTTTCTTATTTCTTGTTTAATCGCTTCCAGCTCATGCTGTATCTCCCTGCTCATGGCAGCCATTGATTCAACGGTTCGGAACATCGCCCCATACTCACTCATGCTTTCTGCAGCCGTCTTCCAAGAGTCAGCAAAATTCCAAGGATTTTTCTCTTCTGTAAGCTTCCGATAAAGAACCGCCCCCAGCCTAATCCTCTCTTTGATCTGCTTTAACGCTTCTCTCCGGGAGCTTTCGGTCTCTCTCTGCCCTGCATCCCCTTTCTCTGCAGCTTCACTCTCTGTCAGCCCTGTCTGTTGACCGCGCCTGTATTCTCTCCCAACATACTCTGCCGCTCTTGTCGATCCAACTTGTCCTGCATTAAGAGCACTTCCTCCTGGACGAGTAATGCCGTGAGTTCCTGCTGCTTCGCCCACAGCGAACAGCCCCTTCACATCGGTCTGCCACCAGGCATCCACAGCCAAGCCGCCGTTGTTATGCTGGGCACAGACAGCGATTTCCAGCCGCTGAGAGGATAAATCTACCCCTCGCTCCCGATAGAATTCCACTGCAGGCTGATTTAATGCCAAAAGCCGCTTATAAGGCGTATTCTGACATGCCTCGGCCTGCTTCAAATACTGAACCGTTTCTTCAGATAATTTCTCCCACTGAATCGGAAGACATTCTGCATTATCCCGGTAATCCAGCCATACCCGCCTTTTTCTCACATTTCTTTCCCGATAAACCAGCAAATCAATAACCGAAGATCCTCCGTCTGCTTTCGCTGCATCAAAAGGCCACTGATACCCTTTCAGAAAAATCATATCCATCATTTCTTCCCGGCTTCCATAATGTTCCAGAAGGAACTCCCGTTCATCATTCCCCTCCTGGTCAGTGGAAATGATCCGTGGAAGCACCTGCATATAACTGCCGCTTACATTCCATCTTGGATGAAGGGAAGCCATACCATACTGCCATTCTGTAAGATTTTTTCCTCTCACTCCCGCCTCAAAGGCCAGACCGCTGGCGCCGAACTGACTGGAAGGATAAACACTGTCCGAATAAATTCCTGCCGGACCGCCGGTGGCATAAATTAAAGTTCTGCACCAGATCACCATGTATCCGCCCTTTTCTCTGTTAAGGCACAATATCCCCTGTATTCCTTTTTGGTCAGTCAGTATTCGAATCACCTGGCAGTGATCATATATTGGAATCTGCGCCTGGCAGACAGCCTGTTCCAGGACCTCCGTCATATACCGGGAAGTATAAGGCCCCGCGCTGGTTCCCCGGTTGTTTGGATCATGGTCCGTTTTATACCCTGCAAACTCCCCGTACCGGCTGTGGGGAAAGGGAACTCCCAGCTCGAGAAGCTTAAAAAACCCCTGCGCAGACAGCGCTGCCTCGCATAAAGCGTGATCTCCATCTACACATCCGCCTTCATAAAGCACCTTGGCCAGCTTCCGCACACTGTCATCCTGACTGCCGGACAAAGAAATCTTATAATAGGTCTGCTTATCCGACCCTGTATTTCTGGAAGTTCCAGAATACCGGTTTTCCGTTACTAATGCCGTATCCTTTACTCCATACTGCCATAACCGGTGAACCGCATTAAATCCTGCAGCTCCAGACCCCACCACTATTGCAGATATGGTTAATTCCTGAAATGGTTTGCCCATGCTTACTTCTCCCTTTCCTCTTTCGGAGTATCATTCCTGATCAATCATTCTTACAAACGCCGAATATGAAAACCTCCGTCCACATCAAGATAATTGCCAGTGGTATATAAAAACTGATCAGAGCAAAATGCCCTCACAGCATCTGCCACATCCTCCGGCGTGCCCCACCGCGGAATAGGAAATTCGCCCTTTTCAATCAAGGCGTCATATTTCTCTTGGACAGAGCTGGTCATATCCGTTCGAATAACTCCCGGACGCACTTCATGCACCAGAATTCCCTCAGCCGCCAAACGGTCGGCAAACAAGGTAGTAATCATAGACACCGCGCTTTTAGAAATACAGTATTCTCCACGATTAACAGAAGACACCTGAGCAGAACAAGAGCCCACGTTCACAATGGTCCCACGCTTTCTTCCCTGAATCTTCTGCTTTAACATTTGTTTTGCCGCCAGCTGCGTCAAAAATAATGTCCCCTTTACGTTTATTCCCATCACTCGGTCAAAGCTTTCCTCTGTCATATCCAAAAGATCAGCACGAACAAGCGGGGCAACTCCCGCATTGTTCACCAGCACATCAATCCGCCCGAAGCGCTCTACCGCTTCGCCAATCAGCCGCTGACGGTCTTCCTTCTGATCTAAAGATCCCTGAACGTAATGCCAGATAATGTGATTCTGGTCCAGATCATTCAACTGTTCTATGCACTTGTCCTTTGATTTAGTGGCAAAAATCACCACCTGATATCCGTCCAGTCCCAGCCCTTTGGCAATGGCCAGTCCAATCCCTCTGCTTCCTCCCGTTACAATCGCCGTCTTTGCCTCCATTTCTTCTCCTTCCTTTATCGTTCTATTCGGCAGATTCGCCCTGAGCTTTTTTCTGCTCTTCTAAAAACTGCCGGTAATAAGGCAGATACACTTCACTGTCACGCACAATACAGCCGGCAGGTTTTCCTGCCCGGATCAGATCTCCGCATTTTCCACAAGTTACACAGACCTTTTTCGGATCCAAACGGCCAGTTTCAACGATCTGCTTTGGAAAATCCGGATTAGCAAAAGACATCCGGCCAAACAGCATCTGGTCACACAATCCCTCTTCCACAGCGCCTGCCGCAAACAAATCGCTGTACTGCCGCAGATAGGAAGGTCCAGAAGCAGAAATCACCATTTGAGGGACCGCCTTTTTCACCTGTCCGATTCCATTGATCATTCTTGCTACTCCCTGGAGAGGATGCTCTTGAGGAACATATTTGCCATGATCGTAAGGCCTGGTTACATGGGTGCTTACATAAGGATTTCCCATGGTGAGATTTACATAAGGCAGGTGATAATCTTCGTGGAGACATTTAACTAATTGAATGGGTTCTGAAAAGTCAGGGGCATCCCCCGCTCCTTCTTTCACCCCGAAACCATATGGATAAGGAAACCCATCATATATGCCGATTCTCGCCGTTACCAGGAAATGTTCATCTTCATACATCTTAGCCGCCTGAATTCCATTGCGCAGAAGTCTTGTGCGATTTTCCAGGCTGCCCCCATACTGTCCCGGACGATTATAAGCAGAAGTTAACTCCGCCAGAAGATAACCGTGGCAAGATTTAATATCCACTCCGTCAAACCCCGCCTCTTTTGCCAAAAAGGCCGCCTGTCCAAATTTTTCTTCCAGGGATTTCAA
This sequence comes from Candidatus Cottocaccamicrobium excrementipullorum, assembly GCA_018713255.1. GTDB lineage: Bacteria > Bacillota > Clostridia > Lachnospirales > Lachnospiraceae > Caccovicinus > Caccovicinus excrementipullorum. The sequence continues at coordinate 192,279 of DVFL01000040.1, read as the reverse complement.
ATAATCGTCAGAAACAATGCAGGAATCATCTGCCGGTCTCAGCTTTTCATCCATCGGGTGGCGGTATGCAATTAAGGGAGCCGGTTTATTCTCCGGATTGGAATAGCGGCCGCTGTGATTTGCCTGCATAATTAAATAAGGCGCAAAGCCGTTTGCTTTTCTTCCCGCCTCCTTCACCTCTTCTGTCAGGCGCTTATACGCATCCAGATTCTCCCTGGTCATCATCAGCTGATGCCTGCTGGAGCGCCCCTCAGGTACAATGGAGATTGCTTCAAACCATATGGTTCCCGCCCCGCCTTGTGCTTCCCTCACATACCGTCTTGTAGTCAGCGCCGAAGGAGATCCATCCTCCTTAGAATCTGCGCCTTCCATGGGCGCCACTCCCAACCGATTATGTAATCTTACCGTTCCAAAAGTTAAAGGCTGGGAAAGAATTCCAGTATCTTTTGCAAATGGAAGATGTACATCCAATTCCTTTGCTTTCTGTACAATCTCTTCCAGACTTCTGTAAGTAAATTTTTCGTGTTCCATCGCTTTGTTCCCCTCTCTCCTTTGTCCATTTGACGTGTCCCGCTTTCTACTCTATAATGAAGATGCCAGAGCAAACCTTCATGCGCCGGCAGGACTTTCAAAGCAAGTCTCTGCCGATCTTATAAAAAAGGAGAATACTGCACGAATGCGCTACACCCACATTCCAGACATCAGCTGTTTTTATTCCGATGCGGTAGCTGATGAGCTGTCCATGCCCACTGCCCATTTTGAATATGAAATGATCCTGATTACCTCTGGAAAAGCTGCGGCTGCGATTAATCATAAAACCTACCTTCTGGAAAAAGGTTCCTTAATCTTTATCAGCCGCCTGGAGCGCCACAACTTTCATATTACAGAAGAGCCTTACTGCCGCTATGTAGTTTCTGTTTCCAGCAATCTGATTATGTCCCGAATCAAAGAAACAGAACTGATTTCTATTTTTATTCAGCGTCCCGCAGACTTTAACCATGTAATTTTGCTGGACCAACAGCTTTATTCTGTTATTCAGCCTTTGATTCACAAGCTGTCCCAGGAATATTCCTCGCAGCAGACATTCTTTACCTCCTACAGCATTTCCCTGCTGGTTTCCATTCTGATTGAACTGTACCGTTCACACTCAGAATGTTTTCCTCTGCGCAGCCACAGCACAATGTCTGATGCTGTGCTAAACGCCCAGCGGTATGTAAATGATCATTTTCATCGGAAACTCACCCTTCAGGAAATCGCCGATGCCAACTACGTCAGCCGTCACGCTCTGTCCCTGGCTTTTAAAGAAATCGTGGGCATCACCTTCAAAGAGTACCTGCTTCTTTTCCGCATGGCAGAAGCAAAAAATCTTTTAGTCAATACCGACCTTTCCGTTGAACAGATTGCAGAACAGGTAGGATACGTTAACGTAAACAATTTTGTGAAAATCTTCAAGAAATTCCAGCACACCACTCCGCTGCAGTACAGGAAAAAATTAGTTTCTCCTAATTCATAACCAGTTTACCATAAGGAGAAAACAGGGGAAAGGATCCTGAGAGCATGAAAATATGCTTTTTGTTACTTTTCAGGGATTCTCACCCCAGCGGCAACGTGCTGAAGCGATGATTAATTTTCATAAAAACAGCTTCCGCCCAGGCAGAAATAAAAAGTCTCTGCCTGGGCGGAAGCTGATGATTTTCCGTTCCTCTTCCTTTATTCATATACATTCTGATTCAGTTCCAATAATCTTTCAAGGTTCTCTAATGAAAATTCTCGTTTTCCTTCTTCTAGTTCTCCCAGCATTTTAAGATTTAGTTCAGTAAGGGCAACAAATCTAATCGGCGTAGTCTTCGCGTTTTTCCCCTTGATCGCCCTTACCTTTGTTTACCATCTCTTACCCCCCGCATCCGCTATTTTCGCCGGCTTCATTATGCAGGCATCTGTTTCCGGCGTTTTCTGGTTTGTTGAGCCCATCTCCTACTCGCCAGTACTTGGGATCGCCGGTACCTACATGTCTTTTCTTTCCGGTAATATTGGAAACCTTCGCCTTCCCGCTTCTGTTGCAGCCCTTCAAGCTGCGGGAGAAAAGCCTGGGACAGAAAAAGGTTCCATTATCGCTACGATCGGTATTGCCATCTCCATTATTGTGAACGTACTGATGCTTACAGTGGGCGTAATCCTTGGTTCCTCTATCTTAGGAGCTCTTCCGGAGTCTGTAGTCTTGGCGCTGAACAATATCCTTCCTGCCCTTTTTGGCGCTATGCTGGCCCAGCAATTTGTAGCTAATCCTAAAATCGGCTCCATCGCCGTGGTTCTGGCCGGAGGCATGTTCGCCCTTTACCGCCTGGGATTTCTATCCTTCCTTCCCGGCACTCCCACATACGCCATTATTATTGTCTCCGTATTTGGAACGATTTTAATTGGCAGAAAAGTCACAAAAACCGCAGCCTTAACAGGAGATGATGAAACATGAAAAAAGAAGAAATTTTTGCGTTAATTGATGAAAATAAAGACACGCTTACAAACATGGCCCTGACTCTATGGGAAAACCCAGAAATCGCTCATGAAGAATATAAAAGCAGTCAGCTTCAGAAAGACTATTTAAGATCTGTTGGATTTTCCATCCGGGAAATTCCAGATAATCCCACCTCATTTATCGCGGAATATGGAAGCGGAAAGCCCATTATCGGAATCACAGGAGAATACGATGCCCTTCCCAATCTTTCCCAGAAGCGATGTTCAGCTCAGGAGCCGGAAAAAACTGCCAAAGATCCCGGTCATGGATGCGGGCACAATCTGCTGGGTACCGGCAGTCTTGGAGCCGCTGTGGCCGTCAAACAGTGTATGGAAAAAGAAAACCTTCGGGGAACTCTGCGGTATTATGGCTGCGCAGCCGAAGAAACCCTGGCGGGAAAACCTCTAATGGAACTGTCTCACGTGTTTGATGATCTGGACGCCTGCATCAGCTGGCATCCCTCGTTTATGAATACTCTGTGGGAATGCAGCTTTTTGGCCATGAATTCCATGAAATTCCGGTTCAAAGGAACTCCGTCCCATGCGGCAGCCGCTCCGGAAGCCGGGCGAAGCGCCCTTGACGCAGTAGAATTAATGGATATTGGCGCTAATTACCTGCGGGAACATGTGATTGATCAGGTCCGAATTCACTACACCATTACCAACGGCGGCGGCCTTCCCAATACGGTTCCGGCTGAAGCAGAAGTATGGTATTACGTAAGAGCACCTAAACGAGACAGCGTACGCAGCACGGTAAAACGGCTGTTAAAAATCGCGGAAGGCGCCGCGTTAATGACAGAAACCCAAATGACTTATGAACTATTGGCCGGATGCTATGACGTAATTCCAAACTATACTCTGGGAGATCTGATCATGGAAAACATGAAACTGGTGAGCACTCCGGGATTTGACAGCAAAGACATCGCCTACGCAGAAGAATTTACCCGGCAACTCAGCCCAGAACAGAAACAGAGCGTATTAAACAGCTATATGGCTCCCAATTCCTTTGACAGCACCCAGCCTCTGAGCAATCAGGTGGTTCAAAACACTGACCGCGGCCTGCTGATGGCCGGCTCCACTGACGTAGGTGATGTAAGTTACCTTACTCCCTTTGCCCAGTTTACTGCAGCTTGCTGGCCAGTGGGAATTTCTTCCCACACTTGGATGTCCACCGCCTGCACCGGCACCTCCATAGGATGCAAAGGAATGTTGTTTGCCGCGAAAGTAGGGGCAACTACCCTTTACGATCTGTTTACCAGGCCAGATACGTTAAAGGCAGCCCGGCAGGAGTTCATGGAAAAAACCAAAGGAATTACCTACATTTCCCCATTTGATGAATAAGGAGCAGACAGAACCGACATGAACAGGGCTTATTTATTTCAGGTGTTTTCTTATCTCCATGCCCACCCGGAGCTTTCCGGAAAAGAAGAAAAAACAGGGGCTTATTTGAGCGCAGAATTAAAACATCATGGATTCCAAGTATTTGAACAGGTAAATGGCACCTGGGGCGTCATTGGTCTCTTAGACAGTGGAGTGCCGGGAAAAACCTTAGCCCTGCGGGCAGATATGGACGCACTTCCTTACCAAACGGAAGAAGGACATCAGATGGCGAAGCATACCTGCGGCCATGACGGACACAGCGCCATGGTCATGGCCGCTGCTGCTTCCCTCAGCGAAAAAGGCATTCCTTCCGGGAAACTGATGATTGTCTTTCAGCCGGCAGAAGAAACCCTGTCCGGCGCAATTTCCATGATTAACAGCGGCCTTCTTAACCAGACTGATGAAATGATCGGCATTCATATCCGTCCGAAAGAAGAATTACAGCTTGGGCAGGCTGTCTGCGCTTTGCGTCATGCCGCATCCTGCCAGTATCGGGTAAAGATACAAGGCGTCAGCGCCCACGGTGCTCGTCCCCAACAAGGAATCAACGCCATCGAAGCTGCAATTTCCATGATCCAGGCCATCTATGCCCTCCATGCAGATCCCCGGGTCAGCCATTCCTGCAAAGTAACTCGTTTCATGGGAGGCGGCCCGGCAGAAAACCTGATTCCTGATCAGGCGGAATTTACTCTGGACATCCGCTGTCAGAACAATAAAACCATGGAAGAACTCAAAGGCAAAATTTACCGCGTCATCGTTAATGTCTCCAAGGCTTTCCAGACAAGGTTCCAAATCGACTCAACTAAAGGAGTTCCCGCCGCTGAATACGATGACCAGCTGATTCATTCTGCTTATGAAGCGGCTTCCTCTGTCTTAGGAGAGCAAAACGTCCTTCTCTCCCTAGACACTCCTGGCGGAGAAGACTTCCATTTCTATCATCAGCTCCTCCCCCACTGCAAAACGGTTTATCTTGGGCTGGGAGCCAACGCCTTTCCTGGCCTTCATCACAAAGACATGTCCTTTAATCCAGAAGCTCTTCCAAAAGGCGCTGCTATCTTGGAAGAGCTGGTACATAATCGCTTGAATCTACACGAATAAGGGCAGGAAAATTTCTCCTGCCCTTGTCCTATTCTGCTTCATTTCTCTCCATTTTCATCCATTGCATTATGTTTTTTCAAATACCTTCCGAAAGACTCGTCCCATTCCATGGATAAAGAGAGCATAACAAACTTCAGGACAGCCTTTTTATCTAGATCATGTTAAATTTCCTTCCATGCCTCCGGCAGATAAGCAGAGGTGCCGCGGATCATTTCTGTTAAAAGCTCTCTTCCCTCTTCTGCGGAAATTCTGCCCTTTACCAGAGGGTCCTGCATAAATGCCTGGTAAGCCTTCTCAAAATCACAATGAATCGCCGCATCCAGAATCAGCTCATGATTCTCTACATGAGGCATAGTCAGATGACGAATATCCTCTGGCATCTCCCCAGCATCCATTGCTGCTATGGAATCTCTGGAAAAGACTGCATTGGTCTCCACCACTTCGTCTTTGGGAAGATTGCGGATCTGACCAGAAGCATTGGGGATATTCACATTGCTCACCATTCGGTGCAGACCGCAGAGCGCCTTAATCAGCTGAACCCCTTCCTCTCCAGTGTCCTTTAATTCCAGCTGTTTTTTCCCGGAAGCCAGTTCGTCTGCTTCCTGATTTTTTGCAGCCTGCCGTTCTTTCCTCCAAGAGACAGGAGTCAGAGCAAATTTCCACTGTCTTACCGTCTCTGGATCTTTCAAATACTCATTTCCAGGCATGAACTCCGCCAGATGGCGGTCCCCAGCTGCCGCAATGGCGCCATAGCGCCGAAACAAATCAAATTTTACTCGGTGGGCGCAGTTAAATGTACCGTTCATCCAGTTCCGGTCAGGATCATCGTATCCTTCTTCAAAGTGAGCATCAATAAATTTCTTGTAGATGGGGAACAAGTCCAGTCCCTTGTAGGATGCTTTGGTAAACCAGGTAAAATGATTAATTCCCATAACATTTACAATGATTTCGTCTTTCTCAATCCCTTGGATCCCTGTTTCCAGCTGACAGATATCTCGAAGGACCTTCTGTGTTCCAAACACCTCATGGCAGCATCCAAAAGCTTTAATCTGCGGGAATACACGATACAAAGTTTTTACACACAGCGTCATGGGATTCGTATAATTGATTACCCACGCGTCAGGACAGCAGCGGCGGATCGCCTCCGCAAACTCTACATACATAGGAATAGTACGCAGTGCCCGCATTAACCCGCCGGGACCTGCAGTATCTCCTACAGACTGATAAATTCCATACCGCTCTGGTGCATGAACATCTACCGCCATCTCGTCAAATGTGCCGGGCAGAATGGAGATTACCACAAAATCTGCACCCTTCAGCGCCTCATCCAATCCAGAACTCACCTCAAATTTCCAGTCGCCCTTCACATCATCTCTAGCAAACAACCGATCCCCTATGGCTTTGTTCTCATCTGCCGCCTTCTGATTAATGTCGTACAATCTCACCGTTCCGCTGATTTGGGTTTCCTTGGCCAGATCCGTCATAAAAACCCAAGCCCACGCATGGCTTCCACCGCCGATATAAGCGATTGTCAAATCCTTACAAGTTCCGTCTTCCTTAACATATCTCATTGTTTTATTCTCCTCCACTTAAGACTGTTATCGTTTTCCTTTTTGGCCCGTCTGGCCAGCAGCTTCCGCTGACACTGCCCTTTCTTTGATTTTCGCTCAAGAGCCTATTTTGATTTCTGCTTCTCTCCATCTTCCAAGGGTAACTCGCAAAACGTAATGAAACTGGCATCGGGAAAGGAATACTCTCCTCGATAGTTGGATGCATTATAAAACGGATATTTCACAGGATGATAACTCGTTTCCCTTTCTCCATCCTCCTGTGTGTATATCCACAAAGCATTATAATCCCATACTACCAGCTCATCCCGATCATCACCGCATAAATCAATGGCCTCGCAGCACATCACCGGATGACCATCATCAGGAAACGCCACCACACGACGGCCGCTTCCATCCAGCAGCCCGCCCTTCTGAGCATCTGCATTTGTCAGAATAAAATCTTGTCCATTTCCAAGCCAATTTACTGGCGCCAGAATATTGCCGTTCATCTCATTCTCCTGCTCCCACAGCTGATTGCCGAAGCAGTCGTAAAAATACAGCACTCCCTGATGTCCCCAGAAGTTGGATACTGCAATTTCATATCCCTCTCTCTCCGGGCAATAATTGGCTACGCTTACTCGCTGAGCATGTCCTATATAATCTCGCTTTACAATATGCCCCTGAAAATCTCCAATAAAAAAACCTTGTGTGCCGGACACACAGGCGAAATACCCCTTATCACTGCCAGCCATAAATTTTCCTGCTACAATCTCATCGGTATGATCATTTTCGATGGGGTAAGTCCACAAAGGAATTCCGTGGCAGTCTAACAGAGTGTAGCCGCATAACAGCTCATCGTGACCGTCTCCATTAATATCTACTGCCATAGGATAATGACCTGTATTTTTAGGACTTTTGTACTTCCACATCACCTGAAGATCCGAATCCAAAGCATAAACGCGGCAGTACCGATCTTTAATCAAAATATCAGAAGGACGGGAAAGTCCCCTGAAATTTGCAATCCGAATGCCGTCCGGGTTAATCCGATCAAACGCGTAAATGCCGTAAGGCGCTCCGATTACTGTCTGATCATCATCATCTGCATAAGGCGTCATAGCAGATTTTTTTACCTTGCCCGTAGCGCCGTCCAAAATTAAGATTTGGAAATTCCGGGCAGTAATTACCTCATCCACCCCATCACCGTCAATGTCATACACATGCAACGGAAGATCTGCGCTGATTTTTCCCAGATGTTTGGCATTTTCAGAGGGCGTTCCTCTCTGCCAAAGGATCTCTCCTGTGGCAAGGCTCACAGCAGTCAGGCAGCTGATATGAGCATAAGCGTCCCGGTCCACCCGTTTCTGGGCCTGAGGAAATACTGCAAACCACTCCTTGGTTCCTGTAAGGTGACCAAAACGGATCTGACGGCTGGAGCCAAAATTCTTCAGATCCAGTTTCTTATATAGCTTCATAGAAGGATATTTCCCCTGAAGACTTCTCTCCTCTGCCTTCCTGGCTTCTATATCCGCCTTAATCTGTGCCGCTGTCTCCTGATCTACCGTAACGTTAACATCCGTAAACTGAGTAGGACAATCCGCAGTAATCCCGATTTTCCCTCCTCTGGACACTAACGGCGTCTCTGCTTCCAACACTTTTTCTCCATCCAAATAGCATTCTACAAGTGTTCCCCTGCAGGACACCTGAAGCTGATGGAAATGATCACACTCGCTTACATAGGGCACCGACTGAAGCACCATTACGTCCTCTTTGTGACGGTAGGAAAGTCTGGCCTCCGTCTTTCCTTCCAGAGAAAATACCAGTGTATCTATACTGTCATTCATGCAAAAGGCCAGACCGGCCATTCCTTTCGTGGACAGCCGCCGCAGGCAAACACTAGCATTATAATCTTTCCATTGTACATTTCCTGTCTGCAGCGTAGGAAATATACGATGAGGTTTGTTCTTTTCAATCCGGCAAGACTCCATATAGTGTCTGCCGTCTTCCTCGGTAATGATCCAGGAAGGACCATGCCCGTTGTATGTATAATTGCATACCTGATCCTTCCATTCTCCTGCGTAACCTTCCTCCGTTACATAATGATACTCTCCTGCAGCGGAGTGATCCTTGTCATACGGAAATTCCCCTATGGCAAAATCCTTAAAATCATCCTGGAACAACACAATGTCTCTCATAGCACGCTTCTCCTATCCCTTGATTCCTGACGCAGCCACACCTTCTACAATATACTTCTGCAGCAGAAGGAAAATAATGATTACAGGCAGCAATGACAGCACACACATGGCGAACATAGCGCCAAAATCTGAAGAACTCATAGGGTCAGTAAAATTTTTCAAAGCAATTGATACCGTATAATTTTTCGGAGTATTTAAATAAAGCAGTGAACTCATATAATCGTCCCACTTCCAGTAAAATTCGAAGATAGCGCAGGTAACCATAGCCGGCCGCACCAGTGGAACAATAATTGAGGCAAAAATCGTATAATTACTGCAGCCATCCATAAGAGCTGCTTCATCTAAATCTTTAGGAATTCCCTCAATAAACTGCATAATCATAAAGATAAAAAAGGCTTTGGCAAACCAGGAGGGAACCACAATAGGAAGCATGGTATTTACCCATCCCAATTTATTGAAAATAATATACTGAGGGATCATGATTACCTGTCCCGGCAGCATCATGGTAATGATCATGCAGAAAAACAACGCTCTTTTAAAGCGGAAATTAATCCTGGCAAATCCATAAGCCACCATGGTGGAGGAAAGCACCGCTCCTATCGTAGAAAGAATGGTAATGATCAAGGAATTTTTGAAGAAAGTTGCAAAGGTGATCCCGCCAAATCCTTTCCATCCTGTAATGTAATTCTGAATCGTCCACACATCAGGAATCAGCTGGGTTACTGTTGTCATTACTTTGTCCGTGGGTTTAAAAGAACTTAACAGCATCCACACCAGAGGATAAATCATGAAAATAGCAATGCCGCCTACCACCACGTGGAAAATCACCGTGTCCAGTTTTCTTCTGGTACGCATTCCTACAGAAAACTTTCTCTTGGATGATATCATGCCTGTCCCGCTCCTTTCTTTCCTTTTTTCTTCTTGTTCGGCTCATCCTGTCTGGCGTTGTTCTCATAGAACACCCACTGATTGGAAGACTTAAACACCAGCGCCGTGAAACATCCCACAATCACCAGGAGAATCCAGGCCATGGCGGATCCGTACCCCATTTCGTAGTACTTAAAGCTCTGCCGGTATAAGTACAGTACATACACCAGCGTCTCATTTACAGGACCGCCGTCAGTAATAATCTGCGCCTGAGTGAATACCATAAATCCATTAATAATCTGCATTACCAGGTTAAACAAAATAATGGGGCTTAAAAGCGGAAGCGTAATGGAAAAGAACTGCCTTACTTTGCCTGCGCCGTCCATCTCCGCTGCCTCATAATATGTAGGGGAAATCTGCTTAAGTCCCGACAAAAAAATCAGCATAGATGAACCAAACTGCCACACATAAAGAAGAATTAAAGTAAACAGCGCCGTCTTTGTATTGGATAACCAATTAAGCTGGCTGTTAATCCCAATGAGCTGCAGCAGCCCGTTGACCACGCCATCTTTGGCAAACAAGTTCCGCCACATCACTGAAACCGCTACGCTGCCGCCGATAATCGACGGCAGATAGTAAACCACCCGATAAATCCCTATGGCTTTTGATTTTCGGTTCAATATCATTGCCACAAACAAAGCGAAGATCAGGCGGAGCGGGACAGAAATAAAAGCAAATTTAAAGGTAACCTCTAAGGATTTCAAGAATAGCTGATCATTAGTAAACAGCTTAATATAATTGTCCAGTCCTACAAATTTCGTGTTTGGTGATAAAATATTATAGTTTGTAAAAGACAACACAAAGGACATGATAAAAGGCACCAAAGTAAATGCCAGAAATCCTATGAGCCAGGGCAAAATAAAAAAGTACCCCGTTGTGTTGTTGCTGTAGATAAATCTGCTGAAGGCATCGCTTTTCTTTCTGCCCATACGCTTCGTTCTCCTCTCCGCACATGTTCCAGTCATTTGCAGATCTAAGAGATACCTCTTAGATCTGCCTCTCTTTTATTTTGCCAGAATTTCCAGGGACTGATCCATCCAGCTGTCAATGCACTCCTGTGCAGTCATCTGGCCATACATTACTTCTGTTACATTATTGTTGAGCACTTCCACGCTCTGTCTGGAAGTGGAGGGTTCTGCCGGATCTGCATCTCTACAGTATTCAATAACAGAATCCAGGAAATCATATACTTTCTTATCTGTCTCGCTGGCGCTCTCACGCAGCTCCTCACGGATACTGGTCACCGCCGGGATACCTCTCTCACCGCCTAAAATCTGATTCGCGCTGGAATCATTAACAAAATAGCTGATAGCCTTTGCCGCCATCTCAGGATTCTCACAGTCCTTAGTAACAGAGAAGAACTGTGCCGGTCTCAGATACATTCCCTGTGTGGTAGCATCATCAAACAGCGGCTGATTTGCCATCTCCAGATCCAGATCATAATAGTTGCAGAAATTGCTGAACACACTGCTCCAGTTCATACCCATGGCTGCCTCTCCCTTACAGAGCGCCCGCTCAGAATTGTCCTGCCACAGCAGCTGTTCTTCAGGATCTACAAAAACCCCTTCCTGTACCAAATCATAGCAGTCCTGGATCACTGAAACAATCTCCGCCTTGGTCTCATCATCAAAACCAAATCCCAGGCCATCCTCAGAATACAAAGACTGTCCTTTGGAACGAATCATGGGTTCAAGCAGGTATCTTGGCATTCCTAACGCCACATTCTCCGTCTGTACGCCAGTCTTTTCATAGATTTCTCTGGCAGTAGCCACAAAATCGGACCAAGTCCAGTCAGGACTTGGAGTTTCTACACCGGCCGCTTCAAACAAGGCGGGATTATAAATAATCGTCATTACATTAGTACCAAGAGAAACGCCGTATAAGCCCCCATTATATCGTCCGCCAGAAATGTATGCTTCATCACAATCAGATAAATCCAGAGAGCCGTTCTCTACATAAGGCGTCAAGTCCACCAGCAGCCCATTGTTAATATATCCGGCGAACTGGTCTGTTACCTGCTGAATAATATCAGGCATATTATTTCCTACTGACTGAGTAGCCAGTGTCTCCCAATAGCTGTCATAGCTGTTGTACTCATAGCTAAAGGTCACATTGTTTTCTGCTCCAAATTGATCAAAGACAGCTATGGTGTCGTCCGTTCTCTGCTGATTGCCCCACCAGGCTACCCGCAGTTCCACATTCTCCCCAGAACCGCTGTCCGCTGCGGTGGTAGCTGCAGATTCTCCAGATGACTGTCCTCCTGCTGTGGTGGATGCCGCTGTGGTTTCCTGCTGTGAAGAAGATCCACAGCCAGCCAGCAAAGTCGCTGCCATACAGGCAGCTGTAAGTACCGCCAATGGTCTCGTCATAATGATTAACCTCCCTTTGTTAAACTTATTTTTTTTGGATGATTTGATTATAATAATTTTTAAAATGGATTTACATTCAAAAAAAGGTGCTGAATGTTTAAAAAAAGGTGCAAAAAAAAGGTCATTTTACAATGACCTTAATTTTCAATCTTGAATCTCCATATAATCCGAAGGCGGCATGCCGTAATATTTTTTAAACACTGTACTGAAGTATTGGGGGTTTTTCCCAAATCCGCTTTGTTCTGCCACTTCATACACAGTAATTCCCTCTTGATTGCGGAAAAGCTGCAGTGCTCGTTCCATGCGCTTGATCATCAAAAATGTGGAAAATTTATATCCTGTTTCCTTCACAAACAATTTTGACAGATATCCGCTGTTCATAAATAAAACATTATCCGCCATATATTTTAAGGATAATTCCTCTTGATCCAGATTCCGGTCTACATAATCCACAAGCTCGCGCACAGTCTTGGAATATTTCTGCCGGTTCAAAATCAAATTTGTCTTTGCCTCAAACGCGTCATCTTTAAAATACTTCTTTTTAATCGTCTCCAATATCTCCAGAAGTTCCTCCTCCTTAATCGGCTTCAGAAGATATCCCTCCACACCATACCGAATTGCTTTCTGGGCATAGGCAAACTGATCATATCCTGACAGAATAATAAAATGAGATTCAACTTTTGCTTCCCTGCTCTCCCGTACCAGCTCAAGACCGTCCATCATGGGCATTCGGATGTCCGTAATCACAATATCGATTTTCTCTGTCTTTAAGTATTCCAGGGCCTGCAAAGAAGTGTCAAACAGACCCTTAATCTCAAACCCATACATTTCCCAATCCAAACAGTCGCGGATTCCTTTCCGGACAATCATTTCATCATCTACAATAATCACGCTTAATTTTCTCATTCCTGATGCTGCCGCTCCTTTCTGATCCGAAAGCGGATTTTTGTTCCCCCTCCTTCCGCCTTCTCAATCAGGATTCCATATTCCGGCCCATATAAACTTTTTAACCGGTCATCTAAATTTCGAAGGCCGATTCCGTTTCCTTTGGGCTTCCTGCTGCCATCTTTAAGCTTTTCCAAAATCCCCGCTTCCATGCCAGGACCGTTATCTGTCACTGCACACATTAAATTCTCCCCCTGGTCCTGGATAGAAACTGTAATAAAGCAAGGCTGTATCATCTGCTCCATCGCGTAATTTACCGAATTCTCCACCAAGGGCTGAAGGCTGAACGCCGGTATACTGTATTCCATCAGCTCCTCTGGAATCTCCATTCGCATGTTCAGCCGGTCCCCGAAACGAATCTTTTGAATGGACAAATATCCTCGCAGGTAATCTACCTCTTCTCCGATGGTGATTTTGTTCTGTTTGCTGTTCATTGTCAAACGCAAAATATCCCCCAGAGCCCGCACCACACCAGGAATCTGATTGCTGCGCTGAGAAGCAGCCAGCCAACGGATCAAATCCAGAGTATTGTAAAGAAAATGAGGATTCAACTGGGTTCTAAGGGCGGAAAGCTGTGCCTGCTGAAGATAAATTTTCTGTTCATAGTTTTCATGAATCAGCTGGTCTAATTCCTTTACCATCTCATAAAACTGCTTCTGCAGCTCACCAATTTCATCCTCTCGCGGACGCAGTTCCCCTTCGGCAGGCAGAACCGTCCGCAGATCATGAGGAATCTGACTGCTGTTGCGGATAGAACGCATTTTCCCGGACAGCTCTACAATAGGATGAACCAAATACATAGAAAAATGTACTGCTGCACCACATAGCAGTATTGTCATCCCCACAAAAAGCACAATATAGATCACATCCGCTTTGTCCAGAAGACCAAACAGCTCTTCATAGGAGGAAATACTATAATAATCCCAATGCTGATCAGACGAAACCAGCTTTGTCACAAAATATTTCTCATTATTCAAAAAAAGGATCTGATACCGGCTGTCTTTTATATTTTCGGGATTATGCTCCCACGCCAAAAAATCCTGTTCCTCCGCCTGAAGGAGGGTAGTAAAAATCACTCCCTGTTCCGGGTCCTCAATCAGCAATTTATGAGAAGCGGTCGTATAGCCGTTGGACAGCCGTGCAGGATCAAGTACTAAAATCAGCGTTCCTCCATGGGCCAGGGTCAGGCTTTTTTTCTCCCGCATTGTCCGGGCTAAAACCAATCTTGTCTGCGCATTCTCCTCCCGCTGTCCGGGATATCCCATCTGCAAAACACCATTCTTCTGCCAGCAAACCAGGTACACCAAGTCGCCGTCCTGTTCTTTGGCTCTTTTCTCGATCTCCTCCTGAAGGCTCAAGGGAATCTGCAGTGCGCCGCCTCCATAGCCATTGTAACGATATCCATCCGGCGAGATAAAAAATCCGGTCACCAGGCTCTGATCTGCCGTGATAACCGGATCCACTTTCTGAATCAGCTGACGCATGCTGTCCGCCTTCTGCTTCTGGTTCTCCAACCGCTCCTTGCTTGTACCAGGCTTATCTCCCAATTCTTGCAACCGTTCTTCTGCTTCCAGCCACAAGGAAATCTCTCTCTGCACATCAGAATCAGTTAAAATACGATAGGTGGTATTCTCGATTTTTTCCAGCTCGGACTCCACACTGTGGATGGAACTATTCAGTAAATCAGTTTTTGTATCATAGACGTAATTTTGATAAGTGTATTCAATTCGTTTAATCATTAAAAGGCTCAAGAAAAACATCACTGCCATTACCGTTACAATCAGCGCAATAATTTCCCGGCCTATCGATTCTTTAATTTTCATACAGTCCCTCATAGATTTTCCTGCGCAGCACAGGGTGGATCTGCTTTTCCATTCCCGGAATCATCTGCTGCATATATACTGCCGTGATCTGATTTTTCCGATCAATCAGCACATAACTTCCCGACATTCCATACCAGCCGAACTCACCCGCCGGCGCATCGGGGAACTGACCGTCTCGAATACGCACCCGCACCCCCATGCCATATCCGTAATCACAAATCTGCTCATTCTCCTCCGACAGCTCAAAAAAACGCTCTGCAAAGCTCATCCTTTTCTTTTCCGTATCCAAAGCGTTTTGGGATATCAGCGCTACGCTCTCTTCCGATAAAACCGCCTTTCCCTCCGCGTTTCTGCCGTTTCTCTGAAACATAAGCGCCAGCCGCATCTCATCATCTATCGTTGATAAAAGGCCGCCGCCACCTTCCTCAAAAGGAAAATCCGGGCGATAGGCTTCATCCTTCTCCCATCTCCGGTAAAATTCTCCAGTCTTTTCATTTCTGGAATAAATACCGGCCAACCGATCCCAGTCTTTCTCCCGGCAGATCTTAAACATGGTATTATCCATATGCAGCGGGGCAAAAAGATGTGCCTGAAGATACTCGCCGAAAGTTTGACCCGAAACCTCCTCAATCACCGCCGCCAGCACATCATAGCTGGTACCGTAAACAAAATCCGTGCCTGGGCGAAACATAAGTGGAGTTTGTGCCAGCATGGCCGCATATTCCCTGGTGGCATAACGCGAATGAGTATTTCGGAATTCATTAATGACTTTGCACACCCCGGCGGCTTTTTCCGTGTCATAAGGATAGCTGAGTCCCGACTGCATTGTCAGCAAATGGCGGATACTGATGCCCTTCCCTTTCCATTCCGGCAGAAAGGTTTCCACTGAATCCTCCAGTCTCAGCTTCTTCTGCTCCTTAAGCTGCAATACCGCTGCCGCTGTGGCAAGTTTTGTCAAAGAATACAGGCGATAAAGAGTATTATTCTCCAATGCTTCTCCACCCTCTGTCGTCTTTCGTCCTGCATAGCGGCGGTACACTTCCTGCTCTCCCTGATACACTAAACAGGCACATCCTGCCACTGGACCTTGACTGATCTCCTCTAAATACGCTGTAAGTTTTCCAAAATTCCCCATTGCGTCTCCTCCTGCTGTGGTATCCAGAACAAATTTCTTTATATCATAATCGCTTTTGTCTCACGTGTCAATACAACATATCATTTTGTTTGTTTTTTTATCATATTTTCACCTTTTATTTGATAATTTTAAAGGCTGCTATCTCCTACTCTTCCAACTCAACAAAAAAGCCGTGTCAACCTTGACACGGCCATAATCAACAGATTATCTGTAATAAAAAACCGGCAGCGTCTCATCAACACCACCGGTCTTTCCTAGATGAAGTGAAAATTAATCCTCCACCTTAACGATCTCTCTCTTATTGTAGCTTCCGCAGGCCTTGCATACTCTGTGAGGCATCATCAGGGCGCCGCACTTAGAGCACTTTACCAGGTTGGGAGCACTCATCTTCCAGTTCGCTCTGCGGCTGTCTCTTCTCGCCTTAGAGGATTTATTCTTCGGACAGATAGACATGGTTCACACCTCCTTAAACTGTTTAAAAATATCCTGGATAACGGACATTCTTGGATCTGGCACCTGGTCATCGCATCCGCAGGGACCTTCATTCAGATTCTTACCGCATTTTCGGCAGAGACCTTTGCAGTCCTCACGGCACAAAACTTTCATGGGAAGATTCACCATCAGTTCATTGGCAACCAGTTGATCCACATCCAGATTATAACCGCTTACATAGGGTTGTTCGTCCAACGCTTCTACCCGATCCTCATGGCTCTGGTTCATATCCAGCTCTTCTTCTATTGACAGAGAAAAAGGCACTTTCACCGGAGTCAAACAGCGGTCACAGGGCATAAGCAAAGTAAGCTTCGCCTCGCCTCTGACCTCCATTTTCTTATCTCCCACATGGGTGATGGTCAGCTCCACAGGCTCTTTTTCTGCAATTTCATACTCTCCGTTAGGACAATGAAATCGCTCCATCTCAAGATTCTGGGTATAGGTTTTCACTTTTCCCTGGCAGGAAAACAACTCTGTTAAGTTTATCTGCATATTATATACTCCTAATACGCACCTTCAATATTATACATAGAGGTGTCCGCTTTGTCAACCAAATTTTCAAATAATTTGGCATTCATTTCCTCATACAAAGACTGCCGAAGAAGTTTCCCGAAGGTCCCTTCTCCGGCAGCTTACCTGATCTCGTTTTCTTTATTCGTGAACCAATGCCAACGTGTCTCTTGCAATGGCCAGCTCTTCGTTAGTCGGAATCAGCATTACCTTAACGGCAGAATCGGGAGCAGAAATAACTCTTCTCTCGCCTCTTACATCATTAGCCTCGTCATCGATCTTAACTCCCATAAACGCAAGATTCTCACAAATCTTCTTCCGGGCGTTTTTATCGTTCTCGCCTACGCCGGCGGTAAATGCGATGGCATCTACCCCGTTCATAGCTGCAGTATAAGCGCCGATGTATTTGGTAACCCGATAGAAGAATGCTTCCAAAGCAACCTCTGCCAGGTGATTGCCCTCTTTCGCTGCCGTCTCAATATCACGGAAATCGCTGGATACACCGCCAGACATTCCCAGCACGCCGGACTTCTTGTTTAAGATGGTCAGCATCTCGTTAATATCAATGCCTTCCTTGTTCATGATAAACTGGAGAACAGCCGGATCAATATCGCCGCTTCTGGTACCCATGATCAGACCCTCAAGTGGGGTAAGACCCATGGAAGTATCAACGCACTTGCCGCCAATGGAAGCAGATACGCTGGCGCCATTTCCCAGATGGCATACGATTACCTTTGCCTTCTCCGGATCCAGGTTGCCGAACTTAATGGCCTCGCCAGATACGAACATATGGCTGGTTCCGTGGAAGCCGTAACGACGGATGCTGTACTTCTCAAAGTATTCCTCAGGGATTGCATACTTATACGCCTTTTCCGGCATGGACATACCGAAAGCAGTATCAAATACCGCTACATTGGGCTTTCCTGGCATTGCTGCCTCACAAGCCTCAATTCCCATCAGGTTAGCTGGATTGTGCAGAGGACCCAGGTCGAAACATTCACGGATTACCTGCTTTACTTCTTCAGTTACTACTGTAGACTTGTAGAACTTCATACCGCCGTGAAGGACACGATGTCCGATTGCAGAAATCTCATCCGTGCTCTTGATCACACCATGATTGGGATCCTGCAGCGCATCCATTACCAGCTGAATCGCCACCTTATGGTTAGGCATATCTTTTTCTACGACTACTTTGTCCTTACCGGCAGGTGTATGGGTCAGCTTGGATCCGGCAATGCCGATACGCTCGCAGAGGCCCTTGGCAATTACCGTTTCATGATCCATATCAATTAACTGATACTTTAAGGAAGAGCTTCCGCAGTTGATTACTAAAATCTTCATTCTTTCTTTCTCCTTCAGGGCTAATTACTTAACGATCTCGCCGTACTGCTCTCTGCCGCAGCCTGCTGCATTAGACTCATCGGTATCAATATGCATAGCCAGAGCATAGCTGTCGCTTACCCGAACTACCACATCGCCGAAAATCAGACTTCTGCCGTCGGTATCAATCTTTACTGATACAATATCGCCGTTCTTAACCCCTAACTGCTCTGCATCAGCAGTGGTAGCATGGATGTGACGCTTTGCAGCGATAACACCCTCGGTCAGATCAACTTCTCCAGCCGGGCCGATCAGCTTACATCCAGCGCTTCCTGCAATATCGCCGGACTCCCGAACAGGTGCAGCAACACCAATGGAACGAGCGTCTGTTAAGGACAGCTCAACCTGAGTCGCTTTACGTACCGGTCCTAAAATGGATACGTTCTTCAGCTCCTTCTTCGGTCCTACTACAGTAACTCTTTCCTCACAGGCAAACTGACCAGGCTGAGAAAGATCTTTCTTTTTTGTTAATTCGTAACCCTTGCCAAACAGAATCTCCAGATGTTCCTGAGTAACATGCACGTGACGTGCAGAGGTTTCTACTAAAAATTTCATAACTCTCACTCTCTCCTATTCTATAAAATCAGGCCAACCATTCGTTGGATTCTTCTTCTATTTTAGGTGTTTTCTGATAGATTTTCAACCCTTGTCCAACATGAAATTTGCATTTTTTACAAAACATTAGCCCATTTTTTTCATCCTCGGTCTTTACGGCACAATTTCCGGCGTTTATAATAAAATGCAGCAATTTAAGGCGGCAGAAAAACCGCTGCAAAAATCCAATTTGCAGGAGGATTGATATGAATAAAACAGCTGCTGTTATCGCTGAATATAACCCGTTTCACAAAGGACACGAATATCAAATTCAAGAAACCAGACGCTTAACCGGCGCCAACTATATTTTGGTGGTGATGAGCGGAAATTTTGTCCAGCGGGGAGAACCTGCAATTTTTGAGAAATCAGTGCGGACCCGAATGGCTCTTCTGTGCGGTGCAGACCTTGTGCTGGAACTCCCGGTTCCTTATGCCTCCGCCAGTGCAGAGGATTTTGCTTCAGGAGCCGTCTCTCTTCTCCACCGTTTGGGCGTTGTGGATTATCTCTCCTTTGGAAGCGAAGAGGGCAGCCTGATCCCTTTAAAAGAGGCTTCCGAAATTCTCTCATCAGAATCTCCCGCTTTTTCCCAAGCCTTAAAAGAGGCGCTGCGCCAGGGACTCACCTTCCCCCAAGCCAGAAGTCTGGCCCTGGAACGCTGCGGTCTTTCTTCCGCCGCCCTGAAGGCAGCCTTGTCTTCCAATAACCTCCTTGGAATTGAATACTTAAAAGCATTATCCCGATTTTCCAGCTCCATTGAACCCATTACCATTCAGAGAAAAGGCTCCGGCTATCATGATTCTTCTCTGTCAGAAGATCCTTGTCACTACGCCTCCGCCTCTGCCATTCGGAAGACGATGATGAACTCCACCTCAGGGTTCCATGTTCAGGAACGTTTTTTCAGTCATCTTCCAGAAAACCTCCGCTCTTTTTATCAGGAGAACAGTTTTTATCCCCTCTTCCCAGACGACTGCTCCCTGCTGTTAAACTATCAGCTGCTTACTGTCCTCTTAAAGAATGAGGTTCTGACCGAATTTACTGATTTTTCGGAAGAATTGGCCCGGCGCCTTTCCGCCATGGCTTCCCAGCCGCAAACCTTTACCCAGAGGATTCAGTCCCTGAAAACCCGCCAGTATACGTACACCCGGGTCAGCCGCTGTCTCCTTCACCTGATGCTCAATCACAAGGCCAGCCATATGGCTCAATTTCGTCGGGAAGGTTATCCCTCCTATGCCAGAGTTCTTGGATTTCGCAGGGATGCGGCTCCTCTCCTTAGAAAAATCAAAGAAAACAGCCAGCTTCCTCTGATTACCAAAGCGGCTAAAGCTTCCAGCCAATTAGAAGGCACATCTGCCTTAATCTGGGAACAGGAGATCTACGCTTCCCATCTTTATCATGCTTTAGTCTTTCAAAAACACGGAATTTCTCTTCCAAATGAATACAGCCGGCCTCTGGTCATTCTCTGACCAGCAGCCGGCTGCATGTTCTAAACTAAAAATAACTAACTTAATCTTTCTTTCCCAGAACCTGAAGAAGATATACAAACAAGTTAATAAAATCCAGGTACAGTTCCAGAGCAGAAATAATTGATGCCTTGTTCAGCATCTGCTCATCCTGGCTGTACACAGCATAAAACTCCTTAATCTTATGGGTATCATAAGCCGTAAATCCTAAGAACAAGAAAATTCCCAGCGTGCAGGCAATCAGTTCAAACTGACTTAAATTAATAAACATTGCAAGCAGCCAGAATACCACCAGGAAAATCAATCCCCCTGTCATAAACGGACGAATGCGGCTGAAATCCAGATTCATCAGCCTGCCCATCACGGCCATCACCCCAAAAAACAGGGCTGTAGCTCCAAACACCAGCACCATGCTGGCCAGGTCAAACATCAAAAAATACAGGGAGAATACCACGCCGTTTAATGCGGAATAAAGAAAGAACAGGCCTCTGGCCGTATTCACACTCATCGACCGCACTCTAGCGCTTAAGAAAGCAACTGTGGCCACCTCTGCAATCAGCAGCAGAAAATACCAGTAAGGAACGTACGTAACATACGTAATCCATCCGGTCATGTATCCAGAAACGGCTACAGCAAAAGTCGTCATCAATCCTGCAAACATCCATCCGAATGTTTTCGCCGTATAAGCGTTCAAGGAAATGGACGGTGCGGAATATGACGTCTCCTTTGGATACGCCTGATTCATCCAATTTTCATTCATAAGAAAACCTCCTTTTCTCTGTTTTCTTCTTTATTATAGCGGGAAAGTTTTCTGAAATCAACCAAAAAATTCTTAACATTATGAAATGATCTTTCTCCTAGGATGGTTCATGATCCAGAAGAATTCTTGCCAGCACAGGATTCACCTGCCAGAACTCCAGGATTCTGCGAATCTCTTCCTCATTATCCCGTTTGCCGCCCTGGCGCACCCCTCGGATCAAAATATTTTTCGGCGTGTGCTCCATATCAATAAATTCCAGAATCTGCGTCCGGTATCCGGCATGCTCCAACAGCTCCGCACGAATTCCATCTGTATACAAAGCTGCAATCCGCTCTTTCAGCAAACCATACTTCAGCACCGGTTCCATCAGCTGATTTTTCATCTGCTTATTCCACTCATGCTGACAGCAGGGCACTGACAAAATCACGGAAGCCTTCCACTCCACAGCCTTAGCCAGGGCATAATCCGTTGCGGTGTCACAGGCATGAAGAGTCACGACCATGTCTACCTGACTCACGCCCTGATAGGAAGCGATATCACCGCACAAAAACGTTAAGGAGTCATATCCGTATTTTTCCGCCAGCTGACTGCAATGCCGAATCACCTCTTCCTTTAGATCCAGCCCCACAATTTTTACAGAATACCCCTTGAGGACCTTGAGATAATAGTACATGGCAAAGGTCAAGTAAGATTTCCCGCAGCCAAAATCTATGATGGTGTTTTCCCTGTCTTTGGACAGCTGAGGAAGCACATCCTCGATAAATTCCAGGAAGCGGTTGATCTGGCGGAATTTGTCATACCGCGCATTAACTACCCTTCCTTCCGGAGTCATCACCCCAAGATCTACCAGGAACGGCACAGGGACACCCTCCTCCAGCACGTAATGCTTTTTCCGATTGTGGGACAAAAGGCGGCCGGAAGGCTTTCCCGGAGAAGCAAGTTTTGCCGGCGCCTTTTTTTCTTTTATTGTGACAGTTCCCTTCCGGCTTACCAGCACCTGGGCCCATCCCCTTTCAGACTGGATCTGACACTGGCGAAATTCTTCTTCCAACAAAATCGGAAGGCTGTCCGCCCCCTCTTCCCTGCTCATATTTCGGTGAAAAGCCTGAGGCCCCACAAACCGCTCCAGCTGAAACTGCAGGTTTTTCCCCTGGAGAAAAGGCCTGACTCTGGCCTTTGACGTCTTTTCCCTGTCCACCGGATTTCCAAAGGTAATCTGAATCAGCGATTCCTCCAAATATTCTTCAAACAGCTTTTTCAGCCGCAAACGATCCTTTTCTTCCATCCTTTTTCCTTCTCCCAGTTCAATTTTCTGCATCTACCCATGCACTGCGAAGCAGCTGAGGATATGGTTCCAGATGCGCATAATCATTAAAGCGCTCCAAGGTAAACCTTCTCATAGACGGTGAGTAATCAAACTCTGTAATGCTGCAGTTTTCCAAGCTGGTGCCCAAAGTCCGCCACTTTGCCATATCCATTCCCAGGTAATGGGCCGTCATGCTGCGGATTACTCCCCCATGGGTGATAATGGCCGCTTTCTCATACCCCATCTCCTGAATCTGCCGGAAAACAGGAAGCACTCTCCGTACCACATCTCCGGCACTTTCTCCTCCTGGATAAGGGATGTCGTACTCCATCTTGGCCTGTTCCTGTTTAAAGTCTGCAAAGCGAATGGCAATTTCCTTATCGCTTAATCCTTCCATTTCCCCAAAAGAAATCTCATTTAATTCAGGGTACATATAATGCTCCACATTCCAATAAAGATTCGCTGCCTGAGCAGTCTGTACGGCTCTGATCAGACTGCTGGAAAACACTACCTGAATTCCTTCTCCGGCCAGACGCTGTCCCAAAAGGGCGGCCTGCTGAAACCCCTCCTGGCAAAGATCTACATCAACATTACAGAGCTTACTGGACTGCCGCCCATGGCGTATTAAATACAGCTTCATTCCAATTTCCTCCTTAATCCTGAAAAATCCGACAAGACGCGTCACTGGCGCGCCATGCTGGATACTCCGTAATTAAACACGGGCCGTGGGAATTTCTTCCCCCGGCCCGTCTCCTCTGATTTCCACACTATCTTCTAATCGATCCCGGCTGCTAATTTTTAAAACTGTGAATAGGAGCAGGAATTCTTCCGCCCCGGGAAACAAATTTTTCGCAGGAGAAAGAATTAACCGGCATCACCGGCGCATATCCTAAAAGTCCGCCGAACTCCACGGTTTCTCCCACGCCTTTTCCAATAACCGGAATAATGCGCACCGCCGTAGTTTTCTGATTTACCATGCCGATCGCCGCCTCATCCGCGATAATGCCTGCAATCGTAGAAGCACTTGTATCCCCTGGTACGGCAATCATATCCAACCCTACCGAGCAGACACAGGTCATAGCCTCCAGCTTTTCTATGGTCAGCGCTCCAGCATTTACGGCATCAATCATTCCCTGATCCTCACTTACCGGAATAAACGCTCCGCTTAACCCGCCTACGTAAGACGAAGCCATCACTCCGCCCTTTTTTACCTGATCATTTAACAAGGCCAAGGCCGCTGTGGTTCCAGGGGCTCCTACCCGCTCCAGTCCGATTTCCTGAAGAATTTCCGCCACGCTGTCTCCCACCGCCGGCGTAGGCGCCAAAGACAGGTCAATGATGCCGAAAGGAATTCCCATCCGGCTGGAAGCCTCCTGCGCAACCAGCTGACCTACTCTGGTAATCTTAAAAGCGGTCTTTTTTATGGTTTCGCAAAGCACTTCAAAATTCTCGCCCCGCACCTTTTCCAGAGCCACCTTCACCACGCCGGGACCGCTGACTCCTACGTTAATTACCGCATCCGCCTCGGTAACGCCATGAAACGCTCCGGCCATAAAAGGATTATCATCAGGAGCATTGCAGAATACCACCAGCTTGGCACACCCCAGAGAATCTGCCTCCTTTGTCGCTTCCGCGGTTTCCCTTACAATCTGGCCCATCAATTTGACGCCGTCCATATTCAATCCCGTTTTCGTTGAACCGACGTTAACAGAACTGCATACCCGCTCAGTTTCTGCCAGAGCCTGAGGAATAGAACGAATTAAATTCTCGTCCGCTTTCGTCATGCCCTTGCTCACCAGAGCAGAATATCCTCCGATAAAATTCACGCCCACTTCCTTTGCCGCCCGGTCCAGAGTTCTGGCCAGGGAAACAAAATCTTCCGGACAGCGGCATGCCGAACCGCCAATCAAAGCAATAGGGGTTACAGAAATCCGCTTATTCACAATGGGAATTCCAAAATCCTTTTCAATGGCTTCTCCTGTAGCCACAAGATCTTTCGCCACCCGGGTAATCTTCTCGTAAACCTTCTCATTCACCTGGTCAAGATCTGAATCGATGCAATCCATCAGACTGATTCCCAGGGTAATGGTCCGCACATCCAGATTTTCATGCTCGATCATATTATTGGTTTCGTTTACTTCGTAAATATTAATCATGGATTATTCCGCCTTTTCTCCTGTTTTCCGCTGTTTCTGTTTCCATCAAATCCGATGCATCTTAGTAAAGATTTCTTCTCTCTGGCATTTGATCTTAACGCCGATCTCTTCTCCTGCCTGCTCCAGCCCTCCGGACAATTCTTCAAAAGATTCCGGGGATGCAGACATATCTGCGATCATCATCATGTTAAAATACCCCTGAACAATCGTCTGGGAAATGTCCAGAATGTTTACCTGCTTCTCCGCCAGATAAGTACAAACTCTGGCAATAATTCCCACTGTGTCTTTTCCTACTACCGTAATAATAATTTTCATAATCTGTTCTCCTGTTCTGGTATTTTTTACATTTTACACGGTGATAATTTCTGACATACGATCTCGTCCTGCTACCGCAATGGAAAAATCTCCTGCCTGGTAAGGCGTCTCGCCCTGGGTAATTTCAAGACGGACCGTCTCATACGCCAGCTCTTCATAATTATTTTCCTTGCTCAAATGTCCAAGCAAAATTTTTTTCAGATTATCGTGAAGAATACAATTTAACAGCCTTCCGCAGGTCTCGTTGGACAAATGTCCATGATCTCCCAAAATTCTTCGTTTCAAATAATAAGGGTACGGACCTGTTTCCAGCATGCGTACATCATGATTGGACTCCAGCAGCAAAGCATCCAGTCCCTGCAGATGATTCACAATATACTGGTCATAATGTCCCATATCTGTGGCCACCGCCACAGATTTCCGTCCATTCTGCACCCGATAGGCCACCGGATTCGCCGCATCATGATCAATTCGAAAAGGTTTGATCTCCAGATCTCCAACAACAAAATCCACATCTGGAAGAATGGGCCGAAAAAGTTCTTTAGGATACTGCCCCAAAGAAGCCTTGGCTGCGATTTCCTCCAGGGTTTCTGCCGTAGAATAGATGGGAATCTTATGCTTTCTGGCCAGGACGCCAAGTCCTTTAATATGATCTGAGTGCTCGTGGGTAATCAAGATCCCGTCAAGCTCTCCTGCCTTTAATCCAATTTCATTCAATCCCTGCTCAATTCTCTTATTGCTGATGCCGGCATCAATCAGTACATGAGTCCGTTCAGAACCCACATAAATGCAGTTTCCGCTGCTGCCGCTTGCAATGCTGACTAATCTCATCCTGGTCTCTCTTTTCTTCTCTATTCCTGCCTTCAGCGTTCAGGCAGTCCGACATCGGTGTCTCAAGGCGTACATTCTCCCTCTACACCAACGCTAGGATAGATTGTAATATAAAACCCGCCAGAATTCAATAGCGAAAAAAAAGATAGCTTCCATTTCTGGAAGCTATCCCTTTTTGAGCATCCCTTTATTTTTTTTCTGGTCTTGCTCAACGACCAGTTTTCAGGATTTTTTTCCTCTTTCCTGTTGAGGTGTTCCAGATCTTTTTTCCTCTTATCCGGGAGGTTTGGCTTTTTATGCTCTTGCCATTGAGCTGATCTTTTTTCCTCTGATCATTGAGGTTTGATTTTTTTACCACTTATCATTGTGGTCTGACTTTTTTACCACTTGTCATTGTGGGAACCTTTTCGGTTCTTGGCTGAACTTTTTATCCTCTTGTTCTTGAGTAATTCTGATAATTTATCCTCTTATCATTGAGTTTTAAGACTTTCTTTATCCACATGTCTTAATGAGTTTTATTGTGATTATAAAATACCATATTTTTTGAACTTTGTCAATAGTTTTTGAAAAAAACTTTTTATCTTTTAAATTTTCAGAATATTTTCACCTTTCCTTTTTATGTTAAGCCAAAATATTCTGCATCATCTGATCCAGCTGCTTCTTCGTCTGTTCCCAGGAACCGCCGTTGTCTATGATCTGACTGCTGATATCCCTGAACTGCTGGTCGGTATTCTGACTGGAGATCATGGACAGACAACGCTCCTGAGAGTATCCTCTGTCTTTTTTTAGTCTTTGAATCCTTACTTCTTCCGGCGCGTATACATACCAGATCTGGCCGCAGAGGGCGGCGCCGCTGGTATCAAACACCGCAGATTCAACCGCTGCTGCCCGGCAGCCTTGAGAAGCCAAATCCTCCAGTTCTTCTTTTACCCGATTCCACACCAAAGGATGGGTGATCTGGTTTACCTGATTTCTTGCTTCCTCGTTCTGAAAAATCAATTTGGCCAAAGCCGGCCGGCAGATCGATTCATCAGGATTAACAATGCTCTTCCCAAAAACCTGGATCACTTGGCGGTAGCCTTCCTGTCCAGGCTCCATGAGCTTTTTGGCCGTATCATCCGTCCGGATGAACGGCACTTTCCACCGTTGTTTCAGCCAATCCAAAATCTGGCTCTTTCCCGCTCCCACTCCTCCTGTAATTCCGATGACGATCATTTTATCTCTCCTCCCAGTTTAAACCGCCACAGCCGCTTTTGATCTTCCTCGCTGGCATACCCGATTCCCACTCTGGTATCTGGAATCACCTGATAATGCTTTCCGTCATCCTCTATCCAAAGCCACGGACTGGTTAAAATAGAAGTATCGTTCAGCGTCTTATCCACCTTCAGCTTTTTCGTCAGCTTTCCCGGGCCATCCGCCTCCGTGCATGCCCTGATCAGCACGCCCTGAGGAAGTCCAAGCTCTCCGGTAACCACATTTAAAAGCCAGTGAATCCCGTAGCATAAATACACATAAATCTGTCCAGGCTCCCCATAAAGCACTTTTGTTCGGTTGGTTTTCCCTTTATGGGCATGACATGCGGTATCCTCTTCGCCTCGGTAGGCTTCTGTTTCCGAAATTCTCAGGCGAATCTGGCTGCCGTCCTCCAAACGGCGAACCAGCATTTTTCCAACTAAATCAGGGGCAACCTGCAGACAATCCCTATGATAAAATGCTTCATTCAGTCTCATGCTGCCGCTCCTAATCTCTTTTCTCATACTGTTTTTCGTAAGCTTCATTCAGCCAGTCTATGCCGGCCTGAATTCCTTCCTCGTCGAAAGAAAAATCTCTGCTGGTTTTAAGCTCCTCCTTGGTGGCATCAAACCCATAAGGCTCCGGCCAGTGATACACTCTGAGGACAGTTTTTTCTTCTTCCCCCTGATCGTCCTGAGCCTTTACCATTTTAAAACGCATGCCCTTATAGCTCCCGGTGTAGCTTTCTTTTTTTAAATAATTGATGGGCATGAACCCTTTTCTCTCCAGCACCTTTACGCCTCCTGCCTTCCCCTTCTTAACCTACTTGGCAGCGAACCAGGAATCGCCCTCTTTTGCTTCCACCTCCAGAGCAACCTTAAGATGAGAAGCGTGCTTCATTTTATCTTCCAGCACAGCTTTCACTTCTTCCTTTTCCGGCTCCCAGGTTTCAATCAGCAGTTCATCGTGAATCTGTAAAACAATTCTGGAACGCAGCCCTCTTCGCCGTAGCTCCCTGTCCACGCCGATCATGGCAATTTTCATAATATCTGCCGCCGTTCCCTGAATCGGAGAATTCATTGCCGCCCGCTCCCCGAAAGATCTCTGCATAAAGTTCCCAGATTTCAGTTCGGGGATAGGACGCCGTCTGCCGTAAAGCGTGGCAACATATCCCTTTTCCTTTGCCTCGGCAACCAGATTTTCCAGAAATTCTTTTACCCCAGGATAAGTTTCAAAATACTGATCAATGTACGCCTGGGCTTCCTTTCGGGAAACACTTAAGCCTTCTCCCAATCCAAAGGCGCTGATTCCATAAACAATCCCGAAGTTCACCGCCTTGGCGTCCCGCCTCTGCTGCGGCGTCACCTGAGAAAGAGGAACGTGAAACACCTGAGAAGCCGTAATTGCATGGATATCCTCCGCAGAATTATAGGCCTGAATCAGCCGTTCATCCCCAGACATAGACGCCAAAATCCTCAGCTCGATCTGGGAATAATCTGCATCCACAAAGATATAACCATCTTCTGGAACGAATACTTTTCGAATCTCCCGCCCCAGCTCCATCCGCACGGGAATATTCTGAAGATTTGGTTCTGTGCTGCTGATTCTTCCAGTGGCTGTAATGGTCTGGTTAAACGTGCCATGTATCCGCTCATCCGGACCGATATAAGCAGCCAGTCCCTCTGCATAAGTGGAGTTCAGTTTAGTCAGCTGCCGGTAATCCAGAATTTTCTGCACCACCGGAACCTGGGGCGCCAGTTTTTCCAGAACATCTGCGGCAGTAGAGTATCCGGTTTTCGTTTTCTTTCCGCCTTTCAGCTTCATCTTCCCGAACAGAATTTCTCCCAGCTGCTTCGGAGAATTGATGTTAAAGCTTTCTCCACAATCCGCATAAATTTCTTTTTCCAGCTGCTCAATCTGTACCTTCAGCCTTTTGCTGTACTCCGCCAAGGCCTGAGGCTTTACTTTAATCCCCGCCGATTCCATATGATAAAGACTGTAAATCAGCGGCATTTCCACCTCAAGAAAAAGCTTCCACATGCCGGTTTCTTTTAATTGTTCTTCTAAGGCTTCCGCCGCTCTTCCTGAAGCGAAAGCCATATAGCAGGCACAGATCCGCCCCTGATTTTCCTCATCAAAAAGGGCATCTTCCACCTTTCGTTTCCCCAAAAGATCCTTTTCAGAAGGAAGCGTTAATCCTAAATAATCTCTGGCAAGATCATCGTAATCGTAGGAATCTTTCAATGGATTCAGCAAGTAGGCCGCCACCCCTGCATCCAACACCGCGGCATCGTCCTCTAGGTTAAGCCAGGGAAGAATCTTTTTTAAATCCGGCACCCAGAGTCTCGGCAGTTCAGCACAGGAAATCAAATCTTTTGCCTGTTTGATCAGCCAGTCTCCAGAGATCCTGCCTGTCAGAATGCAGACGGTTCTTTCTTCATCCAGGGAAAGAGAAAGGCCTTTCACCTCTCGATCCTCTCCCTTTTTTCCCCCTGCAATCAGCTGCAGGCCAATGCAATGGCGATGATCTTCTTTTTCAGCAAGGATCGACTTCGCTTCTTTCAGCCATTTTTCCGCCGTCTCCTGATCACTGGTAAAGACAAATCCGTCTTCCAGCCGGGAATGGCCCATAGCCTCCTGGCTGAATCGTGAGAGAATGGATTTAAATTCTAAACGCTTCATCAGCTGATACACTTCAGGAGTATAAAGGTTATCAATTTTTGCCTCTTCATAGGAAAATTCAATGGGACAGTCTGTACAGATGGTCGCCAGTTCCTTGCTCATCTGCGCCATATCGTAATGCTCCTCCAAAGCCTTCTTTGCTCTGGGAGGCTTAATTTCTTCCAAATGTGCATAAGCATTCTCGATGGAACCGTAAAGAGAAATAATCGCAATGGCCGTTTTTTCTCCGATGGACGGCACTCCCGGAATATTGTCAGAGGCGTCTCCCATCAAGGCTTTTACCTCAATAAATTCTGCAGGAGTTACCTGATACTCCCGTTTCACATCCTCCGGATAATAGTCATGGATTTCCGTAGTGCCCCGGCTGGTTTTAGGAATCCGAATTTTAATCCGTTCATCTGCCAGCTGAAGAAGATCTCGGTCCCCGGAGATTACAGAAACCTCAATTCCTGCCGCCTGGCTTCGTTTTGCCACCGTTCCCAAAATATCATCTGCCTCAAACCCAGCCAGCGTGAGAATAGGAATATTCATGGCCTTAAGCACCTCTTTCATCAGAGGAACCTGTTCATGAAGCTCCTGGGGCATCGGCTTCCTGGTGCCCTTGTACTGATCATACATTTTATGGCGAAAGGTAGGCTCTTTTAAATCGAAGGCAACTGCCAGATGATCCGCCTTTTCTTCATCCAGGATCTTAAACATAATATTTAAAAAACCATAAACCGCGTTCGTATGAAGCCCTTCTGAATTTGTTAAATCCGGGACTCCATAAAAAGCGCGGTTTAAGATACTGTGTCCGTCAATTAATACCAGTTTTTCCATTTTCCATCCTTTCTGTCAGGGAATGATCCAGATTCTCAGCTGCAAAAGAAAGGTCGTCAACAGTCCCAGACCAGCCAGAGTATTTACCGCATAACAGCTCACCTTTACCATCCTGCGAAACCGTACTTGACGCCTGGATTCCTCCAAGGCAGCCTCCAGCTCTCCCTTGATATTGTAGCTGCCAGATCCCTCATCCAGCTGCCGAAGGCCTAAGGCCACTGTAAAATAGATCTCCAGCTCCTCCCGGCAGTCTGGGCAGGATTCCACATGTTCTAAAAAACCTTCCAGTTCTTCTGGAGTCAGATCATCCTGGATATAAGGCATCACCAGTCTCTGCGCCTCCCGACAATCCATTTTCTCACCCCTGTCCTTATTTTCTCTATCATACACCAAAAGAATACCGGGTACAATCTTTTTCCTTTTCCCCTTCATCCATCCCCCTGCCGCAAAAAGAAAAGACCGCCGAATCTTAAATTATTTCAAAGATTCGGCGGCCCTTTGCCCCTGCCAAGGAGTGCCGGCTGCGGGACTTGAACCCGCACGATGTCGCCATCAATGGATTTTGAGTCCACCTCGTCTGCCATTCCGACAAGCCGGCATTCTAATGCGCTGCTTAACACAACGCTCTTATGATATCATATTCTCCGGAATTTGGCAAGCAGATTTTCCAAAACTATGAAAAAAAAACTCTAACCGCCGTTTCTTTGCTCTGCTCTTCCTGAACGCTGACGCTATCCTTTCACCTGAAATGAGCGCTCTTTTTCCAGAGGCCGGTCTGACTCCTCAATCTGGGCAATGGAAATATACCGATCCTCCTGCAGTCTGGAAAGGAGACGTTCAATCGTCTCCGGTTTGCCTTGAACCTCCATCTCCACTGTACCGTCCCACTGATTTTCTACCCAGCCTGTAAGGCCCAGCCCTCTGGCCAGATACATGGCCTTATACCGAAATCCTACTCCTTGAACCCGGCCGTGAAAACGGTAATGCTTTCTTACCATTTTCTTTCCTCCTGTTTGTCCCTTATCTGCCTTTACAGCTTTCTTCTTTTATTATATCGGCTTTTTCCTTTTCTGCCAAGCCTTCTTTTCGCCATTTTCTCCCAAAAGCAAAAAAGGAACTGAATCTCTTTTTTTAAGAATCAGTTCCTTTTTAATATTCTTATGGAGCTTGACGGTGATTTTCAGGACCAGCTTCTCTTCAGCCAGCTTCCGCGTTTTCAAACACGCAGGAATCCTGTTCCAGGCTGCACTGATAGCACCGGCTGACAATGCCGATTTCCTCCAGTGTGGCAAGCATCCGATAAACAGTAGCCAGACCGATGGTTGGGTCTACCTTAATTGCATCGTAGTAAATTTCCTTCCCACAGCTGTACCGCCCATCCAGAATAATATCCAAAAGAAGCAGCCTCTGCTTTGTCATCCTTTTCCCCCGGCGCTTCAACTCGCGAATCACCTGCTCTTTCTGCCACATAGGCAATGCCTCCTTTCTTATCCTCTGCCGCCCCTCAGCCTGCAGGTTCCTGTTAACCTTAAGCCGTACCAGGAATCAGACAGAATGCTTGTGGCCGCCCATACTGCAGGAACCCTTGCAGCTGCCGCAGCATCCGCTGCAGCCTTTTCCCGCTTTTTTATCTTTCCAGATACTCCGGGCTGCCAGCGCAGCAACAGCTGCTACCACAGCGCCGGGTATTATGGTTCCTAAATTGCTTATGAGCCACATCATGACGATTCACCTCCAAAAACTGCTTTATCAGATCTTTGCCAGACCTTTCATTTCCAGCCGCTCTCCGCCGCCTCTCTTTGCCGGGCGAACCAGCAGATAAATAAATCCAATTACCAGAAGAATTGCCGCAGCTGTTCCGATTCCAAATCCTCCTCCGGTAAGGAAAGTGCCTAACTGATAAATGCACAGGGATACAACATAAGCAAAACCACACTGATAGCCAATGGCAAACCAGAACCATTTTGCATTGTTCATCTCTCGCTTAATCGCACCCATGGCTGCGAAGCAGGGAGCGCACAGCAGGTTGAATACCAGGAAGGAGTATGCGCTAATAGCAGTAAAGTTTGCCGCAAGATCGCCCCAAATCTCTGCGCCATCCTCGGCAACCTCAGCCATGCCATAAAGAATTCCAAAGGTACCTACCACATTCTCTTTTGCTACCAAACCAGTGATTGCCGCAACTGTCGCTCTCCAATTTCCCCATCCAAGAGGAGTGAAAATCCAGGCAATTCCCCTGCCAATGCTGGCCAGAATACCGTCAGACAAATCTTCTACCATGCCGAACTGCCCGTCTACAAAGCCAAAGCTGGAAGTAAACCATACAAAAATGGTGGAAAGAAGAATTACCGTTCCCGCCTTCTTGATGAAAGACCAGCCTCTTTCCCACATGCTTCTTAAAACATTTCCCACAGTAGGCATATGGTAAGCCGGGAGCTCCATGACAAAGGGAGCAGGGTCGCCTTCAAACATTTTGGTTTTCTTTAAAATAATGCCAGAACAAATAATTGCCGCAATTCCCACAAAGTAAGCGCTTGGCGCCACCCAAGAAGCACCGTTAAAAATCGCACCTGCAATTAATGCAATAATAGGAAGCTTCGCACCGCAAGGAATAAAGGTGGTGGTCATAATGGTCATCTTCCGGTCGCGGTCATTTTCAATAGTACGGGAAGCCATAACTCCAGGAACGCCGCAGCCAGTTCCGATCAGCATCGGGATAAAGGATTTTCCAGAAAGTCCAAACTTACGGAAAATACGGTCCATGATAAAAGCAACTCTCGCCATATATCCGCAGGATTCCAGGAATGCCAGGAAAATAAACAGCACCAGCATCTGAGGCACAAATCCCAGCACAGCACCTACGCCGGCCACAATACCATCCAGAATCAATCCAGACAGCCAGTCTGCACAGTGAACTGCTTCCAGAGCGCTTCCAACCAAAGCCGGGATGCCGGGAACCTGAAGGCCAAAGAAGGACCATCCATCGCCGAACACGCCGTCGTTGGCCCAATCCGTAGCCCAGGTGCCAACAGTTGTGACAGACACATAGTAAACTACCCACATAATAACCGCGAAAATAGGCAGTGCAGCCCACCGGTTGGTAACAATCCGGTCAATTTTATCTGATGTGCTTAACCGGCCTTTCCCAGCTTTAGTGTAGCAGTCTTTAATGATCGATGCAATATATGTATACCGTTCATTGGTAATAATGCTTTCCGAATCATCGTCCATGGACTCTTCCAATCCTTTGATCAGGCGCTCCACATCAGGAACCGTCTGCAGCGTTCCCTGAATTTTATCGTCCCGCTCAAACAGCTTAATCGCATAGAACCGTTTCTGGGATTCCGGAACTGAACCATCCAGGTAGCTTTCAATTTCCTCCAGACAGCTTTCTACTTCCTTGGAGAAATGATGAACAGGAGCATTTCCTGTTCCCTTCTTCGCTGCAGAAATTGCCTTTTCTGCCGCTTCCATAATTCCGCTGCCTTTTAATGCGGAAATCTCAACCACTTCGCAGCCTATATCGGCGGACAGCTTTCTGATGTTGATCTTGTCGCCGTTTTTAGCTACAATATCCATCATATTTACCGCCATCACCACAGGAATTCCCAACTCCATCAGCTGCGTGGTGAGATATAAGTTTCTTTCCAGGTTGGTTCCGTCTACTATGTTTAGGATGGCATCCGGACGCTGGGTAATCAGATAATTCCTAGCAACCACTTCCTCCAAGGTATAGGGAGACAGGGAATAAATTCCCGGAAGGTCCATAATCACAACATCTTTATGTCCCTTTAATTTTCCTTCCTTCTTTTCAACCGTTACGCCTGGCCAGTTGCCTACAAACTGGTTAGAACCGGTAAGTGCATTGAACAGAGTGGTTTTTCCGCTGTTCGGATTCCCGGCTAGTGCAATTTTCATTGACATTTTCTTATCCTCCTGATTGAACAACCTGAACTGCTTGGAACAGTTCCAGCGCCCTACTGTACTTCGATCATCTGCGCATCTTCCTTGCGCAGGGAAAGTTCATAACCTCTTACCGTTACTTCCACTGGATCTCCCAGAGGGGCCACTTTTCTCACATAGATTTCTGTTCCTTTTGTAATTCCCATATCCATGATACGGCGTCTCACAGCTCCTTCACCGTGAAGCTTTACCACTTTTACGGTATTGCCGCAGTTCACATCTTTTAATGTTTCCATGCCAGAATCTCCTTCATACATAAATTTTATTTGCCATCTCACGGCTGATTGCCACCCGTGATTCCTTCACGTTTACAATCACATTGCCGCCGATTTCTGAAATCACCGTTACCTGTCCGCCGATTACAAATCCAAGGCTTTCCAGGAATCTGCGGACTTCTTCTTTTCCGCCAATCCGCTTGATCGAATTAGATTCTCCTGTTTTCGCCATTGTCAAAGGCATCATGTACCGCTCCTTTCATTTATGCTCATCTCTGTTTCCAGATGCGGGCGTTAAGTTAGTCTGGGATAACTCCCTCTACCTGGGTATCATATCACAGGCGTGAGTTAGTGTCAACTAATTTTTACTTTATTTTTTTCGCGTTTTCTTTTTCCACGGAATATGCTATACTTTAGAAAAATGATCTTTACTTTTTTGGAGGATTTTTTACTCATACGAAAGAGGTGACTGAAATGATGAAGAACCGCAATCTTATTATTGGCACAGCCCTGGCTGCACTGGTCCTTGCTGGTGTAATCTTTGCTGTGGCCTGCTCAAGCTCGGAAACCCCGGATAAAATCGACCTGTCCACGATCCACACTACGGCGGCGGAAACTATGGCCCCGGAAACCAGTTCATCCCCTGAGGAGTCCTCATCTCAGCCGGCTGAAACCAGCAGTGCAGAAGCTGACAATCAGGCGATTTCTTTTCATCTTGAAACCTACACAGAGGGAGAAACGATTTCTATCCAATATCCAGTGTTGTCCGGAATGAACAATGAAGATGCACAAGGATCCGTCAATCAGCTGTTAAAAGACAACGCGCTGGCCATCTTAAAGGCATGGGATACCGAATCCGGAGGCTGCACCATCCAGATTCAATGCCAGGTGCCTTCCATCAGCCAGAAACGGATCACTGCCGTCTATACCGGTTATGCCAGCCAGGAAGCGGCAGCCCATCCGGTTAATCAATTTTATACAAATACTGTAGATCTGGCTTCCTGCAAGGATATGGGATTCAGCGATTTTACCGATCCCTATACCATGGCCGGCTATGTGCTCAGTGATGACGTACAGTTTGAGGGAGTAAGTCAGGAGAATCTGGAAGCACTCTTAGAAGAGCGCAAGACCATGGACATTGATTATTACACCGATATTTTTGAACATGCCGATTTCCCCTTTGATGCGGAAACGTTCTGGCCTTCGTCCTTCAGCTATGAAAAGCAGGGAGTGATCTATTTCTCCATCCCCGTATCCCATGTTCTGGGAGATTATGCCATTGTACAGTTTACGCCGGAAACAAAGTAAAAGATGAAAGGATAAAAGCAATGACAGAACAGATTGTTATTTTTGACCATCCCCTGATTCAGCACAAAATCTCTCTTCTTCGAAAAAAGGAGACAGGAACCAACGAATTCCGGGCTCTGGTTGAAGAGATCGCCATGCTCATGGGCTATGAAGCCTTGAGAGATCTGCCCTTAAAATATGTGGAAGTAACCACACCGATTGAAACCTGCATGACTCCAATGATTACCGGGCGGAAGCTGGCTGTGGTGCCCATTCTCCGGGCAGGCCTGGGAATGGTAAACGGCATCCTGGCCTTGGTTCCCAGCGCTAAGGTAGGCCATATTGGTCTTTATCGGGATGAGGTAACCCATGAACCCCACGAGTATTACTGCAAGCTTCCAAGCCCCATTGAAGAACGGACCATTCTGGTCACGGATCCTATGCTGGCTACTGGAGGTTCAGCAGTTGCGGCAGTGGATTTTATCAAAAAACACGGGGGAAAGCGGATCAAATTCATGTCCATTATTGCCGCCCCGGAAGGACTGAACCGTCTTAAGCAGGCCCATCCAGATATTCAGATTTACATCGGTCATCTTGACCGCTGCCTTAACCGCGACGCATATATTTGTCCCGGTCTGGGGGATGCCGGAGACCGGATTTTCGGCACAAAATAAAAATACGGGCATCAGGAAACAAGCTTCCTGATGCCCGTATTTTTATTGTCCTGCAGACTCTTCTGCCGGCTTACTCCCGTTCTTCTTTCTCTACAATATTGTCCTGGCTCTTATAAATGGAGTTTGGGGCAATGCAGCCTCTTACACTGGAAAGAGGATAAATATTCGTATTTCTTCCTACTACCGTGCCAGGATTCAGCACGGAGTTGCATCCTACTTCCACGCCGTCTCCAAGGAAAGCGCCTGCCTTCTTTAATCCAGTCTCAATCTCTCCATCCGCTGCATGAATCTTTACCAGAGTCTTATCGCTCTTTACATTGGAGGTTACTGCTCCAGCTCCAAGATGCGCCTTGTAGCCAAGAATTGAATCGCCTACATAGTTAAAATGAGGAACCTGAACGCCGTTAAACAGAATCACATTCTTCAGTTCACAGGAATTTCCTACCACTGCCCCTTCACCGATAATGGTGTTTCCTCTCAGGAAAGCGCCATGACGAATTTCTGCATTAGCACAGATAATGGCAGGACCGGTCATCAGCACGGAACGGGCCAGTCTTGCGCTGCGGTGGATCCAAATATTCTTTCCCAGCCTCTGATACTCTTCTTCTGGAAGATGCTTGCCGATAGAAGTAATGCATTTGCCGATATGGGCAACTGCCTCCCATGGATAGGTGTACATACCGAAAAGACGGGCTGCAATGGTCTGTTCCAGATCAAAAAGTTCCGTGTTTTTCATTTCTTCCTGCTTCATCATATTTTTTCATTCTCCTTGTTTCTGTCTTTCTTTTTATAGTATACTGCCGCCGAATCAAAATTCGCCCGCAGATATTCACGATTATTTAACTGAATCACAGCCAAGGTTCGGCCTGCCACAAAACGATTCAGCTTTTCCATATATTCATCGGAAGTAATGCTTCCTTCTGCTACATAAGTCAGTCCCTTTTCCCAGCTGGCAGTCAGTTCAGGATTCAAAAGCTGGCGGATGGACGCGTTTACCACCTCATAAATCAATTCCCCTAATAAAGTGGGGGTGATTACTTGAGTCTTGTGATTCAGCGCAAGGTACTGAATATGAAACAGCTTCTTTAAAATTTCCGCCCGGGTTGCGCTGGTGCCGATTCCGCTTCCTTTGATCTGCGCCCGCAATTCCTCGTCCTCAATCAGCTGGCCTGCATTTTCCATAGCCAGTATCATAGAGCCTGACGTATAGCGTTTAGGAGGAGAAGTTTCTCCTTCCTTGATGGAAAACCCCTCTATTGGAAGAACCTGTCCTTTTTTCAAATTCTTTAACAATGCCAAAAAGGCCGGATTCTCCACATCCTTTCGGTTTTCCTGATCCCCGTCTTTGTCCTGGGACTCCTTTTGTTCCTCCTCCGCCGCTTCAGAAGAATGCTCTTCCTTCTTTCCATAGTTTATGTCAGCTGCCTTTAAATATCCCGGTTCTGTTAAAACTTTAAAAGATGCAAAAAAATGTTCCTTCTCCCGCTCCAGTTCAAGCGTATGCTTTTCATACCTGGCAGGAGGATAAAAAATGCTTAAGAACCGGCGGCAGATCAGCTGATAAACCTTTTGTCCCAGAGGCTTTACCCCAGACAGCGCCCCAAGTCCCTGGCCGGTGGGAATAATGGCGTAATGATCTGTGATCTGCTTGTCATTCACATAACGGCTTTTGGCGATAGTTTTCCAACTGTCTGCGGCCAGTACTTCCTGGGCCAAAGAAGCAATGGGGCTATACGCCTTCAGCCCTCCGATGTTTCGTCCAATTTCCTTTGCCACAGCAGTGGAAAGAACTCTGGCATCCGTTCTGGGATAAGTAACTAATTTCTTCTCATATAATTCCTGAACCACCTGAAGCGTCTGGTCAGGGCTGATTTTAAACAATTTGGAACAATCATTCTGAAGCTCCGCCAAATTGTAAAGCAAAGGCGGATTCTTCGTCTCCTTTTTCGTCTCCTTCTTGACCAGAAGAGCCTCTTGCGGCTTCTGAGCCTGGAGAAAATCGATGAGTTCCTGGGCCTGTCTTTTTTCCTTAAACCCGTTTTCTTTATAGAGCGCAGGAGTTCCAAAATACCGAGAGCCAGGCACCGCTTTCCATTCTCCTGTAAAGATAAATTCACCCAGCTTAAAAGAAGCGACTACCCGATAAAAGGGCGTTTTCACAAACTGCCGGATCTCCCGCTCTCGGCGGACGGCCATGCCCAGCACGCAGGTCATCACGCGGCCTGCAGAAATCACCGTGGATTTTGTTTTTAAATATGCAGACAGTACCGGACCGTATTTCAAGGTAAGCACACGAGAAAAATTAATTCCCATGAGGTAATCTTCCTTCGCCCTTAAATAAGCAGAAGCGCCCAGATTGTCATATGCAGAGAGATCCTTCGCCTCCCGAATACCTCTGAGAATTTCTTCCTCTGTCTGGGAATCGATCCACACCCGCTTTTGAACCTTTCCCTTTACTCCGGCCATCTGGGCTACCAGGCGATAAATATATTCTCCCTCCCGCCCGGAGTCCGTACAGACGTAAATCGTTTCCACATCCGGCCGGGTTAAAAGCCCCGCTACAATCTTATACTGCTTCGCCACACTGTCGATGACCTGATATTTAAATTCCTTAGGCAAAAACGGCAGGGTGCTGAGACTCCAGCGCTTAAGCGCCGGGTTGTACGCCTCTGGATAGCTCATGGTAACCAAATGGCCTACGCACCAGGTGATCACCGTATTTTCTGACTCCAGAAACCCGTCTCCTCTCCGCCCTTTGATCTTCAGCGCATCGGCAAACTGCTGGGCCACGCTCGGTTTCTCTGCAATAAATAACGATTTCGACATTCACACACTCACTTTATGCTGTAATTCCGGGATAAATCCAATTATTCCCATGTAAACTTATACACGGTATGAGTTGCATACTCCTCTCCAGCCTTTAAAACCGGTGAAGGGAACTGAGGCTTGTTAATAGCATCTGGGTAATACTGCGTCTCAAAACAGTATCCATGACGGGGACCGTAAAGGGCTCCGCCCTTTCCTGCCGGTTCCGGCTTCAGCGAATTCGCCGTATAAAACTGCATTCCCGGAAGATCTGTGTACACTTCCATCAGCCTTCCAGATTGCGGATCCCAGGCCTTGGCACAGAGACTAAGCTCTCCCGGCTTATGATTTAACACCCAGTTATGGTCATATCCCCCAGCCATCTTCAGCTGGTCATAATCCGCATCAATATCTCGTCCCACCGGCTTCATCTCCGTAAAGTCCATGGGAGTCCCCTTTACAGAAACCAGCTCTCCTAACGGAATCGAAGTCTTATCCGCCGGAGTAAAATAATCGGCGTCAATCCATACCTGATGATCCAGAATCGAGCCGCTGTTTTGCCCCCGGAGATTAAAATACGCATGATTGGTAAAATTCGCCACCGTATCTTCATCGCAGACCATATGATAAAAAATGTCCACTCCATTATCCGGCATCAGCGTATAGCTGACTGTAATATGAGCGTTGCCCGGATATCCCTGGTCCATATTAGGGCTGAACAAAGAAAAGGAGATCCTGCTTCCGCTGCCGCTCTCCTCCAGCTCCACCTCCCAGATCCGAGTATGGTACAGATTGGGGCCGCTGTGCAGGTTATTGGGACCATTATTCGCTGCAAGCAAATAGCGGCGTCCATTTAAGGTAAACTCAGCATTGGCGATACGGTTCGCGTTTCTTCCGATAATCGCGCCGAAGTGAGGGGGATTTTTCATCAGATTTTCTGCCGTGTCATAGCCCAGAAGCACATCCGCCATCTGGCCTGTCTTATCCGGAACCATCATAGAAACCCAGGTTCCCCCCAGATTGGTAAAGGAGGCGCTTACTCCGTTTTCATTGGTCAGGGTGTAGAGATCCACCTGTTTTCCTTCTGGGGTCTCCCCCAGGCGTTCTACGTTAATTGCCATTCGCATTATCCTCCTGGTTATCATTTCGCCGGTGCGAAACATTTTACTTCCCCAAAATTATATCGCAAATGGGAGAGACTGGCAATCCTATTTTTGTGAAAGGTTCATCAGCAAAAAGAGGCTTCCGCAGCCTGAGCTGCGGCGCCCCTTTTGAATTCTCTCATCATTTTATTTTGCAGAAATATAGCCCTGAGCAGTAAGAAGCTCAGCACATAACAATGCTCCGCCGGCTGCGCCCCGAACGGTATTGTGAGAAAGACCGATGAACTTCCAGTCATAAATGGAATCTTCACGAAGCCGGCCTACCGAAATTCCCATTCCCTTCTCAAAATCCACATCCAGAGTAACCTGAGGACGATTA
The DNA here is from genome assembly GCA_018713255.1 of Candidatus Cottocaccamicrobium excrementipullorum. Taxonomy (GTDB): domain Bacteria; phylum Bacillota; class Clostridia; order Lachnospirales; family Lachnospiraceae; genus Caccovicinus; species Caccovicinus excrementipullorum. Next base: position 151,385 of record DVFL01000040.1, on the reverse strand, counting down.
TCTTCCTCTAAATACTGAATAAACTGAGCAGGAGCGCTGGGAAGCTTTAATTCCTGGGGAAGGCCCTTGAAGGAAACCAGCTTTTCAATCAGCTCTTCCTTGGTGGCTTTCTTTCTGAATTTTACAAAGACAGCGGCCGTATGCCCGTTCAGGACAGGAACACGAACGCACTGGCAGGTAATCTTAGGCTCGCTGGCTTTTACGATTACGCCGTTTTCAATCTTGCCCCAGATTCTTAAAGGCTCTTGTTCACTCTTTTCTTCCTCGCCGCCGATATAAGGAATAATGTTTCCTTCCATCTCCGGCCAATCCTTAAACGTCTTTCCTGCTCCGGAAATTGCCTGATAAGTGGTAGCCACCACCTCATAAGGCTCAAACTCCTTCCAGGCAGTTAAAACAGGCGCGTAGCTTTGAATGGAACAGTTTGGCTTTACTGCAACAAACCCTCTGGTGGTGCCCAGACGCTTTTTCTGGAATTCAATCACCTTAAAATGCTCCGGGTTAATTTCCGGCACTACCATAGGAACATCAGGAGTCCAGCGATGCGCGCTGTTGTTGGAAACCACCGGCGTCTCCGTCTTTGCATATGCTTCCTCTATGGCCTTGATCTCTTCCTTTGTCATATCTACGGCGCTGAATACAAAGTCAACACAAGATGCCACCTGCTCAACCTCATTGACATTCATCACTACCATATTTTTAACTGATTCAGGCATGGGAGTGGTCATTTTCCAGCGTCCGCCTACTGCTTCCTCATAAGTTTTTCCTGCGGAGCGCGGGCTGGCTGCCAGTGCAGTCACCTCATACCAGGGATGATTTTCCAAAAGAGCGATAAACCGCTGCCCTACCATTCCGGTAGCGCCGAGAACGCCGACTCTTAACTTCTTTTCCATAACTGTACTCTCCTCTTTGTTTTCCATATATTCTGGTCCGCCGTTTCCTGTGGGGGAGATTTAGCGTGACATTGAACCTATCCTATAACAAATACCGAAAAAAAGCAATACCTATTCGTCACAAAACTACATTTGTTTGCCTAATACGTACACGCAAACTCCATTTCTCTTTCTCACAGGGATTAACGCCGCATTTTTGTACCCTTTCCGTCCCTGTGCCCTGCTTTCAGACGGTTTAAATGCACCTCTTTTTCTTTATAGCGGATTACCGGATCCTGACCGATAAGGTATAATGCTTCCAGAAAATCTCCTTCCGCCAAGCGAATGCCCCGAACACCTTTAGACGCTTTCTTCATCGCCGGAATCTCCTCCAGCGGAAATCTGAGGAAAATCCCTTCCCCTGTCTGAAGAACCACATCCTGCTGATCCTTCACCGGGGTTACGCTCAGCAGCTGATCCCCTTCCTGAAGCTTCGTTCCAGCTACTGTACGATTATTTGTCTCAAATTCAGAAGAAGGCACCTGCTTCACCAGGGCCATTTTGGTTGCAAACAGCAAAGTCTTATCCTTCATCCACTCTGCATCAAAAATCTGAACAACCCGTTCACGGCTGCCGTCAAAACGGCTGAGATTGTCTGCCGGCGTTCCTCTGTCCTTAAGTTTTCCCAGTGGAATGTCCGCAGCTTTAATCTGATGGAGCGTCCCCGTGTCAGTAAACAGACAGATCCGGCCTGTGGTCATAGTAGGCACTACCCAGACATACTCGCTGTCCACCGTTTCTCTGCTTCTCTCATAAAGATTCTGATCCAGAAGCTTGCAATAGCCGAACCGGTCCATCACGAACACCGCCGGCGCTGCCGCCGGAGCCTCTTCAATATAGACGGCCTCTTTTCCGTCCTCAATCTTAGTCCGCCGGGGAATGGCGAACTCCTGCTTAATGTTTTCCAGATCCTGAATGATTACCTGATCCATGGTTTCTCGGCTTTTTAAAATCTTTTCGTACTCTCGTATTTTTTTCAGCGTTTCTTTATGCTCTTTTTCCAGGGCAAGAATTTCCAGGCCGATTAATTTATACAGCCGCATTTCCAGAATCGCCGACGCCTGCCGTTCTGTAAAGCATAACTTGCTGGCTGCTTCCTCAAATCCTGGAGTTCTAAATTGAATCCGGGAAATATCGCCGTTTACCAGACAAGCTTTTGCGTCCTTAAGGTTTTTTGATCCTCTGAGCACTGCAATAATCACATCAATCACATCGCAGGCCTGAATCAGTCCTTCCTGGATTTCCTTTTTTTCCAGTTCCTTAGCCAGCAGAGCTTCGTATTTCTTGGTCGCGTTTTCATGCTGGAAATCCAGGAAATATCTGAGAATCCCCTTCAAGTTCAGACATTCCGGCCGTCCTCCTGCAATGGCCAGCATATTCACGCCAAAGGTATCCTCCAGTTTCGTCTTCTTATACAAGATATTCATGATCCGGTCAATATCCGCATCCTTCTTCAGTTCCAGCACAATGCGGATTCCCTCTTTGTTGGACTGATTCGAAATATCCACCACGTCAGGAAGCTTTTTGCTTTCCACCAGATCAGCGATATCCATTAAAAATTTATTGATTCCCGCGCCGATCATTGTATAAGGAATCTGGGTAATCACCAGCTTGTCCTTATCTGCCCGCCGTTTTCCCAGCTCCACCTCAAACCGGCCGCGGAGCTTAATTTTACCCACTCCGGTTTCATAAATTTCTTTCAGCCCGCTTTTATTGGCAATAATGCCTCCGGTAGGGAAATCCGGCCCAGGCATCAGCTGCATCAGTTCCTCAGTAGAAATCTCCGGGTTTCGGATAAAGGCCTGGGCAGCATCCACCACCTCCCCTAAATTATGAGGCGGAATGCTGGTACTCATTCCAACAGCGATTCCATCTGCCCCGTTGACCAGAAGGTTAGGCACCCGGACAGGAAGAACCTCCGGCTCCTTTTCCGTCTCATCATAGTTGGGCACAAAATTTACCGTTTTGTCCAAGTCCTTTAAAAATACTTCTTCTGTAAACTTTTTCAGCCTGGCCTCTGTATAACGCATGGCAGCTGCCCCGTCTCCCTCAATAGAACCAAAATTTCCATGGCCGTCTACCAAAGGCATTCCTTTTTTAAAATCCTGAGAAAGCACTACCAGAGTTTCATAAATCGAACTGTCTCCATGGGGATGATACTTACCCATGGTATCGCCCACAATACGGGCGGATTTCCGGTGAGGCTTATCATGGTTAATCCGCAGCTCTCCCATATCGTAAAGCACCCGGCGCTGAACCGGTTTTAATCCGTCTCTGGCGTCTGGAATCGCCCGGGCGGTAATTACGCTCATGGAATAATTCATGTAGCTGCGCTGCATCTCCTCAGAATATTCTGTAGTAATGATTTTTTCTGCCATAAATTATTGTTTCCCTTCTTTTATCCGCTTCAACCCTTAAGCGTCAATTTCCGCTTCATCGGCATGATCGTAGATGAACTGCCGCCTTGGTCCTACCTCGCTGCCCATAAGCATTTCTGTAATCTCCGACGCCATGCGGCCGTCCTCGATTTCTACCCGCTTCAGCACACGGCGCTCCGGATCCAATGTGGTCTCCCACAGCTGATCCGGGTCCATCTCGCCAAGACCTTTATACCGCTGCAGAGTAAATTCTCCTGTGTGAGTCTTCCGGTACCGCTCCAGTTCTTTCTCATCATACAGATACTGCTCATTTCCTTTTTTCGGCACCACTTTAAATAAGGGGGGCATCGCAATATATACATGACCCTGGGTGATCAGTTCCGGCATAAACCGGTAAAGGAAAGTAAGAAGAAGCGTATCGATGTGGCTTCCATCCACATCTGCATCAGTCATGAGAATGATCTTATCGTATCTGAGCTTGGAAATGTCAAAATCATTCCCGTATCCTTCCGAGAATCCACATCCAAAAGAATTGATCATGGTTTTAATCTCCGCATTTGCCAGCACCTTATCCATGGAAGCCTTTTCTACGTTAAGGATCTTTCCTCTGATCGGCAGAATCGCCTGGTATTGACGATTCCTTGCAGATTTAGCGGACCCTCCGGCAGAATCGCCCTCCACAATAAAAATCTCGCATTTCTCCGGATCGCGGCACTCGCAATTAGCCAGCTTCCCGTTGCTGTCAAAGGAAAACTTTGACTTGGTCAGCATATTCGTCTTCGCTTTTTCCTCCGCTTTCCTGATTTTCGCCGACTTTTCTGCACAGGCGATCACATTTTTCAGCACCTCTAAATTCCGGTCAAAATACCTCTGCAGCTCGTCTCCTGTCACCGTATTTACCGCCTTAGCTGCATCAGCACTTGCCAGCTTTGTCTTAGTCTGACCCTCAAAAATCGGATCAGGGTGCTTGATGGCCACCACAGCCGTCATGCCGCTCCGGGTATCTGCTCCAGTAAACTTAGCGCTGTCCTTTAAGATGCCCAGTTCTTTGGCATAAGTGTTGATCATATTCGTAAACCGGGTTTTAAAGCCGGCCAAATGAGTGCCGCCTTCCTGGGTAAATATGTTATTGCAGAACCCCAGCACATTTTCTTCAAAAGTATCCACAAACTGAATGGCGGCCTCTACCTCGATTTTATCTGCCGTCCCTTTAATATAGATAGGATCATGAATCGGCGTTTTGCCCTTGTTCAGTTCCTTAACATAAGCCACAATGCCCTCCGGCTCATGGTAGTCGATGGTCTCTTCCTCTCCCGGCCTGCAGTTTTCATAATGGATAACCAGATTAGGATTTAAATATGCCGTCTCGTGAAGACGGCTTTTCAGCCAATCGGCCTTAAACCGTGTCCGTTCAAAAATCTCGCCGTCCGGAAGAAAATTAATTTCCGTGCCGGTCTCCTTCGTCTTTCCTAAAACCGGCAGAAGACCGTCTTTCAGTTCAACCACCGGAACCCCTCGTTCATAAGCGTCCCGGTAAAGGTATCCGTTAGATGCAATCTTGATTTCCAGACGCTCTGACAAGGCATTCACCACAGATGAACCGACGCCGTGAAGACCGCCGCTGGTTTTATATGCTTCATGATCAAATTTCCCGCCTGCATGAAGGGTAGATAATACTACCCGCTCTGCCGACACGCCTTTTTTGTGAAGCTCAACGGGAATTCCTCGTCCATTGTCCCGGACGGTACAAGAACCGTCTGCCTCCAGGCGCACCCAGATCTGACTGCAGAAACCGGCCAGGTGCTCATCCACGGAATTGTCCACGATCTCGTAAATCAGATGATTCAGCCCCTTGGTCCCCACACTTCCAATATACATGCCGGGACGCTTGCGCACCGCCTCCAGACCTTCCAGAACGGTAATACTGTCTGCATTATATTGTGCTTTCGCCATCATTCAACCTCCATATGTGCGTTATCCTTCCTATTTAAGCACAAATTTGAAAAGTTTGCAAGTTCGGTCTTTGATTTTACAAGAAGCTTCACCCTTAACGCTGCGTTCTCCCATATGCAAAAAAACAGCCGCCCACTACTTTCAGCAGTGAACGGCTGAGCAAAACAGCTGCCATGATGAACCGACTCTCAAAAAGCCCCCTAAAATCAAGGCCTTCAAAGCAGATGACGGGAATCGAACCCGCCTCCCCAGCTTGGGAAGCTGGTGTTCTACCGATGAACTACATCTGCGAACCAGAATCTATTATACCACACAATTCGAATTAATCAAGCCTCATTTTGAAATTTTTACCGGCATATAAAGCTGGATATAAGACTTTAAAAATTCTCCTCTCCGCTGGTTGTTCCACAGGTAATGACCATGAATTTCTCCGGTAAGACAGACTCCCCGCTCTGCGGCCCAGCGTTTCATAGCCTCTATCGCTGCCCAGTCTACCTGATCGCTTTCGGCTTCATAGATGATATTCACACACTGCGCAAACTGAAACCATGAGGATTGGGAAGCCACCTCATCCAGTTTCAGCTTTTTCACCGGATATTCCTCAAGAGCAAGGTAACATTTGTAGGTTAATGCTCCCTCTTCCACTGTATACTGTTCGTGAAGGACGCAATGCTCCATCCCTGGGTTCTTTGCTTTGGCAAACCACAGTTCCCTGACTTCATCGTAAGTGTCCACCATTTCTGAGAGAATATACGTCCTGGGAATTGAACAAATGCGGTATTGATTTAATCCCTCGGTAATCTTTTTCCCTGCATATTGAAGAACATAAAGCTTTCTCAGCATCATTTTATGCTCCTGGATTCTTTTCTTCTCTTCCTCAATCCGCACAGTCAGCAAATCACCCATATAAGCAGGGCCGCCTTCATCATACATCGAACGGATATCCTCAATACTCCACTGGGCTTTTCTCCAGCAGATCAAATCAAGAAGAATCCGAATATCTGCTTCCGTATAGTACCGGTATCCATTTTCTCTCTTTCTGGGCATTACCAGTTTCTTTTTTTCATAGAACCGCAGTGCGTCTCTGCTGATATTCAGCAGCGCAGCCGTTTCACCAATGGAATATTCTTTTCCCATGCCTGCTTTTCCTCTCCTTCCCCAAAGTCTCCATATAACACAAAGTCTCCATATAACAGCAGTCTCGCCTGAAGATTTCCGCGCAACAACCGAAGGGCGCCTGAAACGAAGGGCCCTTCGGTTGTTTATGGATGACTCCCTTTGCAGCGTTAACTTTCTTAAAGTCAGCTGCTCTGCTTCTCGCTTCCTCTGTAAGTAACAATTCCTTTGGAATCGGTGCAGTAATAATTGTCATCATTGTCTTTTATGTTTTTCTTGTTCTTCTGAATGGCTCCGGAAGAATTCACCAGATAGGATTCCCCGCCGTAGGATACTTCTTCGTATTTCAGATCAGCGTCCGCCTTCAGCTTATAGCCGTGAATGTAAATCGCGCCGTCAGAAATACCATTAAGGGCCTTGCCATTGGAACGGAATCCGAACTCGTACTCATCATCCTCCAGCTCTACGTTCACTTTCTTCTTGGTGGCCATGACGCCGTCCTTCGGGCTGTTGCCGAAGTAGTATACCTCAACTTCTTCCTCCTCGCCAGGAAGATCGGACAGTTCCTTGATTTCTTCATAATCAACAATATTGTTGTCCTCATCAAAGGTCAGCGCATAAAGGCCTTCAAGCATTTCTCCCTTTTCATTAAACCCGTACTTGTAATGATCGATGGTCTTAATCTGGCTTACCACCAATTCGCCTTTCTTGTCTGCATAGAACCAGTATACTTCGTCATCGTTGTATCCTTTTGGATCCACGTCCTCCGGGGGAACGGTCTGGATCCAGCCCTCTGCCAGCCAGCACTGATCCGGGGTGTTGTAATACTTGAATTCACTTGCAGATGCATTGGAGGAAGATGCTGTATACCACTTAAACTGAGCTACTCCCCGCTCGTCAAACTGATACTTTCTTCCGTTAATGGTCTTGGTGGAATCCATGGTTTTCTTTCCGTTGGTTCCGAAATAGAACCAGTATCCGTCTGCATCGTCATCTGCCTCTGGATCGTCCACATCAAGCAGAAGCCACTGAGAGACTGCCGCCGCTCCATCATCCTCGGTTCCGCAATAAAGGAGGCCGGAATCCCAGTCGTCTTCATCAGTGATCATGGAACCTTCCTCATCAATCCAGCCGTAAAGCATTTTTCCTGTATCACTGAAGGCGTATTTCTTGCCGTTAATGGTGGTTAAACGCGCCCGGCCTTTATCGTTTTTTTCAGCCTTTCCGCTGCTGCCGAAATAATACCAGCAGGTTCCATCTGTATACGCATCATCATCGCTGTCATCTTCCAGCTTTCGCCACTCATTTTTCACCATGGCGCCGTCTTCATTCACATAATAATAATCATCGTCATCCTCAATGAGACGGTTCACCGCCATATAACCGTCTTCATCCAGATAAAACCAATTAGATGAAGCGCTCTTTTTCCAGGAATCTGTCACCCGGTCTCCATGGCTGTCCAGATAAACCCACTGATCTCCTTCCATCTGCCAGCCTGAAGCTGCAAAGGCAGGCATGGCGGCCGCTCCGGCCATAATTGCCGCCGCGGTAAAAATCTGGGGCAGCATTCTCTTTCTGTTGCTCATTTTTTTCATTCTCCTTTCGAGTCATTCCTCAATTAGGACCTGTGCTTTCTGGCCTTCAGGTCCTGCCAGAGTTTCTCTCCCTGACCTGCCGTAAACAGTAAACCATGGACCTGCTCCAAGGTCAAGAGAAGTAAGGAGAACGTCAGACAATGTAAAGTTTATTAATTTTTCTTTCCTGGCCGTAAGAAATCTGACAGATTTTGCCATCTTGACCCTGGAGTAACTCCATGGTTTATGCTTTAATTGCTTTCAAATCACTCTCACGCATTTTACAGGAAGCCTTCCTCTGCTCCTGTAAAGCAAAAGGCTGGAGAGACGACAGATTCACAGCCAACAGGCAGAGTCCTGCCTTATCTGTCGTCTCTCCAGCTTTTATTTCTATTCTTTCATTTTCGGCTTAAACAGCAGGGCTCCGATATATCCAAATACCAAAGCTGCTCCGATTCCAGCAGAGCTTGCCGTCAGTCCCCCTTTGAAAATGCCGAGAAGTCCCTCTGTCTCCATTGCTTCTTTTACCCCTTTCCACAAGGTATTTCCAAATCCTAACAGAGGCACCGCCGCCCCTGCTCCTGCCCATTCCAGGAAAGGCGGGTAAATCCCAAGGGCGCCTAATATACACCCAGATACCACCAGAAGGACCATCACTCTTCCCGGCATTAATTTTGTCCGGTCCAGAAGAATCTGCACCAGCCCGCAGATCACTCCTCCTACGAGAAACGCCTTTACGTATTCCATTCCCTTTTCTCCTCCTCAATATGCTCCAGAATCACTCCATGGGCAATGCCGGGAACGCTTCGTCCCTCATTAAAACTTACGGTGGACAACAGCGCCCCAGTGGGAACGAAAAGCACCCGTTTCCACTCTCCTGTTTTTAATTTAGGAAGAATCATAGCGCATAAGGTTATGGCTGAACATCCGCATCCGCTTCCGCCGGCGTGAGTATCCTGCTTCATCCCATCGTAAAGTTCGATGCCGCAGTCCATATGCTGCTGCCGCAGATCGTATCCTTCCTTCCGCAGAAGATCCAGAAGAATCTTCTGCCCCACAGTTCCCAGATCCCCTGTAATGATCCGGTCAAAATGATCCTGATCCCAGCCAAAATCCTGGAAATTCTGCCAAATGGTATGAAAAGCCGCCGGGGCCATGGCTGCTCCCATATTCATGGAATCCTTCAATCCGAAATCCACAATTTTCCCTGTGGTAATTCCTGTGATTTTCGCCATTTTCTCCCCTTTTGTTTTACCGCCTGCCGCCTTCTCCTTCTCAATCACCACGGCTCCGCATCCAGTGGCCGTCCAAGTCGCAGAATACGGTCTTTGATTTCCATATCCCAGAGGAAAACGGAATTGCTTTTCCGCTGTGGCGAAATGACTGGAGGCCAGGGCGATGCACCGGTCTGCAAATCCTCCCCCCACCGTCATCGCCGCCAGGCTCATGGCCTCGCCCATTGTAGAACAGGCTCCATACAAGCCGAACAAAGGAATTTCAAACTCCATCAGGCCAAAAGAAGTGGCAATCAGCTGACCTAACAGATCGCCGCCAAAAAGATACCGAATATCCTGCGGGGAAAGACCGGCTTTTTTCATCGCTAAACCGGCAGCCTCTTTCTGCAGATAGCTTTCTGCCTCTTCCCAGTTATCCTTTCCCATACGGTCATCTTCTTTTGTTCGATCAAAAAGAGCGCCCAGAGGACCTTCTCCTTCTTTTTTCCCAGCAATGGAGCCGGCGGCTGTAATCCAAGGCGGACACTCAAACTGTATGCTGGCTTTTCCTTTCTGCATGCTTTCTCTCCTTTCCCTGCCGGCATGTTCTAACTTCCCATCACCCTGCCAATCCACCAAATCAATCCTAAGCCCCAGCTGGTTACAACCCCAAACAAGATTACCGGCCCGGCAATGGTAAAAATCTTGCATCCTACTCCGAACACATGGCCTTCCGCCTTGTATTCAATCGCCGGCGAAACCACAGAATTAGCAAAACCGGTAATGGGCACCAGAGCTCCGGCGCCCCCAAACTTCACCAGTTTGGGATAAAGGCCAAAGCCCGTTAACAAAATGCTTAAGCCGATCAGCAGGATAAGCATCCAGGCCGAAGCCGCCTCCTTCTCCTGACCCATGGGACCTGTCAGCCAGTTCATCAGCCCCTGGGCCAAAGTACAGATCAGTCCCCCTGTAAGAAAGGCTTTTCCCACATCAGGCCAAAGACGATTCACTGGAGTAACCTCTTTTACATAAGCATCATAAGCATTTTTATTAATTTCCATTGTCGTCCTTCTTTCTTCATTTTTCCGCTTCCGCACTTTAGGCAGGCTGTTTCTTTCTCACAGCAGAGCGCAGACGCAGTCTATGCACTCCCGACTCCCTGCAGGAAATAAATCAAGGAACCAGCAAGCTTTCCTAAAGCCACCGCCAAGATTACATAGGGAAACCCCACCGCCAAATGAATTCTTCTGGTAAAAACAGGAAGGGCATTGAGAGTTTCCGCCAGAGACATTACCAGGCATCCCACGAAAATGCCTGCCGCCAGTCCTGCCGTCAGCAAAAACAGCAGCCCCATCCATCCCGGGAGAAAAAAAGGAGGGGAATACAAACTCACAATGTTTCCCCATATTCCTCCCACGATAATTGCCGTCTCATACAGCATCACATGTTTTCGAGTTCCAGTTTTTCCAATCAGCCTGGGAAATACCCCGATAACCGCCAAAAAAGCAAACACCCCTGCGGCGATTACGCCGCCGGAGGCAAAACCGGACAGTGCAAGAAAAAAGGATTCCCCCCTAATGAACATCCACTTCCGTCTCCTTTCTTCCGGCATTTTCAATTAAGGTCCTGCTGATATCCTCCTCATAAGTCCGCATTTCCACCTCCAACGGCGTGGGATCTGCATTCAGCTTCCATTTCGCAAAGTGATTGAAAAATACTATAATCCCTGCAGAAAGCCCAAAAGAGTAGGAAGCTTCCAAAATCGTAAAACCGCTGGATTCTTTCCCTGTCACCAGCTGGTACAAATCAGAAAAAAGCGCCGGCACATCCACATCGTTATTAAACGTCATAATGGCAAAGGCCGCTCCAAAAAAACAGACGATGCAGACGAAAATCGTTTTCATCCACTGCCAGAACAATTTCGGCGGAGCCAAAGGACGATAATCCAGAATAAAATCCGTTTCTCCCAGATTCACCACCTGGATGCCTTGTCCCAGCTGGGTTATTTTCTGAATAATGGGCATTACGTCTTGCACATACCGTTTTTCCTTATTGTCCTTGACCTTGAAAATAGGGAGGGACTGACACCGCTCAAGGATCTTTTGGTCGCTGCAGAAAAGAGAAGCGACATCTTTTAAAAGAATCTCCTTGTGATGAACCTGAGTGATGGAATTTACTTTTAAATAGACCTGCGTTGAATTCTCCTCTTTGTTCAATTTTCCGCCTCCCTGAAACTTTCCCAAACCAAGGTTCCTCCCTCCATGGCGTTTTGAGGAATTCCGAACATGGTAATCCAGATTAAAGCGCCCATAAGAGCCAGGGATAGAAGAAGCGCCAGGATGCCTAAAATGATTTTCAGAGAATTCATATCCTTACCTCCAAGTATTTTTGCAGTACTCATTATGTCCCGTTCTTGCTTGATCTATGCACAGCCTTCAAATCCAGGGAAATTTCACCCTCCTGTACACCAATGCCAAAAAAATCAGGATAAAAGTTTTTCCCGCATGGAACGAAGAATCTTTTTTTCCAGGCGGGATACCTGCACTTGAGAAATATTCAGCTCTCTAGCCACCTGATTCTGCGTCTGATTGTCAAAATACCGGCGCAGAATAATTTCCCTGTCCCTGCAGTCCAGCCCTGTTACCAGCTTTTTTAATGTCATTGCATTCAGCAGTTTTTCCTGATCCTTATTCTCCTCTGGAATCCGGTCAATCAGCAGCGCTCCCGGCTCTTCATTTCCCTTTACCGGCCGATAAAGAGACTCTACTTCCGCTGTGGATTCCATGGACGCGGCCACCTGCTCACAGCTTGTCCCAAGGCGCTCTGCAATTTCTGCAATGGTAGGTTCCCTTCCCAGCTGGATCCCCAGTTCGCTTCTTGCCTGATTTGCCCGAATTCCCAGCTCCTTCAGGGAACGGCTTACCTTGATCATTCCGTCATCCCGCAAAAACCGTTTGATCTCCCCGGTAATCATGGGAACTGCATAGGTAGAAAATTTAAGACCAAGGCTTATATCAAAATGATCTACTGCCTTCATTAATCCGATGGCGCCGATCTGGAACAAATCCTCCGTCTCGATTCCCCTTCGCTCAAACCGGCGGACAATGCTCCAGATCAGTCCCATATTCTCCACAACCAACCGGTCCCTGGCGGCTTTATCTCCTTCGTGAGCCCGTTGAATCAGATTCATGGTCTCATCCATGGAGTCAGCCCCCTATCCGTTTCTTCATTCTGACGGTGGTTCCCTTTCCCGGGCAGGATTCCACCTCCAGCCGGTCCATAAAAGCCTCCATAAATGAAAAGCCCATTCCAGAACGTTCCCCTGTCTTATCTGTGGTATACATCGGCTCCATAGCTTTCTTTAAGTTATCAATTCCCACCCCTTCATCTCTCACCGTTACCGTCAGTTCCCTGCCCGAAATTGAGCAGGTAATGTAAACCTTGCCCGGTTTCTTTCGATAGCCGTGTATAATAGCGTTGGTCACCGCTTCTGACACAGCTGTTTTCACATCATCCATCTCCTCCAGCGTTGGATTCAGACGGCTCATAAACACTGCCACCACCACTCTGGCAAACTCCTCATTTCGGGAAAGACTGTCCATCTCCATCTGAAAGGTCTCTGTCCCTTCCTCCGCCCCGGCCTCCTGCCGCTTTTCCATTTCTTCAACCTCCACAAGAATCCTCTCCTTCCCTCTTCCAGGCGCTTAGCATGTAAGCGCCGCCTCCTTGGTGTCAAAACAAGGCACCAGTCTGGCCAGCCCGCCTACATACAATATCCGCCTGACCTGGGCCCCCGCTCCGTACAGGGCCACGCTTCCGCCGCTTCCTGCCATTTGTTTATAGCGGTTAAGCAGCACGCCGATGCCGGAAGAATCCATAAATTCCGTCCGGCTGAAATCAAAAATAATCTTGGTGATATAATTCTCCGCCAGAAGCAGATCTGTCTCATACCGAAGATTTCTGCAGTTGTGATGATCAAGTTCCTTTGGCAGATGAATCACCAAAACCTGCCCTCTTGGTTCATAAGTAAATGTGTTCTCATTCATTTTCATTCTCTCCTTTCTTTTCTCCGCCGGCTGAAAACTGACCGCCCAAACCAACCCTTCCTGATGTCCCAAGGCACAGCGGCGGCAATCCGGCAAGACCCGTCACCGGCGCGTCTTGCTGGATACTTCGCAATAAAAAAGAACACGAAATTGGATTTCCTCTTTCGTGTTCTATCTAATATGAGTTTACAGTTAAATTGTGAGATAAAATGTGATCTAAAGGCCTTGGCAGCTAGTATCCTCTTGCCTCTCTGGCCGGCTCCGCCTGTTCGCTGTCTGGATACTGGTCAATAATGGTGGTAAAATACTGATTTGCCAGTTCAGTATTGCCCTGCTCCTGATAAACTCTGCCCAGAAGGTACATCACCTCTGTATTGTCAGGCGACAGCTGAAGGCTCTTCTCATAATATAAGACAGCCTCTTCCAGATTTCCCCCGTTCCAGGCTGCTGTACCAAGCTCCGCAAGCACCGGATAACCTTCCTCCGCCATAATTCCATTAATTTGATTGACAACAGCAGTTACGCTTTCATCGGTAATTAACGATGGATCAAGGGCAGCATAAAGCTGAGCTGCCGTGTTCATCTCTTCCTGATCCAGCGCCTGAAGAATTCCGATCACTCTCTGATATTGGTCAAGCACTGCCTGCTGATCCGCCTGCGCCGTGGCAAGCTGACTTTCCATCTCCTCTGCCCTGGCATTAAGCTGGTCATAATCTTCGGTGAGAGACGCCAGCTGCTGATTCAAATCGCTGATATTCTGGCTGTAAGAAAGGAGCTCCTGATTATGCTTCGTATTCAAAGCCTTGGTTCTTGCCGGCATAATCAGGAAAAACACCACCATCATGCCGATCACTAACCCGGCAGTAATCAGCAGAATACTGCCCCATCCGGTATTTTCTTTATACTCCGGAGGGATTATGATGTCGTCATCCTCCATTTTTCGATGAGAAAAAGCATTCTTAAACTTCTTTTTCTCCACCTCTTCCCGGCCGGTATTTTGTTTTACCAGAGTCATGTACCACTGGGCTTTGGGATTGTTTTTGTCAATCTGGAGCACCCGGTAAAGGGATTTTCCGGCCTTCACATAATCTTCCCTGGCCATATAAATCAAAGCCAAAAGAATATGGGCTTTCACAAAATGAGGATTTGTCTCCACCACCCGGGCAAGCTGCAGCACCGCCAGATCTTCATTTCCATTCTGGGCATGCCATAACGCCTGATTGTAGGTTTTTATGGTTTGCCCCTCCCGCTCCAACTGGCCGGGCTTTCGCTGAATCTCCCCCAGATACCGGTCCGCCGGATTATCCGTGGGACGCAGATTCATGCTGATCACCCACTGCACCAGAGCGTCTGCCGTCTCTCCCATCTCATAGAAAATCAGACCCAGAAGATTGCGGGCATCCATTTGATATTTATCAAACCGCAGGCTTTTTTTCAGACATTCCACCGCCCCAGTCAGATCCCGGATCTGAGCCTTTTCTAATCCCAGATTGTAATAACTGTTTGCAATCTGTCGATTTCGCTTTACATAATCCATTGATATTTAATCTTCCTTCATTTCCTTCATCATTTCCATCATGATGTCGGTCATATCCGTCAAATCGCTTTTTACGATGGCGTCCTCCACCTCTTCCACTTCAAGACTTGGTTTAAAACGCCCGATTTCCTCGTCAAAGTTAATCATAAACCCCTCCTTATCTGCCGGTTTCTGATTCCTTAAAGGGCTTTTTGGGGCTTTAAGACCGCCAGTTCCTCCTTAATTTCGCCGATCAAATACAGCGAACCTACGCAGAACAGACAATCCCCGCCCCTCATTTTTTCAAGAAGGAAGGACAGCGCTTCGCTCACCTGATCAAATGCTCCAGCGCTGCATCCGTCAGCCTGAAAACAGGCAGCCAATTCTTCGGCCCCTGTGCCTCGTGGGCTGTGCATCCGAACCGCCGCTGCAAAATCAGGACGGAGACCTTGACAAAGACTGGCAATCATCTCTTTGTAGTCTTTATCCGAAACTGCAGCAAAGAGCAGATAAGCCTTTCCCTGCCTGAAGGAAAGAATTTCCGAAGCGCTCTTGATGAATGCCTGGATTCCTCCTGGATTATGCGCGCCGTCCAGAAAAACCCCAGGCAAAACTTCTTCCATTCTCCCTGGCCAGCTTGCTTTTTCCATTCCTCTGCGAAGAAGAGACCTTTTCTCTGGTGCAATGATCCCTCTTTCCATGAGAATCTTCAAGGCAGTCCAGGCAATCCCTCCGTTTTCTCCCTGATACGGGGCCACGAAGGGCAGATGAATCTCTTCGTCCCCCTTCATTTGCAGAATCAACTTTCCCTGGCCGTCCCGTTTCAGTTCATAAGTTTCTCCATAACGGACTGGATAAGCCGGGGCATGGCGCTTGGCCGCCTGCTCCAGAATGACGGCAGAAGACTCTTGATTCTCTCCCGCATAAACCACAGGAACTCCTTCTTTTATGATGCCGGCCTTTTCCCCTGCAATTTCCTTGATGGTATTTCCCAGATATTGGGTATGGTCAAGGCTGATGGAGGTGATCGCAGTGAGAAGGGGATGTTCCACCACATTGGTGGTATCCAGCCTTCCCCCCATTCCCGTTTCCATAACCCAGAAATCAACCTTATTCCGGGAAAACAGATCGGCCGCCATATAAAACAGGAATTCAAAGAAAGTAGGATGATGCATTCCCTTTTCCTGGAGAACCAGCCAAGTGTCTTTCACCCGATTAAAGCTTCGGACGAATTCCTCCTCCTCCACCTTAACCCCGTTCAGCAGAAAACGTTCCCGAATATCTACCAGGTGGGGCGAGGTAAAGGTTCCCACCTGATACCCCGCCTCGCAAAGGGCGCTGGTCAGATAAGCGCACACCGAGCCTTTTCCATTGGTCCCCGCAACATGAATCACAGAAAGGGATCTGTCTGGATTCCCCATCTCCTCCAAAAATCTGCGGATCTGGACAAGAGAATTCTTCTTTCTGGTCCACATGGGAATTTGATTTAAATATTCTTCTGCCGTCATGCCTTTATTTCCTTCCCGTACCCTTTATTATAAAGGTTCCTGGTGAATTTTCAATAAAATTCATCTCCAAAAACCTGCCAGCTTCCGACATCGGCTGCTTAAGGATTATTATTTTTCCAGATGGGCCAGCTGAGCTTTCACTTGTTCCATCATCTGCGTATATTTTTCCTTCTTTGCCTTTTCCTCTTCAACCTTTGCGGCAGGAGCTTTGCTGACAAATTTTTCATTGCCCAGCATGCCGTTTACCCTGGCCAGCTCCCCAGCCAAACGTTTTTCTTCGTTTTTCAGCCGGGCGATCTCCTTTTCAATATCTACCAGCTCTGCAAAAGGCATGTAAATTGCCGCCTGAGGAATCACTGCAGACACTGCATCCTCCGCAATCCCCGTCTTATCCTTCTGGAGCACAACCTGACTAGCATAGCCAAGGGAAGCAAAGAAGGATTTGCTGTGTTCAAAAATATCCAGAAGCTCCTGATTTTCAGACACTACAAATACTTTTGCTTTTTTGCTGGGCGGAACGTTCATGGAAGTTCTTACATTACGGATACTCCGAACAGCCTCCTTGATGGCTTCCACCGCTTTCTCCTCCTGAGCAAAATTCCACTCTTGGCGGTATACCGGCCAGGATGAGATCATAATGGACTCTTCTTCATCCTGAAGATTACAGAAGATTTCTTCCGTAATAAACGGCATAAACGGATGGAGAAGCTTAAGCGCCTGAATCAAAACGGTCTTTAAGGTCCAGATCGCAGCCGCCTTGGTGGTATCCTGGTCATCATAAAGTCTTGGCTTTACCATCTCAATATACCAGTCGCAGAATTCTTCCCAAATAAAATCATAAACTTTCTGAAGTCCAATTCCCAGCTCATACTTGTCCAGATTTTCCGTTACATCTTTGGCCAGTGTATTCACTTTAGAAAGAATCCATTTGTCCGCCAGCGTAAGATCTTCTATTTCTGCTTTTGCCTCCGGCGCCTTTTCGATATTCATCATAATAAATCGAGAAGCGTTCCAAACCTTATTGGCAAAATTCCGGCTGTTTTCTACTCTCTCCCAATAGAACCGCATATCATTTCCCGGGGCATTTCCTGTAATCAGCGTCATCCTCAGTGCATCCGCGCCGTACTTGTCAATTACTTCCAGAGGATCAATGCCGTTTCCCAGAGACTTACTCATCTTACGTCCCTGAGAATCCCGTACAAGTCCATGAATCAATACTGTATGGAAGGGGCACTTGCCCGTCTGCTCAATACCTGAGAAGACCATGCGAACTACCCAAAAGAAGATAATATCATAGCCAGTTACCAGCACATCTGTCGGATAGAAATACTCCATTTCCTCCGTCTTTTTCGGCCATCCCAGAGTAGAGAATGGCCAAAGAGCTGAAGAAAACCAAGTATCAAGAGTATCCTCATCCTGTTTAAAATGGCTCTTGCCGCATTTTGGACAGGTCTTCGGCATCTCTTTGGCTACCACGATCTCTCCGCAATCCTGGCAGTAGTAGGCAGGAATCCGATGTCCCCACCACAGCTGTCTGGAAATACACCAGTCCCTGATGCCCTCCAGCCAATGCAGATAGGTCTTTCCAAAACTTTCCGGAACAAACCTAAGCTGCCCTGTTTTTAATGCTTCAATAGCGGGTTTTGCCATTTCATCCATTTTAACAAACCACTGCTGCTTTACCATAGGCTCTACTGTAGTTTTGCAGCGGTCATGTGTGCCTACACTATGAACATGGGGAACCACCTTAACCAGCAGGCCTTGCTTATCCAGATCTTCTACCATAGCTTTTCTAGCCACATAACGGTCCATGCCAAAATAAGGGCCTGGAACGTTAATGGTAGCATCATCGTTCATAATCACGATTTCCTCCAGATTATGACGCTTTCCCACCTCAAAGTCGTTAGGATCGTGAGCCGGCGTGATCTTTACACATCCAGTTCCAAATTCCATATCCACATATTCATCTGCAATTACCGGAATCTCCCGGTCTGTTAAAGGCAGCTTCAGCATTTTGCCTACCAGATCTTTGTAACGGTCATCATTAGGATTAACAGCAACTGCCGTGTCTCCTAAAAGAGTCTCTGGCCTGGTAGTGGCAATCTCCACAAAGCGGCCCGGCTCACCTACTACAGGGTAATTAATGTGCCAGAAGAATCCCTCCTGCTCCACATGCTCTACCTCTGCATCAGAAATGGAGGTCTGGCATACAGGGCACCAGTTAATAATTCTGGAACCTTTATAGATATAGCCTTTTTCATACAATTTACAGAAAACTTCGAGAACTGCTTCGGAACAGCCTTCGTCCATGGTAAACCGCTCTCGATCCCAATCCGCGGAAGATCCTAATTTGTGAAGCTGTTTAATAATCCGGGATCCATATTCTTTTTTCCAATCCCAGCATTTTTCCAGAAATCCTTCTCTCCCCAGGTCCTCTTTACTTATTCCTTCTTCTTTCAGCTTGTTGATTACCTTTACTTCCGTTGCAATAGCCGCATGATCTGTTCCCGGCTGCCACAGGGCCTCATAGCCCTGCATCCGCTTATACCGAATCAGAATATCCTGCATGGTATTATCCAAAGCATGCCCCATATGCAGCTGACCGGTAATATTTGGCGGCGGCATTACAATGGTAAACGGCTTTTTGCTGCGGTCTACCTTGGCATGAAAATATTTTTTATTCAGCCATTTTTCATAGAGGCGGTCTTCAATATCCGCCGGATTATAGGTTTTTTCCAGTTCCTTCATGGCGCTTTCTCCTTATTTTTGATGTTTTCCCGTTTAATGGTTTTCTCGCTAGAATCCACGAATGGAATCTTTGCTGTCATCCTGGGTTTTTATGATTTTTTTGATCAGCACATCATAACCGGCCTTGTCATTGACCTGGACATGGACTCTGTCCCCTTCTTTATGACCTTTAATGGCCTTTCCCAGCGGGGATTCAATGCTGATTAATCCCTTCATGGAATTGCCCCGGATGGATGTTACCAGGCGGTAGGTTTCCACCTCATCATCATCCTCAAAATAAAGTTCCACGGTATTGTTAATTCCCACTTCGTCGGGTTTGGATTCATCGGAAACAATGGATGCCGTGCGCAGCATCCTTTCCAGATAGCGAATCCGGCTTTCATTTTGGTTTTTATATTTCTTCGCTGCGTAGTATTCAAAGTTTTCGCTTAAATCTCCCTGGGCCCTTGCCTCCTTCACCGCCTCAATGGCTTCTTTTCGGATGACCAGCTTGCGGTGATCAATCTCCTCCTGAATCTTTTTCACATCGCTCTCTGTCAGCTGCTCCCGCATTTATCTCACCTCCCTAATAAAAAAACCCTTTGCATCTGATCAATGCAAAGGGCGAATTACCGCGGTACCACCTTCATTTGCCGCAGCAGCGCTTTTCCTTTCTCAAAAAGCAGCCTTCTTTGGCAATCTCTTTCGTCTGTAACGGGACGTTCCCGCAGATTCCTATTAAAGCCTGCCGCTGCAAACGGCCGCCGGTTCAGAATCTGGGCTCAGAAGCTACCTTCTATTTAAGCTGCCTGAAACCGCTTTTCAGCCGGTGAGCGGTTCTCTCTGCCAGAAGCATTAAATATACTCCTCTTCCTCTTCGCCTTTACGCTATGTCTTCCTTTCCGCCGCTCAGCCTTCTTCGGCCTGGCAGGGGGTGGAAGATATTACATAATCATAATGACTTTTCTTTGGTTTGTCAAGCATTTTCCTG
This sequence comes from Candidatus Cottocaccamicrobium excrementipullorum, assembly GCA_018713255.1. Taxonomy (GTDB): domain Bacteria; phylum Bacillota; class Clostridia; order Lachnospirales; family Lachnospiraceae; genus Caccovicinus; species Caccovicinus excrementipullorum. The sequence continues at coordinate 131,430 of DVFL01000040.1, read as the reverse complement.
CCATCCCTTGCAGACGTCCACCCACCGGGTAAACCCGGAACAGGCTTCAAGCTCCGAAACCGTAAGCTCCACCGCGCTGTTTGCGCTTCCGCAGGCAGGATAAACCACTTCAAACCGTTTTAATGATTCATCCAAATACACCTCCACCCCATCGTTTACGCCAAATGGGCAGACTCCGCCGATCTGATGGCCTACTAAATCAGTCACCTGTTCCGGCGTCAGCATCTTCGCCTTGGTGTGGAAGGTTTCTTTGTACTTGTGATTATCAATCTTCGCGTCACCGGCAGCAACAATCAGCACCGCCTTTTCTCCCACAAGAAAAGACAGGGTTTTGGCAATTCGCTCCGGTTCACAGCCTACGGCCTTTGCAGCCAGCTCTACCGTGGCGCTTGACACGTCAAAAGTTTTTACCCTGTCTCCCATTCCTTTTTCTTCTAAATATGCCTTGGCTTTCTCAAAAGACATTGGAATCCACTCCTTTTCTAATTTTGTTTCCGAACAGTTTTATATTCATCATACAGCCGGTAATAAGGGCAGGTATTGCGCCGGCTCTGCAGCAGACGGCTTAAATCGTCCTCATCCAGATTGGCTGTACAAAAGTACTCTTCCCAATCATCATCGTAAACATAATAGACGCAGCTGTCACACTCTCCCATCCCTCGCCTCCTTATGCCTTACCGTCTTCATTCAGAGCTTTCTTGCCGGCAAAATATCTCTCTAAAAGCTGAATGGCAATGCTTCCCGGCCGCATTTTTCCATGGGCTTCCTCAAAGGTCAGCCAGTCCGCCCGGTCCACTTCCCCGGAAAGATGAAAGCTTGCCTTTTTCACTTTTGCCTCAAACGCCAGCATCAGCATGTCATTCTTTTCAAAATAATAACTTCGGGTATAACGAAGAGACTCCGGCACAAGGCCCAGCTCCTCCTCCACTTCTCTGGCGGCAGTTTCTTCTGCCGTCTCACCGCACTTAACATAGCCTGCCACACATACATAATACTGATCCGACACATATCCCTGACGGATCAGCGCCACTTCATCATATTCATTGATTACCAGAGTAATGGTACAGGCATAGGGCATATCGAACCATGGACGGCCGCAGGAACTGCAGTAGGGCACCAGACCTTCGTCCCCGATTTCCCGTTTTTCCAATTTCGCCCCGCATTGAGGGCAGCACACAAATTTCATTTTTCTCCTCCAGCCTACATCATGGAACGATACTCCTGTTTCCACTGCTTCACTAACCGAGCAGCGCCTTCCAGCCGTTTTTCCGGGTCCTTCATAAACAAGGCGTTAATTTCCTTCACGCCTGGAGATTCCTGGCCTTTCTTCTTGGCTTCTTCAATCTTTTCCTCCCAAGGCTTTACATCCCTTGTCTTAAACAGCGTCTGATAACGTTCATTTAAAGGCAGCTGCGGATATAGGGCCTTAAGGGAATAGATTCTTTCCAGGATTTCCGGATTTTTGCTGTCATAAAAGCCAGCCCGGTCGTAAGCTTTATAGGCTTTCTCAAACTGGAACATTCTGGCCTGGCAAGCCCCAAGACAGCACCAAACCCGCCCCAGGAAGCGGTCGTCCACCACATTGTCCCGTTTTCTGTCCAAAAGCTTTTCATAGTGAGAAATCGCCCGCCGATACTGTTTTTTCTCAAAGAAATAATCCGCCCTGTCCTTTTCCAGCTGAGCCGGATGCTTTTTCCTCAGCTGAATCAACGTCTGACGGTAACGGCTGACTTCAGCCCCGGTGTAATACTGACACTCTGACAAAATCAAAAGGAGAAGATTATCTGGATTCTCCCCGCTTTTCTTCCAGTTTTCCAGTTTTCCTGCCAGAAATTCCATATTCAGGTCCTGACGGATGAACTGAATCAGACGTTCATCAACAAAATCATCCATCACCAGCAGCGGATTTTCATAAATCACATAGCAAAGTTCCTGAGAGGAATAAAGACGTACTCCCAGCTCCGGAACCTCAAACGGATGAGCCACTGGCTCCATTCTGCATAAAAGTAAACTCATAATGCGATCTCCCTGCGTATGACAATGTCTGAAGCCGGAAACAGCTCCCCAAATCCCCGGTCTGCAACCACAACTGCCATCGTATTTTCATCCCGAAATCCTACCTTCATCTGAATCCGCGTCGTACGGTTCGGACGCTTGGGCAGCCCTTCCAACTTCATGGTTACATCATATTTTTTCCGGGAATCTAAAGGCTGAATCTGGAATACCAGCTTCTCCTGATTATCCAAAATAAAATCCAGCGTGCTTTTTGCTTCATACCAGCTGTCTCCAGAAGCAGCAATCACCAGCTGGGTCGGCTTTTCGTCATGGATTACCTCCATGGAAATGGTATATTTCAGCCGTCCCTCACAGATCATCACATAGGGGAAGGCCGTTTCTGCCTCCTGGCAATCCGCCGCTTTCCGGGCCGCTCCTCTGGCAAACAATCCAGTTTCGCTGTATATTTTTCGCCGTTTTCCAATGACCTTCATAAAATCCGAAGCCCAGAAAGGCTTTTCAAAGCCTTTTCCAGTAAGAAGAATGGAAGAAAACATTTTCTTTGCCAAAAGCCGCTCGCTGCAGGAACATAAAGCCTTATCTGCAAGTCTGGCCCCAGAAGTAGATTCCAGCATATCCAGATTGATTCCTTCCTCCAATTCCTCTGAATCGGAAAGCACAGTGGTCTGCTTCAGCCCCCGCTGCACCTTCATCTCGAAATAACGCAGTCCTCTCTGGGAGAAATCAAAAAGCCCCACCTGTCCTGCCCAAATTTCCTTCTTCTGACTCAGCACATAATAAAGGAAACTCTCCTCCCTGCTGATAACATGAAACCGGCTTCTGGGAATGCCCAAAAAATCTGCGCAGTAGAGCAGGCAATCCATCACCTTGCTGTCCATATGGGGAAGAGCAACCACCATTTGGATCACCTTGTCCGTCTCACATTCCTTCTTGATCAAATTCAGAATTCCGTTTAAATATTCCTCCATCAGCCTGACGCCGTCAAAGCTTTCCCCATCAGCCTCGGCTAATTTATCTTTTCTGACAAAGGACGCGGGTTTTTCAATCATAACCCCTTCCCCAGAAAGATTTACGCTGTAAGCCTCATCTCCGATATACCACTGGTCCTGCTTTTTTGCGCGGCAGATTACTCCGGGAATCGTCCAAACATTGTCCCTTCCGTATACGCTAACCTGCCCGTAATCATCGCACAAATCCAGGCCAATCAACAGTCCATCCATTCAGGTCCCCCTTCTCTTCTGCTGTCTGTCATCCCGGCATATTCATCGGGTTAAGGGAAAAAGTTCTTCCAAAGCTGCATTCCGCATCACATACTCTTCCATACACTTCTTTAATCCGTCTTCCTCCTTCATCTGAAGACAGAGCCCCATCTCATTAAGACTGGCAAAACGGCTCTCCTTCAGATTCTGGGCAGAAAGCTGACAAGAAACTTTTCCCTGAGCTGCCATTCTGGGCTTCCCTCCATCCTGGAGGAAAACCTGATACTCCATGGTCTCGCCCTCAAATAACACCTTGCTGCACACGAAAATCCCCTGGAATACCCGCCGGAACTCTTCCCCATGAAACTCCTCCTCATCAGGAAGAATTCGAATCTTAAGCTCCAGCTGATCATCCTTATTTCCTTCGTAGCAGATCATGGCTTTATCCATCACATCCTGCGGCACCGGTACAAACCGCGCCAGTTCCTTGGTGTAAGGGAAAATCAATCCTTCTCTGATCAGCAGGTCTGTCATCCTCTTTAACAAAGCCTTCTGATCATCCTTAAGCTCCCGGCAGCGAGAGTAATAAAGGGTAAGCGCCAGCAGATAAATCACCGGTGCCTTTTCCATGTCATCCATTCGATTCACCGTAGCCTCAAGATAGGCAAACACATTCTGGTCTGCCGTCTCGCCTTTCAGGAAATATCCAATGGACTTCACAGTAAAGTAAGCCTTCACCACCGTCTCACTCATCCGTTTTCTGCTGCTGTAGAGAAGGAAGGTCTGATCCAAATGTTCGGTTTTGCCAGAAAACATCATCTGGCACAGAAGCCGTTCCTCCAAATCATACGTCTCCACCCTGGCAGAAACCGACTGGGTAAGCAGCTTATACATAAAATCGGAACCGCCGTTATAATGCTCACACAAATAATCCAAAATCACGCTGTCCGCCTTGCCCTGGGAAAATACCTGGCAGGATAATCCCATAAGAAATGGATCCTGGTCAAACATCTGCTGCAGCACCATTTTAGAACAAAGCTTAAACAGCCGCCCCACATCCATTCCTTCGCATCCATATTCCTTCAAGATTCCATATGCTTCCTCCAGATAATTCTGGCTGATCAACGTCTCGCAAACCAAAAGCCGCTCTTTCCGGGTCATCGCCTGAATATCCAGCGTCAAAAGATAACTGCATTCGCACTGAGTAGACTCCTCCTCCCCTGCCAGCCGGCGGTAATAGCCGATAATCGCCGACAGCAGATACTTCCGGTAAAGATCATGAAGGGGGAGTTCCTTGATGGCTCTTTCCATCAGCTGAACATCCTCTTCTTCTGGCTGTTCCTTGGCTGCAGCCTTCCGGCAGGCGGCAAGACAAAGCATGGGATGCGCCGGATATACAGAAAAACATTTCTGTTCCAGATCTGCTTTGTCCATAACCGGTGTTTTCAAGAAGCTTACATCACTGTAGCGATTTCCGTAGCTGTCCTGGAAAAGGATCACCGCTGCAGAAGAAAACAAGGGCACGTAAGCCACTCCGTCAGCCAGCAGATAAGCGTCCTCCTTCTCCAATTCCTCATAACGGATAATCACATACTTCATCTTCCGGCTTTTGCAGGAAATTCGATAGGACCGGAGAATGGCTGGAAGAACCTTTGCCACCGGCTCATCAACCATCTCCTTAAAAATCATATGATCATAAATCACCGCCAGGCGGCTGTCAATCCGGGATTTAAACAGCTGATCCATGGCAAACTCTTCCATATCCCGCTCATAAGACTGATATAACCGGGAAGAAGGATTCATAAACAACAAAATATTCTTGTACAAGACTGACCGAGAATGCTCATCCAAGGCCTGTCCATAAGAAAAGTAAAGGAGTACTTCCTTAGGAAGAAGGTGGTGGTAATCCTCAGGCAGCGCGTACAGATAGTACTCATAAAGCCTGGTCAGGCTGATGCCTTCCTCCAAGGCCCGCTCATACCAGGAAAAATCCTGGGGGCGGCGCAGATCCCCTTTAATCATCATCCCGCAGACCGCCGCCAGAATTTCTTTATTCGGCCAGCTGTCATAAAGCTGACATAAAATCCGGTGAAACAGACGGCTGTAATGCCGTTCAAGCCCTGCCGTTTCCGCCACCCGGACTGCCATGGCCTCATCAATAAGCCCTTTCCGGCTGCCGAAATGCAAAACCTGAAGAAGAAATGCATCGGGCCGGTTTAAAAATTCAGGATGCTGCTTTAACATCCTGCAGGCTGCCTCGTAAAGGAACGGACTGTGGAATCCATTCTCATAAAGTGTGCGCATCTCAGAAAACAGCGTAAGGGGCGCTTCTTGAAGAGATGGATCCAGCTTAAGGCGAATAAAGAACAATCCCGGATGGGTCCCTTCTGACAAATATTTCCTGGTCAGACGAATCAAAGACTCCTTCTGGCTGATGTTCGGCTGGAGCATCAGATGAAGATACTGGTAAAAGCAGTAATAATCCACCATATCTCTGCGGGACATGAGAATCTCATCTCTGCACTCATCCAGCACTAAAGCCGCCTGCTCCCGGTTTCCATCGAAAATCAGCGTCTCCGCCATCCACAGCGCCGCCATATTTTTATCCTCAGGCTGGCTGCGCATCACATCTAATTCTCTGAACATCCGGTCCCTGAGCGCCTTAAACTCATAAAGACCAGCCTCCAGATCCAGGCGAAGAGATAAAAACTGCTCCCTTGCTTTTTGGAACCGCCTCCGTGATCTGGCGGCAGCTCCGGGCCCTGGACCCTGTGCCTCTACAGGAATGGTAATGGTCTCCTTAGCCGTAGCTAATCGAATATATCCAAAATTTTTCCCCTGGTGAAGTCTTTGGGGCAGAATTTTATAAGGGATTGAACAGATGTCTTCCTGGAAATCCCCGCTTTCAAAATGTTTTTTCGGTACCTCAAGAAAGGGACCGTCCGCCTGAACTTCCAGAGAGACATAGCCCCATCCCTTGCGCTTTACTTCAATCCTATCCTCTGTCTCCCCCTCTGAAACACCGTACCGTTTTGTTTCCTGGGAAACAGATATCTTTACCGGATCCTTTACGCCTAACGACACCAGAAATTCTTCCAGCTGATTTCCTCTGTCTCCATGACCTTTTAATCCATCATAAAGGGCACGGATATGCATATCCTGCATAAACGGCGCCTTGGCAAAATCCTGATAATCAAACAGGCGAAGGGCAGTCTCCAGATCTTCTCTGGCTGCATCGCCAAAATCCCCGGCGGTCTTAAGACCAGCCAGGGTCTTTCCGGAGACACCCAGCTGAACCAGGAAACAAAAAGGGAGCGTAATCTCCCCTCCATTGGTTACCAGCAGAATCTCTCCTTCTATTTTATCTCCATTTTCTAAATGGCCAGCGTCAATCTGATAAGAAACCCGGTTCCTCATCCCGCCGAAAGCAGGATTGTCAATCTTCACCCGGGTATGGTTGGTGTAAGCCAAGCCCTTAATATAAAGGCTGTTTTCACTGTTGACATGAAACTCCCCTGACAGGGTTTTGCCTGCCTGCACCGTTTCTTCTAATTTATCTGGGACCACCAGAACCTTTGGTGTGTCCATATCCAGAATCCCTCTGGCCAGTCGATTAATACGTTCTTTCATCTTATGTCACCCAAAATCTCCCTGATATCAACCTATTCTATCATATTTCTGCTTGATTTAAAAGAGTTAAGTTGTTATCATAGTAAGGAAAGAAAGGAATGTAACAGGTGGATGCTTATGTTATCAGAACCAATGACGCTGTATAAATTAATGAATCTTTATATGCTGAAGCAGGTAAATTTTCCCTTAACCAACGCTCAGCTTTCCAATTTTTTCCTGGAGCATGATTATACCACCTATTTTACACTTCAGCAGGCCTTAAACGAGCTGCTGGATGCCGGCCTGATCCGCATGGAAACCATCCGCAACAGCACCCGGTATGAAATTACTCAGGAGGGAATGGACACGCTGGATTTCTTTGTAGATAAGATTTCTCCTGCCATTATCCAGGATATGGACGAATATCTGAAAGAAAATAAGATCCGCCTTCGAAATGAAGTGGGAGTAATTGCTGATTTTTATAAATCCACCAATAAAGACTATGTAGTGCACTGCGAAGTGCGGGAGGGAAAGGCGCCGTTAATCCGCCTGGACCTTTCCGTTCCAGATAAAGACCAGGCAGAATACATGTGCAGCAACTGGCGGGAGAAAAGCCAGGAAATTTACTCCTTCGCCATGAAATCCCTGATGGGAGTGAAGTCAAATGGAGGAAAATCAAATGAAACTTAGCGCTCTTTACCCCTACTTGTCTGGGGATCCGAAAGCCGCCCGGCGGCTGAAGCGAAAAATCTGGTTCAAGTTTTATCTTCCTGCCGTATTGCTGGCGCTGATTTTTCAGGTAATAAAATCTCTGGCTCGGCTTAAAATCAGGGATTTAGCCAGAAAGACTCCCTTTTCTCCGGAGCCTTCTCCAGAGAAAAAGGAGTCTTCCCTTAATCCATAGAAGAAATTTCCGCCTGGCTAAGGCCAGTCATTTCTTCTATCAGGTCCAGGATCTCATCCCGGCCCTGTTTCGTTTCTGCGGAGAAAGGAATCAGCACATCTTCTTTCTCCATTCCCAGCCCCTGACGCACCGCTTTCACCTGGCGGGCCACCTGGCTCCGCTTCAGTTTATCCAGCTTAGTGGCGATAATTACCGGCCGATAACCATTATGCACAATCCACTCATACATCATCCGATCATTTGCTGACGGATCATGGCGGATATCAATCAGCAGAAATACTGCCTTCAGCATCTTCGAGGTTCTCAAATACCGCTCAATCATTTTTCCCCATTTTGCTTTCTCTTCCACGGAAACCTTGGCATAGCCGTAGCCAGGAAGATCCACAAAATACAGCTGATCGTTGATACAGTAAAAATTGATGGTCTGAGTCTTTCCCGGCTGGGAAGAGGTCCTGGCCAGAGACTTCCGATTCATCAGCGCGTTGATCATGGAGGACTTTCCCACATTAGATTTTCCGGCAAAGGCAACCTCCGGCAGGCTGTTGTCCGGAAGCTTGCTGGTAATGCCGCAGACCCTCTCCAGTTCTGCTTTTTTTATGATCATAGTTTCCCTCTTTCTTTCCCTCAGGCCTGTTCCTGATTCTCCGGCGCAAAAGCCTGAGCCAACACATCTTCCATGGTTTTCACATATACAATTTCCAATCCCCTGGTGATCTCTTTGGACAGCTCGCTGATATCCGGCCGGTTCTTTTCTGGAACCAGTACCTTCTGAATATGCGCCATCTTTGCCGCCAGAATTTTTTCCTTAAGACCTCCGATGGGAAGCACTCTTCCCCGCAAAGTGATTTCTCCCGTCATGGCTACCTTAGCCAGCACTTTCTTTCCTGTGACAGCAGAAAGCATCGCTGTCGCCATGGTGATGCCTGCAGAAGGACCATCCTTGGGCACCGCTCCTTCAGGAATATGGATATGAATATCGTGGTTTTCAAAATAATCATCCGGCACTTGATAGCTGGGGCAAACGCTCCGCACATAAGTCAGGGCTGTCTGAGCCGACTCCTTCATCACATCGCCCATCTGACCTGTGAGCTTTAAATTTCCTTTTCCCGGCATAACATTTACTTCAATCTGCAGGGTATCGCCGCCTACACTGGTCCATGCTAAGCCCCGTACAATGCCCACCTGGTCTTCCTCATTGGCCTCCTCAAAGGTAACCCGTTCTTTTCCCAGGTATTTTTCCAGATTTCCTTCTGTTACCCTGAGAACCTTGCGCTTGTTCTCCAGGAATTCTCTGGCTGCCTTCCGGCACACATCGCCGATCCGCCGCTCCAGATTTCTTACTCCTGCTTCTCTGGTATAATTATGAATAATCTTCTCCAGTGCCTTATCCGAGAAAGTAAGCTGCTCCTTGGAAAGGCCGTTCTTTTCCAGCTGCTTTTTCACCAAATAATCCTTGGCAATATGGAACTTCTCATTTTCTGTATAACTGTTTACTTCAATGATTTCCATTCGGTCAAGAAGCGGTCCAGGAATCGTCTGGGTCGTATTGGCCGTAGCGATAAACATTACCTGTGAAAGATCAATCGGCAGCTCCACATAATGATCCCGGAAACGGTAATTCTGCTCTCCGTCCAAAACCTCTAACAGCGCCGACGATGTATCCCCTTTGTAATCGCTGCTCACCTTATCAATCTCATCCAGCAGCATCAAAGGATTAGCCACACCAGCCTGACGCAGGCCGTCCACCAGCCGTCCGGGCATGGCGCCCACATAAGTTTTCCGATGGCCCCGGATTTCAGCTTCATCCCGAATGCCTCCCAGGCTGATGCGGACGTATTTCTTATTTAACGCTCTGGCCATAGACCGGGCAATGGAGGTTTTTCCAGTTCCTGGAGGGCCTACCAGGCAGAGAATGGGGCTGGTTCCCTTGTCTGTCAGTGCCCGCACTGCCAGATACTCCAAAATTCTCTCTTTTACCTTCTCCAGACCGTAATGATCTTCATTTAAAATTTCTTCTGCATGACGGATATCGTTGTTATCCTTAGACACCTTTTTCCAGGGAAGTTCAAGAAGGGTCTCAATATAAGTACGAATCACGTTCCCCTCCTGGCTTCCTCCAGGAAGGCCCTTCAGCCGGTCAATCTCTTTTAAAAGCTTCTCCTTTACTTCCCGGTCCGCCTTCAAGGCTTTTACCTGCTTCTGGTATTCATCTGCATCAGATACCACGTTTTCTTCTCCCAGTTCCTGGCGAATAATCCGAAGCTGCTCTCTGAGAATATATTCTTTCTGGTTTTTATCAATGGCCGCCTTTACCTTGGCCTGAAAATCCTGCTTGATTCTGGCAACCTGAATCTCCGTCACCAGGCTGTGAATAATGTGTTCGTAGCGAATGGTAAGATACACGCTTTCCAAAACCTGCTGACGCACAGTGTAGTCCCAGGGAAGCTGAATCGCCGTCTGGTCCAGCAGCTCCTCAAGATCCGTAATCATCAGCAGATTGGGAAGGATTTCCTTCATCAGCCGCGCGTGAATCCTTCCATACCCTTCCAATTTGTCCCGAACAATGCGGATCATGGCTTCTGCGGCAACGTAATCCAGATTCTCCAGCTGAGAGCCCGGAGGAATGATCTCCACCTCCGCCGTTAAATAAGAGCCATCATCCAAAAGTTCTGTAAGCTCCGCCCGATTCAAGCCCTCTACCATAACCCGCACTACGCCGTCAGGCATCTTTACCAGCTGACGCACAGAGGCCACGCAGCCGATTTGATACAAGTCCTTCTGCTCTGGCTCCATTACATCTGCCTGGCGCTGGGTAATGAGAAAAACCTTCTGATCTTCCACCATGGCCTTTTCCAGTGCCGCCGCAGACTTCGCACGGCTAACATCAAAGTGAATCATCATCTCTGGCAGCACCGTCAGCCCTCTCAGGGCAATGGCCGGCAGTCTTTCTCTGTTCTGCTCCATAGTAAACCTCCGTTGATACAAAAGGAGCTGCCGCAAACAGCATCCTGCGACAGCTCCGCTGTAAATCGATTATGCAATTTCTCCCGGCTGATCTTTTCTCAGTCTTCTGGAAGAATTAACACTGGGAACCGCCGTATCCCGATAAACAATCTCCGGCTCTCCCTTTCCTTCAATCACATCTCTGGTGATGGTTACAATTCCAATGGTATCATCTGAGGGAATCTCATACATCAGCTCGTTCATCACCTTCTCCAGAATGGACCGGAGTCCTCTGGCGCCGGTTTTCCGCTCTGCCGCCAGTTCCGCCACTGCCATCAGCGCATCATCCGTAAATTCCAGCTTAACATCATCCAGCTCAAACAGCTTCTGATACTGTTTCGTTAACGCGTTCTTGGGCTTAGAAAGAATCTGCACCAAAGTATTTTTATCCAGCATATTTAACGATACTGTAACCGGAACACGTCCGATAAACTCTGGGATCAGGCCGAACTTGGTCAAATCCTGAGGGAGAACCTGATGAAGAAGGGCGTCAATATCCAGTTCATTTTTGTCCACAATAGGGGCATTAAAGCCGATGGACCCGGCATTTAACCGCTGCTCCACGATCTTTTCCAGCCCGTCAAAGGCCCCTCCGCAGATGAACAGAATATTCGTCGTATCAATCTGCAGAAGTTCCTGATGAGGATGCTTACGCCCGCCCTGGGGCGGTACGCTGGCTACTGTTCCCTCCAGAATCTTTAACAAAGCCTGCTGAACGCCTTCTCCAGAAACATCCCGGGTAATCGAAACATTCTCCGACTTTTTCGTGATTTTGTCAATCTCATCAATGTAAATAATTCCGTATTCCGCTTTGCTGATATCATAATCTGCCGCCTGAATCAGCTTTAACAGAATATTCTCCACATCCTCGCCTACATAACCTGCCTCAGTTAATGCAGTGGCATCTGCAATGGCGAAAGGCACATTTAAAATCTTGGCCAGGGTCTGCGCAAGATACGTCTTTCCCGAACCAGTGGGACCAAGCATTAAGATATTGCTCTTAGCAAGATCCATGTCAATGTGCTTGGATGTGGTTACCCGCTTGTAATGATTATAAACAGCTACTGCCAAAACCTTCTTGGCTTCGTCCTGTCCGATCACATATTCATCCAAAAAAGCCTTGATTTCCTTGGGCTTCATCAGATTGATGTCACTGAAGGCAGAAGAATTCTCTTCCTCCTGGGCGTCTGCAAATTCCTCTTCCAAAATCTCCGAGCAGAGCTCAATGCATTCGTCGCAGATAAATACATTATTGGATCCGGCAATCAGCTTGCGCACCTGATCCTGGGTTTTTCCGCAGAAAGAGCATCTGACCCTGTCATCTGTTCTGACCGGCATATATCCACCTCGTTTCTACCAGCATCAGCGTCTGGTGATTACTTTATCGATCAGGCCATAAGCCATGGCTTCCTCGGCAGTCATGTAGTTGTCTCTCTCCGTATCCCGCTCAATCACTTCAAGAGGCTGGCCTGTATTTGCTGCCAGAATTTCATTTAATTTCTTTCTGGTCTTCAAAATCTTCTCCGCCACGATCTTAATTTCCGTAGCCTGGCCCTGGGCGCCGCCTGAAGGCTGATGAATCATCACATCGGCATTAGGCAGAGCCATACGTTTTCCCTTGGCGCCGCCGGCCAGAAGGAAAGCTCCCATGCTGGCCGCCATGCCGATACAAATGGTGGATACATCGCACTTAATATAATTCATGGTATCATAAATCGCAAGACCGGCGGAAACAGAACCGCCAGGACTATTGATGTACAGAGAAATGTCCTTGTTGGGATCCTCGGACTCCAGGAAAAGAAGCTGAGCCACTACAAGGCTCGCCGATACATCTGTAACCTCTTCTCCCAAGAAAATAATCCGATCCTTCAGCAGCCGGGAATAGATATCGTAAGAACGCTCTCCCCTGCTGGTGGATTCAATAACATAAGGTACTAAACTCATGGAAATCTCTCCTTTCCAAATACAGCCGCCGGAAGAAATCCGGCGGCTTTTCCTAAATAGATTAAACCAGTTTAGCCTGCTCAACCAGGAAATCTACAGCTGCCTGAACTGCCAGATCCTGCTTCATCTGGTTCTTTTCATTCTCGCCCATGTACTCTTTCAGCTTTTCTACTTCCATCTTATAGGCGTCTGCCATCTTCTTTAATTCTTCATCCAGCTTCTCATCGGAAATCTGAATATTCTCAGCCTTAACAACAGCCTCCAGAACCAGTCTGGTCTGAATTCTCCGAAGAGCCTGAGGCTTCAGCTGTTCCTTTAATCCGTCCAGCGTAAGGCCGGTATACTTCATGTAATCATCCAGAGAAATGCCCTGGCTCTGCATCCGGCGTGCATAATCCTGAAGCATATTCTCCACCTGGCTGTTGATCATAGGCTCCGGAATATCCATGGAAGCATTGGCAACTACCGCCTCAACTACCTTGTCCTCATTCTGAGAAGCAGCTTCTTTCTTCTTCTTCTCTTCTAACTTAGCCCGGATATCTGCCTTGTACTCGTCCAGAGTCTCAAAATCAGAAACCTCGCTGGCAAACTCATCGTTTAATTCAGGAAGCTCTTTCTTCTTGATCTCCTTAACCGTTACCTTAAATACAGCAGGCTTTCCAGCCAGGTTAGCTGCATGATACTCTTCTGGGAAGGTCACATTCACTTCGCACTCTTCGCCAATGTTCTTGCCGATCAGCTGCTCCTCAAAGGTGTCAATGAAGGAATGAGATCCAATGGTCAGCGGATAATCCTGAGCCTCGCCGCCCTCAAAAGGAGCGCCGTCCACAAATCCCTTAAAGTCAATAACAGTCTGGTCGCCGTCCTCCACTGGACGATCTTCAATGGTAACCAGTCTGGAATTCTGATCCTGAACCTTAACCAACTCGGCGGAAACATCCTCGTCAGTAACTTCCTCAGATGCCTTCTCTACCTCAACGCCCTTATACTGGCCTAAGGTTACTTCAGGCTTAACTGCAACAGTAGCCGTATAAATGAAAGGCTTGCCCTTCTCAATCTGCTCAATGGAAACTTCCGGTCTGGATACAATCTCCAGCTGGCTTTCCTTCATCGCGTCAGCATAAGTCTGGTTAATCGCCTCATCGGCAGCATCTTCATAAAATACTGCAGCACCGTACATCTTCTCGATCATGGTCAAGGGAGCCTTGCCCTTACGGAAACCAGGAATCACAAACCGGTTTTTATTCTTCTTATATGCGTCCTGAATGCAGGCCTCAAACTGCTCGGCAGAAACCTCAACCGTCAGCTTCGCCATGTTCTTCTCTAACTTTTCTACTTGTAAACTCATTTTATGGGTTCCTCCTTAAATCTATCTGTGAACCGCCTTAGCACTGGGCGTTACACTTCAGTTTAATACTATAACATATCTGATTCCCAAATACCAGTCCTAAATCACAGAAATTTTCACATTCAAGGCTTACAGCAAAGAGATTCGCTGTGCTGGCCAGGTTCATCGAGAAAAAAACTGCCCGCCGGCATGATTCCCGCCGGGAGCAGTCTTTTTCTCTCATCTCGTCAGTCCTTACACCTGGTCGTACTGAATTCCCGCCTTTACCTCGGCAGCCACAGTTCTTCCCACCAGCAGTCCGGCAATTTCAAGGCCCAGATCCAGAGCGTATCCCAAACCCCGGGCGGTGGTTACCAGACCGTCAGTCACCACTCCCTCATGGGTGTATTCTGCTCCGATCAAGGATTCTTCAAACCCTGGATAACAGGTGGCTTTTTTGCCCTGGAGCAGTCCAAGACCTCCCAGCACGCTGGGCGCTGCGCAGATCGCCGCCACTCTGCGGTCCTCGCTTACTGCCTTTCTCAAAGCCTGAGCCAGACCCTCATGGGCTGCCAAATGTTTCGTTCCCGGCATTCCTCCAGGAAGGAAAATGCAGTCCGCCTCATCCGGTTCGCTTTCCTCCCACAAAAGATCCGCCGTCAGTCGGATGCCATGGGAACCAGTAACCACCTTGTTTCCCGTCATGGAAACCAACTTTACCTGAATACCGCAGCGAATCATCACATCAGCCGCCGCCAGGCACTCTACCTCTTCCAGTCCCTCTGCCAAACATGCATATACAACTGCTTTCATCGATCATTCTCCTCTCTAAAAACGGTTTCCTTCCGGACCATTCTGCCAGCTTCCGCCCCCTTCAGCATTCTGGGTATAAACAGCGCCGTCTCTATCCGGGCTGTGAACTCCGCCTCTGGGGATTCCCAGTCTTTCTTCCCGAAGCTTCAGATAAAGCTCAGCCATGGTTGCTTCATAATAAGGATTGACAAAAATCCCGCCGATGCAGCAGGCCAGAAGCCCCAGCAGATACCACCCGATGAAGGAAAGCTCTAAAACCCAAGTGGCAAATTTATTTCCAGCCATCATCTGGCGGCTTAAGCGAAACACTTCCTTCCGGTCCATATCCGGATACTCGGCCGCCAAATACGGCACCATGTAGTATTCGTAATGCTTAACAATTCCTGGTATGATCAGCAGAAGGCTCCACAAGAATTCATACAGTCCCCGAAAGAACTGAATCTTTACCACGTTCATATATCTGCCCTTCTTAAAGCAGCCAAACAACTCTTCAAAGCCAGCGTTTTGCTGCTCCAGAGAACTGATGGTAAAGTAACGGCACTTTCCTACGTAAACCACGTTGGAAACAAAAATGGAAAACAAGAATACTGCCGCACACACTGCCAGAATAATACTGAGCAAAATCATGGCAAAGCCAATATCATAGGCCGTCACATGGCCTGACACGCCAACCTCTGACCCTTCCATGTAACTTCCTCCCAGCGAACCAGAAAAGCTGGGGAGCGCCCCGCCTCCTCCGGAAGAAGCCCCCAGAATGCCGGCCACAAAACTTACCAGCAAACCATACCAGTAATACCGTTTCAAACCAGCTTTAGCCCGGCTTTTTAGTTCGGCTCTTGTCCACATACTACTCCCTCCTCATCTTTTTCTTTTGCTCAATCTGCTTCACCGGTACCAGTCTCCTTCTCAGACTTTCATTTCCTCAGCCGCTTTTCCTTGAAGGAACGGCAACGCAGAAAGAAAAATTGACATTTTTTCACAGCCGCCTTAAGTATACCATAAACCTTTTCATCATAAAAGCAAGGCAGAATAAAAACTTCTTAAATTTTTCTTTCGGCGATTCAGCATTGACAGAGCCCGGCTGTGTGGTAAGATGGAGAAAAACGAAAGGACAATTATTATGGAAATTGAGCGTAAATATCTCATTGAACATTTGCCCCAGCACTTTCTCGCCTTCCCTTCCGTGCTGATTGAACAGGCTTATCTGTGCACAGAACCGGTAGTCAGAATAAGAAAAGAAGATGACCAGTACTGGCTGACCTACAAAGGAAAGGGACTGTTGGCAAGAGAAGAATATAATCTTCCCCTGACAAAAGAAGCATATCTTCATCTGCTAAAAAAAGCAGACGGGAGAATTCTCACCAAAAGACGGTACAAAATCCCCCTGCCGGAAGCCATGAAGGAAGAACCTTCTGTGCTTCTCTCTCCTCTAGAACAAGGACTAACCGTAGAACTGGACGTATTTCAAGGTTACTATGAAGGACTTATTCTGGCGGAAGTAGAGTTCCCCTCATTGGAAGAAGCCCAAAAATTCGTTCCTCCTGCCTGGTTTGGGAGGGATGTTACCTTAAGCGGAGAATACCAAAACAGCCGGCTGAGCCAGAACTAAGGTTCAGCCTTCTTCCTTTTGTCCGCTAGGGAACGGCTCGCTTACCGCTTCTGCCAGAAGAGAGAGAAGAATTTGATTTTCCTCTTTTCCTTTTACGCACACCCGGTAATAGCTCCCGTCAAGCCCAGGATAATTTCCGCAGGAACGGATTAGCAGCCCCCGCTTCAGGCAGCTCCGGTAAAGAGCGCCTTCCTGGATCCCCTTTCGCTGATCCCGAAAAAACAGGTAATTTCCTTGAGAGGGAAACACGAAAAAGCCCAACTGACTAAGGCCGGCAGCCAGCTGTCTCCGTCCATCTCGGATCATTTCTTTTGTCCGGCAGCGGTACTCCTCCTGGCTCAGGGCTGCAAGGCCCGCCATCTGAGCGGGAGTGGATACCGGCCACGGCTGACGTGTCTTCCAGATTTTTTCCAAAAGAACCTGATCCGCCGTCAGCATGTACCCAAGGCGCAGGCCGGCCATGGCATAGAGCTTGGTAAAGGCCTTAAGAATCACCAGATGAGGAAATTCCCTTAAATAAGGGATCAAAGAGACTTCCTCCGGATTCTCCAGAAAATCTACGAAACATTCATCCAGAATGAGTCGGATCTTTTTTTCTTCCAAAAATTCTGCCAGACTGTTTAACTCCTCAGCCGGCAGAAAAAGCCCTGTGGGATTATTGGGATTGCAGAGAAAAAAGATTTCCGGCTTGTTTCCTTCATCAATCTTTTCTTCCACCCACCCTTTCAGGCTGACCAGATTAACAGCAAACCCTTCTTCCTCCTTCAGCGGGAAAAACATCACCTGACTTTCTGCCGCAGCTAAAGCCTGGGCGTATTCTGAGAACGTGGGGGCCATCACCAGTCCCGTTTTAGGCTTCAGGGCAAAGGCGATCTGAAAAATCAAGTCTGCCGCTCCGTTGCCGCAGAGAATCATCTCTTCCTGAACCTGGTGATAGGCTGCAAGGGACTGCACAAGCTTCCGGCATTGGCTGTCCGGATAGCAGCCGCTTTCTTCCGCCGATCGGCGTACTGCTTCCTTTACGTCTTCCGGCATTCCCAGAGGATTAACATTTGCTGAAAAATCCCATTTTACCTGATTAGAATAAATATCTCCTCCGTGCTGGTATTCCATCAGCTCTTCACCTCTCTTGAAGGGCACTGATAAAGAAGGGCATTGACAATCGCTGCCGCCACATTGCTCCCTCCTTTTCGTCCTCTGGCCACAATATAAGACACATCCTTCCGGCTGATCATCATCTCCTTGGAGGCTTCTACATTTACAAAACCTACAGGCACCCCAATAATCAAATCCGGCTGAATCTGTCTCTCATCTAATAAATGACTCAGCTCCACCAGGGCAGTCGGCGCATTGCCCACAGCAAAAATAACCGGCGGAAGAATTCCCCTCCGGACCTTTTCTTCTCTGAGGAGAGCCGCCGCTTTCTCCATGCTCGCTGCCGCTCTGGTACAGCCTTTTTCCCTGGCTCTTTCCGCCACATCAGAATCCGCCATATGGCAAAACACCTGAACGCCCAGGCTTTCTGCCTTTTTCTTGTTAATTCCCGCTTTGGCCATATTGGTGTCGGTGATGATGATCCCGCCATGACAGAGGGCATCAATCCCCTTCTCTACAGCCTGAGGAGAAAATACCAGATTTTTCGCATAATCAAAATCCGCCGTGGTATGAATCGCCCGGCGGATTACCGGTCCAGTTGTCTCATCCAGATGGATTCCCATCTGATCAAGCTCCTGGTCGATCAGCGCAAAGCTTCTGGCCTCTATTTGTCCAGGAAGGAGATGCTCAATTTGATCCTCCCAGTACTGCATGCCGCTTTCCTGATTTCCCATTTTCCGCTCCTTTCTTCCTGCTTTAATCTTATGGTTCTTGATTCAAGATCTGATAAATTCTTTCCATGTCCAGACTTTTGCGGAGAGATTCTGCAAGAAGATCGTACTGTGCTTCCCGATAAGCCTGATAATCCCTGAGTTCATCTTCATTTTCCGGAAGACCGTTCTTTTTCCTCAATGCCTTTACCACTTTTTCTGCGATTTGGGGCTGATCGAAAATCCCATGGACGTAGCTTCCATAAATATTTCCCCGGCTCCATCCATCCTGCCAAACCCTTTTTTCTCCGCTCTTTTCCATTAAATAAGCAAAGGGACGGCAGATTTCCATTCTTCCATCTGCCTGTCTGGCAGTGTCAGCAGGTCCCATCTCCCGGTTAACGACAGTTTCTCCCATGTGAATCTCGTACCCTTCCAGCTTCAATCCAGACAGCTCTTCAAATATTCCTTCCACCTGACCAAAGGAACCTGTCACCTGACGGGTAATTTTCTCCTGGCAGAAAATCGTAGACAGGGGAAGAAGGCCCATTCCCTGAATCCGCCTTCCCGGCTCGCCTTCCACCCCTTCAGGATCAGAAAGCTCTTCTCCCAGCATCTGATAACCTCCGCAGATTCCCCAAATAGGCGTTCCTCTGTGGGCCAGCTTTAAGATTCCTCCTTCCAGCCCGTTCTGTCTCATCCATAATAGATCTCCGATGGTATTTTTCGTCCCTGGAAGGATCACCAGATCTGGCGTCCCCAGATCTCCTGGCTGTTCTACATAGCGAACCTGCCCCCCAGACTGGGCAGAAAATACAGACAAATCCGTAAAGTTAGAGATTCTAGGAAAACGGATCACTGCGATATCCGCCTTGTTCTCTTCCTTCGCCAGTCTGCCTTTTCGGTTTTCAAGGCGGCTGCTCAAACTGTCCTCATCATCAATATCCACCGTTAAATAAGGAAGAAGCCCCACCACCGGCAATCCGCACAATTCCTCCAGCTGACGAATTCCCGGCTCTAAAATAGAAGGATCTCCCCGGAACTTATTAATGATCAATCCCTTTACCCGTTTTCGTTCCTCCGGGGTAAGCAGGGCCACAGTTCCATAAAGCTGAGCAAAAACGCCGCCCCGGTCAATGTCTCCCGCCAAAAGAACCGGCGCATCAACCATTGCGGCGAGCCCCATATTTACAATATCATCCTGTTTCAGATTAATTTCCACAGGGCTTCCAGCCCCCTCAATGACAATAATGTCATAATCTTTATCAAGCTGATCATAGGCCTTTTGAATAACCGGAACCAGATTTTTTTTCCAGGCAAAATAATCTTTGGCCTTCATATTTCCCACCGGCCTGCCGTTTACGATTACCTGGGAACCTACGTCTGTCGTCGGCTTCAGGAGAATGGGATTCATGGTTGCCTGGGGGGCAATTCCGGCGGCCTCCGCCTGAACTGCCTGCGCTCTCCCCATTTCCAGCCCATCCGCTGTAATATAAGAATTCAA
The DNA here is from genome assembly GCA_018713255.1 of Candidatus Cottocaccamicrobium excrementipullorum. Taxonomy (GTDB): domain Bacteria; phylum Bacillota; class Clostridia; order Lachnospirales; family Lachnospiraceae; genus Caccovicinus; species Caccovicinus excrementipullorum. Next base: position 111,697 of record DVFL01000040.1, on the reverse strand, counting down.
AGCCATATTCTGGGACTTAAAAGGGGCGGTCCTATATCCATCTTGGTGAAAAATCCGGCACAGACCGGCGGCAATCAAGCTCTTCCCCGCATTGGACATGGTGCCCTGTATCATAATCGGTTTTGCCATAATTCTCCTCAAATTGCAGCCCTTCAACGCTGCCTTTTGTACTCTGAATTAACGAAAACAGGCTGCCGCAGCAGCCTGTTTTTCTTTATCAAACCGGTTTTATGCCAGTTTGGATTTTGCCAGTTCAGCTAATTTTGCAAATCCCTCTGCATCGTTGATTGCCATGTCAGATAAGATTTTGCGGTTCATCTCTACGCCAGCCAGCTTTAAGCCGTACATAAACTTGCTGTAGGATAAGCCATTGATCCGAGCAGCAGCGTTGATTCGAGCGATCCACAGCTGACGGAACTGTCTCTTTCTCTCCTTACGGCCTGCGTAGGAGCTGGTCAGAGCCCGCATTACAGACTGCTTTGCCACACGATACTGCTTAGAACGGGCTCCTCTGTAGCCCTTTGCCATCTTTAATACTCTATTATGCTTCTTTTTTGCGTTTAAACCGCCTTTAATTCTTGCCATGGGTAAATCCTCCTTCTCTTAACTTAAGTCTTACAGATATGGTAAAATCTTCTTCATTACCTTAGAATTGGTTGCATCGGTAACGATATCTTTTCTAAGGTTTCTTTTTCTCTTGGTGGACTTCTTCGTTAAGATATGAGACTTGTAAGCTTTATTTCTTACTAACTTTCCAGTTCCGGTCTTTTTGAAACGCTTTGCTGCTGCTCTGCTTGTTTTTAACTTAGGCATTGTAAAATCCTCCTTAAACTCTTCTATTCTTTAACGTTTTGCAGTTAAGAACATTACCATGCTTCTTCCTTCGACCTTGGAAGGCTTGTCGATTACCGCAATATCCGACAGACTCTCAGCGAATTCATCCAAAATATATTTCGACTGGTTCATATGAGCCATCTCACGACCACGGAAACGAAGGGTAACCTTTACCTTGTTTCCCTTTTCCAGGAACTTCCTGGCAGCTGAGGTCTTGGTGTTCAGGTCATTCGTGTCAATGTTGGGCGATAAACGAACTTCCTTAATTTCGATTATCTTCTGCTTCTTTTTTGCTTCCTTCTCTTTCCGAACAAGCTCATAGCGATACTTGCCGTAATCGATAATCTTGCATACCGGCGGCTTTGCAGTGGGAGCGATCTTAACCAGGTCAAGCTCTGCCTCCTGAGCCAGCTTATATGCCTCTCTTGCGGACATAATCCCCAACTTCTCTCCGTGCTCGCCAATCAGAAGAACCTCTCTGTCTCTGATCTGTTCGTTAATCATTAATTCGCTAATAGCCGTACACCTCCAATTTTTAATTCGAAATCAGCCGCGCCTTAATTCAAGGCAAAGAAAAAGTGGATAGTCAGACTATCCACGTTCATTTAAGGTCATATGCAGCTTGCTTTCTCCATGGAAAATAGACCGAATTCCGGCTGCATTCTTAAATATAAACCCAGGTCACTGCATCCTATGTAAATGCTTCCGTGCCAAGGTGAGGTGGATACCTGCTTTCCTGACGTTGCTTTCACAACCTAAATTACTTTATCACAGACTGGTATGAATGTCAATGCTTTTTTTCTGTTTTTTGCAAATCTGAATGGTTATCCCTAAAGGGGCGAAAATCCATCAGGGCAGAGGCTGCTGTTTCGCCTCTGCCCTGAAAGAAAAGTTATTTTGCCTTAAAGCTGCTGCACTGAGTCTGAGAAGAATTGCTGGCCCCGTCTCCGGCAATGCCGATATGATCCGCCGAACATTTTCTTTCCTGATTATAAACACAGTTCACTGCCTCGCAGCCTACTTCCAGCTTCTTCTCCGGCGTCTTAAACAGGTTGGTAAAGGCGCCTCCTTTATTTTCATCAAAGCTTCCGCAGCAGGTTTCCGACGGTTCTTTCGCATCATGACCATCCACCATAATCTGGTTTTTGCAGCAGCAGTTGTCCGCATAATGCATACAGCTGGTTACATTACAATCTAACTTTGTCATCGTAAATTCCTCCTTAACATGAATTGCTGACAAAGCTAGTATGGTTCAAAACCGCTCTTTTATGTACGCTTCGATACGATAAATTCCCAGTGTGACCAGCCAGGTGACAAAAAACACCAAAACCAGCACCGCCAGAATCTCTCTTGTGCTCAAGGAAGCGCCGTCAAAATGGCCGCACAAACTCTGGCTGACCATATGATGAGTCAGGAAAATTCCGTAAGATTTCCCGCTGATTTCCAAAATAACTTTTTTCCCATGTTTCCGCCCTTCAAGCCAGGAGGAAATTCCCATACAAAACAGATAAAATACTAATGTGGAAACCAGGATAAAGCTCTGACGGAGAAAGATTCCCAGACCGGAAGCCTGGGCAGAAACGGAGGCCTCCATCGGGGGCAGACTTTCCGTCAGCGGAACAAAAAACCAAAAAAAGAAATAAACCAGGCAAAAAAGAATCCCGCCTGCCTTCACCCATTTTCTATCTTGGGCAATCCCCTTATTTCTTATCTCCTCAACCGCCGCACCTAGAAGAAAATAAAACAGATCCACCGCTGGATTTTGTTTTATCTCCATAGGAAAAGGGTGATACCAGAAAAGCACAAGGGCAATGAGAAAAAAAACACCGGTCAGGACTTTCCAGTTTTTTCTCCACAAAAAGCGTACTGCCGGAAATGCCAGATAGAGCATAATGATGCTTCCCAAAAACCATTCTCCTACCATATAAAAAGTAGGCACCCAGTTTACCACCCAGCCGTCAAGCCCGATTATGGACCAGATCAGAGACCAGCTTGGCACATCGTACAAATGCCCCAGCTGCCAGTACACCGCGAAAAAGCCGATAAGATAAGCAATCCAAAACAAAGGATAAATTCCCAAAAATCGGCGGGAATAGAACTTTCCTATTTTAAACCCTTCCTCTTTTCCGTACCGATGCATTAATGCGGCGCCGGATACCATAAAAAAGCAGTAAACCGGCGTCATTCCCCAGCTGCCATTAACGGTGGAGTGAAGCACATCCACCGGCCAGGGCAGAGAAAAAGAAAAGTGATAAATTACAATCAGGATGGCTGACGCCACCCTGATCACATCTAAATAAAACAGCCGCTGTTGATTCGTCTTCATCGCCGTTCCCTGCTGATTATTTCTTCTGGGAATCGGTTTCCACCTTGCGGATGGTTTTCTCCTGAATCTCCTTCTGAATCGCTGCAATAAATTCATCCAGAGTTCTGCTTCCCTCATCGCCAGCGAACCGGCTTCTCACAGAAACTACACCCTCTTCTTCCTCCTTCTGGCCTACCACCAGCATGTATGGAATCTTCTGGGTCTGTGCTTCTCTGATCTTGTAGCCGATCTTTTCGGAGCGGGTATCCATCTCCGCCCGAATTCCAGCCTCATTTAACTGAGTTTCAATTTTCTTGGCATAATCTGCAAACTTGTCGGAAATTGGCAGTACCTTTACCTGAACAGGAGCAAGCCAGGTGGGGAAAGCGCCGGCAAAATGCTCAATCAAAATGCCAATAAACCGCTCAATGGAACCGAAAGCTACCCGGTGAATCATAATCGGACGATGCTTCTCGCCGTCTGGTCCAATATATTCCAGCTCAAACCGCTGAGGCAGCTGGAAATCCAGCTGAATCGTACCGCACTGCCAGGTACGGCCAATGGAATCCTCCAGATGGAAATCAATCTTTGGTCCGTAGAAGGCGCCGTCTCCTTCATTCACCACATAATCCAGGCCCAGTTCATCCAGCGCGGAACGCAGGCCATCAGTTGCCATCTCCCAATCTTCATCGCTTCCCATGCTGTCCTCTGGTCTGGTGGAAAGCTCTACATGATACTTAAAGCCGAAGAGAGAATATACCTCATTGATCAGATGAGCAACGCCTTTGATCTCATCCTTGATCTGGTCCGGCGTCATAAAAATGTGAGCATCATCCTGAGTGAAGCAGCGGACACGCATCAAACCGTGAAGCTGTCCAGATTTCTCATGACGGTGAACTAAGCCCAGCTCGCCCATGCGCAGAGGCAGATCACGGTAGGAACGAGGCTCAGAAGCGTAAACCAGAACGCCGCCGGGGCAGTTCATCGGCTTAATGGCGTAATCTTCATCGTCAATTACCGTGGTATACATATTATCTTTATAGTGATCCCAATGGCCGGAGGTTTCCCACAGTTTCCGGTTTAAGATAATAGGGGTAGAAATCTCCACATAACCGGCCTTCTTATGAATCTCTCTCCAGTAATCCAGAAGGGTATTCTTTAATACCATTCCCTTCGGCAGGAAGAAGGGGAAGCCAGGGCCAGCTTCATGCATCATAAACAGACCAAGTTCCTTGCCCAGCTTTCTGTGGTCGCGCTTTTTCGCCTCTTCCATCATGGTAATGTAGGCATCCAGCTCTTCCTTTTTCTGGAAAGCAGTGGCGTAAATCCGAGTCAGCATCTTATTGTGCTCATTTCCTCTCCAATAAGCTCCCGCAATGCTGGTCAGCTTATAAGCCTTGCCCACATCCTTGGTGTTCATCAGGTGAGGACCTGCACAAAGATCTGTAAACTCACCCTGACGGTAGAAGCTGATCTCTTCTCCTTCCGGCAGATCTTCAATGAGCTCTACCTTGTAGGGCTCTTCCTTTTCCTTCATGAACGCGATAGCCTCTTCTCTGGGAAGGGTAAACCGCTCAATGGGCAGAGCTTCTTTAATGATTTTCTTCATCTCTGCCTCAATCTTAGGAAGGTCCTCTGCTGTAATCGGATTAACCGGATCCACATCATAATAAAATCCGTCTGCGATAGAAGGACCAATGGCAAGCTTCGTATCTGGATACAGACGTTTAATCGCCTGAGCCATTACATGGCTGGCAGAATGACGAAGGGCAGCCAAACCTTTCTCATCTTTTGCCGTCAAAATATTCAGGCTGCAGTCCTGGCTCAGCACAGTCCGCAGATCCTCGCTCTCTCCATTAACCTCACCTACACAAGCCATTCTGGCCAGTCCTTCACTTAAGTCCTTGGCAATGTCAATAATCGACATTGGCTGAGCATACTCTTTTACAGAGCCGTCTTTTAATGTAATCTTCATGGCTGTTCTCCTTTTCTTCATGATAATCTTTTCTAGCCTTAACCTCTGCTGTTCTTCCCAGCAGAAAAAGCCGGCAGTTTCTTCTGCAGCACAGGAAAAGATTTCAGAAATAAAAAATCCCCTGCAATGCAGCTGCCTGCATTACAAGGGACGATTATCACCGCGGTTCCACCCTGGTTGCATTTCGCATCGCGAAATGCCGCTTCATTTGATGATAACGGAATCACCGTTCCCGATTAAGGGACGCTCCGAGCTGGTCTTCACTTTCCTTTCCCGTAAGGCATTCTCAGCATCCCTGCCTCTCTCTGGACGGTTCCGTAAGCTACTGGTCTCATCAACGCTTTATCTGTACCGATTATAGCATGCCCCGCCGGTTTGTCAAGAGGGTTCTTCTTAAGGAAGCACCTTCATCCCTTCCACATCCAGGATCTTGCTTTCTCCTCCGGCGTAAAGTTCCATGGACTCATCAATCTCAATCTGTACATCCTCCAGACGGATTCCCTTAATTTTATCCAGATAAATTCCATATATTTTGGAAGAAATCAGTCCGTCAAATCCACAGGGGCGAATATCATAAGTATCAGAAGGCCATTTGGAAGTCTTCTTTAACACCACCCGGATGTTTCTGAGACGAATATCTTCCATTATATGATTCTCACTTCCAGAGAGGAAAATTCCGTTTTCTCCGATGCAGTTAATGTTCTCAAAGCACACATTTTTCACCCTCCCGGCGGTAACGCCCTCTTTCCGGTCCACCACAGTAACATAGATCGGCTCAGCGCCGCCCCACCACTGAGGAGAAAATCGACGGGTTTCAATGTTTACATTTGACACTATGAGATTTTCCACATTGCCCTTATCCCGAAGCTGGATGGAAAGAGCCCGGTTTGTCCGGCTGATGCAGCAATTCTGAACGGAAATATTTCGAAAATCACTTTCACTGTCTGTTCCGATTTTAATCGCCGAGCTGGTGGAAATCAGGGTGCAGTCTGAAATTACCACGTTCTGGCAGGGCCCGTACTCCTGAAAATCCTGGCTGGTTTTCAGCACAATACAGTCGTCTCCGCACTCAATATGGCAGCCGATGATTCTTACCTGATCACAGTGATCTGGGTCGATTCCATCACAATTGGCCATTTTCGTATTGTTTAAAATCCTCACTCGGTCAATGAGCACATCATAGCATCCCACCGGATGGATAGTCCAAAAGGCGCATTTCGTTAAGGTAACTTCCTTCACCGTAAAATGGCGGATATCCTCCACAAAAATCATGGGAATTCTAGGATAAAATTTCCCTTCAATATGATAGCTGTCCACTTCTCCATAATATATATTTTCCGAGCCGTCAATGGTCCCTTCTCCGGTAATCCGGATGTTTTCCCCGTGAAGAGCATACAAAAAATAATGCCGCGGCCTTCCATGGTACTCACAGTTCACATAGGAAGGCACCTGGCTGGCCGGCTGAAGCACCGGGCCGCTTTCTGGCGATGAGGGGATATAATCTTCAAAATCTTCGCTGGCCTTTAACACCGCCCCGCTTTCAATGTGCAGATCCACATTAGATTTCAAACAGAGGGATCCCGTTAAATAAATACTGCTTCCAGGAAGCACCACTCTTCCCCCTCCCGCCTGATGGCAGGCATCGATTGCCTGCTGAATGGCTGCGGTATCCTTGGTCTTTCCATCACCCGCTGCCCCATAGTCCATTACATTAAACTCCATGATCCTTTCCTCCTGAGCTTTTTCGTCTTTATTTCTTCTCCCCTGTTTTTTCTCGCTTCTTTATATGGGCTCATTATACTTCCATATATCCAAAAAAGATACCACATTTTCTTTGGTACAGCAAAATATTCTTCTTTCCAAAAATTTATTCCTGCAAAAATCCCATCCCTGCCAGAACTTCCCTGGCTTTTTCTTGATTTTCCGGAGCCACGTAGATTTCTTCTCCGCCATTGGAATATCCGCCGTAAATATTCATAATGGCCGCATACCCCAGATCCTTCTTATAAGCGGGAATCCCATTGTTTTTCAACGCTTCCAGAATCATTTCCGCCTGCAGACTATCCTGAGTCGTACAGAGCTTAACTTCTTTCTTTTCCATTCAGCACCTCCCGGCAAATTCGTTCTGCCGCTTCCTCAGCGTTTATTTCTTTCGTCAAAATCTGTTCTGGAATCAGATCCAGATAGTCTTTTTCCAGCCACCAGCGGCGCATGGCCTCTTCTCCAAATTCTCTGCTTTTCTCTCTAGTTTCATGCCTCAGCAAGGTTTCCTCAAATGGCAGGTCATAATAGTATGCGTAAATTTCCTCGCCGAATTCCTCCTTAGCCAGTTCAAACAAAGGACGATACCAACCGGAATGAAGAATTCCCTCCAAAATCACCACCTGGCATCGCTCTCTTCCATAGTAAAGAAGGCTCTCAAGAAGAGGCATGGCCCGGTTATCTGGACCGTCCTTCACCCAGAGCATCTCCCGGCGGACCGTATCCTGGGAAATCACCAGGGTATTATGACCGAATTTCTTCTGCAGCAGGTTGGCCACAGTAGTTTTTCCGCTTCCAGAATTTCCTCGAAGGATTACCAGCTTTGCCATTCCTTTTCTTCCTCCTGTATACCGATGCTATTCCTTTTTCTGGCTTAAGCTTATCACAACATTTTCTATTCTGCAACTCTCTGACACTCCTTCTGGGTATAGGGCTTTATTACGCATTTCTTCTCATTTATGTTATAATCACAAAAGATGCACGGCGCATCATACCGTTCCATCAATCATTTACTAATCGGCAAGGAGGAATTCAACATGAATGTATTAATGATTAACGGAAGCCCGAAATCCAACGGGAACACAGCCATCGCCCTTCATGAGATGGAAGAAATTTTTCATCAGGAAGGGATCGAAACCGAAATTCTCCACATTGGCAGCAAGGATATCCGGGGCTGTATTGGCTGCGGTCAGTGCTTCACCAATGGAAAATGCGTGTTCAACGATCTGGTCAATGAAACTGCCGCGAAATTTGAAGCCTGCGACGGTTTAGTGGTGGGCAGTCCAGTTTACTATGCCTCCGCCAACACCACTTTGGTAGCCTTCCTTACCCGGCTGTTCTACAGCACTCATTTCGACAAGACTATGAAAGTAGGTGCGGCCGTAGTCGCTGCCAGAAGGGGCGGTCTGTCCGCTACCTTTGATGAACTGAATAAATTCTTTACCATCAGCGGCATGCCTGTAGCCTCCAGCCAGTACTGGAACAGCATTCACGGAAGAGGACCAGGAGAAGCTGCCCAGGATGCAGAAGGTCTTCAGACCATGCGGACTTTAGCCAGAAATATGTCCTTCCTGATGAAGAGCATCGCCTTGGGAAAAGAAAAGTACGGCCTTCCAGAAAAGGAAGAGTTCCAGAGAACAGATTTCATCCGGTAGTACAGTTAAAGCGGCTCAATTCGCCGAAAAACGATTCGCTGAACTTGCCCGGAACATGCCCGCTCATTCAAAGAGAAAAGCCGTTTGCCGGGCAATTGAAAAACTCCATCCTTCATTCAGGCGCCAGTACAAAAGCGCCTGCGTTCCCCCCTGCACGCCAATTCTATCCTCTCCAAGCTACACAGAAGGCACAGAAAGTTCTTCTGTGCCCATTAAAAATCATCTTCATTTATTGTTCAAAAAATGGCTTCACTAAGCCTTCGTACTCTCCTTCATGGCAGCACCACTCTTCTTCCCGGATGATCACCGGCTCTCCCTCCAGAGTATAGCCCTGGATAAAGGGAGCTTTTCCCAGTTCTTTTTTCTCATACTCTTCTAACGGAACAGCAATCATCCGATCCACCTCTTCTCCAGGAGAAAACTCCGGCAGATCCATTTCATACAGGTATACTTGACCGATTTCCCGGTCGAAGAACTCCCCTTCGTGAAGCTCTTCCCGAACCTGGCCGAGAAAGGAGAGACGGCTGGGATTAATTCTGACCCCTGTTTCTTCCTGCACTTCCCGCAAAACCGCTTCTTCGAAAGACTCTCCCGCGCCTACATGGCCAGTGGAAGATAAATCATAAAATCCCGGGAAATCCTTCTTCGATGCCGCTCTCTGCTGAAAATACAGCCATATTCCATCGCCCTGTCTGGCATACATCCAGCAGTGAATGACCTGGTGCCACAGCCCCAGCTGATGCACCTGGCCCCGTTTCATCTCACCAATCGGATTCTCCTCTTCGTCATAAACGGAAAAAAGTTCTTCTTCACCTGGAAGCTGCCGATCCCCTTCTTCTGCAAACAGTTCCGGAAAGGTAGATTCAATGATTCTTGCGGCGCTGGCCACTACCCGGGCACAAGGCCGTTTCTGATAATATTCCGGCGTCCGCTCTGATGGAGCGGCGCTTTTCTCCGCCTCCTGAAGGCCCAGAATCTCCCGGCAGATAATCGTATGATTCACTGCCTTAAAGGCTGCAGCCATTCTCCGCACTGTCTCATAGTTTTTTGTTTTTGCTTCCTGGTTGGCAGGATCCGTATTTCCGCAGACCAGACCAGCTATCATAAACATGGCGGATGCTGTTCCGCATACCTCACGCATCCGCCCCATGCCGGCTCCAAGGGAGCAGGAAAGGCGGAGGGATGTTTCCCTGTCCAGGCCGAACAGATCGCTGTATGCGGTAAACACAGACTGGCAGCAATTATAACCGGACATAAACAGTTCTACCGCCTGATCAACCCTGCTTTTCATGGCGTTTCCTCTCCTAGCTGCTGTAATTTTCCTTTTTCACCGATCTTTATTTTACTTCAACGCTCCAGCCTTCCGGCCCTTCAATCCGGCCTAACTGGATTCCCGTAATCGTATCGTAAATCCGCTGAGTCAGCTCGCCAATATGGTTATTGCTGATGGGCATCTTCTCATTCTCGTAGCGCAGCTCGCCTACAGGAGAAACAACGGCGGCAGTTCCGGTGCCGAAGCACTCTTCCATCTCGCCGCTCTCTGCAGTCTTGATTACCTCATCAACAGAAATCTGGCGCTCTTCCACCGGAATGCCCCACATCTTGCACAGCTGAATAGCAGAATCTCTGGTTACGCCAGGCAGAATACTGCCGTTTAATGCAGGAGTAACCACGGTGCCGTTGATCTTAAAGAAGATATTCATGGCGCCGACTTCCTCGATGTATTTCCGATGTACGCCGTCCAGCCACAGAACCTGAGCATAGCCCTCTTCGTGAGCCTTTACCTGGCTGGCCAGAGATGCCACATAGTTGCCTCCGGTCTTTGCCTCGCCAATTCCGCCCTTTACCGCTCTTACATATTCGTCCTCGATCCAGATCTTTACCGGATCCAGTCCGCTCTCATAGTAAGCGCCTACTGGAGACAGAATGATAATGAATTTATAGGTGTGAGACGGACGAACTCCCAGGAATGGATCCGTAGCGATCACAAAGGGACGGATATACAAAGAAGTTCCCGGCTTGGTGGGAATCCAGTCTGCATCCACCTTAACCAAAGTTTTCAAAGCCTCCAGGAAAATATCTGCAGGGATCTCTGGGATGCAGAGTCTGCGGTTGCTGCGATTGGCCCGCTCAATATTCTTATCCGGGCGGAACAGAAGAATTCTTCCATCGTCTGCCTTGTAAGCCTTAAGTCCCTCAAACATTTCCTGTCCATAATGGAATACCATGCAGGAAGGCTCAAGCACCAGCGGCTGATAAGGAATGATTCTGGGATCATGCCAGCCATTCTCCTCGTTATAATCCATCACAAACATGTGATCGGTAAAAATGGTTCCAAATACCAGCGGATTATCCTGACCTGGTTTTTCTTTCGGTGCTGTGGTACGTTCAATTCTAATGGTCTGCATAATGTATACTTCCTTTCCCATGCCTGGCTAAAACGTCAGTCAACTAATTTCTAATCATTATCGTCCAAATCCCGCAAGATGTCAATACTTCCCAATATGAAGTTCTGTTATATTTTCTTTTCGTTTCAGTTATAGTGAAGATTTCAGACATTTTTACTAGACGGAAAATTCAAACCGTTGTATAATCTGATGATATCAGAGTCAAAACATGAATAAAGAGCTATTTTTCCCAGAAAAGGGAGCGGATTATGCATGTTTTGGCGGCTTGCGGGAGCGGAAAGCGCAAAACAAGCCCTTATCATACAGAGAAAGGTGGTAATCTTTTTATGCCTTCATCCTCTGCCGGACAAAACAGCAAGAATGATTTTTCCAAAGGAAGTATTGTTAAGGCAATCCTAAATCTGGCGGTGCCTATGACCCTGGCTCAGCTGATCAATGTACTTTATAATATTGTGGATCGGATTTATATCGGACGAATCCCGGAAAACGCCACGCTGGCGTTAACAGGCCTGGGGCTGTGTCTTCCGATTATTTCCATCGTCACCGCTTTCGCCAATCTGTTTGGCATGGGCGGCGCTCCTTTATGTTCAATTCAAAGAGGAAAAGGAGATATCCAGGAAGCCGAGGCGATTATGGGAAATTCCTTTATTCTTATGCTGGGATGCGGCGTTATCCTCACCATCCTGGGATTGATCTTTAAGCGTCCCATGCTTTATCTTTTCGGCGCCTCAGACGCCACCATCCCTTATGCCGATGAATATATTACCATTTATCTTTTGGGAAGCGTATTCGTCATGGTAGGCCTGGGCATGAACAGCTTTATCAATTCCCAGGGCTTCGGCAAAATTGGTATGCTTACAGTCATTGTGGGTGCAGTGGCAAACATTATTCTGGATCCCATTTTTATTTTCCTTTTCGATATGGGAGTGCAGGGAGCGGCCTGGGCCACAATCATTTCCCAGGGTCTGTCTGCCGCCTGGATCGTTTCCTTTTTGACCGGAAAGCGTACCATTTTAAAGCTGCGAAAAGGCGCTTTCCGCCTCAGCAGAAAACGGATTCTTAAGATCACCGGACTGGGGCTTTCTGGATTTACCATGTCCATTACCAACAGCTCCGTGCAGATCATGTACAACGCCAGTCTTTCCGCCTGGGGAGGCGATCTGTATGTAGGCATTATGACGGTAATCAATTCCGTCCGGGAAATCATCTCCCTTCCCGTCAACGGCCTGACCAACAGCGCCCAGCCGGTGATGGGCTTCAACTACGGCGCCGGTGAATATGGCCGGGTAAAAAAAGCCATTGTCTTTACCTCCGTGGTCTCTATTTTATATACTCTGGGAGCTTGGATGCTGGTTCATGGATTTCCTGCCTTTTTCATTCGGATCTTCAATCAAGATTCTGCCCTGGTGGAAGCCGGCGTTCCCGCGATGCAGATTTATTACTTCGGCTTTTTTATGATGTCCCTGCAGTTTGCAGGCCAGGCAGTATTTGTGGCCCTGGGCAAATCGAAAAATGCCGTATTCTTTTCGATCTTTCGGAAGATCATTATCGTTATTCCTTTGATCCTGATTCTTCCCAATCTTTTCGGCCTTGGCACCAATGGAGTGTTCATGGCTGAACCAGTTTCTAATTTTATCGGCGGAGCCGCCTGCTTCGGCACCATGCTTCTTACCGTTTGGCCGGAGCTTTCCCGCAAAGAAAAGGAGAAGCAGGTCTGATCAATCAGACCTGCTTTCCTGCTGTATCCATCCCTTTAATCCGCCGCTCAAATTCTTTTAAATATTCTTCCGGTGAAATATATTGCTCTTTGTTCATCCGATAAGCCGGACTCCACATATTGACTACCACAACCGCCGTCTTTTTCGGGTCATCCGTATGACGATAGTTTGCATCGGCGGTAAACTGGTAATTCTTCACCACATCTTTCCACATCATATAATCTCCCCGGTTGCGGATATGCTTTTTGTTGGAAAACACTTCCTTTGCCACCAGTTTAAAAATTTCCTCTCCGCAGCAGACAATGACTTTCGGATCAATCAGGCGGATCTGACGCTTTAAAAACTGAATATACTCGTAGCCGTAGTTCAGCCATACATCATCAGAAGACTCTCTTCCTCCCCGCTTATTAACATAAATCACCGCCGCCGTATCTATAATCTGCCGGCTGGTCATCCCTGCCGCCTGGTCTCCCAGCAAAAGGCGCTGCATTCCCGCCACATATCCGCACTCATCGTCATATCCTTTTTTATACGTTTGAAATTCCTTTCGGATGTCAGTAATCACCGGAAAAGTAAGCCCTTTTTGAATATAACGTTTTAAACTTGGCTCTTTTAAAATGTAAAGAACCCCGGAAAACTGTTCCGGGTCAATCACGCCGTCTACATGAAAGCTTCTTTTATCAATTTCCATGTAGCAGGTTTTCGCCGCCGTATCACTTTCTGCATGATGCATAGTCTGCCACAGCACATAAAGCTCTTCCAAAGAGCTGCAGTCGGATGCAAGTCCTTCCAGCACAATCTGTTCAAGGGATTTTGCCATCTTCCCTTCCCCCTTTATCCTTTGCTATGTTCCAGTATAGCACAGATTCTTCATGAATGTTCCAAAAAGGATAAGAAAAAACCGCAAAAAGTTGTAGCTTTCTGAGGACAAATGCTTTATAATGGGAAAGATTAAGGATAACATCCTGGAAATGAGATACGCACACAAAGGAGGCGCTCATGAGACATTTACTGAACCCATTAGATTTTTCTGTAGAGGAGATTGACCAGCTGCTGGACACAGCCAATGACATTGAACAGCATCCCGCTAAATATGCCCATGTTTGCGAGGGAAAAAAGCTGGCTACCTGCTTCTACGAACCCAGCACCAGAACCCGATTAAGCTTTGAGGCGGCCATGTTGAATCTGGGCGGAAGCGTACTTGGATTTGCTTCTGCTGATTCTAGTTCCGCCGCCAAAGGAGAAAGCATTGCCGACACCATTCGGATCATTTCCTGCTATGCAGATATCTGTGCAATCCGCCACCCTAAGGAAGGCGCCGCATTAGTCGCTGCCATGAATTCAGGGATTCCGGTTGTCAATGCCGGAGACGGCGGTCATCAGCATCCCACACAGACGTTGACAGACCTTTTAACTATCCGCTCTCTGAAAGGACGGCTGAACGATCTGACCATCGGTCTCTGCGGCGATTTGAAATTTGGACGTACCGTTCATTCTCTGATCAACGCCATGGTACGTTATCCCAACATTCGTTTCGTACTGATTTCCCCGCCGGAACTGAGAGTTCCAGAATATATTCGGGAAGATGTTCTGAAAGCTAATCATATCGAATTTAAGGAACTGGGCAATCTGGACGAAGCCCTTCCCGAACTGGACATTCTTTATATGACTCGAGTGCAGAAAGAGCGCTTCTTTAATGAAGAAGATTATATTCGCTTAAAAGACTGCTACATTCTGACCCCTAAGAAAATGAAACTGGCTAAACCGGACATGTTCATTCTTCATCCCCTTCCCCGGGTAAATGAGATTTCCGTAGAGGTGGACAAGGATCCCCGGGCCGCTTATTTTAAGCAGGCTCAGTACGGCGTGTATGTGCGGATGGCACTGATTATGAAATTACTGGAGGTGAGCGCGCCATGTTAAATATCAGCGGATTAAAAGACGGCATTGTGCTGGACCACATCGAAGCTGGAAGAAGCCTTGATATCTATTATCATCTCGGCCTGGACAAGCTGGAATGCCAGGTTGCCATCATCAAGAACGCCCGGAGCAACAAAATGGGCCGGAAAGATATTATTAAGATCGAAGGCGGTTTGGATACCATCGACCTGGAAGTGCTGGGATACATTGATCACAACATTACCGTAAACATCATCAAAGACAATAAGATCGCAGAAAAGCGGACGGTAAAACTCCCGAAAAAAATTGTGAACGTAATTCAGTGCAAGAATCCCCGCTGCATTACTTCCATCGAACAAGAACTGCCTCATGTATTTATTCTGTCTGATGAAAAAACAGAAACCTACCGCTGCAAATACTGTGAAGAAAAATACAGCCGCCGCAGCCGCTGATTCCGTAGACAAAAAACTGATTCTGTGGTATGATAATTGAGCTGAGTAAGGCAAATGGCCGCTGCTGCGATACCGAAAGGCCGTAGGAGAGGAAAGTCCGGGCTTCACAGGGCAGGATGCCAGATAGCGTCTGGTGGAGGCGACTCCAAGGAAAGTGCAACAGAAATTTTACCGCCGGAATTTTCCGGTAAGGGTGGAAAGGCAGTGTAAGAGACTACCGCCTGGCTGGTAACAGACAGGGCTGTGTAAACCCCATCCGAAGCAAGATCAAGCAGGAAGCATAAGGCGGCCCGTCTGCTTCCGGGTAGATCGCTTGAGGCTGCCGGCGACGGCAGTCCTAGATAGATGGCCATTCACGACATAACCCGGCTTACCGCTTTGCTCAGCCTCTGCAGCAAATTACCGTTATGCCGCCTAACCCGGCGGCAGCTTTTCAGAGAAATCTATTTTACACAGGAATACTAAAAGAGCAGGAAACACAGAACTGATCTTCGTTCTGTGATCCTGCTCTTTTCTTATACTCGAAAACAGCTTCCTCCAATAAATTCCCGGAGAATGGAATTCTTTGGCACATCTTCGCTGCTGACTCCCAAAAAATAATCCAGAAATTTCAGCAGACGCTTTGCTTCCATATATTCCGGGCTGTCTGTTGGAATTCCAAAAAGAAGAGGTTCAGCATATTGCTTAAGAACCGCCAATTCATAAACCAGGGCGGAATTAAACATCACATCCGCCTGCTCCTGATAAGGAAAAATATTTTTCTCTTCCCCTCGGCGCACAGAATTCCACATTCGGATGGTTTCCTGAGCGGAGGTTCCTCTGGTCCTGGCGTCCCGCACCATCCGGCGAATCAGCCTCCCGTCGGCAGTTGGCACCCGGTTGTGCTCGTCAATATTCAGCGAAGTTAAGGCGCTGATATAGATTTTAAATTTTCTTTCCTGAGGAAGAGAATAAGACAGACGGTCATTCAGGCAATGAATCCCTTCAATCACCAGAATGTCCTCCGGCCCAAGAGTGAGATAATTCCCCTTATACTCCCGCATTCCTGTAATAAAATTATAGGAAGGAAGCTCCACTGTCTTTCCTTCCAGAAGAGCCGTCATATCCGTATTAAACTGCTCCACATCCAGACATTCCAAAGCCTCATAATTATAATTCCCATTCTCATCCTTTGGACTGTCCACCCGGTTCACAAAATAGTCGTCCACTGCAATGGGATGAGGCTTTAACCCCAGCGCCATCAGCTGAATGCTGAGGCGATGGGAAAACGTGGTTTTGCC
The DNA here is from genome assembly GCA_018713255.1 of Candidatus Cottocaccamicrobium excrementipullorum. GTDB lineage: Bacteria > Bacillota > Clostridia > Lachnospirales > Lachnospiraceae > Caccovicinus > Caccovicinus excrementipullorum. The sequence goes on along the minus strand of DVFL01000040.1, from coordinate 95,410 downwards.
CGAAGAGGATGGACCTGCAATCATCACCAGCTTTTTGGAAGGATCGGCGCCAATCTGCCCTGCCAACTCTCCAATCCGCTTTTCCATCAGCGCCTCTTCAATCAAAATCATCTGAGCGGCTTCTCCCTGGGAAATTCTGTCATTTAAATTCCCCACATTTCCCACATTCAGCCGCTCTCCCCATTTGGACGTTTCGCTGAGTACATGAAACAGCTTATCCTTCGGGACAAAAGGATCCACCTTCCGGGAATCCTTATCCGGAAAAAGAAGCATAAACCCATCCTGGTACAATACCAGATCAAAGTATTTTAAATATCCGGTATTCTGCACCATATAACCATAAAAATAATCTTCGAAATTTCCAATGCTGTAAACATTTACGCTGGACACCCGGCGGTAGCGGAACAGCTTTTCCTTATCGTACATTCCATGTTTGTGAAACAGCTCAATCGCCTCTGCCAAAGGCATGTTTCGCTTCATAATCGGAATTTTCTGCGCAGAAAGCTCCTCCATCTTAGCCTTCACCTGGTCAAGGAATTCCTGGGTTAACGGAAAATCCAGCCAGGGATGAATGAAAAATCCGTTTCCCAGAGAAAAGTCCACCGTCAGCTTATGAATATGGCGGGAATCAGCCAGATCATAAAAGGCCTTCAGCATCATAAACGTAACGCTTCTGCGGTAAGCCAGCCGGCCGGCGCTGTCCGCCGCTGTAATAAATTTAATCTCTTTGCATTCCTTCACCTTTTTATGAAGCTCCTGCAGCTTTCCATCCACCTGAACCAAAAGAATATCATCCTTGTATTCCTGCTGATATTCCTGGGCCACAGTCTGCCACGTAGTTCCAAAGGGATATTCTTTCTCCTGGCCATTTACGATGATCTGAACCATAATTTTCCTCCTGTCAACAGGCTGTCGTTATATTACTGCAGAAGGGAAAGTCACCGGCGCCTTTTTGATCTCTACCTGGCCCTGAAGTCTTTCCTCCAGATAAGTTTCCATAAAATCCATGAAAATATGCTCAAGACCATAATGGCCGGCATCGATCACCGCCATTCCTCTGGCCAAGCTGTCAATCCCCTGATGATGGCCGATATCGCCGGTAATCAGTACTTGAGCTCCCTCATCCAGCGCTGCCTGGATCATACTGCCCCCCGATCCCGGCACCACCGCACAGCGCTCCAGCAGCTTATCCTCCTGAAGATTTCCATATACCGTAACGAAGGGAATACCAAACGCCTCCTTCACTCGAACAGCCAGGTGTTTAAGGGATTCAGCCTGAGGAAGCCGTCCTGTTTTTCCGATTCCGCAGGGACAGCCGTCCATTTCCCCTGTCTGCTCCAGAATCTTCTCCTCCGTCAGTCCCAGCCTGGATGCCGCCAAATCCGCCATGCAGCCAGGAGCGCTGTCAAAATTAGTATGCATCGCGTAGTAGGAAATATCCGCCTGAATCAGCCGCAGGATTCTTCTGCCAATAAAATCCTGATCATTGATCTTTTTGACGGGCTTAAAAATCAGGGGATGATGCGTCAGAAGCATGTCTGCCTTCTGGGAAATCGCGTCTTCAATCACCTGATCATCTGCATCCAGCGCCAGGTAAATGGTGCGCACTTCCTTATTGCTCCGGCCAGCCAGCAGCCCAGGATTATCCCAGCTTAAGGCTATGTCTTCCGGAGCCAGCTGATTTAAGAGTTTAATCATTTCACTGCATTGCATAAACTGCCTCCTTTATGGTCTCCAGCTGGCGGGTCAGTTCTTTGGCCGCAGATTCTGCTCCCATTCCTTTCTGCCCGTTAAGTCCTTCTAAAATCCCCAAAATCCGATTTTTCTCCTGCTGAAGGTAATCCAAAAGAACAGGATCCTGACGTTGTATCAGTTCCCGTCCATATAAATATTCTGAAGGCTTTTCATAGTGCATTTTCCCCCGCTTTACTTCCATGACGGTGTAGTATTTGCCTTCATCGAAAACCATTGCCTCCCGGCAGATGGCAAAGCCTTCTTCTTCCAGATAATGGCGGACTTTATCCAGCTCAGACTGAGGGGACAGAATCCAGGTACAGATACTGTCCCACATATGACGTCCTTCTTCTAAAATATGTATCACCAGCTGTCCGCCCATGCCGGCGATTACCGCCGTATCCGCTTCTCCGGGAACCAGGGCTTTAAGGCCGTCGCTTTTTCTTAAGCCAATCCTGTCCTCCAGCCCTTTTTCCCGAATATGGGCAGCCGCCCGGGCAAGAGGCCCCTCTCTCACATCAAGAGCCAGTGCTTCCCGGCAGATCCCCTCTTCCACAAGGTGAATGGGGATATACCCATGGTCCGTCCCCACATCCGCCACGCGGCTTCCCCTAGGGACAAAGGAAGCCACCAGCTCCAACCGTTTCGATAGCTTCATATCCTCTCCTGTTATTCGTCCAGATAATCTTTTAATTTTCTGCTGCGGCTTGGATGACGGAGCTTCCTTAAAGCCTTAGCTTCGATCTGCCGGATCCGCTCTCTGGTTACATTAAATTCCTTGCCTACCTCTTCCAGCGTTCTCGGCCGGCCATCATCCAGTCCAAATCTCAGACGCAGCACTTTCTGCTCCCGCTCAGTCAAGGTGTCCAGAACCTCCATAAGCTGCTCATGAAGCAAGGTAAAGGCCGCCGCATCCGCCGGCACCGCCACATGATCATCTTGAATAAAATCTCCCAGATGGCTGTCCTCCTCCTCGCCGATCGGCGTCTCCAAGGAAACTGGATCCTGGGAAATCTTCATAATCTCCCGCACCCGTTCTACCGGAAGCTCCATCTTCTCAGCAATTTCTTCCGGAGTAGGCTCTCGTCCCAGATCCTGAAGAAGCTGCCGGGATACCCGGATCAGCCGGTTTATGGTTTCTACCATGTGCACCGGAATTCGAATCGTCCTTGCCTGATCGGCGATGGCCCGGGTAATGGCCTGACGGATCCACCATGTGGCATAGGTGCTGAATTTATATCCTTTCCGATAATCAAATTTATCTACCGCCTTGATCAGCCCCAGATTTCCTTCCTGAATTAAATCCAGAAACTGCATTCCTCTGCCTACATACCGTTTGGCAATGCTGACTACCAAGCGCAGATTAGCCTCCGCAAGGCGTTTTTTCGCCGCCTCGTCCCCCAGCTCGATTCGCTTAGCCAGCTCAATCTCTTCATCGCTGGACAACAGAGGAACCTTTCCAATTTCTTTTAAATACATCCGCACAGGATCTTCCAGGCTTACGCCCTCAGGAACGGAGAGATCAATATTTTCCATATCAATCTCTTCTTCATCATCCAGATTTTCCTCAGAAAACATATCCGGATCCATGTCCAGATCTTCCTCTGTGGTCCGCAGCACATCAATGTGGTTGGCATCCAGGAAATCATAGATCTGATCCCACTGGTCCGCATTCAGGGTTTCCGGTCGGAAATAATCCTGAATCTCCTTTTCCTCAAGGACATTTTTCTTCTTTTTTGCAATGTCCAAAAGGCCGTTCAGCTTATCGTGCAGCGTAAGTGTTTTCTCTTCCATGTTTCCCCATCCTTCCACAGCGCTTAACGCTAGTTTGTCCCTTCATCCAGAGAAATATGCAGGCTGCGCAGAGCCGCCTGAGCCTGGATGATCTGCTGTAGTTCCTTCATGTCTTTCGCCTGTCTGCTGGCCTGATCAAGACTGTGTTTTTTTACTTTCATCACCGTCTCAGAAAAGGCCTTTTTCTGCTCTTCATTGCTCAGCGACTCATTTAAACCGGCGTTGAACAATGCCGCCACCTCCCTGTACTGCTCTTGATCATTAATAAAATGATTTAAAATCTGGGCAGGATTCAGGGAATGATTCTCATAAGCCTGAAATACCATCTGAGCCACCTTTTGATACAGCGGCTCCACAAAATCCTCCGCCGTAATGATTCCCTGAATCCGCTCAAACAGCTTAGGATTCTCAATGAGCCAGGTTAACAGCAGCCTTTGCGAACGGCGGTTTCCCTCTTCCTTATCCTTTTTGGGAGAAGGTTTTCTCTCCTCCTGGCTGTAAGATGAGCGTAAAGAAGCTGAACTTCCCGGCGCCATCCGGCTTCCCAACTGGTTCACCAGCCGCCTTAAATCCTCATAAGGAATCATATGCTCTTTGGAAACCGCCTGAATATAATTATCCCTCTCCAAAGCTTCCGGAAATTCCAGAAGCCTTCTGGCTGTTTCTTGATAAAACCGCGTTTTTTGTTCTGGATCTTCCATATCATACAGGCTCTTCAGTACGTCAATTTCAAACAAAAAGCTGTTTTTGGCCTCTTCAATCCGCTGGCGAAAAGCCTCTGGTCCCAAATTCTTCATGAATTCATCAGGATCTTTATAAGGCCGCATATTCAGTACCTTGACGGAAATTCCTACCTCCTTGAGAATGGGAATTGCCCGCAGCGCCGCCTTCACGCCGGCGCCGTCGCTGTCATAAGTCAGAATCACCTGGCTGGTGTACCGTTTCAGGAGAGCAGCATGCTGACTGGTGAAGGCGGTGCCTAATGAGGCCACCGAATTGGTAAACCCTGCCTGATGCATGGCAATTACATCCATGTAGCCTTCACAGATCAACAGATAATTCTCCCTGGAGGTTCTGGCGTAATTTAATCCAAACAGATTCCGACTCTTATCGAAAAGCCGGGTTTCCGGAGAGTTTAAATATTTAGGCGTTCCATCCCCCATCACTCTGCCGCCGAATCCAATCACCCGGTTATTCACATCCAGAATGGGAAACATCACCCGGTTCCAGAACTTGTCATGGGCGCCTTTCTCTTCAATCGTTACCAGTCCCGTCTCTTTAAGAATTTCGTCACTGTATCCTTTTTCCTTCAGAAAACGGTACAGATCGTCGCTGGTTTTGTTGGCAAACCCCAATCCGAAATGACGGATGGTGTCATCGGTCAGCTGGCGTTTTTTCAGATACTCGTAGCCTGCCCTTCCCTGGGGATGCTTAAGCTGGTAGTAAAAGTAATTGGCCGCCAGCTTATTGATCTCTAAAAGAGTTCTGCGCAGATCCTCTCCGGCCCGCTCCTCTTTCGTATATTCTTTCTCCGGCAGCGCCATGCCGGCTCGGTCTGCCAGGAGTTTTAAGGCTTCGGTAAAAGAATAATTTTCATATTCCATAATAAAGGTGATTACATTTCCTCCTGCTCCGCATCCGAAGCAGTAGTACATCTGTTTACCGGGAGATACGGAAAAAGACGGCGACTTTTCATTGTGAAACGGGCATAACCCGAAATAATCTTTTCCCTTCTTCTGAAGCTTCACATATCCGGATATAACGTCCACAATGTCATTTCTCATCCGTACTTCCTCGATCACTTCTTCCGGATATCGCATAGAATCCCCCCTTCCTAACCCTATGTTTTCTGTTTCTCAGATTTTCCAGGCCTTGGGCACAAACAGCTCTTCAAACTGGTCAATGGCATAGCTGTCGCTCATTCCTGCTATGTAGTCGCAAACCACCCGTTCTTTCTTTTCCCCTTGTTCTTCCATCATAATCCGGTATTCCTGGGGAAGCTTGTCCACATTAGCACAATAAAAATCATAGAGAAACACAATCAGCTGCTGCGCCTTAGATTCTTCTGCTTTGGGAATATCGCTGCAGTATACATGTTCAAACATCCAGCGTCTTAACCCCTTCATGGCCTCTTCCATGGGAGGCGACATGATAATCTCCGGCTTCTCCAGACTATTCTGAATCACATCGTGAATCAGCGCGTTCAGCCGCTCCCGCACACTGTGACCTAAAACATCGGTATATTCTCTGGGAAGATCTCCTTCCACAAACATTTTTGCCCGGATAGCGTCATCAATATCATGGTTTATATAGGCAATCTTGTCAGAAAGACGCACTACCGCCCCTTCTAAGGTGGAGGGATGGCCGCTGGTACGATGATTTTTAATTCCATCCCGCACCTCCCAGGTTAAATTCAGACCTTTTCCATTTTTTTCTAATCGTTCCACCACGCGAACGCTTTGTTTGTAATGGGCAAATCCATCTGGACAAATATGATTAAGGACCGCCTCTCCAGAATGGCCGAAGGGCGTATGGCCCAAATCATGTCCCAGTGCAATGGCTTCTGTCAGCTCTTCATTTAATCTCAGGGACTTGGCAATGGTTCTGGCAATCTGAGAAACCTCCAGGGTATGGGTGAGCCGGGTCCGGTAATGATCCCCTTCCGGCGCCAAAAACACCTGGGTTTTGTGCTTCATCCGCCTGAATGCCTTGCAGTGAATGATCCTGTCTCTGTCCCGCTGGTATACGGTTCGGATATCACACTGAGGCTCCGGCACATCTCGGCCTCTGGAGCGAACGCTCAGCGCGGCATACGGACTTAATACCGACTGTTCCAGTTGTTCCAGACTTTCTCTGATGGTCAAAACGGCAGCAGCTCCTTTCCCCATATCAACACACTCATATCCTCCAACTTCCAAGCCGCATCATCCCTTCGGGTTTTCCAAAAACATGGTATAATGCCTGCATTGCAGTCATTATACCATGTTTTTCCAAAAAAAACACCGGGTTTTAAGAAAAAGAAAACTGGCCGGCACATATTCTTTAGCCCGCCAGCCAGTTTTCCCTTTGGTTCCTCATTATTCGTCCTGTTCCAGATCGTCAAAAATATCATCATCATAAAATTCCCGGATGGTAAGGCCAAGGCCTTCTGCCATCTTTTTGATGTTTACAATCCCAGGATTTTTGCTTTTGCCGTTCATAATACTTTTTACTGTGGACGGCGGCATTCCGGTTCTGTAAGCCAGTTCATACATGGACAGTCTCTGGGCTTTGCTCAGAGTACGAATACGAGTAATGGTTGCTTCGTTAATGTTCATAGTACAATCTCTCCTTTTCCTTAGTTTAGTTTAAAATTACACGGTTTGCGGTCGATATAATAGAAAAACCGAATTATTTTGTAAATTTTTTCACATTAAGCTGTCTGCAGCACATAAAGCTCCGTACCCAAGCTCCGGATTTGGCCAGCGTGCAAATCCGGACAGTTGCCTGGCGCCCCGAATCAGCCCTGCCTTTACCTTTTCTCCATAAAGGAACAGGTCGTTTCCCTGATTTATTCCCCACTCCATCATAAGCGCCGCCGTTCCTGTCACAAATGGGGCTGCAAATGAGGTCCCTGTCACTTCTTCATATCCTCCCCCCGCCCTGACAGTATTAATCTGAACTCCTGGAGCCGCAAGATCAGGTTTATGGTGCCCTCCGCCGCGGATGTATCCTCTGCCGGAAAAATCTGCGTAAGACCCGGTTCTGGCGTCGTAAGCCCCCACGGAAATCACCCTGGCGGCAGTAGAGGGAATGGTCAGCGTAGTGTCCGGAGTCGAATACAGGAAACGAGTGGCAGGATTTAAAATCCCATAAGAAGGAAGCCATAAATCATACCGGCCGGAAGCCAGGCGAACCGGCCTCAGGAATATTCTCCAGAGCCCTCCATTCACATAATTTTCCACGGGCAGAAAATCCACATAGATTTCCTGGGCGGCACTATAAGGACTGGGCTTCCCATAATAAACCAAAAGCTCGGTCTGCTCATACCCATAACGGAAAGCCCCAGGCTCCGGCAGAAAAGGCCCCACCATCTGCCCGGAGGGTCCAGTCATCCATACCTGGAAATCATCGGCATAAGATTTCCACAGCTGAACGCCGAAGCCTGTTTCAAAGGGAGAGACGGACAAGATAATCTCCGCCGTTTCTCCCATGGCAAGAACTCCTCCGGTGTGGCCGCCGGCTGCTCCTTCATTTCCGGTGCCAGTTACGATCACATTCCGCCCCTGCAAAGCGGCGCTGTCCAAAAATGTTTCCAGAAGACTAGTTCCGTCATGGGAGCCGTAGGTATTTCCATAACTGATATTTACAGCCGTCGGCATTGCCAGATCCCTGGCTTTTTCTAAAGCGAAATTGACCGCCCGCATTAACTGGGCCGTTCCCGGGAAGGAATCCCTGCCGGAGGGAGCCAGTTTCACTACCAGCAGATCACTTTTCCAAGCCACTCCCCGGTACCGCCCCTGACTCTCCCTTCCATTTCCTGCGGCAATTCCGGCTACTGCCGTTCCGTGGCCGCTTAAATCCCGGGAAGGAACCTTAAGGTAGGCCTGCCTTCTGTCCGCCTCCTGGAGAGCCTGGTTAATCTCCTCTTCATTAAACACCTGATCAAGAGACTGGTCCCACAGATAACGGATTCGGGTAGAACCATCCTCCTTCCGAAAGTCCGAATGAAAATAGTCGATGCCGGAATCCAGCACAGCCACCAGAATCCCTTCTCCGCCAAGGCCCAAACCGCCGTCCTGAAGAGGAGATAAACAAGAGGCCGCCCTCGCCTGATTCAGAGCGAAAAACAGCCTCTTTGGTTTTTCTATATATTCGATTTGAGAAAGAGCGCTGACCTGGTCCAAAAGGTTCTCTGGAACCACCAGAACAGCATATCCCCCCAGAAGCTCCTCCACATCTGCTCCCATAGCCCGCACCGGCTCCAGGCTTCCGGAATACCGAACGATCAGCTCCCAGGTTTTTGTTTCTCGATCATAGCCTAAGCTAAGCTCCTGTGACTTTTTCCGCTCCTCTTCTGTGGCTTCCAGCGCTAGGTTCAACAGATCTTCCCGTTTTTGATCATCCAATGGAAAACTCCCGGCGTCTGTTTACTGTTATTTTATCCTCTGAAAAGAAAAAATATTCCTACTTCAAGAAGCCATTGACAATCTGAGCCTCTGCCTCTTCCTCTGTAAGCCCCAGGGTCATCAGCTTAATGATCTGCTCGCCAGCAATCTTTCCAATGGCGGCCTCATGAATCAGAGCCGCATCCGGATTATTTGCCGTCAGCTCCGGAACAGCAGAAATCTTGGCATTATCCATGATAATGGCATCACATTCTGTATGGCCGGCACATTTGGCATTTCCGTTAATGGTAGAAATAAATTTCTGGTAGGAATCTTCCTTTGCCACAGAACGGGATATTACATTGGCGCTGGCATCTTCTCCGTTTAAATTAACATCAAAGCTGCTTACTGCCGACTGATGACCATGGGTCAGCAGCCGCTCCCGGATAATTAACTTAGCGCCGGCAGCCACATCCGCCTTGGTGGTACGGATCGTGGAATCCACGCCTTTGATCTGGGTCATTTCCATCTCCACGTAGCTGCCCTCATCCATGGTAATTTCCGTTACCGGATTTAAAATCCTCTCTCCTTTGCCATTTCCGCTTCCATAATGCTTTTCCACATACTTTACCCGGGCGTTTTTGCCCACAAAAAACCGATGGATGCCGTCATGCTCAGAGTCCTGATTTCCGCAGTTGTCAATGCCGCATCCTGCTACGATCACCACATCTGCATCATCTCCAATATAAAAATCATTATAAACCGTTTCCTTCAGGCCGCTTTCGCTTAATACCACCGGAATATGGACGCTTTCATGCTTTGTTCCTGGTTTAATCCGAATATCAATGCCGCTTCCGTCCTCTTTGGAAATAATATCAATATTCGCCGTCGTATTCCGCCCTGCGGTTTTTCCATTGGCCCGGATATTATAAGCCCCTTCCGGCACCGAATGAAGATCTGCTACCTGCTCTAATATTGTTTTCTGAATTTCATCCATCATTCCTTCGCACCTCCCTGATAAAACTTGCTGCAGGCGTCCACTGCAGAAGAGGTTCCCAGGATTTCCGGAAGTACCTCCTCCCGCTTTCCCTGTCTGGTAATCTGGCCGTCTGCAATCACCACAATTTCATCTGCAATATTTAAAATCCGCTCCTGGTGGGAGATAATCAGTATAGACCCCTTTGTATTCTCCTGCATCCGCTCAAATACCTGGATCAGATTCTGGAAGCTCCACAAGTCAATTCCCGCCTCCGGCTCATCAAACACCGCAAGGGCGGAACTTCTGGCAAGCACCGTGGCAATCTCAATCCGCTTAAGCTCTCCTCCTGAAAGGCTGGCATTTACTTCACGGTTAATATAATCCTTGGCGCAGAGCCCCACCTCAGAAAGATACTGGCAGGCATCTGCCGCCGAAAGCTTCTGCTTCGCCGCCAGGCGCAGAAGATCCAGCACCTGAAGTCCCTTAAACCGCACCGGCTGCTGAAATGCGTAGCTGATCCCCATGTTAGCCCGGTCAGTTACACTCATTTCCGTAATATCCTGCTCATTAAAATAAATCCGGCCTCCTGTGGGTTTTTCGATGCCGGCAATCAATTTTGCCAACGTAGATTTTCCGCCCCCGTTAGGGCCGGTAATAACAACAAACTTTCCATCATCTATGGTCAGGCTGATATCCTTAATAATGCCTTTCTCTCCCTTTGCGTCTTCGACGTCAAAGGATAAGTGTTCTAATCTAAGCATGGTTTCCTCCTAACTTAACTTATTGCTCAGGCTTGTGCCGGAAATATTATATACCATTTTTTCACACTTTACCAGATATTTTTATTCTCCTATTGACAAAGCATTTTCAGAATCATATAATTAATCAAAATAAAACGTTCTTCGGGGCAGGGTGCAATTCCCTACCGGCGGTACAGTCCGCGAACCGTGAAAACGGCCGATCCGGCGAAATTCCGGAACCGACAGTATAGTCTGGATGAGAGAAGATTGCTGGCGTTTTTATGATGCAGGAAGGTCCCGGACAAATTCTGTCCGGTTTTTTTGCGTTTAAATCAAACCGGCAGACCGTCATTCCTCAGGAGAACCATCAAAAGGAGGAATTTTTATGGATCTTGCAGTAAAGCAGGAAAAACAGGAAAAGAAGCTTTTTACCACGAAAAACATGGTTTTGATGGCCATGTTCGGCGCCCTTTCCGGGCTCTTGATGTATATTCAGGTACCGGTTCCCTTTGCGCCGTCCTTTTATAAGCTGGACTTCTGCGACGTGCCGGTGATGATCGGCGCATTTGCTTTAGGCCCGGCCGCCGGTGCCGTCATTGCCGCCGTGAAAATCCTGATTTCCCTGGCGCTGAGAGGAACTCAGACCGCCGGCATCGGCGAATTGTCCAACTGGATTCAGGCATGTTCCCTGGTCATTCCAGCCGCACTGATCTACAAGCATCATAAATCAAAGGGATCCGCTATTCTGGGAATGATTGCCGGAGTAGCGATTATGGTTCTGGTAGGGTGTTTTACCAACACCTTTATCCTTCTTCCCACCTATGCCAAGGCATTTGAAATGCCTATGGATGCCTTAATCGCCATGGGAACCGCCTTAAACCCAAGAATCAACAGCCTGGCTGCCTTTGTTCTTCTGGCAGTCGCTCCCTTTAACCTGTTAAAAGGCTCTTTAGTTTCTCTGGTTACTGCTCTCATCTATAAAAGAGTCAGCAGCGTAATCAAAAACCGGCTGTAATTTCTTTCCGCCCTTTGGTAAATTTCATACTAACTTGCCGCGCCTCCGAATATGCTCTATCATAAAGCATATTCGGAGGTTTTTTCATGAAACCATTTATTGCTGCCGCTCTCGCCTCCCTGGTTCTGGCAGCCGGAGCCAGTTTAAGCGGCTGCCAGAACTTTTCCAGCGCAGACCTTGAGCTTCCCAGCTTGACTCGCCATGCATCTGAGAACAACAGCCAGTCAAGCTTCCTCGCCCTTACGAACCAGCTGTTTTACGAAAACGCAGCTTCCTCCCTCCTGGACCGCCATTATCTTCTGGCCCATCCAGAAAAGCTGGGTCTTAACGAGCCAGAAAGTCTCTACGGCAGCCTTTCCCTGGAAGATCTTGTGCAAAGCACCGCCTCCTTCTCCAGCTATCTGGACCAGTTAGAGGCCATCAATCCCATAAACCTGGACCAGCAAAGTCAGCTGGATTATCAGATTCTGAAAACTTATCTGAAAACCCAGCTTTCCTGCCAGGGGATGGAAGGCTACGTCCAGCCTCTCTCCCCCACCATCGGACTCCAGGCCCAGCTTCCTGTTCTTTTAGCCGAATATGCCTTTTATACCGAGGACGATGTTGAAGATTATTTTTCTCTTCTGGCAGGGCTTCCAGACTATTTCCAGCAGCTTCTTGACCTGGAACAGGAGAAGGCCGCCATGGGACTGATGATGTCTGATCACAGCCTTAAGCGAGTGCTGGAGTCCTGTCAGCCGTATCTGTCTTCTGGCGAAGACTGCATCCTTACTGAAACCTTTTCCAAGCGTCTTGAGTCTCTGGAAGGTCTTTCCCCGGAAAAGAAAAAAAGCCTGGATCTCCGCCACCAGCAGCTGATCAACACCGCCTTTATTCCCGCCTATACGGCTCTTGCCGAAGGATTGACCAAGCTTATGGGGACAGGAAAGACGGAAGGCGGATTATGCAATTATCCTGAAGGGAAAGCGTATTACCGGTATCTGGTCTATTCCTCCACCTTCACCTCCTGCCAAAGCATCGATACCCTCAGAAAGGTCATCGAAAACCGTATTTGGCAGGATTTTCAGGAAGCCGCGGCTATTCTCCAAAAAGATCCCGGTCTGCTTAAACAAATTGACCAGGCCTCCTTCTCCCTTACCGATCCTGAGGAAATCTTAGCTTTTCTCCGGGAAGAAACCGCTCAGTCTTTTCCCCAGCCAATCTGCCCGGATTACACCATCTGCTACGTTCCAGACGCATTAGAATCGGTGCTGAGCCCCGCATTTTATCTGACGCCTCCTTTAGACCAAGCCGGAACAAACACCATTTACATCAATCAAGGCAGCGCTTCTTCCTCTCCAGAGCAGCTGTTTTCCACCTTGGCCCATGAAGGATACCCGGGCCACCTGTACCAAACCAACTACTTTTTGGCCTCTGATCCTGCCCCCTTCCGGCATCTTCTCTCCTTTGGCGCCTACACCGAGGGCTGGGCCACTTATGTCGAAATGGAATCTTACCAAATGGACCCTGGGCTTAATCCTCAGCTAGGGAGACTGTTAGCTTTAAACTCATCCATTACCCTGGGACTTCACGCCTATCTTGATATTATGGTGAATGACCAGGGCTGGAATGTGTCAGACATCCATCAATACCTTTCCCAATACTACGCAGACCCTGACCAGTCCTACGCCGCCGCGCTCTACGATGCCATGGTGGATAATCCGGCAAACTACCTGGAATATTATGTGGGATATCTGGAAATTACTGATATGCGCCAGAAAGCCGAAAATGCTTTAGGCAAAAAATTTCAGCTTATGGATTTTCACCGGTTTCTTCTGGATGTTGGCCCTGCTCCCTTTACGGTAATCCGCGAAGCATTAGAACAGTGGATCAATGAAAGGCTCTCCCGGCCCTGAAATACGAAAAAGCCCTCACAGCTAAGTTCATTCAGCTGTAAGGGCTTCCTTCTTCTGAATGCAGAAGATGGGAGTCGAACCCACAAGGTATTTCTACCACACGGACCTGAACCGTGCGCGTCTGCCAATTCCGCCACTTCTGCATGGCTTGTATCACAAGCAACGAAACACATTATAAACAAGGATCTCTGTTTTGTCAATAGTTTTTCCAAAAATTTTAATTTTTAAAAAAATTCATTTTTCGCTTGCATTCTTGGAAAATATATGCTATACTACATATCGGTTTGCGGGGTTGCCGGAATTGGCAGACGGGCTAGACTAAGGATCTAGTGGTTGTATGACTGTGTGGGTTCAAGTCCCATACCCCGCACGCAAGGTAAGAATAGCGCCGGAAAGGCGCTGCTCTTGAAGAAGAAACGGTATAGCTTATGGCTATGCCGTTTTTTTGTTCAACCAAAGTTCATATTTTGCCCGTTGACCACTTCATTTGAAACTTGACGAGGCAAAGAAATTTTTTCTCCATTTTTTTTAAATTGTTGTTGACTTTTTTCCAGAAATGTCATATAATGATTTTCGTTGCAGCGAGCGAGAAATCAATCGTTCACATGCAGAAGTGGCGGAATTGGCAGACGCGCACGGTTCAGGTCCGTGTGGTAGAAATACCTTGTGGGTTCGACTCCCATCTTCTGCATTGCAGAAAAAGCTCTTCCCGATGGGAAGGGCTTTTTTGTTTTCTCTTTTCCGCAGCAGCGGCAGCCCTTTTTGAAGACTGCCGCCCTCCGTCTGTTTGTTCCACGATTATTCCAAGTCATCACTGCAAATCCTCATCATATACCGCTCTTGCTCCCCCAATATACTTGGGCCGCACTCTGGCACAGACCACATTTGCACCGCCGATCTTTCTGGTCAGTATCCGCATAGGAACCGCCACCGGTTTTAAATGCATGCCGATGAGAGTATCGCCAATATCGATTCCTCCGTCAGCCCGTACTTCCTCCACTGCTGTAGGCTGTCTCATCGATTCATAAGCCGCTGTGGCAAATGAACCGCCGGCTTTCAGCTGCGGAACCACGTTCACCGGCTCATACCCAAACCGTTCTGCTCCTTCCTGCTCCAAAATCAGCGCACGGTTCAGGTGTTCACAGCACTGGGCCGCCAAATACACTCCTCTTTTTCCACATTCTTCCGCCAAAATTTGGTATACTTTCCAGCCAATCTCCCGGCTGGAATATGTGCCAATCCGCGAAGCTTCGATTTCACTGGAAGAACATCCCACGACTAAAAGCTGTCCCGGTCTCATTTTCGCTCCTTCAAAAAACTCCTCCGCCACCCGTCGTGTCTCTTCTCCAATCTTTTCCAAAAATTCCTCTGGAACTTCATCTGGGTTAATTCCTTTAATTCCTTCAATCATTTTGCTGCCTCCTTATCTTCCTAAATCCTTTTTAAAGTCCCGGGGAATCAGGGCTTAATCCGCTGGCCGATTCCCGCCGTCACCCGCCAGACTTCCTCAGCTTCCTCCCCCAGGCAGCAGCAGGCTCTGCCTACGGCTTCCCGGTATTCCCGGTCAAATGCATCCATCGGCACGATACCGCATCCCACCTCATCAGAAATGAGAATATACTGCTTTCCTTCATCAATAATTCTCCTGGCGATCTCAGTTCCTGAATCCTCCCCTGGCATCTCTCCAGCTTCTAAGATCCGGCGGATCATCTCCTGCAGTCCAAAAACTGCGTCAGCCTGCTGGAACTCTTCCCAGGAGCACAATCCGCCGTCTGCCATCTGTTCCGGATCAAGACGGCGTTCTTTCTCTTCTGATTCCAGGCGGCTGTTCCACAGTTTTGCAGCAAACTTCCGTTTGCCCTGGGCTGCTCCTCCAACAATCAGCAGAATCGATCTTTTTCCCATGTAAATTCTCCTCTCTTGAGCATCAGCGATCAGAAGGAACACCGATGCTGCCAAGTCAGCCTGCCAGTATGGCTGCTCTGGCTGATATTGTCAAAGCCGCCAGACAAGCCAATTCAAACATCTGAAGAAACCAGCCTGCCAAGTCTCCTGTAATTCCCCCAAATTCCTTTTTGCTCATCTGCCAGTAATATCCGTATATTCCCAATCCAAAAGCCATGGTCACAATAAAGGGAAGCATTCCAGAAATCACAGCCATTATGCCAAAACAAGCTAAAATCCACAGTACCATCACTGCAGATACCGTCCCTTTGCTGGCTCCATCGGAGAAGGTCCTTGCCAGGCCGCTGTCCTTGGCGCAGGGGAAACAAGCCACCGACAATCCGCTGAAGGCTCTTTCCAGAGGAAAAACCAGGCAAAAAGCGGCAGCCGCAAGTCTTCCCTTTTCAAAACTCATGTCCGCCGCCAGCTGTATCATACATGCGCCGTAAAAAAGCAGATAAACTCCGCCTCCAATCAAAGCAAAGGCCCCTGTATGGGGATCCTTCAGGATTTTCAGTTTCTTTTCCTTATCCCCATAAGAACTTCTGGCATCTACTGTATCCAAAAAACCATCCATATGTATTCCTCCTGTAACCCACAAAGGAATACAGCTTCCCACCAGCCCTGCGGCTCCTGGATGAATCTCCAGCCGGCCTGCCAGCCAAAGCCAGAGCCATAATAACAGGCCGCAGACCAGGCCAACGAAAGGGAACCAGCACATCACATACCGAAGACGGCTTTTCTTCCATTCCAGAACCGGGACAGGAATCTTTGAATACATAGAAAGTGCAATAAACAATCCGTAAATTACATCCATAAATCCGCCCCCTTTAACGAAGCAAAAGCCATATTCCTCCCCCTGCTATCCAGCAGAGGGCAAGCGCAAGAATTTCCGATCCAATCATCAATTTCCCAGCACGCCGGATATCTTCTGCCTCTATGGCTCTCCTCTCATCTCCGATCCAGGGTTTATGCACCAGCTTTCCAAAATACCAGGAATCCCCTCCCAGCTTAAGCCCAAGAGCTCCGGCACAGGCTGCTTCTCCGTGAGCCGAATTAGGGCTGGAATGCTTCCTTCTGTCCCGAAGAAAAATCCGCCATGCTTCCCGTTCATTGTACATTTTTCTTTCATCCTTTTTGGAAAATCGTTTTAGGAACCAGGCCGTTCCCGTCAGAAATGCCCCAGTAAGCCTGGCAGGAAGCAGATTGCAGAAGTCGTCCAGCTTAGCGGCGGCGCGGCCGAATTCCAGATACTGCTGATTTTTATATCCAACCATGGAATCCATGGTGTTTACCGCCTTATAAAAAAAGCCGCCGGGAATACCGAAAACCGCCAGATAAAGCAGAGGAGCAATCACTCCGTCAGATGCATTTTCCGCCACAGTCTCCACTGCCGCCCGGGCGATCCCTCCTTCATCCAGCCGGCTGGTATCTCTTCCCACAATCATCGAAACCCACTTTCTTGCTTCCTCCACCTTTCCCGCAGCAAGAGCTTTCCCCACTCTTTGGCTTTCTGTGTAAAGCCCCCGGGCGGCCAACAGCTGAAAACAGAAAAAAGCCTGGATACACCAGGATAAGATTCCTCGCTTTCCCTCCACGGCCCAGGCGCCCAGAAGAATCAGCAGCGGAAGACCAACAGAGACACAAAGGACAAAAATCACAAGACAAATTCCTTTTGTTCTGTCCGTCCCCCAGGCCCTTTTTCTCAGCCATCTTTCTCCAGCCTCCACCAGATGTCCCATTCCCCTCACCGGGTGAGGGAGCGCTCTGGGATCACCAAATATCCAGTCTAAAATGACGCCTGCCGTCAGTGCACTCAACCTCATGATCATCGCTATTTTTCCTCATTTTTCTCTTGTATCATTTTTCCCCCGCCCCAAATGGCTTCTTAAGCATCAAAGGAATGCCGCAAACAATCTCTGCCGCCCCGTCTGCCTGCTCTGCCATAAAACAGTTGATTGCTCCCAAGAGCCGGATATACGCATTCGTTTCCGGTCCGTAATCCACCCCGTCAGAAAAGACCTGCCCTGTAACCACTACCAAAAGCCCGCTCTCTTCCTTCAAATAACAGACCGCCTCTTTAAGCCGTGCAAAGGTCTCCTGCCAGTCCTGCATTTTTCCGCCGGCAAACAGCTCATTAGCCGCCAGATTGGACATGCACTCCAGAAGAACAGCCCTCTCCTCCTTCTCTCCCACACCTTCTAATACTCCAGGGATCTTTCTCGGCCGCTCCAAGGTAAGAAAACCTTTTCCCTGCCGCAGCTTCTGATGACGGCGAACCTTTCTGCGCCCCTCTTCATCATACACCTCCATCGCTGCCACGTAAACCCGGCGTTTAAACGGAGAGCGGCAGATCATCTCTTCTGCATAAGCCGATTTTCCGCTTCCGCTTCCTCCGGTAATCAGATAAAACATAACTCCTCCTTACTCCAAGGGATGATACTCCTCAATCTGAATCTCCTGGAATGTGCTCATTCTGCGGTAAACCGCCTCTGCCATGTCAAGAAGAGGAAACAGCGCTACAGCCCCCGTTCCCTCCCCCAGACACATCTGGGCGCAGATTAAAGGCTTGAGACCAAGGCGGTCAAGGATCATCTGGTGAGCCGGCTCTCTGGACACATGAGAAGCCAGCATAAACGAAACCGCCGCCGGGCAGATCGCTGCCGCCGCCAGGGCCGCCGCCCCGGAAATGACGCCATCAATCACCACAGGAATACGATACAGGCCGGCGCCTAAAAAAGCTCCGGTCATTCCCGCCAGATCTAGTCCGCCCACCTTGGCCAGCACATCGATTCCATCCTCAGGATCAGGGCGCCGAACCTTGATTCCCTGGCGGATCACCTGGATCTTCCGCTTCAGGCCCTGGCTGTCTAACCCTGCCCCCCGTCCCGTTACCATTTCCGGTTCGCACCCTAAGAGCACCGAGGACACCGCGCTGCTGGTAGTCGTATTGCCAATCCCCATTTCACCTGTGGCCACAATGCGAACCCCCGCCTTTTTCAGCCTTCCCATTACCTGAATTCCTGCCTCAATAGCCTTCACTGCCTGTTCCCGCTCCATAGCAGGTTCCTTTAAAAAATTTCGTGTTCCCGCCATAATCCGGCAGTTGAGAATAGGATACTTTATCCCGGAAGACAGCTCTGACGACGAAGCTTCAAGACTGCCATACCCGGAAAGCAATCTTTTCACCCCCATATCCACAGGGACTACTCTGGCCCCCGCCTGCTCCGCCATGATGCAGACGCAGCTGTCTCCACGGCTGAAATTTTCCGCCACCACAGCCGTAACCTCCTGGCCGGTCTGGGTAACGCCTTCTTCCACAATGCCATTGTCTCCGCAGAATACCGCCACCGCTTTCTGGTCAAGACATACGGATGAGGTACCTTGAATTCCTGCTACGGTAATCAGCGCCTCTTCCAACAGTCCAAGACTGTTCAAGGGTTTTGCCACCTGATCCCATCGCCTTTTGGCCTGAGCCATCGCTTTTTCATCCAAGCTTCCTATGGCGTTAATACATTCATCCAGTGAAATCACTTTTTCTTCCATCATGACTGCTTCCATCCTTTTTTTCTTTTTCCTGATGATAAATCCGGCACTGCTCAATAAATCGCCGGGGAATCTGGGGGCAGGAAGGATAGTACAAATGAGGAAATCCAGCCATCACCCGCTTCTTGGCGATCATACAAGGCCAGCTCCGGCTGCTTTCCGGTTTTTTCGCTTCCATCAGCTCGCCGCAGCAGTCAGAATCCCAGTAGTGAAATTCATGCCCTCGCACCTGTTCTCCTGCTTTCAGATACAGTCCGTCCTCAAAGGGAGAAAGGGTAATGTAGCCGAAACGCTTCAGGCCATGAGGACCAGTGCCGATCCCCGGGAGAAAACCAGCCATGGGATAGAGTTTCCCCCCTGTGTCCATCAGCTGCTGCTGAAGATACAAAAATCCCCCGCATTCCGCCAGAACCGGCATTCCTTTCTCCGCCCTCTCCTTCACCGACCAGGCCATGGAGCGGTTCTTAGACAGCTTCTCTGCATAAGCTTCTGGATAACCGCCCCCCAAAAGCAGACCGTCAATCTCTTCAGGAAGCCTCTCGTCCTCCAGAGGACTGAACCATACCAGCCTTCCTCCCAGTTCTTCAATCATTCGGAGATTTTCCCGGTAATAAAAAGAAAAAGCCTGATCCCAGGCAACGCCAATACAAAGCCTCTTTTCTCCCGTCGAAGGAAGAGAAGGGTTCTCCACCTTTTCTTTTCCCCTTTTTAACCCGGAAGTCCCCATTATCTTCAGCAGAAGATCAAGATCAATGGTTTCCGCCGCCGTTTCAGACAGCCTGGCAAGCTGCTCCTTCAGCGTCTTGATTTCCCCGGGAAGCATAAGCCCCAGGTGACGGCTTTCAAGGCTCAGCCAATCCATTTTCGGCAGATATCCCGCCGCAGGAAGGTTAAACCGTTCCTCAATCAGCGGCTTCAGGCGAAGAAACGTGCTTTTGCTCACCCGATTAAGAATAACGGCCTGAATTCCATTTCCCGGCCGTTTCAGCTCATCTGGCAGCGGTTTTGGCCAGCAGGGATTAAACTGCATAAATCCCTGAAGAATGGCCTCTGCTGTTAAAAAAGAGCCTCTTCCATCTATTACCAGAACCACTGGAAGATCAAGCCAGGCAGCCGTCTCCCAGCTGCTGGCCTTCCATCCCCCTTTTCCTGTCCCGTCAAAATATCCCATTACCCCTTCCACCAGGGCAAACTCTCCGCCGCCTTCCCTGATCACGTTTTTCACGTTCTCT
This sequence comes from Candidatus Cottocaccamicrobium excrementipullorum, assembly GCA_018713255.1. Taxonomy (GTDB): domain Bacteria; phylum Bacillota; class Clostridia; order Lachnospirales; family Lachnospiraceae; genus Caccovicinus; species Caccovicinus excrementipullorum. The sequence goes on along the minus strand of DVFL01000040.1, from coordinate 75,444 downwards.
TCCATGGAAAGCCGGTCCTGAAAAAATCCATCCAGATTTCCGCTTTCCACCCCAAGCACTTCCCGGTGAAACAGCGGATCAATGTAATCCGGCCCGCACTTAAACGCTGCAGGCCGGTATCCTTTTCCCTTAAACGCCCCTAAAAGACCGCAGACTGCCACTGTTTTCCCGCTTCCGCTGGTAGGCGCGGCAATCAGCATTCCAGGAATGTTTTCCATGCTTTTCTCCCTTTCCTTCAAGGACCTTCCAAGGCATAACTCCTCCCCGAAGGCCGCCATGTCTACGATTCTGGAAGCTCCTTCTGCAGGGTAATTACCCACACCGGATTCTGACTTTGCTGCATATGATATCTTCCCACTTTATTTAATCGGGTGACGGCAACCTGCACCGCTTCATACCAGGTGAAAGAAAAATGCGACACTGCCTCCAGGCAGAGAGCCGTGGTTTCCACCGTCACAGAATTTACCACAATTCTGGCCTGGGGATTTTTCGCCAGAGCCGCCCCCAGAATCTCCATCAGCCTTCCTCCTGAGCCTCCGATAAACACATGGCTGGGCGCAGGAAGCTCTTCCAGAACCTGGGGCGCCTGTCCTTTTACCAGATGGAACCCTTCCCATCCCGGAACAAACCGGTCGCAGTTTTCCTGAATCAGGCGAATTCCTTCCTCTTCCCGCTCAATGGCGTACACATGGCCGCCCCCCAGATTTTTAAGGAGACAGGCCGCTTCCACCGACACCGAACCCGTTCCGGCCCCCACATCCCATAACACGGCAGAGCGCTCCAGCTCCAGTTTAGAAAGGGAGACCGCACGTACCTCTTCTTTTGTCATCGGCACACTGCCTCTGGCAAACAATTCATCTCTCATGATTCATCCCTCATTCTGTCATTATTTCTGCAGCAGTTTCAGTAAACCGCCGCTTATTTTCGCAAGCGCCCTTAGTATAGCACAGCAAAACCTGCCTTGTCAGCTTTTTGAGAAAGAAAATCCTCATCTTCCTCTGCCGCCCGCCCCAAACAAGAAAAATTGTGCTATAATGGTTCCGTAATTCTGCTGTAATTTGAACCGGTCTTTCACCGGGCAGCAGAGGAAAGGAAGATCTGAAATGGAATTAATAGGAAGAAACGATCCCTGCTGGTGCGGCAGCGGACACAAGTACAAAAAATGCCATATGGCCTTCGATGAAAAGCTGGAATCTTTCCGCCGCAAGGGCTGCATTGTGCCCTCCCATAAACTTATAAAAACACCGGAACAGGTGGAAGGAATCCGCCGCAGCGCAGCCATCAACATTGCTGTGCTGGACTATGTGGCCCAGCATATCCGTGAGGGAATCTCCACAGAAGAAATTGACCAGTGGGTTTATCAGGAAACCATTAAAGCCGGGGCCATTCCCGCGCCCTTAAACTATGAAGGTTTTCCCAAAAGCGTGTGTACCTCTATCAACGAACAGGTATGCCACGGCATCCCCTCTCCCAAGGATATCCTGAAAGAGGGCGACATTATTAACGTAGATGTTTCCACCATTTATCAGGGATATTTCTCTGACTCCTCCCGGATGTTCTGCATCGGAAAGGTTTCGGAAGAAAAGAAGAAGCTGGTAGAAGTCACCAAAGAATGTGTAAAACTGGGATTAGAACAGGTAAAGCCCTGGGGCTTTTTAGGCGACATGGCCCAGGCCGTCAACGATCACGCCAAAGCTAACGGCTATTCCATTGTCCGGGAAATCGGCGGACACGGATGCGGCCTGGAATTCCATGAAGATCCATGGGTAGGCTATATTGGAAAACGAGGAACAGAAATGGTGATGGCCCCAGGAATGGTCTTTACCATTGAACCCATGGTGAATATGGGACGTCCGGATATTTTCGTAGACGATGAGAACGGGTGGACTGTATACACCGACGACGGCCTGCCTTCCGCCCAGTGGGAAATTCAGGTTTTAGTCACAGAAGACGGCCATGAAGTCCTGAGCTATTAAGAAGCTCACAAGGGCAAGTCCCCTTCTTTCCCTTCCGGAACAATCCACAGACAGGAAAGGGAGTCGAACTCCTTTTCCTGCATTTCCTCCGGGCTTCCCCAGATAATGCTTTCTGCCTTGTCTCCCAGGCGCTGTCCGGCTGCAATCCTGGCTTGATGCTGTCCAGCTTGAATCAGCAGGCGACAGGCCCCATGAATACTCTCGGTTCCTGCAGTAAGGAGAAAAAGATCTCTGCCGTCGCTCATGGACCAGTCCAGTCCGCCGGGAATCTGACGTCCGTGAAGACTTGCCTGGTGAGCCTTGTCCCATGGGCGTCCGACTTTCGCCGCCATCATCTGAATAGAAGAAATGCCGGGGATCAGCCGGCACTGCAGCTGCGCCTCTTTTCGTGCTGCCAGAAGAAACCCTGCCGCTCCGCTATAAAATCCTGTATCTCCAGAATAAACCAGGGCAGGACGCCGGATGGAGGGACGATCTTTCAGCCAGCTCAGCATCTCCTCAGGTTGGTAGGTCACGCAAATCTGTTTTTTTTCAGCAGAAACCCATAAAGGATCTTTTGCGGATAAACTTTTCTCCGCCTCCCGACACATAGAAAGGCTGCTTTCCACCATCCGCTTTGCGCCCAGGAGAGCATCGCACCGACACAGCGCCATAAGTCCTTCCCAGGTAATCTGATCCAGATTTCCGCTTCCCATCCCAATCAGACTCACTTCTCTTTTGGTTTCATTGTTTCCCCATTGTTCATCCAGCCAGGCCTTTACCTCTTCCAGACTTTTTCCTTGTTCCTGGGAAGGCCTTCCTACTGCCACCACTTGACAGCCTGCATCCAGACCGCTGCGGACTTTTTCTGAAAAACCTCCTCGTTTTCCTGATTCCTTGGTAATAATGCAGGTGGCGGATATATTTTCCAGCATTGCCCGATTTAACGCATAGGAGAATGGCCCCTGCATGGCAATAACGTGGCTTTGCTTAATTCCTGCCTCCTGGCAGGCTTTTAAGCTCTCTAAAGAAGGCAGCACCCGGACATACAATTTTTCCTGATAATCCGGGATTTTTTTGAACAGCCCCAGATCTTTGCTCCCTGTAGTGACAAAAGCCCGTTCTCCAGCGCCTCTGTCCAAAAGCATTTTCAGGCGTTCCACTCCTTCCTCCATATCTTCCGCCCAGATCACCGAGTCCTCTGTCTTTTCTTCTGATTCTCTCACCAGCCTGATCCAAGGAATATTCGCCTGGCCGCAGGCCCATCTGGCGTTTTCTGAAATTTCTGCGGCAAAGGGATGAGTTCCGTCAATCACTGCAGAAAGCTCCTTCTCCTGAATCCAGGCGAGAAGCTCTTCCCGGTTCATTCTCCCGGAATGAACCTCTAAATTGTTTCCGCCAGGAAGGAGAGACTGCCCGTATGCAGTGGCAACAGACACAGCCGCCGGAATCCCCCTTTGACTGCAGTATTCGCAGAGCAGCCTTCCCTCGCTGGTTCCTCCTAAAATTCCAACCCGGCCCTTCACCCTTGCCGCTCCTCCTCTCCCGACATCTTGGTTAATCGATATCCTCTTGGCGTCACCATATACTTTCCGATTTTTCTCGTTCTGGAATTGCCGATAAATACTGTGGTAAACATATCCGTTTCCCTATCCTTAAGCTGATTCAAGGTAAGAATTTCCATTCTCTGCCCCTGACGCCCAATCTGGGATACTAATCCGCAGACGGTGTCAGGATTGCGGTACTCTAAAAGAATTTCGCAGGCTTTTTTCAGATAATCCTTCCGTTTCCGGCTGGAAGGGTTATAAATACACACCACAAAATCCCCTATGGCGGCCCCCCGCAGCCGTTTCTGGATTTCTTCTGCCGGCGTCAGAAGATCACTTAAGCTGATCACTGCAAAATCATTGGTCAAGGGCGCTCCTAACAGCGCTCCTCCTGCCAGAGCCGCCGTCACACCAGGAATGATCTGAACCTTTACATCAGGCCAATTTCCTTCCTCCAGCAGCTGAAGAATCAAGCCTGCCATTCCATAAACTCCGCTGTCTCCGCTGCAAATCATAGCGGTATCCTCCCCGGCCTGCGCCGCATCCAGCGCCATTCTGCACCGCTCTTCTTCCTGACGCATCGCGGTGGCCAAAAAGTTTTTTTGAGGGAAATACTCGCGAATCAGCTCGATGTACACCTGATAGCCAGCAATCACCGGACAGCGCCGCAAAACCTGCTCCGCCTCCACCGTCATTTTCTCATAAGCCCCCGGCCCAATGCCAACCACATACAATTCTGCCATGAATTCCGTCCTTTCCGCCGCTTAAGCAGCTTCTTTTATGATTAATTTCCTTCCGTCCCTGGGGGATTTCCCTTCCGAAATTCTGTTTCAAATTCCGGGGCGTAAAGCCGGGAACGCTCATATCCTTTCTGAGCCACCGCCTTTCCCACAATCACCAAGGCGGTTTTGGAAATTTTCTCCTCTTTTCCTCGAACATCCAGCTCCTTCAGCAGGCAGCGAACCACTTTCTCCTGAGGCCAGGTAGCTTTGTAGACAATGGCCGCCGGCGTATCCTCTGGATATCCGCCCTCGATCAGCTGTTTCTTCAGCGCTTCAAGCATGCCGGCGCTTAAAAAAATCACCATCAGGGACTGATGGGCGGCAAAGGAAGAAATGCTCTCCTTTTCCGGTACCGGCGTCCTCCCTGCCATGCGGGTAATAATTACACTTTGCGAAACCTCCGGCAAAGTATATTCCATCTCCAGGGCAGCTGCTGCCCCACAAAAAGAACTAACTCCCGGACAAATCTCATAAGAAATTCCCCTTTGATCCATCCAGTCCATCTGCTCCCGAATCGCGCCGTAAAGGCTGGGATCTCCGGTGTGCAGCCGCACCGTCATTTCTCCCTTCTCCTCCGCCTGCTGGATTTTCTCCATCACCTGCTCCAGCGTCATTTCCGCACTGTTAAAGATCCGGCATCCTGGTTTTGTCTCCTTTAACAGCGCAGGGTTCACTAGAGAACCGGCATAAATCACTAAATCCGCCTGTCCAAGAAGCTTAAGCCCCCTTACGGTAATCAAATCTTCCGCCCCCGGTCCAGCGCCTACAATATATACCATAACACTTCCTCTTTTCTAAACTTTATTTCTCATCCACAATAAACAAGGAATAATATCCGGCTTCCGGATCAATCTCCTCTGTACTTCGGTAAAGCGCCTGTCCCTCCATACCGCAGCGCTGCACTCCACAGGCAGAAAAGTTTTCCTTCTGAAGCAGCTCCTTGATCTGCGGCAGTTTTTTTCCTGCTTTCATCAGCACCTTTACTCCTGGAAGCTTAAGACCTTCCTCAATCTGATAAGAGGCCGGCAGCACATGAAGTTCCTCCCTTCCCCACACCAGAGCACGGTCAAGGCTGGCTGCTGCCGCGCAGAAAGACGGAACCCCGCTGATCAGTTCTCCTCTTCCCCCCAGCTCCCGCACCCGCCGATACAAATACCAGCAGGTAGAATACACCGACACATCGCCCAACGTCAGCAAAGCAACTTCTTTTCCCTGGTTCATCTGTTCCAAAATTCTTCTGGCGCCCTTTTCATGGCACTCATTCAGCACAGCCTGATTCTTAGTCATTGGCATGGAAATCAGCAGACATTCCTTTTGCTCAATCTCCGGTACCGCCTGCCTGGCAATTTTGTAAGCCACACAGTTCTCCCTGCTCTCCTGGGGAAGAGCAATCACCTGGGCCTGGCGGATGATCCGCGCCGCTTTCAAGGTTAAAAGCTCCGGATCCCCCGGTCCCACACTTACTCCATAAAGTATTCCCTGCTGTGTTTTATTTTCCATCCTTCTGTCCTTTCTTCCATTGATCAATTAATGCTTCCGCGCCGGAAGTCATTCCGATGATTCCCCGCTCATTGGTAAACAGCACTGCCTCAACCTCTACCGTATTCCCGGCTCTCCCAGCCAGATGAACGGCGATCCGTTCCATCACAGACTTCATCACCGGCTGAAGAAGAGAAGGCTCCTCCTCCAAAATTCCCAAGGCCTCATCCACCGTTATGCAGGAAAGTATCCTTCCTACCCGTTCTGCTCCTGCTCCCCAGGCTCCTGCCCAGGCCCCCAGGATTTCCATCCTTCCATCTGCCACAGAAGAATGTGTATTCATAATTCCAGCCGCAAGTTTAATTAACTTTCCCCCATGTCCGATCAGAAGAATACGGCGAATCCCGTACTCTCCGGCAAAATCCAGCAAAGAGCCCAGAAAATTGCTGCATTTCACTCCTTGCTCCGGAGAAATTCCCAGAGTCTTTTCAAGGAACCGTTCCCCATAATTCCCTGGAACAGCTAAAATCTCCTTCTCTCCCGCAGCTGCCCGCTGACGGATCTCCAGCCGTATGGTTTCCACCAGAGCCTCCTGGCTCATCGGTTCCACAATTCCTTTTGTGCCGAGAACAGAGATCCCGCCCTCAATTCCCAGACGAGGATTAAAAGTTTTCCCGGCGATTTCCTCTCCGCCCGGCACTGAGACAGTAAGATAAAAGCTGCCGGTTTCCCCTGCCTCCCGGCAGGCCCGCAGCACCTGCTCAAAGATCATCTCTCTTGGCACCGGATTAATGGCGCCCATTCCCGGAGGACAGCTTAACCCTTCCCGGGTAACCACCCCCACTCCAGGCCCTGGGCCAAGGAAAAGATGAACCTTCTGCTCCTGGTATTCATACCATCCTGCGCCCTTTCCTCCAGCCATTTCCATCGTTCGGGAAATTCTCACCTGAATTTCCGCCCCGTCTGTCACATCCGGATCATCTCCTGCATCCTTTTTCACTGAACACCAGGCATACCCTTCCTGTCTCTCCTGGCGAAAGAAGGAAAGGGCCACAGAAAGTCCCGCCGGCGTGACGATGGAAACCCCATCCTTCCTTTGAGAAAAAAGCAGGCTGGCCGCTCCAAAGGCGGCCGCCGCCGCACAAGTTCCTGTGGTAATTCCCCGCCGCATTTTTTTCTGATTTACATATGCGTATAATCCTTCCATCTGTCCGCCTCCACTTCTTCCTTCCAGTCCAGAATCCAGCCTTTTGACGCCACGGCAGCAGTCACCCCCTGGAGACGCTGCTTGGGAAGAATCAGTTCTCCCCCTTCGCTTCCAAGCACCGCCGCCCGCTCGCAGACATTTCCCACTCCTACCGTCTGTTCTACAAAAGGAGAATCCGAAAAGGTCCCTGGTACGGCGGAAAGCTCTTGAGCAGCGTATCCCTTAAGTTCCCAATTCATTTCTTCGCACAGCTTCCTGAGCGCCGGTTCCTCAAGCTTTCTGTGAATCGTAGCCGCGGTTTTTACCGCTTCCAGCCAGATATCCTCCGCCTGAAGGCAGGAAATAATCTGATTCTTCACCCACGCAGGATCCGCTGCCTTCCTGCAGCCCACCCCTAAAACCAAAACGGGGGGAACCAGATATAAGATTCCTCCGCCTTTTTCCTCCAGCGCTCTCTCCCATTTTCTGCACCGTTTTACGCCTAAATAAATCAAATGCTTTCCTCTGAATTCTTCCAGATCATTCTCTCCGCAAATCCGGTTAAGCTCTCCCGGGATCTCTCCCCGCTGCGGAAAAGCGCAGAATATTCCAACCGGCCGGCCGGCCAGAACGTCCGCAGATATTTCCTTTGCTCTCTGCCGGCTGGATATCCATAATCCTCGCTTCACTGCAAATACATCTACAGCAAATCGCTGTTCTACATCTGTGGCTGTGGTAATCGCCAAAGAAGCTCCTGTACAGGCTGCCAGAAGTTTCCCCAGCTCATTTCCTCCCCCCACATGGCCTGAAAGAAGAGGAATCACAAAACGGCCCTTCTCATCCATTACCACTAAAGCCGGATCAGTAAATTTATCCCGAATCCAGGGAGCTGCGCTGCGCACAGCAATCCCTGCCGCGCCGATCACCAGAATCCCATCCGCCTCTTGAAACGCCTTTCCCATCCAGGCAGCCATTGAATCTTCCACCGGTTGGAGCATTCCCGGCTTATCCAGCCCTTCCCGAATTTTATAAAATCCCTCCACGGCAATTCCGGTCAAACCCAGGCGGCATATAACCTTTTCCAGCAGACAAGCCCCTGTTTTGGTAAAGCACACCGCCCAGATTCCGCCTTTCATCCCGCTTTTTTTCATGATTTTGCTCTCCTGTTGTTCTAATCTCTTTCCTTAAACGGGGATTTTGCAAAATCCCCCTGCACACCCATGCTATTATAGCAAAAAAACCTGGTTCTGTGTTGAGAAAACTTCTTTATGGCAGTCAAGCAAAAAAAAGATCCGCTGCCAGATTATTCTCCGGCCTCGGATCTTTTTTCAAACGAGTCTTTGCCCTTTATTCTCCCAGGGCTTCTTTTTTTAATTCCTTTTTGCGCTTTGTAATTAATCCTCCGATCCTTCCGCTTTCCTTCGCCGTAAGACTCCTCCAGCCTCCTTTTATGACTTTATCTGCAAGCCCCAGTTCCTGGGCAATCTCAAACTTCAGCACATCCTCCGGCTTCATGCTGGCTGGATCGAAAGAATCCTTGGCCTTTTGTCTGCTTTTTGGCATTTGTCCTCCACACTCCTTTATCGTAAACTTCCGCGCCGAGCAGCGGCTTAAGATCTGCCTGACAGCAGCCGCCCTGCAGATCGTTTATCAGGAGTGTTTCCAGACCAAGGCCGATTTATACCCTGTTTTTTGCAGATTTACATCAACTTACACCTCTGGACTTTGAGGAATAATAATGGCGGCAATAAAATAAAACAGCAGACCGGTTCCTGAGCAGGCCACCACAGCCCAAATCAGTCTGATCAGCGTAGGATCGATTCCAAAATATTCACCTATTCCTCCGCACACTCCCAAGAGCATTCGGTTCCGGTTAGACCGGTAAAGCTTCTTTCCTTCCATCATCCTGCGTTTTCCTCCTTAAATTCAACATCAATATCTCCTGCCCAGGCTTTAAGCTCCAGGCTTCCTTCCGCATTGTGATCCACATCATTGCGGGCAAACCCGCTGTCAAAATTCAAATCACCAATTCGGATACTTCCGCCGGTTCCTTCTATCTCATAATTAAAATCCTCTTCCCGGTTATCCAAAAGAAGGCTGATCGTACCGGCCCTGCATTCTGCTTCGCCTTCCCGAAGAATCTTTCCCTCATAAGAAATGTCTCCTGCCGCGCAGGAAAGAGACAGCTCGCCTGCCTCGGCTCCCTGAAGAGTACCATCTCCTGCGGCAACCTTCATTTCCAGCTGGTCCGCCATGACGCCTTCTCCCAGGAACTCCCCGGCGCCCACCTGAATTTCCACCTCCTGGAACCGATAGCCGGCAGGCACCTGAATCTCTATCTTGGGGACGATTTCTCCGCCCTGAACACTTCTTCCACGGATGTAAAGTTCATCTCCCTCCTGATAAATCTGATACCGGCGGCTGTCAGTTGGGCTGCCCTCTGTTTTCACCAGGATTCTTTCCTGATCCGAGCTGATCCAGGAAATCTCCCCCGTTTCCAAGGAAATATCCAGTTTATTCACCGCAGAAAAGCTTAAGGTATCCTCCTGAGAGGATTCTCCGAAAAATGCATCAGAGGGGATCTGTTTCTCCCATTCTCTTTCCATGCTTTCAGGCCTGTTTCTCCAAACCAATAAATCCAGAAAATTCACATTGAGGTTTCCATCCGGAGAAAGATCTGCACCATTCATCTCCGCTCCAAGAGCCAGCCCAAGCCCAAGAACGGTAAGCACTGCTCCAAGCGCCGCTGTGTTCCGTATGAAATGCTTCATCCTTTCACCCCTTCTCTATGCACCAGTCTTCCAATTCCATTAAATACAGCCCGGCAAAGCCAGGGAAGAAATTTCCCATAATACAGGCCGCTTAAGGACAGGCACAAAAGCCCAAGGCCAAAGATTCCCAGCCCGATTCCCAAATACAAGATTCCCTGTACCGGCACTGCCATATGAGCGATTCCCACAATGATGCAAACCAATCCTGCCAGAAGAAGAGAGAAAGTCACCGCCGCCAGAGAAATGGTCACTGCCACAAGCGCCCCGAAAGCACCTGCCAAAATTCCTACTGCTCCCCCTCCGATCCCCAGAAGAACAGAAAACACCACCGGCGCAGCGATGCAGACCAGAATAATGATTCCAAGAATCTGCCACCACTCCCATTTGCCTTTCTGTTCCTCCTGATTCCGCCGCCTGTAATCAGTACGCGGCTCCTGGGTTCCATATCCGAATGCATCGTCCCTCTCCTGGCTGCCGTATTCCTGCGTCCCTTCCTGCGGTCTGGTTTTTCCGTAACCCCCGGTTCTTTTGCCGGCGTTTTCGTTATTTTGGCCCCCTCGAACATTCCTCGTCCCAGATCCGCCCTCTCCTCCCTGCGGTTCCTCCGGTAGATCCATCCGCTTTACAATCTGATAATTAGGATCCCGGAATCGTTCATCTTCATAGCCCTGATCCGTGAATTCTCCGCCGTCCTGAAGATTGCCGTTAAGATCCGCCCGGATGATTGCGGCGATTCTCTCGGGACTGCCAAAATCCTGGATCACGGCTTCTTCATTCTCCGGTCCGGCTTCCTCGAGATAGTCACGGTAATAGGCCACAGCATCCTCTTTTTCTTCATCGGGAATATCTTGAAGGAGATATTCCAGCTCTCTCATAAATTCTTCTTTTTTCATACCTTGGCCTCCTGAAAAATTCGGGATATTTTCTGGGAGTAATTCCCCCACTCACTGCGGTACAAGTTCAGCTGTACCCGCCCTTTCTCAGTAATCTTATAATACCGCCGGTTCCTCCCGTCAATAGCCTGGTCGTAAACTTCCAGGCACTCATCTTTCTGGAGTCTTCTCAGTACCGGATACAGGGTAGATTCTGAAATTTCAATCACAGCCCGCACATCCTGGGTAATCCGATATCCGTAAGTCCCGTCCGTATCCTTAGACACAATCGCCAGAACAATGGCGTCCAACAGTGCAGCCCCTGTATTAAAGACCATATCCTCACTCCTTCTGCTTTGTATTATATTGTTTATTAATACAATATTATATGATATATAATATTTCCTTCTGCCAATACTATATATCATATAATATTATTTGTCAAGCATATTTCGTAGAGGAGAACCTATTTTTCCGGCCGCCCCTTCCCCGGCGTCATCAAAAAAGCCGGCATCCAGAACGTCAGGCGTCCTTAGATACCAGCTTTCTCTGTTCATATTTCATTTAACCAGCACAACTGTTCATCAAATCATGAACTTCTGTGCCAGAATATGCTCCAGCAAACATCACGATTTCCAGGCAGGACCCTTCCACTCTGGCATAAGCTGTCAAGGTTCCGGAAAGCCCCAGCAAAGAAGCGTCTTCATAATCGTATCTCTGCCAGGATCCGCTGTTTAGCTGCTCTTCGGCTTTTGTCTTATACTGCCCCAGCGAAGCCATGGCGCTGTCAATCATTTGATCAATGGTGTCTTCCATTCCCATTGCCTGGAAAATCTGAAAAGACTCTCCTCCCAGTTCCTGGCGCACCACAGAAATAGTCTTGCTTCCATCTGCAGAAGATAAGGCCATTGCATCCTCCTCCTGAACAGTCACCACAAAGCCCTGAGGGACGAAAAAAGCAATCCCTTCTTCGCTCTGGCCGGTCTGCGCCTGAGAAGAAGAGCCTTCCTGGGTTTGTACCACCCCATTTACCGTCCAGGCGCCGCTTTCGTCCACCGTATAACCGTCTGGAGTTACCGTGCCGGTAAGGCAATATCCTTCTGGAGTAAAATAATAACACCTGCCGTCAATCCACTGCCACCCATTGCTGGCATAGGTAGAATCTCCATTATCATACCACCAGCCCGTTTCATCCTGCTGCCACTGACCAGCCAAAGCCGGCAGACAGGACGATAAGGATATGGCTGCCGCAGTAAGAACCGTCAAAAATTTTTTCATTGCTTTCCTCCTGAATGCAAAAAGATCTGATCAAATTGTAACACTGCAGATCTTATCCCGCAACATTTTCCTTCGAAGGTCCGCCGCCTGTCTCTCAATCCTCCAGATAGCCTTTATACCGGTCGGTGTGAAGAAGCTTATTCACATAAGCCACCCGCTCTTTCGCCGGCGGTTCAATCCCCTTTAACGGATAAGGAATCCGCAGCTCCTCCCATTTGAAAATTCCCAATGTATGATAAGGAAGGACCTCAAAGCGGCGTACATTGCTTAAAGACTGGACAAACGCATCCAGCTCCAGCAGATATTCATCATAATCGCTGCGTTCCGGCACCAGCACATGCCGAATCCACACAGGCTTTCCTGTATCAGACAGATAACGGGCCAGATCAAGAATATTTTCATTGGAAGCCCCGGTAAGCCGCTTATGCTGCTCCGGGTCCATATGCTTAATATCCAGCAAAAGAAGATCAGTTAATTCCATCAGCTTCTTAAACTTTCCAAAAAACGGTTCCTGTCGGGTAAAAGGCTGACCGGCAGTGTCAATACAGGTATGAACCCCTTCTTCTTTGGCCAGGGAAAATAATTCAATGAGAAAATCCATCTGCAGCAAAGGTTCCCCGCCGCTGACTGTAATTCCTCCCTTTTTCCCCCAGTATGCTTTATATTTCATGGCCTGAGCAAAGATCCCCTCTGCCGTAACCGGTTCCCCGCTATGGCGGGCCCAGGTATCAGGATTATGGCAAAATTGGCATCGAAGTCGGCATCCCTGCATAAAAATCACATACCGCACCCCTGGTCCATCTACCGAACCAAAGCTTTCAATGGAATGAATAAAGCCGGTTGTACTTTTTTTCCCTGCTTCCATAGGTAAATCCCTTCTCTTTCTCTTTATGTCCATTTCTGCAGTATTTTACGGGGAAGAAAGGGACTGTGCCACCTGGCGGCACAGTCCTCTTTACTTTACTCCGCAGCAATCTCTGTTCAAAGATGTTTTGTTCAAAGATTTCTGGGCTGATTACATTCTCTCATGAGCGCTTCTGGCAATTACATCCAGCTGCTGCTCTCTGGTCAGGTCAATGAATTTTACTGCGTATCCAGATACCCGGATGGTGAAGTTTGCATATTCTTCCTTTTCCGGATGCTCCATAGCGTCAATCAGCTTGTCCACTCCAAATACGTTTACATTTAAGTGGTGAGCTCCCTGATCAAAATATCCGTCCATTACTCGAACCAGATTCTCTACTCTCTCCTCATCATTATGGCCTAAAGCGCCAGGATTAATGGTCTGGGTATTGGAAATTCCATCCAGCGCCCACTCATACGGCAGTTTCGCCACAGAGTTCAGGGAAGCCAGCAGGCCGTTTTTCTCTGCGCCGTAGCTTGGATTTGCTCCAGGAGATAAGGGTTCTCCAGCCTTTCTTCCATCTGGGAGAGATCCCGTGGCCTTTCCGTAAACCACGTTGGAGGTAATGGTCAGAATCGAGGTGGTAGGCTCAGAATTTCGATAAGTATGATGCTTCTTAATCTTATCCAGGAAAGTCTTTAACAGCCATACGCCGATATCGTCCGCCCGGTCATCATCATTTCCGTAGCGCGGGAAATCACCCTGGGTATCAAAATCCACAGCCAGTCCGTCTTCGTCCCGGATTACCCGAACCTTGGCGTACTTAATGGCGCTTAAGGAATCAATCACATGAGAGAATCCTGCAATACCGGTAGCAAAAGTACGTCTTACATCGGTATCAATTAAGGCCATCTCCGCAGCCTCATAGTAGTATTTATCATGCATATACTGAATTACATTCAGCGTATTCACATAAAGCTCAGCCAGCCAGTCCATCATGGCGTCATATTTTTCCATTACTTCATCAAAATCAAGATACTCAGAAGTAATCGGCTTATATGGCGGGCCTACCTGAACCTTAGTCTTGCAGTCCACGCCGCCGTTAATTGCGTACAGCAGGCACTTGGCCAGATTTGCTCTTGCTCCGAAGAACTGCATTTCCTTTCCTGTCTGGGTGGCAGATACACAGCAGCAAATCGAATAATCATCTCCCCATACCGGACGCATTACATCATCGTTCTCATACTGGATGGAGCTGGTCTTAATGGAAATATATGCTGCATAGGATTTAAAATTCTCCGGAAGTCTGGAAGAATACAGCACCGTCATATTCGGTTCCGGGCTTGGTCCCATGTTCTCCAGGGTGTGGAGGAAACGGTAATCCGTCTTGGTTACCATAGAACGTCCATCCTGGCCTAAACCGGCAACCTCCAGGGTAGCCCACACTGGATCTCCAGAAAACAGCTCAGTATAAGAAGGAATTCTGGCAAATTTCACCATACGGCATTTCATTACGAAATGATCGATTAACTCCTGAGCCTCTTCCTCGGTAAGCGTTCCAGCCTTTAAGTCACGCTGGATATAAATGTCCAGGAAAGTAGACACACGGCCTACGCTCATCGCTGCGCCGTTCTGAGTCTTAATCGCTGCCAGATAACCGAAATACAGCCACTGTACCGCTTCTCTTGCGTCTTTTGCCGGCTGAGAAATATCATAGCCATAGGACGCCGCCATCTTTTTCATCTCACCCAGGGCACGGTACTGCATGGAGATCTCTTCTCTCTGCCGGATAACATCATCAGACATGGTCCGGTCGCCGCAGTTATCGAAATCCTCTTTCTTCTTTTCCATCAGATAGTCGATGCCGTAAAGCGCCACTCTCCGGTAATCGCCTACAATTCGTCCCCGGCCGTAAGTATCAGGAAGACCGGTAATAATCTTATTATGACGAGCTTTGCGCATCTCCGGGGTATAAGCATCGAATACGCCCTGATTATGGGTTTTGTGATATTCGGTAAAGATTTTATGCAGTTCCGGATCCGGCTCATAGCCATGGGTTCTGCAGGCCTCTTCAGCCATTTTGATGCCGCCGAAAGGCATGAACGCACGTTTTAACGGCTTGTCCGTCTGCAGTCCGACTACCTTTTCCAGATCCTTATATTCTTCGCTGATATAGCCAGGCGCGTGAGAGTTAATGCCGGATACAATATGGGTATCCATATCCAGCACGCCGCCTTTAGCCCTTTCTTCTTTCTGGAGGCCCTGAAGAATTCCCCAAAGGGTTTCTGTCGCTTTGGTGGGACCTGCCAGGAAGGAGGAATCTCCTTCATAAGGGGTGTAATTGTTCTGAATGAAATCTCTGGTATTTACCTCTTCCTTCCAGATTCTTCCCTTGAACCCGTTCCACTGTTCCTTTTGTACCATATTAATCTGTCCTCCTATAAAAAAAACAATTAACATTGCCTGTGTATACAATATACCAACTCTGGACTCTTTCGTCAACACCTGTTTCCGTATTTATTGTGAAACAATTATCAATAAGCTGCCCCTTTCATCTGCTGAGAATTTTTCTCCAGTCACAATCCCTGCCGGTAGCGGCAGAATAAATAAATGATTACTGTAACCCCTAAATAAAACCAGGTGGCAGGATTAGAAAACCAGGTGGTAAAAAAGGACAAGGTCATATACATGGCTGCCTGAGCGTAAATCATATATCCCACCGGATTTCTCATCTGACTAAGCTCCCATACCAAAAGAGCACAGATGCCTCCAAGGATACAGCAAAAAAGAGCTACGCCAAGAATTCCAAAATCGTAATACGCATCATAAATCAAGGTTAAGGTAGTAAGCTCTTCTTTGTCCACATAAATCGGGAAGTTTACCAGCTGAGGAACCAAAAATTTCAATCCCGTAAGAGCCCACAAAGGGAACAGCATGCGAAGTCCCATACTGTGCCGGGGAAGCTCCTCCACCAGACAGTTAAAATTATCGTAATTATTGGCAATGTACATATAGGGCTGGGTGATAAAAATAGGCATCCCGCTGTTTTTCATCTCAAAAATGCCGTTTAAATAAGCTACATCATGGCTCCTGGCTATGGTCAGCACCACATAAAGCGGGATCATCAAACACACCAAAACAGCCGCCTGATATATGCGGATTCGGTGATTTACGGCAATAAAGGTAAATACCGCCATTCCCACTGCAAAAATCAACTGAAACCGTGACACGCATAAAATGGGAATGAAAAGGCAGATCACCGTAAATCCTGCCGCCATTGCCTTTTTCCACCTGCTCCGTTCTCCGCCAGCCAGCAGATACAGCACATACAGCGACGGCTCCAGCACGCAGGATACCGTAAAATAATGGAGACCGCTGATGTGAAAATAAGAATAAGCATGGGGCACTCCCCGAAGAAAAAAAGGAATGTAGCCAAGAACTGCCGCCTCAATGAGAAAGGCCCCCAATGAAACTGCCGTCACTGCCCCCATGGAAAAAAACAGCGGCCTGCGGTAAAGGCGCAGCGCTCTGGCCTTTCCTTCCGGAAGAATATCTCCCCCTCCCCTGGCCTGCTTTTTCAGCCAATGAGGTCCCCGAACCGGTCCCAGCCACTGGCTTACTCCCTGAAAAGCTCCAGAAAAGCACAAAACTGCCGCCAGGAAGCAAGCCCAGGTCATCAAACTCCACTGCCCCTGGAGCCGGCTCAGCTTCATACAGGAAATTCCCTGACCCCCCGCAAAAAACAGGCAGAACAGTCCCCGCAGATGAATCAGATTGCCGGAAGCCCTGTAATCCTTCCAATACAGAAACAACGCTCCGGCAATTAAAACCAGGCCGGATGGAATAAACCATCCGACCCTGGCCAACATAAAGCACAGACAATAACTGATTAAATAGATAATCATTTGCTGATAAACTCTCTCATATAATTTTCTACTTCCGCCGTGGTAGCAAAACTCATGGCCTTATCCGCCACTTCCTGAAGCTCTTTCGTGCTGTACTGGGTAATCATCTTTCTGGCTCTTAAGATCGCAGAAGGACTCATGCTGAACTCGTTTAAGCCGAAGGCCAGCAGCAGCGGGATCATCATCGGATCGCTTGCCGCCTCACCGCACATGCCTACCATAATTCCCGCTTCTCTTGCACAGGTAATAATCCGCTTAATGCTGCGCAGCACTGCAGGATTGAAGGTGGAATACAAGTAGGAAACCTTATCATTTCCTCTGTCTACCGACATGGTATACTGGGTCAGATCGTTGGTTCCGATGCTGAAGAAGTCTACTTCCTTGGCAAAAATATCTGCAATCAACGAAGCGGCAGCCGTTTCCACCATAATTCCCAGATCAATGTTTTTATTGTAGGCAATTCCTTCCTTGTCCAGTTCCGCCATAATCTCATGGACAAGCGCTTTTACCTGACGGTACTCTTCAATGCAGGTCACCAGGGGAATCATGATCTTAATATTGCCGTATGCGCTTGCCCGAAGAAGAGCTCTTAACTGCGGACGATATACATCATCCTTCCGGTCCAGACAGAACCGCACTGCCCGGTAACCAAGGAAAGGATTCTCATCCTTTTTAAGCCCCATATAAGGAATTTCCTTGTCACCGCCGATATCCAGGGTACGGATAATAACCGGTTTGCCGTCCATGGCAACCGCTACCTTCCGATAGGCCTCAAACTGCTCCTCTTCCGTAGGCATGGAATCTCTGTCCATGAACAGAAATTCCGTTCTGAACAAGCCCACTCCTTCGCCGTCATACTGGAGAACTTTATCCACATCCTCCGGTTTTCCAATATTCGCCACTACCTCTACTTTAACGCCATCCTTGGTAACAGAAGGCTTGCCTATATACTGCTCCAGCTCTTTCTTTTCTTTTAAGAAAGCCTCCCGCTTGTCCTGATATTCCTTAAGCACCGGCTCTTCAGGATTGACCAGCACCGTGCCTTCGGTTCCATCCAGCACCAGAGCATCTCCATTGCTTACGTTATCCAAAATTCCGCTTAAGGCCACAACAGCAGGAATCTCCAACGCTCTGGCCAGGATCGCACTGTGTGAAGTCCGGCCGCCAAGCTCTGTCACAATACCGGACACATTCGCCGGGTTAATGCCGGCAGTCATGGAAGGCGTAAGATCTTTGGCTACAATTACCGTTCCCTCCGGCAGAGAAGCAATATCTACTGACTCCACTCCCAAAAGAACTTTCTGCATTCTGGTTTTAATATCCCGCATATCCGTGGCTCTCTGCTGCATCAGCTCGTCTCCCATCGAGGCGAACATATCTGCATACATGGTGCACACCGTTTCAATGGCAAATTCCGCATTGACCTTCTCATTCTGGATATTATTCTGGATCTCTCCCACCAGCATAGGATCTGACAAAAGCATAATATGGCCCTTCAGAATCTCCGCTTCCTTCTCTCCTACCCGTTTCTCCAGGTCGGCTGCCAAAGCCTCCGTCTGCTTCATGCTTTCCTCCAGCGCCCCCTTAAAGCGCTGAATCTCCTGATCCGGATCATTGATGGTCTCCCTCTTGATCACCAGTTCCTTCTCTTCTACAATCACTGCATTTCCAATGCCGATTCCGGCCGATGCGCCTGTACCCTTGTACATAAACACTACCTCCTCATTAATTATCTATCCCCAGAGAAAGATGTTTTTACTCTCTCGGTTTTGCTTTTTCATGCCCTGGTTGCCAAGGGCAGTTCCCTTCTACTCACCCAGACCGTCATTCACAAGCTTGATCATCGCAGCCAGAGCTTCCTTCTCATCCTCTCCCTCGCAGATAAACTCCAGCTCATTGCCGCACTTAATGCATGCTCCCAATACACTAAGCACACTTTTTGCATTCGCCGTAGTATTCTGGAACCGGAAATTAATAGAAGATTTATATTTGATTGCCTCCTTGCAGAGAAGTCCTGCCGGACGTAAATGCAATCCGCTTGGATTTTTGATTACTACTTTTTCACTAACCATCCTTATCCCTCCGTTACTGGGCAGCCGTCTCGCTGCCGCTTTCTGTTTGTTCTATGCTGCTTTCTTGTGCTGCCGCCTCAACGGTCTCTGCAGCAGAAGTGGTTTCTCCTCCCGCCTCACTAGTTGCAGGAGCAGAGCTTACGCCTGGGCCGATTTCTCTGGAGCTGATCAGAACATGGAAATCTGAATAATCTACCACCTGGACGCCGTCTGGCAGTCCATCAAAGGTCAGCTCCCCAGCATAGGAGCCGATTCCCATCTGAGATACATCCATTTCCATAATCAGATCAGATGCCTCCAGTCCCTCCAGCTCTTCTGGAAGGCCTTCCACCGTTACATCAATGGAAGCCTGATCAAAGGTATAATGATAATTATCCTGACCGCCTTCCTGAATAATTCGGTTGGTAGAAATCTCCAGGGTTCTTCGCTCAAGGCGCTGAACCCTTAAGGTTATGGTAACCTGGCTATCCCAGGGTATGCTCATGTTTTCCGGGTCTGGAAGGTAATCTTCCACATCCACTGTGTAAGTCCGGTCGCTGGTGGCGCCTTCTACACTCAGCACATCGGCAGGGATGGTAATCGTATCCACCGCCGCCACAATATCATGAGGACCAGTAACGTTAACCGCCTCTGCAGAAGCTTCCAGGCCGGTATACCGATACCCTTCCGCCGGCTGGCCGCCCACCTGGAAATCCAACGTCATGGTTTTCGATTCTACCACATGAACGTAATAATCAATCTCCTCCACATCTACCTTAGCTTCCTCTCCAAGGTTCATGGAATTTCCATTTGCATCATAAAATACGGGAGCCGCAGTACCGGAAATATCGCTGGATATTCCCTCAGTATTAATCTCTACTCCCACAGAACTGATCCGCCCCATCACCGATTCCGGAGCTTTCACCGTAACCATCGAAGGCGTCAGTTCTATGCTGTCCACATTATAACCAGCCGCCTCCCCGCCTACCGTATTGGCAATCAAATCAAAATCCTTGGTTTGAATCTCTTCTGTGTGCACCCGAAGAACAGACGGCCTGACAGACACAGACTGGATCAAACTCTCTTTGTTGTTCAATACCTCAACATACACCGGAACGGTGCCGGTAGCCGGATAATAATCCGCCAAGTCAATATAAGCCTGGAAATCTGCCCGGCTGATATTGCTCTGGTCTTGTATTCTGGCTGTACAGGTTACAGTTACTGAAGTACGGTTTCCTTCTATCTCATAGGCCAGGCCGGCGTTCGTCAGAACATCTCCGTTTCGTACTTCCAGGGGAATGCTTATGGTTTCATCCATACTGGGATTCGAAACATTCACCACAATCAGCCAGATCAGAAAGGCTACAATGACAGAAATAATTTTAAGGCCCAGATTATGCGTGATTTTTATTTTCATTCTTCAGCCTTCCCTTCCATAACTTAAATCTGCTGCCAGAAGAAGAATCCTCCCCAACCTTGCCAGACAACAGAGTCCGCAAAGTTTCGCCGTCTCCTATTCGGGTAAGCTTTCCTCTCTCTGCCACGGAAACCCGGCCGGTCTCCTCAGAAACCACCACCGTCAGGCTGTCTGTCACCTCAGAAATTCCCACTGCAGCCCGATGCCTGGTTCCCAGATCCTTGCTGATGGTCATATTATCCGACAGGGGAAGGTAGCAGGTGGCTGCCGTTACCCGGTTGCCGCAGATCACCACCGCGCCGTCATGAAGGGGAGTGTTATGTTCAAAAATATTAATCAAAAGCTGACTGGAAACCAAACCGTTGATCTCAATACCGGTGCGCTCGATTTCCTTCAAAGAATCTCCCCGCTCGATGACCATCAATGCTCCTGTTTTCACTTTCGCCATCTCAAAAGTAGCCCGTACAATTTCATTGATGGTTTTCTCGCTAAAGCCGGAGCCGTCCTTTCCATCATCGAAGGAGAGAATATTGGTAATAATCTTCTGGCTGCCCAACTGCTCCAACGCCTTTCTTAACTCAGGCTGAAAGATCACAAGAAGAGCCGTGGCCGCGATGGTCGCCGTCCTCTCAATAATCCACAAAATGGTGCGCAGTTCAAATATTGCCGCAAAAAGCGTAAATACCAAAATGACAACCAGGCCTTTTAGTAATGTCCAGGCACGGGTATTTTTAATCCAGAGCAGCAGTTCGTAAATCAAGACTGTAATAATCACAATCTCCACCAGATTCGAAATGCTGATCCGGGGCAAAAACCACATCCAGGAACCAAATCTGTCCATCAGCTCCGCCATGGCGCCATCTCCTCCTTTCCCAACCCCTTAGGAATCTTTCCGTTTATTAATTCTCTGCACCTTAACATCCGGGGCAGAAACAGCGATCTTAGGAACCGCCTTTACATAATAATAATAGTCATCGTCTTCAAACTGCAGAAATTCTGTTCTGGTATAATCCACAGCAAATGCGAAAAACTGGTAAATAAAAGCCAGAACAACAGACACCAGAATCCCCGCACTCAATTCTGCAAGGGGAAAGCTGATCTCCATGCTGGAGCTTCCAATAAAAATCACGGCAAGAAGCACAACCGTTCCTGCAGCCGTGGCAATGGTCCAGGCATAATCAATCGCCAGATTACGCACAAACAGCACTACCAGCAGAGCCGCGGCAAAAGCTGCAATCATCATTACCATCTCTGAATTGGTAAATAAGCTGTCCAGAATCTGGGTATATTTCTGAGCAATATCCACCGTATCGGCCCCCGCCAGCACTCCTGCATTTTGACTGGCATACACAATCAGATAATACATAAATATGCCGATACTCATGGGAATGACTGCAGAAAGCCCGAAGGACAGGCCCAGAATCAGCGGTGCAACGTATGGTATCTTTAAGAAAAACAACAGGGGAACGATCACCATCAAAATGGAGTTTCCCGGCTGAAAACCTCCGTACAATATAGTCACCACCAGCACAAGGATGCCGGCTACCGCGGCCATCTCCAGACATAAGCCATACAAATGGGCCAGCATAACCAAAGCTGTGATAAAGGTGGTCATCGCCAGAGGCGTAAAGGCACATACCAAACTCAGAGCCAGCAAAATAACAGGACTGGTCATCCAGGTCATGTATCCCAAATTAAGGTCCAGCAGCAGAATAGACACCGCTGCCAGCAAAAATTTCAATATCGGATTAATTACCAGGCTGTGCCTTCCATAAAAGGCCCTCAGCCGTTCTTTAAACACCAGAAGCCCCATCATGTCCGGTATCCTCCTTTGCGATCTCCTTTACTCTGTTCTGGTGTTCATAGCGCTTTTCCAGCCGCTTCAGCTTAGCCAGATAAACCCGCATGCCGCCTCTGGCATAAGCATAACGCTTTCGGCTGACATAAGCAACCAGAATCAGGTAAATGATCAGTCCTATTCCGTAAAAAAGCCCAAACCGGCGAACCAGCTGTACAGCCATGTCCACACTGATGGAGCTTAATAATTCTTCCGTATGGTATAATATCCACAATACTGCTCCTAAAAGACAGCAAACCGTATATCCGAAGAAAGCGCCAATCAGATGACGGCTTACATAATCCCGTTCAAAATATCGGTTCAAAGGGAAAATTTTCTTTCCCTCCTTCTTTTCAAACATGGCAATGCCCGTCATCAGCCTGATTTTTTCTTCATTCAGCATAGTCAAGCTCCTCTTAATTTCTAAAACAATCAATTAAGTATAGCATATATTTTTTCAGTTTGCGAGGGGTCTGGGAAAAATTTATGAAATTGTTATGAAATTCCTCCCCTTTCTTTAGAAAATAAAAAGAAATCCAAACCAAGAAAAAGAGCACTGACGTGCTCTTTTCCTCTCCCTTTTTGTTCAAACTTATTCATAACGCAGCGCGTCAATGGGATCTGCGTTGGCTGCCTTTGACGCAGGATAAAGACCGAAGAAAATCCCCACCAGGGCGGAAAATCCCACCGCCAGAATAACCACTGAGGGTTTGATCACCACCTGAACCTGGAGAGCCGCCGCTCCTAAACTTACCAGCCCTGCACCGATAACAATTCCCAAAATACCTCCCATGGCGGAGAGAATGGCGGACTCAGTAAGAAACTGAAGCAAAACGTCTCTTGTCCTGGCCCCAAGAGCTTTTCTGATGCCGATCTCCCGGGTCCTCTCCGTCACCGACACCAGCATAATATTCATAATGCCGATTCCTCCTACCACCAGGGAGATCGCAGCAATTCCTCCTACTGCCACTGACAATCCTCCCATAAGCTGGTCCACAGAATCCATCTCTTCCAGAGCGGTGTAGGTATAAATCTGATCCACCGTTCGGTTTTTCATCCTGGCCACATAAGCCGTCAGCCGATTATAAAAATCTTCCATATTGATTCCATCGGCAGCATACACGTGAAGAGAATCAAAATAATCGTTGGGCCAGGTAAGCAGAGTATACGGAATATAAGCCGATCCCCGGTCCCCGGTGTTCCCCATCATCAGCTGCTGGAAAGGACTCATCTCTTTGCGGTAAACTCCCACCACGGTAAAATCCAGGACTTCCCCGTTAAGAGCCGTTCGAAACTCCTTTCCCACTGCATTTTCCGTTCCGAAAAGCTTCATGGCACTGTCCACATCCATCACAGCGCTGCATTTTCGTCCCAGAATGTCTCCTTCGTTCAAGTACCGGCCGTAAACCACAGTTACCGGCTGCACATCCTGGTAGTTCCAGTCAATCCCGCTGTAGTCGAAATTCACCCGGTTTCTTCCAAATACAGCTTCTCCCGAGGTGCCTGCACTGCTGTCGATATAAGCGATCTCCGGCCCGAACACCTCTTTTACCTGTTCCATCTCATCTAAGGTAAACATATCGCTTTGTCTCCAGTCGTCCACCTCCCAGCTCATTACCTGGACATATCCCTGGGTCAGTCCTACGTCTTTATAGATATCTGCAAACAGACTCCGCATCGTATCGCCGATTGATACAATGGAGATCACCGAACCGATGCCGATGACAATTCCCAGCATGGTTAAAATCGACCGCATTTTGTTTACCCGGATCGCTGAAAAAGCCATAGCCATATTTTCTAAGAGCATGTCGATTTTCCTCCGTTCCGCTCATCGCTGATAATCTGTCCGTCCCTGAACCGGATGATCCTCTGGGTAAAGGCGGCAATGTCTTCCTCATGAGTTACCAGAACCACTGTGGCTCCCTCCTCATGAAGCTTAGAAAACAATTCCATAATCTCTACAGAGGAAGCCGTGTCCAGATTTCCCGTGGGCTCATCCGCCAAAATCAGAGGAGGCTCATTGGACAGCGCCCGGGCGATGGCCACCCGCTGTCTCTGCCCTCCTGAAAGCTCATTGGGCATATGCAGATACCGCTCTCCTAACCCCACCCGCTCCAAAAGCATCATGGCCCGGTCCCGCCGTTCCTTTTTTGACAGCTGATGGGCATAGGTCATGGGAAGCTCCACATTACGCAAAGCCGAAGTTCTGGGAATTAAGTTAAACGACTGAAACACAAAGCCGATTTTCCGGTTTCTCACCTCAGACAGCTGATTCGGCGTCAAGCTGGCCGTGTCCATGCCGTCCAGGTAGTAATGTCCCATGGTGGGGCGGTCCAGACAGCCTAATATATTCATTAATGTAGATTTGCCTGATCCAGACTGGCCCATAATGGCCACAAATTCCCCTCTGCGTATGGTCAAATTAATCTTTTTTAATCCCAGAACCTTGATGGCGCCGGTATCATATATCTTCACCAGATTTTCCAGACGGATTAACTCCTCGGTGAGATTTTCCGTCATATAGGCCGGCAGGCCTTTCTTTTTAAGAAAGCCGCCGGGATTCCAAAGTTTCATCTTCTTCCTTCTCCTCCCCCATTAAGACTGCCCTGTTATTTCTGTCACCAGAGCGCCTTCTCCCAGGGAAGGATCTGCTGTGACCAGAATATGATCTCCCGGCTGCAGACTTTCTCCCTCTGCCGCCGTCACCTGAACATTCACGTCACCCTCCACGCCGGTCTCTACTTTTACCAGATGTATTTTGCCGTTTTCCACCTTCTGCAGATACACGCCGTCCTCCAGCTGAAGAAGAGAAGCCGCCGGAGCAACCAGCACATCCTCAGCCTTCTCCAGAACAATTTCTGCCTTGGCTGTAATCCCTGCAATCAAACCGCTCTGACTGTCATTAATCGTAATTAAAGTAGGAATCACACGCTCGGTAGAACCGTTGCCTTTCTCCTCTCCGGTGGGGGAAATGGAGGCCACCACCCCTTCTACCGTTTTTCCATCCAGAATATCTGCACTGATGGACGCCGCCTGCCCTGTTTTCACCTTGCCGATGGAGTACTCGCTGATCTTAATTTCCAGCTCCAGCTGATCAAGGTTTTCAATAATAAACATCGGCTCCTCATCTTCCGGCTTGTCTGCAAACTGTCCGACCTTCGTGTTTACCCGAACCACGGTTCCGGCGATGGGCGCTTTCACCTGGGCGCTTTCCAGGTCTTTCTGACGCTGTTCCAGCTCATAGCGCGCGCTTTGAATCTGAAGATCATACGTTTCATCTGCAGCAGGCTTCCCATCTACCAGCCTGTAGGAATTAACCTGTCTGACCGCATCGGCATAAGCATTCTGGGCGTTTTCCAGATTCACCGGAGGTTCGCTTCCGGCGGATACCATTACAGACGTCCGGTCCAAAGATGCCTTGGCCGCCTGGCAGTCCTGAAGGGCTTTGGCATAACCGTCTTCCGCCTCACGCTGACGAAGATTTTTCTCCGCCACCGCCAGATCATAAG
Organism: Candidatus Cottocaccamicrobium excrementipullorum; assembly: GCA_018713255.1. GTDB lineage: Bacteria > Bacillota > Clostridia > Lachnospirales > Lachnospiraceae > Caccovicinus > Caccovicinus excrementipullorum. Next base: position 50,011 of record DVFL01000040.1, on the reverse strand, counting down.
CGTTCTGAGCAATATCCACCTGACGCATCAGATCTGCATCATCAATGGTTGCCAGCAGTTGATCCTTCTCCACCCGGTCACCTTCTTTCACCAGAAGCTGGGTTACCTCTGCGTGAAGGTTAGATACTACATCTACGCTGTCCGTTCCCGAAACCGGTCCGCTGACAGACAGCCGATTTTCCACAGACCCCATTTCCAGAGCCTGAGTGCTCACTGCCGGAGCCGTCTGCCCTCCGCCAAACAGCAGTCCCCGCAGGCCGAGCAAAACAATCACCGCTGCCGCCGCCGTCATAATTTTCCGTTTCCGGCTCCAAGGCTTTTTCGGCCCGCCTGCCCTTTTCTGTTTCCCTTTTCCCTTAGGTTCCGGAGCCATCAGCCGTTCCAGCTCCCGGTCAAATTCTTCCTCCTGATTTCCTGATCTATTTTCCTTTCCCTGGATTGTCTCTGCGTTCATCTTCTTTCTTCCTCCTTTTGTCTGGTAAAACGAGAAAAGAACGAGGTTTACTTCAACTCTTTCATTTTTTTCACAAAAAAAGCGTTCTGTTCCATATTGAATGGATTACAGAACGCTCTCTCGTCAATTTTTCAAAAATTTATTCTCGGCACAGGCCGGCGAAGAAATCGCAGTCGCTCTTAAAATGTTCAGGATCAGATTCCTCAAGCAAACCGATAATCTGTTTCTTCTGGCTGCGCAGATGCTTCATTAAGCTGTCGTATACAATCAGGCCTTCTCCCGGGCGGGTGCACACCTGCACTCCGTTTTCATCGAACACGCAGTCCTTTAAGTGCAGAACGGAAATTCTGTCACCATACAAAGAGAATGCCTTGTCGATGATCTCATTCTGGGTCTCCGGTTTTGTGGTCCAAGGAGCAATCAGATTGGCTGCATCCAGAATCACCTCAAAAGAAGGAGAGGCAATATCATCCAAAAACTGCTTCATCTTCTCTGGAGAAGACAGCGTATGGTCGAATACTCCTTCCACCCCGACTACTACCCCCAGCGCCTCAGCTGCCTCAGCAATCCGGGTAAAGCTGTCAAGAAGGAGACGGTAGCATTCCTTCGACTCTGTCAAAGGGGTAACGGACATATCCAGGCTGTAACGTCCGGTCTCTGTTCCCACCATGTCTGCATCCATGCGTTTAGCATAGCGAAGGCGCTCAATGAACCGGTTTACCTCCGCCATCCGCCGCTCTTCATCAGGAATTACAGGATTAATATAACAGCCGAGAACAGCCACGTGAAGATCATTTTCCTTCAGCTTTTCCCCGATAAACCGCCCTAACCCTGCAGAATAGTTCCCGTAGGCAAAATCATAATCTGAAATAGACTTTTCCATAGCAAGCTGAATATGACGGATTCCCGCCTGGTGAAGTCCGGCAAATACCTCCTCCATCTTCCCCGGCTTGCAGAAATCATGGGCCCGCATACCAAATTGAATCATAATTATCCTCCTGTGTAAAATGGTCACTGTTATGTAGAATTTAAGATTGTATTTTTTGCTTTTTCATGATTTAATGTAACTGTCTAGGAGGTACTCTATGAAATATTACCACAATTCCCCTCTCTTATATGAAAAGGGGTTTTCCATCATTATCAACGATGAGGCTCTATCCTTCGACTCCTCCATCTGTTATTATTTTGATTACGATGAGAGAAGCCATTCTGTCAATATGGATTTCCCTCATTTTCATAGCTTTTATGAGATGATGATTCCCCTAAGTCCTAAGGCTTATCATTTTATCAATGGAAAACGTTATGATTTAGTTCCCAATGATCTGGTGCTTCTGGCCCCCTCAGTTCTTCATCAGACGGAATATCCTCCGGGACCGCCCAGCGATCGAATCGTCATCGGCTTCATGTTTCCCCGACATATGCCTTCCTTTGAAAGCGGATATCGGGAAATATTGTCTGTGTTTAATAGTCCCTGCCCGGTTTTCCGGTTTCATCGAGATGAACAGGCTATTTTATTTTCCCGGCTGAATGAAATAACGGAAATCAGCCAGCGGGTTTTAAGTCCTTCTGTGCGCAACTTGATGATCCACAATAAATTCGTGGAGTTTTTATATCTTCTCTACTCAATGAAAGACCAGAATTATTATACGCCAAGCACGGAGGGCGGAATTAAGGATAAGATCTACAACATCACCAGCTATATCCACCTGCACTACAGCGAAGATATCTCCTTAACCACACTGGCAGATACATTTTTCATCAGCCCTTACTACCTCTCACATCAATTTAAGGAGGTCACCGGCTATACGGTTATTCAGTATATCCAGCTTACTCGGATAAAAAACGCCCAGTATCTGCTGTTAAACTCCAGCGAGAAAATCACTCAGATTGCAGAGCTTACCGGTTTTTCCAGCTTTTCTCAATTCAACCGGGTATTCCGTAAAATCTGCGGCATGTCTCCCTCTGATTACAAGCTGTCTTCTCAGAAAACAGAAAAAACGGTAACGTTAACCTCCATTAATCAATAACGAAAATCCATGCCGCCTGACCGGCGGCATATTCTCACAGCAGCCCTGCTCCGATTATTCCTGCATCATTTCCCAGAGATGCTTTTACAATCTGAGCGTTGCGGGCGGAATCTCGGGAATAAACCATTGGAGCTACCTTTTTGCGAAGCGGGGCCAGAAGTACTTCTCCGGCGCCGCTCAATCCTCCGCCGATCACCACCCGCTCTGGCTGCAGAATATTAATCAGATTGGCGGTTCCTTCTGCAAGCCAGGACAAATACTGCTCAAACACCTGGCAGGCTGCAGGATCCTGCAGCTTCACCCCGTCAGTCACAGATTTTGCGTTAATCCGCTCTAAACAGCCCTCTGCCTGACGATAGAGAAGGGATTCCGGATGAGCCGCCGCAGCCGCCCTCCCCTGTCTGGCCAAAGCCGAGGCAGAAGCATAGGCCTCGAAGCAGCCGCGGCGGCCGCAGGTACAAGGTTCTCCTCCCTGGCAAATCACCATATGACCGATCTCGCCTGCAGCAAAATTCCATCCATCCATCAAACGTCCTTCACCGATGTAAGCTCCCCCGATTCCCGTTCCTAAGGTAATCATCAGCATTGAAGAGCTGCCTTTTCCTGCTCCCGCCAGATACTCTCCCCAGGCCGCAGCTTTGGCATCATTAGCAGAATGAATCGGAAAAGGAAGTTTGCTTTGAATCATTTCCTGAAGAGGTACATTCACAAACTCAAAATTGTTGGCATACTCCACTACGCCAGTGGCAGGATTAACCGTTCCAGGAATGCCGATTCCGGCGCTTTCCGTTTCCTCCGGAGAAATTCCCGCCTGGTCAAGAGATGACAGCACCAGATCTCCAATGGCCTGGGCCAGGCTCTCCGCGCTGCGGGGAAGATTGGTGGGTTCTGAAGTCTTCCAGACAATCTTCATTTCTTCATTGATCAATCCTAAGGCAATATTGGTTCCGCCTAAATCTATTCCTACTCGATACATCGTTGATCCCCTTACTCTTCAATCGTCAGACGCAGGTTCTTTTCCGCCGGAGTATAGGCATTGCAGTAAACCGTATATCCATCGGTATTCAATTCTTCCCCGGAGTAATGTCCCTGGAATTCATGCTCTCCAAAACCAGGACCAAGACGAAGCACATTTCCTTCATCCCGGATCGTCAAATAGCCGTCCCGGAGAATCATGCTCTCACCTGCAGCTGCCTTAAACCAAAAATGTTCATTTTCCAGCACCGCTCCAGCCGGGATGCAGGTTTCCACCCGGAGAGGAAGACGGTCAAGGCCTTCCGTCTTTACCGAAAACTCCAGCCCATTTTCCAGTTCCTGAATATCCAGAGTGATTTCCAGCGTGCTGTTAATCAGCTTCTCCCGCTTGCTCTGATCCATTGCCCACCAGTCGCTGGTGCCTGGAGCCTCTTTAAAGGGAAGATAGTACCAGCCCTTTGCCGTTCCTTTCAAGGTACACCCATCTTCTCTTGGTTCAATTTCACTGGGAATGAAATTTCGAATATCGCAGTAGCTTTCTCCAATCTTAACAAACACTCTGGTGTCTCCAGTCTGGAAAAATAAGAACGCGCTCTTCCCTTTAATCACAGTGTAAGCATAATTTGCTTTCTTTACCCTGAGAACGCCGGAGTGACGGAAGAATTTCCGGTAAGTGTCCAGGAAACCATAATGAGTAAACTCATGGGCCATCATCTCGTCATGGGCCATTACAATGTGCAGGCAGTCAGGAGTAAGCTCTCCCCGCTCCACATTGTCCTTAATAATCTTGTGAGCAGCCCCGTCAAATACAGGATTCTCTTCAATGCTGGCCATAAACAGATACTGATAGAAATATTTTCCGGCGTACTCCTTCTTTCCCTTGTCCTGTCTTGTGGAATTCTGGGTAAAAATCGTGTCGTCAGGATCAATATACGTCAGCATCATGGACAGATTCCGCCGCACATAGCCTAAAAAGTCCTCATTCTTTGTCTCTTCATACATCGCCATCATGGCGTTATTCACCACAGCGTTGTAATTGCCCGTGGAGCGCTCAGCATATTCTCCGTCGTCATCCCCGTCAATTCCTTCTGCCAGGTACTGCTGGGCTCTTTTTTTCAGCTGGTCAGAAAACTCTTTTTCTTCTGCAAACAGGTTTGCTCCCTGAAGAAGGGCGGCTGTAATGCCCCAGCGGTGATTTGGCGTGTGGAACCCGCCTCTTAAAATGGCGCCTAAGGCCTTATGCATAATCTCCAGATATTCCTTCTCCAGATGAGCGATTCCCGGAGCGCCGGTACTTTCATACTTTTTCAGCAGTCTCCACGCAGCAAACAGCCGCTTAAAGCAGAAGGAAGTGTCTGCTGCCGATTTAAAATTACAGGAGGGATAATCGAAGCTTCCGTCATCCCTCTGGGTCCTCTTCACGAAAGCAAGGGCCAGTTCTATTCCCTGATACAGCCGTTCACTCTGATAAAAACGGCTGTCCCGATTCAGATACACTGCCACCGCTGTGGCAAGAGCATAAATAGTAGGCTTAGCCTCCCAGATATCTCCCCGGATTCCCCCATACTGAAGGCTGGAGGGATTCTTATCTTGAGAAGCCAAAAACTGTTCTGTTCTGATTTCCGCGCTTTGAATCAGATACTTCATATATCGTTTCATGATTGATTATCCGTTCCTTCCTGATCATTTCCCGACCTGACAAACTTATCTTCATTTCAATACCTGCCGCCTATGGGCGGCAGGAAATTTACTGTAAAAACTTTCTGCCTTCCATGAAGAACATCATGGCAAGAGCCTGTCCGTAAGGCATAGGCTTTAACTCAATATTCTTGTAGAAATCTTTTGATTCCCGTCCCATCGGCGTTCCATAGGAAACCTGATGCACGACTCCTTCTTCATCCGTTGCTTCCAGGATGGGATCAATGGCCTTTAAGGCTTTGTCCGCCCATTCCTTCTTGCCGAATCCCATGGAAATTCCTTTTAAGATGCCGTAAGCAAATCCGCAGGTAGCGCTGGCCTCCAGGTAAGAATCCGGATCATCCACCAGGGTATGCCACATGCCGTTCTCCTCCTGGCATTCCATCAGCGCTTCTACCTGTCTTGTCCAGGCTTCCAGAAGAAAACGCTTTACGCTGGGGGAACACTGGATCATGTCCAAAAACTCTGGAATCGCCGCCGTTATCCAGCAGTTGCCTCTTCCCCAAAATGCTCCGGCAAAATTATTGTTCTCCTTAAAGGTCCAGCCATGATACCACAATCCAGTCTTTTTATCAGCCAGATACTTTACATGAAGAAGGAACTGGTATTCCGCCTCGTCAATATACTTTTTCTCCCCCAGAATTCGTCCCATATTCGCCAAAAACAGCACCGTCATAAACAAAGTGTCGTCCCAGATCTCCTGCTCGTTCACAGAATCTGACGTAATATGCTGCAGACCGCCTTCTCTGGTTCTGGGAAAATCCTGATAAATCCACTCTGCCCATTCCTTGCAGATCTCCATATACTGCTGGTTATTCTTCTCTTCCGCCACAAAAGACATGGCCAGAAGAGGGGTTACCGTATTGACGTTTTTGGCCGGAAGGCCGATCTTTAACTGGCGCTCATAATAAGATTCCAGAATATCCATATATCTCTGCTCTCTGGTCTCTTTGTAAAGCTTCCACACGCCAAACAATCCTACACCCTGAGTCCACTCCCAGAATTGATATCTGCGGATATCATCGTTAGCCAGACTGTTCGTCTTCATATTATCCAAAAACTGAGAATCCTCTTCATATAATACTTTTTCAAAGCTTGACAGGTATTTTTTCATCTCCTGGTCAATTTCTGCTGCTGTGTGCTGCATTCTTCCTTCTCCTTTCTTTCTCCGGCTTTTCTTTTTTCAGACTCTCTGCAGCCGGTCTTACTGCTCAATGGAATAGTCATCTACATGCAGAAGAGTCATTTTCTGGTTGAAGAAGGGCTTAAATTCCTCCTCCACTTTTATGCTCAGCTGTTTAAACCTCAGGCCGGAACTATAGTCTGCGTAAACGCCAGACACCGGACCTGGAATCAGGCCTTCGTCATGGATATCTGGACAAGGTCTCCGGTCATATCCGTTGATCTCCCACTTGGAACTTCTGGCCAAGGTCAAAGAAACCTGGTCGAACGTAATCTCTTCTATCCAATTATCCGGACTTCCCATGATAAAGATTCCATTTTCTCCCCGGCAGTTAATGTTTCTGAACACCACGTTTTTGATCTTTCCGGCTTTTACTCCCGGCTTTCTGTCTGCAGCCGTCAGGCTGATAGCTTCTGCCCTCCCCCACCACTGGTAGGAAAAGCGCCTTGTTTCAATGTTGATATTCGAAAACACTACGTTCTCCACGTTTCCGCAGTCTCTGATCTGCAAGGAGATTCCCCGGTTGCTTCTGGAGATGGCACAGTTATTCACGTACACATTCCGAAAATCCGCCTCACCCTCTGTTCCAAACTTAATTCCTGCGCTGGTGGAAACTAAAGTACAGTTTTCAATTAATATATTTTCCGTGGGGCCGTACTGCATATGATCCGCCGTATTCTTTAATACAATGGCGTCATCCCCACATTCTATATGGCAGTTGGCGATCCGCACATTCCGGCAGTGATCCGGATCAATGCCGTCACAATTAGCCATCCGAAGATTATTCAGGATTCGGATGCCGTCAATGAGCACATCCTCACATCCCACCATGTGCAGCGTCCAGAAGGCGCTGCCCCTAATCTGGATTCCCTGAATGGTCAGGTGATTTACCCCTTCCAGGAAAAGCACCGGTACCCGGGGATAAAAGCTTCCCTCAATATGGTACTGGTTGTCCGGTCCGTAAAAAATCTCTTCATTTCCATCGATAACGCCCGGACCGGTGATGGCAATATTTTCTTGTTCAAAGGCATGAATAAATACAAGATAAGGCCGTCCTGCATACTCACAGTTAATGTAAGAGGGGACCTTGCTGTCTCCCGATTCTGTATTCGGTCTGGGACGAAGAGGATAATACTCTTCCAGATCATCGCTGGCTTTCCAAACTGCTCCCATTTCCAGGTGAACCTCTACATTAGAAAGCAGATTGACATGACCTGACCGATACACCCGGCCTCCGGGGAAAAGCACGGTTCCCCCGCCTGCTTCATGGCAGGCATCAATAGCCCGCTGAATCGCCGGGCCGTCATTGGTTTTTCCATCGCCTAAGGCGCCGTATTCTAAAATATTGAACATTTTACTCTCCTTATTTATCGGGCGGAGGGAAGGAATTCTTTCTTTAAAGAGAGCTCTTTATCCGCCTGGCAAAACTGCTCCTCTCCCTCAACCAGAAAATGCTCTGCATTCACCACTTCAATTTTTCCATATTGACAATCCACAAAGGAAAGGCTTCTCTTTCCATCCCAGAAAATACTGGTTTCCTCCATGGCGCTGCAGAAAGCGTTAAAGCTGCCGAATTCTGCCTGACACCCGCATTTTACCACTACTCCGTGGCGAAGCCCCTGGGAAATCAGCTCTTTCCCCTTATTTGCCCCGCGGTCAGTCACCTGGTAGGAATGAGAAAACCAGCAGCCCAGATAAGCATTTCCTGACCGGGCAAAAAACCAGTTTCCCCTGCATTGGTATTCCTCATATTCGTAAAGAGGCGTATAGGCGTGAATGTAATGAACCAGCTCTTCTGGATCAGTGTCAAAAATCATTACCGTTAAGTTTTTATATCGTTCTATCCAAGGGATAGTGCCGTTTCCCGCCCAGTAGCTGGGGCGGTTTTCGCCGGAGAACAGACGCTCTCCCGGATGATTCACATAAAAGATTGCCGGCCTTTCCTTTCCAAAAACCACATTCATCAGATGCTGCTGGTGACCGTGGCGGAAGGGCTTAAACTGGCGCACCCCAGCCGTCAGATATTCACCGGTGCGGTACAAACTGATCGATACCTTGCCCACACCCTGCTGATATTCCAGCACAGACCCTTGATTCTCCTTCAGCCTGCATTCTTCTGCATAATTCTCCGGTTCATAATCACTGATGGCATAAAGGCAGGTGGCATTTCCAAAATACGTTACATACCCCTCTCCAAAGGATACCCAGTGGATAAAATTCGGTTCTGTCTGAATTCTGGTCTTAATATTCTCTTCGTAGGTCCTTCCATATGTGGAATTCATCACCCCTTCAAAAGAATTCCAGGCAATCAGCTTAATGGTCATATCCAGAGCTTTTTTCGCCATCTTCCGAATTTCCTCGTGAGGAGCACATAAATATAACGTAAAAAATCCAATCAAATCAATCGGAATATATGTAGCGGAATTCCACTCTGCAAATCCGTAGGCAAAAAAGGATTCGAACCACTCTTCCACCCGCTTCTTTCCTAAAATGCTCTGCTCTTTACCGCTTCGTCCGCTGGCCGCAAACTTCTCTTCTGGATATACATCTCCCCATAAATACTGGGCACAATGGAATAAGAACGCGTGATTTTCACTGAAATACCACATTACGTCATCTCCCGGCTCGTCAATCCAATACCGGAAATTCAGCACCATGGACTTAATCCGTTCATCCTGCTCCCTGGTAAGAAGATGATGATATCTGGTTTTTAACAAGGTCAGCGGTACCAGGCTGAAATCAGCGCAGTCTTCATGAGCCTCAATTTTTCTGCACGCCATGTCAAATCCTTTTAAGGCAGCATCGTTCCAGTCCTGAAGGATTTCCAGAGAACAGATTACCGATTGATAGCCTGGTTCCCCATTCTTCAGCAGAAAAGCCAGCGCCTGTTCCTTGCGCTCCTGAATGGAAGCGCCAGGCGTTAAGCAGATCTTATCTCCTGGAATAATTCCCACAAACAGATTGCGGGGAATCACATAACTTCCCACCTTCAGGCAGACTAAAACCTTGGACATTTGAATTTTACTGTCTCTGGTATCCGTCACCACCAGGAAATCTCTGTCCTTTCTTGCGGTGCGTTCTGCATACTCCCCCTCCACAAGGGATTTTCCAGTTCCGCCAGGTTGGGTGGTAATATAAACGGTTTCATCTTTTTCCAGACAGGAAGGATCATAGTACAGCTTAACCTGACCTTCTGTGTACATATCCCGCTGGAAGTAACAGCTGGTTAAAAATGCTTCTGCTCTCCGGATCTTGGCAGGATCTTCCTTCGTTTCTACCGTTCCTTCGATTGGCTTCTCTCCTAAATAACGGAGTTCGAAATAAAAGAACACATCCCGCTCCGCCAGCTCGTCCGCATAAACTTTAATCTCATTATATCCTGTTTTCAGCTTAAGGGCAATCCGGGTGTTTCCCGCAATATTCCTGGTGTAGGGGGTAAAAAGAGCCTGCTCTTCTCCGTTCACCCAGATTTTCACACCTCCGCAGGTGTAGATTGCAAAAGGATATTCTCCTGCTTCCTCAACCCTTAATCCTGCCTTTGCATGGACGAAAAAGTAGTGGGGCGTATGAATAAATGTAGATAAATCTACCCGATTGTTTTCGAAGGGGAAATACAGATCCGGATAGTCTCCATCATATCGCTCTGCTCTTTCAATCCGCCTTTCTTTCCAAAATGCTTCCCTTACTGGATATACTACCTGAACATAAGACTCTTCCATATTAACAGGAGCGTCAAAAGTCTTTTTCGGAGACGAAAATGGCTCGCTGCCCATTTTCGTCATATTCCATCGGCTGATGGTTTCATTCTGTCCAATCCTATATTGTAATTCCATGATTATCCTTACCCTCGATCATAATCTCCCCGCAGACCGCTCTGCCTTTTTTGGGACAGCGAAGGGGGCATGGCAAAAGGTAACGGGCCCGGTATGGAAACCGAGTGAAAGCCTTATTGCCACACCCCCTGTTCATCTGTCAATATTCATCGATCACGGCGCCGCTCTCAGGCAGCAAATCCGTATTGATTATTCATGCAGACCGGAAAGGCTGTCTAAGTTCTGCTTAACAACGTAATCCATCACGCCGTCGGCATCCAGCTCGCCGGCAATTGCACGGTCTAATGCGTCTCTCAAAGCGTTGCCTGCGCTCTCGCCGCTGTGCTCCTGCTCAGTTACTTCCGTATCATACTGAGGCTGATCCCAGCTTGCTGCAATTTCCATGTTGAAGATATCCAGACCAGGTACATCATAGGTAACTTCTACATTGTTGGTTCCAGGCAGATAGTTGCCGGTCTCGCAGTACAGCGCATAGTTCTCCGGCTCATAGAACCACTCCAGGAATTCCTTAGCCTGCTCTTCAACGCCAGTTCCATCAAATGCATAGAACCAGTTTCCGCCTAAAGAAGTGGATTTTTCCTTCTCATATGGCATTAAAACAGGCATCCACTCGAAATCAGTGATGTTGTCGGTATAGTCGGTGATTACCCAGTTTCCTGCCAGGTGAGCCGCTACTGTACCTGTCTTAAATACGTCCTGTGCGTTCTCAGCACCAGTTCCGATAGAAGGCTTTGAAATTCCGCCGTCCTCAAACATGGACAGGAAGAACTCAATTCCTCTCTTGGTGTCTTCGCTGCGGAAGGTAAAGTGGGTGGAATCCTCTGGATCAAAGTACTGCATGCCGAACTGATACAGCACAGTTCCAGAACGCTGCTGAGAATGGTCGATTACGAAAGGAGTAGTAATGCTCTCGTTCTTCTCATCTACTTCCTTAACTGCCTCAACGAACTCATCCCAGGTCCAGCGCTCTTCCTCAGTGGTGGGATAAGAAACCCCTGCTGCGTCAAAGGCCGTCTTATTGATAATTAAACCTACGGCAGTATCGTTGATATCGGTAGCCATTAACTTGCCGTCTCTTACGCCGCTGCGGTTGAACATCTCCGGATCCAGAGAAGTGTCGTCCAGAGGCAGAACGTAATCAACATAAGTATCAAAGTTGGACATCTTGCACAGAGCAGGCAGATTTCCAGCCTGAGCACGGTTCTTGATCTGAGTTTCCATATCGGCGTAAGCGATCTCGTTTACGTAGGCCTGCACGCCCTGATCTGCGTGTTCTTCATTGAACTTGTCTACCAGAGTCTGCATAGCGCCGCCTTCCAGGGTATCGTCTGCCAGCAGAATCTCCAGCTCTACCGTTTCGCCGCTGCCAGAACCGTCTCCTGAGCTAGAAGAGCCGCCGCTGCATCCAGTCAGAGCTGCCATTCCAGCCATGGTAACGCAGGCTGTTCCCAGAGCTAATTTCCATTTTTTTCCATAAGCCGTTTTTTTCATTTTTTCTTTTCCTCCTTTTTATTTGCACACATCAGCCCTTAACGCCGGACGACATGTTAGCATTCATAATCTGCTTGTTAAAGATAATAAACACAATCAGAATGGGGATCATGGTCAGTACTGCAGTGGAAAGCAGAACCGTCCAGTTTACTGCCTCGGCGCCGGAAAGGGTACGCAGCGCCAGCTGCAGAGTGTACTTCTTCGGATCGCTTAACGCAAGCAAAGGCCAGATATAATCGTTCCATCTCCACTGGAAGCTGAAGATTGCCAGGATTGCAATCTGAGGACGGCAGATAGGGAACATAATCCGGGTAAAGATCTGTCCTTCGCTGGCGCCGTCAATTCTTGCAGATTCCATTAATTCATTGGGAACGGAGATAAAAAACTGTCTCATCAAAAACACACCGGTCATGGTTCCTACAGTAGGAATAACACATCCCCAAAGGCTGTTGTAAAGACCCAGCGCGTTCAAAACCGTGAAGCTTGGGCTCATGATTACCTCTGTAGGCAGCATGGTCGTTGCCAGCAGGCAGAGGAACAAAATGTTCAGCCATTTGTAGTTGTATTTCGCAAGCCCGTAACCGCACATACTGCTCATGATTACCGTGATAACAGTTGCCACTACAGTAATAAACGCGGTATTACCGGTATAAAGCATTAAATCAAACTGCTCCCAGGCAGTCTTGTAATTTTCCAGAGTAAAGTGCTCAGGCAGAATAGTCAGGGGGTAAGTGAACAGCTCGGAACCGTCCTTAAAGGAGCTGAGTACCAGCCAGATCACCGGAAAAATCCAGATAAACGCAAGAGCAAATAATAATACGTGTACTGCCACACCTTTTACATTCTTCATTCTTCTTCCTCCTTAATCAGATGCCTTATCGCTGATCTTCGTCTGAACAAAGGACAGGATTAACAGGATGACAAACAGTACCATCGATACCGCACTTGCGTAGCCTACCCGGTTTCTGGTAAATCCGGTGGTATAAATGTACTGAATCATGTAAGTCGTCGCTGTACCTGGTCCGCCGTTAGTCAAGGTCTGTACCATAGCGAAGACCTTAAACGAACTGATTACAGAAAGAATGATGACCATGAAGGATACTGGTTTTAAGTGAGGCAGGGTAATATTCCAGAACACCTGCCATTTATTTGCACCGTCCAAAGTAGCTGCTTCCACAAGCTCCGTGGAAATCTGCTTCAGGGCGCCGATGAAAATCAGCATATTGGTACCACATCCGGACCAAGTGCCGGCAATAATGGTGGTAATAAAGGCTGCGGTAGAGTTCGTTGCCCAGTGAATCTGGGGAAGTCCAACGCAATCCAGCAAATAGTTAATTAAGCCGAAGCTCTCGCCGAAGATCCACCTCCAGGTAAGACCTACCATAATGGTGGAAAGCAGGATGGGCCAATAAATCAGGATACGAAGAATGGTAATGCCTTTAATCTTCTCCGATGACAGCAGCATACCGAAGCCAAGGGATACCACGTATCCAATGGGAACGGATACCACGCTGTAAAGCACGGTCCGCCACAATGTGCTGTAGAAATCAGAATCCTGGAACAGCCGGATATAATTATCCAGTCCCACAAAATCCATCTGTTTAAATCCGTTATAGTTCGTCAGGGAGTACCAAACTCCCACGATTGCAGGTGCCACAAAGAAAATAAGGAAAAACAGGATATTCGGCAGACAAAAAGCAAATGCCCATGCCTGGCGCGTATCAAAGCCTTTTCCTTTTCTTGCCACTGCTGCTTCGTTCATTTTTTTCATCATGCCCTCTCCTTATTTTTCTTGTTTCGTTCGAGGTAGCATATACAGCTGTATTTCCTCCCGGTGTCTATATATTACACAATTTACCTATGTAAATCTATGCATATTTTGTTTGATGTCCGATCAGAATATTGCAATTCTTGTTTTTTTATTGTGTGATTTATCTTAAAACTCTATTTTTTGCTCGTTCTTCTTATCTGTTGGGACATTTTAAAGTCCCAACTATCCTCCAAGAAGATCCCAAAAGCTGCCGCCATTTTCTCACATAAAATAAGGAAGGTTAAAATTCCGCAATATCTGCAACCCTTTATCTGCTTTTAGACAAATTATGCATAGTTTTTGTTCGCAAAAAACGATATACTGAAGGGTAATCAAATTGTAGAAAAAGGAAGGACTAAGTAAACATGATGAAAGGAAAACAATTTATTCCAATTCTCTGCTTTGCCGTTCTGATGCTGGGGCTGGGCTCAAATGATTCTCTCCGAGGAATTTTCGCCCCTGTATTTCAGGAACGGTACGCCTTAAGCGACAGCCAGCTGTCCTTGATCGTCACAATCAGCTACGTGGGAAATCTTCTGTTTTTAAGTCTAGGCGGAAAGCTTCTCGACACATTTGACCGGAAAAAGGTTACGTTATGGATTATGGGCATCTGGATGTTTGCTCTGGCCATCAACCTGTTTACCGACCAGTATATTTTTATCCTGATTTCCATGTTCCTGGCTCTGGGCGCTTCTACCTTATTAAACACTACCATCAACATTCTCACTCCTATGGTCTGTGCAGGCTACGCCGGACTGATGGTAAATGTGTTTTTCTTCATCCAGGGTCTGGGAACCAGCGGCAGCCAGCTTCTGTTAGGCCGATATGCCTTCAGCTACGGCGGCTGGAAAATGATCAATGTAGTATTGTTTATCATCGGCGTTATTTCCGTGCTGCTGTTTTTGGGCGTTAAAATTCCCGGCTGGAAGGAAATCGCCGAAGCCCAGGAGAAAACTTCCTCTAAAGATTCCGCCAAAAAGGCGGCAGTCTCTGCTTCTGTCTCCCCAAAAACATCCCCTGGACCGGCAATGTTCTGGCTGCTGGCCGCAATGCTTGGCTGTTACTTTATCGGGGAGCACGGCATTATGAACTGGTTTTTATCCTACTGCATTTCCGCCTTTTCCATGGACTCCCAGCGGGCTTCCCTGTGTCTGTCCATCTTCTGGGGCGGAATGACCATCGGACGGCTGGTATTTGCTCCTGCAGTGCAGAAATTGGGAACCATCAACAGCATCCGTCTCTTCGGCGGAATCGGGACTCTGCTGTTTAGCGCCGGCATTGTCCTGGGGGCTTCCGGCATTTTCCTGGTGGGAATTTCCGGTTTTGCCATTTCCATCCTGTATCCTACCATTATCCTGTTCTTCCAGGAACTCTACCCTGCATCCGTGGCCGCTACCCGGACTGGAGCCATCATCAGCGTAGCCACCATCGCCGATATTCTCTTTAATCTGCTTTTCGGCGTCCTCTGCGGATCCTTAGGCTACCGGACAAGTTTCTTAATCCTGCCGGTATGCATGATCTGCTTTTACATTATCTATTTAAGCCTTTCCCGGAAAGCAGCATCATCCCGCTAATCTGGTAAACCGCAAAAAAAGAAGCAGTCTGATCAAGAAATCATCTTCATCAGGCTGCTTTCTTTTGTTCGTCCCTTTTCATTCAGAGGCGGATTTTCCTTCTTCTGTTTTTTCCGCCGGTTTCTCTGCCGGCTGCGGAATTGAGGCTGCCGGCTGTACCGGCCGTGCCTCCGGCTTAACCTCCGGTTTTGCCGCTTTTTGATACTGATCCACGGATTTCTTCATCTGAGGCTCCGTATATCCCGCCTTCATCTCCAGACATTTTTTCGGACATACATTCACACAATTCCCGCACTGGACACAGTCGAAGCGGTTAATGGTCCAGCTTCCTGCTCCTCGGTCCACAGTAATTGCTCCCGGCGGACAGGACCGGGCGCAGAGACCGCAGCTGATGCATTCTTCAATCCGAATCTCGATATGCCCCCGCATCCTCTCAGAAAATTCCGCCGGCTGATCTGGATAATTCTTGGTGGCAGGACGAGAAAACAGATTGCTTAAAGCTTTTTTGCCAAATGGAATAAATTTTATTACCGCCATCTCTCTCACCTCTCTGTGCAGCTGATACAGGGATCAATGGTTAAAATCAGCAGGGGCACATCCGCCAGCTGACATCCTTTCAGCATATCCAGCATGGGAGGAATGTTGCTGGTGGTAGGCGTCCTCAAGCGAAACCGATCCAGAAATTTCGTGCCGTTTCCTTTTACATAATAAACGGCTTCTCCTCTCGGCTGTTCAATCCGCATAAAATATTCCCCTTTAGGATTTCCTTTTACCGGAACGCTGATCGGCCCTTCCGGAATCTTGGCCACCAACTGACAAATCAGATCAAAGGACTGACGAACTTCCCCCATCCTCACCTTGCAGCGGGCGTATGCATCTCCCTCTGTATCAATAACCGGCTCAATGTCAAGATCTTTATAGGCGCAGTAGCCCAGCTTTCTGGCATCGTAGCGAATACCGCTGGCCCTTAAGGTGGGCCCTACCGCGCCGGAAAGCACCGCCTGCTCCGGTCCCATCTTTCCCAGGCCTTTCAGCCTGGACAGCACCGTATATTCTCCCAGGAAGGTTTCCTCCAATGGCTTAAAGGCCTTCTCCATCTCTCCCATGGTCCGCTCAATCTCCTGGAGCATCTCCGCCGTCATATCCTTTAACACCCCGCCCACACAGTTTACGGAGAAAATAATCCGCCCGCCGGTGGTCAGATCAAACAGGTCCAGCACCTTCTCCCGCAGCCGCCAGGACTCCATAAATAAACTTTCAAATCCCATAGCGTCTGCCAGAAGTCCCATCCACAAAAGATGGCTGTGAATCCGGCTCATTTCCATCCAGATGGTCCGAAGATATTTCGCCCGCTCCGGAATCTCCACCTCCATTACGTGCTCTACGCTTTCACAATAACCGATGCCGTGGCCGCAGCTGCAGATGCCGCACACCCGCTCGGCAATATACACATAAGATTTAAAATCCTTAAGCTCCACCAGCTTTTCCAGTCCCCGGTGAACGAATCCGATATTAGGAATAGCTCCCACCACCGTCTCATCCTCCAAAACCAGATCCAGATGAACTGGTTCCGGCAGCACCGGATGCTGAGGGCCGAAGGGAACAATGCTTCTCTTTGCCATATGCTTATCCTTTCTCCTTAAAAGGCGTCTGCCGGTCAATACGGTACAGCCGTCCATTATAATCCCGGTCGATGTTTTCAATTTTTACCCCAAATAGTTCCGCCGCTTCATTTTCCTGCATAAAGGCGCAGGGATAAATCTGGGTAATGCTGGATACCAGCTCATCTTCCTGAACCGTAAGCCTTAGAGTATCCATATTGTAGCCGCTGGCAAAGGAATAACTCAGCTCATATCCTCCTTCAATCCGACAGGCGTTGATCTGCACCAGCCGTCTTTCTTCCAGCTTATAGCGGATTACCGTGGGCAGGAACTGGTCCATGGTAATCGGCAAAATTCGGTTTAATGCTTCCATTTTTCTCCTCCTACGCCTGCTTTTTCTCCTTTTTTCTCCGGCTGAACTCTTCCTGTTTAGTCCGAAGAAGCTCCATCGCCTTGACTACCCCGTCAATAATTGATTCCGGCCTTGCCGCACAGCCGGGGACGTAAATATCCACAGGAATCACCGTATCCACTCCGCCTTTAATATTATAGCATTCTTTAAATACGCCGCCGGTGCAGGCGCAGATTCCTACCGCCACCACTACTTTAGGTTCAGGCATCTGGCTGTAGATCTGCTTCACCACCTGTTCGCTCTGGCTGTTGATTCCTCCGGTAATCAGAAAAATATCCGCCTGGAAAGGATCACCCGTATTAATGATCCCAAATCGTTCAAGGTCATACCGGGGCGTTAAACAGTCCAGCACCTCAATATCGCACCCGTTGCAGCTGCTGCCGTCATAATGGAGCAGCCAGGGGGATCTTGCAAGCTTACCCATAATCTTCCTCCTTAATCAAAAATCGCCTGACCTGCTTCTTCTATTTAATCAGCATCAGAATCAGCAGATTAATGCCTCCGGCCAGGAGGGTAACAATCCAGCATCCCATAAGCATGGTTTTCCATTTCACCCTGGCGCTCACATTATCCCACAGAATTTCCAAAAAATAAAAAATCAGGCACACTGCCACCGCCAGAATCCAGCTCCACCAGTGCTTGTTGATGATAAACAGCGCCACAATGCCAAGCAGCAGAATCTTCTCATAATATTCAGCAATGTTCATCACAGCAAGCGTTGGCCCGGACATTTCTGTAGTCAATCCTTTCACCATCTCCTGATGAGCATGGTGGCTGGTGGAAAGATCAAAGGGAGACTTCCTCAGCTTAATGGCGGTAATGACCCAAAATCCCAAAAGCATTCCCGGCATCATCACCACCGGACTGATGGAAGAATGGATAATTTCCTTCACCACAAAAGAACCGGTGGAAAGATAAAATCCCACAGCAATTAACAACGTCAAGGGCTCATAAGTCATCATCTGGATCATTTCACGATTTGCCCCCATCACTGCAAAAGGAGAAGAATCGCTGGAGGCTGCCAGAATCAGAAACATATCCGCTGTGGAAAGGACAAACAGGCACATCAGCACATCGGCCCCGCCGAACAAAATTGCTCCGGACACCGCCAGAAAGACCAGATAGCTTAAATTCAGCAAAAGCTGAACATTATTTACGGCGATCATCTGCTTTGAAAACAGCTTGGACAAATCATAAAAAGGCTGGAGAAGGGGCGGTCCCACCCTTCCCTGCATTCTGGCGCTGATGATCCGGTCAGCGCCGTCCAATAATCCCCCCAACACCGGGGCGAAAATCAAATAAGCCAGAACGGAAATTACCGGAATCATACTGCACCTCCTATAATCAGACAAAACATCACCACTAAAGCCCCTGCGGTAAGGATCTCCGAAGGCCGCATCAGACGGCGCATGCCAAATTCAAACCGCAAATACCAGTTGGTCAGATACAGATGCTCCGGCATGCCCAAACTGTTGGTAAAATATGTATTGTCCCCTTCATTGACGCCGCCCATATAAATGGGCACGTAATCCCTGGGCGCAGACCTGGTAATCAAAAACATTGCCGCCGGCACCAAAATCACCGATGCCAGCATAACAGCCATGGTGGTCAGCACGCTCATGGACAGCACCTCATAAGAAAATCCAAAAAGCTGGCTGATGATCGGATTCACCACCGAAGTGGCAAGAACGGGGAACAGAAGACAGAGCAGAATCATGGCTCCCCCATGGAGATACATGGAAAAATACTGATCTTCCCTGGTAACGTCATGCACAACTTCCTTGGTGTGATGCATCGAAGTAATCTTTGCCAGCCATTTTGTCCAATAAAGCATGGTAGTGGCGCTTCCGTAGGCGAGGAAAATTACCAGCACCACGTTTCCCGAATCGACAAAAGCCTTTAAGGCCACCCACTTAGAAATCAGCATGCCGAAGGGTGCAAGGTACATGCCTGCAATGCCGATTCCCATAATATAGGCCAGTTTGGGAAGTCTAAGAAGAAGGCCGTGCATGTTTTCAATATCCCGGGACCCCAGGGAATTTTCTGTAGCGCCCACTGCCTGAAACAGCATGGATTTACTTACCGAATGGAATATCATCAGCAGGATCGCTCCCCAGATGGTTTCTTCCACGCCGATTCCTGCACAGGCTACAATCAGTCCCAGATTAGAGATCGTAGAAAAAGCCAGAACCTTCTTGCCGTCATTTTGAGCAATCGCCATCATACTGGCAGAAATAAAGGTATAGCCGCCGATGAGAGCAACCAGCATTCCCACCGCAGTTCCGTTCAGCGCGGGGGCAATTCGAATCAGCAGATACACTCCCGCCTTAACCATTGTTGCGCTGTGAAGCAGAGCGCTGGAGGGCGTTGGCGCCACCATCGCTCCCAACAGCCAGGAAGAAAAGGGCATTTGGGCAGATTTGGTCAGTCCTGCCAGGGACAGACACAGCAGAGGCAGGGCGCTCCCGGCCAGGACCACTTCCTGAAGTTGAGCCGTTCCCCCTTTTAATGCGGAAATGACAATCGCCGCAGCAAATCCCAGACCTCCCAGCAGATTCATCCACAGCGCCCGGAAACTATTGTCTACTGCTTCCTCCGTTCGGGTATAGCCGATCAGCAGGAAGGAAATCACACTGGTAACCTCCCAGAAAAAATACATCCAAATCATATTCAGGGAAAGAACCAGCCCCATCATCGCTGCCAGGAAGAAAAAGATCATAGCAAAGAAAAAGCCTCTTCTGTTTTGAAATTCTTTATGGTGTTGATGGTAAGCCTCCATATAGCCTACTGCGTAAATACAGATCAGGCCTCCTACAAAAGCCACAATCACGCACATTAAAATAGCCAGGCGATCCACCATTAGATGAGGAAGTTCCGGAAGATGCACAGTACTCTCCAGCCAAACCATTAATCCAGTCTGCGCAATCGAAAGAAGCATTACCGGATATTTTTTATGCCGAATGCTTTCATAAATAATGAGTCCCATGAAAAAGACTTCACCTGCCAGCATTGCCTTGTCCCAAAAAGCGGTATTCACATACAAATATGCCGTTTCCATCTCCTGCCCGCTCCAACTGCCCAGCAGAAAAATGGTCAGGGCCATCATGCCGGCCGCCCCAACATAAACTAGTCTGCCTTTTAGGACATCTGAAGGAATCAGCCAGATAATCACTGCCATCAGCGCCGGAAAGGCAATCAAAATCCATAACCACTCCATATTTTATCCTCCATCTCATGGTATTTCCAGCTATTTTTCAGCCAGTACATATTATAATCCCTTATTTTTGCAAAAACAAGAGGAAGCATCCACTGGATTTTTTCTTTTTTTCGTGCTACAATAGGGCCAATTTCTCATTTCCTCAAGGAGGGACTCAGAGTATGCATGAATTGGCCATTACAGAACAGATTCTTAAGGTTTCCCTAGAAGCCGCCAAGGAGCAGAGCGCCTCCCGTATCCAGATTATCCGCCTGGCCATGGGACCTTTCAGCGGCGTCGTTCCAGAATGTATCCAAATGTATCTGGATGTTTTGGCGAAGGGAACCATAGCAGAAGGGGCTCTGGTAGAAGCGCGTACCCTCCCCCTGAAGGTTCTCTGCCGGGACTGCGGAAAAGAAAGCGAAATCACCCGCCGTCATATCTGCTGCCCCTTCTGCGGCAGCATCCGCCTGAAAACCCTGTCGGGAAAAGAGTTTATGATTGAAAGTCTGGAGGTTGATATCAATGGAAATCAAAGTCCTTCATCAAGTAATGGAGTGGAATCAGGATGTAAGCCGTCAAGTACGGCAGAGCCTGAAGGAAAAACAGATCTGCCTGATTAATATCATGGGCAGTCCGGGAGCAGGAAAAACCTGCCTGATTACCGAATTGATTAAACGGCTCCGAGAAGAATTTTCTATTGGTGTGATTGAGGGGGACATTGCAGGGCAGATTGATGCAGAACGCATTGCATCCTTAAATATTCCTGCCGTTCAGCTGAACACCGACGGCGCCTGCCATATCGAAGCCATGAGCATCCAGCATATTCTTCCTTCTTTTGCGCTGGATAATCTGGATGTGATTTTTGTAGAAAACATTGGAAATCTTGTGTGTCCTGCAGAATTTGACATTGGAGAGAACTTCCGGATTACCGTTTTAAGCATCCCTGAAGGCGATGACAAAATCGCCAAATATCCTCTGATGTTTACGGATACCGACTGCCTGGTGCTGAATAAGTACGACATGCTGCCCTACTTCGATTTTAACGAAGAACGGGCGGCCAGGGATTACCGAGGCGTAAATCCCGAAGCTCCTCTCTTCTGTGTCAGCGCCAAAACAGGAGAAGGAATGGATGAGCTGGTGGCTCATATTGCCAGGAAAATCCGCCAGGAAATTCAGAAAGAAGAGCTGAAGGGATGAAGAAATGCGTTTTCATTCTTCTTCAAGGAACTGTACAGGGAGTGGGAATGCGGCCCTTCCTTCACCGTCTGGCAGAAGAATGCCGTCTGTATGGCCGGGTAAGAAACAGCGCCAAGGGAGTAGAGCTCACCTTGGAGGGTGAAGAAAAGGATCTTGAACGTTTTCAGCAAAAACTTCTCACCGATCCCCCTCCCTTAGCGGTGATCACAGCCATACAAGTTCTTCCTCAAACAGAGCGGAAAGGCTTTCAGGACTTTTGTATTTTAGAGAGCAGCCAGGAGGGAAATCCGCAGGCATTAATTCCGCCTGATCTGGCTCCCTGCAAAGCCTGTGAGCAGGAGCTTTTTCAGCCGAAAGACAGACGGTTCCGTTATCCTTTTATTAATTGCACTGACTGCGGCCCCCGGTTTACCATTATTAAGGGCCTGCCCTATGACCGGAAGCGAACTTCTATGGCTGCGTTCCCCATGTGTCCGGCCTGCAAAGCAGAATACCAGGATATACGCAGCCGGCGCTACCACGCTCAGCCCAACTGCTGCCCGGACTGCGGACCCCAGGTAAGTTTTGCCGACGAAAGGGGCGGTGCAGTAAAAGGCGATCCCTTTTGTCTGGCTCAGAAGGCTCTTTCCCAGGGCAAAATTCTGGCGATTAAAGGGATCGGCGGGTTTCATCTGGCCTGCGATGCCAGAAATTCAGAGGCTGTCCGCCGCCTGCGAAAAAGAAAAAACCGAGAAGAAAAGCCCTTGGCGTTAATGAGCGCATCTGCCGCCTGTGCAGAATCCATCTGCCGAATCAGCCCTCAGGAAAAATCTCTTCTAGAAAGCAGACGGCGTCCCATTCTTCTTCTGGAGAAGCTGGACCGCCGTTCTTTCCAGGAAATCAGCATCAACAACAGGCTGGGGATCATGCTTCCTTATTCTCCCCTGCACCTTCTCCTGCTGGATCAGAGCTTCGGCGGCCCTGATCTGGTGGTGATGACCAGCGCAAATTCCTCTGATTGTCCTGTAATTATCCACGAAGCCCAGGCTTTGGAACAGCTGATGGGAACGGCGGACGGGTTTCTTCTTCACAATCGTCCCATTGAACAGCGCTGCGACGACTCCCTGGCCATGGAATGGCAGGGCAGAGAATATTTTTTCCGGCGGAGCCGCGGATACTGTCCCCAGCCTATCCTTCTTCCCTGGGATGTTTCTGGAATTCTGGCTTTTGGGGCAGAACAAAAAGCCTCCTTTGCCATGGGGCGGGAAAAGGAAGCTTTTTTAAGCCAGCACATTGGAGATTTAAAAAATGTAGAAACTATGGAACACTACCAGGAAGCGATGGATTCATTTATGCATCTTTTTGGCTTCCGCCCCGGATTTCTGGCCTGCGATCTTCACCCAGATTATTCCTCTACTGCCTTGGCCCGGGAGATGAGCCAAAAGAATGGCCTTCCCCTTCTTCCCATCCAGCACCACTGGGCCCACATGGCCTCCTGCATGGCAGACAACGGACTGGATGAACTGACCTTCGGCATCATCTGGGACGGCACCGGCCTGGGGGAAGAACCAACTTCCAAAGAAAAGCCTGCCATAATCTGGGGGGCGGAGTTTTTAAAAGGAAATTACTCCTCCTTCCGGCGTTTAGGAAGCATCCGCCCCCTTGCCCTTCTAGGCGGAGATCAGGCGATCCGTCACATCGGCAGAATTGCCCTGGCATTGACGGAGGACGCCAAAAGCACCTGCGCCCTGCCTGATCTTTCCTCCCTGTCCTTTACCAGCACGCCCCAGGAGAAGGCCTTCCTTCTTTCCATGCTTCAAAAGGGGGTATCCTGTATTCCTGCAAGCAGCATGGGACGGCTCTTCGACGGCGTTGACGCCATTCTTGAAGGACGGCTTCAGACAAGTTATGAAGGTCAGGGAGCTTCCTGCCTGGAAGCCTTGGGAGAATCTTGTCCTGACCGGTCATTCTCCCCCTACCCATTAACCTTTTACCAGGAGGAGGGAATCCGGCGGTTCGACACCAGACCGCTTATCGCTTCCATTCTTCAGGATTTGCTGGAGGGCAAAGCCCCTTCCGTCATCGCCAGAAAATTTATGGATACTTTAAGCGCCATGGCCCTGGACCAATGCCTTGCGCTTAATCCAGAAAGACTTCCTGTGGTGCTGTCCGGCGGAGTCTTTCAAAACCGGTACCTGTTGGAAACCGTCTCCCGCCTGCTTGCCCAGGCAGGGTTTCGTCTATACTGCCATCGCCAGGTTTCCCCCAATGATCAGGGAATCCCTCTGGGCCAGATGGCTATTGCACAAAGGAGTGAAGCGTATCATGTGTCTTGCAGTTCCTTTAAAAATAGTGGAAATTAATGGAAAATCCGCCGTAGGAGAAGCCGGCGGGCTTTCTCAGTCTGTCCGTATTGATTTTATTCCCGACCTTGTTCCTGGAGAATATGTGTACGTCCATGCCGGCTTTGCCATTCAAAAAATGTCCCAGCAGGAGGCGTTTGAGAATCTGGCCCTTCTCAAGGAGGCGGCAGATGAAATCTCCTGATCTTTTTTCTTCTCCAGAAGGAAGTCAAAAGCTTCTTAAGGCCATTCACAAAATGGCCCCTGAACTTGGTCTCGTCAGACTGATGGAGGTCTGCGGCACTCATACCATGGCCATCGCCAAGGCCGGCTTAAAGCAGCTTCTTCCTTCCAACATCCGTCTGATTTCCGGCCCAGGCTGCCCGGTGTGCGTTACCCCTGCCGGGGCGATGGATCAGATTCTTGCGCTCAGCCAACGCCCTGGACTGACCATTGCCAGCTATGGGGACTTGCTGCGGGTTCCTGGTTCTCATCCCGGAGACAGTCTTCTGCGGAGAAAAGCGCTTGGCGCTTCCGTTCAGACAGTCTACTCTCCCATGGACGCCTTAAATCTGGCCGTCCGCCATCCCCAGCAGCAAGTCCTGTTTATTGCCGTGGGCTTTGAAACCACTGCTCCAGGTACTGCCGCCTGCCTTCTGGAAGCAAAAGAAAAGAATATTCTCAACTTTTCTGTATTCAGCCTGCTGAAAACCACCATGCCGGCCATGAAGCTGGTGGCATCCTCCGCCCAATCTGCCGTCAACGGTTTCCTCTGTCCAGGCCATGTGGCCGTAATCACCGGTTCAAGGGCGTTCTCTTTTTTAGCCCAGGAATTTCACCTTCCCGCCGTGATCAGCGGGTTTGAACCTGGAGATCTTATCGCTTCTCTTTACTGGCTGATCAAAATGCTCTATGAACAAAAACCGGCGGTGCGCAACGAGTACACCCGGCTGGTTCGCCCTGAAGGAAATCCTCTGGCCCTTAACGCTATGGAAGAAGTATTCACTCCTCAAGACAGCTTATGGCGCGGCCTGGGAAAAATTCCAGACAGCGGCCTGGCCCTCAGGAAAACCTTTTCTTCCTGGGACGGCAGTGTGAAATACGCTCTTCAGCCTGAACTTGGCACAGAAATTCCCGGCTGCAGCTGCGGCCAGATCATCCAAGGCTTAATGGAACCGGAAGAGTGCCCCTTATTCGGCAGCCGGTGCACGCCTTCCGATCCAGTCGGACCCTGCATGGTTTCTAGCGAAGGCTCCTGCGCCGCTGCCTGGCGCTACCATCCCGTAAATTGATCAATGGAGGAACATTTTATGGAAGAAATCATCACTTTAGATTACGGCAGCGGCGGGTTAAAAACCTCCCAGCTGATTGAATCCGTCCTTCTGCCTGCCTTTTCCAACGAAGCCTTAAACCAGCTGGGCGACGGCGCCGTTTTAGAAAACCCTGGAGGACCCCTGGTTTTTTCCACAGACAGTTTTGTGGTGTCTCCCTGGCGTTTTCCAGGAGGAGATATCGGAAAACTGGCCGTATGCGGCACCGTAAACGACCTTTCCATGGCTGGAGGACGGCCATGGAGCCTGAGCCTTTCTTTTATTCTGGAAGAAGGACTTCCCATGAAAGATTTTCAGGAGATTGCTGCCTCCATCGCCAAAACAGCCCGTGAAACCGGCGTCTCCATCGTTACCGGAGACACCAAAGTGGTGGAAAAAGGCAAAGGAGACGGCATCTATATTAATACTTCCGGCATCGGCTTTCTCCTTCCTCCCGGCAAAACTCTGGGCAAATCCGCCATCCGGCCGGGGGATCGGGTAATTTTAAGCGGTCCTCCCGGCTGTCACGGCACTGCAGTAATGATGGCCAGAGGAGAATTTCCCTGCGAAGGGCAGATCATAAGCGACTGCCGCCCCCTTAACCAGCTAAGCGCCGCTGCATTAGAAGCAGGCGGCGTAAAAATCATGCGTGATCCAACCCGGGGCGGGGTGGCCACCACCTTAAATGAATTTACTGAAAATACGCCTTATTCCATCCGACTGGAGGAAACCGCAATTCCCCGAAATCCTTCCGTTGAAGCTGCCTGTTCTCTTTTAGGACTTGATCCTCTGTACTGCGCCTGCGAAGGACGAATGCTGGCCATTGTATCACCAGAAAAAGCTGAGGATGTGCTGAAAGCCATCCGCAGGCAGGAAGGTGGCGAGGAAGCCGCCATAATCGGCGAGGTAACCAGCCAGTACCCAGGAAAGGTGATCCTGACCACGCCTTTAGGCGGCAGCCGGATATTAGGAAAACTTACCGGGAATCAGCTCCCTCGGATCTGCTGAGTCAGCTTCCGCCAAGAAAACAAGCTCAACCAATCTTCCCTTCACGCAAAATATGCCCCCTTCCAGAGGCAGGGAATCAATCCCTCGCCATCCTGAAAGGGGGCATTCTGTTAATTAAACACCAAGCTTTCTCTGTACGAACTTCACGCACTCCATAATCGGAATAATGAGAACAGCCAGCACTAAAGCAATAGCGTACTCCTCAAGATCGATTGGGGTGAACTCAAACGCTGCAGAAAGGAATGGAATCTCGATTACTGCAGTGGTCAGGATCAGAGATACGATCATGGCGCCAAACAGCACGTTGTTATGGGTTTTTAACTTGAAGATCGATCCCCGGCGGCTTCTCATGTTCAGAGAATGGAAGATCTCAACCATGGACAAGGTTAAAAACGCCATGGTGGTTCCGTCCGGGCTGTTTACAAATTCCCACACGCCGCTTTCAATCCGATGTCCAACCAGATAGGAAACCATAACCAGAACGGTTACAATAAGACCCTGGAAGAATACATCGAATCCCATGCCGCCGGCAAAGATGCCTTCCTTGGGATTTCGCGGCGGCTGCTTCATACTGTCAGCCTCGCTCTTTTCCAATCCAAGGGCCAGAGCCGGGAAGCAGTCGGTGATCAAGTTAATCCAAAGAAGATGCACTGGCTCCAAAATGGTGAAGCCAATCAGGGTGGCAAAGAAGATCGCCAGCACTTCAGCCAGATTGGATGCCAGCAAAAACTGAATCGCTTTCCGAATATTGGCGTAAATCCGGCGTCCCTCTTCTACTGCAGATACAATAGTTGCAAAGTTGTCATCTGCAAGAACCATATCTGCCACGTTCTTCGTTACATCCGTTCCGGTAATTCCCATCCCGATTCCGATATCTGCACTCTTAATGGAAGGCGCATCATTTACGCCGTCGCCGGTCATGGCGGTAATCATGCCTTTGGCTTTCCAGCCATTTACAATTCTAACCTTATGTTCCGGCTGAACACGGGCATATACGGAGTACTTTTCAATATTCCGGCTGAATTCCTCATCGCTCATCTCGTTTAACTGAGCGCCGGTAATGGCCTGGTCAGGGCTGTCGATAATGCCAAGCTCCATTGCAATGGCCGCCGCCGTATCCTTATGGTCACCGGTAATCATGATCGGACGGATTCCCGCCTCACGACATTCCACAATAGCCGGCTTAACCTCGGGACGCACCGGATCGATCATGCCGGAAAGGCCTACATACACCAGATCCTGCTCTAAGAACTCCGGCTCAAAACTTTCCGGAAGCGCATCCCACTGGCGCAGGGAAGCACAAAGCACACGAAGAGCCCGGTCAGCCATGGATTTGTTGGCTTCCAGAATCTTGTTTCTGATCTCCTCGGTAAGCGGAACAATCTGTCCATTAACCAGGGCCTTGGTACAGCGCTTCAGCACTTCATCTGGAGCGCCCTTGGTAAACTGAACGATCTGATGCTCTTTCGTCTCATGTACCGTAGACATCATCTTGCGCATGGAGTCGAAAGGAGCTTCCCCTACCCGCGCATACGCTTCTTTCAAAGCAGGTTTAGGCATGCCGTTTTTGTTGGCGTCATTTACCAGAGCACACTCTGTAGGCTCGCCCACGGCCTCGTTGGTATCCGGATCCAGCTCCGCATCTGAACAGAGAGCCATGGCTGTCTCCAGCATCTTCTCATCATCAGTAAAATGCTCTACAACAGTCATCTTGTTCTGGGTCAGAGTACCGGTTTTATCTGAACAGATAATCTGAGTACATCCCAGAGTTTCCACCGCCGTCAGCTTTCGGATAATGGCATTGCGCTTTGACATATTGGTTACGCCAATGGAAAGCACAATGGTCACAACGGCTGCCAGACCTTCCGGAATTGCCGCAACCGCCAGAGATACCGCCACCATAAAGGTGCTCAAAATGGTTTCTCCCGTAATTCCCTCAGGGGACAGATTTGCCCGGATCAAACCGACAGCAAAAATGATCACGCAGATGCCCACAACCAGAACCGTCAAAATCTTGCTTAACTGATTCAGCTTCAGCTGAAGAGGCGTCTCCTCTTCCTTAGCCTCAGACAGGGCCGTAGCGATCTTGCCCATCTCCGTGTTCATGCCGGTGCCGGTGATTACCGCCTTGCCTCGGCCGTAAACTACAGTAGAGCCCATGTACATCATGTTTTTCCGGTCGCCTAAGGGAACATCCTTCTCCCCGTCCAGGTTCAGTACCTTCACCAGCTTATTGACTGGAACAGACTCTCCGGTAAGAGCAGCCTCCTCAATTTTCATGCTGGCACATTCAATAATTCGTCCATCTGCGGGAACAGAGTCTCCTGCCTCCAGAACAACAATATCGCCAGGAACAATCTCTTCGCTTCTCAGCGTCACCATTTTTCCGTCACGCATGACCTTGCTGGTAGCTGCCGCAATTTCCTGCAGGGCGGCAATAGCAGCTTCCGCTTTGCTTTCCTGGAACACGCCCAGCACTGCGTTAATGATTACTACCGCAAGAATAATGATTACATCTGCAAAGGATTCTCCTTCATAGTAAGCGGTAACGCCGGAAATGGCCGCAGCCACAATCAGAATAATGATCATGGGATCTGCCAGTTCGTCCAGGAACTTTTTGAGCAGGGAAACTTTCTTTCCTTCCTTCAGCTTGTTATGGCCGAACTGCTCCAGTCTTTTCGAGGCTTCCGCCTGAGAAAGACCTTCCGGAGTTGATTTCTGTTCTTTCAGAACATCCTCAACACTGGATAAATACTCTTTCACTCCATTCTCCTCCTTTATCACTACTGTGAATATGAATGTTTTCCGCCGAAAATACGGCGTTGCTTCAGGGATGCCAGCTCCCATCCACTCTGCTTCTCTTTTGGTATTTTTGCCTTGAACGCAAAAAAAATACTCCGCCGGCATGGTTTTCCGGAAATACGGCTAACAACCAGCCTGCTGCAAGACAAAAAAAAGACTTTCCTGCTATTGAACGATAATAACAGGTAAGTCTCGCCATTTAATACTAAGCCAAAGAACAGAGTGTTCCGGTGCTGTTGACTTTGCAACACAATACATAAGTGTATGTGCCGACTACTCCCTTACGATAAGATAAAGATTACCATTAAACCCAATCATTGTCAAGAAAATTCTTTCTTAAAACAGGGTATTCATCACCGCGGCTCCGTATAGCAGAAGCTGAAGAGCACCTAAAAAATACAGCCCGCCGTATTTTTGCATATTCTTTAACATACAGCTGCCTCCTGAAAATCTTCTATGTTTTTTCTTTATTATAAAACATGGAATGTAAATTCCAGGAGGCGGTTTTTGTAAATTTTATGGAAAATCCCTAAATTTTCTTTCCGTGTCAGCCAATATAGGCCTGGATCAGACGGAAGGTATTCTCCACTCCGTCCCGATGGCTCCGCTCATAACCGTGAGAAGCATAAACTCCCGGGCCGATCAGACCGTGGCGGATATCATGTCCCGCCCGAAGGGTAGCTTCCACATCCGAACCGTAATGAGGATAAATATCTACGGCAAAATCAATTTTATTTTCTTTCGCCAGTTGAATCATCCGACAGACCACATCATAATGATACGGTCCTCCGCTGTCCTTGGCGCAGATTGAAACTTGATGCTCCGTGCATTGAAGTCCCTTTCCCACACAGCCCATGTCCACAGACCAGGCCTCTGTCACGCCCTCGGGAACAGGAGCAGAACCTCCGTGTCCCACTTCCTCGAAAATGGTAAAATGCTCATACACTCTCCGTTTCAGCAAAATCTTCTCCTCTTTCACATACCGGGCATATCCTAAAAGGATAGCCGCAGAAAGCTTATCATCTAAAAAACGGCTTTTGATATAGCCAGATGCCGTAACTCTGGTACGGGGATCGAAACATACATAATCCCCCGGCATGATTCCCAGCTTTCTCACCTCTTCAGCGGAGGTCACCGGCTCATCAATCACTACTTCCATGGTATCCCAGCTGCGCTCAGTTTTGGCGTAATCTCCGTTTACATGAACGGAGGCGTCTGTCAGCTGACAGGTTCCCTCATAAATTCCATCTGCTTTGGTAATAATCCGCACATTTTCCGCCTCAGCATTGGCCGCCTGCATGCCCCCGATGTTGGTCAGCTTAAGCCTGCCGTTCTCTTTAATCTGGGCCACCATGCCTCCTAACGTGTCGCAGTGAGCCTCCAGCATGATCCCGTCCAGCTTATCCTCTCCTCCAAGGTCAGCCATTACTCCGCCTTTGCGGGTTTTCTCTGCTGATATCCCCAGCCGCGCAAACTCCTCCAGGAGATAATCCGTAACCTCTCTGCCGTACCCGGAAGGGCTGTCAATGGCCAAAAGCTTCTGAGCCTGTTCCACAATATAATCTACGTATGGTTTCCATGATTCCATAACCTTTACTTCCCCCTGTTCTTTTGTTTTCCTGCTTATGTGGTCTCCGTCTTTTCAGAGCACATAAGCCTGCTTTCACAGTTTACCAGAAAACCTCCCCAAAGGCAATTCCTCAGAATCAGGGAAATCACCGGCCATAGTTGATGGCGCCGTAAGCGTTCAGCATTCCTCCCGATACCATGCGCCCGGCAAGGCCTTCAAGAGGCACCGCGGAATTTAAAATCGCCTGTTTTACCCCCATCAGGTCTAAATCTGTCCTGGCAGAATACACCAGGGCGGCAGTTCCCGTTACCATGGGCGCGGACATTGAGGTGCCGGACAGATAGGCATAGCCTTCCGGGATGGTGCTTAAAATGTAGGTGCCGGGAGCTGCGATATCTACTCCAACGGCCCCGTAGTTTGAAGTTTCATCCAGAGAACCGTCAAACATCAGATTTGCCACAGAAATAATGTTTTCGCAAGGATAAGCCGCAGGATAAATGGGATTCTGGTCAATATCACTACCTCGTCCCGTCCAATCTCCATTTCCTGCAGACACCACAAAAAGCATAGGGGACTCCGCAATCAACGCCTCCAGTTCCGGGTCATAATCAGAGGTTCCCATACTGATGTTGCAGATGTCCGCTCCATTATCCCTGGCATAACGGATGGCTGCCTTAACATTTTCCGCCACCCCCTGTCCTTCCTGAGAATTCAGTACTTTAAGAATCATCAGCTTAACGTAGTTTCCGTCTGCGATTCCTGTAATGCCCTGTCCGTCCCAGGCTCCGGCAATGGTTCCTGCTCCGTGAGTTCCGTGGTTTTCTCCCGGTTCAGCCGTCACCTGATTATTGTTTTCATAAAAATTCCACCCATTATCATCATCCACGTATCCGTTTCCGTCATTATCCAGTCCATCTCCTGGGATTTCATCGGTATTTACCCAAATCGCCCCAGCCAAATCCGGATGGTTTATGTCCACCCCGGAATCAATGATGGCAACCGTCACCTGCCGTCTCTCCGGCAGCTGCTCATAAACCTGCCAGGCCTCCTCTGCCCTGATATCAATTCCTGCCAGACTGTTGGTCACCTGCTCTCCCCACTGGTATCGCCGGTGGAGAACGCTGCTGGAATCTGGGGTTGAAGTAAATTCCTCTGAAATCATCTGAGGCTCCCAGGATACCCGCCGCAGATTTCCATTATTGTTTAACGCCCATTGACGATTATAGTAGGAAAGTCCCTGAACAAAGGGAAGCTGCCTGCTTTCAGGACTGGATTCTGCCCTTTTGAAAGAATCGGCAGCTGCAAATTTCCAGCCATCTCCTCCATCTGCTGCCCAGGTCTGCTCTGGCGATGAAAATACTCCTGCCGCCGTCAAGGCCAAGGCAAAAATCAAAGAGCCCGTTCTTCTTTTTCTCATCCTGTCTCATCTTCCTTTCCGCTTTTTCTCCTCGGCTACCCCTCTGTCAAAATTCTGCCATTCCTGTTTTATCTTATCATCCTTCCTGTTACAACCCTATAACAAAAAGCTAAACAATTTCTAAAATTTTGATCATTCCCTCCTCTCTATCCCTCAACCTGAGAGACGTTCCCGTTAAGGCATCGTCATCAGCCACATGACCGAAGTCCCGCCCGATTTTAATCTCATCAAATTATCTCATACTGGAGAGCTTGCCTGAACGGAAAGCTCCGCCCTTGTTTAAAGCGATACCTGCAAATCCGGCAAACCGCGGCATCAGCACATGGATCAGATCATTCATGAAAAAAACGCTTCCAGGTTTTATTCCTGAAAGCGTTTTTACGGGGCATTTCTCACTGCCCCCCTTCTTTTTCTTCATCCATTTTCTTTTTGAGCCGCAGGTTAAAGAACACGGTCAGAGTCACCGGGAAAATGATCAGTCCGATGACGCCAATCAGGCTTAAGCCAAGAAACATGGAGATCAGCGTGGCCAAGGGATGAAGTCCGATCTGCTTTCCCACGATTTTCGGCTCCAGCATATTCCGCACAATCAAAATCACCAGATAAAGGATCAGCAGGCCGATGGCCAGAGGAATCTCTTTCATGGCAATTAAAACCACAGCCCAGGGAATCAAGATGCCTCCTGTTCCCAGCACAGGAAGTATGTCAAAAATGGCGATGGCCAAACTTAATGCCCCTGCGTAAGGGATTCTTAAAATCGTAAACCCTGCCAGCAGTTCCAGAAAGGTGACGCAGAATAGAAAGGCATAGGAACGAATATAAATCCACAAAATATTTTTTACATAATCCTTTCCTTTAATTACCGACTCTCTTCTCTCCTCCGGAATCATCTGCCGGGCAAATGCAACAATCTTATCGTAATCAATGGTAATAAAGAAAGTAGCCACCACGGTGATCACCAGCTTAATCAGAAATCCGGGAATCCCCGCAAATATCTGAGATACCCATTTCACCAGATTCAGGGAAAGCTGAGAAATATAGCTGCCAATATTCTGGGTAAAATTAGCAAAGGCGATTTCCAGCTGCTGTGCCAGCTGTGGATTGACTGCAGCAATGGTCTTTTCCGTTCGATTGGAAAAAATCTCCAGCAGCGGTACGATCTGTTTGCTGTAAATTCCTGGCGCCGCCTCAATCAGCCTTCCAAATCCGCCCAAAACCTCTCCGCCAATAAACATCAGCAGGAAAAAAGCAAAAAGATAAAAAATCGTGCATAAAATAATCGCCAAAAGCTTTTTGCTTCTTGAAGACCGGCCCAGTCTTCTGATTCCATTCTGCAGCAAAGCCGCCACCAGATATGCAATAATGAAGGGAAGCATTACAGGAATAATATATTTGCAAACCGCCAGAACCGCGATCCCCATAATTCCATAAAACGCAATATTCAGCAAAATCCTTTTCTTTTTCTCGGTCCACCTATCTTCCATAAACTTCGCTCCTCGACAATATTTTTCCAAGACAGAATCTATTCTACAAAATATTTATGTGTATTTCAATTCATTTGTGTACGAGAAGTGTTAAAAAAAGTTCCCCTTACAGGATTTCCCATAAGCGGAACCGTGTTTTCTTCGATTTTTCATCAGCAAAATCGGCTTTTCAGGACGGCATATCCCCCTGCTCTTTTCTAACCGTCCTGAATTGCCGGAAGCGCTTAATGCAGCAGCTGAGATTCCAGGTCCTGAAGCATAATATCCAGCGCTTCAATGCCGCCTTCCGCTGTATACCACACTGCCGGATGAGCCAGATACACAATGTTGCCCTTCTGATACACATCCATGTCTGTGATCAGCTCATTCTCCACAATTTCCTGAGCCAGTTCAGCGCCTTCCCTGTGAATGGCGGCATCCCGGTCCAGAACAAACATATACTCTGGATTCTTTTCTACCACAAATTCGAAAGAAGCCTCATTTCCATGGGTGGAAGTATCCGTCTCCGAATCTATTCCTACGTTGTCGAAACCGATTTCATTGCTGATGATGGAGCATCTTCCATCCTTGCCCAAAATATTAAAGCTTCCGCTGGTGCACATCCCTACAATAGCGGTTTTTCCAGAGGCAAATTCCGCCAGAGTCTGGATTCTTTGATCGAATCCCTCCATTAAGTCTTCAACCTCCTCTTCCTTTCCAAATAGGGAAGCGATTGCCGCCGCATTGTTCCGAACACTTTCCACCACACCGATTTCCGTGTCCACAGCCAGATAAATCACCGGCGCGATCTGACTTAATTCATCATATACCGAAGCAAGGCGTCCACCAATTAAAATTACCTCCGGCTCGCAGGCCATTACCGCCTCCATATCCGCTTCCTTAATGGTCCCTAACGCCGCGATTTCTTCCTTTTCGGCATAATCCTGAAGATAATCCAGAGAAGTGGAAGCCATCCCCACTATCCGGTCTCCTGCCCCCAGACAGTTAAGAATATCCAGAGAAGCCATATCCAAAACAGCGATCCGCTTGGGATCATAAGGCACTTCCAGCAGAATCTCCTCCTTGCTTCCATTCAGACTGGTAATAGTCACCGTCTCAGGCTCCGTCTCCGAAAAGGAATTCTCCTCCTGGTTCCTCAACCCCCCAGTCTCCTCTCTTCCCGCTTTGCTGCATCCGGCGGCCCAAAGGACTGCCGTCATGACAAACATTGCCGTCAACACTTTTTTTCTCACGATTTTTCCTCCTGTTTGATCAAAAATTCCCTATTCCATCAATCTTAATGTTCCTGCTGACACCACGGTGAAGGAACGTATGTCCTCCCTGTACACCCAATGCTGTCATCAATAATAAATCGCCAGAGGTTTTCCCTTTACCATCTGAATTTCAAAATCAACTTGATAAATTTCTGAAAGATTTTCTCTGGTTATCACTTCCTCAACGGTACCGAACCTGGCGATTTTTCCGTCTGCGAAAGCGCAGATGTAATCAGAGTAAAAGGCAGCGTAATTAATCTCATGAAGAACCATCACCACTGTCTTGCCCAGCTCGTCACAAAGTCTGCGCACCGTCTTCATCATATTCGTGGCATGATAAATATCCAGGTTGTTGGTGGGTTCATCCAAAAGGATATATTCAGTATCCTGTGCAATCACCATAGCGATATATGCTCTCTGACGCTGTCCTCCGGACAGTTCATCAATAAACCTGTCCTGAAATTCCTCCAGCTCCATATAGGCAATGGCCTGATGGATGATCTCCTGGTCTTCAGGCGTAATTCCTCCTCCAGAATAGGGAAACCGTCCGAAGGCCACCAGCTCCTTCACCGTAAGCTTCATTTGAATATGATTGCTCTGAGTCAAGATCGCCAGTTTTTGAGAAAGTTCTCTGCTCTTCCATTTTCCAATATCCCTCCCCTTAAACTCCACCATTCCTGTATCCCTGGCAACCAGACGGGAAATCATTCCCATCACCGTAGATTTTCCCGCGCCGTTTGGACCAATTAACGAAAGCACCTTCCCTTTGGGAATCTCAAAGGATACCGAATCCACCACTGCCTTTCCATTATATTTTTTTGTCAGCTTTTGAATTAACATGATTATCCCCTCCATCTAGCCAGCAGAAGATACAGGAAGTAAATTCCGCCTCCCACTGTAATCAGCACGCTTACCGGAATAGAGTATGTATACACATGCTCCACAATCAGCTGGCCTCCCACCAGCACAATCATGCCAAACAAGGCGGAGCCAAGAATCAGCTGACCGTGACGGTAAGTCTTTAAAAGCTGCCTGGATAAATTGGCAATGATCAGTCCTAAAAAGGAAATCGGTCCCACCATTGCCGTGGCTACGGCGATGCAAAGCGCAACCCCAAAAAGGAGGCGGCGGATGCAGCTGTCGTAATCTACTCCCAGATTAATCGCCTGATCCTTTCCCAGAATCAGCACATTTAAAAGAGCCAGCTCCCTTCTGAGTCCGAAAATCACCCCGGCCAGCACAAGGAGAGAAAACAGAATAATCTCAGAATTTACGTTGCTGAAGCTGGCGACCAAAGTGCTTAACAGGTTGTCGTATTCATTCGGATCCATAACCCGGATAAGAGTAGACTGAATACTGGAAAAAAGGGAAGTAAGCACCGTTCCGATCAGCAGCACATGCAGCACATTATGCTTTGTCATCTTGAAAAACTAGCTGTAAATCATTCCGGCAGCCGCCGCCATGATCACCAGATCCACAGCAAAAGAAGCATTGGCATTCACCGCCAGCAGACTCCCGGAGCCTGCAAAAAACACCACCGCTGTGTGGATCAGGGTATACAAGGAATTCATTCCCAAAAGACACGGCGTTACAATCGTATTGTTAATCACAGACTGAAATACAAGGGAAGCTCCGCCGATGGCAAAAGCAGTAATGATCATGACAATCAGCTTAGGAATTCGGATGCTCATGGCGTAATGGAACAGCCTTGCATTAGAAACATTAACATCCACCAGCATATATGCCCCAGATGCAGCCAGCGCAAGGACAGCCATCACCGCCAGCTTCCAAAGGTTTTGTTCATAAGCCTTGGTCTTCATGCGCTTTCACCTCCTTCTGCCTGATCCAGGTTTTCTCTCTCTGCCCTGATCACCGCTCCGCATCCGGAAAGGGCGGCTGATCCAAGCCGTACAGATCCTCTTCCGTATTTCAGCCGGTAAAGAAGCAGCCCGATAAACAGTATGCTTCCAACAATCCCCACCACCAGCTCGATGGGCAGTTCATAAGGTCTGATGGCCACCCGCCCGATCATGTCGCAGACCAGGACAAAGCAGGCGCCGAACAGCGCGTTGTCCACAAGGGTTCCCCGTATTTTATCCCCCTTAAACATGGTCACCAAATTAGGAACAATCAGGCCAATATATGAAATCGTTCCCACAACAACCACCACAGAAGCGGTAATCATGGCGGCAATGGTCAATCCCATAAACAGCACCAGATGATAATGAACGCCAAGATTTTGGGAAAAATCCTTTCCCATGCCTACAATATTAAAATGATTGGCAAAAATAAACGCCAGAATTACCATGGGAACCACCAGATAAACGATCTCGTATCTTCCCCGAAGCACCAGGGAAAAATGCCCTGTCAGCCAGGAGGATAGCGCCTGAGTCATCTCATACTCATAAGCCAGATAACTGGTAATTCCTCCCACTACATTGCTGAACATGATTCCCACCAGGGGCACCATCACCACGTCTTTGAACTGAATCCGCTGAATAAACCAGACAAAAATCCAGGTTCCCACAATCGCCGCCCCAAAAGCAAACAGCGCTCTGCTCCATAGCGTTGACTGAGGCATGAAAATCAACGCCAAAAGGATTCCAAGCTGGGCAGAAGAAATCGTTGCTCCCGTGGTAGGAGATACGAATTTATTCATGCAGAGCTGCTGCATCATCAGGCCTGCAGTGCTCATTCCTGCGCCGGTACAAAGAATGGCAAGAAGCCTTGGCAGTCTGGAAACCAGAAAAATTCTCCACTGCTCCTGATCTCCCGACGCCAGCGCCCAGGCATTTACCTCAATTACCCCTACAAACAAGGAGCCGATGGACAGCACAGCAAGAACGGCAGCCAAAATCCATGTTAATTTTATCTCTCTAATCTCTTTCTCTCCCTTCTGTTCTTTAAGATACGCCACATTATAGCATAGTTAGTTAAATCTAACTAATGCAGATTCAGCATACCCCTGTCCTGTCTTTTTTGTTATATGAAGCCTGCTGGAGGACAAAGCCCAAAACAAAGGAGAAGCATCCATCATCTTTCAGCTTATCCGGTCGTTTAACAGCTGGACAAACTTTTCCGCCGGAGCAGAAAGCTTCTGGCCCTCCACAAAAACGCAGCCCACCGTAAGAACAGGCTCGCATCCAATAATCGGAAGCATTTTTACCTGATGAATCCAGTACTGTTCTCCGGGGAGACAAAGTCCCAAACCACAGATATCTGTTTGATCCAGGGCATTGACATAGACAAAATCGCTGTTGCTTAAAATAGCGTGATGAAGGTTTTTCTGATTAATTACTCCCATGCTCACCTATTCCAGGTGATGTTCCATGGAAAAATAATCTCTGACGCCCTGGATAAATTTAAGGCCGGAAAGTTCATCAAACCGCACCTCATCCCGATGATAAAAAGGATGGCTGCGTCCAACCAGAAGGCAAAGCTTTCGATTTCCTAAATGATGAAATTCCAGCCGTTTATGTTCTAAAATATGGCAGAATGCAGCCGTCTGCTTTTGAGCCAGCACCACAACGCCGATCTCAGAAATCCCCTGCTTCACACGGTCCGTTACCTCTTCCGCCGTTCCCTGAAAGTGTTCAATTACATAAGTTCCTTTTGTTTCCTCATAAAAATCCAGAAGCAGCCTGGCTAAAAAGTTGCTGGCATAGGTTGAAATCGACAGTTTCTGTCCTGGATTAAGGGGAACCATACTATGAATCATTCCCACGTTTTTCAGAATATTGCCAGCATATTCCCGTATGGTTTCCCCAAAGGGGGTCAGCCGGATCCCTTTGCTGTCCCGGACAAATAATTCTCGTCCCAGCTCTTTTTCCAGGCTGGAAATCACCCGGCTCACATTGGGCTGGGTAGTATACAGACATGCAGCCGCTTTATTAAAGCTTCCCTGATCACAGGCCGCCGCAAAATATTCTAGCTGTTTAATCTCCATCTTCAGTTCCTTTCTTGGTTAGTTGTGTATAACTATATAAGAAAGACCAGATTCCTGTCAAGAACTTTTGAAACAACGCAGCACCATTGACATTCTCCTCTTCCTGCGCTATACTTCACAAGGATTAATCATACAACACGCTAGGGGAGCCTCTGTGCTGAGACTGAATGAGAAGCCCTGCCGGACTTCCCATCCTGACCCTCACTACTTGAACCGGATAATACCGGCGTAAGGAAGCATCATACTTACACTTACCAAATCAGTAGTCCCCTCCCGCGCATGCAAAGGAGGTTTTTTTATGTCTATCACAACACCTGAAGGCGGTCTTACCACCCTGGGCTACGGATTATTTATCGCCGCCGCCATTCTTCTGGTTATCGCCGCCTCATTCCTTTATTCCAAGAAAAGCTCTGGGAAGAAGCTTTCCACCAAACAGCTGGTGTTCTGTGCCATGGCCATGGCGCTGGCCTTTATCACCTCATACTTAAAGGTCTTCGCCCTTCCCTACGGCGGTTCTGTCACCTTGTTCAGCATGCTGTTCATCTGCCTGATTGGCTACTGGTACGGTCCAGGCCCTGGCATTATGACCGGCCTGGCATATGGAATTCTTCAGTTCCTTCAGGAGCCCTACGTTCTTTCCTTCTTCCAGGTATGCTGCGACTACATCCTGGCTTTCGCCGGTCTTGGGCTGTCGGGGCTGTTTTACAAGTCGAAAAACGGCCTGGTAAAGGGATACATTCTGGGAATCCTGGTCCGGGGCGCATTCCATTCCCTCGGAGGATATCTTTATTGGATGGACTATATGCCGGAGAATTTCCCTCAGTCCCTGACGGCTCTGTATCCTATTATTTATAATTATTCCTACATCCTGGCAGAGGGAATCATTACTGTTATCGTTATCTCCCTGCCTCCAGTGGCAAAAGCCCTGGCTCAGGTAAAGCGGAGCGCTGTTTCCTGATCAGCTCCATTCACTTATTCTTTTATTTTTGCCAGTTAAAGCTTTTATCAAAGGGTTTTAGCCGGCAAAAAAGGGCTGAAAGCTCTAAATCAGCTTTCAGCCCAACAATTTTCATAGAAAATTGGATTTA
The DNA here is from genome assembly GCA_018713255.1 of Candidatus Cottocaccamicrobium excrementipullorum. Lineage (GTDB taxonomy): Bacteria > Bacillota > Clostridia > Lachnospirales > Lachnospiraceae > Caccovicinus > Caccovicinus excrementipullorum. The sequence goes on along the minus strand of DVFL01000040.1, from coordinate 10,358 downwards.
TACTGCACTTAGTTCCATCCATAAATTTTAATTAACCTCTGATAAGAGTTGGGATAGGCTCCCACCGGGAAATTCCGCACATCTGAAGTATTGGAATTAATCAAATAATCAACCGTATTCCCCTGTTCATCTTTCACCACCTGGGATATGATCACAATATGATTCCAGTCTGTTTCCGATCCCATGCAGATCAAATCGCCCTCTTCCCCGCCATAGTAAGAGAAATCTGTTGAGGCCGCCAGCCCGGCTCCATGATTCTGAGAAGCATAAGCATAAAAGCCATCCACGCCTACCCAGGAGGCAGAATAATCTCCTGATCCATTCCATATCCAGCGTTCATCTCCCTGATGATCCATGGGAATGCCGCCGGCAAAAATACACTGGGAAACAAAATTCTGGCAGTTGCCTCCTCTTCCTGTAAAATCATCCCATTGATCGTTTCTTCTGCCCACCCACTGACTGCTGTAAGCCACCGCCTGCGCCCGGTTATACTCATACTGACAGGCCTTGGGCGCTGAAGTGCGCTGCTGACTGCGGATTTCCATGTCTTCTCTTGCCTTTGTCAGAAGCTCATCAACCTTTCCCGGGAGAAGTAATTCTACTTCCGGAATCACCAGTTCTTCACTGTCCCAATCCCAGTATTCTCTGATCAGGTTCCAGTAAACGGAATCCCACTGCAGATGTCCTGCGATCTTCCATCCATCTGCTGTATCCTGCAGTTCAAAATGATGAACAATATGATACAATGTTGTATCCACGTCCGGATGCTGGCTGAAATTCTGGGTACTGGTTTCTGTAATCCAAATATCAGCAGTTCCATCCCCGGCAGTTTCCGCGGCAGTTACAGTTAATTCATAGCCATAATCATCCAGGTGCAGATCTGTTCTCTGCATCTTTCTTAGTCCTGTTATGTACTCCAGAGCGCTTTCATTAAGCAAAAGCTGATCTCCCGCTGTGTTCAGAAAAAGCTCTGACATGTTCTGCGGTTCCAGAGCGGAAAGACTATGATAGTAGGCTTCCATGTATTGAATCATCAATTCTCTCTGTTCAAGCAGCAGCGCCTGTGCCTGCTCACCAGAAAAAGGATCCATATTTTCCGGCAAATCTTTATCATCCAGACGGGCGTTCTGCTGTATTGCGGCATCTAATTGGAATTCTGCCGCTGTTTCTGCACTTTCACCTGACACCATATATGCCGTTTCCGTCAGTCCACATCCTGCCAGCCACATCAGGCAGCTGACAGCAGCTGCAGCAATCCCGGCTTTATTTCCTGCTTTTATGATCACTTGCCTCTTCTCCTATGGTATCTTCTTATCCTTTCCATCAAATGAATCTTCATGCGCCGGCAGCCGATGCACCAGCTATCCCGCGAAAGTCCGGCGACGCATTTGGCATCCCTGAATAATGCCGCCTATCCGGCGGCTGGACTTTCAGAGTAAGTTTACAATTAGGCCTGCCAGAAAGGAAAACAGCATCACAAAGGCGAGATACAGGGCAAACCGCCTTGTTCCCATGATTATCTTCACTGCTCCCAGATTGGTAATTTTCGTGGCCGGACCGGTAATCATAAAGGAAGCCGCGCTTCCTACGCTCATCCCGTCAAAAAGCCATTGCTGCAGCAGAGGAATCGTTCCTCCTCCGCAGGCATAGAGGGGCACGCCTACTGTGGCTGCCATTAAAACTCCTAAAGCCTCATTTCCTCCGAACAGAGAGGTCATGGCCTCTGCCGGCACATAGCGCTGAAAAAGGGCAGACAAAAGGATTCCTATCAGGAAGTAGGGGCCGGTGGCTTTTACATTGCGCCCAAGATTTTTCACATACCGTCTGAGCAGGTTCGGATCCGTATCTCGATTGGCCGGCCCGTCAAAATTGTCAAAGTTAAAAAAGGAACGATCCTTGCAGAGAAAAAAGATCAGCAGGCCTGCAAGGATTCCGCACAGAAAGCAGCTGATGATTCTCACTGCCAGAACCTTATTGCCCAAAGCCGCGCTGTAAACAATGAGCTGAGGATTAAGCAGGATGGAACTCATCATAAAGGCGGCCAGCCAGTCATCTTTCATTCCGCTTCGGGAAAAAGAGGCCGCAATGGGAATGGTTCCATACATGCAGAGAGGAGATGCGACCCCTAAGGCACTGGCTGCCACAATTCCTAAAATTCCCAGCTTTTTCCCCTGAAGAGAAAGGAATATCCGGTGAATAGAATCTTTTGCAAATACAGAAACTGCAGATCCGATTGCCATTCCCAAAACCCAGTAAATAAAAATCTGATCCCATTGAACTGTAAAATAGTACCAAATATATACAAATTCCCGCTGAAGAGTTTCCATCTCTGCTCCTCTCTATCAAGTCAAATGCTTTCCATCTGGATCATCAGGAATGTAATCACAACCGCTTTTTATCCAAATTCGGCAGCTTAAGTGTTCTCAATCTTTTGATTTCCAGTAGACCACACATGCTTTTCCTTTGCTGCCGCAGGAGTGTTCTGCGCCATCACCCCTACCAGTTTATGAGGAACATAAGGTTCCTCCAGATAAGCAATTTCCGCCTCGGTCAAAGTCAGGTCTACCGCTTTTGCCGCACCCTCGATATGGTTCAGCTTCGTTGCTCCTACCACAGGAGAAGTCACCTTCGTCAGCAGCCATGCAAGGGAGATCTCGGTCATGGATACCCCTCTCCTGTCAGCCAGCTCAGCTACCCGCTCAATGATCACGTTGTCCTGCTTTGCCGTAGCGTCATACTTGAACTTTGCGTAACTGTCTTCCTCAAGGCGTTTGGACGTTTCACCGGGATGCTTGGAAAGACGTCCGCTTGCCAATGCGCTGTATGGCGTCATGGCAATGTTATCCTCTGCGCACAGTTTCGCCATTTCTCTTTCCTCTTCACGGAAGATCAGATTATAATGCCCCTGGATGGAGACAAACTTTGCAAATCCTTCTTTTTCCGCCAAAGCATTGGCCTTTGCAAGCTGATACGCAAAACAGTTTGAGATACCTATATATCTTACCTTTCCAGCCTTTACCACCCGATTAAGCCCATCCATAATATCATACAAAGGCGTCTCATAATCCCACATATGATAAATATAGAGATCAATATAATCCATACCCAGATTTTTCAAGCTGGTATTTACCATCTGCTCAATATGCTGCTGCCCGGAAACGCCGGAAGCAATCTCTTCCTGAGTACGGGGAAGGAACTTGGTAGCCAGTACAACCTCATCTCTATGGGCAAAATCTCTGATGGCGCGCCCCACATACTGCTCGCTGGTGCCGCTCTGATAACCAATGGCCGTATCAAAAAAGTTTACCCCCAGATCCAATCCCCGCTTAATAATCTCCCGGGAATGCTCCTCGTCAATGGTCCAACTGTGCTGTCCGTTTTTTGAATCGCCAAATCCCATGCATCCCATGCAGATTCGGGATACCCTGAGATCTGAATTTCCTAATTTTGCATATTCCATGTTCTCACTCTCCTGTTCTCAGCTAATCCTACTCAAGTCCATCATACGCCGCATCATCTACGGCCTCCAGCCATTCATTGGAAGTCTCTTCCCCGGGAACCTCCAGTGCGATATGAGAAAACCAACTGTCTTTTTTCGCTCCATGCCAGTGCTTGACTTCAGCCGGGATCACGATCACTTTTCCTGGTTCTAGGCTGACCGCCTCTTTCCCTTCTTCCTGATACCATCCCTCTCCTGCTGTACAGATTAAAATCTGGCCTCCGCCGCTTTTTGCATGGTGAATATGCCAATTATTTCGGCACCCAGGTTCAAAGGTCACATTAGCCAGGAATACCGGGCACTTTCCCGCTTCCGTTAATGGATTCAAATAAGAATTTCCAATAAAATACTGGGCATAAGCTGTGTTGGCATTTCCTAATCCGAAAACATTCTCCTGGTCAAATAAATTTTTATCACTGATACGCATATAAATTCTCCTTTTTTGTTTTTATTTCCGCCGCATCATCGCAGCAGCTTTGGGACAGTTACTCTGAAAGTCCGCCGCCGATTAGGCGGCATTAATTCAGGGATGCCAAATGCGCCGCCAAACTTTCGCGGGATAGCTGGTGCGTCGGCTGCCGGTGCATGGGGGTTTACTCTGTCTCCATTAATTCCAATGTACCTGTAAAATCCTCTGTTTTGCTGGAAAGCACCTCCAGCCCGCTTTCTGCCTTGCCCAGAGGAACTAGTTCGTCTGTAATTCCGGCCCTGATGATCCATTGCTGCAGCATCTTTCCCAACTGCTCTCCGCCATCATCTACAATCCCCAATGGTTCCCGAATATCTGCTTTCGGACACAATTTAGCAATATCTTTCCTAATATTTCCCACAGCGCCTCCGCAGTATGAATAAAACGGAAGAATAATTTTCCCGGATAAATCGTTGCGATGCAGCCAGGAAGCCAATGGCGGCGCAATCGTTCCGCACCAGTCAGGGCACCCTGCAAAAATAATCGGATAAGGCCGCGGAGAACTGGCGCCGGGAAGAAGCTGAGGATAGTATCCCGTTCTAATTTCCCGCTTCGCCTGCTCCAATAATTCCGGGAAAGCCATGGGATAAGGCTGCCGGGGATGAATTTCACACCAGTCTCCGGAAATAACTTCCTGCAGTTTTTGCGCAATTTGATGGGTATTGCCCGAATAAGAGTAGGAAACAATCAGCGAGGGGTTCATGTTCAATCCTTCTTTTCTTTTCCATATGACATGCATTTGCCAATCACATCGCCAGTCAGCAGATACTCATATGTAGGCATTTCAAACAGCACTGGCTTTAAGGTATGATAGTCAATCCTGCCGGCCTCATTCAGCACGCTTTCTTCAGCATAGGTTGCGTCAATGGTGCAGATAAAACTTTCAAATCCTTTTGTCTCATAAATATCCTCTACGCTGCACACCATGGTTACCGGCGCCTGTACAATCATGGGCACGCCTGCATCATCTGTTATATAATCAAATAAAGTCGATTTATCTTCCTTGCTTCCGCTTACGCAGCCGGAGCGGTCCGCCTTCGCAAGCATTGCCTCGTCTACAATATTGATGGAAAGTTTTTTGTTCGCCTTAATGCCCTGATTCGTATAATGAGCTGACGCCAGGCTGACCATTACATGGTCGTGGCCGATGATGCCAAGATGCCCTACAAGAAGCCAGTTAGGTTTTCCATCGACCATGGCTCCTACAACAACGAGAGGGGTGGGATACAGTGCCAGTGCATTTCCAATGTTCTTTTTCATGTTATTTAACCTCCTAATTTTTTTCTGTTAATCATCCATTTATCCATCAATACTTACCAAATTATAGGTGCGGCTTCCCAGCCCGATTTCCCCGGCATGTTCCAGGGTCAGCAGCCCGTTGCGGGACTCAATCCGCTGGATCAGGGAGGCTCCATCTTCCGCAGAATAAACCAGGTCAATGCACGCCTGGTCCACCGCAACAAGGTCGAAGGATGCCAGGATACCAATATCATGCATATTAGAGTTAAATTCTCGGATTTCCTTGTAAATTCAAGGTTTTTGCCCTATCAACATTATCATTTTGTTGTATTTTCAGCACTATTTTGTTGTATTTTTTTACTGTATGTAGATTGTACGGCTGCCCTTAACTTTTCACGGCTTTTCCTCATAGGAAGAATATATTTATTCAATGTAGTCACTAAGCTGCTATGTCCTAACATCTTTTGCAATTCCTTATCCTCTACATTAGGATTTAAGTAATTCATAGTGGCAAATGTTTTCCTTTGAAGGTGTCCGTGTATATTATTGGCCATCTCGATACGGATTTGTCTATATGCGCCTTTAAGAGCGCCAGTATAATCCTTGGCTCTACCATCATCTGAAATTAAATACTTCCCACGGTATCCCTTGCGCTTTCTATAGGCAAATAATTCTGTAAAAATTTCATATACCTCGTCTACGATTTGAAGCTCTCGCACAGCATTGGGAGTCTTAGTATCTCCAATCTCATGAAGATATTTACCCGGCTGCATATTCTCATCATATTCTTTCTTGGTTGTTTTTGAGTGTCTTACATAAAGTACCTTCTGGTCCATATCAACATCCTCTACTGATAACGCAGCCAATTCGCCGGCTCGTAAACCCAAATAGAAATTTGCCATAATCAAATAATATCTTGACTTGATATTTGGTTTCCTAGACATTAACTTATATATTGCGCTTATACAATCATCAACATCTTCTTCATTATAGGCTTCTTCCTCCTTTTTAGGTATAGTAAACCTATTATTGAATCCCTTTACTTTTTCGGCAAGTTCATCTAAACTCACTTGTAAACTCACCTTATAAGGGTCAGTTTTTCTCAGACTCATAATAAATCGAAATGGTAAGCGAACCACCACATAAGGATTGACAAAGTTATGCCTGGTTATCCCTCGATTTACAACTTCTTCCAGAATATCATAGACATCATCTGTCTCTATCTCTGAAATTGGCCGCTGGGTAAACCCTTTATTATTCTTGAATATCCGATTATATACATTGATATAATTATCTCTGGTCTGTCCTTTTATTTCTTTTTTAGCCACTCTAGTATGTACGGCATGCATAAATGCTTCTTCAAACGTCAAGACTTTTTTGGTATCCGCATCTTTATCACTGGTTCTGCTTTGCTCTTCCATAAGGGAAATAAGCCTTATATCTAACTTTTCCAGTGCTTCATTATCGAGCTTAGACAATTCCTCCAGAAAGGCGCTCTGACGGTCCTCCAGTTGTCTTTTGTAGGCTTTAATAGTCACCTCCTTATCTGTCTTTCCATAAACGGCTGACCGTCCACCATTAAGCAGGGGGACGTATATCATCAACCGTCCTTTTCCTTCTTCTTTCTCTTTCTTTGTCCCTTGGAATACAATCGTAAATTCCTGCTTCTTCTTTCTCGGCATATTATTTCCAATTCCCGTTGACACTAAAAATTCTATAGTCTTTCTCTGTAATTTGTCAAGTTGTCTATAATCTGCCATCACATTAAATATATTATATCCCAAAGGTTTCTTGCTCTTTCCCTCGGTATGTGCTTCGCCATAGCAGTTTAACGCTATTTTTTCTTGAACTTCTGTTTCACTGCCTCTGGTTAACTCTACAATTTCATTTTCATTGAGAAAAAGCCCATGGTTATGAGTGTAACTCCATTTAAGTTCCTTCAAATAATTGTAAAATATCATTATACTGCTCCATTTCTTTTGATTTGGAGCTGTATATAAATTGGACAATAAGCCACCTTCTCTGACATGGCTCATGACCTAAAATATTGGAGCTATACCCTCAGGGCTCTACTTTCATCAAAATTACTGCCGGTTGACCATGTTTTATCCTGTCTACATGTGCAGGGCCGGTAGTCTGCCTTTTTATGACTGGTAAACCTTCATAATGACGCTTATCTGCCGCCTGCTACTATACGGGAAGCTATATCTTCATATCTGGATAACAAGATTGATTGAAATTCAGGCAGAGTGAACTTATTATGCTGTCCCTGCTTACTCACGCAGTATCCAGCGGGAGACAATCTTTTCTGTTTTTAAACTGCATTTATTTCAGAGGTATGTGCTTAATTCGTGCAGTCAGAGAGTTCTATGCTTTTGGACTCTATATTTTTGCGAATTATGCCTTGATTATCTTTTTATATTCACTGTTTACAGGCTGAGCACTGCCTTGATATATCCTTCATTCCATGAGGGCCATGCTTTTTCTTGAAGGGCTGTACTTGCTTATCATTTGGCTGGCATTTTTCGCTGTTTTTCCCTTGCAAATTTGAATGTCCTGAACCTGCAACTGGTTTAGTAATAATTCTTCATATTATTGACTCTGTGAACCACGAGGGTCAGTTATAAGCTGCGGGCCACTAAGCAGCTAAAATGTACCTTGCAACCCTTTTTTAGCCGCTCTTTTCTGCCTGCGTCCCTTTGCCTTCTTCTGCGAACCCCCGTAAATCATGGAGATTCCAGTAAAAATAATGCCGTTGCACTCATATTTTTGTACCTGACACCTTTTTAGCTGCATTGAGAGATACCGAGTAATCATCCTTTAAGATTGCAGTAGTTCCCAATAAACCTCAACATGCCTGGAAGCCCTCAGAAGCCGCTGGAACGCCTTGTCTTGCTGTGACTGTGATTTTCTCCTGCCATAGCCTTTGAAAGCCCTTAGTTGCCCGGTAGAGCCTCACAGAGCTGCCATTTTTCCCTAGCCTGCAAGGCAAGACAGCCTATGCTGTTTACTGCCTGCCAAGCACATTGTATACAGAGAGAACCCCAGGTAAGCCATAATGTGTACAGCCTGCCCGGCTGAGTTTCCGTAGGCCGACCTCTGTGTGTATGCCATCGCTGACCGCTGCTATAAGGCAATTACACCATCGGCAGACAACCGCCTTGCAGGAGGGCGGCTTTGTGTATGAAATTTTTGTTTTATTTTTGCTGAGATATTATCTGGAGAATAACAATGTGTACTTATCAAAGCAGAAGTGACACTTCGGGTGACTGCTATGTGTATCTACAAACCCTATCCACATTGTTTGACTTGATATGCGCTGAAGAATCCGCACTGTTTTCTGCGGTGGCCTTATCATCCCCACAGGAGAATAAGTGCTGTATGATTGGCTTATATTTTTGTTTGCTTTTTCCTTCTGTCTACTCATGTGCTGAATAAGCTCCGGGTGACAGTCCTATGTACGGGTCTGTTCTTTCCTATTATAAATATGTAAAACTAACGATAGGTAGCTTGTGCTTATTCTTTGGGTTACAATTTTTTCAGAAATTCCCTCATTGTTTTATACCTCCGTTCTGTATCTCCGGGGCAGCCTGCTGATAAACTTTGAATTGCTTGTGCGGGTGAGACTTTATCTGCTGAACATCCCCATATTTTACTGAACGGGACACTGTTACTGACTGATTGGCTGTTATTTTTGATTGAATTTCACTCATCCTGCGCCGACCTCCGAATTACCCGTCGGATGATAATATAGATATTCGGATGATAATTTTTCACGAAATTTACCCCTATTTATTGTTCACTTTCCAGTGCCAAATTTGAACCTATTTTGATTCAATAACCCTGATATTTCCCTGCACCCAAAATCAAACTTCATTTTTGACCCCTCAAAATGAAAGTTCAAAAATGAGCCTTTGGTTGCCACTTTTTTGCTCTCGGAGAGTATATAAATTTAGCCTTCGGGACACACAAAAAAGCCTTCGGTAAGCTGTTTTCAAGCAAGGTGGCTTCCGAAAATTACCTTCAATCTACCAAACCCCTGTCTGAATAACCGATTGAAAAAATATGTCCTCAGGAGAGCTATTTTTACGTCTTGGGAGACAATAAAAAATCAGATACGGGTGATGAGTCCGTATCTGACATGGATTAGAAAGAAGCTCTTATTTCACCACTTGAGGTGGCTAATGACTCTTACAGGTTTGACCCTGTAAGAGCCTGTTTCTATACCTTGTATTCGGCCTATTAGCCAATACTTGAGATATTAAAATTGCGCTGTTAAACTGCTGTTTTTAACGCTCTGTTTAGTTGAGGTCTGTAACATTAGCGTTCGGGATATACCACATTTTACTATATGCAAACAACATCATGTTCGGTAAGGTAATCTGCATTGTCGTCCCGTTCTTCGTTGTCAAGGCTCCGAGATTGCCGCTAGGATAACTAACTCCGCCATCAGTATACTCACCTGTCAGAATCATACTGCTACGAACCTTGTTCTCGCTGTCGGACTTGAAGTTGTAGAGGTCGGCTCTGTTCTCAAGCACGCCAGATAAGAATGTATCCTGTACGGCTGTTCTTACGGGAACGCTTTTTGCTTCTCCGGAGATAACGCCTGTACTGCCATCGCCTAAGCCAATGTCGTAGGACAAGTAGCTGTAGAGTACGGTAATGCCGTCAAACGCTTCGTTGTACCATGTTGCGTTCTGTCTGTCGTAACCAAGATTGCGGTCGAGTGCTGCTACGAAGTTCGTGACTGCTTTTGTTGCGTCATCTACTCGCTTAATTTCGGCGTCTGCTAACAGCACTTCTACACCCTGCGTTTTGTTGATGGTCTTGATGGGTGTGTTGTTCCGGTAAACTGTGACGTTGCCGTCTACGTCTGCGGCTACCTTGTATTCTATCTGGGTTACGAGGCCGCCTTTGTGTATTCCGAAGTTTGATACGCTGGTATCCAGTTTGCCGTCTCCGCTGTTTGGTGCTACAAGCTTGAGGTAGTATTTTGTGTCCTCGGAGAGTGTTATGTTCGTAAACGCCAAATAGCGAGTACCTTGACATTTTTAGGCGGCTGCTTGGCAGCCACCAATATTTAGGCTTTACGGATTTCCGCCGGAAGTTTTTCTGACCATGGAAGAAGATCTTCCAGAAAGGAACAAT
>DVFL01000039.1 GCA_018713255.1 Candidatus Cottocaccamicrobium excrementipullorum | reverse complement strand
ATAGGGACAGGCGGTTTAGTTTTTTCTGATTGCTTACACGCTGCTGATCTTGTGTCGTGTTTATGCAAAATTTTAGGACCGCGGTGAAAGTCGACGGCTCAGAAGCTCAAAAAAGAAAAATGTATAACTCCGGGGTAATCTCCCCTTGACAAATCGCTTTCCACAATGTAATCCGAATGGATCCCTCACAGTGGGATGTTTATGCCAGCGCCATGGTAACAGCGCCTACTGGAGATCCGGAGTATTTTTTTGCAGCGTGCTGTCTGGATCGTTCATCAGCAAATTATGGACGTTATCATAATGATGAGCTGGAAACCCTGGCAGATGAGCTGGCAATCACCTTTGACGGGGAAAAGAGAAAAGAATTGGCGGAAGAAATGCAGCAGATCATCCTGGCGGACGATGGGTATATATTCTGTTCTCATCTTCAGATGAGCATAATCAGCCAGGGCAAGGTGATTGGGCTTAAGGCTCATCCCTGCGATTATTATGAGATTACGGCGGACCTGGATATATTAGAGGAATAAGGGAGAATAGCGGGCAGATGAATGATGAAGTATTAGCCTATGATTCGGTGAAAATTTGTTTGCAGGGAAAAACAACGGCAGAGAATATAAGTTTTTCCCTTAAACAAGGGGAGATTCTGGGCATTGTAGGGGAATCAGGCAGCGGAAAAAGCACGCTGTTAAAAGCTGCCATGGGCTTTTTGGGGGATGGAGGAGCGGTTGTGCAGGGACATATCTGGTTTCAAGGGAAAAACCTTCCTCAGCTTGCGGAAAAAGAGATGCAGCGTATCAGGGGGACGGGAATCGGCATGATTTTTCAGGATGCAAAATCCTCGTTCTGCCCCGTTCGGACGATTGGAGCGCAGATCTGCGAAAGCTTGAACTGCAAATGCGGATGGTCAAAGAAAGAGACTAAAGTCAAAGCCATGGAGCTATTTGAAAAGCTGGAATTCGGGGAGGGAGAACGGATCTGGAACAGTTTTCCCTTTGCCCTTTCCGGAGGAATGAATCAGAGAGCGGCGATTGCCGCCGCGATGTTGTTAAATCCATCTGTTCTTTTGGCAGATGAACCTACCAGCGCGCTGGATGCACTGGTTCAGCAGCAGACAGTGACGGAACTTTTGCGGCTGAGACAATTGTTCGGCACATCGATTCTTTTAGTCACACATGATATGGGCGTGGTACGGGCAATGGCAGACAAGATTCTGGTGTTAAAGGAAGGGAAGCAGGTGGAATACGGCCCTGCTGAACAAATACTTTCTTATCCTCAGAAAGATTATACCAAGGCCCTTTTGGAAGCAGAATTCAGGATTCAAAGGAGCGAAAAAGATGGAACCGATGTTGGAAGTAAAGAACCTGAGCGTGGGATTTAAGGGGAAAAAGGGGGAGAAAATTGCTGCTGTGCAGAAGGTTAGCTTTCGCCTGTATCCTGGTCAGGTACTGGGAATTGTGGGAGAATCAGGCAGCGGAAAAAGCACAGTGGCAAAAGCCGTGACGCGTCTGATTGAACCAACGGAAGGTTCCATTTTCCTGAAAGGGCAGGAGATTACGCATGTGAAGGGAAAAGAACTTAGAGGAATTTATAAGAAGATTCAAATGGTGTTTCAATCTCCTGGGGCTTCCTTTGATCCTCGCCGCACCTTGGGGGATGGGATTGGAGAAAGTCTGAGAAACCGGAAGATTCCGCGGAAAGAACGGGAGCGGCGAGTAAAAGAACTGATGGAGCGGTGCGGTCTTTCTTGTCAGCTGGCCTCCGCTTACCCCCGGCAGGTTAGCGGAGGTCAGTGTCAGCGCGCTGCCATAGCCAGGGCGCTGGCGGCGGAGCCAGAGATTCTGGTGTGCGATGAAGCCACCAGTGCTCTTGATACAACGGTTCAGCGGCAGATTATGGACCTGCTAATGAAGTTAAGAGAAGAACGGGGATTATCTTGTCTGTTTATCTGTCATAATCTGGCCTTGGTTCAGTCTTTCTGCCATCGCGTCCTGGTGATGGAGGCAGGCAGGATTGTGGAAGAAGGAGACGCCAACCAGGTGATTGCGTCTCCTGTGTCGGATTATGCTAAACGGCTTGTGGAGGCTGCGCAGTAGGCGCAGCCTTATTTTTGTGGAAGGAGCTTTGGATTTTACGTAAATCATGGATAAAATTTACAGTTCACGAAATTTTACCATGCTATAATAAAAGAAAAATGGAGACGAGACACAGTAAGATGAATTTGCTGATTATGGATAAGGATGTGACGGAGGCAAGGCGGCTTCGAAAACTTTTGGACTGGGAGAAGCTGGGATTTGATGCTGTGTATACAGCTTACAGTCAGGAGGCTTTTGGCGGTATTGCAAAAGAAAAAACGTTTGACCTGCTAATCTGCGGAGAAAGTTTCATGGATAAGGTCAGATTAAAGTGGGTGGAGGAATTCAGGCAGAATAATGAGAGAGCAGAAATCATTTTTACAGGAACAAGGCCGGAGGGCGAAAACCTTCGGACATTGTTTCATCTGGGAACTGCTGATTTTTTGCAAAAACCGGTAAAAAAAGAAGATCTGGCGGAAGCTGTGGAACTGATTCTTCAGAGAGCGGAAAAGCGAAAAAAGGAGGAGCAGGAGCAGCGCTATGGAAAATACTGGGAGAGAAACCATGTTCTGATTCAGGAAGTCTTTTGGAAGAATCTTTGTCTTAATCGAATCGGAGGAGGACCGGAAGAGCTTTCTGCTGCGGCGGCTCAGGTAAATGTGGCGATGGAAAAAGATAGTCCCTATCGGATGATTCTGATTACAGTAAAAAATCAGGATGAGATGTATTCTGTTTGGGGAGAGGATGCCTGTCAGGCGGCGATTCAGAACCTGGCCAGGGCTGTGGTGAAGAAAAAAGGAGCCAGCAGCAAGGTAATCGTGATCTACACCAGGGTGGTGATCCTGTTGGATGAGGATGAGTTTGGAACGGAAAGAAAGAAATGCCAGCGGCTTTTAGAGGTATGCAGAAAGGAACTGGGAGCGGAGATTCTTTGCTACCTCAGCGAGGATATTTTCTGTGAGGAGCTGTCCTCTACTTACAGCGCGTTGTTGGAATACAGCAAAGATGATGTGCTGCAGCAGGAGTCTGTTACTCGGGTGGACCGGTCAAGGCAGAGAAGTTGGGGAGGTATTGAAATTCCTTCAGAGTGGAGCAGTATCCTTTACGGGTCCCGGCCGCAGAATCTGGTAAAAGTGGTAAGAGATTATTTGATCGCCTTGGGTAAAGCGGGAGCCTTAAGTGAGCGGAGCATTCGGATTTTTCAGCAGGATATGCTGCAGCTGTTTTTTACATATATGGAGAAAAAGGAGTTGAGGGCTCACGAACTTTATGATAATCCGGAGATCTATAAGTTATACAAAATCGCAATCCTTTCTATAGATGGCATGTGCCGCTGGGTGAAAACTTGTACGGATTATATCACAGGACAGCTAAGCAAGAAATCTGGCTCCGGGGATGAACGGTGCGTCCGTCAGGTAAAGGATTATATTCGCAGCCACCTTAAGGAAGAAATTACCATGGAGATGCTGTCTCAGGTTACTTTTTTAAATCCAGATTATTTGACCAGAGTATTTAAGCGTCAGACAGGAATGAGTGTAAAAGAATACTTGATGAAGAAAAGGATGGAAACCGCCAGAAATCTTCTTCAGACCACAGCAGATTCGGTAAGTGAGATCGGGGCTGAGGCCGGGTATGATAATTGCTCTTATTTTATCAAACTATTCCGGAAATATTACGGGCAGACGCCAAAACAATTCAGAAAATCTCTCCAGAACGGGAAATAGGAGTCGGATTAAGAATATTTTTTGGGGAAAAAGTGCTATTTTTTTGTGATTTCACGAAAAATAGCACTTTTTTACCTTTATTTTACGTAGAGAAAGGTCGAGAAGATGATAAAACTGGTCGGATAAATCAAAGAGAGGAATGGGCCCCTCAGGTATAATAACCTTGTTTGCAGAAGAAAACTGTATGCCGCCTATTCGGCGGCGGATTTTCAGAGTAAACCATCATGCGCCGGCAGCTGACGCACTAATGATCCCATAAAAGTGTGGCGGCGCATTTGGCATCCCTGAATATATGCCGCCTATTCGGCGGCGAACTTTCAGAGTAAAAAGCAGACAAGATCGGTCAGGAGGGTGGACAATGAAAATCAGTCTGATTGTCAGCGATGTTGACGGTACGCTGCTTCCAGAGGAGGAGAATGTGGAGGATGGCATCCGGGAATTAGCCCGTCTGATTAAAGAAAATAATCTTCCTTTTACCTTGGCCAGCGGCCGGCCTTATAGGAAAATGGAGGCACTGAGAAAAGAGCTTGGTATTCGCCTTCCCATGGTGGTGTGCAACGGATCCGGGCTGTGGGACGGAGAGCGTTATTTGTGGAACCGGAAGTTAAAAACTGATGAAATGCGACCAGTTCTGGAGTTTGCCGATGAGGCAGGAATGGCGGTGATCGTAAGCCGGGAGGGAAAAGATCAGGTTTTTCGAAAAAACCAGTATATTGCGGAAAGGCCCTTCAGCCGAGAGGAAGAATACCGTCCGGAAAGCGAAGAGGAGTGGAAACAGTATACAGTGCAGAAGCTTTTGATTATCGATCCGGGAAGTCCTGGACGCATGGAGTCAGTGGTAAAGAAGATTCGAGAGACCACGAATAACTGTCAGGTGGTCTGGTACGATTCCCGGGGAATTGAAGTAATGCCAAAGGGCTGCACGAAAGGCCAGGGAGTCCGGGAGTTGGCAGAGTATCTGCACATTCCTCTGGAAGAGGTAATGGTATTCGGGGACAATAAAAACGACCTGGATATGTTTCATTTGGCAGGATTCAGTGTTTCTGTAAGCAATGGCGTAGAGGAGATTAAAAAGGCTGCAGATTATGTAACTGGCAGGCCTTGCGTTTACGGTGTGGTTGAAGGTATAAAAAAATACTGCTGCGGGGGGCAGGAGGAGAGAAATGAAACGAAAATTATGGAAAAAGATGATTGAGCCTTATTTATGGCTGCTGCCGGCATTTGTTCTGTTTGCAGTGTTTACCTTTATTCCTTTTGTTCAGACGATTTATAAAAGCTTTTTTATTGTGGACACTCTGGGACAGTTGAGACGATTTGTAGGATTGGAGAATTATACCTACATTTTGGGGGATCAGGTGTTTGTGAAAGCCATTGTAAATACTCTTTGGTATGTGGTGCTTACGGTGCCTATTTCTAAGATCCTAGGAACGGTTCTGGCTTTTTTGGCCAACCGAAGAAGAACGACTTCATTTATTTACGAAACCGCTTTTTCAGTTCCTATGGCCATGGCTTCTTCGGTGACGGCAATGATTTTCCAGCTGCTGTACGTGCCTTCCCTGGGATTTATCAACGGTTTCTTTGGACTGGATATTCAGTGGCTGAATGATCCGAAGATTGCTATGATCTCCATTGCGGTGATTCAGATCTGGCTGTCTACCGGCTATGCCTTTATTTTTATGCTTTCCGCTGTGCGCAGCGTACCGGATGATGTGGTGGAAAGCGCAAGAATGGATGGCGCAGGACCAGTAAGGATGCTCCTTCGCATTTACCTTCCTCTGACTACGCCAACCATGTTTTATTTGATCATTACGGATTTGAGCTACAGTATGATGATGATGAGCTTTGTCAGCGTTCTTACTGGCGGAGGTCCCCAGAATGCTACGGTTACCATTATGTACTATATCTTCCAGCAGATTTCCGCTACAGGAAATTACACTAATGCCAATCCAGCGGCGATGATTGCGTTCCTTATGACGTTTGCCGCTACGCTATTAGGCTTTTTTTGGGAGAAGAAAGGGGTGCACTATCAATGAGAAAGAATGCAAAATGGAGCCTGCTTCTTCAGGCAGTCTGTCTTTTCCTGGCATTTTTGATGCTCTTTCCGATTTTGTATGCCGTATCGGTTTCCTTTATGGAGCAGAAGGCGGTGCTGTCATCGCCGCCCCATTTTCTTCCGCCCAAGGTAACCTTTGAAAACTATATGACGGCATTAACCAGAACGACCCTGGGCAGATATATGATCAACTCGGCCATTGTGGCTCTGGTGTGCAGCTTCAGCCGGGTGATCCTGGCGACTATGACTTCTTTTGCCTTTGCCTTTATGGAGTTTAAGGGAAAGCGGGTACTCTTTCTTCTGGCCCTGAGCACCATGATGATTCCGCCGGATGTGCTGATTGTTTCCAATTTCGCTACCATCAGCCGGATAGGACTGGTAAACACCTATGCGGGTATCTGCTCGGTTTTTCTGGTGTCGGCTTCGAATATTTTTATGCTGCGCCAGCACTTCCTTACCTTTTCCCGAAGCCTTCAGGAGGCGGCATATATCGATGGGTGCGGGAATCTCCGGTTCTTCTTCTCCATTCTGCTTCCCACCAGCAGGCCGGTAATTACCACCGTATTTCTGTCATCCTTTGTCAGCGTGTGGAATCAGTACGTGTGGCCCATGCTGGTGACCAACCGCAACGAGCTTCGCACGATTCAGGTGGGAATTACCATGCTCAAGGACAGAGAATCCTCGGTGTTCGGCCCGGTAATGGCCGGCGTAGTCATCGCTCTGGTGCCTACGGTACTGTTGTTTGTGATCTTCCAGAAAAACATCGTGGCGGGAATGATGTCCGGGGCGGTAAAAGAATAATGAAAGGCCGGCAGGCTGCCTGAAAGCCTGAAGCAATAGATCCATATTTGTCAGCTTTATTAATGAACCGAATAACAGGAGGAAAGTAATCATGAGAAAGATGAAACAGTTTACCATGGGGACGGCTGCCGCTGCCCTGGTTCTTGGCCTTGCGGCATGTTCAGGAGCGGGAAGCCAGACAGAAAGTCAGACTGAAGGACAGGTCCAGACCCAGGAACAGGCCCAGAGCCAGGCTGGAGAACAGGAGACAGAAGGAAATGGAGAAACCACAGAGATTACCTTCTGGCACTCCATGGACAGTGTCTACGGAGAAGTCACCCAGGCTCAGGTGGATCTCTTTAATGAAACCGTAGGCGCGGAAAAGAACATTCATGTAACGCCCGTATTCCAAAACTGGCCGGGAACGGACGCGCTGACGGCGGCCATGGCCACCGACGACATCGCCAATATGCCGGATGTGATTCAGCTTTACAGCGAGAGCATCAACCTGATCCGGGATTATGACCGGACGGTGTGGGCAGAGGATTACATTGGAGGAGAGGGCGCGTCTTTGGCCAAAGAAGAGCTGATTCCCGGCGCTGTGGCAGAATACTCCATCGATGGAAAGCTGATGGGCGTTCCCTGGACCGCTTCCGCCCTTCTTTTGTACTATAACCAGGATTACCTGGATCAGGCAGGGGTTCAGGTGCCGGAAACCATCGACCAGATGGCGCAGATTCTTCCGGAAATTACGGCAAATACCGATGCGGAATACGGTCTGAACGTGCGGATCAACCAGTATGAGCTGGAGAACTGGATCGAGACCCAGGGAGCAGAAGGCAGCGAGTTCGGAAACAATAATAACGGCCATGACGGCTATATTACGGAACTGGCCTGCGCCCAGAACGGCACGCTGGACAAGTTCCTGACCGAGTGGCAGAAGGTGGTGGACAGCGGCGCCTACAAGCCTACCAGAGATTCCATTAACGAAGAATTCGCCCAGGGAATGTATGGAATGGTGATCATGACCAGCTCCAGAATTCCCACCATTAACGAGCTGGCAGGCGATTCCTTTGCCTGGAATGTAGCGCCTATTCCTACTGTATCTGCCGATGACATTGGCGGAGCCTATACCAGCGGATCTGCTTTGTTTATGCTGGACCGGGAGGATGAGGCAAAGAAGGAGGCTTCCTGGGAATTCGTACAGTTTATGGCGTCTCCGGAAGCACAGGTGCTGTGGATGGAAGAGACAGGATATACGCCGGTGAATGTTAATACCCAGGAGCTGGAGGCTTATCAGAGCGCGGTGGAGGCCGAGCCCAGACTGCAGACCGCCTACGATGTGCTGATGCAGGGCGGCGAGCACGTGATTCCTGCTCTGGTTCCCAACAACACCACCATTGATACGGTGATTGAAGACGCTATGGTTGCTTTCGGTCAGGGAAGCGCCAGCAAGGAAGATACCTTCAATGCCATCAAGGATGGCTGTGAACGGGCCATAGAGGATTACTACCGGGCAAATCCCATTGCAGAGTAAGGGGGGGGCGTTTTGGAGAGGGTAATCATTGACTGTGATCCAAGTGCAGACGATGGTGTGGCTCTGCTTCTGGCTCTGGCGTCCCGCCGGCTTTCCGTGGCCGGGATTACCACGGTGGCCGGCGTGGCCGGGGCAGGACAGACCACCGTCAACGCTCTGCGGATTTTAGAATTTGCAGGCAGAGAGGATATCCCCGTATCCATGGGGGCGGCAAAACCTCTCTGCCGCCCCCTTTCCCTGTCTCTTTTGTATGGGGGAAAAGATGGAATGAGCGATACCGGCATCCCGTGGCCGAAAACCAGGCCCACGCCCTGGGAAGCGCAGGAGTGGATCAGGAACCTTCTGGAAAAGGAAGAGGAGGTTTCGGTGATTTCCATTGGTCCCATGACGAATCTGGCTCGGCTTTTCCTGGATTATCCGAAAGAGGCAAGAAAAATCAAACGGATTTATACGGCATCGGGGTGCTACGGCGTCAGAGAAGGGGATCCGGGATGGAAGACGCGTCCTTCCTGGAATATCTGGGCGGATCCTGAGGCAGCCGGGGCGGTGTTTGCTTCCGGCGTTCCCATTTTTGCCGCAGGCGTGGATGTGACGGGAACCTTTACGCCGGAAATGGCGGAGAAAATTCTGGAGAGAGGAAACCGGAATTGCCCGGCCTTTGCCTTTTTCTGTCAGGCGGCGGAGTATAACCGGCGTCATGGGCTGGAGGTCAGCAGTCTTCTAGTGGATGCTGCGGCAGTGGTGCTGGCTCTTCATCCAGAGTGGTTTTCCCTTCATTCCGGATGGACAGAGGTGGAAAAAGAAGAGTCACGGCGGGGGAACCTTATATTTTACGAAAAACCTGCAGAGGACAGCTGCCATTTTGCTGCCGGCAGGGCGGATCTGGAGCAGATGACCGAATTTATGATAGAGAGGATTTTTACATGAAATTATCAACGTCCAGTAATCTGGTTTTTACTCGTCCCGACGGAAGGATCATGCCTCTTACGGAAATGATGAGGATGGGAAAAGAAGCGGGATTTACCCGGTTTGACTTAAATTTTTATGACTGGTCCCTTCCCCATTCTCCTTTTTTGACAGAAGGATGGAGGCAGTGGATCGATCAGGTGGCAGAGGAAAAAGAGCGGCTGGGGGTGACCTTCGGACAGTGCCATGCCTACACATATAATTTTTTGGATAGAGCCTTAACTGAAGAGGAGAAAGAGCGCCATGAGGAACTGGTTATGCGTTCCCTGACCTGCTGCCATCTGGTAGAAGCCACTCTCTGCGTCACTCATCCGGACACGGATTTTTCGGCGGTGTGTCAGACAAGGATTTCCCGGGAGAAAAACAGGCAGTACTTTGCGGCTCTTCTGGAAAAGGCGGCGGGGCTTGGTCTTGAACTGGCAGTGGAAAACATGTGCGATGCGGCCATTTCTCCCAGACGCAAATATGGGGCAAGCGCAGAGGAGCTTGCAGAGCTGATGGATCTGATGGGCGATGACCGTATTGGTGTCTGCTGGGATTTTGAGCATGGCGAGATTATGAAGCAGGATCAAGAGCAGTCTATTCTGCTGTTAGGGAAGCATTTGAAGGCGACTCATGTATCAGATACACACAGCGCAACAGATCCGGATCTGATGCATGTAATGCCGCTGTTTGGAAAAATTGACTGGAAGGCTTGTGTGAGGGCTTTAAAGAAAGTCAATTATCAGGGGGATTTTAGCTTTGAGGTCAGCCACTATGGAGAATGTTTTCCAGATGAGCTGTTAAAGCCAGCTTTGAAGCTTGCTTGGGAAATTGGGGAGTATTTAATGGGGCTTTGAGATTTATATTGGAAAAAATAAAGAAAAGAAAGGCCGGACAAAGGCAGGGCTTTGGGCCCCGGTTCTTTGTCCGGCTTTTCTTTATTCTGGCTTCCGGGCAATAAGGATGATGCGCATTGCGTCAGGAGTATACGGACGGAAGTGTTCGGCGTAAACCTGCTCAAAAACAAGGCCGGCTTCAGCGAACAGTTCTTTGTATTCTTCCAGACTGTATACCCGGATGGAAACCACCACGGCTTCTTCGCCTTTTTCCGGAGGATAAGTAATGTTCATCCGCCGTTTTTCACTGTCCCATTCATCGTGGGCGAGGGCTCCGTTTTCTTGATATTTCAATTTGGTATTTTCCAGAATATGTTCTAGATTAGGACCTTCCAAAACCAGAATTCCTCCCGGGCGGATGCAGTCTGCCATGGTTTTCATGTGACGGCGGTTTTCTTCTTCACTGAAGTAGCCGAAACTGTTGAACCAGTTCAGGAAAAGGTCGCATCCGCCAGGATAGGAGGCATTCCGCATATCTCCTGTGGAGAATGTTCCGGAAAGACCAAGACTGCGAAAACGGGCTTTAGCCTGTTCTACAAAACGGGGATTAATATCCATTCCTGTAACATCAGCTCCGCAGAGGGCCAGCTGATAAGAAATTCTGGCATCGCCGCAGGGGCAGTCGTAAACCTTGGTTCCCGGTTTAATGTGAAGGTGCTCGCTGATCTCTATGCCCTCCTGTCCGGCCCGGCGTTCAGGAAGGAGCCATTGGTCATCTCGAACTCTGGTAAACCAGTCGGCCTGGATCATTTCTCCTGGCGCAATTCGCTGCAGCCCTCCTGCCGTTCCTGTAAGAACAGAGGGTTCATCGCACAGGGGCATCTGAATACCTGCCCCTAGAAGTCCCAGGAGAAGTTCATATCCGGCGGTTCCATAAGGAAAGCCGGCGCAGCTGCGTTCAAGAATCTTTATTGCTCCGCCTGGACGAAGTTTTTTGATTGCAGCAGATAACAGATCCAGGCATTCTTCCAGTCCCAAAATGCTGGAGGGAGCGAAAACTGCTCCGGAACGTCCTGGTGAAAGGGACTCAAGGGTCTCTGGGGTTACGGCGGTAATGCCTGCTGCCTGCATGGTACGGCATAGTTCTTCATCTTCAAGAAGCATAAACCTGGGGCCTTCAGGAAGAGAACGATACATGTTCAGAGCCTCCTGATGATCAAGAGGCACGAAAGTCCCCCTCCCTTCATCAAAAAGCAGATGGAAGTATTGCCGTTCAATTCTGCGGATAATCTCATAATCCCTGGTAAGAATCAGGGGATCTGGGTGGCAGAGCTGCAAAAATCCGGGTGAGCTGATGAGATTTACGGTTTTTTCCAAAGTCCCCTGCTCCAGCACCTGATTCATGTTTACCCGGCGAAGGCTTTCCATATGTTTTAAGAATGCCAAGGCAGGAGTTTGGCGGGCAGATTGAACCTGCGGGACAATAAAGTATTTGATCATCATTTCCATGGCTGGCTGGTAAGGAGTCTGCCTGGCCTGTTCGAAGCGTTCTGGTTCAAGGTAGGAGTCCATGGCGCAGTCTGTCAGATGATGGCGCCTACGCAGGCGTCCAGCAGGTCCATGGAGAATCCGCCGCCCATGGGACGGGCGCCGGCCTCGATTAATACAGGCCCTTTTTCATCAATCATGTATTCCCCGTGGCTTGGACCATATTCATACCCCATTGCGTCCAGGGCTTTGTAGGCATAGGTTACCAGATCTCGGTGCCTGGCGTCCAGACGGGTAATGAGCCTGGCGTAGTCATAGGCGTTTCCTTCACTTCCGATGGGAACTTTATGGTACATCCAGATGTCTGTTACCCGGTGAATCCCGCCATGGCTTACAGTATTCACAATGTATTCCGTTCCATTGATGTATTCCTGCATCAGAACAGAAAGATTCTCTCTGCCGAATAAGTCTCTTTCTGAGAGCAGCTCCGTAAGATACTGTTCCACCTCTTCTTTGGAAGAGCAGAAATGGACGCCCTGGGTTCCCGAGGAAGCAGAGGGTTTTAAGACCACTCGGGAAACATCCAGTTCTTTCCAGAAGGCCAGAGCTTCTTCCAGACTAGATACCAAATGGCTGCGGATAGCCCGGATTCCGGCTTTTACCAGGGATGCCTGCATAGCCGGTTTCTCCAGTCTGCAGCTGCTGGTAGCCGGGTCATTTCCTGGCAGACCAAGCCGGCGGGCCAGTTGATCGGCCATAATGACGCCGAATTCACTTCCTGCAAGAACACAGGCAATGGAATAGGGCTTAAGCATTTCCAAAAGTTCATTCATATCTTCTGGAGCGTCGATGACGATCACATCTTCGTCCAGAACTTCTCTGGCATGGGCCCTGAGAGAACTGAAGCCTGATGATTCTGGCAAAGGAGGATAAATGACCAGAGGCTGCAATCCTCGGCGGCGGGCTTCAGGAATATAAAACAGCCCGTTTGAGGAACATTCTACAATAGCGGCACAAGGTTGAGTCTGCATATGGTTCACATCCTTTCTGTTGACTTTTCATTATGATTATTTAGTATAACATAAAATTGAAAGAAATGAATTGTCTCTTGTGAAGAAAAAGAGAGTGTATTATGATAAATAAGACGGCAATTAAAGTTCAGCAGCAGCGATTTGGCAAAGAAATAATGATAAATCGTCTGGGAGAAGAAGGACAGATCGATGAAATGGATACAAAAGAACATTTTTTGGCTCTTGTTGGGAGGAGCTAATTTTGCGGTTTTGGCCGGAGCTTTGTGGTTTCTTACCTCGGACAGGGATTTTTCCATGAATCAGAAGAAGAATTCCTGGATTATCGGGCAGAGTTATATGACGATGAACAATGAATTTTATACGATCATGAGCGAGGAGATCAATGCCAGGATCGAGGCGGAGGGGGACCGGACCATTTTTCGGAATCCCGCTCTGGATGAGGAGAGACAGCGGGAGCAGATTGAGGAAATGCTGGATCAGGGAATCGACCTTCTGGTGGTCACGCCGGTGAACTGGGAATCTCTTACCCCTGTGCTTTCCCGGGCCAGGAATGAGGGAGTTAAGATCCTGGTGCTGGATACGAATATTTATGATGATCAGCTGGCGGACTGCACCATTACCTCGGATAATTACCGGGCGGGACAGATTGTGGGAGAATATTTTCTTCAGCAGAATGATCAGGCCAGAATTGTGGTAATGTCCCATGAAGCTACAAAGTCTGGAAGGGACCGGGTCCAGGGTTTCCTGGATGTGGTGGAAGGGCAGGAGGGCATGGAGATTGTGGCATCCATCGGATGTGAAGGTCAGCTGGAAATCGCCATGCCCAGAATGCAGGAGGCAATCGAAAAAGGACTGGAATTTGACCAGGTGTTTTGTTTAAATGACCTGGCCAGCGTAGGCGTGGTAGCGGCGCTGGAGGCAGAGGGCATTTTGGATCAGGTGGGGGTTTACGGCGTAGACGGCTCTCCGGACGCCAAAGCGCTGATTAAAGAGGGAATGATGGAAGCCACTGCAGCTCAGTTTCCTTCTCTCATAGGAAAACAGGCTGCAGAGGCCATATATGATCTTCTGAATGGAGAGGAAGTTGAGGAAAATATGCTGGTTCCCGTAGAGCTGGTGACTAGGGACAATGTGGAAGATTATGGCATTGACCGGTGGCAGTAGGGGATGGCGGCGGATTTTAATGATCAATCGGGAGGAGAAGAAATGGAAGAGAATCGATATTCGTCCCGTGCCTTGACGGCCATGAAAAATTTAAACCTGTTAATCATCCTGTATATTTCCGTCCTGGCGGCATTCTGCCTGTCGGGCATCGTCCAGGAGAATTCCGCAGCGGAATTTCTGGCCCGGATTCCCGTGCTCCCTGGCGTTTCCTGGCGTCTTCCCCTGGCGGTTCTTTGTCTGTACTGCGGTTTCCTGTTTTTGATGGCCATGGAAAATCAGACCAGCATGGACTTATTTTTAAAGGTATGTCTGGAAACGGGAATCGGGTTTTATCTCAGCTATATTCTGGGATTCAGCTATACGGGCATTATTCTTTTGATTTTGGCGGACGCCATGCAGTATTTCCCTAAAGCGAAATGGCGGTTTCCCCTTGCGGTGCTGGTGTGCATGGCCTACCTTCTTCTGAATTATCAGATTTTGTCCGCCTATTTTTCCATTGTGCCCTTTGAAACTTATTTAACCTATTTCCGCCCCAATGTGCAGGGAATCCTTTCCGGCATAAAAAATGCGGCGGATTCCTTGAATACCTTTATATTTCTGGTGTATATGATTCTTCTGATGCGGGAGCAGACCAGTGAAAAAGAACGGATTATGAATCTGAATCAGCAGTTAAATCAGGCTAACAGCGAATTAAAGATGGCCAATCTTCAGCTGGAGGAGTATGCGAAAACCACGGAAAAAATGGTGGAGACCAGGGAGCGGAATCGTCTGGCCAGAGAAATCCATGATACGCTGGGCCATGCCCTTACAGGTATTATTACAGGCCTGGAGGCCTGTACCGTATTGATGGATCTGGCTCCAGATGCGGCTAAAGCCCAGATGGCGGCCATCACCGAGGTGGCCAGACAGGGAATGACTGATGTGCGCCGGTCGGTGAAGGCCCTGCGGCCGGATATGCTGGAAAAATTCGATCTGGAAAAGGCGCTGGCCAGCACCATTGAGGAAATGCGTCTGGCTACCAACGCCCAGATTCAGTATACCTGCACCACGGAGTTAAATGGCTTTAATGATGACGAGGAGGAAATCATCTACCGCATTGTTCAGGAGAGTATTACCAATTCTATCCGGCACGGCAAGGCAAGCTCCATTGATATCTGGATTGACCGGCAGTTTAATATGCTGAAGATCAAGATTCAGGATAATGGAATCGGATGCAAGGATATCCAGAAAGGTTTCGGCCTCCACCATATGGAAGAAAGGCTGACTATGCTTAAGGGAACCTTATCCTGCAGCGGGGAAAATGGATTTTTAATCGAAGCAATGATTCCCATTCGGTGGGGAACAGAAGGAGAAGAAAAATGATAAAAGTACTGATTGCAGATGATCAGGAGCTGATCAGACAGAGTCTTTCTATTGTTCTTGGGATAGAGACGGACATTCAAGTGGCGGGAGCGGTGGAAAATGGCCTGGAGGTTATGCGGTTTATCCGAAAGGAGAAGCCGGATGTGATTTTGATGGATATCCGCATGCCGAAGATGGACGGCGTGGTGTGTACCCAGATCGTGAAGGAGAATTATCCGGAGATTAAGATTATTATTCTCACCACCTTCGATGATGATGAATATGTGTTCAACGCTCTGAAATACGGGGCCAGCGGATACCTGCTGAAGGGAATATCTACAAAGGAGCTGGCAGGAGCCATCCGAAAGGTTTATCACGGCACCGCCATGATTAACGAAGACATTGCCTCAAAGGTAGTAAAGCTGTTTTCTCAGATGGCTCAGACGAATCTGGCTGTCCAGGTGGATGAAAAGCTGACGGAGGGACTTAAGCTTTCGGAGCGGCAGATCATTGCTTTAGTGGGAAGAGGATTGTCCAATAAAGAAATCGCAGGGAAGCTGGGACTCTCAGAAGGAACGGTGCGCAACAGCTTAAGCGGGATTTTAAGCAAGCTGGCCCTCAGAGACCGGACTCAGTTAGCGATCTGGGCGGTGCAGACAGGGGCGGTAAACCAGGAGATAGAGGGCAGATAAGATGAACGGCAGAAGGAAAAATACGATATTGGGCGGCGGATGCCTGATTTGCTGCCTGGCGGGACTTCTGATTTACGGGAGCGGGGGAATCCGTTCTGCAGGAGGAGAAAAGACCCTTACGGTAGGTCTGTTTTCTGACAGCTACTGGGAGGTGCAGAACGGATATGCTTACCGGATGCTGGAGGAAGCGGAAAAAGCTTTCCAAAAACAGTATCCTCAGGTTCAGGTGGAGTTTACCAGCGGAATTATGAAGGCAGATTATTCAGAATGGCTGGCAGAACAGGTGCTTTCCGGAAAGGCGCCGGATGTATTTATTATTTTGGGAGAGGATTTTAACGATTATGCCCGAACGGGAGTTCTTAAGGATCTAAGTTCCTTTATTGAGAAAGATGATTCCTTTGACCTGGAGGCCTATTATTCCTCCGCCCTTTCGGCGGGGCAGTATCATCAGATTCAGTATGCTCTGCCTTATGAATGTGCTCCTAAGCTGATGTTTGTCAATAAGACTATTCTGGATCAGGAAGGGATTGAAATGCCGGATAATCAGTGGAATTGGGAGGAGTTTTACCAGATCTGCAAAAAAACTACCAGAGACACAGACGGAAACGGCACCATAGACCAGTTTGGGGTGGTGGGCTACACCTGGGAAGAGGCCTTTGAGTCCAATGGGGTACGGGTATTTAATGAGGAAGGCACAGAATGCAGCCTTACGGGTTCAGGCGCGGAGGAAGCGGTGAACTTTTTGGAGCGGCTTAAGGGACTGACGGGAGAATACATTGCTACAGAGCGGGATTTTGATCTGGGCAACGTGGTATTCCAGCCCATGCTGTTTTCTGAGTTCAGAGCTTATCAGTCTTATCCCTTAAGCGTAAAAAAATATTCCGGCTTTGAGTGGGGCTGCATTCCTATGCCGGCAGGACCTGAGGGGGAGAATATTTCCACTCTGGATACTCTTCTTCTGGCTATGAATGAACGTACGGCCATGGAGGAAGAGGCCTGGGCCTTTATGAAGACCATGACTGCCGATCCCAAGATTCAGAAAAAGATTTTTACTTACTCGGAAGGGGTGTCTGTGCTGCGGCAGGTAACGGAAGCCGATGAAACGCTGGAGGAATTGATGGAGGATGCAGGCAACACAGAAAGCCTGAATCTCCATATTCTCAGCAATGCAGTGGAAAATGCAGCCCAGGCGCCCCGGTTCCGCAATGCCCAGGAAGCCGTCCAGGAAGTAAACCGGGCAGTGGAAGCGATCATGGAAGGAAGCACCAATATCAGTTCCGAATTAATTATCTGGAACCGGCAGATCAACCAGTATCTGGCAGAGCAGCAGAGCCTGTGACATTTATCACCCGGAATATGACAAATGTAATGAAAAAGAAGTGACACTTGTGAGATGATCAGGTGTCACTTTTTTTATATACTGTGATTGAAGTTAAGGAAAGAAAATGATTAAGGAGGGGATCAAGTGAAATACGTACTGTTAGTCAGCCACGGGACTTACGCGCCAGGTCTTAAAGCGGCGCTGTCCATGCTCTTTGGAAGCGGAAGAGAGGATCTGATTTCCGTGGGACTTGAAGATGGAATGGGAGCAGATGTATTTGCCGAGAAAGTGAAGAACGCCATTGCTCCGATCAAGAAAGAGGATGAAATTATCCTGCTGGCAGATTTAATCGGCGGTTCACCATTGACCACAGCGGCCAATGTGATTGCCGGGGAAGGGCTGATGGATAAGACGGTGATGATCGGCGGCATGAACCTGCCTCTGGCGCTGAATGTAATGCTAATGAAAGATACCGCAGAGACGGAAGGTCTGGTTGACCAGATTATTCCGGAGGCTCAGGCGGCTATCCGGCGGTTTACCATAGAGCCGGAAAATAATGAAGAGGAGATTTAAGGATAAGAAAGAGGAGGAAGAACAATGGCAGTATCATTTATTCGTGTAGATGACCGGATGATTCATGGACAGACTTGCACCAGATGGGCTCTGGAGTATCCCTGTGACGGACTGATTGCCGTCAACAACACCGCAGCCAAGAATCCGGTGTTAAAGGCAGCTTATAAGAGCGCCAGCGGAAAGAAAACCTTTGTGTGGAGCCTGGATGAATTTAAGGAAAAATCCGACAAGGTGTTAAAGAGCAAGGATAATTACTTCCTGATTACCAAAAACCCCATTGATATGAAAAAGATCCTGGTGGACCAGGGCTTTAAGCCGGGAGTAAAAACCGTGATTATCGGACCCTGCAACGACAGGCCCGGCACCACGAAATTAGGAAACAATCAGTCTATCACCCAGGAAGAGGCTCAGGCTCTTGAGGATATCATGAATGCCGGATATGAGGTGGAGTTTGCTTTATTAAAAGAGGAGGCAATCGGAAACTGGAAGAAATTCCGGGGACAATTCGGATTTAACTAGAGGGAGGATTTGGTATGGAAATCAGTTGGCTGCAAGCAATACTCTTAGGACTCTGCGCCTGTCTGTCCAGCATGCCTGGCATGGGCGGTTCTTCAATCGGCAACTATACATTAGGCCGGCCTTTAATCGGCGGTCTGGTCTGCGGACTTATTCTCGGTGATCTTACCACAGGAATTTTAGTGGGCTGCGCCATGCAGGTGGTGTACATCGCTTTAGTTACCCCCGGCGGAACCGTTTCTGCAGATGTGCGGGCGGTAAGCTACATTGGCATCCCCCTGGCCATGGTAGCGTTAAAAAGCTACGGTCTTGGAGCGGACACCACGGAAGGCGCGGCGCTGGCCACTTCCTTTGGAACTATGGTAGGCACCCTGGGCACCGTATTATTTTACGGAACAGCCACCATCAACCTGGTATGGCAGCATATGGGCTGGAAGGCGGTGGAAAACCGTCAGTATCACAAACTGTACTTAATTGATATGGGACTTCCCTGGATTTCTCATCTGATCTGCTCCTTTATCCCCACGGTAATTATGTGCAAGCTGGGAGCAAATGTAGTAGAAATGATCAAGACCGTTCTTCCCATGGACGGCATTGCCATGATGACCCTGTTCACAGTAGGTTCTCTGCTTCCCTGCGTGGGAATTGCTATTCTGTTAAAGCAGATTGTAAAGAAAACCAGCGATTTCGTTCCTTTCCTGTTCGGCTTCGTGCTGGCAGCATCCATGGGAATCAACCTGGTTTCTGCAACGGTAGTGGCGGGAATGTTTGCCATCATCAACTACAAGATTAAAATGCTGGCTGTGACCAGACCGGCTGCAGGGGATGATGAGGATGAAGAGGAGGACATCTGATATGGAAAAGAAGCTGTCAAAAAAAGCGTTATCGAAATCTTTTCATAACTGGTATTACGGTCATCTGACCTGCTTTTCCCAGGAGCATATGCAGACCTTCGGCTATCTGTGCGCCATGCTTCCTCTGGTAGAAGAGCTGTACACCGATGAGGAAGAGAAGGCAAAGGCCATGAATACCTATACGGCCTTCTTCAATACAGAACCTCAGTTAGGTTCAGTGATTGTAGGAATTACCGCAGGCCTTGAAGAGGCCAGAGCCAACGGCCAGGAGGATGTGGATGAAGAAACCATCAACGGCCTTCGTGCCGGCCTCATGGGCCCCATCGCCGGAATCGGTGACTCTCTGGTGGTAGGTACGGTAATTCCCATTCTCTTAGGCATCGCCATGGGCATGTCCACCGGCGGATCGCCTTTGGGCGCAATTTTCTACATTATTGTGTGGAACCTGTTTGCTTACTTCGGCATGAAGTTCATGTACTTTAAAGGGTATGAACTGGGCGGAAAAGCCGTTGATTTCCTGATCGGCGCCCAGGGAGAGGCCCTGAGAGATTCTATTTCCATGCTGGGCGGTATTGTAATCGGCGCCGTGTCCGCCACCTGGGTAAGCGTTACCACTTCCCTGCAGTTATTAAATGACAGCGGAGAACCATACCTGGTGCTTCAGGATAAGCTGGACCAGGTGTTCCCAGGACTGCTGACGGCAGTGTTTATCATAATCTGCTGGTATTTGATGGCAAAGAAGCGGATGTCCCCCATAAAAGTCATGCTTCTTTTAGTGGTAGTAGCATTTGTCGGCGTATTAGTTGGATTCTTTAATCCTGGTCTTACATATTAATGCCGCCTATCCGGCGGCAGGATTTTCGGAGTAAGCCTTCATGCGCCGGCGGCGGACGCACCAGCGATCCCGCAAAAGTCTTGGCGGCGCATTTGGCATCCCTGAATGTATGCCGCCTATCCGGCGGCGGACTTTCGGAGTAAGCCTTTATGCGCCGGCGGTCGATGCATCAGCGATCCCGCAAAAGTTCTGGCGGCGCATTTGGCATCCCTGAATGCATGCCGCCTATCCGGCGGCAGGATTTTCAGAGTAAGCCTTCATGCGCCGGCGGTCGGTGCATCAGCGATCCCGCAAAAGTTCTGGCGGCGCATTTGGCATCCCTGAATGTATGCCGCCTATCCGGCGGCGGACTTTCGGAGTAAAATTTCAGGAGGGTGAAAATGGATAGAGCAGAGAAAAACCGGTTGTCAAGAGAAGTCCGGATGCAGACAGAAGCGTTAAAGCGCATTGCACGGTGGAAAGGGTATGCTTTATGCCTTTCTGCCGCTGGAGCGGCGGTCTTTTATGGAGGAGTCCGGGGAAGTGCTCTCCATCCTCTTTTGATTGTTTTGGGAATTGGCGCAGCTGTCGCTGGACTGGTCGGCGCCATGGTGTTTAATCTGGGACTGAAAAACGGCAGGAGGAATGTAAGGGCAATTCTTAATGCACTGGAGGAAGGATGTACAGAACATGAGATGGAAATTGATTTGCCTGGATGTTGACGGAACACTGCTGGATGACCGGAAAATCATCCTTCCGGAAGTGAAAACAACTTTGCGGAAGGCAGCTGAAGGAGGAGTTTATGTAGCGCTGGCTTCGGGGAGAATGCCGGCGGCTCTGCTCCCCATAGAACGGGAGCTGGGCATTTCCTGCATTAAAGCCTGCAATGCAGGAGCATATATCCTCAGGGGAGATCAGTGCATAGGCGAGCAGTATTTAAGTACGGCCACCATGATGGAGGTTTACCGGGAGATTGCCGTAGTGATGAATACGCCCTTATGGATTTTCCGGCGGGAAGACTGGTTTGTGACGGAGGTTGACGAGTTTGTCCGCCGGGAAGAGGAGACCATATGGCAGAGGGCAAAACGGGCAGAAATCCAGGAGCTTGGGAAGCAGTGGAAAGGGGAGAATGGCCCCAGCAAGCTTTTATTTGCCGCCAGCCCGGAAAAGATCCAGGCCATCAGCCGGTATATCAAAAAGCGTTCATGGCCGGATATTTCCGCCGCACGGTCCGCAGATAACTTCCTGGAAATTTTTCCCCGGCACGCAGATAAGGGCTGGGCGCTGGGGATGATTTGCCGAAACCTGCAGATTGATCTTAAGGATACCGTGGCCTTTGGGGACCAGGAGCTGGATCTTCCCATGATTCTGGCAGCAGGGACAGGAATCGCCATGGGAAACGCCATTCCTTTGTTGAAAGAGAAGGCGGATTTTGTGACGAAGTCCAATAATGAGGCCGGAGTTGCTTATGCTTTGGAACGATATTTATAAAAGATTTGCTGAAGGGCCTGTGGGGAAACAGATAGTTCCAAGCAGGGGCCGGTGTGACGCAGCAGAGTCACACCGGCCCCTGAATTCAGTGTATTCAAAAGGAAGGCCTCATAGGGCCAGAGCAAATTGCTGGCTGAGCCGTTGGTCTTGACTTTCTGAAACAGCCATATTATAATGGCCCCGTAATAAAAAAATAAAGCATGCCGCCGGGCAGCACCTCGTCTCTATTCCGTCAGGCCTTAGAAGGAATGAGCAGAGGTGCTGTTTTTGCTCTTGGGCTGATATCGGTGTACAGCAGGCGCAAAACTCTGAAGGCTCCAAGCGCTGGGAACGGCGAAGAAAATTGCATGGGAGGTACGTTATGTTTCGAGAAATGAGAAGAAAACGGCAGATGCTGTCCAAAGAAGAATGTGAGCAGGTGCTTTACCGGGGAACTTCAGGAGTTTTAGCGGTATCTGGGGATGATGGTTATCCTTATGCAGTACCCTTAAGCTATGTCTATGATCATGGCTGCATTTATTTTCATTGTGCGAAAAGCGGACATAAGCTGGATGCTATCCGGCGGGATGCAAAGGTTTCTTTCTGCGTAATTGACCGGGATCAAGTGGTTCCAGAGGAATATACCACTTATTTTTGCAGCGTCATTGTGTTTGGAAAGATCCGGATTCTGGAGGAGGAGCAGGAGAAACGCCGCGCCATCCAGCGTTTAGCTGTAAAATATGCTCCGGAGGACAGTGAAGCTGCGCGTCAGGCAGCCATAGAACGGGAGTGTGCTCCTTTGTGCATGCTGGAGCTGGTTCCAGATTATATCAGCGGCAAGGAAGCCATCGAGCTGGTAAAGACTAAGGAAAAGGAGAAACAGCAAAATGGATAGTAGGCGCTGCTTCCGGGAATTTTTACGGTATACTTCATTAAATGTAATGGGGATGATCGGCCTGTCCTGTTATATTCTGGCGGATACGTTTTTTGTATCCAAGGGCCTTGGAGCTAAGGGACTGGCTGCTCTTAATCTGGCGATACCCGTTTATAATTTTATTAATGGGAGCGGATTGATGATCGGAATGGGAAGCGGGATCCGTTATTCTATTTTAAAAAGCCAGAAACAGGAGAAGAGAGCTGATCAGGTATTTACTCATGGCCTTATTCTTACTGCATGCCTGGCGGCTGTGTTTTTCCTTTTGGGACTTTTTGCCTCTGAACAGATTGCAGCAATGCTGGGAGCAGACGAAACTGTGTTTCAGATGAGCCGGATTTATCTTCAGGTAATTCTTTTATTTTCTCCCATGTTTATGATGAACAATCTGCTTCTTTGTTTCGTCCGCAATGATGGAGCGCCTCAGCGTTCTATGACCGCCATGATCGTAGGGAGTTTGTCCAATGTGGTGCTGGATTACATTTTTATTTTTCCTTTGGAAATGGGGATTTTTGGAGCGGTTCTGGCCACTGGGTTTGCTCCGTTGATCAGCATATTGATTTTATCCCCCTATTTTATCCGGAAGAAAAATCAGTTTCATCCCGTTCGCTGTTCATTGAGGCTTAAAATTCTGGGGCAGATCGTATCGGGAGGACTTCCTTCTTTGATTACGGAGGTATCCTCAGGAATTGTGATTATTGTCTTTAATCTCTTAATTTTAAGGCTGGCGGGAAATACAGGGGTGGCTGCTTATGGAGTAATTGCTAATCTGTCTCTGGTTGTGATCGCGATTTATACAGGAATTGCCCAGGGAATCCAGCCGCTGTTAAGCCGGAATTACGGAGCAGGACGAAAAAGAGAAGTGGAGTCGGTGTTTTATTACGCGGCAGCGGCAGCGGTTTTGATTTCTGCTGTGGTATACGCTGTGGTTTTCTGGGGAGCAGATCCCATTGCTCTGGTGTTCAACAGTGAGAAAAATGAAACTCTTCAGTCTATTGCGGCGGGAGGACTCAGGATTTACTTTACAGGCTGTGTGTTTGCGGGGCTGAATATTATCTTATCGGTGTATTTTACGTCTACAGAATTTGCGCTGCCTGCTCATATTATTTCTGTGCTTCGAGGATTTGTGGTAATTATTCCTGCAGCCTGCATTCTGGCGCAGATCGCTGGAATGACCGGCGTATGGTGTGCGTTTCCTGCAACGGAATTTCTGGTTTGCGTTTTAGGCGGAGTCCTGTATGGCTTTGCAAAGAAAAAAGACAGGACAGAAAAATATGTTAGAAAAGGGTAGAGTAATAAAGAAAAGTGCTGCAAAATCATCCATAACCGATGATTTTGCAGCACTTTTTTCATGTGCGCCCAAACGCTGATGCTAATATAGAATCAGAAAGAAGGCGGGGTAATGGCAAAAATTACCTGAACTGGGGTATTGCCATGATTATGCCAGATATGAGCGGTTCTGGGAGGAATTCTGACGCTGTCTCCCTGGCGGAGGGTGAAATGCCTGGAATCCATTTCCAGTTCTACCGATTCACCAGAGTAAAAAAAAGCGACCTCCTCCCCGGTATGGCTTCTGGGGGAAGAGTTTGAACTGCTGCAGGGAGGAATAACCATCATACAGAATTCGATGCTTCCACGGGTATCTGGAGTCAGAAGTTCGTAAATCACATCGGGCTCATCTTTTCGGCCAATGGTTTTTCGAGCATCTGGAGTTACCACAGGCTGATCATCGGAATCTTCCTGGAAAAAATGATAGAGCGGGGCGTTTAATGCAGCAGCAATGGCCCGCAAGGTGTTGATGGAAGGATTCACCTGCTCATTTTCAATTTGGCTGAGCATAGATGGAGTAATTCCAGCAAGAGAGGAGAGCTTGCGGACAGAAATTTTGTTTTGTGTTCTGAGGGATTGTATTTTTTTCCCAATATTTAGATCCTCCAAAATAAGGATGCTCCTTTCCTGATAAATACAGTAAGCAAATATGCTTGTGGACAGTATATCATATTTTCTCCTTTTTGGGAAACAAGTCTTGCTGTGAGAATGGGACGAAGGTGCAGGTTGTATTGCGTGCAGAAGTAGAAAAAGAATATATTGTTCAAATAAAATTAAAAATGATTATTTTTAATAAACAAATTTAGCGGAGCTATTTCTGGATAAATGAAATAAAATGAGAAAATTATGAATAAATAGGTAAATATTATAAAAACAATGAATAGAAATTAAAATATATATTGACATTTCATCTTCAAAATGTTAAGTTATACTTAACACTAATTCCGGAATTAGATAAAGAATCTGTTAGGCTGGTTTGGAGAGGAGTTTGCGTATGTTGGATGTTTTAATTAAAAATGCCAAGATAATCGACGGAAGCGGAACACCGGCGTATGCCGGAAATGTGGGGATTGAAAATGGGAAGATTTGTATAGCTGAAGGCAGCGAGGCGGCAAAGCAGGTGATTGATGCTGACGGACGGGTTGTTTGCCCGGGATTTATTGATGCCCATTCCCATGGAGATTTGATTTTGGGTTCAGAGGACGCTCATTTATTTAAAACAACCCAGGGAGTTACCACTGAAATCACTGGTCAGTGCGGCTTATCACTAGCCCCTGTTTCAGAAAAGAATCTAACAGATATTCAGAATATGCTGTCAATGGGAACTACGTTTTTCCCAGATGAAATGAAGGAATTTACCAGCTTTCAGCGCTTTTTGGAATATGCGGACCGTCAGCCCATGACAGCAAATATGAAAATGTACATTGGCCACAGCAGTCTGCGGATTGCGGTGATGGGCATGGAAAATCGTCCCTCTACAGAGCAGGAATTAGAAAAGATGAAGGGGATTTTGCGAGATGCCATGGAAAGCGGAGCTGCGGGATTTTCCACTGGTTTGATCTATACGCCCAGCTGTTATGCAGAGGAAAAGGAAATTATTGAGCTGGCTAAGGTGATTGCTCCTTATGACGGCATCTATGCCAGCCATATGCGGAATGAATCGAATGAAATTGTAGCGGCGGTGAAAGAAACGATCAATGTGGGCCGTCAGGCCGGTGTGCGGGTGGATATTTCTCATCATAAGATGCTGGGCAAACCTAATTGGGGAAAGCAGAAAGAGACGTTAGGCCTGATTCATGAGGCCAGAGCAGAAGGAATTCAAGTAATTTGTGATCAGTATCCATACACATGCAATATGACTACGTTAAATGCCTGCATGCCGCCGTGGTACTTTGAAAATGGATTCAGTTCCATGACGGAGAAGCTTAAAGATCAGGAATTTCGTAAAAAGCTGAGAGCTGAGATGGAGGATCCGAATACACCGTATGATAATTACTATTTGAATGCAGGGGGATGGAGCGGGGTATATGTTTATTCTTCTCCTAAGACCTCGGATGCAGAAGGGAAATTCATTACGGAATATGCTCAGGAAATTGGAAAGGATCCATGGGAGGCTTTTTTTGATCTGTGTGTGGCAAATAATTGTGAAACCGGCGGTGTTTACAGCAGTATGTGCGATGAAGATGTGTGCGAAATCATCCAGGATCCCTACTGCGTAGTTGGAAGCGACGGCCTTACCAGAAGCTGGAAGGAGAAAGGACATCCTAGGGCCAGCGGAACCTTCCCCCATACCATCACTTATTTTGTAAAAGAGAAAGGTATTCTTACCCTGGAGCAGGCTATCCATAAGATGACTGGGCTGACTGCGGAGTATCTCCTGGTAAAGAACAAAGGGCTGATTAGGAATGGCTATGACGCGGATATTTTGATTTTTGATGAGGAACGGTTTAGAGATACGGCCACCTATCGAAATTCAAACAGCATTACGGAAGGGCTGGACTATGTTTTTGTAAATGGACAGCTGGTATATCATGACAAAGAGTTTACCGGAGCAATGCCTGGACGGCTGATCCGACATAACGCATGAAGGAGGAGAAGGTATGAATGTATTGCTGG
The DNA here is from genome assembly GCA_018713255.1 of Candidatus Cottocaccamicrobium excrementipullorum. Lineage (GTDB taxonomy): Bacteria > Bacillota > Clostridia > Lachnospirales > Lachnospiraceae > Caccovicinus > Caccovicinus excrementipullorum. The sequence goes on along the minus strand of DVFL01000039.1, from coordinate 70,427 downwards.
CATTTGTAATTACGATGGTGATTCTTCTGGTTTCCCTGATTGTGTTTAAGGTAAGTCCAGGTGTTTCCTTGTTTGTCTGCGCAGTGATTATGGCTGTGCTCTGCGGGATGCCTCTCACGGAGGCCACAACCACCATTACCAATGGATTCGGAAGTATTATGTCCAGCATTGGCCTGCTGATCCTCTTTGGCGGCATCTTTGGGATGATGCTGGGAGATTCCGGCGGGATGGAGGAGATGGCTAAAGGTCTTCTGCGGACCTTTGGAAAGAAAAATGATATGCTGGCCCTTAATCTGGCAGGTTTCATTGTATCCATTCCTGTATATTTCGGATCCGCCTATATTACCTTAAGTCCTCTGGTTACCAGTCTTCAGAGACTGACCAAAAAGAAAACTATGGCTTATGTGGCAGCGCTGTTTACCGGACTTCTGCTGACGCACTGCGTGGTAGCGCCTACCCCAGGGCCGCTGGCGGTGGCAGGACAGATCGGTGCTAATGTGGGATGGTTTATTATTTACGGCATTATTGTTTCTCTTCCGGCCAGTCTGCTGTGCGGCTGGCAGTATGCCAATATATTAAACCGGCGGCTTACTTCGGCAGAAGAAGCAGATGCCAAGGCTCAGGCCAAGGAATTGCTGGAGAATGATGAGCTGTTAAAAGCAGATCCCGAAAAACCATCTGCCGGATTAACTCTGGGGCTGATTGCTTTGCCTATCATCCTGATTATTATTAAGTCTGTGTGCAGTATTGTGCTTCCGGCGGATAATATGCTGAATATGATTTTTACCTTTGCAGGCGACAATAACGTAGCGCTGTTTATTGCCATGATGGTATCCGGCATTGTGCTTCGCAAGTATCTGACCCCATCTGTAAGTCCCACGTTGTGGAATTATATTGATAAGGTATCGGATTCCATGGGAAATATCCTTATGGTAATCGGCTGCGGAAACTGCTTTGGCGCCATCCTTCAGGCCAGCGGACTTGGGGATGCCCTGGTGCAGCTTTTATCCAGCATGAACATTCCGGTCATTTTCCTTGCCTTCGTGCTGGCGATGATTATCCGGGCAGCAGTAGGATCTGCTACCGTTGCTATGCTGACGACGGTTTCGATCGTAGGGCCTATGGTAACTGCCATGGGAATGTCTCCGGTTACGGTGGGACTGGCGATTTGTGTGGGTACAGTCGGTCTCACTCTTCCTACTGATGCAGCGTTCTGGCTGCCGGCAAGATACAGCAATTTGACGGTAAAGGAGGCATTTGTGGCCACGACTTATCCGACAACACTTGCCAGTATCACCGGTTTTATTGTAGTATTAATTTTAAACATGTTCTGTCAGACTTTGCCTGGTATGTTTTAATGGCCGGGCATCCGGCTGGCAAAACCAGTATGAGTAAAGGAAATAAATGAAAATGAACAATGCTGATTGTATGGTAATGGGAAAAAACTGGGAAGAATGGGAAAAAGAATTTCCTATTGTAAAGGAAATCCGGTCTCTTAAAGAGACTGTATGGATTAATCCGGATAAACTCCCGTTTGATGAGGCGGCAGAAGACTGTCAGCTGGGAATGGAGGATATCCTTGATGCCTCACGGCGGCTGGAGCGGTTCGCCTCTTATCTCCGCAGGGCTTTTCCAGAAACGGAAAAGTCCGGAGGGATCATTGAGTCTCCGCTCAAAGAAATTTCCGGAATGAAGCAGGTTCTGGAAGAACGGGAGAATATTCGGATTCCAGGAAGGCTCTGGGTGAAGCTGGACAGCCATCTTCCTATTTCTGGTTCCATTAAAGCCAGAGGAGGTATCTATGAGATATTAAAGACGGCAGAGGATATTGCCCTTCGTCATGGCCTTCTGAAGGAAGGCGATGATTATCAGGTATTTGACAGCGAGCCTTTCCGAAAGCTGTTTTCGCAGTATTCCATTGGTGTGGGATCTACTGGCAATCTGGGATTGTCTATCGGTATCATGAGCGCGAAGATGGGGTTTCAGGTGACGGTGCATATGTCGGCAGATGCCAGACAGTGGAAGAAGGACATGCTGAGAAGCAAAGGAGTAACGGTGAAGGAGTATGCTTCCGATTACAGCATTGCGGTTCAGGAAGGGCGGAAGATGGCCGAGAAAGATCCTTATTGCCATTTTGTAGATGATGAGAATTCCCGGACACTGTTTTTGGGATATTCGGTGGCAGCGCTGCGGCTTAAAGAGCAGTTTAAGCAGGCGGGAATCCAGGTGGATCAGGAGCATCCCCTCTTCGTTTACCTGCCCTGCGGCGTGGGCGGCGGTCCTGGCGGCGTAGCTTTTGGCTTAAAGCAGGTGTTTGGCGACAGCGTACATTGTTTCTTTGCAGAGCCTACGCATTCCTGCTGTATGATGCTGGGAATGGCTACCGGAGAGAATAGCCGGGTAAGCGTTCAGGATTTCGGCATAGATAACCGGACCGCAGCAGACGGCCTGGCAGTAGGCCGGCCCTCTGGATTCGTTGGAGAATTGATGAGGCCCTTTATGGACGGCTGTTATTCTCTTAGTGATGAGAGGATGTATCAGCTTCTGGCGCTGATGGCAGACCGGGAAAAGCTATATCTGGAGCCCAGCGCCCTGGCAGGGGCCTGGGGACCGGTACTTTTGGCTGAATCTCCAAGAATGCAGGAGTTATTGATGAAGCAGGGACTAGAAAAGCATGTATCCTCCGGCACACAGCTTATCTGGGCCACAGGAGGAAGCATGGTTCCTGAACAAGAGATGAAGGAGTACTGCAGAAAGGGAAAAGCCCTTCTGGATCATTAACATCAAGGAGAAATGTAAGCGACATTCTAACACGAGATTGTCCTGCGGCGTTCAAGTTTTGCTCTTTTGGATTGCTGTAGGACAATCTTTTTTCAGATGCAGACGCACCCTCATGGAATGATTGACATTAGCATCTGTGGTTGTTATGATAATCATATAAAATCTGAATATCTTTTGAGAGCTTCGGTTGCATGACAATGGTTCTTATAGAATTTCTTTTGCTGTGGTCTGGCGGCTGCGGCTTTTTGTTTTTTTGCTGCAATCTTCTGTTCTTTATCGATGTTCATACAAGATCAATTAAAAATCGGGAAAACTAATGGCGGAGGGATGTCATGAGAGCAAATCCTATATTGGCAAAGAAAGGCATTATGGCGGCAGTAATAGTGGCGGGATTGACATGCGCCTGGCTTTCTGGCTGCCGGGCTCCTGTGGAACATATTACGGAGACAACCCTGGAAGAAAAGACAGAAGAGGCCGCCGGCGGAGATGAAATTGTGATTATTACAGAGGAGGAAGATCCTCAGGAGGAGCGAGACAACCAGCTTAAACAGATTTTAGACCAGATGACCCTGGAGGAAAAAGTGGGACAGATGTTTATTGCCAGGTGCCCTCAAGAAAACGGCGAACAGACTGCGGCAGACTACTGCCTTGGCGGCTACCTTTTGTTTGCCCGGGACTTTGAGGGAAAAAGCAGTCAAGAAGCGGCAGAAACCATCGCTTCTTATCAGAAAGCGGCATCTTATCCAATGTTGATTGGCGTTGATGAAGAGGGCGGTACGGTAAATCGGATCAGTCGTTTCCTGCAGTACAGGGATCAGCCCTTTGCCTCGCCTCAGGAGCTGTATGCTCAGGGGGGCCTTGAGCTGGTGCGCCAGGACACGCTGGAAAAATCGCAGCTGTTAAAAAGTCTTGGCATTAATCTGAACTTTGCACCGGTATGTGATGTATCGGAAAACCCTAAGTCATTTATGTACAGCCGTACCTTGGGAAAGGGAGGAGAGGAAACGGCGGATTATGTGAAAACAGTGGTCTCTGCCATGCAAGAAAGCGGCATCGGAAGCGTGCTGAAGCATTTCCCTGGATATGGGGATAACGGGGACAGCCATACAGCTATTGTTTATGATACGAGGCCTTTGGACAGCTTTTGGCAGTCAGATTTTTTGCCTTTTCAGGCAGGAATACAGGCAGGAGCAGATGTAGTATTGACGGCTCATAATATTGTTCAGGCAATGGACAGCCAGTATCCCGCTTCTCTTTCTGAGAAGGTTCATCACATCCTGCGGGAAGAGTTGGGATTTCAAGGAGTGATTGTCACTGATGATTTGTCCATGGAAGGCGTCCGGCAGTTTACTGGAGATGAGGAGGCGGCAGTGCTGGCGGTGAAAGCCGGCAATGATCTATTATGTTGTACGGATTTTGAGCTTCAGGTACCTGCAGTAATCCAGGCAGTGAAAGAAGGGGAGATTTCAGAGGAAAGAATTAATGAGTCTGTTCTCCGCATTCTTCGTCTGAAAGCATCTCTTGGACTGATTCCTTTGGAGGAGTGAGAGAAGCCGGGATTGTGAAATAGAGGGGTGAGAGAATGTTCGGAAAAAAGAAACCGTCTCAGACTCAGTGGAGGCAGGAAGGAAAGGTTCCGGTAATCCGCGCCAGTATCTGCACAGGAGAGCAGGTGGCAGGATTTCGGGATTCAGGATCAGGAAAATTCCAGGATATTATGCTGATCAAAACAGAGCGGGATTTAAAGCAGTTTAAGGAAATTTACGGGATTAAGGAAGAAGAGCTGAGAAGAGAGTGGTAATGAGATGGGAAAGGAGGAGACGCAGCATTGTGCGGCCGGTATTATGTGGATGAGTGGTCCAGGAGGCTGGTGGAAGAATCGGCTGCCCGGCGGATTATGGAACGAAAATCAACCGGCCTGGAGAAGAATCAGGAATATGAGCAGCAAAGACTTCCGTTTTTGCAATAGCTGTGTTAAGATAAAGCAATAGAAATTAAGGTATCCCTGAAAAGGGAAAGAATGGAGGAAGAGAATATGTACGCAGAATTTGATGATAGTTTAATTACAGGAAACGAGTTGATTGATTCTCAGCACAGAGAACTGATTGATCGGATTAACCAGCTGATTGAAAGCTGCTCAGAAAATCCTGATCGGAGAGCCGCGGTAAAGATGTTAAATTATCTGGCAGATTATACAGAATTCCATTTCCGGGCAGAGGAAGAGCTTCAGGAAAAGGTGGGGTATCCAGGAATCAAAGAGCATAAGGAAAAGCATAAAGAACTGGAGCAGACTGTTCATGAGCTTCATGAAATGCTGGAGGAGCAGGAAGGCCCTACAGAGGAATTTGTCCGTCAGGTAGAAAAGAATGTGGCAGACTGGCTGCTTTATCACATTAAAACCTTTGACCGCTCTGTGGCAGAGTATGTATTTATGAGAGAGAATGAGCAGAGACTGTAAGCTGCTGAGAGGAAGGGCATTAACAAGATAAGGATGCTGCAAAACTGGGAAATTTCAGTTTTGCAGCATCCTTTTTTTTGAGAATGGGGTTATCCGTCCATTTCATTCCATAGCGTAAATCCCAAAATAAAAGTTCCTCCTACGATCTGAAGAATCGTCATGGTTTCTCCTAACAAGGTCACGGAAATCAGAGCGGCCACTAAGGGATCGATGTAGCTTAAGATTGCCGCTTCTTGTCCTGGAAGATCCTTCAGGGCGGAAAAATACAGGCAGTAGGTCACTCCGGTATGAATCAGTCCTACAATCAGCAGGCAGATCAGTCCAATACTGCTTAAAGCCGCCAGGTGAGTTCCGCCGGTAAAGGCCACATAAGGAATCAGAATAAGAATGGCGGCAAAAAACTGCAGCAAAGTTCGGTGAATGCCGGTTACGTTTTTAATGAATTTGTTCAGCAAGATAACAGCGGCATAAAATACTGCGGCGCCCAGTCCACAGAAGATGCCCATAAGGTCTTGGCTGCCGCCGGCGCCTGTTCCGGCGCCGATAATCATAAACAGTCCAATGGTAGACATGCAAAAGCAGACGAGCTGCTTTTTCGTAAGTCGTTCATGAAAAAGAAAAGGGCAGGCTGCAGTAACGATCACCGGGGCAAAATAATAGCTTAATGTGGCTACCGAGATAGTCGTGTAGCGGTAGGCTTCAAAGAGAAGAATCCAGTTGATGCCCATGGCGACGCCGGAGGCCAGAAGGAGGGGCGTTTCTTTTTTGATGGAAGAAAAAGGGATGGGCTGTCTGGTAATGGTCAGATAAATCAGAATCAGCAGGGCAGCCAGCACTGCCCGATATAAGGCTAATTCTCCTGAGGATACTTCGATGTTTCGGGTAAATAATCCAAGGGTTCCGAAAATGGCCATAGAAAGAATCAGCATGGCCTGGGCCCGGTGGTTCCCCCGATTTTGTTGTGTGTTCATACATGTCCTCCTGTGATGTTGCCGTCGGTCTTGTGAATTTCCCTGGCGATTTTGATAAAACGGTCAATGGGAGAAGACTTCGGACGATTTTTGTAATAAATTCCCAGAGAAAGCTTTTTCCATCCTTCCAGAGGAAGGTAAGCTAGATTCTTGCAGGGAGGTATCCCAAGATCAGGAATGAAGGAAATACCGAAGCCGATTCCCGTGAGGAAAAGGCTGGTTTCATGAGACGGTGAAATATAAATGTCCGACACATCCCGATTGATCAGGAGCTCGCGCTGAAGTTCCACAATGACGCTGGGGAGCCGAGGAAGCTCGGTGAGCACCAGTTTTTCAGAAGCCAGATCAGAAAGGGATACGAACTGGCGGTCCGCAAAGGGATGGTCGGCCCGGCAGACACATAGGACGGACACCTTTTGCAGTTCACGGAATGGGACGTTATATTTTTTCGAAAAAGGTTCCTGAAAGCCGATAATGCCGTCAATCATTTCATCTTCCAGCATCTGATGCAGATAAGATAAAATTCCCTGATCGAATCGAGGATGCAGGGCGGGAAATTCTTCTTTAAGCCTGGAAAATACATCGGAAAAAGGAAGAAGGTAGAGGGGATTCTGAAATCCCAGGGCAAATTTCTGAATATTTTGGATATCTGGATTTTTGAAACGGCGTTTGGCTCTCATGGAGATGGTCAGGATTTCCCTGGCGTCATTTAAAAAGAGCACGCCCTCGGGGGTAAGTTTTACGCTTCGGGTGCTGCGGGCGAAAAGTTTGATATCCAGCTCATTTTCCAAGGTCTGGATCTGGTGAGTGACAGCGGGCTGAGTAATGCCAAGCCGTTCTGCAGCCCGGGCAAAATTCAAGGTATCAGCTACGGCGATAAAACAGTCTAACTGAAAGGTATTCATGGAAGTCTTCCTCCTGATTCCCGGAATTAATAAATTATATTTATTGATAATAACATTTTTTGAATTCACATTCAAGGTCAAATGTTTATAATTAAAATTTGTAAGCCTGCAAAACAATTAGTACCGAACTAGTTTTAAGAGAGGAGCGTGACTTGAATGGATGAGGAGACCATTACCTGCTTAATCAAGGAAGTGAGTATTCGTCTGCGTGATCTTGAAAACAGCAGAAGAATTGCAGAGGATATTACTCCGGCCCAAAGTTTTATGCTGGGTTATTTGATCTCCAGCGGAAAAGACGAATTTTTTGCCTCCCATATTCAAAAAGAAACTGGAGTGTCCAAGGCTACGGTATCCAGTGTATTAAAAGGGCTGAAGCAGAAAGAGTATTTGACCATGGAGGAAACTTCAGAGGATGAGCGCAGAAAGCGGATTCGGCTTACGCCGAAGGCTTATGCCCTTGCCCCCCAAATTACAGCTTATCAGATGCAGATTGAAGAAGTACTCTGCAGAGGAATTGAACCTGGAGAGATAGAAATTATTCGAAAGGGGCTGGAAACGATGCGAATGAATATAAATACTGATCGGAGCAGGAGGATAAAAGCATGATAAAGATTTTATTATCACAGTTTAAGCAGTATACAAGGGCTGCTGTACTGACGCCGGTTTTTACCGGTTTGGAGGCTCTTTTGGAGCTTTTAATTCCCTTTATTACGGCTAAAATCATTGATGAAGGAATTGAGGCGGGAAATCTGCAGAAGATTTATCTTTATGGCGGAATCATGCTGATTATGGCGTTTCTCAGCCTGATATCGGGAGTAATGGCAGGAAAGAACGCGGCAGAAGCTTCTTCTGGTTTTGCCAGCAACCTGCGGGAATCCATGTATGAAAATATTCAAAAATTTTCATTTTCCAATATTGATAAATTCAGCACGGCGGGCCTGGTAACCCGTATGACCACAGATGTAACGAATGTGCAGAATGCAGCGCAGATGATTCTCAGAATTGCTTCAAGAGCGCCGTTGATGCTGATTTTAAGTATGGTTATGTGCTTTTTTATTAATGCAAAACTCAGTATGATTTTTTTGGTTGCCATGGTGATTCTGGCCTTGGCATTGTACCTGATTATGAGCAAAACCACTGTGATTTTCAAGCAGGTATTCAGCCGCTATGATGATTTAAACGGCGAAGTCCAGGAAAATGTAACGGCTATTCGAGTGGTCAAGGCGTTTGTCCGGGAAGATTTTGAAGTCAACAAATTTCAAAAGGCTGCCGGCATGCTTTACGACTTGTCGGTGAAGGCAGAAAGCCGTCTTGCCTTCAATAATCCAGTGATGATGCTGGTGATTTACGGATGTATGATTGCTCTGTCCTGGTTCGGAGCCCAGTTTATTGTGGTAGGAGACTTAACGACAGGAGAGCTGACCTCCTTATTCAGTTATGTGATGAGCATGATGATGTCTTTGATGATGCTTTCCATGGTGTTTGTGATGATTACCATGAGCGCCGCCAGCTGCGTCAGAATTTCAGAGGTGCTGGAGGAGAAGGCTGATCTTGTTAATCCTAAGCAGCCGGTGATGGAAATTCCAGATGGAAGAATCGACTTTAATCATGTGGAATTTTCCTATAAACACGGCAGCGGAGAGGAAGTTCTTCATGATATTGATTTCCATGTGGATGCTGGAGAAACGATTGGCATTATCGGCGGCACAGGAAGCGGAAAATCCAGTCTGGTAAATCTTATCAGCCGTCTTTATGATGTGGACAAAGGGCAGGTTATGGTAGGAGGACGAGATGTGCGTACTTATGACATGGAAGCTCTCCGAAACCAGGTGGCTGTAGTTCTTCAGAAGAACGTGCTGTTTTCCGGAACGATTCTGGATAACTTAAGGTGGGGCAAGGAGGATGCCACGGAAGAGGAATGCCGCGAGGCCTGCCGTCAGGCTTGTGCAGACGAATTTATTGACAGTTTCCCCGATGGATATAATACTTGGATTGAGCAGGGAGGCACCAATGTGTCAGGCGGACAAAAACAGCGGCTCTGTATTGCCAGAGCACTGTTGAAGAAGCCGAAGGTTCTGATTCTGGACGATTCCACCAGTGCGGTAGATACAGCTACTGATGCAAAAATCCGGGAAGCTTTCCGGGAGAAAATTCCCGGCACCACAAAGATCATTATTGCCCAGCGGATTTCCAGCGTGAAAGATGCAGACAGGATTATGGTACTGGAGGATGGGCGGATTAACGGATTTGACACCCATGAAAATCTGCTGAAGACCAATCAGATTTATCAGGAAATTTATGAGACCCAGCAGAAAGGCGGCGGCGATTTTGATCAGCCTTCATAAGGAGGGGAAAGAGAGCCAGCATGCGCCGGCAGCTGATGTACCAGCTGTTCTGTAAACATCTGGAGGCGCATTTGGCACCCCTGAATTGAGGCCGTCTAATCGGCGGCAAACTTTCACAGTAAAGGACGGTGTAGAATAACAATGGAAAGACAGGACGGAACGAATAAAAGAAAACGAATGAGCACCAGGGAAATGGGAAAAACTCTGGGGAGAGTTCTGAGCTACATGATCGGCAGCTATAAATGGTCTTTTGCGGTGGTGGTAGCCTGCATTTTCGGAATGGCGCTGGCCACCAGAAGGGGAACTTTGTTCATGCAGAATCTGATTGACGATTATATTCTTCCCTTAACGCAGACCGCACAGCCGGATTTTGGCCCTTTGGCCCATGCTCTTGGAAAACTGGCGCTGATTTATTTGGCCGGCATGATTTGTGCCTACGGCTATAACCGAATCATGGTAAACGTAAGCCAGGGAACTATGAAAAAACTGAGGGATCAGCTGTTTTCCCACATGGAATCCCTTCCCATTAAATATTTTGATACTCATGCCCACGGCGATATTATGTCTGTTTATACTAATGATGTGGATACCTTAAGGCAGCTGATGAGCCAGAGCATTCCGCAGGTGATCAATTCTGTGATTACTATGGCCACTACCGTGGTGAGCATGTTCATTTTGAGCGTTCCTTTGACGGTGATTTCACTGATCATGGTGGCGGTGATGGCTTTTGCCGCATCGAAAATCGGCGGAAAATCGGGAGCGTACTTTTCCCGGCAGCAGAAATCCTTGGGAACGGTAAACGGATATATCGAAGAAATGATGGAAGGGCAGAAGGTGGTTAAAGTTTTCTGCCATGAAGAAAAAAGCCTGGAGCAGTTTAAAAAACTGAATGAAGATCTAAGGGTGTGGGCCTACAATGCAAATAAGTTTGCGAATATTATGATGCCGGTTAATGCAAACATCGGCAATATCAGCTACGTGCTTTGCGCGGCGATCGGCGCTGTGCTCTCCTTAAGCGGAAACTTTGGCCTGACTCTGGGAACTTTGGTATCGTTTTTAATGCTGAGCAAAAGCTTTACCCAGCCGGTTACCCAGATCAGCCAGCAGATGAACAGCATTGTGATGGCAATGGCTGGAGCAGAGCGTATTTTCCGTCTGATGGATGAAAAGCCGGAAACGGACAATGGATATGTGGAGCTGGTAAATGCGAAGGTGCTCCCAGATGGTTCTCTGACGGAGACAGCAGAAAGAACCGGGGTTTGGGCCTGGAAGCATCCTCATCAGGCGGACGGCACCATTACGTATACAAAGCTGGAAGGTGACGTGACCTTTGATGATGTGGATTTCGGTTATACGCCGGAGAAAATTGTTCTTCATCATATTAAGATGTACGCCACTCCAGGGCAGAAGATCGCTTTTGTAGGAAGCACTGGAGCGGGAAAGACCACCATTACCAACTTGATCAACCGGTTCTATGATATTCAGGACGGAAAAATTCGTTATGACGGCATCAACATTAATAAAATTAAAAAAGCAGACCTGCGCCGGTCTCTGGGAATGGTGCTTCAGGACACCCACCTTTTTACCGGCACAGTAATGGAAAACATTCGTTATGGCCGTTTGGATGCTACAGATGAAGAATGCATTGCTGCCGCTAAGCTGGCCAATGCCCACGGTTTTATTAAGCATCTTCCGGAAGGGTATAATACCATGCTGACCGGAGACGGATCCAACTTAAGTCAGGGGCAGAGACAGCTTTTGGCGATTGCCCGGGCGGCAGTGGCTGATCCGCCGGTGCTGATTCTGGATGAGGCCACCTCCTCGATTGATACCCGGACGGAAATGCTGGTACAGCAGGGAATGGACCGTCTGATGAAAGGGCGGACTACCTTTGTAATTGCCCACCGGCTTTCGACGGTGCAGAATTCCGACTGCATTATGGTTCTGGAGCATGGACGGATTATTGAGCGGGGAACCCATGATCAGCTGATTGAGGAGAAAGGAAAGTATTACCAGCTTTATACGGGAAATGCCATCGCTGGATAAACATCTGGATTGCAGAGAGGATGAAATCATGGTAAACTATAGCAAAATACAATGACAGGGGGAGCAGAAAAGATGGAGCAGAAGAAAATACGCTGGTGGAAATCTGCTGTAGTTTATCAGATTTATCCCAGAAGCTTTAAGGACAGCAACGGAGACGGCATCGGAGATCTCCAGGGTGTGATAGAAAAATTAGATTATTTAAAAGAGCTTGGAGTGGATGCCTTATGGCTGTCTCCTGTATTTACCTCGCCGCAGGACGACAACGGCTACGATATTTCCAATTATCGGGATATTGATCCCATGTTTGGAACGCTGAAGGATATGGATGAACTGATTGCGGAGGCGAAAAAACGAGGAATCCGCATTATTCTGGATCTGGTACTGAACCATTCCTCAGATGAACACCCTTGGTTTCAGGAGGCAAAAAAGAGCCGGGAGAATCCGTATCACGACTATTATGTGTGGCGGGACGGTATTCCGGGGACGCCCCCAAACGATATGAAAGCAGCTTTTGGAGGTTCCGCCTGGGAATGGGTTCCAGAGGTGGAACAGTATTATTTCCACCAGTTTTCTGTCAAACAGCCGGATCTAAACTGGGAAAATCCAAAAGTACGCCGGGAAATTTACGATATGATTCTCTGGTGGATGGACAGAGGCGTGGGCGGTTTCCGCCTGGACGTAATTGATCAGATCGCCAAGGAGCCGGATTTAAAAATTACAGGAAATGGTCCAAGGCTTCATGAATTTATCCGTGAGCTGAGCCGGGAAACCTTCCAGAAGGGAGACCTGCTGACAGTAGGAGAGGCTTGGGGAGCAGATCCGGAAAAAGCCAAGCTTTACAGCAATCCGGACGGCTCGGAGTTTTCCATGGTGTTTCAGTTTGAGCATATGATGCTGGAGCAGGAACCTGGAAAAGAGAAGTGGGATCGGATTCCCCTGCCTTTTGTCCGGCTGAAAAGGATTTTGGCGAAATGGCAGGAAGAGCTTTACGGCTGCGGCTGGAACAGTTTGTTTTGGGACAATCATGATCTTCCTAGAATCGTTTCCCGATGGGGAGATGAGGGGAAGTACAGAGAGGTTTCCGCTAAGATGCTGGCAATCGCGCTTCACGGAATGCAGGGAACGCCCTTCGTTTATCAGGGGGAGGAGCTTGGCATGACCAATGTTCACTTCCCGGATATTACCTGGTACCGGGATATTGAGAGCTTGAATATGTACAAAGAACGAATGGCTGCCGGATATTCGGAACATGCGGTGATGGATTCTATTTATTCTACTGGAAGAGACAATGCCAGAACGCCGATGCAGTGGGATGACAGCAAAAATGCGGGATTTACTCAGGGCGATCCGTGGATGGCGGTTAACCCGAATTACCTTCAGATTAATGCGGCAGCCCAGGTTCATCATCCAGATTCAGTATTTGCATGTTACCAGAGGCTTATTTCCCTGCGGAAATCTTATCCTGTTTTTGTGGAGGGAAGATTCCGCCTTCTTCTTGAACAAGATCAGCAGATTTTTGCCTATGTGCGAGAATGCGAGAAGGAAAAACTGCTGGTATGCGCCAATTTTACTTCCCGCCCGGCGCCCTTTTCCCTCCCTGAAGAATGGCAGGAAGCCGAAATATTGATCCAGAATTATCCAGAGAAGAACACAGAATCCTGCTTGCGCCCCTACGAAGCATTGATTTATCGGAAAACGTCTGAATAAAAAGAAATTCCTGGGATTTATCACCCCAATCTTGTAATGAAGAACAGGATTTGGTACAATGAGACGGAAACACAGAAATATTGCGGGGGAAAAGCATGGATCAATACAATGGAACTGGAAGAAGGGGTAAGGATAAAATTTACAGTCTGATGGAAATTAAACAGATTGTAGAATTGTTTTCTCCTTTTTTTGACAGCGTTCGCCTGGTAGATCCAGTAAACTGCAGGGCGGTTTGCCTGGAGGATCAGAGAGTAAACTGCGAAGAGAAATGTTATGAATTCTGGAAAAAGAACAGGCAGTGCGCGGACTGCACCAGTCTTCAGGCGATTGAGCAGGGGAAACGGGTATCCAAATTTGAAATGATGGACCGCAAGCTTTTTTATGTCATTTCTGCCCCCATTAAAGTTCAAGACAGCATAGAGCAGAAAGTTCATCTGTGGGTACTAGAACTGGCAGTGGAAAATTACGGGCGGTTTTCATCGGCGATTCTGAAAGGAGGACCTCTCATCGAGAATATCATTGCCTGCGAGCATGAACTTTATGAAGATTCTCTGACGAAAGCTTATAATCGGAGATATTTCGATGAACGCCTGTTTTATATCGGCGATGGAAATCCTCAGGAGATGGTGTTTATCGCTGCAGATTTAAAACATTTTAAACGGATTAATGATACCTATGGTCATGCAGTGGGAGATTATGTACTGGCCCAGGCGGTGCGCCTGATGAAAAGGACGGTTCGTTCTGATGACGCCATTATCCGTATGGGAGGCGATGAATTCCTGATTGTGCTGAATAACTGCAACCGGGACGCTGCCGCCCGAATTATTGAGGATATTCGCGATGAATTCAAGCATGAACTGGTTTACGACAGGGAAAAAGGATTTTATGCTACAGTAAATTTTGGAATTTCCTATCGGGATGAATTTGATGGATCAGATTCAGCTGTCCGCCAGATGTATGAAGAAGCAGACAGAAATATGTATTTGGACAAGCAGTCTTCAGAAGGATAAAAAAGGGGCTATTGGGAAATAGACTTTCCTGGGACGACGGGCCGATGGAGGATGAAGATGGGATGTTAAAGTGGGAATTCTCCGGAGACCTTTCCGCGGTGGACCTTTCGGCTCTGGACGAGGAAACCGATGGCCTGAGAATGACGGAAAATGGGAAGGAAGTCCTGCTTTTTACCCCTGTAAAGAGCGGCAGCATCACCGTCAAGGTAAGCTCCGCAGAGGACCCCACAAAGACGGCTTCCTGTCAGGTGCTGCTGGTTGAGAAAAACCAGGTGGACAGCATTTCTCTGTCACCGGAAGTTATGATTCTGAAGCACGGCGAAAAGGGAATATTAAAGGTTTCCGTGGAAGGCCCTGATGTTTCAGAAGTAATCCCCGTATTTTCCTCTGATAATTCCGGAATCGCTTCGGTGGATGATGAGGGAAATGTGATCGGGATCAGCAAAGGAACAACCTTGATTCGTGTGCGGGCCGGAGGAAAAGAAGCGGTGTGCAGGGTGATCGTCCGAAGTTCCGGAGGCAGCTCAGACGAGGACTCCAAAAATATAGAATGGGCCGGTTCCGACTCAGCGGTACATGGAACCTGGACTCTGACGGAAAACGGCATGTGGACCTTTTCTTCCGGAGGAGCCGCATACCGCAATAGATGGGGCTATCTTTATAACCCCTATGCTAATGGCGGGGCCGGAGAAGCTGGCTGGTTCAGCTTTGATGCCCAGGGAAATATGCGGACCGGATGGTATCAGGCGGAAGATGGGTATGTCTATTATCTGAATCCCAGATCAGATGGAAGCCAGGGACAAATGCTAACCGGATGGCAGTGGATTCCCGATGATTCCGGCCAGGAATACTGCTATTATTTCAAACCGGATGAAGGAGGCCCCATGGGGGCTATGGCGGTAAGCCTTACCACTCCTGACGGATACCAGGTCAATGAGAGAGGGCGCTGGTGCGAGGAGAATGTGGAGCAGACGTTCAGCAGAGTGACTACCTTGCAGAGCGCAATATTACTGCCAGGCAGTCAATGGAGAGCTCCTTGAAGACTTGGAGATTGAGCCGGATGAAAGATTCCTCAGTCAAGATCCTGGGAGTGGACGGAGGAGACACGGGGCTGAATAAGGAAATCTGGTTTAAGGAAGAGGCAATCCTATAGAGAATTCAGGCTTTGAAAAAGCAAGAATTCTCTGGGATTGCCTCTTCCTCTCATATCAAGGGTTAAAAATCGGTATTAACCGACATCCCCTTTGCCATTACAGGCGTTTTGCGATTGCCTTAATAAAGTCTTCGCTGTTTAATACGGTGGGATGTTCAATGGTGGTGATCAGAGCCAGATCTTTTGTCATCTCTCCGCTTTCAATGGTATCGATGGTAGCTTTTTCCAGACGGTCGGCAAAGGCAGAAAGCTCTTTATTTCCGTCAAGCTCGCCTCTTTTTCTCAAAGCTCCGGTCCAGGCAAAGATCGTGGCTACCGAGTTGGTAGAGGTTTCCTCGCCTTTTAAGTGCTTATAATAATGGCGCTGTACGGTGCCGTGGGCAGCTTCATACTCGAAATTGCCGTCAGGAGATACTAGCACTGAGGTCATCATAGCCAGAGAACCAAAAGCGGAGGAAATCATATCGCTCATTACATCGCCGTCATAATTTTTGCAGGCCCAGATGTAGCCGCCTTCGGACTTCATAACCCGGGCTACCGCATCATCGATTAAGGTATAGAAATAGGTGATTCCTGCTTCTTTAAATTTATCTGCATACTCCTGATCAAAAATTTCCTGGAAAATATCCTTGAACGTATGGTCGTATTTTTTGGAGATCGTATCCTTGGTGGCGAACCACAGCTCCTGCTTGGTGCCTAAAGCGTAGTTAAAGCAGCTGCGGGCAAAACTTTCAATGGAAGGCGTAATGTTGTGCATGCCTTGAATAATGCCGGGGCAGGTGAAATCATGGATCGTTTCTCTGGTTTCAGTTCCGTCTTCTGCGGTATAAACCAGTTCAGCCTTTCCTGGCCCTGGGATCTTCATTTCTGCAGCTTTGTAAACATCGCCGTATGCATGTCTTGCAATGGTAATGGGCTTCTTCCAGTTCTTTACACAAGGTTCGATCCCTTTGACTACAATCGGCGCCCGGAATACTGTTCCGTCCAGGATTGCGCGGATGGTTCCGTTGGGGCTTTTCCACATTTCTTTTAAATGATATTCCTCAACTCTTGCGGCATTTGGCGTGATCGTCGCGCATTTTACGGCAACCTTATATTTTTTCGTGGCGTTGGCAGCGTCAATGGTCACCTGATCATTGGTGGCATCGCGGTGCTCAAGGCCAAGATCATAATATTCTGTTTTCAGGTCGATGTATGGAAGCAGCAGGTTGTCCTTGATCATTTTCCAGAGAATGCGAGTCATCTCATCGCCGTCCATCTCCACGATGGGGGTGGTCATTTTAATCTTGTCCATGTTGATTGTCCTCCTGTTTTGGCATATTTATCATATAGTATACAACGAATCATCCCAGGGAACAAGCATCTTCCCCAAGTTTTTCGTCTTGCATTCCTGAATTCTTCTGGTATAATCGGTCTGGATGCCTCGATGGCGGAGGCAGAACTTGTGAGAGAGGAAGAAAAAAAGGATGGCTGGACTGGGAACGGCAATTAATGTAGCAGGAATTCTTGCCGGAGGATTAGGCGGACTGGCCTTTGGAAAACGGCTGGGCAAAGGGTATCAGGATACGTTAATGAATGCAAACGGTATCTGCGTGCTGTTTCTGGGCATTGGCGGATGCCTGGAGAAAATGCTGACGATGGGAGAAGAAGGGCTGGAAAGCAGAGGAACAATGATGATGATCGGCTGCTTTGCTCTTGGAGCTCTCCTGGGAGAGTGGATGAATATTGAGGGCCGAATGGAGAAGTTCGGCGAATGGCTGAAAAAAGAAACCAGAAATGAAGGAGATGCCAGGTTTGTGGATGGGTTTGTGACTGCCTCTCTTACGGTGTGCATCGGCGCCATGGCGGTGGTAGGCTCCATTCAGGACGGCATTTCAGGAGACTATTCAATTCTTGCAGCCAAGGCGGTGCTGGATATGATTATCGTGCTGGTGATGACTGCTTCGATGGGAAAGGGCTGCATTTTTTCTGCTGTGCCTGTGGGAATTTTCCAGGGAGTCATTACGCTTGCCGCAGGACTGCTGCGGCCTTTGCTGACGGCGCAGGCCATGGATAATTTATCCTTGACTGGTTCTATGCTGATTTTCTGTGTTGGCGTAAATTTGATCTGGGGAAAAAAGATTAAAGTAGCCAATCTGCTGCCGGCGATTTTCCTGGCTGTGGGATGGGCGCTTCTTCCCCTGTAAACGATAGAGAATAAAGGAGAGTGAAACGGAATGAACAGGTGGAAAAGGCTATGGCCTTTTTTCTGTAGTCTATGTTTAGTGATTGGGGGGAATGTACTCTATGCTTTGGCAGTTAAGTTGTTTCTGCTGCCGGCGGGATTGATTACCGGCGGAACCACAGGAATCGCATTGATTGTAAACCATCTGGCAGGAGTTCCCATTTCCCTTTTCGTTTTAGCATTTAATGTTGTGATGCTGGGAGCCGGGTTCCTGTTTTTGGGAAAGCAGTTTGCGGTGACAACTATTGTCAGTACGTTTGCTTATCCGGCGGCGCTGGAGATGTTTAACCAGCTGCTGGGCGATCTGGTGCTGACGGAGGATATTTTTTTATGCACCTTATTTTCTGGCCTGGGGATCGGTTTGGCTTTAGGAATTGTAATTCGCGCAGGCGCGTCCACAGGAGGAATGGATATTCCGCCATTGGTTCTTAACCGGTATTTTAAAATTCCGGTTTCAGTGAGCCTTTACGTGTTTGATCTGTGCATTCTTTTGGGGCAGGCATTTTTCCAGCAGGCGGAAACGGTTCTGTACGGGATTTTCCTGGTTCTGGTTTACACTGTAGTACTGGACCGCCTGATTCTTATGGGTTCAACGAAAACAGAAGTAAAGGTGATCAGCCGCAGGCCAGATCAGGTGAGAGAGGCGATTCTTCATCAGATGGACAGAGGCGTTACAGTTCTGGAAGCGGAAGGAGGATATCTCCGTGAAAATATGCCGGTGCTATTAAGCGTTATTTCCAACCGGGAACTGCCGGCAGTAGAGAGAATTATCCACAACATTGACCCGGAGAGCTTTCTGATTGTAAGCAGGGTGACAGAAGTGAGAGGAAGAGGATTCTCCATGAAAAAAGAATATCGCTGACAGGAGGAGTGGGAATGGAGTATTATTTTGCGCCGATGGAGGGGATTACGGGCTGGATTTACCGGAAAGCCCATCACCGGTTCTTCGGAGGGGTAGATAAATATTTTACCCCTTTTCTTTCTCCTGGAGCCAGTCGCTGCTTTACCAGCCGTGAGATGAAGGAGATTGATCCAGAACATAACCGGGGAATGAAGGTTGTGCCTCAGCTGCTGACCCGCAGCAGCCAGGATTTTATCTGGGCGGCCAGAGAGCTTAAGGAAATGGGATATGAGGAAGTGAATTTTAATCTTGGCTGTCCTTCCGGGACCGTGACGGCAAAGGGGAAAGGAAGCGGCTTTCTGGCGTATCCCCAGGAGCTTTTAGAATTTCTGGATGATATTTTTCAGCAGACGGACATCCGTATTTCTGTTAAGACCAGAATTGGAAAAGAAGACCCAAAGGAATTTGTTAATCTTCTGAAAATTTATAATCAATTTCCCATAAGCCAGCTGATTATTCATCCCAGGGTCCGCAGGGAATTTTACAAAGGAAAGCCGCATCTGGATGTGTTTGCCTGGGCCCTTGAAGAAAGCCGAAATCCGGTTTGCTATAATGGGGACTTATTTACTTCTCAAGAAATCAGCCGATTCAGCGGGCAATTCAGCCAGGTGGAATCGGTGATGATGGGAAGGGGATTAATCGCCAATCCTTTTCTCGCCGGGATGCAGCGCAAGGATAAGGAAAAAGAACATGATCTGGGAGAAGAGCAGCGGAAAGAAGTCCTTTATGGGTTTCTTCAGGAGCTCCTAACGGGATATCTGGAGACAATGTCCGGAGAGCGGAATGTGCTGTTTAAATTGAAAGAGCTCTGGGCTTATCTGATTTTTCTTTTTGCTGATGGAGAAAAGTACGGCAAAAAGATCAGAAAAGCACAGAGCATAGAAGAATACCGGATATGGGTAGAACGGCTTTTTGCTGAAAAAACGCTTTCTGCCGAATCTGCTTTCCGGGGATAAGAGAAGAAGGCTGATCTCAGCCTTCTTGAGAAGATTCCTGTGCACTGGCGCCCGAGCCGTCCTGGGAAGAGGAGGCGTACTGGTTGGCGTGGCGCTTGATTGCTTCAAAACTTTCAGCGCTGATCACATGTTCCATGCGGCAGGCATCCTCTACTGCAGTGTGTTCGTTCACGCCCAGCCGGATGAGCCATTTTGACAGAAGCTTATGGCGTTCATACATGGTTTCTGCGATTTTTCTTCCGGCGTCAGTAAGGGTAATATGCCCTTCCTTGTCCATGAGAATATATCCGTTTTCTCGGAGATTTTTCATGGCAATGCTGACGCTGGGCTTGGAAAATTCCAGTTCATTTACAATATCAATGGAGCGAACCTGAGGTTTACATTCGCTGATCATAAGGATTGTTTCCAGATAGTTTTCTGCAGATTCTTGAATTTTCAAAGTCATCTCTCCTCACGAATATTGTTTATGATAAGAATAGCATAAATGAAGGGAAAAAACAAATTATTTATTCCGAGACTCCAGATGAACCGTTAAGTTTTCTGCATATTTTCTTCCCTGCCAAGTGTTTCTCTCACGGAAGCGCTGCTGGATTCTGTTTAAGACCAGGCGTTTATTGGCGCTCCAGGAAGGCGCTAAAAGAAGAGATTTGGGACCATCTCCGGTGATGCGGTGAATGACCATGTCGGGAGGAAGGTGTTCTATACAGGTTACAATTAAATCTGCATATTCGTCCAGGGTAAAAAGACGGAAATTGGTCTGCCGGTAGAAGGCGGCAAGGTCTGTTCCTTCCAGGACATGGAGAAGCTGGAGTTTGATTCCGTCAAGAGCAGGCGTAAAATGGGCCAGGTAATCCACGGATTGGAGCATATCTTCCTTGGTTTCGCCAGGAAGTCCCAGGATTAAATGAACGATCACAGTAAGTCCGGCTTCCTTTAGCCGCCTGGCAGTTTCTGCAAAGCAGGATAAGGGGTAGCCTCTTCGGATAAATCTGGCGGAAGCAGGATGAATTGTTTGAAGCCCTAATTCCACCCATACCGGTTTTTTTCGATTAAGATCCGCCAGAAGGCGGATTTTTTCTGTTTCCAGGCAGTCTGGCCGGGTACCGATTGAAAGAACGGCAACCTGGGGATAGCGGATGGTCTGGGAGAACAGCTGATCAAGCTGGTCTACAGGGGCATAAGTATTGGTGAAGGACTGGAAATAAGCAATATAAGGGCCATCGGGGGATTTTTTCTCCACCTGTTTTCTTGCGGCTATAATCTGATCGTTTACATGGGGAAGGTTTCCTCTTTTCTGAGCAAAATCCCCAGAACCGCCTTGACTGCAGAAAATGCACCCGCCGGTTCCCAGGGTACCGTCCCGGTTTGGACAGGTCATGCCGCCGTCCAGAGAGAGTTTATAAAGCTTTCGCCCAAACTGGCTTTTGAGATAAGCGCTTAAGGAATGATAGGGCAGTTCTCCCCAGCTTAGCGGGATTTCCTTCATGGTAATTTCCTCCTGTTCTCTGGCTGTTAATGTCTTTTCATGCCGAAGCATGCAGATTTACTATATCGGAAAAAAGTCAGAAGGTAAAGGGAAGGGAGAACAAAAATGAATCTTTTTTATACAATAATCTATTGTTGCCCATGGGGAAATTTGTTATACTGATGGTGATAGTTCCGGCGGTGCCGGGAAATTTTGGGGATAAGGAGCGAGGACGGATGAACATTCAGGAAACATTGACCCTTTTAAACAGTCAGGCCAGTCAGGCGCTGATGGGAAAGCTCTATGGGGCAGGACGGGAAGAGGAAAATAAGGCCAGGTATGAAGCTGTAGTAAAAGGATTTGAAAAGACATTTGGAGATCGGGACATTCTCCTTTTTTCTTCTCCAGGACGAACGGAAATCAGCGGAAATCATACGGACCATAATCACGGAAAGGTTTTGGCAGGAAGCATTAATTTAGACTGTGTAGGGGCGGCGGCCAGAAATCATTCCAGGAAAGTGAGAATCATCAGCGAAACATATCATCAGGATTTTACCATTGATCTGGATGAGTTATCTCCAAGTCCTAAGATGGCAGGAACCATTGATTTGACCAGAGGAATTTTGAAGGGCTTTATGGAAGCTGGATATGAAGTGGGCGGTTTCGACGCTTACCTGACGAGCAATGTGATCAGCGCAGCAGGAGTCAGTTCCTCGGCTTCTTACGAGATGCTCCTTTGCGCGATGCTCAACACCTTGTTCAACCAGGGAAAACTGGATACAGTGGCTTATGCCCATGTGGGAAAATATGCCGAAAATCATTATTGGAACAAAGCTTCCGGGCTTCTGGACCAGATGGCCTGCGCAGTAGGCGGTTTGATTACCATTGATTTTAAAAATCCGGAGAAGCCGGCAGTAGAAAAGATAGATTTTGATTTTGGCGCTGTTGGCCACAGTCTGATTATTGTTCAGACGGGAAAAGGACATGCCGATTTAAGCGAAGATTATTCTGCTGTTCCCAGCGAGATGAAAGCTGTTGCGGCCTGCTTTGGAAAGGAAGTTCTGGCTGACGTGACGGAGGAAGAGGTGATTGATCAGATTCCAATGCTGCGGGAGAAAGCAGGAGATCGTTCTGTTCTCCGTGCCCTGCATTTCTTTGAGGAGAATAAGAGGGTAGATTCTATGGTGGCGGCTCTGAAGGAAAACCGATTCCAGGATTTCCTGGCAGGGATTACGGCTTCCGGCAATTCTTCCTGGAAATGGCTGCAGAACTGCTACACCAACGCGGCCTGTCAGGAGCAGGGAATTACCATTGCCCTGGCCCTTACCGAGCTGTTTTTGGCAGAAAAGAAGAGAGGCGCCTGCCGGGTTCACGGCGGCGGATTTGCGGGAGTTATTATGGCCATGCTTCCTAATGATTTAACAGAGGAATATATTGCTTATATTGAAAAGGCCATGGGAAAAGGATGCGCCTATCGGATGACCATCCGTCCATACGGTGCAATTTGCTGCAGCGACTATATGGCTTAGGGATTCTGAGAAAAGCAATTTTAAAAAAGATCATAAAAATCGACGAAAAACTGTCAGGTTTTCTTAATAAATCAACAGGAAAATTGTGGTATCATAGTCACATGGAACCAGAAAAGGGCATTTTCCCTTTTCCAGACAATGTTTGTTGAAAGACGGGGTGATGACTATGATGAACCAGTTCATGAAAAGCTGCTATGAAGTGATATGGTCGATCGGAGGATACCGCTTCCAGAAATGGACGCTGGAAAATCAGCTGAAAAAAGAAGTTCGTCGTCTGATCCGCGAAAATAAAGCTGCGTAATCAGAATAACGGCAAATCAGCTAAAATCATACTGCTGCAGAATCTCAAGAAAGGAGAAACTGCAGCAGTTTTTTCATGCTGCAGAAATAAGAGGGCAAGACTGATTTCTGCCCTTGGCGCTTAAACTAATTCCGCAATTCGTGTAACACTCACGTAAATATGGGAAATCTTATACCAGGTGCGAAAATCGATCACGCCAGTCTGGGGAAGGCCGAAGACGGACTGAAACGTCATTACCGCTTCCTGGGTAGCCGGACCAAAAATTCCATCTGCAGAAATCCGGGGAATGGATGAGTAGATGGAGGCAATGGAATCCAGCTGCTCCTGCACCTGCCGAACTTTCTGACCGGTAGCTCCCAGGGAAAGATCATAGCCTGGCCAGGAAGCTGGAATCCCCTCGATTTGTTCGGCGGTATTGATGTAAATGGAGTCACCGTAAAAATGGCGAAGAATCTGGATAGCGCTGTAGCCCTGTTCTCCCAGCGTGCAGGACCCCCATTGGGTCATCCAATCCGGACAACTGACCCGTTTCCCATCGCAGTACTGAGTAAGGATAGGCTGGCGCACTCCGGGGCGGGAAAGATAGTTGTCGAAGATTTCGTCCACTACCAGGCTGATGCTCTGGAAAATGTTCCGTCCATAAATCCATTTATGATCAAAGGCGGTGGAGGAAGTAATGGTAAAGTCGTAGCCCTGGTTCCGGTAAAACTCCGTGTAAACCCTGTTCAGCGTAAAGGACATAATGGCCAGCACATTGGCCACAATGGTGGATTCAGGCCAGGTAGAATATATTTCGCTGGAAGCCACGTTTTTAATGTAATCTCGATACGGCACATAGTAGTCGGGGGCGGAGCGGTCAGAGGGAACGCCGTCGTGAACGACGATGGTTTCGGGAACGACTACTCTGCTTAGGACGATTTCGCCGCTTTCTGCTACCGGCTGAATTTCTGCTTCGGCGATCTTGGGAGGGTAAACGCCGTAAAGTGTGTGGTCCGGGATATTAATGGGATCCTCAGGAGGACGGGTGGTATCTAAAGGAGTCATGGCTGCAGACTGAATGGCTGTGGAGCCAGACAGAATTTCTGTGCCCTGAATGGCCAGGGGAAGAAAGCCTGGAGCTTCAATTAAAAGATCATATTCGGAATAAGGTCTTTGGGTGGTGGCTGCTTCTGCATTAAGACTGATGCTTTCCGGCGGGGCAGGAAGAGATACTTCCTGGGTTTGACCGGCGCTGTTGGTGGTAAGCTGTTCGAAAACCTGGGGTTCTCCTTCCTGGGATGAAATGGTGACAGTGGCGCCGGAAATGGGGAAATTGTTCTGAATGGAAACTACCTGAACCTGAAGCAGTCCGCGGTTCTGTCCTGTTCCTGGGGAAAAAAGGGCAGCGGGAGTTTCCATGGCATGAAGCTGTGGGTTCATGGGATTCTCCTGTTTTTGTGATTACTATAATATAAGCGGAGGGGATGGAAAAATGTGCCTGAATCTCCTGGAATTTTTAAAGAAAACAGGCAGGAGAGAGGCGGCAGAGAGAACCAGGAGAAGGAAGAAAAGCAGGAAGAAAATAAAAATTTAGGCTAATGAAAAAATTTCTGTGAGAAATATGTTGAAAAATGTAGGAAAATAATATATAATCTTTTCAATTTGGGCTTATTCCGGAAAAGGCCGCAGCGGCGTCGTCCTGGAATCAGCCAAAGCAACCGAATCACATTAAGAAGAAAGGATAGGTACCCATATGAAAGCATACCTTATACTGGAAGATGGAACCGTATTTACTGGGGTAAGCATAGGCTCCAGCCGGGAAGTGATCAGCGAGATTGTGTTTAATACGTCCATGACCGGTTATCTGGAAGTCCTCACGGACCCATCTTACGCCGGACAGGCAGTTGTGATGACCTACCCGCTGATTGGAAATTACGGCATCTGTCGAGAAGACATGGAATCCTTAAAACCATGGCCTGACGGCTATATTGTTCGGGAGTTGTCCCGGATTCCCAGCAATTTCCGCAGCGAGGATACTATCCAGCACTTCTTAGAAGAGAACGATATCCCTGGTATCTGCGGTATTGATACCAGAGCCCTCACCAAGATTCTGCGGGAAAAAGGAACGATGAACGGCATGATCACTACTAAGGTTTACGATGATCTTTCTGAGCCCATAGCCAGAATGAAGGAATATCGGGTGACCGGAGTGGTAAATGCGACGACGACGAAAGAGAAGTATGTTCTTCCCGGAGAGGGAAAGAAGGTAGCTCTTTTGGATCTGGGCGCAAAGAAAAATATTGCCCGTTCGTTGAATGAACGCGGATGTCAGGTAACCGTTTATCCGGCGCATACAACAGCAGAGGAGATTCTTGCCTCAAATCCTGACGGAATTATGTTAAGCAACGGACCGGGGGATCCGGCGGAGAACGTGGAAATTATTCAGGAGATCAAAAAGTTATATGATTCTAACGTACCGATTTTCGCCATTTGTCTTGGTCATCAGCTGATGGCTCTTGCCACCGGCGCTTCTACCTACAAGCTGAAATATGGTCATCGCGGAGGGAATCATCCGGTAAAGGACCTGGAGACCGGAAGAGTTTATATTTCCTCTCAGAATCATGGCTATGCAGTAGATGCAGACACCTTAGATCCCAAGGTGGCCCAGCAGGCTTTTGTCAATGTAAATGACGGAACCAATGAAGGACTTAAGTACGTAGGGAAAAATATTTTCACGGTGCAGTACCATCCTGAGGCCTGCCCTGGTCCCCAGGATTCCAGTTACCTGTTTGATCGCTTTATTAAGATGATGGAGGTGAACCGCTGATGCCAAAGAATCCGGATATTAAGAAAGTACTGGTAATTGGCTCCGGCCCGATTATTATCGGCCAGGCAGCAGAATTCGACTATGCAGGAACTCAGGCCTGCCGTTCTCTGAAAGAGGAAGGCATTGAAGTAGTTCTGTTAAATTCAAACCCGGCTACCATTATGACAGACAAGGATATTGCAGACCGGGTTTATATTGAGCCTCTTACCACTGAGGTGGTGGAGCAGCTGATCTTAAAAGAAAAGCCGGACAGCGTTCTTCCCACCCTGGGAGGACAGGCTGGCTTGAATCTGGCCATGGAGCTGGAAGAGGCAGGATTCTTAAAGGCAAATAATGTACGTCTGATTGGTACCACGGCTCAGACCATCAAGAAGGCGGAAGACCGTTTAGAGTTTAAGGAAACCATGGAAAAAATTGGAGAACCGGTAGCTCCGTCCAAGGTGGTGGAAAACATCCAGGACGGTATTGCCTTTACCAATACCATTGGTTATCCGGTGGTTCTCCGTCCGGCGTATACCTTAGGCGGCAGCGGCGGCGGAATTGCCCATAATGAAGAAGAGCTGGTGGAGATCCTTGGAAACGGACTTCGGTTATCCCGGGTAGGACAGGTTCTGGTAGAACGCTGCATTGCCGGATGGAAGGAAATTGAATATGAGGTGATGCGGGACAGCGCAGGAAATGTGATTACTGTCTGCAACATGGAGAACATTGATCCCGTGGGCGTGCACACCGGCGATTCTATTGTAGTAGCTCCCTCTCAGACCCTGGGGGATAAGGAGTACCAGATGCTGCGTACTTCTGCGCTGAATATTATTACGGAGCTGGGCATTACCGGCGGCTGCAACGTTCAGTACGCGCTTCATCCCACCAGCTTTGAGTACTGCGTAATTGAGGTAAATCCGAGAGTAAGCCGTTCTTCTGCATTAGCCTCTAAGGCTACGGGCTATCCCATTGCTAAGGTGGCGGCAAAGATTGCTCTGGGCTATACCCTGGATGAGATTAAGAATGCAGTAACGAAAAAGACGTATGCCAGCTTTGAGCCTATGCTGGATTACTGTGTGGTAAAGATGCCAAGGCTTCCCTTTGACAAATTTATCAGCGCCAAGCGTACTCTGGGAACCCAGATGAAGGCCACTGGCGAGGTAATGAGTATTTGTACGAATTTCGAGGGCGCACTGATGAAGGCCATTCGCTCTCTGGAGCAGCACGTAGACTGTCTGATGAGCTATGATTTTACGCACCTTACTGATGATCAGCTGGATGAAATGCTGCATCGGGTAGATGACAGACGGATTTGGGTGATTGCAGAGGCTCTGCGCCGCGGCGTTTCCTACGAAAGAATTCATGATATCACGAAGATTGATATTTGGTTCATTGATAAGCTGGCGGTTATTGTGGAGATGGAAAATGCGCTGAAAGCAGCGGGAGAAGCAGTGAAGGCTGGAACTCCGGCCCCAGAAGCCCTTTCAGAAGATCTTCTGCGGGAAGCAAAGCGTATTGAATTCCCGGATAATGTAATTTCCAGACTGACAGGAATTCCTCAGGATCAGGTGAAGGCTCTCCGCTATGAGAGGGGAATTCGGGCGGCGTATAAGATGGTAGATACCTGCGCTGCGGAATTTGCTGCGGAAACACCCTATTACTATTCGATTTTTGACGGAGAGAATGAGGCGGCAGCTTCCCATGACCGGAAGAAAGTGCTGGTTCTTGGTTCCGGCCCCATTCGGATTGGCCAGGGAATCGAGTTTGATTTCTGCTCTGTGCACAGTACCTGGGCCTTCAGCCGCGAGGGATATGAGACCATTATTGTAAACAACAACCCCGAAACGGTAAGTACGGATTTTGATATTGCAGATAAGCTGTATTTTGAGCCTTTAACGCCTGAAGATGTGGAAAGTATCGTAGATGTAGAAAAGCCAGATGGCGCAGTGGTGCAGTTCGGCGGACAGACGGCGATTAAGCTGACGGAGGCCCTGATTAAAATGGGCGTGCCGATTCTGGGAACAGCGGCGGAAGATGTAGATGCGGCGGAGGACAGAGAGCGGTTTGATGAGATTCTGGAGAAATGCCAGATCCCCAGACCGGCAGGAGAAACCGTATTTACTGCAGAGGAAGCTAAGGCGGCGGCTCATCGTCTGGGCTATCCGGTTCTGGTTCGGCCTTCTTACGTTCTCGGCGGACAGGGAATGCAGATTGCCATTAATGATCAGGATATTGACGAGTTTATCGGCATCATTAACCAGATTGCTCAGGAGCATCCGATTCTGGTGGATAAATACATCATGGGCAAGGAGCTGGAGGTAGATGCGATCTGTGATGGCCAGGATATTCTGATTCCCGGTATCATGGAGCATATTGAGAGAACCGGCGTTCATTCCGGAGACTCCATTTCCGTTTATCCGGCTTACAATATTACTGAGAAAAATGTGGAGACGATTGTGGACTATACGAAAAAGCTTGCCACAGCTCTCCATGTAAAAGGCATGATCAATATTCAGTTCATTGTGGACGGCGATGATGTATACATTATCGAGGTAAATCCTCGTTCTTCTCGTACAGTGCCTTATATCAGCAAGGTAACGGGAATTCCCATTGTGCCGCTGGCGACTCAGATTATCTGCGGTCATACTATCCGGGAACTGGGATATACGCCGGGACTGCAGCCAAAGGCTGATTACTACGCAATTAAGATGCCGGTATTCTCCTTTGAGAAGATCCGCGGAGCGGACGTTAACCTGGGACCGGAGATGAAGTCCACCGGCGAGTGCCTTGGAATTGCCAAAACCTTCAATGAAGCGTTGTATAAGGCTTTCCAGGGAGCAGGAATCAAGCTGCCTAAATATAAGAATATGATCATTACCGTACGGGATCAGGACAAAGAGGAGGTAATCCCCATTGCCAAACGGTTCGCCGCTCTTGGTTATCGGATTTTCGCAACCAGAGGAACGGCCAAGGCGTTAAACGATGCAGGAGTAAAAGCCATTGCCGTTCGAAAGATTGAGCAGGAATCTCCTAACATTCTGGATCTGGTATTGGGACATGAGATTGACGTGATCATTGATATTCCTCATCAGGGAGCGGAGAGAAGCCATGACGGCTTTATTATCCGGCGGAACGCCATTGAGACCGGGGTAAATGTGCTTACCTCTCTGGATACGGCGGGAGCGCTGGTAACCAGTATGGAAAACAAGGCTAAGCAGCTGACGCTGATTGATATTGCCAAAATTTAATGCTGGATAAAGTTTTATTCAAACATAAAACAGGAGAAAGATGGCTGTGAGCGGCTGTCTTTCTCTTTTTTTGTCTGCCGGCAGGGGCTGGGGGGATGGCTGACATGGACAGACAGCAGGAAGGGCCCTGCGGCTTATAGAAGTCACAGGGCCCTCCTAGGGTGAAATTTTGCTGCTGCCGTTGTTTTCTGCGGCGAAGCATTTGGAAGCATCAGTTGAATCCATAGAATTTTCTGGTGATTTTGTAGCAGACGCTGAAAATTTTTCGGCCGCCTTTTCCGGGAAGATTAACTCCCTGGCCCAGGAATCCCCACCGAAGACGCATAAACAGGGGGAAATTGGTGCGGCGCAGGTACTGCCACAGATCCTTTTTCTTTTTCAGATTTTCCGGTGTTTCTGATTGTATAGCCAGCATAGAGGAGATCGTCATCATGATTTCCAGGTAGGACATCATGTACCGGCGAAGCTTTCTCGGCTGTATTTTCATAACATCATAACAATTCAGCATCAGCCGGGTAACCAGCAGCTGCTGGTCGATGCGGCCGATCATGACTTTTTCGTTTACGGACTGATCCTCCCGGCCAATAAAATACCGGTAGAAATTGACGTCCAGATAGTACATTTTCCTTACGTGGGGAAGAGGCTGATATACGAAAATGTTGTCCACATAAAAGGTATGTTTAGGAAGCTGAAGGCCGCATTCTCTCAGCATGCTGGTGCGGTAAATCACCGAATGCATCAGAATATATTGCCCCTTCATAAAAAACCGTACATCGTTCCAGTCAAAAAGCTGATCTTTCGGGAAGGCGGTGCGGTAATTCATTACCTTCTTTCGTTTTGCTCCCTGCTTTTCATAGACAAAATTGCTGACCAGCATATCCAGGGCATTTTCTTCCGAATCGGGCTGGGCGTACTGGCGCAGCACGGCAAGGATCTGCTGGAAGGCTTCTTCATTTACCCAGTCATCGCTGTCTACCACTTTAAAAAAGATGCCGGAGGCATTCTTAAGGCCGGTGTTGACCGCTTCTCCGTGACCGCCGTTTTCTTGATGGATAGCCCGGCAGATGTCGGGATAGGCCGCCGCGTATTCATCTGCAATCTGCGGCGTCCGGTCCTTCGTGGACCCGTCGTCTACAATAATGATCTCAACCTCCGGACCTCCGGACAAAAGAGTTTTAATACAGTGGCGCATATACGCTTCAGAGTTGTAGCAGGGAATCGCTACAGTTAGTAATTTCACGAGATTGGTCCCCCTTTTCAGTAGTTCAAAGCTCTTTCCTTATCATATCATGGCCCGGGGCATTTTTCCATAGGCATTTTAGGGGAAAGTAAAGGGAAACCGCAATAATTGTTGCATTTTTTGCCTGTAAAAGTTATAATATTTGTAACTATTTTTCCATTTTTCAAGAGAAAATAGAAAGACAGATCTGGAAAGCGAGAGGAATAATTATGGCAAAAAAAAGAATCGTAATGGCCCTTGGACATAATGCGCTGGGAACGAATCTCCCGGAACAAAAAGCAGCAGTGGAAAAAACCTCAAAGGTAATCGCTGATTTTATTCAGGAGGGCTGGCAGGTGGCTATTGTCCACAGCAATGCTCCTCAGGTAGGCATGATTCATACGGCAATGAATGAATTTGGAAAGCAGCATGACGGCTACAGCATGGCCCCCATGTCTGTCTGCTCCGCCATGAGCCAGGGATATATCGGCTATGATCTGCAGAACGGTCTTCGGGCTGAACTGGTGAAGAGAGGAATTTATAAGCCGGTATGCACCATCCTGACTCAGGTTACGGTGGACACCTACGATGAGGCTTTCTATACCCCGGTAAAACGAATTGGCCGCTATATGACGGCAGAGGAAGCGGCAGAAGAGGAAGCTAAAGGCAATTATGTTGTGGAAGAGCCGGGAAAAGGATTCCGCCGTATTGTGGCTTCTCCTAAGCCGGTGGCGATTGTGGAGATTGATTCGATTAAAGCGCTTATGGATGCGGATCAGCTGGTGATTGCCTGCGGCGGAGGCGGAATTCCAGTGATGGAGCAGGGATATTATTTAAAGGGCGCCAGCGCCATTGTAGAGAAGGATTTGTCCAGCGGCCTTCTGGCTAAAGAGCTGGATGCCGATGTGCTGATGATTCTTACCAGCGTGGATAACGTTACATTAAATTACGGAACGCCGGAACAGAAGCCTATTTCTCATATGACCGTGGAAGAAGCTAAAGAGTTTTCCAACAAAGGTCATTTCGAATTTGCTTCTATGCTGCCGAAAATTACCGCTTCTGTAGATTTTGTGGAGAACGGCAAGGGCAGAAAAGCCATTATCACTTCTTTGGCTAAGGCCAAAGAGAGTATTTCCGGAAAGGCCGGAACCACCATCGAATAGAAGGAAAGGTTTCCCTTGGCAGCAGATACTTAACCCTTTCTTAACAATTTATAAATAGCCTTGTATGTGAAACTTAAGTGTGCTATAATCCGTTTCTGACAATGATAATCTAGCCGGCAGGAGAGGAAACTCCTTCCTCTTCTGCGGCTGCAGTTAAGGGTTCCCCAGGCGGGCAAGGTGGTTGAGATGAAGGAATTCGTTAAGAAGTATAGGCATATCTGGATTTTAGCCTATGGGTTTATTTATCTTCCCTGGTTTTGCTATCTGGAAAAGACAGTAAAAAGCCATTATCATATTGTGCACGTTGCATTGGATGACTATATTCCTTTTAATGAATACTTTGTCATTCCTTATTTTTTATGGTTCGCCTATGTGGCGGCGGCGGTGATTTACTTTTTCTTCACCAGCAAGGAAGAGTATTACCGGCTGTGCATTTACTTGTTTACGGGAATGACCATCAGTTTAATTATCTGCACCTTTTTCCATAATGGAACGGCTTTTCGGCCTCAGCTTGATCCGAATAAAAATATTTTTACCGCTATGGTGGTGAAGCTTTATGAGACGGATACCTGTACGAATGTGTTTCCCAGCATTCATGTGTACAATTCAATTTGTACCTATATTGCAATTCGGAAAAGTCAGAAACTCAGACAGTACAGATGGATACAGGGAGGCGCTTTTGTTCTCACGCTGCTGATCTGCTTAGCAACGGTATTTTTAAAGCAGCATTCTGTAATTGACGGAGTGGGAGCGGCGATTATGGCTTATGCCCTTTATAGCGTAGTTTATGGATATAGTGATTTGAGAGCAGAAAAGAAAGTGAGAGAGAAAGTTCTTGGATAATAAGAACGCTGCAGAAACAGTGAACATCTAGAGCGCTGTTTCTGCAGCGTTTTTTCTCGCTGTGCTGAAACTGATGGGAATACAGAAAAAAAGCTGCCGGAAATCCGACAGCTTTCGTAGCGGAAATTGGACTTGAACCAACGACACCGCGGGTATGAACCGCGTGCTCTAGCCAGCTGAGCTATTCCGCCAGGTGTTATGGGGCCTATAGGGCTCGAACCTATGACCCTCTGCTTGTAAGGCAGATGCTCTCCCAGCTGAGCTAAGACCCCATAATCTTCAGCGCTCTTCATCTGAATCAGATGCCTCATCGCGACTGCTCCGTTAGTATACCTCTTATTGTGTTAATTGTCAACACTTTTTTGTCAATTTTTTTTGAAAATTTTTTTTGCCCGTTTAACCCGCATCTTTAAGGCGTATATTCTCCATAGGATACGACCTTATTAATGCTTTTTCGGAAAGATGGGAAAAATATCAGGGGAAAACGGTCACTTTTTCCGGTATTTATGATATACTTAACATCAGGCGCAGCAATGAAGCGGGAGAAGGCCTATGTCTGCAGGGATGGCCGGAGAGAGACAGCAAAAACCGCTGCCCGCGCAAAAAGATGGAGGAAGCTTTTCATGTATTGTTTTATCGTTAATCCTCATTGTCGGTCAGGGAAAGGGAAAAGAGTATGGGAGGCGGTAGAGCGGATTCTGAAAAGAGAGTCAGTTCTGTATGAGAGTTATCAGACAGAGAAGAAGGGAGACGCCAGGCGGTTTGCCCAGATGCTGACCCAGTGCTGTCAGGAGCCCAGGGTGATTGTTGCGGTAGGCGGAGACGGAACCATGAATGAGGTGCTGGACGGCCTGAATTTCAGCCCCATGATTACAGTTGGCTATATTCCAGCAGGTTCAGGAAATGATTTGGCAAGAAGTTTAGGCTTTTCTGGAAGACCAGGAAAATGTCTGCGCCGAATTTTGGCTTCCCGTCAGTATAAGCTCCTGGATTATGGGGTTCTTACCATGGGCAGGCAGGGAGAACACCGCCGGTTTGCAGTGAGCGCAGGAATCGGGATGGACGCAGAGGTTTGCCAGGAAGCTGGAAATCGGGGGAAGCGCCGACTTTTCGATCATTTGAAGCAGAGCAGGCTGGTTTATGGACTGATGGGCATAAAGCTGCTGAAAAAGACTAAAGGGATGCGGGGATATGTTGTTCTGGATGGAGTAAAGAAAATTGAGTTTAATTACATTTATTTTATGTCGGCACATATTCACCCCTTTGAGGGAGGCGGTTTTCGGCTGGCTCCCTGCGCGGACGGAAGCGACGGGATGCTGAATGTATGTGTGGTCAGCCATGCAAGCCGGATACGTCTTTTCAAAACTCTTGCCTTGGCTTTTCTCAGCAGAAAAAAACGAGGAAAGGGAAAAGGCATCCGCACTTACGAATGCCGGGAGGCAGTTTTTCATTTGGAAAATCCGGCTCTGGTTCATGCGGACGGAGAAGTTTGCGGGGAATGGAATGAAATTCAGGTGGAATGCATCGGACGGCAGATCCGAATGATCGTTTGAGAATAAGACAAAAGGAGACAATAGCTCATGAGAATAGGACAAGGATATGATGTACACAGACTGACAGAAGGCAGGAAGCTGATTCTGGGAGGAGTGGAGATCCCTTATGAGAAAGGATTGGACGGACATTCTGATGCGGACGTGCTGGTTCATGCGGTGATGGACGCGCTGCTGGGGGCTGCGGCTCTTGGGGATATCGGACAGCATTTCCCTGATACAGATCCGGCTTATAAAGGAATTTCCAGTATTGCTCTTCTGGAAAAAGTAGGAGAGCTTCTGGACGCCAGTCATTATGTCATCGAGAATATTGACGCTACGATTATTGCCCAGAGGCCGAAGCTGGCTCCATATCGTAAGCAGATGGCGGAGAACATCGCCCGCGCGTTAAAAATCAAGCCAAGCCAGGTAAGTGTTAAGGCGACCACAGAGGAGGGGCTGGGATTTACAGGAAGCGGCGCTGGAATATCTTCCCAGGCTATCACCTTATTGACAGAGGTAGCTAATTATTGTTATGATGATGCAGAGGATGAAGCAGGGGCGGTTTATGCCGGCCCCGATGAAATAGAGGAACCTGCGGCGGCTGGAAAGGGCTGCGGCGGATGCGGAGGCTGCTGGAAGAATCAGTAAGGCGGCTGCTGATCTGGCAGGTCCAGAAAGGAAACGGGCGGAGAACCCGCCCTGGAGGAGAACATGAAAATTTACAACACCCTTACAAGAAGAAAAGAGGAGTTTGTCCCCTTAGAGCCGGGCAAGGTAAAGATGTATGTGTGCGGCCCTACGGTATATAATTTTATTCATATCGGAAATGCCCGGCCTATGATCGTGTTTGATACGGTGCGCCGGTATTTTGAGTACAAAGGATATCAGGTGGATTATGTATCCAACTTTACTGACGTAGATGACAAGATCATTAAGAAAGCCATTGAAGAGGGCGTGGATGCAGATACCATTTCCAAACGTTATATTGCCGAATGCAAAAAGGATATGGAAGGAATGAATGTACTTCCTGCCACCCGTCATCCTTTGGCAACAGAGGAGATCTGCGGCATGCTGGAGATGATCCAGACGCTGATTGACAAGGGCCATGCTTATGTGGCGGAGGACGGCACCGTTTATTTCCGGGTAAAATCCTTTAAGGATTATGGAAAGCTTTCCCACAAGAATCTTGAGGATCTCCAGTCTGGCTTCCGGGAGATCAAGGTAACGGGAGAAGAAGGAAAAGAAGATCCCAATGATTTCGTATTGTGGAAGCCTAAGAAGGAAGGAGAACCTTTCTGGGAGTCTCCCTGGTGCAATGGCCGCCCCGGCTGGCATATTGAGTGCTCCGTGATGGCGAAAAAATACCTTGGAGATCAGATTGATATTCATGCAGGAGGAGAGGATTTGATCTTCCCTCATCACGAGAATGAGATTGCCCAGAGTGAGTCTGCCAATGAAAAGCCTTTTGCCACTTATTGGATGCATAATGCCTTTTTAAATATTGACAACCGGAAGATGTCTAAATCTCTGGGAAATTTCTTTACTGTCCGGGAAATCAGTGAAAAGTATGATCTGCAGGTGCTTCGTTTCTTTATGCTCAGCGCCCATTACAGAAGTCCGCTGAATTTCAGCGCAGAGTTGATGGAAGCTTCCAAAAACGGCTTAGAGAGGATTTTAACGGCGGCTCAGCGGCTGAGAGAGCTGGAAAAAAAGACGGCGGGAGAAGCGTTATCGAAAGAAGAAACGGAATTGGCACAGCAGCTTCAGGCCCTTACAGAAAAGTATGAAGGGGCGATGGATGATGATTTTAATACGGCGGACGCTATTTCCGCCCTGTTTGAAATTGTGAAGCTGGCAAATTCTACTGCATTAGAGAGCAGCAGCCATGGCTATGTAAAGCTTTTGATGGACAGAGTAGAAGAATTGTGCCAGGTTCTGGGAATTCTTACGGAGAGAAAAGAACAAGTTCTGGATGAGGAGATTGAGAAGATGATCCAGGAGCGCCAGGCGGCAAGAAAAGCGAAAAATTTTGCCCTGGCGGATGAGATTCGAAATAAACTGCTGGAGATGGGAATCGTACTGGAAGATACCCGTGAAGGAGTAAAATGGAAAAGAGCATAGAGGAATTTCTGAACTTTTACCGAGAGACCATGGGACTTAAGGAGGCGGATCCTTCCTCCTACTCTCCTTTGGTTTTGGCCTATATCGGCGATGCTGTGTATGAGGTGATGGTGCGGATTCAGGTGATTAACCGGGGAAATACCCAGGTCAGCAAGCTTCACAGACACAGTTCACAGCTGGTTTGCGCCAAGGGGCAGGCAGAGATGATCCATGTGCTGGAAAAGGAGCTTACGCCTGAAGAAACAGCAGTATTTAAGCGGGGAAGAAACGCCCATTCTGCCACTTCTGCGAAAAATGCATCAATTGTGGATTACCGCAGGGCCACCGGCTTTGAAGCGCTCATCGGCTGGCTGTTTTTAACCAGACAGTATGAGAGGCTGACGTTTTTGGTCAGCAAAGGATTTGCGGCGGCTGGAGAAATCGGCGGAAATAATGAAAAAGAAGGAACAGGAGACCAGGACCATGAGATATGAAGAATTGACCATTGAGGGAAGAAATGCGGTGCTGGAGGCCTTTCGCTCCGGGAAAACCATTGATAAGGTGTTTATTCAGGACGGCTGCCATGACGGCCCGGTTCAGACCATTGCCCGGGAAGCCAGGAAGCAGGACACCATCATTACTTATGTGCCCAAGGAACGTCTGGATCAGATGTCCAGAACGGGAAAGCACCAGGGCGTGATTGCTCAGGGGGCGGTTTATCATTATGCCCAGGTAGAAGATATTCTGGAAGCTGCCAGAGAGAAAGGCGAGCCGCCCTTTATATTTTTGCTGGACGGCATTGAAGATCCCCATAATCTTGGCGCGATCATCCGAACGGCTAACCTGGCGGGAGCCCATGGAGTGATTATTCCAAAGCGGCGGGCGGCCGGCCTGACGGCAGTGGTGGCTAAAGCTTCAGCGGGAGCGATTTACCACACTCCGGTGGCCAAGGTAAATAATATTAAGACGGTGATGGAGGAACTGAAAAAGGAAGGATTATGGTTTGCCTGTGCAGATATGGATGGACAGGTGATGTACGATCTTGATTTGACTGGTCCCATCGGTCTGGTGATTGGCAACGAAGGAAATGGGGTAAGCCGGTTGGTGAAGGAGACCTGTGATATGACGGCTTCCATTCCCATGAAAGGAGATATTGATTCCTTGAATGCCTCGGTAGCGGCGGGAGTGCTGGCCTATGAGGTAGTGCGCCAGAGAATGAAGGCAGGAGCAGGCAGAAGGAACTGAAAGATCTTGGTTGAATGGCGGTATGGCGCAGACCTAGAAAGGAGAGAACCATGAAAAACAAGCGGAAAGCGGCAGGAGCTGCTCTTATGCTGGCGGTCATGGTCAGTATAGGAGGGCCGCCCGCCATTTCTTATGCTATGGTGAGAACGCCTGTCGCATTGGGAACGGCGGCCTACAAAAACAGCAAGGTCACCCTGGACGCATCCAATGCAGACCAGGGTTATGTGATGATTAAATATACAGGAGACAATGGAAAGATTAAGGTGCAGATTACCAAAGGAACTACCTATACGTATGATCTGAATGCCAGGGAGTCTTATGAAGTGTTCCCGCTGACAGAGGGAAACGGCAGCTATTCGGTGAAGGTGTTTGAAAATATTACCGGAAATCAGTATGCCCAGGCTTTCAGTCAGACGCTGGAGGTGGTTCTGGCCAATGAATTTACGCCTTTTCTTTATCCTAACCAGTACGTGAATTTCAATCAGAGCAGCAATGCAGTGGCAGTAAGCGACCAGCTGTCCCAGGGAGCGGCAGACCCTATGGAGATTGTAACGAGCATCTATCATTATGTGGTAGATAATTTGACATACGATTATGAAAAGGCAAAAACGGTGCAGAGCGGCTATCTTCCCAACGTAGATGTAACCCTGGCGGAGAAGAAGGGAATCTGTTTTGATTATGCTTCTCTGATGACGGCCATGCTGCGGGCTCAGGATATTCCAACTAAGCTTGTCATTGGCTATACCGGTCAGCTTTATCATGCCTGGATCAGCGTATACCTGCCAGAGCAGGGATGGATAGACAATATTATCTTCTTTGATGGAAAAAACTGGAGCCTGATGGATCCTACCTTTGCCTCCAGCGGAGGCCGAGAGCTGGGAGGCGGAAATAGTTCCTATCAGGCGAAATATACGTATTAGCGTTGGCGCACAGCCAAGATCAGGGGAAGGAGAGCCGGGAGCACCGGCGAAACAAGGGTGATGAGCAATCAACGGAAAGGATACAGCCTGAAAGGTCTTTCGGCGTTTTGCCTGCAGATCTCTCTTCTTTTAGACGCAGCGGTGCCTTTAGATGAAGGTCTGCGGATAATGGCGGAGGATGCCTCTGCCCAGTGGGAGAAAGATATGCTGCTTCAGATGGCGGAAGATGTGGAACTTGGTGATCCCTTTGACCAGGCGTTGGAGAGAGCCGGTATTTTTCCGCCCTATGTGGTCCGTATGGCAAGGCTGGGGCAAAGTACTGGAACAATGGATGAAATGATGGGAGCCCTTTCTGATTACTATGAAAAAGAGCATAGTTTGGCGGAGAGCGCCAAAAATGCTTTGACTTATCCTGTCATTATGATCTTTATGCTTCTGGCAGTGCTGTTTGTTCTATTTGCCAAGGTGATGCCGGTTTTTGAAGGGGTTTATGCCCAATTAGGGGCGGAGCTTTCTCCGGCGGCGTCTTCGGCAATTCGCTTTGGGGGAATCTTCAGCGGAGCAGCGCTGGCGGCGGGCGTTGTTCTGGCAGGAATTTGCTTTGCCTTTTGGATTATGATGCGAAAAGGAAAGAAGCTTCCTTTTTTGGAAAAATTACTGCTTTGGGGAAAGAGAAGAAGCCGGATTGCGCTGGCGGCGGCCAACCGGAGATTTACTGCGGTTTTGGCCTTAACCCTTAGAAGCGGTCTCGAACTGGAAAAAGGACTTTCTCTGGCCGAAGAATTGGCGGAGAATCCGGTGGTAGAGGAAAAAATCCGAAAGTGTCTTCAGATGCTGGAGGAGGGAAAGAGTTATTATGAGGCGCTTAAATCTACTGGCCTCTTTTCTGGATTTCATGTACAGATGATCCGCACAGGAAGCAGGAGCGGTCATTTAGATCAGATGATGGAAGAAATTTCCCGAGATTATGAACAGCAGGCAGATGATGCCATTGATCAGGTGATTTCCAGGTTTGAACCTACTATGGTTGCGGTTTTGGCGGTGGCAGTGGGATTGGTGCTGTTGTCGGTAATGCTGCCCTTGGCAGGGATTCTGTCAACAATGGGATAAAGGAGGCTGGAGATGAGAGTCCAACGCAAAGAAAGAAACACAGCAAAGAGCGTGGGATTTCTGGGGTCGGCAGTGTTTTTTCTGGGGATAATGGGCGCCTTTGCAGCAGGCGCCTTATCTTTTTCCGGAAAGGCAGGAGCAGAAGGCCATAAGACTCTGAGAGAGGCCATTGCCAGGGCATCAGTGCAGTGCTATGCCATCGAGGGACGGTATCCTCCCAGTGTGGAATATCTGGAAGAGAATTACGGCGTACAGATTGACCGGGAAAGATATAATGTATTTTATGAGGGCTTTGCTTCGAATATAATGCCGGAGATTACCGTAATTCCTATTTCTCGGTGATGACGCGCTGTATGGAAGCAGGAAGGGACCGAAGATGACGGAAAAGGACAAAGATAGCAGCAGGAGAAGAAAAGGAGCGGGAAGCAGAAGGGAACAGGCAGGATCTGTGAACCTTCTGTTTACCATGCTCCTTTTTCTTGGGTTTGTACTGTGCGCCTTGTTTACGGTGTTAATCGGCGGGAAGGTCTATGAAAATATCAACCGCCGTTCTCAG
Organism: Candidatus Cottocaccamicrobium excrementipullorum; assembly: GCA_018713255.1. Taxonomy (GTDB): domain Bacteria; phylum Bacillota; class Clostridia; order Lachnospirales; family Lachnospiraceae; genus Caccovicinus; species Caccovicinus excrementipullorum. The sequence continues at coordinate 30,951 of DVFL01000039.1, read as the reverse complement.
GAAAATTTTACTGGCAGTGTGGCTCTTCAGTATGTGGCCAATAAGATCCGCCAGGGAGATCTGGAGGGGGCGGTGAGCGTCAGAAGAATGGAAGGCGTTCCCGTACTGGAGCTTCAATACTCTGCAGATGGGGGAAATTACGTTTCCTGGATTTACTGGTACGAGGGGAGCATCCGGGAACTGTTTTTTGATCCGGCAGACGGCCTTGGACTTTCAGACGGACTTCCTGTTTTGGAATGCGATGGTTTTTGGGCAGAACAGAGCGCAGATGGAAGACGGATTACCATTTGTACAGAGGGAGAAGGCGGGGGAAAGCTTACTCTTTCTTTGCGGTGCTGCGGGAGAACTGGAAATGAGAGTGAAGGACAGGAAGCTGCGGAGAAAAAAGGAGAAGAGGGATGAGAGATACAAAGAAAAGCGGTTCAGGAATTTTCCTCATGGAAATGATCATGGTCTGCGGTTTTTTTCTTTTGTGCGCCGCAGTCTGTGTCCGGGCCTTTGTCCAGGCAGATTCTTTGAGCCGAATGGCCAGAGAAAAAAATCAGGCGGTCCTGGCGGCCCAGAACCTTGGAGAGATGTGGAAGGACGGGCAGATTTCCGGGGAAGGAGAGCTTTATTTTGACCAGAACTGGAACCTGGATCATGATCAGAAAGAGGCGGCGGATGCTTGGTATATGGCGGAACTTTCCTGCCGGGAAGAGACAACAGGATTATTTTGTTTGGACATTCGTCTGATGCGCGGAGAAGGATATAGGGGCAGCGTTAACACAGCGGATGGAACCCCGGTCTTGCTGGAAAAACTTCAGGTGAAGGATTATCGGGGAGAGGGGGAGACGCCGGATGAGGAATAGGAGAAGAAGCGTTAATTTAGGGAGCTCCTCTCTGATTTTAATCTTTATTGTGCTTTGCCTGGGTACCTTCGCTTTGCTGTCCTTATCCAGCGCCAAAAAGGATTTGGATCTTGCTGAACGAAATGAGCAGGCGGTGGCGGAATATTATCGGGCAGATGGAAAAGGAGAAGAGTTTCTGATGGAAGCAGACCGAGCATTTTCTCAGGCATTGGAAAAACATCCGGATAATCCGGATGCTTTTCTCCGGGAAACTCTGGGAGATGCCTGGAATGGGGAAAGGAAACAGGCAGAGATCCAGATTCCCATGGCGAATGGTCAGGCCCTTTCCATCGTCTTAGGATTATCCTGGGAAGAGGGAGAGAAGCAGCTTAAGGTGATGGAGTGGAGGGTTGTGAATGTAGAAGATTACGAAATTGACCAGAACCTTCCTGTGTGGGATGGACAATAGAAGTGAGGAGGACCATTATTGGCCGGCTGCAGTTTATAACGGTTCGGCGGTGAAATCAGTGGGAGGAAAAATAATGAATGTACAGCAGCTGCTGCAGGAGGCGGTGAAAAAGAACGCTTCAGATGTTTTTTTAGTGCCTGGCATGCCCTTTTCTTATAAAATTGGCGGCCGGATTATGTATCAGGGAGAGACAAAGATTTATCCCGACGAGATGGATGAGATGATTACGCAGATTTATGAAATAGCGGGCAATCGGGATATGACCAAGGTAAAAGAGAAGGGAGACGATGACTTTTCCTTTGCCATCAGCGGATTGTCTCGTTTCAGAGCCAGCGTGATGCGCCAGAGAGGTTCGCTGGCGGCGATTATCCGGATTGTACGGTTTGAGCTGCCGGATTTTGAGAGCCTTCATCTTCCCCAAAAGGTGATTGATATTTCCAGAATGACCAAAGGTCTGGTGCTGGTAACCGGGCCGGCAGGAAGCGGAAAAAGCACGACTCTGGCCTGCATTATCCATGAGATTAATGAAACGAGAAACGCCCATGTGATTACCTTGGAGGATCCTATCGAATATCTCCACCGCCATCATAAAAGCGTGGTTACCCAGCGGGAGGTGGGAAGCGACACAGAAAGTTATATGAGCGGTCTGCGGGCGGCTCTTCGTCAGGCTCCGGATGTGATCCTGTTAGGAGAAATGCGGGATTTTGAGACGATCAGGACTGCAATGACAGCAGCGGAAACAGGTCATTTGGTGATTTCCACTCTTCATACCATCGGTGCGGCAAATACCATTGACCGGATTATTGACAGTTTTCCGCCGAATCAGCAGGAACAGATCAGAGTTCAGCTGTCTATGGTCCTTCAGGCTGTGGTTTCCCAGCAGCTGATTCCCCTTAAAGATGGAGTCGGAGAAGTGCCGGCGCTGGAAATTATGTTTTTGAATAATGCTATCCGCAATATGATCCGGGAATCCAAGATTCATCAGATTGACGGAGTGATCGCCACTTCCGCAGAAGAGGGAATGGTTTCGATGGATACCAGTCTTCTGGCTCTTTACCGCCAGGGGAAAATAACCAGGGAGGAAGCGGTTCTTCACAGCAGCAACAGCGAACTGATGGAGAAAAAAATCAGCCGGATGTGAATCCTTACAGGCGCATAAGGAATGCGAATCTGCCCATACTATTACGGAAAGTCAGCCGTCAGATTTTATGGCATGACTGGAGAGCTGTCTGCGGCAAAACTTGGATGAGCGGTTGCGCAGGCAGTACCTTGCAGCCCTGGACAGAGGGAGAAAGGAGAAGAGCATGCGGATAGACAAGCGAAAGGTTGCGCTGGTAGGCTGCGGAATGGTGGGCATGAGTTATGCTTACGCCCTGTTGAATCAGACTGCCTGTGATGAGCTGGTGCTGATTGACGTCAATGAAAAGAAGGCCATGGGAGAAGCAATGGACTTAAACCATGGATTGGCTTTTGCCGGGTCAAATATGGAGATTTATGCGGGAAGCTATGAAGACTGTCAGAATGCAGATCTGGTGGTGATCTGTGCCGGGGTGGCCCAGAAGCCTGGAGAAACCAGGCTGAATCTGCTGAAACGGAACGGGGAAGTATTTCGCTCCATTATAGAACCGGTGACCAGGAGCGGATTTAACGGAATATTTCTGGTGGCTACTAATCCAGTGGATATTATGACCAGAATTACCTGTCAGCTGTCCGGATTTAATCCAGGCCGGGTGCTGGGAAGCGGCACTGCGTTGGACACAGCCCGGCTGCGGTATCTTTTAGGAGAGTATCTTCAGGTAGATCCGAAAAATGTTCATGCTTACGTGATGGGAGAGCACGGCGACAGTGAATTTGTGCCCTGGAGCCAGGCTATGGTGGCTACCTTTCCTATTCTTGATCTTTGCGGAAGAGAAGGATCAATGCGGCAGATCAGCCGCAGCGTACTTCAGGAGATTGCAGGTCAGGTAAAAGGCGCCGCTTATCAGATTATTGAGGCGAAACAGGCTACTTACTATGGCATTGGCATGGCTTTAGCCAGGATTACCAGGGCGGTTTTGGGGGATGAAAACAGCGTGCTTACCGTATCTGCCATGCTGCGCGGGGAGTACGGACAGAAAGATGTATTTGCCGGGGTGCCCTGTGTAATTAACGGAAACGGCGTCAAAAGAGTATTGGAACTTCCGCTGCTTCAGGAAGAGCTGGAGCAGATGGATGCCTCCTGCCGGATATTAAAAGAAAGTTTTGAGGGCGTGCTGTAATCATTGAAGATGCGCCCTGAGGGAGAAGAAAGAGAAAAAGACTGCAGAAAGCTGCGAGATGAAACATCTCCTGGCTTTCTGCGGTCTTTTTTTAGGATTTCTGGGTTAATCTTCCAATCTTTTTCAGCCTTCGTCAGCTATGTGCCGCCATCCCTCGGCGGTTTGACGGCGCATGGCAAAGTCCGGAATGCGTGCCGCCTATCCGGCAGCAGGATTCTCGGAAAAATTGAAAGGGCAGGTTACTGGTCGTTTAAGGTAAGCATTTGAAGAGGATAAGCGGACCAGGTGTTGCCGATAACGTAGGATGTAGTGTTGATTCCTGCCTGAATGGTAACGTTGGCGGAGGTTAAGGGAGTGGCCATGGGATTGATTCCAGTTACTGCACTGATTAAAATAACAGGAAGTTCCCGGATTACACTGTAGAAATTGGCTGAGGTAAGATAGAAAGTATAGTTGCCTGCCAAGGCGCGTTTATAGGAGGAAGCCTGGGTAAACTGCAGGTTTCGGAATACGGTGTCGCCGTTATAGAGCTTTACATCGTAGCTTGATCCGCTGTAGCTGGCATTGACCACACGGTAACAGCCGTAACCGGCAGGAATGCTGGTACAGCCAGTGTCGGAGATCTGAATCATTTCCAAGCCGCCTTCCCTGGCGTCCACCAGTACCATGGTCACTTTCTGGTTTCGCGTAAAGGGGAAGGTCTGCTGGAGGAGAATGGTGCCCATGGCGGTGGCGCTGGTAACGGAAACAGTGTGGAATCCGTCGGAAATCTGCTGGTACAGGGAATTGTCGCCGAAGCCAAATCCGGAACCGTAGGTAACGCCATCGATGGAAAAATTCACCGGGAAATTGTTGGTGGACGCATTAAGAAAGCGGACCAGACCGCAGCAGGCTCCGGGGTAAGAGGGAAGACCAGGCCATTCATCGCCGGGAGCCACCGGCCGTCCGCCTTCCGGCGCCACAGGAGTGGTAATGCCGCTGTTCCCAGAACCAACGTCCTCCGGGGTAACTGCAGGCCGTCCGCCCTCCGGCGCTACGGGAGTGGTGAGACCATAATCTCCTGAACGGGCGTCATCCTGCCTTTGGATGGACAAAGCACTGACATTGGGGGAAATGGGGGTAGTCATTCCGCCCTGGGCAGGGCTGTGCCAGCCAGCGGGTTCTTCGCAGGAACGGACTCCGGAAAGAGAGGGATGAGAGGAAGTTGGGGCAGAGGTATCTGAGAGAGAAGAAGGGGTTTGATAGGAATCGTTTTCAGCCATATCTGACCTCGTGGATTTTTTACTTTATCATATGAGGATTAGAGCGGAAGGTTCCTGCCAGATGAATGTTGAGAAAATGCGCCAAAGAGGCGAGTCTTTTTGGCTTGAGAATCCCATGAAATGAAAAAAGCTGCTCCCTTAAGGGCAGCTTAAATTCACTTTATAACCAGAAAAACCCTGATCAAGTCAGGGTTTCTCACAAAAGCTGCTGACGGGAATCGGACCCGTGACCTCCGCACTACCAATGCGACGCTCTACCGACTGAGCCACAGCAGCATCTGATATTTTCTGCCGGAGAAGTAATTGCTCACTTCAGGCGACCTATGTAGTCTACCATAAGTTTTCGAATTGTGCAAGACAATTTTGAAATTTTTTTAAGAAAATTTCTGGAAACGGGATAAGGGGAAATTTGAAGGTGTTCTCATTAATGGACAGATCGGCCAAGTTTGGAGAGAAATAACGGAAGATCAGGACTGGAAAAAGAAGGGAATGAAGAATATAATGGTGATATTAAGGATAAGGGGTAAGGAAAGGAAAAACTGTGGAAAGGCGGGAGAGCATGGTAATGACGAAACCAAAGGGCAGGCGGCATGAGAAAGCCATTGAAAAGGAATTGTCTGTTATAGATCGGCAGGAGGAAGCATTGCGGCGGGCTGCCATAAAAGGGAGGACGCCTCAGTGGAAGAAGACCCTCGAGGAAAAAGTGAAGGAGCAGACTGGCCGGACAGCCGATGCCTTCGCCATGGATATGGTGCTTTTAAAATTTATCCAAGGTCTGCCGGTGGTAGGGATCCTGGGCGGAGCGGGAAATCCCTTGTACTACAATAAAGTGATGAAATATGCAGAATTAAAGTACAGGAAACGGTATCTGCTCAAGCTTATGAGAAAACAGAATAATTCTTGACTGAGTCCCGGGAAGGGAGTAAGATATCCAGGGTGAATCGAGAGCACCTTTCGGAGAGAAGGGCAGCTTCATAATGTGCAAGGTTAAGGAGGATACAAAGGTGAAGACGGGCAAATATGAAATCGATATGTGCAATGGCTCTATCATGGACAAACTGATTTCTTTTTCCCTCCCGCTAATGATTTCCAGCATTCTGCAGCTGATGTTTAATGCGGTGGACATTATTGTGGTGGGAAGGTTCAGCGGAAGCCAAGCGCTTGCGGCAGTAGGCGCCACCACGGCTCTGATTAATATTTTCACCAATCTGTTTATCGGAATTTCCCTGGGAGCGAATGTTCTTGCCGCCAGATATTTTGCGGCAGGTAAGGCAAAGGAAATGTCTGAAGCGGTGCATACAGCCATTAGCCTGGCTTTAATCAGCGGAATTGCAATGGCCTTCGTGGGGGTAGGAGCCTCCCGGTTTGCCTTGGAGCTGATGGCAACGCCGTCAGATGTGATCGACCAGTCTGCTGTATACATGAGAATTTATTTTATGGGAATGCCTTTTTTCATGCTTTACAACTATGGAGCCGCTGTTTTGCGGGCGGTGGGAGATACCAAGCGGCCGCTGCTTTTCTTGCTGGCAGCCGGTTTGGCCAATGTGGTTCTGGATCTTCTTTTGGTGATTGTGATTCCTTTGGGAGTGGCCGGTGTGGCCATCGGCACTGTGACTTCTCAGATGATTTCCTGTATTTTAGTGATCCGCTGTCTCTGCAGATCAGAGGGAAGCTACCGCCTGAGTTTTTCACGGCTGGGAATTAAGGGAATCTATCTTAAGCGGATTTTTCAGGTGGGAATTCCTGCTGGAATTCAGAGCACGGTCATTACTTTTTCCAATGTGCTGCTTCAGTCTTCAGTGAATTCCTTTGGATCCACTGCCATGGCAGGCTATACGGCAGCCAATAATATTCTGGGATTTTTATATGTGGCGGTGAACGCGGTAACCCAGGCCTGCATGAGCTTTACCAGCCAGAATTACAGTGTAGGGAAATTAAAGAGAATGGACCGGGTACTTCTGGACTGTATTCTGCTGTCCGCCGGCGCGGCGGCTGTGCTGGGAGTGGGCGCCTATGTATTCGGTTCTCAGATCCTCAGCATTTACACGGCGGACCCGGAAGTGATTCAGTGTGGTTTGGAAATTTTGGCCATTACCACGGTTCCTTATTTTCTCTGCGGCATTATGGATCTATTTCCAGGGGCAATGCGGGGAATGGGACATTCAGCTGTTCCTATGATTTTATCGGTGATTGGAACAGTGGGAACCAGAATTTTGTGGATCTATGTATTTTTCCCACAGCACAAGTCCTTGTATTTTTTGTTTATCTCGTATCCAGGTTCCTGGATCGCTACGATTGTGATGCAGGCAGTGTGCTTCTGGTTTGTGAGGAGAAAGTGCATTCAGGAGATGAAATTGGCAAATGGATGAAGATGGGGAAAGGAAGAAATGAAAAGGCTGCTGCAGTTTGTTTTCTGCAGCAGCCTTTTCGTTAAGGAATATGGACGATTTATTCTTGAACCCCATCCCTTTTCCGTATCATAGATGATTTACTGAACCACAACGCCTTCTGCCGTCAGGGCAATGCTGCGGTTGGCGTCAAGACCAGTGGCCTGAACAGAAGAAAAGTTTCCGGTGATCTGGTCGGCGGAAATCAGTACCATTCCAGGTTCTGGATTTGGATAGTCGGTAAAATCAACATTCAGAATTCCGCTTAAGGAAGCATCGCCTCCGATTTCCAGAGTATCTTCAGGACTGTTAATGTCCAGATTCAAGGTTCCATCCTGGGTCTGCTCATAATCGCCGCAGATGACAACAGGGCCGGTAACGGTTTCGCTGATGGAGGCATGGTTATCTACAGAGCTGTATCCAAAAGCGTAGGAGGAAGCAGCGGTAAAGGTTCCGCCATTTACGTGAACGCCGCCGGTATAGCTGTTGTCTCCAGAAAGAACCAGGGTGCCGGTGCCTTCCTTGGTAATGCAGCCTTCTCCGTAAATATCATTGCTCCACTCATCATAAGCGTTAAATCCGCCCTGGGAAGCGTCCATGGAAGCGGTGATGTCCACATTAAAGGCGCCGTAGCCGTTGGCTGCGGAATACAGATCCAGCCGTCCCCAGCCTTCTGCATCATCCAGGAAAACGTAGCCAGAGGGAAGTCCAGTGGAATAGAGCACCCATCTTCTCTGATCTGCATCAAGGTAAGGGAAGCGGGTTTCCAGAAGCACTTCAGCTCCTTTCGGAACGGTCATCGGCTTGGTGGTGTCTCCCGTCTGAGGCAGATTGTAGGTAAGACGGTCGTGATACATTTTTGCGTTGTTTCCATCATTTTCAAAATACATGGTTTCCAGCTGGCCGGGATTCTGCAGCAGAATGCTTTGGGCCTGGCTGCGGGCGCTGGCCTTTAATTCTGCATTTTCCGGGTCATTTAACGCAGCTGCGGCAAGAGCGGTAGCCATAGTGCGGCCGCCCATTACATCCATGGGAGAATGCATGCCGGCGATAATCCGGTAATTTCCAATTTCAGATGCGTTGGCTAAAAGCTGCTGGAATCGTTCCGGAACGGCGTAAGCCAAAGCAAGGGAAGCTAAATAGCCGGCGTTGGTATGTCCGCTGGGGAAGCCGCCGTCGGTCATAGGGTCAGAAGCGCAGGGCTTAAGGGCAGGCAGAAGATTTACTTCGCTGCTCCAGCGGAAGGGGCGCATGTATTGAAAATAGATTTTTGCCGGATTTCCGCTGGCGTGAGGTCCGCGGACGGTATTTACCAGCTCTACCATGCTGCCCAGCGCAGAATCCGTATCTGCCCAGTTGCCGTTGGCATTTCCCTTATCGCTGTATTTTTTCGTTTCGGCATCGGCAGGAATTTCGGCCGGAAGAGAAGTGCCTGCATTGGAAAGCTGCTTAAACGCTGTTTCATAAGGGCCAAGACCGTCCAGGGCGGACCAGTTCTGATTTCTCCGGTCCGTAAGGTAGGCGGTAAGAGCCTGCTCTTCGGTGCGGCTGTTCGTCATATTAATGCAGATTTGAATGTTTTGATCCAGCAGAAGATTTCCTGCTTCTCCAAGCTTCTGTCCGTTGTTCCAGCTGTCGCCGGGAGCCCAGATGCTTAAGAAGGGAGAGAGCACACCGATTACTGCGTTAGATTCCGGAGTCATATTGTCTGAGCTGTTAGTTTTGTAGGTATCTACAAAATATCCGTGAGGACCTGGAACAGGCTCAATGGCAGAGGGATCAGCGGTAGCGGCCAGACAAGGGCTGGCGGTCATTACCAGAGCTGCGCCGATGGCGCCGGCTTGCTTAACGAGTTTAGAACATTTCATACGTTTTCCTCCTCTAATTGTGATAAGAATATTTTATCAGCAAAAACAGGTAAAAAACTATGCATATTTTGCGTAAATGAAATGTAAATATTGTATATCTTGCGTAAACAAGACGTAAATTGTTTGTAAAAACAGCATAAGGGAAAAGGAAGGAAGAAAAAAATAAAAATCTTGTTGACAAACGATAGGACTCGTGATAATATATCTAAGGCTTGTGAAACGGAAACGCTTCTCAGGCAGAAAATATAAGATGCTGCTGTGGCTCAGTCGGTAGAGCGTCGCATTGGTAGTGCGGAGGTCACGGGTCCGATTCCCGTCAGCAGCTGGATAAGAAGGACAGAAACCTTGTGAGATATGGTTTTTGTCCTTTTTTGTGTTTGCGTTGATGTACAGAAAGAACAGAGCAGTTGAGTGAGAATGCATTTTTGGATTACGGAAACGCTTATGGTGATTATTTCCATTTGCGTTTACCGTAAGGAAACAAGGACTGTAATACCGTTTATCCAAAAATCTTTTTTAATTCATCAAGCAGCAACGAAGCCACAGGGCTGAACACCTGGTACTTCTTCCAGATAATATACATAGGCGATGTGAGTGCTGGCTCTAAAGGGCGAAAGCAAAGGTCGCTGTCTGATCCAGTGTAGACCAGTCCGTCAAAGCCAAGCACATATCCGAACCCTTCACGCACCATGACAGAAGCATTGAACAACAAATCATAGGTTGCTACTACATTTAGTTTATCCTGTGTTTCTCCAAACCATTTCGGCATTTCTTCTCCCATAGCCTGACGGGAAAGGATGAGGGGAACATCTATTAAATCGTTCAGATGGATGCAGGAATGTTCCGCAAGTGGGCTGTCTTTTCTCATAATGAGTCCCCACTGATCTGACGCAGGAATCTGCAGATAATTATACTTTGACAGATCCACTTCCTGAACAATAATTGCAAAATCTAACAGTCCCTGATCCAGCCTCTCATTTGCAGCATCCGTGCCGCTGCTGTAAAAGTGGTAACGGATACGGGGATATTTTTCCTTTAGTTTCTGAATGACTTGTATAAAAGACGCTATTCCGTTGGATTCCGCGCATCCGATATGAATATCCCCACCGTTTATTTCATCCAGAGACTTAAATTCTGCAAGTGTTTTATCCGTCATTTCCAAAATATCTTCCGCACGTTTTCGAAGGAGCATCCCCTCTTCTGTCAAGTTCATGCTGTAATTGCTGCGGATGAAGAGCTTCTTTCCCAGTTCTTCTTCCAGTTCTTTGATCTGGCGCGACAATGTGGGCTGTGAAATGTGAAGTCGCTGGGCAGCGTGGGTCATATTGCCCTCTCTTGCGATCTCTAAAAAATAACGCAATACACGCAGTTCCATTTTATGTCTCCTTTTTCAGCTTGGATTAAAATCAGTATAGCATACGTCAGATATTCATATCAAGAATAGTTTGGAATAGAAATCAAATATTTTACATCGCTGCCTGGAGTCCCTATAATTAGACCAGGGGACGATCACTATTTGGCTGGTATTGAAGGGAGGTGTTTGCATTGGGATATGAAGAAATTGAGAAACGGGCCGCTGAGATGGGTCTTCCTGTTTATCAATATCAGCGTGCTGCCGCTCAAAGGGCCATACGGCTCACCACGGAATTGAATTTCCGATACCATGAGCCGGAGGAAGTGAACCGCCTATTTTCGGAACTGATCGGTAAGCCTGTGGGCGAAGGATTCTGTCTGTTCCCGCCGTTTTATACCGATTATGGGCAGAACATCACCACCGGGAAAAATGTGTTCCTCAACACAAGCTGCCACTTTCAGGACCAGGGCGGCATTACGATTGGAGACGGCACTCTTATTGGCCACAATGTTGTACTGGCGACTCTTAACCACGAGATAGATCCAGAGCGCCGCCAGCACACCAATCCGGCCCCGATCGTGATCGGCAAGAATGTGTGGATCGGGGCAAACGCAACAGTCACCCCAGGCGTAACCATCGGCGACGGCGCCATTGTGGCTGCCGGAGCGGTGGTAACAAAAGATGTGCCGCCTATGGCGGTGGTGGGCGGTGTTCCGGCAAAAATCATCAAAAGGATTTCATCCAGAGAGGGAGCAAATGAATGAAGCTAATGTTAGCATCGACACTGACGTTTCTATTTCTGCTGGGTATGACTGCCTGCGGTCAAGCTCAAACAACGCAGGATACATCTGCCGCCGGCGAAAGTGCTGCGTCTTCGGCTCCTGCTGAGAGCGGGGCAGGCGAGACATTGTCCAGTGAACCTGCTGCGGAAAGCATCATGCCCGCCTCAGAGGGGGAAAAGAATTCTACTACGGTGAATCCGGGCCATTTCAATTTTGAAACAGCCACGGTCACACTGAACAGCGGCTATGAAATGCCCATCATGGGCCTGGGCACCTACTCCCTCAGTGATGAGGAGTGCTACAATTCCGTCACGGCTCTATTGGAAGCGGGAGGCCGGCTCATCGACACGGCCTATATGTATCACAACGAAGCTGCTGTGGGCCGGGCCATCCGGGACAGCGATGTACCCCGTGAGGAAATCTTTGTCATCACCAAACTCTACCCCAGCCAGTTTGACGATCCAGAGGCTGCCATCCAGCTGGCGCTGGATACCCTCGACATCGGCTACATCGACATGATGCTGCTTCACCACCCCGGCGCCGGAGATGTGGAAGCCTACCTTGCGATGGAGCAGGCAGCAGCGGATGGAAAAATCCATTCCATTGGTCTTTCCAACTGGTACATCGAGGAACTGGAAGAGTTTCTGCCGCAGGTGAACATTACCCCCGCTTTGGTACAGAACGAAATTCATCCCTATTATCAGGAGCCGGATGTAGTGCCATATGTTCAGAAACTGGGCATCACGGTGCAGGGCTGGTATCCCTTCGGCGGCCGAGGTCACACCTCGGAACTGCTGGGAGATGACACCATCTCCACTATAGCGGAAAATCACGGCGTCACCTCCGCCCAGGTGATTTTGCGGTGGAATCTTCAGCGGGGCGTGGTTGTCATTCCCGGCTCCAGCAATCCCGACCACATCCGGGAAAACCTTGACCTGTTTGGCTTCGAGCTGACGGACGAGGAAATGACGCAGATTGCCGTGCTGAACCGGGATGAAAAGCACGACTGGTATTAAAAAGGAGAAGCCGGCAATGAAAGTTTTAGCAATCAACAGCAGCGCACGGAAAGACGGGAATACCGCCATTTTAATCAACCGGATATTTAAAGAATTTAAAATACTGCTTTTTTATTTATAACATTAAGGATGATTTCGGCAACCTCTTTTGGAGTTTTGTCTATTCCGTCAATCAGCCACTGACGGAGGAGAAAGTATGTACCGCCAGCCAGAAAAGTGTAAAATAACTGCTGGCTTTCCGGATCGAGACAGTTCAGGATTCGGGCATCGCAGATATTCTGATGAAGGGTTCGGAACATATCTGTCCATTCTTTATCTGAATTATAGCGGATAAAAAGAGTTACAAGATCCGAATGTTCCTGTAAATAAATAAGGATCTGTTCAAGGTCATTTTCCGTCAGAGGTTTTTCCAGGGATTCCCGCATTTCTTCGATGAATTCGCTCTGCATCTCATTCAGAATATCCTTGGGAAGCTCATAATAACGGTAAAAAGTTGTTCGGTTAATACCGGCCTCGCTGCAGAGTTCTACAATATTGATCTTATCAAGTGGCTTTTTCTTTAAAAGGCGGAGCAGCCCTTCTTTTAGCATCCGTTTTGTGATGATTATTCTTTGATTATCTTTCAAAATTTGAGACTTCCTTTTTTAGAAAAATAAAAAAATATAATTGATTATTACAATAAGTGTTGTAAATACAACACATGTTACACTGCAATCATAATAGGATCCCAGCGGTTTGTCAAGATAAATTGCATGACGTTGCAGCGGGCACCCTAAATGAAACAATATAAACTGACATGTTGCTTTTACAACTTATTTAAATAAACTGATTGTTGCTAATGCTACAAGTGTTGTGATAGAATCTGTATAAAATCGGATGCGATGCAGATAGGAGCGGATGCTTTCCGGCATGCCTTTGGATATTAAGCTGACTGCAGAAAGGGGAACATCATGGCAGATTCCAATCTTACAAAACGAGCGCTGGCCTCTGCATTGAAAGAACTTATGAAAGAAGAACCTTTTGATAAGATCCAGGTAGCACAGATTTGTGAGCGGTGCAGCATGAACCGTAAGAGCTTTTACTATCATTTTAAGGACAAATACGATCTGCTTAACTGGATCTTTGACACGGAGATTATATCATTCTACCGAAATTTCTCCGGTACGGAGACGTTAGATCAGCATCTGGAAATGTTCCGGGAAATCTGCGATTATTTCTATGTAAACAAGGACTTTTATTATAGCGCATTTAAAATACATGGGCAAAATTCATTTTCAGAGCATTTCAGAGAGTACATGAAGCCCTTTCTGAAGCTTCGGCTTGCATATTTGATTGGAGAGGATGCAGAGGATGATTTTGTACTTGATTTCTTCAGCGACGCGATTGCCTGTACGCTTAAGAGATGGCTGTTAAAAAAAGACTGCATGTCATCGAATGAACTGGTTTCCCGTTTGACGAAAATTGTCCTGAAAAGTGCAGATGCGGTACATAAGGAGCTGAAGCGGGCGAAATAACAAAACAGGGTGCGCCACCGGAACACCCTGTTTTGTTACTATACTGCTTATGCTTTCTTTGGACAGACATTTCTGAGGATTTCGGGGAGATTGTCCTGAAACAGATTGTGGCGGGAGTCTTCTGTTTTCCTGCACTGCTCCCACAGATTGCCGTTTGCATCAAAACAGATAGAACAGGGAGCGTTGGAAATATCCGATATGATGGAATTGATCAGATTATTATCACCGGGTAATTCATAAGGTATGGCAGGATAGGTCTGGCTGCTGCGGATTTCTTTTACGGTCCGATATACCAGTTCATGCACTTTTTCCGGGCAGCCCGGTTTCGGAACCAATACAGCAAAAGCAGGGTCAGGCTGCTGCATGTTTTCAAACAGATTTCCATTGAGGATCTGTTCCGTATCCGTCTGTCCATATAGATACCATGCAGAGTAAAGAAATCCTCTTTCCTGAAGGACACGGCACGTATCTGCCATATTATTGTCATAGAGGACAACGGGCATTATATTGTGGAGATCCGCTGCTTCATTCAGGAAATCATCCTTCAGGTCATCTGAGCTGCAGAAGATACAGAAAGCACTGTCCGGATAATCTCTTGCAAGGGAAAGTAGCATCTGCGGCTGATTCATGGCAAAAAGCATCCATACGTAAATTCCCAGTTTTTCTCCCTCACCGAGGATTGCCTGATATCTCTGCCTGTTTGCGTCAAAATGCTTTGAATCTATCTGGAAAATAACTGTCCATGGGATCAAGCAGTTTAACTTCATCTCATTTTCCCGGATACATTGGGCTCCTGCGTTACAGCCGTTATATCCTGCGTTCATCCCAAAGGTATAAAGCCGGTCTGTATCTGTATAAGAAATGATTCTCCGGGCCAGTTCATAATAGGCGCTGTTTTCATTCTGGAGCATGGTCTGAATATCGGTGAGGAAGTTTTTCTGGAATCCGCCTTCTGAGAACTGCAGCGCCATGTCCGCTAAATTCCGGATCCCACGTTCCGGATTGTCTTTTATATTCTTTAATGCATTTTTAATAACGAGTTCAACCAACATCCGCGACATACTGTTTTTCAAGTGTATTCACTCCTTCCAAAATGCCGGTTCTGCTTTTACTATTTTATCGAAATCATACTGATTTGGAAATCTTTTCGCAATGGACAAATCCTCCTCTGCGTCCCAAAATAGAACAAAATAGCTTATGTGTCGTAAATTTTGACACTTGTGTTCCTATGTGTAATGACAGCAGATTTTGAACTTTTTATAATGTACGTAAAGCAAAAGGAGGTGGAAATTTTAAAGGAGGAAAAAGAGTACATCCAGTCCATTGGCGGCTTTGAAAAACTTGCCCAATGGGGATATATTAAATCATACATAGGAAAGGAAGACTGAAATTATGGGCAACAGTGTAACAAGAACAATTCAGAAATTCGGTTTGGAACAGGCTTTTAATTATCTGTATAAGGATCCTGATAAAAATATGCTGAAGATCATGGACTGGGCGGACAAATTCGCCGGCGATCAGTTTGTCAGCCAGCGGAAGCTGATCAGGGAGGCAATGACAAATCCGGAGCATCCCTATTATGGATTTATTCGTCATGTCCTCAAAGACATCGATCCGAACGTGATGAAGACGACTGCAGTAAACTTTTTCATCAATGCAGCGCTGGTGGGCTGGCCGAAGCAGGAAGAACTCCGGAAAAAGTATGGCTGCAATATTCCCTGGGCGATCCTGCTGGATCCTACCAGTGCATGTAATCTCCATTGTATAGGGTGCTGGGCTGCCGAATATGGCAACAAATTAAACTTAAGTTTTGATGAGATTGACAGCATCATACAGCAGGGAAAAGAATTAGGCGTTTATCTATATATCTATACAGGCGGCGAGCCCATGGTGCGGAAAAAAGATCTGATCCACCTCTGTGAGAAGCATAATGACTGTGTGTTTCTCTGCTTTACAAACGGAACCCTGATCGATGAAGCTTTTGCTGATGATATGCTCCGGGTGGGGAATTTCATACCAGCTATCTCTCTGGAAGGTTTTGAGAGCGCTACGGACCTGAGGAGAGGGGGCGGCGTATACAAAAAAGCCACGGAGGCGATGGAGCTCCTGAAAAGAAAAAAATTAATCTATGGGATCTCCTCCTGCTATACCAGCGAAAACTTTGCATCCATCACATCGGAAGAGTTTTTTGACAGCCTGATTGAGATGGGGGCTTACTTTATTTGGTACTTCCACTATATGCCGGTAGGAAACGATGCCTCTCCGGAGCTTCTTCCTACACCGGAGCAGCGGAAAGAGACCTATGACCGGATCCGGAAATACCGCGCCACGAAACCTCTCTTCGCCATGGATTTCCAGAATGATGCGGAATATGTGGGCGGATGTGTTGCAGGCGGACGTCGGTATTTGCATATCAATGCAAATGGAGATGTTGACCCTTGTGTCTTTATTCATTATTCTGATTCGAATATCCGTGAAAAGACTCTGCTGGAAGCTCTTCAATCGCCGATGATGATGGCTTACCATGACGGTCAGCCCTTTAATGACAATATGCTGCAGCCCTGTCCCATGCTGGAAAATCCGGATCAACTCAGGAAGATGGTGGCAAAAACAGGAGCACATTCCACAGACCTTCAGTCGCCGGAGTCGGCGGATCATCTCTGCGCGAAATGCGACAGATATGCAAAGGAATGGACCCCGGTAGCAGATGAACTTTGGAAGGAAGAAAAAGAGAGAAGAGCAAAAAAAGCATAATAGAAAATATTACGAAAAGCCGGGGCGGATCCGTGCCCCGCTTTCCGATCTTCTTCAAAACACAGATCCCAGAAAGTCCACTATCATGCTGGACCATGATCCCCAGGGGATCCGGAAATTCAGCAGGTTCAGGGTGAAAACGATATTGTCAGCCATAAGGAAGATCAGATAAAAGAAAGGGAACTAAGAAATGGATATCATACAGGCTATAAAGGAAAGACACTCCGTAAGAGCATATACCGGCAAGAAGATTGAGGAGGAAAAGCGGAGAAAACTTGAGGAGATGATTAAAGAGTGCAATGAGGAGAGCGGACTTCATATTCAGATCCGCTACGACGATCCGTCTGGCTTTGATTCCAGACTTGCCCATTATGGAAAATTCCGCAACGTAGAGAATTATATTATCATGGCAGGATTTCCTTCTGACGATCTCCAGGAAAAATGTGGTTATTACGGTGAAAAGATTGTTCTGGAAGCCCAGATGATGGGACTTAATACCTGCTGGGCAGCCCTTACTTTTAACAAAGGCAATGTGGAGAAAATCATTCCAGCGACCGAAAAACTGGTGTTGGTCATTGCCATAGGATATGGGGAAAATCAGGGAAAAGCCCATAAGAGCAGAAGCCTTGAAAGCGTTATGGCGACAAAAGGGAAGATGCCTGATTGGTTTCGCAAAGGAGCAGAGGCGGCGCTTCTTGCTCCCACAGCTCTGAATCAGCAGAAATTTAAAATGGGGATAAAGGATGGCAGTCCTGTTATTCGCATATCTGGAAAAGGACCCTATGTCAAAATAGATCTGGGGATCGTAAAATATCATTTTGAAGCAGCATCGGGACATAAGGTGAGGTGACCGGTCATGAAAAGCGCGATCATAGATGTGGGCGGCGGACTAAGGGGAATCTATGCTGCAGGTATTATGGATTACTGCATGGAGGAAAAGATCCATTTCGATGTGGGTATCGGCGTGTCCGCAGGGAGCGCCAATATTGCCTCTTACACAGCAGGCCAGAAAGGACGTAATTATCTGTTTTATACAGAATATTCGAGCCGTAAAGAATATATGAGTTTTGGAAATCTGGTCCATAACGGAAGTTATATAGATATGGATTATATCTATGGATCTCTCAGCAATAAAGACGGGGAAAATCCTCTTGATTATCCAGCTATCACCGCCAACCCGGCAAAATTTATCATTGTTGCGACTAATGCACTTAACGGGGACGCCAGATACTTTGATAAAAGTGATATGGCTCAGGATAACTACGATATTATAAAGGCGTCCTGTTCAATTCCGCTGGTGTGTCCTCCGTATATTGTAAAGGGAACTCCCTATTATGACGGCGCGCTCAGTGATCCGATTCCTGTGGAAAAAGCTTTTTCCATGGGTTGCGATAAAGTTGTTCTGATCCTTACGAGGCCGAAGGATTTCCGGAGAAAACCGGGAAAAGATCGCCTGATCGCCAGAGGTATCCGCGGAAAATACCCCATGGCAGCGGTCCGGATGGAACAAAGGGCGGCTACCTATAATTTCCAGCTTGATGAAGCAGTCAGACTGGAACAGGAGGGCAGGCTTTTGATTATCGCGCCGGACGATACCTGCGGTATGGACACTCTGACCCGCGACAGAGGAGCAATGGAAAGGTTTTATAAAAAAGGATTACAAGATGGAGAGGCTATTTCCACTTATCTGGAAGAGGATGCTGGATAAGTGAGTGCGCCCAAAACAGAAAATGAATGGCAGATAGGGGAGATGACCATATTGAGTCCAAAACAGATGGATGGCAGCCGCAGCGTGCCGTAAAGCATTCTGCGGCTGTTTTTTATTCGGTTTCTTGTTCAATCAGATAGTCGTCGTACTGCAGTTCCAGTTCTTCAAAGTCATCATCATCCAGTTTCTTCAGCTTGGCATACCGCATAAAAGCTTTTTTGTCTCCGTAATCTGACAAATCTTCCTGATTTTCGGGCTGAGCATCAGTCATTTCCCGCCAGGTTTTATATTGTTCAAACAGCTTGCTCATCTTTTTCACCTGCCTTTCGTGAGGAACAGAACATTTTCGATCAGAAAAAAGTATAGCATGAATGGGAAAATCCAGCAAGGAAACATTGGAATCTGTAAAAGAACATGATATACTTTTTGGGTATTTCAATGAACAAAAGAAAGCTTCCGTCTGACAGGGAAAAGCGTTAGGCTGAGAGATGTGCTCCTTCAGCGGAGAGCGAAAAAAGGAGACGAAGAACCGTATGTGTATGTGGTCACAGGAATTAAAACAGTACGCAAGGGAACATTATGAGAAAAGGTCCCCTTATTTTGGAAAATGCCAGCAAAAAGTCCAGGAGATCATCAACGGGCTTCCTGAGGAAGAACAGATATTAATGGAATTTTTATACGGAACCATGCCGATTCAGGATGTGGGAGATTGTGCTCCGGAGGTATTTCTGGGATTTGTGCGTCATGGAATTATGCTGAGGAAGCAGGTGAAGTGGTGCAGAGATCTTTCTGAGACCATGTTTCTTCATTATGTTCTGTATCATCGGATAAATACAGAAAATATTGAAGATTGCCGGAAAATTTTTTATGATTGCCTGAAGGAGAGAATCAAGGGCATGTCTGATCAGGAGGCGGCGCTGGAGATCAATTACTGGTGTGCAGAACAAGGTTCTTATGAAAGTACAGATGACAGGACCATGTCGCCGTTAACCTTTCTTCGGGGAGGAAGGGGAAGATGCGGGGAGGAATCAGTATTTGCCGTCACGGCTTTCCGCAGTGTGGGAATTCCGGCACGTCAGGTATATACTCCCCGCTGGGCCCATTGCGATGATAATCATGCCTGGGTAGAAGTATACGTCCAAGGGGCATGGCATTTCCTGGGCGCCTGCGAGCCGGAAGAGATTTTGGATAAGGGCTGGTTTACCAATGCTTCTTCCAGAGCCATGCTGGTTCACACCCGGACATTTTCTGATTATTCTGGGAATGAAGGGGAGGGCAAAGAAGAGATGCGCCCGGAAATCCTGGAGGGAGATGGCCTGCAGGTTTTTTATAATGATACGGCAAATTATGCTCTTACCAAACGGTTTCAGATCCTGGTGACAGATGAGACGGGGCAGCCGGTTCCGGGCGCAGAGATTTCGGCAGAACTGCTGAATATGGCGGAATTTTCCCCGGCTGCTCGTCTGACCGCTGACGGGGAAGGAAAGGCTTGGATCACTTTGGGCCTGGGAGATATCCTGATCCGTGCGGTTAAAGGAAAACGATGGACAGAAGAGATTGTTTCGGCAGATCAGATGGATCAGGTTATTCTGAGGCTGGGGACGGAGGGCTTAGAGCCTGAGTGTACTGCAGAGTGGAAAGAATTTCAGATGGAGGCGCCGAAGGATTACCCTGTTCATCCGGCAGTGCTCACTGAGAAGCAGAAGGAGAAAAATCGGAAACGATTAAGCCAGGCCGCCGCCTGCCGCAGAGAAAAGCAGCAGTCCTGGATACAGGAGCAGCTGTGGGAGGAGTACCCGGAAGAAAGAGGAATTTTTGACCAGGCAGGAGGAAACATAGGAGAAATCGCAGCTTTTCTTACCCGGGATAAGGATCCGGCCAGAAAAGCTCTTCTGCATCATCTGGCGAGGAAGGATGCGAAGGATGGGAAGGCAGAGATTCTAGAAAGTCATCTGAAAGGAGCTGCTGTTTTCTGGAAGGAGTGGAAGGAAAAGGGAGAAGAAGAAATCTTTTTCCGATATATTCAATGTCCCAGAATTTTTTATGAGACATTGACAGATTACCGCGGAGCAATTTTGAAATTTTTCTCCCAGGAGGAGAAAGAAGCTTTCTGCAGACAGCCGGAGCTGATCTGGAAATATATTCAGGACAATCTGGCCTGGAATCCAGAGATTGATTATTCTTCAATTTATTCCACGCCGAAAGGAAGCCTTTTGCTGGGGCAGGCCAGTCCGTTAAGCCGGAGGATTCTTTTTGTCGCTGTTTGCCGCACCTTAGGAATCCCTGCCCGGATGAATCCTGTGGACTGGGAAGGAGAAATTTACGAAAATGGAAAATTCCGGATCATTACGGCGGAAAAGCCAGCAGGAGAACGGGAACAATATCAGTCGGCCAGAGCAGTGTTTTTGTCAGAGGGAGAGGAAACGTGGAAGTATTATCAGACTTGGACTTTGGGACGGTGGAAGGATGAACGGTTTTTCACTCTGGATTACAGCGGAGAAGAATTCCAGGAAGGGAAGCTGGCGGTTGATCTGACTCCGGGAATTTATCGGATCATCACCACCAGAAGACTTCCGGGAGGAGGTCAGCTTGCTGCCTATTTTATCTTCCAGGCAGAAGAAGGCAAAGAAGTGAAAATTCCCATGTATCTTCGAAAAGGGGAGCTGAAGGAACAGCTGGTAGATTATGTGCTGGAGGATTTTACGGTGGAAACAGAAGAGGGCGGCAAGGTTCCGGTATCTTCTCTGCTGAATGGAACGGTGAATCTGCTGGCGCTGGTGGCTGAAGGCCAGGAACCCACTGAACATGTGTTAAATGAGATCCTGGAACAGAGAGGGGAATTGAATAATCTGGATGGGCAGATTGTTTTCCTGACAGAAAACAGAGAATCTCTGGAAAATCCTTTGGTAGCCGCAGTAAAAAGAGAAGTCCCAAAGGCAAGATTTGTCTTTGGGAAACTGGAAGAGCTGGCGGAACCTTTAGCCAGAAGGATGTATGTAGATCCAGAAAAGCTTCCCCTTCTCATTGCCTGCGGCCCGGGACTTCACGGTTTTTATGGCTCCAGCGGCTACAATGTGGGAAGTGTAAATCTTTTCCTTCGCCTGAGCCGTCTTTATGTTCAGCGGTAAAACAGATCAGATCATTTCCCGGTTTTTCCGGTAGTGATTGGGAGAGATGCCTTTCACGTGCCGAAAGGCATCTCCGAAATAGTTGCTGTCATTAAAGCCGCAGGATAATGCGATATCGGTGATGGACTGATCCGTTTCCAGAAGCATCCGGCAGGCGTTTTGAATCCGAATATTAATCAGGTATTCCTTGAATCCAAAGCCGGTGACGGCTTTGAATTTTTTCGACAGATAGGAGCGGCTGATATGAAACCGAAGGGCAGTATCGGATAAGGTAATGTGCCGGTGAAAATTCTCGTAGACATAGGTGGCCACACTCTGGATCAGCTGATTGGTTTCATCAAATTCTTTTACTACGTTTTGGCTGAAGCGCTGGCAGCGGATGATAAACAACAGAATTTCCAGCAGTTCTGCTTGGATGAAGGCGGGAGATAACATATCCTGACCTTCGAATTCTGCAAGCATTTGTCCCATGAGAGATTCCAGGTAATCTCTGCGCTTATCCGGGATGGAAATTGCTCCGGCCTGAAGCATTTCCCGGATAATTTCTTTGTCTACCAGCTGCCGAAGCCATTCCAGGCCCTTTTCTGGGAAATTGATTACATATCGTTCACTGTATCCGGTTTCTGGATAAGTACTTTTGTGAAGCGTCCCCTGGGGAACGATGACTAGATCGCCCTGGTTCAGCTGATAAATGTTATGGCCGGAAAAAAAGGTGCAGTATCCATTGATTACATAGAGGATTTCATAGTAAGGGTGAACGTGTGAATCCTGCCTTCTCTGGTGTCTGTCCCGGCGTACTTTTGTGATTTTAAAATTCGCAATGCTTTCCAGATTGTTCTCCAATTTGCTCTCCTCCTGCCTTGACAACTGTTTTTTTGTCTGCGATGTTGGACTCGCAAAAATAATTTTTCTGTAGTATTTAAGAAATAGAACCATATTTCCGTAGAAATCACAGGCTTTTTGTGCTATTTTATTCAGCATAAAAGACAAATGAAGATTTGTCAAGGAAAAAAGAGGAGAGTGAAGAATAATGGCAAAGACCTTAAGCGAAGACCGGCGCCAGCTGATTCTTAAAGGCAATTTGTTTCATGCGGTTTTGCTGCTGGCGATTCCGGTAATGATCAACAGCTTTATTCAGTCCATGTACAACCTGACCGATACTTATTGGCTGGGGAAAATCGGCACCCAGTATCAGGCAGCGATTACCTTGGTATCGCCGGTGCAGAATATTCTGATTAATTTTGGTTCTGGGATTACAACGGCAGGAGCCATTTTAATTGCCCAATACCTGGGGGCAAGGCGAGACCAGGAAGCCAATAAGATGGCCAATCATATCTGTATCTTTTCTCTGGGCTTTTCGCTGGTGTGCGCCATCTTCTGCTGGTGCATTACCCCTGGAGTGGTAAGATGGCTGGGAGCAGAGGGCGAGCTTTATGATTACGGCATTTCTTATCTTAGAATTGTGGTGCTGGATCTGCCCTTTTTGTTTATGATTAATCTTTTCACATCAGTGAAGCAGGCGCAGGGGGATACGTTAAAGCCTATGCTCCTTAACCTTCTTGGAGTTATTTTAAACATGATTATGGATCCTTTGTTTTTATTAACGTTTGACATGGGAATTGCAGGAGCAGCCATTGCCACTATGGTGGCGAAAATTCCAGGGGCTGTGATTGCAGTAGCTGCTCTCATGCGGAAACGGGAGCTGGTACGCTTAAATTTTAAAGGATTCCGTTTGGAAAAGGATAAAATCAGTTCGATTATTCGGATTGGCCTTCCTACCGCCATTGGAGGAAGCACCATGCAGCTGGGATTTCTTTTGATGACCAAGAATGTGCAGGCTTATGGGATGACGGCAACCACCGCTTACGGAATCGGCAATAAAATCAACAGTATTATTACTCTTCCTGCCAGCGGTATCGGTTCTGCTCTTTCTACCATTGTAGGCCAGAACTACGGGGCGGGAAATATCCCTCGAGTAAAGAAAGCTTTTCATCTGTCCTTGCGCGTGGGAGCCATCTTCCTGCTGGTCTGCGGCATGATTTTGTCCAGGCGATTTGTGGCGGAACCTATGGTGCGGTTCTTTACTTCTGATGAGCAGGTAGTTCCGTTAGCCACAGATTTCTTGTCCATTATGGCCATCTGCTGCTGGATGAATGCTTTCTATAATGTAACCCAAGGACTGTTCCAGGGCTGCGGCCACACAGTAATTACGATGGCGGTGGATGCAGTGAGGATTTGGGGCTTCCGTTTCCTTACCCTTTGGTTTTGCGCCAGTGTGCTGGGGATGGGAGTAGAAAGCGTGTGGTATGCAGTGGTGGTAAGCAACGGAGCTTCTGCCCTGGTATTGTATCTTCTCTATTGGACCGGAATCTGGAAGCGGCAGACTGTGCGGCTGGAGCGGTAGAGTGCAGCTGTTCAGGACGGGGATGGCAATCGCAGATTTTGATTCCTTTTTTGGAAAAATTCTGTTATGCTTAAATAATAAGAAGATGTTGGTCAGGTTTTGACTGGCAGAACATGAGAGGAGGATCAGAATATGGATCAAGTCACATTAGGAAAGACAGGCATTACCGTGCCGAAAAATGGTTTTGGAGCCCTTCCTGTTCAGCGGGTGGGCATGGATCAGGCGGTCTGTCTTCTGCAGAAAGCTTATGAAGGCGGCTTCCGCTTCTTTGATACGGCAAGAAGCTATACGGACAGTGAGGAGAAGCTGGGGGAAGCCCTGAGCCATGTGCGGAAAAACATTTACCTGGCATCGAAAACCCCTTCCAAAACGGCGGATGGGTTCTGGAAGGATCTGGAAACTACCCTTCATAATCTGAAGACAGACTATCTGGACATTTACCAGTTTCATAATCCGGACTTCTGCCCCAAGCCGGGAGACGGCACTGGGCTGTATGAGGCTATGGTTAAGGCGAAGGAGCAGGGAATGATCCGCCATATCGGCATCACCAATCACCGGCAGAATGTGGCCAAAGAAGCCATTGAAAGCGGATTGTATGAGACCCTTCAGTTCCCTTTCTCCTACCTGGCGGCCCCCTCTGATCTGGAGATTGTGGAAATGTGCAGGAAGGCGGATATGGGCTTTATCGCCATGAAAGCCCTGTCCGGCGGTTTGATTACCAACTCAGCAGCAGCCTACGCTTACATGCGTCCATTCCCCCACGTGCTTCCCATCTGGGGAATTCAGAGGGAGAAGGAATTGGATGAGTTCTTGTCTTATATGGAGAATCCCCCGGTTCTTACCGAGGAGCTTAAGCAGGTAATTGACAAGGACAAAAAAGAGCTGTCCGGCAATTTCTGCCGGGGCTGCGGTTACTGTATGCCCTGCCCGGTGGGAATTGAGATCAACACCTGCGCCCGCATGAGTCTGCTGATCCGCCGCTCACCATCAGAAAAGCAGCTGACTCCCGAAGCTCAGGCCATGATGGCAAAGATCAAGGATTGTCTCCACTGCCGGGCCTGCGCCTCCAAATGTCCATACGGTTTGGATACTCCCAAGCTGTTAGAGGAGAATTATAAAGATTATCAGGAAATTTTGGCGGGGAAACCGTATTAATTTACTGATGAAAACAGATATCCGTCTGGTATGATGCACCGGTATGAGAATAGGTGGAGCATAACAGGCGGATATTTTTATGCATTTTTAGAAAAAATTAAGTTTTAGCACCAGATGAAATGCTTTCCTTTTTGGACCGGGCTGTTTTTGCTTTCTTGTAATCTATGACTGCATCTGTCTCCATGCGTACAGCTTGTTATATTTGCGGTGGAAATTTACAATTTGGAGATAATAACTGTACTGTTTAAGCGGAATTGTACGGTTAAAAATAAAGAATTGAATTTTAAACCGTATTGAGCCAGGTTACACTGCTTAAACAGAACCTTATGAGAAGCGAACACAAGAAAAACAGTTTTCCTGTGCATCTTAACAGTCAAATCCACACGATAAACATCGGTTCGCCAGCTTTTTGTGCTGACAAAGGATTTGTCTGGAGAGGGAAATGGGAAGTGATTCAAGAATTCAGTAAAAAATTAAGTTAAACTTGCTGAATTTTTAGTTGATATTCAGCTAAAATTTATCTATAATATCCCTAGCAAAAGGAAATCTGATGCTTTTTTAAACAAATTTCCTGATACTGGAATAATTGCCTGACAGGGAAAGAATGAAAAGGGATGGGGAGAACATGCGATATACAAATTACCGGTTTCAGGTGCCGGAGGAAAAGATTGTCCGGGTGATTGTGGATACGGACGCGAAGAATGAGGCGGACGATCAGTTTGCCATTGTCCAGGCTTTGTTAAGCCCGAAATTTGAAAACGTGGGATTTATCGCGGCCCATTTTGGAACAGGACGGGTACCGGATTCCATGGAGAGAAGCTTTCAGGAGCTGAACTTGATTTTTGATAAGATGGGCATGGATAAGGAGATTATTGTGAAGGGAGCGCCTTGTCCTCTTCCGGATGCGAAAACTCCGGTGCCCAGCGCCGGAGCGGAGTTAATTATCCGAGAGGCCATGAAAGAGGATAACCGGCGGCTGTATGTGGCATTTTTAGGCCCACTTACGGATCTGGCTTCGGCCTATCTGATGGAACCCAGAATTGCCGGCAGGCTGACAGCCATCTGGATCGGCGGAGGCCGTTATCCTAATGGAGGTCCTGAATTTAATCTGGGCAATGATATTGCCGCCGCCAATGTGGTATTTTCCAGCGGCATTGAAGTCTGGCAGGTTCCCAAAGATGTGTATGAGATGATTCCTGTAAGTTTTGCAGAGCTGGAGCTTAAGGTGGCGCCTTATGGGGAGATTGGCGCGTATTTGCTGGAGCAGCTGGATCGCCATGCCCACGAGCCGGGGCCAAGAAAGAGCGCTTTCCGCACCGGGGAAACCTGGGTGCTGGGAGATAATCCGGCCATTGGACTGATTCTCTACGAGCACCGGTTTATGTATGAGTGGGTTCAGGCGCCGTTAATTACCAGCGATATGACTTACGTTCATACAGGCCTGAACCGGCCCATCCGGGTGTATCAATCCATTGACAGCCGGCTGATTTTGGAGGATCTCTTTGCAAAGATCGCATTATTTGCAAAGCATCACTCATAAAAAACAAGGAGAGGGAGATAGGAGCATGAAGAAAAAAATATTTGCGGCAGGAATGGCGGCGGTGATGACTGCGTCTGCAGTGCTTACAGGCTGCGGTTCGGGAGGAAGCGGTGAAACCGCCGGGACGCAGACCCAGGCGGAAGCGTCAAATTCTGGAGAAGGAACAGAGCCAGGCTCAGGAGAGAGCGCTGGGGGGACTGAATCAGCAGAGGGACCGGAAAAACCGGAGAAGATTACCATTATGGCAAATGGAACCATTCCTACTCAGATCAATAACCGGGATGCTTTCGAAGCCAGGTGGGAGGAACTTACCGGCATTGACTTGGAGATTATTCAGCCGGATCATGACGCTTATTACGATGTAATGGGACAGACCTTTGCTTCTGGACCAGACAACTGGCCGGATGTAATGCTCATGGGAGGCACTTATTATACGGGTTACGCCAATGAAGGTGCATTATGGGATATGACGGAAGCATGGGAAAATTCTGATTTGAAGGCCTCCGGCCGTCTCAATGATGAGTCGATTATTGAAGGCGTGAAGCTTAACGGCAAGCTGTACGGCTTCCCTGTAGCCAGAGGAAACGGCTGCATTACCTATGTGAAGAAGGCGTGGCTGGATAATGTGGGAATGGATGTGCCCACGAATTATGAAGAATATATTGCCATGCTTGATGCCTTTACCAATGGAGATCCAGATGGAAATGGAATTAACGGCGATACTTATGGCGTATCCGCAGCAGGTCTTATCGGCGTAGAAGAGCCGTATATAAATTATCTGCCGGAATTTTATCAGGACGCGTATCCTTCCTTTACCCAGGATGAAAACGGGGTGTGGTATGACGGTTTCCTGGAGGAAAATTTCCGGGGAGCTTTAGAGCGTCTTCGGGATGCTTATGATAAAGGTTATATCGACAAGGAAACCTTGACCAACGGAACCAACGACTGCCGGAACAAATTTTACGAGGACCGGTTCGGCGTTTTCACTTATTGGGCAGGAACCTGGGCTACCAACCTGAAGGTAAACTTGGAAGCCAATGGAATTGATGGAGAACTGATTGCACTTCCACCTATTGAGGAAGTTGGAACTTACATTGAACGGACGACTCCGGTGTGGGTGATTACATCTGCTTGTGAGAATCCGGAAGGCGTGTTTAAATACTTTATTGAAAGCATGGTAGACGGCGGCGATATGCAGGAGCTGTGGACATACGGCGTAGAGAATGTATACTGGTCCACAGAAGGCGGAGAGGTATGCGGCAATACTTATGAAGACGGGGAATTCCATATGCTGGAAAGCCTGGAGAAGCCGGGAACGCAGTATACCAGAAACCACATCGATCCCATGCTGGCGATTTTCGACTGGGACGGAGATCCAGGAAAGGATTCCATTGCGCCTGAGGCGAAAGAATCTCAGGAAACCTTTAACAAGAACTGCCGCCAGATGCTTTATGTTCCCTCTACAGAAGAGATGGGACAGTATAACGGCGATCTGATGACCTTAAAGAAGACTCTGGTAGCCAATGTGGTGGTGCAGGGAATGTCCATCGATGAGGCTTACGAAGCTTTTGAGGCGGAAGGCGGAGTAGAGTGGTCTAATGCAATCGTGGATTCTTTGAATGCATTTGGAAAATAGACCTGCTCCGGGCAGCAGTTAAGGAAAAATGAACATGGGCAAAGTAAAGTTTCAGCAGTGTCTGCAAGCATAGCTTTGCCCGTGTTTTTTCATTTAGAAAAATCAAGGCAAAAACTGATTATCCCTTGAAAACACCGTGTTTATCGGCATTTCGGAAGGGTTGAAAAGCCTCATTTTACTACGAATTTACTACCAAAGAATGAGCCTTGACACGCCGACAATCCGAGAAATGCAAAGTTATGGATACGGTAAGAAAAACCGGGGCAGCCCTGCCCCTTATCCCAACAAGTGAATATGGACCCGATTTCGGACATCCCAACGCCACAGGCACACAAAAGCCCGTGGCGTTTTTTCATGCCCATTTCGGGCGGGAAGGAGCCACGATGAATTTAAGCGAGGATGAAAAGAGGATGGTGTACCAGATCGAGGGCACCGATCAGAACACCGCCCTGAATGAGGTCTACATGACATGGCGCTGCGCGGACAGCCAGGCCGTGAAGGACACGGCGGAGGGCGTCCTGCGGAAACTGCGCCCCCTGTCGGACCGGGAGTGCATGGATGTGATCCGGGAGGTGCAGAGGACCTACCGCCTGCCGGAGAAGCCGCGGACCATCGGCGAGCTGCTGGCGGAGGCGCGGCAGAAATCCGGCGCCCAAAAGCTGGCCGGCCACGACATCATGGCCCTGGAGCGTTTCGACCCGGACACCAGGCACATGATCGTCTTTGACGTGCTCACCCACAATTCCCCCATGGGCTGGAAGGGGGACAAAATGCGCCTGTTCCTGACGGAGGCCGGCTACAAAAAGGCCCTGGAGAACCAGGACAAGGGGCATATCAGGATCAGGAACCACGCAAGGGTAGTTTCCGGGGACCTCCGCTATGACCGCAGGGACCGGGAGCTGTAAGGAGCCCGAAAATGTATCAAAAGGGGTGGAAAATCCCCCGTTCCTTCCTCCGTGGGCGGCTTTGAAAGGGCCGCCTTTATCTTTTCCCGTGCGGGAGACGGCGGAGGGACGGAGGGGAAATAACGCCGAAAAACAACACTTTTTCAGACAGAAGGAAGGAGGTATCAGGCTATGGCGGTTTTCCGCATTGAAAAGACGCGGGATTATACGGTCATGTCAAACCACCACCTGCGGAACACGGCGCTGTCGCTGAAGGCGAAAGGGCTACTCTCCCTCATGCTCTCCCTGCCCGACGGGTGGGACTACACCACAAGGGGCCTCGCCCGTATCTGCAAGGACGGGGTGGACAGCATCTGCGCCGGGGTGCGCGAGCTGGAGGAACACGGGTACATCGTCCGTGAACGTGTCCGCAACCCAAATGGGCAGCTTGGGGCCATCGAATACACGATCCTGGAGCAGCCCAGGGAGCCGGAACCTGGACGGGAAAAACCTGAACAGGAAAATCCAGTTCAGGTAAATCCAGTCTTGGATTCCCCTGACTTGGGAAAACCTGGACAGGAAAACCCCGCGCAATTAAATACTAAGGGATCAAGTAAACAGGGATCAAAAACTGATCTATCAAGTACGGAGACATCAAATCCTATCCGATCAAATCCCCCTACCCCCACGGGGGCGCCGCCTCCGGCGGCCGGGATGGGAACGGGTGGGATGGAGGCCAGGGAGATATACAGGGAGATCATCCTGGAGAACATCGAGTACGACTATCTCATCCAGGACCCGAAGATCGACCGGGAGCAGCTTGACGAGATCGCGGAGCTCATCGTGGACACCGTCTGTTCCGCGAGAAAGACGATCCGTGTCGCCGGGGACGATTACCCCGCGGAGGTGGTGAAATCCCGCTTTATGAAGCTGGACAGTTCCCATGTGCAGTACGTCATGGACTGCATGAGGGAGAACACAACCTACATCCGCAACATCAAGAAGTATCTCCTGGCGGCCCTGTATAACGCGCCGGCGACCATCAACAGCTATTATTCCTCCCTGGTGCAGCACGACATGTACGGGGACGGGCAAAGGGGGCGGGGCTAAATGCAGGAGGAAATCACCGGGAAATCCGTCGCCCTTATCATCGACGGCGCCAAAATGAGCGAGCAGGTGCTTGAAAAGGCCATGCAGAAGTTCCTGGAGGCGAGGAAGGACCATTCCACGAAGATCCACCGCGGAAAGCAGAGCCTCAAACAGCTTGCCGGGCAGAACGCGGGCCTTTCCAACATCGAGATCACCGACAAAAACATCCGCGCCTTTACCCAGACGGCGAAGAAGTACCATGTGGACTTCGCCCTCAAACGGGATACCAGCGCGGAGCAGCCCCGCTACCTGGTGTTCTTCAAGAGCCGGGACGCGGACGCGATCACGGCGGCCTTCCAGGAGTTCGCGGGCCGGAAGATGGGGCTTGCAAAAAAGCCCTCCATCCGGGAACGGCTCGCCCAGGCGAGGGAGGCGGAGCAGAAAACGGAGCACAGGCAGCTTGACCGGGAGAAAGTGAAGGCCAGGGAAAGGAGCGTGGAGAGATGAACCTGAAAAAACTGATCCTGACGAACCTCCCTTACCTCCTGTTCGTGTATCCCTTCGACAAGGCGGCCCAGGCCTTCCGCCTGGCGCCTGGCGCGGACCTGTCGGCAAAGCTGCTCTCCATCGGGGAGGGCTTTTCCGCCGCGTTCTCAAATGTCGCGCCGAGCCTCCACCTGACGGACCTCGCCATAGGGATCGCCGGCGCGGCTGTCCTGCGGCTGGCGGTCTACATGAAGGGGAAGAACGCGAAGAAGTACAGGCACGGGATGGAATACGGGTCCGCCCGCTGGAGTGCATAATTTTAAGTGTAAAGGACACCTACATGGACGCACAGGAGGTTATGCACATGACTGATTATAGCAAAATTACCGCCCTTTACTCCCGCCTTTCCGTGGGCGACGAGGACAGG
>DVFL01000038.1 GCA_018713255.1 Candidatus Cottocaccamicrobium excrementipullorum | reverse complement strand
TGGCGCATCATGGCAGTCTCGATGATTTCCAGCCGGTTTTTGCAGGCGGCGTCGGTTTCCGCCAAATGGGGAAAGAGTTTTTCTGTAAGCAGCAGGGTACTGTAAAGGGCCGGACGGTACTCCTTCAGATAAGCACGACGCATCCGTCCATACTTGCCGATGTGATACTCCCTTGTGTCTGACAATACAAGGTTGGGAATCAAGTAGTCCCCGCATTGTGTGTAGGTCAGTTCCATAATGGCCTCCTTTGTGGGAATGTGTAGTGGGTGACAGTTACGGTCAAGGTCAGGAGCATCCCTCCTTCATCACAACTGTCTTTTCATTCGCCACAAATGAGCCGCAGTCATGATGTAATTTTCGGTGGTGTAATCCACCCTTTATAAATTACATCATGATTAACCGTATTGTTGATCTGCACCTGAATGCCGATTTCCTTTAACATTGCCTGGGCTGATTCTGCTAAAACAGGCAGCTCCTGACGGCTGGGGTAAGTCAGCCACCGGATCACCAGATCTTCCCCGTTTTTTTCTCGAATTCCATCCCCGTCTGTATCTATCCATCCTGCTTCTTCCAGAAGCCTTTTCGCCTGTTCAGGATCATATGATTTTGCCCCTTCCAGTTCTCCTCCAAAAGAGAAATTAGAAGGATAAGGTCCCCAGGCCACATACCCCTTTCCTTGAAGCAAAGCATTCACAAATCCCTCCTTATTTATTCCCATAGCAATGGCACGGCGCACCGCCGGGTCTTTTATCACACCGCTGGAAAAATTCATCTGGAGGAAGAAGGTCCTGCTGGTAGAACAGCTGCTGAACCTATACTCCTGGTTTTCAAATAAGGGGTAACTGGCATAAGGCATGCCATAAGCCCCATCAATTTCTCCGGACTGAAGAGCCATGGTCAAAGTATCTCCGTCCGAAATAGAAAGCACGGTGATTTCATCAAGCTTTGGCTCTCCGTTCCAGTAATTTTCATTTTTTACCAGATTAAGCTGCTGTCCTGGAAGCAAAGATACCGCCCGATAAGGACCTGTTCCCTGAACAATCCCTTCTTCTGTAATTCCGGCTTCCACATCAAAAATACATCCATATGGATCACTTAATCCATTTAATAAAGCCGGCTTCGGTTCCATGGTTTTTATGGTAACTGTCTGCCCCTCTGCCGTAATGGATGAAATCTGCAAATCTGCTCTGGCCCGAGAATTTTCCTGAATCAGCCGTTCTAAACATTCCTTCACCGCCTCTCCGTCTAACCTGCGGCCGCTGGTAAAGCAAATCCCCTCTTTTAATGTGATTTTCCAGGTCAAATCATCTTCCCGCTCGTAATCTTTTGCCAGCCAGGGTTCCAAGACCATATCATCCGTATACCGAAACAAAGTTTCTCCAATCCCATAGCGGATGCAAGCCCACCCTGAATATTCCCGATGAGGATTGATATCCGGCTCCTGATTTTCGGCATTAAAGGTCGTATCGCCAAAAACAAACGTTTTGCCTTCCCTGGGAAAATACGTCTCGTCCTCCCCTTTTTGAATCGTCTCCCTGCCGCATCCAACGAGCAGACAGACCGCGGCGGCCAAAATCATCTTCCTCCACAATTTTCCCATGGTTCTTATCACCTCTTTTAAAGTTTCTCCAGCCATGAAGCTTATCCGCCGATCTCCTCCCCTTGGAAAGTAAGCCAATCCCGCAAAGCGTCTCCCAGCAGATTAAACAGCGCCACGGAAACAAAAATTCCAATCCCAGGAGTAATCACAGTCCAGGGATAAGTCTGAAGCATGCTTCGGCCTCCGCTCATCATACTTCCCCATTCTGCGGAAGGAGGCGAAGCTCCCAATCCCAGGAAAGAAAGTCCGGCCAGCTCCATCATCATGGTTCCCACATCCAAAGACGCCGTCACTAACATTCTTCCCAAAAGATTCGGCAGGATATGCCTTGTTAAAATCTGCAGGCTGCTCCCTCCTGCCACCCGGGCAGCCTGGATAAAGTCTGCCTGTTTTAAGGTCAGCGTACGGCTTCTGGCCAGGCGGGCATACTTAGGCCAGCTGACCAGGCTTAACGCAAGCACAGCATTCTCCATTCCTCCATTTAACAAAGCTGCAATGGCAAGAGCGAACACCAGGCTGGGAAACGCCACGCAAAGATCTGCAATCCCCATGACTGCTCCATCGATCCTGCCGCCGAAATAGCCGCAGATCATCCCCGCAGCCGTTCCTGCAGCCGAAGTTGCCGCTGCCAGAAACAGTGCTGAAAAGACGCTGGTTCTAGCCCCTGCGATCACCCGGGAAAGCATGTCCCTTCCATACCGGTCTGTTCCGAAGGGGTGGGCCGGCGAAGGCGGCGAAAGAACCATGCTGTAGTCCTGAGCATAAGGATCGTAAGGACAAAGTTCCTGGGCAAATATTACAGCCAGAAGAAACAATCCCGTCAAAATACAGAGAATTACCGCTTTTTCCCGGACATACAGCTTCTTTTGTTTCTGCCTGCTTACTGTACTAATCTTCATCAGCTGTTCCTCCCAGACGAATACGGGGATCCAAAATTCCGCTGACAAGGTCTGCCACCAGATTCACCCCTGTATAAATTACTGCCATCCATAAAACATAGGCCTGAATTACAGGATAATCTCGCATCTTCATCGCATCTACTGCCAATTTCCCCACTCCATCCCACATAAAAATCGATTCCACAATGGCAGTTCCTCCTAAAAGACTTCCAAAAGACAGAGAAAACAAGGCAATCAGAGAAGGAAGAGCTCCTCGAAAAACACTGTTCCACAAAATGCGCCGGAAAGGAACTCCTCTGGCCATAATTCCAGTGATATATTCTTTTCCAAATTCATCCAGCACCGCCGCTCTCACCTGACTGATATAGCGGGAAGACATGGCTCCAGCTAACGTCAGCGCAGGAAGCATTACACTTTCCAGGTTTTTTTCTCTGGAAATTACCGGAAACATGTTAAGACGAATAGAAAATACATACAGGAAAAGGAGAGCAAGGAAGAAATTCGGCAGACTGCTGCCCACGAAGCTGCAGACACGAATCAGCTGGTCCACAAAACGGTTTTTCTTTACCGCCGCCAAAATCCCCAGAGGGACTGAAATAACCATGGTCAGCGCCATAGAAACTCCTGTCAGCAGAAGAGTTGCCGGCAGTTTGGAAACAAAAACAGAGAATACTCCCTGTCCTGATACATAGCTGGTTCCCAAATCTCCCCGGCAAAGATTTCCCAGCCAGGAAAGATACTGAAGAATCATCGGTCTGTCCAGGCCAAGTTCCGCTCTGGCCTGATCAATTAACTCCTGAGAAAGGACCGTTCCTCTTCCTTCCATCTGCTGAAGCACCACATCGCTTCCCGCCAGTCCCATCATAACAAAAGAGAGGAAAGTAATTCCCGCCAGCAAAAAAAGCAGCCGCAGAAGATGCCGAAAAACATACTTCCGGAAACCAGAAAACCTTTTCTTATGCATAACCCACATGCTCTCCTGCTCTATCTGAATAACAGGCAAACGAAACATTCTCTTTCCGTTTCACTCCGCAAATCATAAACATCGGCGTAGACTGATTATTGATCCGTTCCGTTTCTGTCCACACCTGTTTCCAGATTCCGCAGTCCGCTAAAGCATCCATCCCCAGCCCATTAAGGATATTCATATCCCAGGCGGGCCTGGTCAATGCAGAAAGCGGCGCCTTTCTCGCAATGGCTTCCATAGCGTCCACATCTGTTCCCGCCGTATCATCTTCCACTGCCAGGGAAACCACATTTTCTCTGTCTCTGCGATGAGCCGCCTCCGCTTCTGGGTCATAAAGATACCGATACCAGTTGGCATCAAAATTCAAAAGAAGTCCGCCTGGCTTCAGTACTCTTACCCACTGGCAGTAAGCTTTCTTCGGATGAGGAAGATTCCACGTTAAATTTCGAGAAACCACCACATCAAAACATTCTGAGGGAAAAGACAGCTCCTCTGCATTCATCTCCATAAAACGAATCTTTTTTCCCAAAGTTCCTGCATTTTCCCTGGCTTCCTTCAGCATTTCCGCCGTGTAATCCACCGCAGTAACAGAATACCCCATCTCGGCCAGCACAATCGCAAAAAAACCTGGTCCAGTTCCCACATCAAGCACCTGGATATCTTCTGGCCTCCTGCCTTTCCAGCGGGCTTTGATCTTCTCCGCTAGCAATTTTCCCCAAACTCTATGCTGACTGGTGGACAGCTCCTCCTGGTTCACTGCTGAATATCCCGGCGCCCGCCCTGTCCAATAAGCGATATTTTCCTCTGCATAAGCAGCTCTTTCCCTTTCGTTCATCTCTGCTTCCAGCTCCTTTCTCTATCACGCCCGCGCAGTCAGAAGAAAAATAGGCGTTGGATTATAAAACTCATCCTCTTCTCCGTATATTCTTCTCCACACACCGGGATCATTCTGGATTTCCGTAAATCCGGCATTCTTTAACAGCTCCTCATCCCACTGAGGCCGAGGCTTTTGACCGGCTTTAAGCTCCTCCTTAAACTGTTGATACTCCGCCATCATTTCAGTCTTGATTTTCTTGTGAGCATGATTCGCCGGAAGCTTCTCTGGCTCCTTTTCCCGACAATAATCCCCGTCAAAATTGATCAGCATCCCTCCTGGTTTAAGAAGCTGATGCCAGGCCTTATATGCTTCTCTAAGGTGAGGAAGACTCCAAGTAAGATTTCGAGTAACCAAAACGTCAAAACTTTCCGGAGGGAACTCTGGCTTTTCTGCATCCATCACGAAAAATTCAGGAAAAACGCCTAAAATTCTCGAGGTTTCTTTTGCCTCTGCAATCATATCCGGCGTCATATCAATGCCCGTCACCTGATGCCCTTCCGCCGCCAGCAAGAAAGAAAAGAATCCGGTGCCTGTTCCCAGATCAAGAATTCTTAACCCCTTCCCCTCAGGAATAAACCGTCTTAATTCCCTCATCCACAGCTCATGTTTAGCGCTTCGGAATTCTTTAAGTCTCAAAGCGCCAAACTCCGCTGCACGCCGAGTCCAATAATCTGTCATTCTCTGCTTTAATCCATCTGATGATCTGCTCATCTTTCCTCCTTCACGTCCATCCGACCTCTGCTTTAAACAAAGAAAAGTCTGCCGTATGTGCCCTCTCCAGCACATGCAGCAGACTTCTGTCCACTTTCTTCTCTCAATTTACAGACATTTTCGTCCCTGGCTCTTCTTTTGTTGTCTGCAGGTTTTGCCCGAATAACTTCCTGGCAATAAGGACTTGGGCCCTCCAGGATGCTTTTGCATCTCCGCTGCCGTCACAGATAAAAGAATTCCTGCCATAGGCTTTATTATAGCAAAAAATAGAAACCATGCGAAGCCCCTTGGGGGGATACTTTTTATCCTTCCAAATGACAGGCAACTAAATGTCCGGAGCCAACATCCCGCAGTTTCGGAATCTCCTGACTGCACCGCTCTGTGGCATAAGGACAACGGGTGTGGAACTTGCAGCCTGAAGGAGGATTGTAGGCGCTTGGCACATCTCCTTCAAGAATGATCCGATGGCGCTTCCGATTAGCATCTGGAATCGGAATAGCAGAAAGCAAAGCTTTCGTATAAGGGTGAATGGGATGTCCATACAGCTCCTTTTTCTCCGCCACTTCCACCACACTTCCCAAATACATTACGGCAACCCGGTCGCTGACATGACGCACCACGCTTAAATCATGGGAAATAAATAAATATGTTAAATTCCTTTTAGCCTGCATCTTTTTCATCAGATTCAGCACCTGTGCCCGAACAGATACATCAAGGGCAGATACCGCCTCATCGCAGACGACAAACTCCGGATTTAAAATCAGCGCCCTGGCAATGCCGATTCTCTGGCGCTGACCGCCGGAAAACTCATGAGGGAAGCGGTTTAAGTACTGCTTGTCCAATCCCACATCCTGCAGAATTGAAATCACCATCTCCCGCCGTTCCTCATGGCTGCCGATACCGTACACCTCAAGAGGCGCGCTCACTAAATCATAAACCGTCATTCTGGGATTCAGGGAACTGTAGGGATCCTGGAAAATAATCTGCATCTTTCGGCGCATCTCCCACATCTGCTTCTTGCTGTAATCGCCGATATCCTGCCCCTCATATAAAATCTGCCCTGAGGTTTTGGGAATCAAGTTCAGGATGGTCCGTCCCAGAGTGGACTTTCCGCAGCCGGATTCTCCTACCAGGCCCAGAGTTTCTCCCTTATGAATGGTCAAATTAATGTCATCCACCGCCTTAACCACCGGCGGATGAAGATTAAACAGACCTTTTTTCCCAGAAAAATATTTTTTTAACTCTTTTGTCTGCAGTAAAATCTGATTCTCATTTTTCATCTTTGACCATCCTCATATTGAAAGCAGCATACTTTCGAATTTCCTGCCTGATACAGGCCAGGCTGCTGGCTTCGGCAGCGCTCCTTAGCATAGGGGCACCTTGGACTGAACCGGCAGCCCGCAGGCATGTGTCCAGGCGCCGGAACGGTTCCCTCTATGGTATTCAGCTCCTCCACATCTGTTTCCAGAGGCGGAATAGAACTTAATAGTCCTTTTGTATAGGGGTGGCGCGGATTATTGAAAATATCCTTTACTGATCCATATTCCACTACTTTGCCTGCATAAAGCACTAAAATATTATCTGCAGTCTCCGCCACCACTCCCATATCATGGGTGATAAGAATAATGGCCGTGTTCATCTTTTGCCGCAGTTCCAGCATCAATTCCAGAATCTGGGCCTGAATCGTTACGTCAAGAGCCGTGGTAGGTTCATCAGCAATCAGAAGCTTCGGCGCACAGGAGACTGCCATGGCAATCATAACCCTCTGCCGCATGCCTCCGGAAAGCTGATGGGGGTATTCTTTCATCCGTTTTTCCGGAGCGGCAATTCCTACCTTCTTCAATACCTCCACAGCTTCTTTCCAGGCATCCTTTTTCTTATATCCTTGATGGATCATCAGCGGCTCCATCAGCTGATCTCCAATCGTCATGGTGGGATTCAAAGCTGTCATGGGATCCTGGAAAATCATGGAAATTTCATTTCCGCGGATTTTGCACATCTCGTCCTCGGTTAAGGTAAGGAGCTCTCTTCCTTCTAATTGAATGCTCCCCTGAGAAATGATGCTGTTGCTTCCCAACAGCTGCAGAATAGACAAACTGGTCACACTCTTTCCGCAGCCGGACTCTCCCACAATTCCCAGGATTTCTCCCTTCCCAACGGAAAAGCCAATGCCGTCCACCGCTGTATTAATTCCCTTTTTCGTCTGAAATTGTATCTGTAAATCTCGTACCGTAAGCAATGAATCCATACCTAATCCTCTTCAATCAATCCTGCCGCCGCCGGCGGCTTGTATTCAGGGATATTACTGCACATCCCACTCCCATGAAGACCAGTTCAGCGCATTAAAATCTGCGGTGGACAGGCCGGTAACCCGCTTGTTGTGAGCAGAAAGGGTATTTCTCGTATACAGATAAGCCATAGGAGAACGCTCCAGGATCTTTTCCTGATACTCGTCGAAATAAGGCTTCCTGGCCTCAAAGGTCAGCTCTGCATTTCCTGCATCAATAATATCAGAAAGCTCTGTATCTGTAAGCTGGCAGAAATTTACGGAGCTTCCAGGATAAATCATCTCCCGGCTTTCACTTGGATCCATGGTTCCGCCGGAACCAATTAAGCCAAGGTCGTGCTGGCCATCCAGCATATTATTCATTAAGGTAGCAAAATCAACCTGCTCAATCCGTACATTTACCCCGATCTTCTGCAGATCCTGCACAATTAAGGCTGCTGCCCGCTCTGTAGCGCTCTCGCCAGAAGAAATGTAGAACACCAGCGTCTGATCAAATGGGAATCCTGCCTCTTCCAGCATGGATTTCGCCTTATCCGGATCGTACCATACCTCAATTTTATCGTTGTAATATGGACTGATGGGGCTGATGGGCGTTACAATAGCCTGGCCCTGACCCTGAAGGATTCCGTCAATTAATACCTGGCGGTTAATGGCCATGCTCAGCGCCTGACGAACTTCCTGAGTCAAATAAGGCTTCGCAGTGTTAAAAATCAAGGTAGAATAAGAGGTGGTTGGAATCGATTCCGTAACCAAATTCTCCTGCTGCTGAGCCATCTCCCAGTCGTCGATCAAAATAGATCCATAACCAATCATATCCAGATCACCGTTAATCAGACCGGCCAGCATGCTGGCAGAATCAGTCACACGGAGAATTAAACGATCGATTTTCGGTGCGCCTAAATGATAATTTGGATTTTTCACAAACTCCATGCGCTCACCATTGATTTCGCTGTCATAAATGAATGGACCGGAACCAACAGGATTGGCCCAAAGATCAGGAGCATTAATCTCTTCTGCGGTCTTTCCCTCAAAAATGTGCTTGGGAATAATATAAACCGTGTCGATATCCTGAAGGAAGGTATCGACAAACATAGGAGTCTTTAACTTAAAGGTAACCGTATAAGGATCATCTGCCGTCACTTCAATGGAATCTTCCGACAACTCTGCTCCAGACTCGTCCACACCGGCAATATACTGAAGGTGATACCGGCTCTTTGCCTCTACCTGTGGATCAGAGTACATCTGATAACTAAACACCACATCGTCAGCTGTAACTGGTTCACCGTCAGACCACACTGCATTTTCATAAAGCTTAAAGGTAACTGCGTCAGAAGCATCATTTACCGTCCAGGACTCGGCAAGTCTTCCTTCAATGCTTCCATCCGCATTGGACTGGGTTAACCGGTCGTAAATCTGATCGCAGATCATTCGGGTGTAGTTGCTGGTGGTATTTAAGGGC
This sequence comes from Candidatus Cottocaccamicrobium excrementipullorum, assembly GCA_018713255.1. GTDB lineage: Bacteria > Bacillota > Clostridia > Lachnospirales > Lachnospiraceae > Caccovicinus > Caccovicinus excrementipullorum. Next base: position 20,052 of record DVFL01000038.1, on the reverse strand, counting down.
ATCATGGTATCCCATGCGGTGGAAATTGCCGCCGTAATCACCTTTTCTCCTGCTGCACCAGATGTTCCTGCAGAATCGGCTGCAGATGTCTCTGCGGAATCAGCTGCAGAAGTTCCTGCGGAATTGCTTCCCCCGCCGCAGGCGGTCATCCCCAGCATCATTGCTCCGGCCAGAACCACAGCCGCCGCTTTCGCCAAACGTCTTTTTTTCATTACTTCATCCTCCTTATGATCATATTTTTCCCATGGCCTTCTGGTCATGATCTGTTATTTCCCCCAATTATATAGCACGCACATCAAAACTTAAACTTTAATCTTCGGGTCCAATGCATCCCGTATTCCATCCCCCAGGAAATTAATACTTAAAACAGTAATAAGAAGAGCAATTCCCGGCGGCATCCACATCCACAGTCTCTGTGAAAGAACCGTGATGGACTGAGCGTCGTACAGCATGTTTCCCCAGCTGGCTCCCGGAGGCTGAACACCCATTCCCAAAAAGCTTAAGGATGATTCTGTCAAAATAGCGCTGGCCATCTGGAACGTAATCGCAATTAAAATCGGCGCAAAGGAATTGGGCATAATATATTTGGTAATAATTTTAAAATTTGAGGTGCCGATGGCTCTTGCCGACTCCACATATTCCTTTTCCGACACAGAAAGTACATTGGCATAAATCAATCTGGCAAACTGAGTCCATCCCAACACGCCGATTACGATGGTAACCGACCATACTGACGGGCCCAAAACGGAAACCAGCACCAGAATCAGGACAATTGAGGGGAACGACATGAAAATATCTGCCACCCGCATGATAGCAACTTCTGCTTTTCCTCGAAAATATCCTGCAATCAGCCCTAAAGGAACGCCGATGAGACAGCTGATCAAAGTAGAAAGAAGACCAACCAAGAGAGAAGTTCTTCCTCCATAGATTAGACGAGAAAGAATATCTCTGCCAATGGCGTCCGTTCCAAGAATATGAGCTTTGCTTGGCGCCTGGGCAAAAGCCGTGTAATCCGAATCATAAGGATTTAAATGCAGGATGTAAGGAAGCAGAACCACCAAAATAACCTCTAACACCAGAACAAAAAGTCCCGCCATTGCCATCTTGTGTTCCGTCAGCTTACTGATCACCTCAGAAAGATAGCTTTCGTTTTCTTTTTTCTTCATCTGTCTGCCTCCCGATTATTTGTAACTGATCCGCGGGTCAAGAATTCCGTAAGCAATATCAGTTAGAATATTGGCAATAAGCACCGCAGCGGCAATCATTACGGTGATCCCCATAATGACAGGATAATCCCTTCCCTCGATAGCGGTTACCATCAGTGAACCGATTCCCGGCCAGCCAAATACCTGCTCTGTTACAACAGCTCCGCCAACTAAAGAAGGAATGGACATTCCCACTACAGTAATTACCGGAATCAAGGCATTCTTAAGGCCGTGGCGATAAATCACAGCCCAGCGCTTCAATCCCTTGGAACGGGCTGTACGAATATAATCTTCCTGCATTACCTCCAGCATGCTGCTGCGCATATGGCGGACCCATCCGCCAATCTGCTGAAAGGACAGCACCAGACAAGGCATTACCATATGTCTGGCAAGATCTCCAAAAGTGCGGACAGAAGAAGAACTGTACATACCGCCGGAGGGCAGAATCCGAAGCACGATAGCAAACAGATAAATAAACACCAAACCAACAAAGAAATTCGGCGTTGCCATCATTAACAGGGAAATGCCGCCGGAAATATAATCCCGCTTAGAGTTTGGCTTTGAAGCCGCATAAATTCCCAAAGGAATTGCCACCAAAAGAGACAGCACAATGGAGCATGCCGCCAGGCTGGCCGTGGCCGGAAGTCTCTCTAAAATCATGTCTGCTACAGGGCGCTGGGTACTGTAGGAAAATCCCAGATTTCCCTGAAGCAATAGCTTCAGCCAGTTAAAATACTGGATAATTACCGGCTGGTCCAAACCAAGAGCCACCCGGCGCCGTTCCAGCTCTGCCGGTGTAATGCCCGGGTCCGCTAAAAGAGCATCCAAAGGTGAACCCGGCGCCAGGTTCAGAATAAAATAAGCAAGAATGGTAATTCCCAGAAAAGTTGGTATGGCCATCAAAAGCCGTTTCAGTACGTATTTCCATTTCATGGGCAGTCGTATCCTTTCGTATGCTTTTGCTAATCATATTATTAACATACTACCCTATTTCCTCTCTTTATACAAGCTTTTTTTCTCATTTTTCAACAAAATCACCATCCCTCCTTTCCGTCTTGACAAAAAAAAGCCCCTTTATACAATATCAGCGGAGGCGTTTGTAATGATCAACAAAGAACATAAAGATATCCATGCCCACTCCCATACTCAGACCAAAGCAGTAATCAATCGTCTGTCCAGGGCCATCGGGCATTTAGAATCCGTAAAACGAATGGTGGAAAACGGCCAGGACTGCTCAGAAGTCTTGATCCAGCTGGCTGCCGTCCGCTCCGCCCTCACCAGCACAGGAAAGCTGATTTTAAAGGACCACATCGAACATTGCCTGGTGGAAGCAGTGGAGCAAAATGATCCAGAGCCCATGGAACAGCTGAAAAAAGCCATTGAACAATTCATCAAATAATTCTTGCCTTAATCTGGAGAGCAAAAGGAATTTTACGAAAAAGAAAACAAACTGAAAAATCCCCTTGACTTAAAGTAAACTTTAAGGAGTATAGTTATTTTGTACATAAGTGCAATGTTCAGGAAGGAGAAATGGCTATGTCAAATCAAAAACCAGTTCCCGGCGCTGGCGGGGAACACTACATTCCATACAGTGAGCGCACCGGCGCTGAATCTATCGTTTACTTCACCAGAGATCTTTCCCCAGAGGGGCTTCTCCGGATTTACCGCCGCATCAACAGCGCACTGACAGGAAAAGTCGGCATTAAGCTGCACACCGGAGAGCAGCACGGTCCCAATATCATTCCACGCCCATGGGTGGAAAATCTGATTAAAGCCGAACTTCCAGAAGCTTCCATTGTAGAAACCAATACCTACTATGAAGGCGACCGGTACACCACCCGTAAGCACCGGGAAACCCTTAAGGTTAACGGCTGGACCTTCTGCCCGGTGGACATTATGGACGAGGACGGCACCACGGCTCTTCCTGTGAAAAACGGGAAATGGTTCACAGAAATGTATATGGGAAAGAATATTTTAAATTATGATTCTCTCTTTGTGCTGACTCATTTTAAAGGACACACCCAGGGCGGCTTCGGCGGCTCCAATAAAAATATCGGTATTGGCTGCGCAGACGGCCGAATCGGCAAGGCCATGATCCACACCACCCCAGGTTCTGCAGATATGTGGGATATTGCCAAAGAAGAATTCATGGAGAGAATGACCGAATCCGCAAAAGCAGTCGTTGACCACTTCGGCCAGCACATCGCTTTCGTCAATGTTCTCCGAAACATGTCCGTATCCTGCGACTGCGAAGGAACTGCGGCAGCTCCTGTGGTTACTCCTAATATCGGTATCCTGGCCTCTCTGGATATCCTGGCCATTGACCAGGCTTCCGTAGACTTGGTATACGCTTTGAAAGAATCCGATCACAAAGATCTGGTAAAGCGGATGGAAAGCCGTCATGGTCTTCGCCAGTTAACTTACATGAAAGAGCTGGGCATGGGAAACGACCGGTATCATCTCATTGATATTGATCATGAAGATCAGGAAATCTCCCTGGAAGACGCTGTAAAAGATGTTGTTCCTTTCGGCGCAGAAAAATAACCGTATTGCAGCAGGAACCGGCGCGATCTGCGCGCCGGTTCCAATTCATTTCAGCACTCTCTGGCTCATCCCTCCTGTAAGAGCAATCCTGGACGACTATTTTTTTCCAATCCATCTGTCAGTTTCCAATTTTGACTCTCCGTCTGCAGCTTTACCATATGAGCATATAGTCCCTTTTGCTCCATCAATTCTTCCGGCGCGCCCTCTTCTGCCACTGTCCCTTCTGAAAGTACTACGATCTTATCCGCCCCGGTTACCGTGCGCATCCGATGGGCGATCACCAGCACGGTCTTATCTGCAATCAAACGGGATAGAGCAGTTTGAATCAGCGTTTCATTCTCCACGTCCAGCGAAGCGGTGGCCTCATCCAAAAGAATAATGGGGGCATTTTTCAAGAAGGCTCGTGCAATGGAAATCCGCTGCCGCTCTCCGCCGGAAAGCTCGCATCCATTTTCCCCGATATTGGTATTCCAGCCATCCGGCAGCTTTTCAGCAAATTCATCTACGTTAGCAAGCCTTGCCGCCGCTAATACCTGTTCGTCTCCAGCGTCCTTATTCCCAATTCGTATATTCTCCAAAATAGTATTATCAAACAAGGTAACATCCTGAAACACAATGGAAAACAAGGAAAGCAGCGTCTCCGGATCAATTTGAGAAACATCCATGCCCCCCACTGTAATTTTTCCACGGCTCACATCCCAAAACCTTGCTGCAAGCCGGGAAACCGTGGTTTTTCCTCCGCCGGACGGCCCCACCAAAGCCGTGACTTCGCCCTGCTTTGCCGTAAAGGTAACATCCTTCAGTACAGTTTCCCCTGTATTATAGGCAAACCCTACATGATCAAAGACAATATCATATCCTTTGTTGGAAAGCCTGCTGTCTCCCTGCTGAATCGGATGATCAAGGATTTCGTTCATACGGGCAATATTGGTGCGGGTGCTGATCACCGCCGCCAAATTCTGCAGCGCCCCCTGCAGCGGATCATAGAGCCTTGACACAACAAGCAAAAACAGGAAAAAAGTCATCACATCAAGACTCCCCTTAATCAGCAGGACTGAGCCTGCCAGGGCAACGGTGGCAATTCCCAGTTTTAACACCAACGATGCGGACACCACAAAAGCAGCCAGTCCAAATTCATTGAGAATAGAGCGATGCTCCACAGCGCGGATTTTCTTCTCCAATCCCGTTAAGTACTCCTGTTCAGCATTGTTGGCTTTTAGATCGCGTACTGTCTCAATACACTCCTGAATGCCATCTGCGCAGGCCATCTTCACATCCATCGCTTTTTGATTAAGTTTTTCCTGTATTTTTGCAGAGAAACCTACTATGGCAAAGGCAACCGGCATCACCCAAAGAGCCGCCAGCGCCATGCGCCAGTGGAGAGCCAGCAGGCCAATGGAAACCAAGACTGTGGAAAGAATAGAACCTGCCAGTTCAGGGATAAAGTGGGAAAAACTCTGCTCCAAAAAGGTACAATCTGCCATAATGGTGCTGGTTAAGTCAGCCAAATCCTTTTTTCCAAAGAACGACAGCGGAATTTTCCGCAGATGTTCAGCCAGCGTAATGCGCCGTACACCACTTTCCCGATAAGTAGCAAAATAAGTTGCGTTATACTGAATGTAAGTGGTAAGCAGAATCAGACCAATGCATACCGCGCAGCCGATAAGATAAACGGCATGTTTTTCACGGGGGACTCCGCCGTTCATTAAATCCACAGTCAAACGATACAAAAGTCCCACGGGGAACATAAAGGAAAGATTCTGAAGAACACAGGCCAGACAGCCCTTCACCAGATCTTTAGCTCCTTGCTCGGAAAGAGCATATCGTTTCTGAAGCCATTTAATCACGTTGCTGTACCTCCTTTTCCACCTTCCACTGAATGGAAGTTTGATAATCCCGCCACATCCGGCTGAATATTCCGCCCTTTTCCAGCAGTTCCTGGCTTTTGCCTCTTTCTGCAATCCGCCCATCCTCAATCACATAAATTTGATCTGCGCCGGCTGCCGCAGAAAGACGGTGGGCAATCATAATAACCGTTTTCCCTTCAGACAGCTTAGAGAAAGCCGCCTGCACTCGGGTTTCATTATCTGGATCAGCAAAAGCGGTGGCCTCGTCAAGAATAATGACCGGCGCGTCTTTCAGCATAACGCGGGCAATGGCAATCCGCTGCTGTTCGCCTCCTGAAAGGTAAACGCCCTTTGTGCCGATCACAGTGTCCGCGCCCTGGGGCAGTTTTTCAAGAATATCATCACACTGCGCGTTATGGAGAGCAGCCAGGATTTCCTCCCTGGCTGCATCCGGCTTTCCCATCCGCACATTTTCTAAAATCGAGGCTTTGATCAAGCGGCTGTTTTGGAACACAAAAGAAACGGTATTCATAAGCTCTTCTTTGGAGATATTCCTCACATCTGCGCCGCCTATTTTTACAACGCCGCTCTGAGGATCAAAAAACCGGCAGATCAGATTAGCAAGAGTAGTTTTGCCTCCGCCGGACGGCCCCACAAAAGCCACTTTCTGTCCTGCAGAAATCGCAAGAGAAAGATCTTTGATTACTTCCGTTTCTCCATCATAGCTGAAATGAACATGACTAAGCTGCACCGAAGCGTCTTTTGGGTGCTGGGGCTGTTTGGACTCTGCAAGGGGCTTAAGATTCAATACGCTGTCGATTCTCTGTAAAGCATCGTCTACGATCATGGCGTTCTCGCTTTGGAACATAATGCGGGTGAGGGTGACGGAGATAATGGGGGTAATGATGAGGTAAAACATAAGATCCAGCAGGAAATCGGACGTTACGCCGTTTTGCGTAAACAGCAGCCCGCCTGCTATCAGCGCGGCAAACACTCCGTTAATAGCCGCTGTGTAAAACATCATAGGCGCTCTGAGCTGTTTCGTATAAGCAATCACCCATACTTTATAGCGTTCAATAGAATCCTTGAATTTTTTAAAAGAGAAAATTGTCTGCCCAAATGTTTTCACCACCGGAATCCCGCGCACGTATTCCACAGCCTCATTGGACATATCGTCAAGGGCATTTTGATATTCTTTCATTTTTTCCTGCATCTGTTTTCCGGTCATGGCCATCATAATCAAAAACCCCAAAGCCACCGGAATAAGACTTAAAAGCCCCAGCCGCCAGTCAAACACCAACAGCAGCGCCAGCAGGCCGCAGGGCGTTGCAATGGCATTGGCTCGGTCCGGAAGCTGATGAGCCAGATAAGTTTCCGTGGCGGCGCTGGATTCGTTGACGATCTTACGAAGTTTTCCGCTGCCGAACTGCTCTGCACACCCAAGAGGCAGCTTGACGATATGTTCCATGGTCTGCAGACGCAGGTTAGTAGCGATACGAAACGCTCCTTTGTGAGAACACATCAGCCCTCCTATGTAAATCAATACCGCAATCACTGCAAACAGCACCGCCATCCAGCCGCTGCGCGTCAGATTCTGGGCGCGGCTAAAATCCGGCGCAGCCGCCAACACTTCCTGAATAATGTTCCAGATGCAGCAGAAAGGGATTAATGCAACGAGAGCACTAATAGCCGAAAGCACCCACGAAGCATAAATCAGGTATTTGTGGCTGCCTGCAATCTGCAGCAGACGTGACAGATTGGATTGTTTTTTCAACATAATTCCTCCTTTTTTATTTTATTGATGATAAAAAGAACGTATGGCGTCCTTTTTATATCCAAATTTAGTTAGTTTTAACTAACCACCAAGTAAAAATTACAGGGCATCACTGCCCCATAATTTTCATCCATCCAGCCGTATAAAAGGCCCGCATTTCCCTTACATAATTTTCTGCGTCCGCCAGCGGCATCTCATGGATCACAAGTTCAAAAAAGGTATGAAACATGCCGGTAATCAAAATATGTTCCAGCGCCGGGTCAATCTGCGGAGAAGGCCGTCCCAGCTCCTCCAGAACCTTCTGATAGGCGTGAGTACCCTCCACTTCAATCCTTACCATTTCATCAATCAGTCCGGAAAATTTTGTTCCCTCCGAGCAGCAAAGAATCAGTTTACATTCCTGCAGATGATCATAGGCGTAATGAAGCATCTCAAACATACAGGCGCCGGAAATATCGCTCATCACTTCTGGCTGCCGCTGGTGGGGAAGATTGGCAAACTCCATCTGCGCTTTCTGAAAACAATCCAGCAAATAAGCATAATGCTCTCCTACCAATGCTTCAAACAGCTCTTCTTTGCTTTTATAGTATCCATAAAAAGCACCTGTGGTCATGCCCACAGATTTTACAATATTCCGCAAAGAAGCATCTTTATAGCCCTTTTCTAAAAATTCCGCTTTTGCAGCTCTATGGATGCGTTCTAAAGTTGTCAAGCTTCCCTCTATTTTTCTCACCTCATATAACATCGTTATATATCACTGTTACATTTTATCTCAGGAAACAGATTTTGTCAAGCTGTATTTCCTCCATTGAGGCCCTTCGGAATTCTCCAGGCTGCTGCCGCAAAAAGCATTTTTTCGGTTATTTTTCCCGCCTATACATGAAGATACCGGATAATCCGATAAACCATAGTCCCCTCCATCACCAGAGCAGAAGCGCAGGCAAAAAATACAATGCCGTCGGTAGGAGAATAAATCTGGCTGACAATCTTCCCTTCACAGGGATCTGTAATCACTGCCAGAAGTTGTCCCTGGTGAATTTCCTGGCCCGGCTCTGCCATGCGGCAGCAAATTCCCGGGCAGTCCGTCCGAACATTTTCCAGCTCCTGCTCTCGAATCAAACTGGCGATATATCCCTGATGGATTGTGTAGCGAACAATCCCCAGGCGAATCAGAAAACGAAGGACGGCAGATATTCCTGCTGCCGCTTCCTCCTGATCCACCCGGTCCGGACTTCCGGTATAAATGGAAAACGCGTGGGTATTCCAGATCTGCCAGTTATAATTTAAGGTGGTCGTGTCATAGGGCCTTGGAGTTCGGATCACTGCATAAGGAAGGCCAAACATTTCCGCCATAGAGGGATTTTGAATTCCTGTATCCATCATGCGCACATGAGGCACAAAGTCCCCAGGGATATAAAAGCTGGTAAACTGCAGGCCATACTCATACTCCTGAACCACCTGAAAAAGGCCGTCCGCCACACGCTGAGTTGTCTCTCCTTTATCATATCCGGGAAACATCCGGTTAATGTCCGTGTTATCACTGGCCCAAAACCGCTTTCCAATATTCATGGAATAAGGATTTACGGAAGGAATTACCATAATCTCATATCCTTCCACAAGGGCTCCCTTTTCCTCCAGTTCTTTTAACGTATCCACCAGCTGAGAGCAAATATACATCTGCTGAATCTCATTGCCTCTCATGGCTCCCACAATACATACGGATTTTTTTCCCTGGCCGAACTGATAGCCATAGATTTTCATTTCTTCTCGGTAAAGACTGGGAAGGGAATAAAGCAGTTCTTTTTTCATTGCGTTCTTTCCTCCTTATGTGCCGAATCCAGACGGATAAGATTTCCGTCTTTTCCCCCTCCCCGAAGCAGAGTCTTCCGGTCGCTGACCCTGGCCAAAAGAGAGCCTGGAGACACCACCGGATATTCCCGGAGAGTAAACAGCACCCCATCCATGGGCGAACGCACCTCCTCTGCCACCTGGCCGGTGAGCGGATTAAGGATTCTGCCGATCAGTTCTCCTTCTTTCACATTCATCCAATGTTTTACACAAGGAAGAAAAATACCCGGACAATTTGCATTCAAAAAACCGACCTCACTGTCCATACAAATGATCGGTTCTTTCGGCTCAATGGTTTCCCCCTCCCAAATTCCCATTTCCTTCATCAAAGCAAAAATACCGTCTGTCAGCTGATGTCCAAATTCCTCTGTAATGCGCATCCCCACTCCCATTTCCACCACTAAAGTAGGAACGCCGATGGCATTCAAACTGTAAGCTAATGTGGATTCCAGTACGGTGGCGGCTCCATGTACCCAAAGAAAATCCACGTTTATTTTTCTGGCATAAGGAATAAGCTCCTTTGCGCTGTTCACATTTATACGAACCTGAGGGATCTCCCTGAGAAAAATATTGCTGGCATGAATATCAATACACATGCTGGCTCCCTGAATATCTGAAATAATCTGATGAGCCACGTACTCCGGCATGGTATTTTCTCCTTCTCCCGGGAACACCCTGTTCATATCCAGATCGAATCCCGGCACTCCCCGGGTAATGGAATCTACCCCCAGGGGATTTAAAGCAGGATAAATCTCCACGATTCCTTTTAATTGATGAATGTTTTCCTGAATCCGCCGGTTAACTTCCCAGCAGACATACTGGCCTTCCAGCTCATCTCCATGGGTTCCTGTTACCACACAGAACCGCTTTTCTTTTCCTGTAGGATGCACAGGAGAAAGCACCTGCTTTTTAATCTGCAGATGCTCTTCTACGGCCAATCCTACAGAAACCACTGTCTCTGTCATGTATATTCTTCCACCTTTACCATTATTTTCTGCTGCTGCTGCGCTGCTCCGAAAAAGCAGCCTTTATCCACAGTACAGTCTGCAAAATCCCGGCCTGAGGCAAATCGGATATAATCCTCCCCTGCCGCACATTGATTGGCCGGATCAAGCCCCTTCCATCGTCCCTTCTCCCACACCTGAACCCATGCATGAGTGGCGCCCTCCCCGATCATGGCGCCGGCGGCATATCTGGCCGGAATCCCAGCCAGGCGGCATAAACTGATTAATAGATGAGCATAATCCTGGCACACTCCCCTTCCCAGGGCTAAGGCCTGAGCGGCGGTTGTTTTCACTCCAGTCACCCCCGGCGTGTAAATCATCCGTCGGCCTAATTCTTCCATCAGCATCTCAGCGGAAATCCTTTTCTCTTCCCTTCCCTCCGATTCCCATCCGTATTTTTTTTAAATTTCCCCATAAAACTCTCGGACATTGCTCTCCGGCTGAGTGAGAACTGTAAGACATAAAAACAGGTATTGAAGCTCCTCATCCCGAGAACTGCCGATATCCGTCAGCACTGCCCCTTCGCAATTCACCCGCAGGAAATCATGAGACTCTAAAATTTCCCCTGCACAAGCTGTATTTCCAAATCCATCGGTCACAAACCACACGCTTCCGGAAGGTTCCACCCTGCAGCTTAAGGTCTGAATACGCTGAGCTGCATCCTGAGCGGGAATACATTGAAACCGATAATGATGATTCGTTACTGGGGCATTAAACAAAAGCTCCATCTCATAACGATAATATAATTTTTTCACCTGGGTTCACCCGCTTTAAAACATATTCCACAAGGCATTCAACGCCTCCTGGTAATGATTTTTCCAGTCTTCACCGAGACTGATGATTCTGCAGAGCCGGTCAGCTTCTGCCAGAGAATACGCCACGCCGATCTTATTCAGCCGGTTGGCAAACTTATTGTACTCTTTTTCAATCAACCGATAAGGATAATCCATCCTCATATACAAATCCAGCCGTTCCAGGTACTTTCCGCATTTAATCAAGTTCCGGCACTCCTCGTCCTCCACATTGTCATCCAAGCACCCCCAGAACGCATACAAATCATCAATTACCGGCTGAAGATCATAGAGAATCGCTCCAGACTGGGCGCCTTTTTCCATGCAATTTAAGGACATTTGAAGATAAGACAAGGTTGTGCTGGAAATCTCATCTCTTAGCACCACCCCATTATCGTAGGCCCTGAGCATATTGCTGTAAATGGAATTGGGATCCAGTTCCGAATAAACATAAGTAGAAATAAAATCCTCCCTGTCCTGATACATCTGAGAAGGAATATTGATGCTGTCACAAAACTTTTTATAAGCCTCTTCATCCACATCCAGCATCTTATCATAATATTTGAAAAAAGAACTAAGGGTAGTAAACACCCTCTCTGTATACCGTCCCAGCCACAATAACTGATCCGCTTTTTCTAATGAGATAATACCCATGTATCTTTAACCCCCCCCTCCCTGTGATGAGTTCACAACAAAAGAATCTGGATTCCGAGAAAACCGGGTAAGACCGCTGGCCCACACCATAGTTTTTTCTCCCGTTAATACGAAAGCCCGCAAATCCGCCTTTCTTGGAACCGTATGATCCCCTTCCACAATTTCCAAATCAATAAAATCAATTACTTCCTGAGCAATAAACCGCCGCGGTTCTTTCTTAATGGTATCTGCCAGATGATTTAACTCTTCCTGAGACAAGGCATTTCCAAAAACAACCCCGTACCCTCCTGCCTCAGACACATCCTTAACCACCAAACGGCTGAGATTATCCAGGATTTTCTTTCGGTCCTCCTCATAAAACGCCAGATAAGTGGGGGCGTTATGAAGAATCGGCTCTTCCTTCAGATAATACCGAATCATATGAGGTACAAAATAATAAATTCCCTTGTCGTCCGCTACTCCATTGCCCGGCGCATTGATCAGCGCCACATGCCCGTTTCGGTAAACATCCATAATTCCCGGCACGCCGATGAGGGACTCCGGCTCAAAACACAGCGGATCCAAATATTCATCGGAAATTCTCCGGTATACCGTTCCTACCAGCTGCTTTCCATGGTATTCCTGATAATAAAGCCTTCCATTTTCCACCATTAAATCATTAGGCATGGCCAGAACCGCCCTGCACCGCTCCGCCAAATAAGAATGCTCAAAGAAAGCTGCATTATATCTTCCCGGCGTCAGCACTACATTGATTCCCCCGGTATTCACATAATCCATTACCCCTTTCAGCATCTGTGCATAATCCCTGTTGTCCCGAATCTTCTTGTCCTGAAAGGTTTTAGGAGAAGCCCGCCTGGTAAGTTCTCTGGCAATTAAAGGATAGGAAGCCCCAGAAGGAATCCGCAGATTATCTTCAAGAACATACCAGTTCTGATCCTTACCCTGAACCAGGTCGATACCAGAAATATGGCTGTAAATTTCTTTCGGCGGACAGATCCCCTGGCATTGGGGCAGATAGCCCTTGGAGGAAAAAATAAAATCCTCTGGAATAATCCCGTCTTTTACAATCTGCTGTTTGCTGTAAATATCCCGCAGAAAGGCGTTCAGCGCGTCAACCCGCTGGATCAAACCTTTTTCCAGATAATCAAATTCCTCACTGGTAATGACCCTGGCCAGAGGATCAAAGGGAAACAGCTGTTCATGAAAGGTACCATTTTTATAAATGCCAAACTTTACCCCGTAACGGGCAAGAAGGCGGTTGATCCCTTCCATGTGATTTACTAACTCTTTCATGGCAACATCATCCTCCCTTTTCCTTCTAGGCACTTTGTTTCACCATTAAATTTTCTGTTTATGAAACAAAAAAGGCGCCGAATTCTCGCTTCGGCGCCTCTACCTGTTATTTATTTTATCCTTTTCTCACCCTTTTGTCAATTCTCAGTGAAAATTTCTCTCTTTTTCTGCCGCCCGCTTCCTGCCGTACCACAAAATCACTCCCACAAAAGCGGCAGCAGCGCATAACCCAATGATATCCGCAGCCGTCCAGGGCGCATTAAATCTGAGCGGGAACATTATATTGCCGAAATCAGAAAATGTAAATCCAGATAAACGCAGATATTTTTCTGTACAGACAAGAGAAAAAATGATACAATACCTTTAACAGCAAAGGCGCTGCGATGAAACAGAACTAAATCCGTTCTTTTCATTGCGCGCCTTTTCTTTTTTCTTGCTTTTTTCATTGATAGGAGGAGAACGATGGGAGCATTCGACAAAATCAAAAGCGGCATTCCCAGCATGGATCAGCTTCTTGATCATATCCGTATGGGAGACAATGTGGTATGGAGCGTATCAAACCTGGAAGAGTTCCGTTTTTTCACTCTTCCCTTTGTTAAACAGGCCATTCAGGACGGCCGCAACGTGATTTACATGCGGTTCGCTGACCACGATCCCATTCTGCCCCCTATGGAAGGGCTGAAAATCCGTCAGTTTAATCCCGACAAAGGATTTGAGTCTTTTACTGTTGACATTTATCAGCGCATTACTGAAGAAGGGAGAGACGCGTTCTATGTATTCGACTGTCTTTCTTCCCTTCAGTCTGTCTGGTATACCGATCTGATGATGGGAAATTTTTTCCAGGTTACCTGCCCTTATCTGTTTAAATTAGACACTGTTGCCTACTTTCCCATTATCCGGGGCCAACATTCTTTTGACGCCGTGGCAAGGATCCGGGATACCACCCAGCTGTTCCTGGACGTCTACAGCAGCAGCCTGATCTATCTCCATCCCCTTAAGGTATGGAACCGCTATTCGCCGAAAATGTTTATGACCTATGCCTGTTCACGGGAGGAAAAACTATTCCGGCCTCTCAGTGACGGCGTAGCCTTAAGTAAATATTACCAGCTGCTGGAAAAAGAAGAGGCAGACAAACCGGATCAAAACTACGACAGCCATGATCGTTTCTTCTCCGCCGCCAGACTTGCGTACCGGCAGGGAACCTTCAGTCCAGAAACAGAGCAGCAGATTCTGGAAAGTACCATGACCAAGGATCCGAAACTCCAAAAAATGGTTAAACAATATTTTACCCCGGAAGACTACTTCAAGCTTCGGGACCGGATGATCGGAAGCGGAGCCATTGGAGGCAAAGCCTGCGGAATGCTTCTGGCCAGAAAAATCATCCGCACTCACCTTCCTGAATATCTCCGCTTTCATGAGCCCCACGACTCTTTTTACATCGGTTCAGATGTATTTTACACCTACATTGTCTCCAACAACTGCTGGGAAACCCGGATCGCCCAGCGCACAGATGAAGGTTATTTCAAACAGGCTGACGCTCTGAAACAGGCTCTCCTTTCTGGAACCTTTCCCTCAAATATTCAGGAAAAATTCCGGACCCTTCTGGACTACTACAGCCAAAGTCCCATTATCGTCCGGTCTTCAAGTTTTCTCGAAGATGGATTCGGCAACGCCTTCGCCGGAAAATATGAATCTGTATTCTGCGTTAACCAGGGAACACTGGAAGAACGTCTCCAGGCCTTCGAAGACGCCGTTCGCCAGGTTTACGCCAGTACCATGGATATCTCCGCCCTTGAATACCGCAAACTCCAGGGACTAGAACATCATGATGAGCAAATGGCGGTTTTAGTCCAGCGGGTTTCCGGTTCCTATTATGGAAATTATTTTTTTCCGGCGGCGGCAGGGGTCGGCTACAGCCGGAGCCTTTATAAGCTGAACAAAGATATGGACCCTTCCGCAGGACTTTTAAGAATCGTTGCCGGCCTCGGAACCAGGGCGGTGGACCGGACGGAAAACGATTATCCCCGGCTGGTTAATCTGGACCGCCCCTCTGTCTCCATGTATCCCAATACAGCCGACCGTCACCGTTTCTCCCAGAGAAACCTCGATGTTCTGGACATAGAAAACAATGCCCTGGTTACCCTTCCTCTGGAATCTCTCCTCCCCTCTCTTCCTCGTTGGCTGAAACAAGGAATAATGGAACGGGATGAAGAAGCAGAAAACGCCCTCAGGCGCATGGGCAGACAACGGGAAGTATGGTTTATCACTTGCCAGGGACTGCTGGAAAACAAAGATTTCACCGAATTTATGCAGAAAATGTTAAAGACCCTGGAAAAAGCTTATGAAAATCCTGTGGATATTGAATATACCGTCAACATGGACCAGGAGAAAAATGTTGTGGTAAATCTGGTCCAGTGCCGTCCTCTGTATACGGGAAAGCAGGGAAAGCAAATCTCTATTCCCAATCTCCCCCAGGACCAGATCTTCTTCCAGCTTCAAGATTCCTCCATGGGAAGCTCAGCGGAATTTTCCCTGACTGCGGTGGTGGAGGTCGATCCCGTCCAATATTACTGCTATCCTTATGCCGTCAAACCTAAAGCCGCTCAGGCCATTGGACGAATTAACGCATACTTCCGCCAACAGAAGGGGAATATCCTTCTCACTGCCCCTGGAAGGCTGGGCACCTCTTCCCCAGAACTTGGCGTTCCCGTAACCTTTTCCCACATTTCCGGCTTTCGCTGCATCTGCGAAGTATCGGACAGCCGGGCCGGGTACATGCCGGAATTAAGCTACGGAAGCCATATGTTCCAGGATCTTGTGGAGGCAGATATCATTTACAACGCCATTTGGAACGATAACCGGACTTTGGCTTATCATCCTCAGCTTCTGAAAAACTGCCGGAATCTTTTTCCGAATATCTGCCCCGACATGAAAGATCTTTTCCCGATGATTAAAGTATACGAAACCCCTGGGCTGTATTACTGGAACGATGCCCTGTCCGCGAAAACTCTCTGCGGCTATAAATTCTAAAAGTCCGCCGGCGCATGAAGTTGCGATTAATGTTCCATGGAAACCACCATCTGCTGAATCTTTGCCGCAGGAATGCCGCTGCTTCCGAAGGGCCGCATAGCAAGAGCTATTAGCTTCATAGGATTGTCATCTGCCGCCGTTCGGTTGGAGCAAACTTTCCCGCAGCTTCTGCACCGGTGAATAATGGCCCACTCTCCGTTTTTCCTGACCCACACCCCGATGGGATCCATTCGGCCATGACAGCCTGACTGCCGGTCTCCAGGTTCATTATCCAGATGAATACTGGAGAGGCAGTTGGGGCAATGATTCCGATGACTGCTCCCCGCTCCGGCAGACACCACCGGCCAGCCGCAAACCTTGCAGGTAAAGGCATCGGTGCATGGATGAGTGCGGTAATACCGCTTGTCGTACTTTCTCTTTTTATTTTCACGGTTCATTTCTATCTCCTCCTCTCTTTCCCAGATCGCCTTGGCCGCCCATCATTCGAGTCAAATCCTCCAACCGCTCAATGGGAAAGGGCGGCATAGCCAGAGGCTTTGCAATAATGGAAAGCACTTTAATGGTACTGTCCTCCTTCGTCATTTCTGCTGTTTCCATCTTTCCGCACAGCTGGCATCGTTGAATCACTTCCCAGTGTCCATTTTCCTTTACCCAAACGCTTACCGGCTCTAAAATCCCGCCGCATTCCAGGCCGTCCCCAGTCTCATGGTGAATGCCGCACAGGCAGTTGGGACAATGATCACGGGGTAATTCTTCCTGATTTTTGGATGGGGTCCAGCCGCAGCTGGGGCATTGGTTGATTTTTCTGTATTTCTTCATAAAGAATTCTCCTTAATTATCCGTAAATCTATTTGCAGTGATCAACGCAGGGTTCTGCGGGAACCCCACGCAGAAGGATAAACGGACAAAAAAAGGATAACCCATTACGCTGAGTTATCCGTCTGCTTGTTTCCCTATGATTAATTCCAGCTGAAATCTTATTTTCCAAATGCATGACGCAAAAAAGCAGAATCCACTCCATCCTCCGAGAATCTGCCCTAAAAGCACGGAAAAAAACAGCCTGATGAATCAACTCTATCCGCAAACAAGTACAACAAGAAAACCCATCGTAATTCCATCGACGAGAATCCATTTATTGTCCGTATTGTTAGCGAATAGCCGACATCAAGCCACCTCCCTTACTTTTGCTTCCCTCAGCATAACATAAAGATTGAAAAAACGCAACTATAATTCTTGCCTTTTAGGACCATTCATCGACAAAAAAACTGTCCCTAAAATTGCCGCAAATCCCATTATTTCCACAGGGCCGAACTGGGTTCCTAAAAAAACCGCTGACAAGAAAGTAGCGGAAGCCGGCTCCAAACATCCGATCAAGGTGGCCTTTTCCGGGCCAATGTACCGGATCCCCTGGAGAAACAGAGAAAATCCGGCGGCAGTGCCAATCAAAACAATGACGGCGATAATCAATACCGCAAATAAATCCAAATTGCCTGGGATTCTCCAAACCTTAACAGCTGCCCCTAACACGATTCCTCCAATGAGCATCCCCCACCCGGTTACCGTCAGATTTCCCCATCTGCGTACAATAGGACGGGAAAGAAGAGTATAAAGTACTACTCCTGCCGCAGCAGAAAGCCCCCAGGCAAGGCCTGCAGATGAAAGCTGCATCTCTGAAGGATTCCCATGGGTAGCCACCAGATAAGTGCCCAGCACCGCCAGAAAAACAGCCGCTCCCTGCCGCCTGCCGATGCCGGAACGGTTCCACACCGCCATTACCGCCGCCATCATTACCACATTCAGGCTTTGCAAAATCGTGGCGGTGCCGGAATTGGAATGAGCAATCGCCGCCAGAAAGCTGTACTGACAGTACAAAAGCCCAAGAATGGCAAAGGCTAACAGCCACAACAGATCCTTCTTATTATTAATGATGCCAAAAACCATCTGTTTCTCACGAGGAAGAACAATCCCCAGGAGAATCACTCCTGACAAAAGCATGCGCACCGCAGTAAGCCATCCGGATTCCACCTGATATTCCGAAAAAAGATACTGGCTGCACACACCAGATATTCCCCAGCCCGCAGCTCCGGCTGCGGCAAATAAATTTCCTTTCATGCGGTCATTTCTGTCCATTTTTTCTGCTCCGTAATCAATTTGAATTTCCCGTCAATCATACCGCAAAAATTGAAAAATGTCATTCCCCTTTGTTCATTTTATTATTCTGACAGCACTCTTTCACCCATGCGATAAAGTTCTCGCTGCTGTCTCCGGTGCGCTCAGCCTCCACATGTCCCTGTCCCCACACCGTCTCAAAATCCACTTCTGCGCCGTAGTTTTCTAGAGCCAGCGCCAGATTTACCTCTGTGGTCAGCGCAGTGTCACTCTGATTGATTCCCGTGCGGATACGCCAGAAGGAAGCCACATTGGCGGTTTTGTACCCCTCATAATATGCATTCAGATAATAAAGGGGATTATACATATTCACCCAGTATTCCACAGAATTTCCGCAGTAATCAATGCGGGCCAAATCCTGAGAAAATTCTTTCTCATACTCCGTTCCCACAAAGAGACGCGCCATCACCTGATCGAAATGATCGCCTTCTCCATCTCCATCGCCAAAGAGAACATTCTCTCCCTGAGATTCATCCAAAGCATCAAAGGCCCCAAGAGATTTCGATGCATTCTTCAGCGCGCAGACAAAGTCCGCAATGCTGGTGATCTCTGCCGTATTCGTATCCGAATCATAAATCACCCATTCTGTCTCCTGATTCAGCGCAGCAATGTAGTCCTCCGCCGTCTCGTAAGTTCCGCTCAGGCTGACGCCGCCGCCTCTGCCGCCGAATCCGCCCGGTCCGCCTTTTCCGCTTTCTACCGTATAAGGAAACTCCGTATCCTCAAGGAAATGATTCAGGGAAGTCTCCACCACCTGCTGAAGGTAATCATAATAGCTTCCGGCCTGATAAATTCCCTCATCGGAAGCTTCCAAAAGAAGCACGTTTCCCTCTTCATCCTTAAGCTGAAGATCGTTCAGATAAAGGGCAAATTCCTCTGCCATGGAATCCGAAAGCTGCTGCATTTCATCGGAAAGGCCATCACGAGTAACCCCCAGGTTCCATTCGTAGGCTTCGCTGGCATAGTCCAGATTAGTAATGGGGCACCAGCACATGGAACCGGCCACCGCATCGCTGATGCCTTCCACGGCTCCTATGCTTTCCAGATACGGCATATACAGCTCGCTGTCTCCAGTTTGTCAATGTTCCTTTTCGCATATTTTCATTATATTTTTGTGCATTTTTAAAGCTCAACTTCGGTTTTCTGCACCTTCCGGGAGAACATTCCTATGCAAAAAACAGCAGGATCTCCGCCTGGTTCCTGCTGTTCTTACTGACGTCTGCACCGGCCGCCGCTCGATCTCCTTTATAATCCCGCCGCTTATCATTCGGTTACAATAAAATACTCTGCTTCACCATAAAATCCGTTCTCCTCCAGCTTCTCTTCCGCCCACGATGCCGTAATATCGTAAATCCGATTCTTTTTCAATCCGATATAATACGGGCTTTCGCATACGGTCTCACCTAAGGGCTTTGCATCTTCATTGCCTGCATCTGCCGCAGCATATTCCACCACCCGAATCTGATCCGGTGTCCGCATCAAAAAGGCAGAATAGGGAACGGAATCCAGCCCGTTATATTCCGGCACCACCAGCTTTTCCGCATCCGCAGCAGCATCCAGCGGCCCCGAACCACAGGCAATCACGCCGGTCATCTCTCCGTTATCCGCCGGATAGTTCCACGAATAATTTCCGCTCTTTACTTCGAATTGCTCATACCGGCTGGAAAGTGAATCCTGAAGCTTCAGCGGCGGCGCTTCTGTCAGCAAAACATCCGGCTGAGCCATAACGGCAGCAGGTTCTTCCTGTGATGCATCCTCCGTCTGGCTGTCTGCCTCTGTATCGGCCGTCTCTTCCGGAATCGTCTCCGAAACCGCCTGGTTCTCTTCCGCCGCCGATAGCCGGTCATCCATTTCTTCCGCATCCGTCTCATGTACACCGGTTTCCATCTGCAC
>DVFL01000037.1 GCA_018713255.1 Candidatus Cottocaccamicrobium excrementipullorum | reverse complement strand
AACAGCGGAACTGAGAAGTATGATGGTACTGAAAAGACTGTAAGCGGCCTGGTGAAAGATACCTTTGTGATTGACGGTCAGACCTATATTGTAGAGGGTCTTAGCGCAGAGGCAAAGGGAACCGATGCGGGAACTTATCCAGCCAATGTAACCGGAACCCCGGTGGTGAAGGATGCGGATGGAAATGATGTAACGGATCAGTTCTCCGTAAAGACTCTTGATGGCAAACTGACCATTGAGAAGAGAACAGTTACCTTAACCAGCGCAACGGACAGCAAGCAGTATGACGGTACGCCGTTAACAAATGATGAGGTAACGGTAGGAGGAGATGGTTTTGCGGCAGGTGAAGGAGCATCCTATGCTGTAACCGGAAGTCAGACCTTAGTAGGAAGCAGCCAGAACTACTTCACCTATAAGCTGAATGCCGGAACAGATGAAAGAAACTACACCATTACCACAAACCCGGGAACCCTGACAGTAACCAACCGCGATGCAAAATATGAAATCACCGTAGTGGCCAACAGCGGAACCGAGAAGTATGACGGAATGGAAAAGACCGTAAGCGGGTTCGAAACCACAACCTTTACCATTGCCGGCCAGACCTATACTGTAGAGGGCCTTACTGCAGAAGCAAAGGGAACCAATGCGGGAACATATCCGTCTAATGTAACGGGAATTCCGGTAGTGAAAGATGCGGAAGGAAACGATGTAACCAGTCAGTTCTCTGTGAAGACTGAGAATGGAAGTCTTGTCATCGAGAAGCGTGACGTGACCTTAACCAGCGCAACCGCCAGCAAGGAGTATGACGGCACGCCGTTAACGAATGATGAGGTAACGGTAGGAGGAGATGGCTTTGCAGCAGGTGAGGGAGCAGTTTATACCGTCACCGGAAGTCAGACCATAGTAGGAAGCAGCCAGAATTACTTTACCTATGAGCTGAATGCCGAAACAGATGCAGAAAACTACACCATCACCATCCAGCTCGGAACTCTGACGGTAACCAACCGTGATGCTAAGTATGAAATCACCGTAGTGGCCAACAGCGGAACTGAGAAGTATGATGGTACTGAAAAGACTGTAAGCGGCCTGGTGGAAGATACCTTTGTGATTGACGGTCAGACCTATACCGTAGAGGGCCTTACCGCAGAGGCAAAGGGAACTGATGCGGGAACTTATCCAGCCAACGTAACCGGAACCCCGGTGGTGAAGGATGCGGATGGAAATGATGTAACGGATCAATTCTCTGTAAAGACTCTTGATGGCAAACTGACCATTGAGAAGAGAACAGTTACCTTAACCAGCGCGACAGCCAGCAAACCTTATGATGGTACTCCATTAACGAATCATGAGGTAACGGTAAGCGGAGATGGTTTTGCGGCAGGTGAAGGAGCATCCTATGCTGTAACCGGAAGTCAGACCTTAGTGGGAAGCAGTGAGAACTACTTCACCTATGAGCTGAATGCGGGAACGGATGCTGGAAACTACATCATCACAATCCAGAATGGAACGTTGACGGTAACTAACCGTGATGCCAAGTATGAGATTACCATCGAGGCAAACAGCGATACAACGGTATATGATGGAACGGAGAAGGCCGTAAGTGGATTTATTGCAACAACCTTTGAGATAGAAGGAAACACTTATAGGGTAGAAGGCCTTACTGCAGAAGCGAAGGAAACCGATGCAGGAACCTATCCGGTAAATGTAACCGGAACCCCAGTGGTAAAAGATGCTGCAGGTAATGATGTAACGGATCAATTCTCTGTTTTGGTTGTAAATGGTCAGTTGATCATCAATAAGAGGGAGGTTGTATTAAGAAGTAAGGATCTTACCAAAGAATATGACGGCAAGCCTCTTGTTAATGGAAATGAACCTCTTGCAACAGAAACTGGATGGGCAGAAGGAGAAGGTGCAGAGTATACCTTTACCGGAACCCAGACATTAGTAGGAAGCAGTCCTAATTCCTTCGAATATACTTTGAATGAGAATACAAAGGCTGAAAACTACAATATTATTAAGTCCGAAGGCCAGTTGATTGTGCGGGACAAGGGCGTTAAGTACGCGATTAATGTAGAAGCAAACAGTGCTGTTTATTCGTATAACGGCAAGGAGCAGGTTGTGGAAGGTCTGAAAGCCACCACATTCGTTACGGCAGATGGCGGAACGTATACGGTGGAGGGACTGACAGCAAAAGCAGCGGCAACGGCTGCAGGCTCTTACACAGTTGAAGTAACGGGCAATGCAGTTGTAAGAGATGTGGAAGGAAATGATGTAACTAGTCAATTTATGGTTACCACAACCCCTGGCACCCTGGTCATTGAGAAAGCAAAGTTAGTGCTCACTGCTGGCAGCGCCTCTAAACTGTATGACGGAAAGCCTCTTACTGCTGAGTTTGCGGAAAGCATTGAAGGTGTAGTAGAAGGAGAGCGTGTAGTAGAGCGTGAGCTTGAATACGATGGAAGTCAAGTAGAAATTGGATCCTCTTCTAATGCTATCAGAAGAGAAAGCGTCCGGGTTGAAACGACAGGAATTCTTGAAACTCTTATTGGCGGGGAGGATACGACAGCGAATTATGAGATTCAGCTGGTTCCTGGCAGATTGGTTGTAGAACAGCGCTACGATTTGTCGTATACGGTAAACCGAATTTACCTGGATGCAGATGGAAAAGAGACAAGTTCGGAGGTAATTGATCACAGCAAGACAGCGCAGTATGGTGAAGTGATTTTGAAAGCTGAACCGGTTAATGAAGTTGTGAAGGATGAGCTTCACTATGTGCTTCTGCCAGATTGGCCGGACTATCTAGCAACAAAGGATAAAACCGTTGGATTGAATGCAGAAGAAAATATTGTAAATATTTATTATGCATTAGATGAAAAGGGCAATCCGGGAGAAGCTGATCCGGAGAATCCAACAGATCCTATCCCGGATAAAGAGGATAATATCCCGGATATGTATCAGATCATCTTTAAGTATGTATCTGCCGGAAACGGAACAGTAGACGGAAAGACCTATGAAACTCATACCTTTACGGATGAGAACGGTGACTTTATTGTCAAAACAGCCGTAAGCCCGAAAGCAAAAGTAACGGTACGGCCTGATGCAGGCTACGCCTTCGACTACTGGACCATTGACGGAAGCCAGAAAGATTTCTCGGCGGCCATGACTCAGTTAAAGGCTGAAACCTATACAGACGATGTTATCTTCACCGCGTACTTCGCGGAGGATACGAAGGGCGGAACGGATCCTGAGAATCCGGACGACAATGTGCCGGATGATCCTGACGGAATTCCGGATAAGTACCAGACTATCTTCCAGTATGTATCTGGAGGAAATGGAAGAGTAGAAGGAACCACCTACGAGGTACACACCTTTGTTGAGGATGGCGTATATACCGAAGCTTCTAGAATGCCGGTTCACCCCGATGCAGATGTTACTGTAACGGCAACGGTTGGCTTCCGGTTCGGAGGATGGACCTTCGGGGATCAGAATTACAGGGATGCAGATGCGATCCGCGCGGCAGAATTTACGGCGGATGCCACCTTTACGGCGATGTTTAACCGGATCGGCGGAGGCGGCAGCGGAACTGGCGGCGGAGGCGGAAACGGTTCCACCCCTGAGGGCGGTGCAAGCTCTGTGATTCGTACCGATGATCCCGGAACTACCGTAACTATTAATCCCGAAGAAGTGCCATTGGCGCCTCTTCCCGGAGGAGAGCAATCAGGAACTCCTGTAATTCCTGAGGAGGAAGTGCCGTTAATCGGCCTTCCCAGAACTGGCGACAACAGCATATCCATCAGCGGACTGGTGGGAATGATGCTGGTATCTTTGCTGGGAGCTTTCGGAATTTCCAGAAAGCGGAAGAAAGACAAAGAAGCATAAGCCAGAAAGCGGTAAAAACAAAAAAGAGCGGCTGCAACGGCAGATGAATGAAATACATTTGCCGGAGCAGCCGCTCCTTTTTGCCGATCAGCATCATGCTTGGCGCGGGAGATCTTGGAGATTGGCACGGTTTGGTTAAGAGAAAAAGAGCTGTCCATCAGGCAGGCAGCTCTTTCCCGGCGTCTCCCCATTGCTGCTTCATTAAGTCAATGAAGCACCTGGCGGCTTCACTTAGATACCGGCCTTTTTTATAGCTGGCAGTGAATTCCCAGGTGGGGCGGCTGGGGAGGCGAAAGCAGGTGATGCCTTCCGGAAGGTCTTTTACATAATAGTATGTAAGAATACCGCAGCACAGATTGGCTTTGATCATGGAAATAATGGTATGATTATTTCCTGTTTCGAATAATACTTGAGGCTCAAATCCTGCATCGGCAAAAATTTGATTAATCAAGGTGTGCATGGTGGAACGTTTATCCATGAGGACGAAGGGTTCATATTGAAATGCGCTGATATCAATGGTGGGATAACCGCCTTCTTTTGTGGAATAGCTTCTGGCGATGGGATGAACAGAGGGAACTGCCAGGAACAGTTCTTCTCGATAAATGGTTTCATAAACATCGTCTGTCCTATCCTTGTCTGTCAGGGTTAAAAAACCGATATCCAGATCTCCTTGAGCAATCAGACGCTGAAGGTCATGAACAATTCCTTCTTTTGGTTCAATAATAATATTGGGATACCGCTGGTGAAATACGGCGTAGGAGGTGGTAAACATGGTAATTCCCCGCCCTGCCGTAAATCCTACGGACAGATGGCCGCATCGTCCTTCTGTCAGATCGTGGATCATCTGGTAAGTGTCCTTTTTAATCTGAAGCATATGTTTGGCGTTTCTGACATAAATTTCCCCTGCTTCGGTAAGGTGCCAGTTGGTTCGGGAACGGTGGAAGAGAGGCGTGCCCAGCTCTTTTTCCAGCTTGATCAGCTGCTGATTCAGCGCAGATTGAGTGATGTAAAGTTTGGCTGCAGCCTTGGTGATGTTGTTTTCTTCTGCAATTTTTAAAATATACTCGATTTGTTTTGTATCCATTATGCTGCCTCCTAATCATTGCCGGTTTGCTCAAATCATAGCTTATTTTAGCCTTAAAATCAAGGACAAATAGTCCGGCTTTAGAAGGATTAGAAAATCTTATTGGTAAAATCAGGATTATATATTGGAGAAAATAATAAAATCTTGGTAAAATTTAATCATAAAAAAGCGGTCAGGAGGAGATTGATCATGGAAGGAAAAGGAACGCCAATTGTTACAGAGATGCAGGTTATTCCCGTAGCCGGGTATGACAGCATGCTGATGACCCTCAGCGGGGCTCATGCCCCCTGGTTTACCCGAAATCTGGTGATTTTAAAAGACAGCGCCGGCCATACGGGAATTGGAGAAATTCATGGAGGGGATTATACTTGCGATGCGTTGAAAAGCTGTATTCCCCTGGTAGTAGGAAAGCCCATCGGCAGATACCGGGGAATTCTGGACAGCATTCATAAAGCCAGTAAGCGGGCTGCCGAGGATGATGGGGAGGGAATTCAGACCCTGGATATCAGCAAGTTAAAGTTTGTGGTGAAGGCGGAGTGGGCCATTGAATGTGCACTTTTGGATCTTTTAGGGCAGTATTTGAATCTGCCGATGTGTGAGCTGCTGGGGGATGGAAAGCAGAGAGACAAGGTGGAAACCTTAGGATATCTGTTTTACATCAGTGATAAGGAGAAGGCTGCGCCAGATCTTCCCTACATTGATGAAAAGGACAGCAAAGACCCCTGGTTTAAAATCCGCCGCAGTCCTATGCTGACGCCGGCGGCGATTGTGGAGCAGGCTCAGGTTCTTCATGAAAAATATGGGTTCCAGAACTTTAAGCTGAAGGGAGGCGTTCTTCCAGGAAGTGAAGAAATGGAAGCGGTTCGTGCGCTTAAGAAAGCCTTCCCTAATGGACGGATCAACATCGATCCCAACGGCGCCTGGAGTCTTCAGGAGGCGATTGAGCTTTGTCGTCCAATGGAAAATGTGCTGACTTATATTGAGGATCCCTGCGGCCCTGAAGCAGGATATTCCAGCCGAGAGATCATGGCGGAATTTAAAAATGCGGTGAAGCTTCCGGTGGCGACCAATATGATTGCCACTGACTGGAGACAGTTCTATCATGCAGCTGCCCTGAAATCTGTGGACATTGTGCTGGCTGATCCTCATTTCTGGGGATTTGGAGGAAGCGTGCGCATGGCCCAGATTTTAAATGACTGGGGACTTACCTGGGGAAGTCATTCCAACAACCATTTTGATATTACCCTGACGGCATTTGCTCATGTGGCAGCTGCCGCTCCAGGCAATCCTACGGCCTTGGATACCCATTGGATCTGGCAGGACGGCCAGAATCTGTTAAAGGATACGCCTCAGATTGTGGATGGCTATCTCCAGGTACCGGACAAGCCGGGAATGGGCGTAACCATTGATATGGATAAAGTGATGGAGGCCAATGCACTTTACAATAAGCTTCCTTCCCATGACAGAGATGACGCGGTGGCGATGCAGTATCTGATTCCTGGATGGAAATACGACTGCAAAAAGCCGGCTTTAGTACGGTAACCATTAGCGTCGGTCAAAGAGAGGGTGTACCTTCCTTGCACACCGATGTCAGGTTAGGGGAAATAGGACAGAATCCGCTGGAGAAGATTTTCTTCCGGCGGATTTTTTGCCCAGTTTTTTCGATGGACAAAGGCATTTAATCGGGTCAGCGGGGGGCTGAAGGGATAGTAGGCAACATGCTCCAGATCTGAGGCGCAGGAGGCGGCGATGAGAGTTACGCCGATTCCCATGGCTACCATACTTCGGGCAGCGGTAATGCTGTTGGTTTCACAAACTGTGGTCATGGTTAGATGAGCATCTTCAATGATCTGGTCTTCCAGAGGGCGAAGGCTGGATCCTTTTTTGGATAAAAATACAGGGACGCCGGAAAAGTGCTGGGAAAGCTCTTTTGGCGTTACAGGATGGCCTTTATTTTCCTGGCAGTAGGGATGGCTTCTGGGAACAGCCCAAAAAACTTCTTCCTGCCGGAGGATGTGAATCTGATCGGGACTGAAGATGCCGGGGGAGTTTAGGGCCATAATGGCGCAGTCGATATTTTCCTCCTGAATCAGCCGGGTAAGAACGGGAACGTTGGATTCTGTAATTTCAATTGTTACTTCAGGAAAGTCAGATTTAAAGGGGGGAATGATTTCAGTAAGCATTTTTAAGCCGAACTGGGAAGTTACACCGATGGTAATATGGCCTCGATTGTCCAGGCTTTGAATGTTCCGGTAGAGATCATCCTTGATGGCAAGAACCTTTTTGGCAGCTTCCACATAGAGCTGTCCTGCCGGTGTAAGGGTAAGGCGGCCTTTGCTGCGGAAGAACAGAGGGGTTCCCAGCTGGCTTTCCAGTTTAGTTAAATACTGGCTTAAGGAAGACTGGGAGACAAAAAGTTCCTCGGCAGCTTTAGTCATGTTCTGTTTTTTTGCAATGGTCAGAATGTAATTAAGGTATTTGGTATCCATGGCAATTCCTCCTGATAAGTTTATTGTAGCAGAAAAGAATGACCAGATGTGTTCTTAATTTTTTTACGAGAAATAAAAGTTCTATTAATTTTACTTATATAATTAAATCGGTTATACTGATAGCAGAAAGGAATGAGAGAGGAGGAAACAAACATGCAGACACCGTTGTTTGTAAAGATCAAGGATCAGGATAATGTAGCGATTGCTGTTCACGAGATCAAAAAGGGGACCCAGGTGATGGATGGGGTGATTGCCCGTCATGATATTCCACAGGCACATAAGATAGCCCTCTGTGATATCCCGAAGGATCAGCCGGTTATCCGTTATGGAGTGGTTCTTGGTTATGCTATTGAGGATATTAAGAAGGGGGACTGGATCAATGAATTCATGCTTCATCTGCCTACGCCTCCTGATGTAGACAACATGACCTTTGCCACCAATCTGGTTACTGATCTTCCGGAACCGCCGGTTACTACTTGGGAGGGCTATGTTAACCCCTGGGGAGGTCCTGCCGGCACCAGAAATATTCTGGGCATCAGCACTACGGTGCAGTGCGTGACCGGCGTGCTGAATGTGGCTGTGGAGCGGATGAAGAAAGAGCTTCTGCCTAAATATCCCAATGTGGACGACATTGTTCCCATTAATCATGCCTATGGGTGCGGCGTGGCCATTAATGCGCCGGAGGCAAAGGTGCCTATCCGCGCTTTGAGAAATCTATCCAAGCATCCGAATTTCGGAGGACAGCTGATGGTGGTAGGCCTTGGCTGCGAGAAGTTTACTGTAGAGATGCTTTGTGATGAGGCGGATATTACGCCGGAGAATGTGATTATCCTTCAGGAGAAGAAGGGATTTGATGAAATGATCAATTCTCTTATGGAGATGGCGGATAAGAAGCTGGCGATTTTAAATCAGAGGAAACGTCAGACTCTGCCTCTGTCTGATCTGCTGATTGGCATGCAGTGCGGAGGAAGCGATGCATTTTCCGGAGTGACGGCTAATCCCTCTGCCGGCTACGCAGCAGATATGTTGGTAAAAGGCGGCGCTACCGTGCTGTTTTCTGAGGTGACAGAGGTTCGCGACGGCGTATACCTTCTGGCGGAGCGGTGCGTCAATGAAGAAGTGGGAAAGAAGCTTGCGGCTGAGATGAAGTGGTATGACAATTACCTGGCGGAAGGGCAGGTAGACCGGAGCGCCAACCCTACGCCGGGAAACAAGAAGGGCGGCCTGGCCAATATTGTGGAGAAGGCCATGGGGTCCATTGCCAAATCTGGAACTTCACCGATTGTGGAGGTTCTTTCTCCGGCAGAAAAGCCGACGAAGAAAGGATTGATTTACGCGGCAACGCCTGCCAGCGATATTGTCTGCGGACCCTGTCAGCTGGCTTCCGGCATCGGTCTTCAGGTATTTATGACCGGCCGGGGAACGCCTTACGGATTGGCCATCGCGCCGGTGATCAAAGTATGTTCCAGAAACGAGATGAAGGAGCAGTGGCCGGATTTGATTGACATTAACGCGGGCCCGATTGCCACAGGAGAGGCCACCATCGCAGATATTGGAACTCAGCTGTTTATGGAGATTATTGATGTGGCCAGCGGGCGCAAACAAAGCTTTGCCGAGAAATATAAGCTGCACAACGATCTGTGCATCTTTAACCCGGCGCCTATCACCTGATTATACAATACTTTGATGATTTTCCAGAGCGGTTTTCCGGTAATGCTGGATAGCAAGCTCAAGGAAAGAAGAGGCTGCTTTCGTAAGATAGTGGCCTCTTTTGTATGTGGCGCAAAGCTCCCAGAAGGGGCGGGAGGGAAGGTAAAAGTAAGCAATGTCCTCCTGGTCTTTGGCATAATTGTGAGAGATCAGGGAACAGGCCAGCTGATTTTTTACCATGTTGCGCAGCGTAACGTTGCTGGAGGTTTCAAACAAAATCTGGGGAGCAAAACCAGCTTCTTTAAAAAGAGGATCAATCACTCTTCTTAAGGTGGAATCCTTAAACATCAGCACAAATTTTTCGCTGCGAAACTTAGACAGATCGGCGGTGGCAAAGGGTTCGCCAGGAGGAGCGCCATTGGCGGCCAGAGGATTGGACCGGGGAACGGCCAGAAGAATATTTTCATAATAAATATGCACATATTCATCGTTAGTCTTATCCTCCTCGCTTAAGGTGACGAAGCCAAGATCCAGGTATCCCTTGGCAATCATGGACAGCTGCTGGTGGATGTTGATTTCCTGGGGTTCGATGGTGATATTCGGATATTGACGGTAGAAGGCGGGATAGACGTTCATCAGCATGTTGATCCCACGTTCCGGCGTAAGGCCCAGACGCAGTCTGCCAGTTTGGTTATTGGCCAGATCATTTAGTTTATTGTATGCCTCCTGCTTCAGGCTTAAAATTCGGCGGGCATAATCCACGTAGATTTCTCCAGCTTCTGTCAGGCGGAAATCGTTCTTGCCCCGGTGAAACAGCTGCTGCCCAAGATCGCTTTCCAGTTTTAACAGCTGCTGATTTAGGCCAGATTGAGAGATAAACAGCTTTTCTGCCGCTTTAGTAATGCTTCCTTCTTCTGCTATTTTTACAATATATTCTAACTGCTTTAATTCCATGGTTTCTCCTGTTAAGAAGTTTTGCTTAGAGATAATATAAAAACAATTACCTTGACTTATGCATATATGTTTTATACAATAAAACCAACAAAAAGACAAGCATTTAGGAAAAAATGTATTAAAAATGGAGGGATAAGGATATGGTACCAACAATTACCAAAATGGAAGTCTGGCCAGTAGCCGGAAAAGACTGTATGGAACTTAACTTAAGCGGCGCTCATGCACCATACTTTACCAGAAACGTTGTTATTTTATATGCGGACAACGGCGAAGTAGGCGTGGGAGAGGTTCCTGGCGGACAGAAGATCACCAAGGCTCTGGAAGAGTGCATCCCCATTGTAGAGGGCACCAAGATTTCCGAGTATAAGGGTACTCTGTTAAAAGTTAAGAAATATCTGGATTCCAAGGGCGAGGTTGACGTAAGAGGAAACCAGACCTTTGACCTTCGTACCGGCGTACATGTGCAGACCGCTATTGAGGCTCCCTGCTTAGACTTGCTGGGCAAATACTTAGGCGTTCCGGTATGTCAGCTGTTAGGCGATGGCCAGCAGAGAGATAAGGTCCGCATGCTGGGCTACTTATTCTTTGTAGGCGACAGAAAGAAGACAGATCTTCCCTATGACTCTGAGCCGGATTCTGACTGCGAGTGGTACCGCATCCGCCATGAGGAAGCTCTGACTGCTGATGCGATCGTTGCTTTTGCCAAGGCCACAAAAGAGAAATACGGATTTGAGGACTTTAAGTTAAAGGGCGGCGTGCTTCCTGGAAATGAGGAAATGGATGTAATCCGTGCCCTGAAG
Source organism: Candidatus Cottocaccamicrobium excrementipullorum (assembly GCA_018713255.1). Classification (GTDB taxonomy): domain Bacteria; phylum Bacillota; class Clostridia; order Lachnospirales; family Lachnospiraceae; genus Caccovicinus; species Caccovicinus excrementipullorum. The sequence goes on along the minus strand of DVFL01000037.1, from coordinate 23,517 downwards.
AAAGAATTCCCCAATGCAAGAATCGACCTGGATCCCAACGGCGGATGGCTGCTGGAGCAGGCAGTTGAGTATGTAAAGGGCATGCAGGGAATTCTGACCTATTGTGAAGATCCCTGCGGTGCAGAGGGCGTATATTCCGGAAGAGAGATCATGAGTGAGTTCAGACGCCGTACCGGATTCCCCACCGCTACCAACATGATTGCTACAGACTGGAGAGAAGTAGGACACTCCTTAGAGTCTCAGGCTGTTGATATTATTCTGGCTGATCCTCATTTCTGGACCATGAGCGGTTCTGTCCGCGTGGCTCAGATGTGCCACGACTTCGGTTATACCTGGGGCAGCCATTCCAACAACCATTTTGATATTTCTCTGGCGATGTTTACTCAGGTAGGCGCTGCTGTTCCTGGGGAGTACAATGCATTGGATACCCACTGGATCTGGCAGGAAGGTCTGGAAAGACTGACCAAGGAGCCGCTGCAGATCGTTGACGGCTGCGTGGAAGTTCCCAAGAAGCCGGGCCTTGGCATCGAAGTTGATATGGATCAGATCCGGAAGGCACATCAGCTGTATATGGACAACTGCCTGGGCGCAAGAAATGACGCTATGGCTATGCAGTACCTGATTCCTGGCTGGAAGTTTGATCCGAAGAAGCCTTGTCTGGTACGGTAATGTTAATGATCATATAGGAAGACAGTCCAGCAAGATGTGGAGCTTTAAAAAAGCCTGCATCTTGCTGGACTGTCTTTGTTTTATGGAAGATGTTCAGATCAGCAGCATCAGAAGGGGAATCGTGATCAGGGATAAGATAGTGGTAGCAATAATACACCGGGAAGCGTAATCTGCATCGGCTCCGTATTTAGAGGCTAATAAAGCGCTGGTGCTTCCGGCGGGCATTGCGGTGAGAATCAAGGATACTCCCGTCAGCATAGGTTCGAAGCCGAGGAGTTTCATGATTACTAAGGCAATCAGCGGAAGGGCAATGAGGCGGACAGCGCCCAGATAGAAAATGCTTGGTTCCAGCAAAGATTTCCAGGAGACACCTACCAGCATGGTGCCGATGATCATCATGGAAAGGGGAGAGGTGGTGCTGCCGATGTTGCCGATGGCGCTGTCTAAAAATCCTGGAAGAGGAATTAACAGCAGCTGTCTGGCCAATCCCAGAAAGCAGGCGATAATACCTGGATTTAACAGAATGTTTTTGCACTTGCTCTTAAAATCCGACTGGGTAAAGAGAGATAATCCGGCGCTCCACATCATAATCCGATTCGGGATAATAAAGAACGAGGCGTAGAGAAGACCTTCTGCTCCATAAACAGAGGAAACCATGGGCATGCCCAGAAATCCCGAGTTATTGACTAAGGTACAGTATTGGAGAATACATTTCCGTTCATGGGGATAGCGGTAATAGAGAAATTTTCCGCCGATGAAGGAAAGAAGGGCGATGCACAGGGCAACGAGAAGAACCAGGGCGGTTTTCTGCAGCACATCCGGCGTCAAGGGACGGTTAAAAGAGGCGAAGATCATACAAGGGAGCGTGATTTTCAGCACCAGATCAGTCAGTTTTCCCTTGGCATGATCATCAATAATATTTTTCATGCGGCAGTACATTCCCACTGCCAGATAGAGAAGAAGAATCATTTGGGCGTTAACCATGCTGATAAAGCCATCCATGTTATCAATCCTCCTGCGTCATTTGTGTTTTGCTTCTAGTGATTAAAAGTATACCCCCAAAAACCAGGCAGTTCCAATTAGTTTTTTTAAGAAGCCCATGAATTTATTTTAATAGGACGGAATGAAAAGCCAGGCCGGCGGAATGGCGTCCAATCAGGAAGGCGAAAAAGGGCTTTTCCGAAAAGTGGAAACATGGTATACTTCTTTATAGCATCAGCACAAAACAAGATAGAAGGAGGATACGAATTATGTACGTAGAAAACAAAAATGTTACAGCTGATCCAGCTGGTGAGGGTGTGGTGAGAAAGGTGTTATCCTATTCTCCCAATATCATGGCAGTGGAGCTTCATTTTGAAAAGGGAGCCATTGGCGCTAAGCACAGCCATCCCCACGAGCAGATTGGCTATATCATTTCTGGTTCTTTGATTTATCAGGAAGAAGGACAGGAGGATAAAGTGCTGTCTGCAGGCGATACTTATTATGTAGCTCCTAATGTGGTTCACGGAGTAAAAACCCTGGAAGAAACCATGCTGTTAGATATGTTTACCCCAATGCGGGAAGATTTTATCCATAAATAAAGCGGAAACAGAATCCACAGCATATAGGAGGAGAGAAACATGATCCAGTTTGGAATGCGGTGTCACGACTTATGCCCGAAGATGGAGATGGAAAAGCTTTTTGAGGAGATCAAGGCGAATGATATTCATCAGGTGCAGCTGGCTTTTAAAAAGTCCATTTCCAATTATGATTTTTCCACCGGTCATTACAGTGCAGGTTTTGGAAGGTATATTCGGACGCAGCTGGAGAAGAACGATATTCATGTGGCGGTTTTAGGCTGCTACATTAACCCTATTAATCCGATTGAATCAAGACGTCAGGCAGAAGTAGCCAGATTCATTGAACACTTAAAATATGCCAAAGCCATTGGAGCCGATATGGTAGGAACGGAAACCGGACGGCTTGATCCAGATATGAAGGTAGTTCCGGATACCAGAACAGAAGGAGCTTATCAGCTGTTATTAAAGAGCTTTCGGGAAATTGTGTCTGCTGCCGAGAAGCTGGGCGTTACCGTAGGCGTGGAAGGAGTATTTGACCACACTCTTTACAGTCCGGCGATGATGAAACGCTTCTTGGAGGATATTGATTCTCCTAATGTGGAAGTGATTCTGGATCCCGTTAACCTGATTCACCCAGAAGAGGTGGACTGCCAGGAGGATGTGATCCGCAAGGCTTTCGCTTATTACGGGGACAAGATTTCCATGATGCACATGAAGGACTTTGTGTTTGAAGGACGGAGTCAGAAATACCGTCATGTAGGAGAGGGACTTTTCCACTACGAGCCTTTGATGAAGTTAGTAAAAGCTCAGAAGCCGTACATTACCATGCTTATGGAAAACTCCAGCAAAGAAAGATTCCGGGAGGATATTCAATATCTTCAGGATATTTATGATAAGGTAGAAGCTGAATAAAATGAATAGCCCGCCAAACTGGACAAAAGAAAAGGAACAGTTTGGCGGGCTTTTTTGCAGAACGTTTCTGCCAAAGGGGCCGTTTATTGTTCGGACTGCTCCTTCTGAGTATGGGGCAGCCGGGGCCGGAGAAAACGTTTCTTTACCTCATTTAAATGGAAGGGAATGAGGGGATAGAGATAGCTCTTGCCTGCAATAGTCCGGTTAAAGGCTACTGCACAGGCGGAAAGGATCAGTCCGGCCCAGAATCCATACCAGTTAAAGAGAGCGGTGAGAACCAGAATCAGAATGCGCATGAATTTTAAGGCATAGCCCAGCTCGAAACTGGCCTGAGAGTAGTTGGCCACTGTGACAAAGGCCATGTACAGCATGGTTTCACTGTTGAACCATCCAGATTTTACAGAATATTCGCCCAGCACGATACCGGCAATAACGCTCAGCGGAGTGGTGAGCATGCTTGGGGTATTGATGGCGGCAAGGCGCAGGCCGTCGATGGCAAATTCCAGGATCAAAAGCTGGTAAAATACCGGCACATGGGGAGGTTCCGATAGGCGGATAAATTCCAGCCAGGAGGGAATAGCCTCCGGATTTTGCAAAAGCACCAGCCAAAGGGGAGTGAGAATCAAGGTCAGCAGGGAGATGCTCATGCGGGAGAGACGCAGGTAGGTTCCGGTAATCGGGGGAAAATAGTAGTCGTCGGCCTCTTCGATAATATCAAAGACGGAAGAGGGCAGTACCATTGCCGAAGGGGAATTGTCCACAAGAATGGCAATGCTTCCCTCCAGAATGCAGGCTGCTGTGGCATCGGGGCGTTCTGTAAATTTAAATTTGGGAAACGGGTTGTACCATTTATGGGGATAAATACATTCAGCCAGACTTTCCTGATTCATCGTAAGGGCGTCTACCTGGAGACGGCTGATTCGCTGCCGTATTTGCGCTAAAAGCTTTTCATCCACCCGTCCTTTCATATAACAGAGGGCGATATCCGTATGTGAACTGTCTCCTGCCGTCATAATTTCCATAATCAGTTTGGGATCGCGGATGCGCCGTCGGATAAGGGCGGTATTAAAAATCAGCGTTTCTACAAAACCGTCCCTGGAGCCGCGCATTACCTTATCTTTTTCCGGTTCGCTGACGCCCCGGGCGGGATAAGTGCGGCAGTCGATGGTGAGACACAGGTCGTATCCTTCCAGAAACATACAGGTAATGCCGGAGAGAAGCTGGACGACTGCCTGATCCTGATCTTTCACCAGGCCGGTTTCTCCATAGGGAATCATTTTCTTGGAGAAGGCATGGGCATCGGCAGGCATATCCTCTGGTTTAATGGATTGAAAAAGCTGCATTAATTTTAACAGAACTTCATCCTTGGTCATTCCGTCGACGAAGAACAGACAGCCTTTCCGGCCGCCGGCTTCAAAAACCCGGTACACCACATCAAAGCATTGGTCAATGTGCAGCACCGACTTAAATTCTTTAATATTCTGGTCAAAATCCTGGGAAAAATTCATGTCGTCCTCCTTCGGGAAAAAACAGCTGAAGCCGTTATATTTTCCCGGATAGTATATCCAGAAGGACAGAAAGTATGAAAAAAGACAAATGTTCGCAGGAGAAAAACATTCATAGAAAAAAATCGAAGTTTGTAGAAAATATGTTATAAAAAACTCATAAAATTAAAAGGGGTTACCTTGACAAAACTGTTAAATAGTGCTATATTAATCCACGTAAGAAGCACAACGGGGTGCCTTACATGTGTATTTTGGTATGGGGATGCCAAAGCATAAAAGCTAATAGTGTGACGGTTCGTGATCGTGACCAGGGAGCTGCCTTCTGTGGGGGAAGGGCAGCTCTCATTTTTGTCTGAGAAAATTAAAAATAAATGCCGCCGGTCCGGCGGCAGGATAGATATTCCAGAGGCCAGGCCGGCTTAAAATAAATCTGTATCCGGCATGGCCTTTTGTTCTTCTACCAGATCGGCCAGGGTAATATTATCTACCACTTGGCTGATGGCTTCGCTGAGTTTTTCCCACACTTTCAGGGTGGCGCATCGTTTAGAGCGGCTGCAGGGATTTTCCGGATCATCTAAGCAGGCCACAGGGGCCAGGCTGCCTTCTGTCAGACGAAGGATCTGGCCTACGGTATATTGGGAAGGATCACGGCTTAACAAATATCCTCCTTGAGCGCCGCGGACGCTTTTGACATAGCCGGCGCGGCACAGAATGGTAACGATTTGTTCTAAATATTTAACGGAGATCTGCTGTCTGGCAGCGACCTGACTGATTTTGGTGCATTCTCCAGGATGCATGGCGAATTCCAGCATCATTCGCAGAGCATAGCGGCCTTTTGTGGATATTTTCATTAGAATAAACACCTCTATTCTTATCTGTTTAATAGGATATAAAGTATTTTACCTGATTTTACAGAGAATGTAAACGGAAAAATCAGCCTGCCTTTCTTTTTCTCAAGGGATATGGTATGATAGGCGAAGATGAAAAGATCATGATCTGCATGCGCTGAGGGCGCATGATCATAATAAGGCAACAAGGAGAATGAGATGAAAGACGGATTTATCCGGGTTGCAGCGGCAACCCCAACCATCAAAGTGGCAGATCCGGAATATAACCGGAAAGAGATTGTGAAACTGATGGAGCAAGGTGAGAAGGAGCAGGTGGAAATCATGGTATTTCCAGAATTGGCTCTGACGGGCTATACCTGCCAGGATTTGTTTCTTCAGTATCCGCTGATTCGGAAGGCCAAGGAGGAACTGGAAAAGATCGTTCAGGCATCTAAGGAGATGGATATGCTGATTTTTGTGGGCCTTCCCTGGGAACGGAGGGGAAAGCTCTATAATGTGGCCGGGGCTGTCTGCCGAGGAAAGCTTCTTGGGCTGGTTCCGAAACGGAATCTTCCGAATTATTCTGAGTTTTATGAGCTTCGTCACTTTTGCCCGGGAAATGATCGCCCCTGGCGGGAAAATGATGGATTTTCTGGAGAACCGCTGGTCATGGGCAGCCGTCTATTGTTTCGCTGCCGGACGATGCCGGAGCTTGTGGCGGCGGCTGAACTCTGCGAGGATGTATGGGCGCCTTGCCCTCCCAGCATTCGTCATAGCTTGGCTGGAGCTTCTCTGATTGTCAACTGCTCCGCCAGCGATGAAACCACGGGAAAAGATGTGTACCGGCGGGAACTGATCTGCGGGCAGTCTGCGCGGTTAGTCTGCGGATACGTATATGCCAATGCAGGCGAGGGAGAGTCAACTCAAGACTTGGTGTTTGGCGGGCAGAATATAATTGCAGAGAATGGAACCTGCCTGGCTGAGTCCAAACGCTTTTCCAACGGGATGATTATCGCTGATCTGGATTTGCAGCGGTTAAACAGTGAACGCCGGCGAATGACTACCTATGGAGCCTTTCATCAGACGTCTTCCTGGGGAGAAGGAAGCGAGGAAGCGGGAGCGGGATATGAGGTCATAGATTTTGTGCTGAAGGGGCATGATAAAACAAGGCTTCGCCGGGTGATCGACAAGGCGCCCTTTGTTCCGCATCAAGAAGGACAGCGAAGCAAGCGGTGCGAGGAGATTCTGTCGATTCAGTCTATGGGCCTGAAAAAGCGTCTGGCTCACACTGGAAGCCGCAGCGCGGTGATCGGCATTTCTGGAGGACTGGATTCTACTCTGGCACTGCTGGTGACAACCAGAGCCTTTGATCTGCTGGGGATTCCCAGAAGTCAGATTCAGTGCGTTACGATGCCATGCTACGGCACTACAGACAGAACTTATCAGAATGCCTGCGCCATGACCAGAAAAATCGGCGCTTCTCTGAAAGAAGTAGTAATCAAGGATGCTGTTGCCCTGCATTTTAGAGATATTGGCCATGACCCTGAGATTCACGATGTCACTTATGAAAACAGTCAGGCCAGGGAGCGGACTCAGATTCTGATGGATATTGCCAATCAGCAGGGAGGCCTGGTTATCGGCACGGGAGATATGTCGGAACTTGCCCTGGGCTGGGCCACTTATAATGGAGATCATATGTCCATGTACGGGGTAAATGTAGGAGTTCCCAAAACCTTGGTGCGTCATTTAGTAAGATATTATGCAGATACCTGCGGGGAAAAAGAGCTTTCTCAAGTGCTTTACGATGTGTTGGATACTCCGGTGAGTCCGGAGCTTCTTCCTCCCGAGGATGGGAAAATTTCACAGAAAACAGAGGATTTGGTAGGGCCCTATGAGCTGCACGACTTCTTCCTCTATTATGTGCTGCGGTTCGGCTACATGCCTTCTAAAATCTGGCGGATGGCGGTTCAGGCTTTTGAGGGTGAGTATAGTCCCCAGGTGATTAAAAAATGGCTGGAGGTATTTTACCGCAGATTTTTTGCCCAGCAGTTTAAACGTTCCTGTCTTCCTGACGGTCCTAAGGTCGGATCGGTGGCGGTATCTCCCCGAGGGGATCTGCGGATGCCAAGTGATGCCAGCCGCAGAATTTGGCTTGAGGACTTAGAAGAGATTTTGACGGAAGATGAGATGAAGGAGAAAGAAATATGATTAACAGCACATCCAACAAGCAGGTAAGACGGGTGGCAGAGCTGGTGAAAAAGGCCAGAGCACGCCGGAAAGAGGACCTTTATGTGGTGGAAGGAATCCGCATGTGCAGGGAGCTTTCGCCTGATCAGGTAGAGGGGCTGTACGTGTCAGAAAGCTTTCTTAAGGAGTCTGAACACAAAGAGGTGCTGGAAGGTTTTTCCTGGGAGCTGGTATCTGATCAGGTGATGGGAGTGATGGCGGATACTAAAACGCCTCAGGGGATTTTGGCGCTGGTACGCCAGAAGCATTATCGTCTTGAAGAGATCCTGGATGCAGGAGAAAATCCTCTGATTATGGTTTTGGAAACTCTTCAGGATCCGGGAAACTTAGGGACCATCCTCAGAGCCGGAGAAGGGGCTGGAATTACAGCGCTTGTGATGGATGAATCGACGGCGGATATTTATAATCCGAAAGTAATTCGTTCCACCATGGGGTCCATTTATCGGGTGCCCTTTGTCTATGTGGAGGATTTATCTAAAGCTTGCCTTGCCATGAAGGAAAAAGGAATTCGGCTGTTTGCCGCGCATTTGGATGGAGCGGTGAGCTATGATGAAGCAGATTATACCGGTCCCTGCGCCTTTCTCATTGGAAATGAAGCCAGAGGGCTTAAGGATGAAACGGCGGCGTTAAGCGACTGCCGGGTTAAGATTCCCATGGCAGGGCAGGTGGAGTCCTTAAACGCTGCCGTGGCTGCTTCGGTATTGATGTTTGAGACGGCAAGGCAGAGAAGAAGGGCTGGGAAGAAATAACGTTTTCATGAAAATACGTAAGAAATTGGTAAGTTGTGTTTCAGTTTAGGGTATGTTATACTCAAATGGAAGAAGTTGTAAATCACACATTTTCAGGAGGAGGGGACCTATGAGCGTGATCGGTTGGATAGGAGCATTCCTGTTTTTCATTATCGTAGAGATGGGCACCATGGCGCTGACTACCATCTGGTTCGCCGGAGGCGCCCTGGCAGGATTGATTCTCTGCCTTTTAGGAGCCGGAATTGAAGTGCAGCTGGCGGCATTCGCCCTGGTTTCTTTCGCCCTTCTGGGACTTACCAGGCCGTTGGCACTCCGCTATGTAAACCGGAGGGTCAAGAAGACGAATGTGGACAGTCTCATTGGGCGCACTGCCCGGATTACCGAAGAAGTGGATGGGGAAGCACAGACGGGTGCTGCAGTTCTGGATGGGAATGTGTGGACCGCCCGGTCGGCGACAGGAGAGAAGATTCCTGCAGGCACTCTGGTAAAGGTGCAGAAGATACAGGGCGTGAAGCTGATTGTAGAACCAGTTAAGGAAGGAGAGCATTGAGTATGGGAGGGCTGTTTACGTTTCTGGCATTTTTCTTGATTATTATTGTCATTCTGCTGATTCTTACATCCTGCATTAAGATTGTTCCTCAGGCGCAGGCTGTGGTCGTGGAACGTCTTGGGGCTTATTTGGACACCTGGTCGGTAGGCATTCATTTTAAGGTGCCCTTCGTTGACCGTGTGGCAAAGCGGGTAAATCTTAAGGAGCAGGTGGCAGATTTCCCGCCTCAGCCTGTGATTACCAAGGATAACGTTACCATGCGTATTGACACTGTTGTGTTTTTCCAGATTACCGATCCCAAGCTTTTCGCTTACGGGGTAGAGAATCCGATTATGGCCATTGAGAATTTGACTGCCACCACGCTGCGGAATATTATCGGAGATCTGGAACTGGATCAGACTCTTACCTCCAGAGAAACGATTAACGCCAAGATGCGGGCTTCTCTGGATGTGGCGACGGACCCCTGGGGCATTAAGGTAAACCGGGTGGAGTTAAAGAATATTATTCCGCCGGCAGCGATCCAGGATGCTATGGAGAAACAGATGAAGGCAGAACGGGAGCGCCGGGAAGCCATCCTTCGGGCGGAAGGAGAAAAGAAGTCTACCATTCTGGTGGCTGAGGGCAAGAAAGAATCAGCGATTCTGGATGCAGAGGCGGAGAAACAGGCCGCCATTCTCCGGGCAGAGGCAGAGAAAGAGAAAAAGATTAAAGAAGCAGAAGGTCAGGCGGAGGCTATTCTTAAGGTGCAGCAGGCTCAGGCGGATGCTATTCGGTTTATTAAGGAGGCAGGAGCCGACAGCGCTGTTCTTCAGCTGAAGAGCCTTGAAGCTTTTGCTGCGGCGGCGAATGGAAGAGCTACGAAGATCATTATTCCCTCTGAGATTCAGGGAATTGCAGGCTTGGTAAAGTCGCTGACCGAGGTGGCGGAGAAGGATAAGGCAGACGAAAGATAAGCTTCACAGCCAGAACTGTGTAAAGGCAGCTGCAGGGAAAACCGGGAGGCAGATTTATCCCGGAATTCACTGCGGCTTTTCCTTTTTCTTGACAGCGGCTTTCAGATATAGTAATTTTAAGATAATAGGGTCAAATGGTTGGAAATCTGGCGCAGGTTTTTCTGCGGAAGAATTAAGGCTCTTGTGACCCTCAAAATGTTCGGATCGGACAAGGAGGATAATGACATGAATTTAAAAGGAAGAAATTTTCTTACGCTGAAGGACTTTACAAAAGAAGAGATCCTTTATCTTCTGGACCTGGCGGCGGATTTTAAAGAGAAGAAGAAAAACGGAATTTTGGTAGATAAATTCAGAGGAAAAAATATCGCCTTGATTTTTGAAAAAACCAGTACCAGAACCAGATGCGCTTTTGAGGTGGCGGCTCATGATCTGGGAATGGGCACGACTTATCTGGATCCTTCAGGCTCTCAGATTGGAAAAAAAGAGAGCATTGCAGATACTGCCAGAGTGCTGGGAAGAATGTATGAAGGAATTGAGTACAGGGGATTTGGCCAGGAAATTGTGGAGGAGCTTGCTAAGTATGCCGGTGTGCCTGTATGGAATGGCCTTACGAATGAATATCATCCCACGCAGATGTTGGCGGATATGCTTACCATCCGGGAACAGCTGGGCCGTCTGGAAGGCGTGAAACTGGTTTATATGGGTGATGCCAGATACAATATGGGAAATTCTCTGATGGTTGCCTGCTCTAAGCTGGGCCTTCACTTTGTGGCCTGCGCTCCGAAAAAGTACTTCCCTAATCCGGAGCTGGTAGCTCAGTGCAGAGAATACGCCAAGGAATCGGGAGCTACCATCACGCTGACTGAGGATGTTAAAGAAGGAACCAAAGGAGCGGATGTGATTTATACAGATGTGTGGGTATCCATGGGCGAGCCGGACGAGGTGTGGGCTGAACGGATTGAAGAGTTGTCACCCTATAAGGTGACTGCCGAGGTAATGGCCAATGCCGGTCCGCAGGCGATTTTCCTTCATTGTCTTCCTGCTTTCCATGATCTGAAGACGAAAATTGGTCAGGAGATGGGAGAACGTTTCGGTATTCAGGATATGGAAGTTACCGACGAGGTGTTTGAATCAGCACAATCCAGAGTATTTGAAGAGGCAGAGAACAGAATGCATACCATCAAAGCAGTGATGGCTGCTACGTTAGGAGAGTAAAGCATGGGACAGGGAGCGAGAAGCCGGGGAGGACGGAGTCTGGATTTCTTTCTGGATGTAATGCATATTTTGGTGGGGATTGTTATTGTCATTTTGGCAGTGATTTCCTTCCTGAATCCGGAGAATAACCTGGTGCTTTTTCCGTTGATTTTTATGCTGGCTGCCATTCTTAATTTGGTGAACGGCTGGGTAAAGATCAGGCAGAGCGGAAGAGATAAGCGCAGGCAGCTTAAAGGAGCCGGTTTGATTCTGTTCGGCAGCTGCCTTCTGCTGCTCTCTGTAATCAGCGCCTTAAGTATCTGGAGATAAAGCATGAAAACAGAGATATTAACGATATTAAAAGAAAACGACGGTTTCGTGTCAGGACAGGATCTGTGCAGCCGCCTTAAAGTTTCCAGAACGGCTGTGTGGAAAGTAATCCGCCAGCTTCAGGAGGAAGGATATCAGATTGAGGCGGTAAGAAACAAAGGGTACCGTCTGCTGCAGACTCCTGATGTGATGACGGCGGCAGAGATTGGAAGCCGGCTTCATACCCGGTTGATCGGGAAAAAACTGGTATATTATGACGAGACAGATTCTACCAATATCCAGGGGGCGAAACTTGCCAGAGAAGGCTGTCCGGACGGAACTGTTGTGGTGGCAGACAGCCAGACAGCAGGAAAGGGGAGAAGAGGAAGAAACTGGTCTTCGCCCCACGGAAGCAGTATCTATATTAGTTTTGTCCTGCGGCCGGATATTCCTCCGGCCTGCGCTTCTTCCATAACCTTGATTGCCGGTATGGCGGCGGCAGAAGCGATAAAGGCGGAGACAGGGATTCTGGCAGGGATTAAATGGCCTAATGATGTGGTGATCAATGGAAAGAAAGTCTGCGGGATTTTGACGGAGATGAATGCAGAGGTGGAGGCGATTCATTACATTGTATCAGGGATTGGAATCAATGTAAATCAGCAGGAATTTCCAGAAGAGATTCGAGAGACGGCAACTTCTCTTAAGTTAGAAGGGAAAAAAGAGGTAAACCGCAGCAGCCTGGCGGCGAAACTGGCGGAATCTTTTGAGAGATTTTATGAAATCTTTCTGCAAACAGGAGATCTCTCCCAGTTGAAAGATCTCTACGAAGGAATGCTGGTGAATCTTGGCCGGCAGGTGAAGGTTTTGGATCCGAAAGGAGATTACCAGGGAATCTGCCGCGGCATCAACATAGAGGGAGAGCTTTTGGTGGAATGTCCCGGAGGGGATCTTCGTCAGGTGCGGTCTGGAGAGGTCTCTGTGCGAGGTGTGTATGGATACGTTTAACGAAGAAAACCAGCAGAAAACGCCGGATTATGGATTCCTTCAGGTGCTGGAGCGGGAGAAGGGAACGTTATCACAGCAGCAGCGGCTGGAGGCAATAAGAGCTCCTCTCCTTTCCTGGTACAGAAAGAATGCCAGGGATCTGCCGTGGAGAAAGGATTCCAATGCTTATCGGGTTTGGATTTCTGAGATCATGCTTCAGCAGACCAGGGTAGAGGCGGTAAAACCTTATTTTCAGCGGTTTATGGAAGCCTTTCCTGATGCCGCTGCCCTAGCTGCGGCAGAAGACGACCATCTTCTTAAGCTGTGGGAAGGATTAGGATATTACAGCCGGGCGAGAAATTTGAAGAAAGCAGCGGTTCAGATTGTGGAGCAGTACGGAGGCAGCCTTCCGGATTCCTATGAAGCTCTTCTCAAGCTTCCGGGAATCGGCAGCTATACTGCGGGAGCAATAGCCTCCATTGCCTTCGGAATTCCTGTCCCTGCGGTAGACGGCAATGTCCTTCGGGTGATCTCCCGGCTTCTGGGCAGCAGAATGGATACGGCAGAAGGGAAAACGAAGAAATACTTCCAGGGGATTTTGAAAGAAGCCATGGATCAGAATGAGCCGGGAATTTATAACCAGGCACTTTTTGAAGTAGGGGCTTTAGTTTGTATTCCTCGGGGAGCGCCTAAATGCCAGGAATGCCCCATGGCCTCCGTTTGCATTGCGTCTTCCCAGGATCTGTGGAAGGAAATTCCGGTAAAAACTTCAAAAAAGAGCAGAAGAGTAGAAGAGCGCACAGTGCTGGTGATCAGAAGCGGTACGCAGGTGGCGTTGAGAAAGCGTCCGGATAAAGGCCTTTTGGCATCTCTTTACGAGTTTCCTAATGAGGAGGGCTGGCTTTCTGACTGTTCGCTGAAGGATGCGGCGGAGGCTGTAGGCGTGGCGGAAGATAAGGTGGAAAAGGTTGTGCCTTTAGGAGAGGCCCGTCATGTATTTTCTCATGTAGAATGGCATATGACAGGGTATTATATTCAGCTTAAAGGCGGGATCCCTCCGGCTTATCTTGGCGTGGAAAAGAAAGAGCTGGAGGGAAGATATCCGGTGCCCAGCGCTTTCCTGGCGTATAAGAAAGCTCTTTCTGCGTTATAATGTTTAATGACAGCAGTTTGCGGTACAGAGGGGCGATCATCATGAAAAGTATGCTGTTTATTGTTAATCCCCGGTCGGGGAAGGAACAGATTAAGCCCAGGCTTCTGGAAGTGCTGGATCTGTTTTCCGCAAATGGGTACGCCGTTCAGACGCATATTACCCAAGGCCCCAAGGATGCCGCTGAGGCGGTAAAGCGCTGGGGAGGGGATAAGGATCTGGTGGCGGTCAGCGGCGGAGACGGAACCTTAAACGAGGCGGTAAGCGGTTTGATGGAATTGGAAAAGCCGCCTCTTTTAGGGTACATTCCTTCTGGTTCAACCAATGATTATGGAGCAAGCCTGGGGATTCCCAAATCAATAGCAGAAGCTGCGAAAACTGTGGTGGAGGGAATTCCTTTCTGGACTGATGTGGGAAAATTTGGTCAGGACAGATATTTTGTTTATGTGGCGGCTTTCGGCGCCTTTACAGAGGTTTCTTACCTGACATCTCAGGATAAGAAAAATCTTCTTGGCCATCAGGCTTATATGCTGGAGGGGGTAAAAGGTCTTGCAGGACTTAAGCCTTGCCGGATGAAGGTGGAATGGGAAGGAAATGTGCTGGAGGAAGAATTTATTTTCGGCATGGTTACCAATGCCACCAGAGTGGGAGGCTTTAAGGGGCTGGTCAGTCAGTCTGTGGCCTTAAATGACGGCGAATTTGAGGTTCTTTTAATCAGAAATCCCAGGACGCCGAGGGATTTCAGCAACATTATTTCTTACATGTTTTTAAAAGAGGAGCCAAACGACTATGTGTTTAAGTTCAAAACCGGTGCGCTGAAGATTACTGCAGAGGAGCCGGTGGACTGGGTTTTGGATGGAGAATTTGGGGGAAGCGTTGAGCAAGCAGAAATTCTTAATCTGCGGGAAAAGCTGTGTATTCTCCAGCCTCAGCCGCTTTGACCCTGCTTTTGTTCGGAACAGGATTCTTTTTTGAAATCCAGAAGAGAAATATGTTGAAAAATGCACTCTCTTCGTATATAATGAAAAGATGTGTAGGGTTTTTTAACTGACTTCTTAGCGAAAGGACGTTATTAAGTGGAAAAGGACAATTTTTTAGAGAAGCTGAGCAAACTCGTTGAATTCGCCAAGACCAGACATAACGCGCTGGACGCATCGGAAATCAATGATTTCTTCGCTGGCGACAGCTTGTCTCCGGAGCAGATGGATCAGATTTATAGCTACCTGGAGAACCGCGGCATCGACGTGGTTCCGGTACTGGATGAAAACGTATTGTCTGACGATTCTTTGCTCCTGGACGATGCAGACGATAGCTTCATGAAAGATGCAGATGATGAAGAGCTTGACATTGATCTTGATGCAGTAGATCTTCTGGAAGGCATCGGTACGGAGGACCCGGTCCGCATGTATTTGAAGGAGATCGGAACTGTTCCCCTTCTCAGCGCTGATGAAGAGCTGCGCCTTGCTAAACGAAAGGCGGAGGGCGATGAATATGCCAAGGAACGTCTGATCGAGGCCAACCTGCGCCTGGTAGTCAGCATTGCCAAGCGGTATACGGGAAGAGGCATGAGTTTCCTGGATCTGGTGCAGGAGGGAAATTTAGGCCTGATTAAAGGCGTTGAAAAATTTGATTATACAAAAGGGTACAAGCTGAGTACATATGCTACCTGGTGGATCCGGCAGTCAGTGACCAGAGCGTTGGCTGATCAGGCCAGAACGATCCGGGTGCCGGTGCATATGGTAGAGACGATCAACAAAATGTCCAAGATGCAGCGGAAGCTGACATTGGAACTGGGATATGAGCCTTCTGTTACAGAGCTTGCAGAAGCCCTTGAGATGTCTGAGGACAAGGTGATGGAGATTATGCAGATCGCCAGGGAGCCTGCTTCTCTGGAGACTCCTATCGGTGAGGAAGATGATTCCAACCTGGGAGATTTCGTGGCGGACAGCAATGTGGTAACGCCAGAGGGAAATGTAGAGTCTGTTATGCTCCGTGAGCACATTGATGCCTTGCTGGGAGATCTTAAGGAGAGAGAACGTCAGGTGATTGTACTCCGCTTCGGCTTGGAGGACGGTCATCCAAGGACTCTTGAGGAAGTGGGCAAGGAGTTTAATGTGACAAGAGAACGTATCCGTCAGATTGAGGCCAAGGCGCTGCGAAAGCTGAGAAATCCAGTGCGGAGCAAGCGCATCCGAGACTTCTTATAAGTTATGGGGCCGCCGCTTTAATGCGGCGGCTTTTGCGTTCTTTTGTGTTCTGAAACAGGCAGCACGCCGGAAGGCGGAGGGCGAGGAGTGGAAATGAATCGAAGAAATTATCAGCGGGAGATGGAAGCTATTATAAAACAGAACCAGGAATCTGGGAAAATTCCCAGGCTTTTGCTTCACAGCTGCTGTGCACCCTGCAGCAGCTACGTGTTGGAAACCTTGTCTTCCTGTTTTGCCATCACCGTTTTTTATTATAATCCCAATATTTATCCTCCGGAGGAAATTTTCCACCGCAAGGAGGAACAGAAGCGCCTGATCGCCCAGCTCCCTCAGGAAAATCCCATTGCTTACCTGGAGGGGAGCTATGAGCCTGAAGCGTTCTATCAGGCGGTGAAAGGGCATGAAAAAGACAAAGAGGGAGGAGAGAGATGCTTTATCTGTTACCGTCTGCGTCTTGAAGAGGCAGCCAGGCAGGCTAAGGCTGGAGGATACGACTATTTTACCACCACCTTGTCCATCAGTCCCTTGAAAAATGCTGATAAATTAAATGAAATCGGCAGGGAGATGGAAGAAAAGTACGGCGTCTCCTATTTGTATTCTGATTTTAAGAAGAAAAACGGCTACAGACGTTCCACTGAACTTTCTCGGGAATACAGCCTTTACCGTCAGGATTACTGCGGCTGTGTGTTCTCCCTTCGGGAAAGAGAAGAACAGAAGAAAGAAATGAAGGAACAGGTAAAGGCTGATAAAAAAAGATAAAACTGCCTGAAAAGCCAGGCGTTTTTCTTGACAGAACTGGGCATTTGTAATAAAATTGTCCATAGAAGGTTTCAGAGGGGAAATCTTGGGGAAATTAAATAATGACGAGATAAGGAGAGATACGAAGCTATGGTAAGCAAAACATTAACTGTAGTAAACCCGTCCGGTTTACATTTAAGACCAGCAGGAGTTTTATCTCAGACTGCAATGAAGTTTAAGTGCGACGTCATCATCGAGTGCGGTGAGAAGAGGATCGTGGCTAAGAGCGTATTAAACGTTATGGCAGCCGGAATCAAGTGCGGAACAGAGATCACTTTGATCTGTGACGGCGAGGACGAGAACGAAGCTCTGGCAACCATTACCAAAGCTATCGAGGATGGCTTGGGAGAAAAGTAAATCATTGAAGATGTAATATGGCGAGGAAGCTGTACTGTGGAAGCAGGCAGCTTCTTTTTTTCTGTGCAGGAACCTGCTAATTTGGAAGGACATCGGAATGTGGAGACAGAGAAGGGAAAAAGTGGAGAAATTGTTCTTTCAGAAAAGAAAAATACGCCATATATAAAGCAATAAACAGAAAACAATATGATAAAATGTGGAATTATTAAATAATCTGACAATTAAAAGAAAAAAGTAATTTACAAAATGAGAATCATGTAGTATGATCATTCAAGAATGCTTCCCGCCCCCAGGCCTGAAGCAGGATCCAGAAGGATCGTACACAATAAATATTCAGCCATCCCCTTCAGGTAAGGCACCCCGCCCGTGGGAAGGGAATTGTCCGGCTGAGTTGAGAGAAAGGAAGATAATATGGAAGCGAAACAGAACCCTGTAACCCCCGGGCTGTATGATCCGCGTTTCGAGCACGACAACTGCGGAATCGGCGCGGTAGCCAACATCAAGGGAAAAAAGACCCATAAAACTGTGGACCAGGCCCTGCACATTGTAGAAAACTTGGAGCATCGGGCCGGCAAGGATGCAGAAGGCAAAACCGGCGACGGCGTTGGCATTATGCTTCAGATTTCTCACAAATTTTTCAAGAAAGTCACGAAGCCCCTGGGAATTAATCTGGGAGGCGAGCGGGAATATGGCGTGGGTATGTTCTTCTTCCCCCAGGATGAACTGGCCCGAAACCAGGCGAAAAAAATGTTTGAAATCATTGTAAAAAAAGAAGGCTTGTCTTTCCTGGGCTGGCGTGAGGTCCCCAACCATCCGGAGATTCTGGGAAAGCGTGCTGTAGATGTAATGCCTTATATTGCCCAGGGCTTTGTCGGCAAACCGGCAGGCATTAATCCAGGACTGGATTTCGACCGTAAGCTCTATGTGGCGCGCCGTGTGTTTGAGCAGAGCAACGAGGACAGCTATGTGGTTTCCTTAAGCAGCCGTACGATCGTGTATAAAGGGATGTTCCTGGTAGGCGAGCTTCGCCGCTTCTTTGAGGATCTGCAGGATACCGATTATGAAACGGCCATCGCTTTGGTTCATTCCCGTTTCTCCACCAATACTAACCCCAGCTGGATGCGGGCTCATCCTTACCGCTTTATTGTGCACAACGGAGAGATCAACACCATCCGCGGAAATGTGGACCGGATGAAGGCCAGGGAAGAAACCATGGAGACGGAGTTCTTCAAAAACGATATGTATAAAGTACTTCCGATTATCAATCAGGAAGGCTCCGACTCTGCCATGCTGGACAATGCCTTGGAGTTTATGGTCATGAGCGGCATGGAGCTTCCCAAAGCGGTAATGATCACCATTCCCGCTCCATGGCAGCATGATAAGTCAATGCCCCAGGAGGTAAAGGATTTTTATCGTTATTACGCTACCATGATGGAGCCTTGGGATGGCCCGGCTTCCATCCTGTTTACAGACGGTGATGTGGTAGGCGCTGTACTTGACCGGAACGGGTTAAGACCTTCCCGGTATTATATCACCGACGACGACTATATGATCCTTGCTTCTGAAGTGGGCGCTATTGATATTGACCAGAGCCATGTGGTGCGTAAAGATCGTTTAAGACCAGGCCGGATGCTTTTGGTGGATACGGTAAAGGGCGAGCTGGTTAATGATGAAGATTTGAAGAAAAAGTACGCATCCAGTCAGCCTTACGGCGAATGGCTGGATTCCCAGATTGTAAATTTAAACGAGCTCCCCATCCCCAACAAGGGAGTTCCGCAGATGGAGCATGATCAGATGCTGCGGCTCCAGAAAACCTACGGCTATACCTATGAGCAGTTTAAAACCATGATTCTGCCCATGGCGTTAAATGGAGCAGAGGCAGTATCGGCCATGGGCGCAGACAGTCCACTGGCAGTGCTTTCCAAGATGCATCAGCCCTTGTTCAACTATTTTAAGCAGCTGTTTGCTCAGGTAACTAATCCGCCTATCGACGCAATCCGGGAGGAGATCGTTACTTCCACTACGGTATATGTTGGACGTGAAGGAAATCTTTTGGAGGATCTTCCTGAGAATTGCCACATTTTAAGTGTTAATAATCCCATTCTCACCAATACGGACATGCTGAAAATTAAAAACATGAAGAGACCGGGATTTAAAGTAGAGACGATTTCCACTACTTACTATAAAAATACTTCTCTGGAGAAGGCCATTGAACGGCTGTATCTGGAGGTTGACCGGGCGCATAAGGACGGCGCTAAGATTTTAGTGCTTTCTGACCGGGATATTGACGAGAGCAGAGTGCCGATTCCCTCTCTTCTTGCGGTTTCTGCCATTCATCAGCATTTGGTGAGGACCAAGAAGCGCACCAGCGTGGCCTTGATCCTGGAAAGCGGAGAGCCGAGAGAGGTTCATCATTTTGCTACCCTGTTAGGCTATGGCGCCAGCGCCATTTGTCCTTATCTGGCTCATGAGTCCATCCGATATCTGATTGAGACCAAGATGCTGGACAAGGATTACTATGCGGCGGTGAATGATTACAACTCGGCTGTGCTTCATGGAATCGTAAAGATCGCTTCCAAGATGGGAATTTCCACGATTCAATCCTATCAGGGAGCTCAGATTTTCGAGGCCATCGGTATTTCTAAAGAAGTGGTGGATAAATATTTCACCAATACGGTCAGCCGAGTTGGAGGAATTACTCTTGCAGATATTGAGAAAGATGTGAATGATCTCCATTCTGCAGCTTTCGATCCTCTGGGTCTGGACGTAGATCTGACTCTGGAAAGCGTGGGAAGCCATAAGCAGAGAGCAGGGCAGGAGTCCCATCTGTATAATCCTCTTACCATTCATCTTCTTCAGGAGGCTACTAGAAAAGGAGATTATCAGATCTTCAAGGAGTATTCTGATGCGCTGTACGGGGAGAACCAGATCAGGAACCTTCGCAGCCTGATTGATTTCTGCTATCCGGAAGACGGAGGAATTCCGATTGATCAGGTGGAAAGCGTGGATTCCATTGTGCGCCGGTTTAAGACAGGAGCCATGAGCTACGGCTCTATCTCTCAGGAAGCACATGAAACCCTTGCCATTGCCATGAACCGACTTCACGGCAAGTCCAACTCCGGTGAAGGCGGCGAGAGCCTGGAACGTCTCACCATTGGAAAAGATGGTTTGAATAAATGTTCTGCTATTAAGCAGGTAGCGTCAGGACGGTTCGGCGTTACCTCACGGTATTTAGTCAGCGCTCAGGAGATTCAGATTAAGATGGCTCAGGGTGCGAAGCCGGGTGAAGGCGGACAGCTGCCAGGCAAAAAGGTTTACCCATGGGTTGCCAAAACTCGTCATTCTACCACCGGCGTAGGTTTGATTTCTCCGCCTCCGCACCATGATATTTACTCCATTGAGGATTTAGCGCAGTTAATCTATGACTTAAAGAATTCCAATGTCAATGCCAGAATTTCTGTTAAGCTGGTATCTGAGGCTGGAGTAGGAACGGTAGCGGCAGGTGTTGCCAAGGCGGGAGCCCAGGTAATTTTGATTTCTTCCTTTGACGGAGGTACGGGAGCTGCGCCAAGAAACTCCATTTACAATGCAGGTCTTCCTTGGGAGCTGGGAATTGCAGAGGCTCATCAGACCTTGATTATGAACGGACTGCGGGATAAAGTAATTCTGGAAACTGACGGAAAGCTGATGACCGGCCGGGATGTAGCAATCGCCTGCATGCTGGGAGCTGAAGAGTTTGGATTTGCTACTGCTCCTTTGGTGACGCTTGGCTGTGTCATGATGAGGGTGTGCAACCTGGATACCTGTCCTGTGGGCATTGCCACCCAGAATCCGGAGCTGCGCAAGCGCTTCAAGGGCAAACCGGAATATGTGATGAATTTCATGCGGTTTGTGGCCCAGGAATTAAGGGAATATATGGCGAAGCTGGGTGTCCGCACCGTAGATGAGCTGGTGGGCCGGACAGATCTGCTGAAGAAGAAAGAGAATATTGAAAGCAGCCGGGCTGCCGAGGTAGATTTAAGTAAGATCTTGGGCAATGTCTATGAAGGACAGAAGCTGGCTGGCTATCATGAAAAGCAGGTATTTGATTTTAAGCTGGAGGAGACGATTGACCAGAAGATTCTGCTGAAAAAGCTGAAATCTGCTTTAGCCTCCGGCCAGAAGAGAAGCCTGTCCATCGACGTTTCCAATGTGGACCGGACGTTGGGCACCATGTTTGGCGCTGAAATTACCAGACATTATCCAGAAGGACTGCCTGAGGACACCTTTACCATCAGCTGTACTGGTTCCGGCGGCCAGAGCTTCGGCGCCTTTATTCCAAAGGGACTTACTCTGGAATTAATCGGCGATTCCAACGATTATTTCGGCAAGGGCTTATCCGGCGGAAAGCTGATTGTATATCCGCCCACCGGCGTGAAGTTTAAGGCAGAGGACAATATTATTATTGGAAACGTGGCCCTTTACGGCGCTACCAGCGGAAAAGCCTTTATTAACGGCGTGGCTGGAGAGAGGTTCTGTGTAAGAAACTCCGGAGCCACAGCAGTGGTAGAGGGTGTAGGCGATCACGGCTGCGAGTACATGACTGGCGGACGGGTAGTGATCCTGGGACCCACCGGAAAGAATTTTGCGGCAGGAATGAGCGGCGGGATTGCTTATGTGCTGGATGAGAACAGAGATTTATACAAGCGCCTGAATAAGTCCTTAGTTTCCTTCGAAGAGGTCACCAATAAATATGACGTTCAGGAGCTGAAGGCCATGATCCAGGAGCATGTGTCCTATACGAATTCAGAAAAAGGAAAGAAGATTCTGGATAATTTCGGAGAGTACCTTCCTAAGTTCAAGAAGATTATGCCTCATGATTACCGGCGCATGATGAATACCATTGTGCAGATGGAGGAAAAGGGCTTAAGCAGCGAACAGGCACAGATTGAGGCGTTCTACGCCAATATCAACCAGTAGGAAGGAGGATGCACAGATGGGCAAAGCAACAGGATTTTTGGAGTTTGACAGAGAAAACAGCATCACCGTGGATCCCCGGACCAGGGTGAAGAATTATGAGGAATTTCATCTCCCTTTGTGTGAAAAAGAGAGGAGAAACCAGGGAGCCCGCTGCATGGACTGCGGCGTTCCCTTCTGCCAGTCGGGAATGATGATTAAGGGAATGACCTCAGGCTGCCCCTTAAATAATCTGATTCCTGAGTGGAATGATTTAGTGTATACAGGAAACTGGCAGCAGGCCTACAATCGGTTAAAAAAGACCAACAGCTTTCCGGAGTTTACCTCCCGGGTATGCCCCGCGCCCTGCGAGGCTGCCTGTACCTGCGGGTTGAACGGCGATCCCGTTACGGTAAAAGATAATGAGCATGCGATCATTGAGAAGGCTTACGCAGAAGGATATGCGGCGCCGAAGCCGCCGAAAATCCGCACTGGAAAGAGGGTAGCGGTAATCGGTTCCGGTCCTGCCGGTTTGGCAGCGGCAGATCAACTGAACAAAAGAGGACACAGCGTTACGGTATTTGAACGGAGCGACCGTCCCGGCGGATTGTTAATGTACGGTATCCCTAATATGAAGCTGGAAAAGTGGGTAATTGAACGGAAGATCAACGTGATGAAGGAGGAAGGAGTTTCCTTCGTGTTCAACGCTGATGTGGGAAGAAATTACAAGGCTAATAAGCTTTTGCGGGATTTCGACCGGGTGATCCTGGCCTGCGGAGCTTCTAACCCGAGAGACATTAATGCGCCAGGACGGGACGCACAGGGAATTTACTTCGCCGTTGATTATCTGAAGGCCACCACCAAGAGCCTTCTGGACTCGAATTTAGAGGACGGAAACTATATTTCTGCCAAGGATAAACATGTGGTGGTGATCGGCGGCGGCGATACAGGAAACGACTGCGTGGGTACGGCTATCCGTCAGGGATGCGCGTCTGTTACCCAGCTGGAGATGATGCCCAAGCTTCCCGATAAGCGGACAGAAGATAATTCCTGGCCTGAATGGCCCAGAATCTGCAAGACAGATTACGGCCAGGAGGAGGCTATCGCCATTTTTGGTCATGATCCCAGGGTTTATCAGACTACAGTAAAGGAATTTGTTAAAGACGGCGAGGGAAAGATCTGCAAGATTATTACCACCAAGCTGGCGGCAGAGAAGGACCCTGAGACAGGGCGGACCATGATGAAGCCGGTGGAGGGAAGCGAGCAGGAGCTGGCTGCAGACCTGGTATTGATTGCCGCAGGCTTTCTGGGAGCTCAGTCTTATGTGGCGGACGCCTTTGGCGTTGAATTAAATGGAAGAACTAACGTGTCCACAGAAGCAGGAAGCTATCAGACTTCTGTAGAGAAGGTATTTACAGCAGGCGATATGCATCGTGGTCAGTCCCTGGTGGTTTGGGCTATCCGGGAAGGGCGCGAAGTGGCGAAAGCCGTGGACAAGAGCCTGATGGGGTATACAAATCTGGCTTAAAGATCAGATCTTTTTGGCTGAGGAATATTCCGAGTGCAGCGAAACACAGGAAACGGAGGAGAAGTTATTTTTCCGTTTCCTGTG